>NZ_JAMXFA010000083.1 GCF_025370785.1 Laspinema olomoucense D3b
ACTGTAGTTCGGTCAAGAACTTTTATCTCTTAATTCTCTCTGGTAGCATTTGTTACCAATTACTCTTGGCTTTTTCCCTTCCTACAAGTAGGGTTATGAGATATATCTATGGGTAAAGTTTCCCCTGCTTGGGGATTATAACCTGAATTTGGTCTTGACCACAAGTGAAATTATAAATTTTGCTAATACCATGCTTAAAAAAGGGCGTGATTGAGAGGGGGAGGGTCAGAACTCAAAAAACTAGCAGCCTAAAGCAATTCCCGGAATTATTGGGTTTTATTTCCATAAAGTATAGTGCGTCTAAATCATTCAAGAATTCCCTTTCAGTTCGCTATAGACACTCACTACTTAAACAAAATAAGCCCGTTTTATTACTTCCCTGATTAGCGGTAAATTTTAAGGGAGCATCTCAATTTGGACAGTTGGCCCTCTTACACGGGTGTCCCTTCTACCATTTTGGGTAGAAGGGACACCGGCGGATTCACAGCCCCTCTCCCGCATGGGGTCGCCATCGATTTAGGGTGAGGGCGACCAAAAGGAGATGCTGCAGCTTTTAATCCATTCTTCCCAAATGATTTAAATTTGGATTTTTCTCTCACCCGGAGAAGGAAACCCTAACGGCAGCCCTATTTAAAAGGAGGATTGAACTACTAAGCCCTTAAAACATAGATTGGGTTGATTTTAAAGACTTGTCTAACTTTTAAATAAGATTTACTCCCTTAAAATATGGTTGAGTCCACCCGACTTCTAGACATCTTTAATAATTGCCTGCCACTCCATCGATTTCGAGGCTGGGAATGTGATTATTAGAAAGGTTTACTCGTCAATATAGTGGACCAAAGTTTTATAGGGAGTGGCAATTCATGAATTTTCACTACAGTCTGGGGTTGTCAGAACTTGAAGAATTGTCCCAACTCTTGAGACTCGCTATACTATGCTTAACAATATCTAGTTAATTGAGTTGTTAATGCTGATGAGTTGCCAATTATACCAAAGAAAAAGTGGGGAAAAGATTAACGTATTTTTCACGGGCTTGCTTTGTCTTAACAACTTATAAACCGTCTCCTTTTATGGAAATCGCCTGGAGGTTCAAGGCGATCGCGCTTTCCGCAGGTACCCCCTCACCCCTTCCCCTGCTACTCCCCCTCTTTTAAAAGAAACCACAGTCAAAGGTAAAAATCCTGTATTTTTTAGAACCCTTGGAAAGCTACATTCAGGGCACGGATGTCAGTTTTTCAGTTCTAACCTCAGTTGATAACCAAGGTAGAAATCCCTTGAATATTGCCTAGACAAACCCATTAAAAAGAAAACCCCCCTAATTAATTAGGGGAGTTTAAATATCTGTGCTACTCAGTTTTTAAAAGCTTAAAACTAAGGGAGCATCCAGAATTAAATTCCCTGGGTTGAGCCAGGGGTTTGATCCCAATTGCTGGTTTTAGAATCGGAAAGTGGTGCGGATGGTTCCAATTACCACATCATCGTTGAGATCGTTATGATCCGGAGCCGTCAACCAGACAAAGCCCGGAGTAATGGCAATATTCTCCGTTAGCTGATATTGGTAAAACCCTTCAACGTGTAAAGAACGATCTGGGTCTTCGAGGGCTCCATTAAAATCATCTGAGTTGACCTGGGGTTCCATACCCACGACCAGACCAAATTGGCTGCCCGGAGGTCCCGCGTTAACCGCTAAGTTAACAGCCCAGTTCCAGATGCCCAGATCCCCTTTGAGACCTTCGTCCAGGATGCGAGCATTGGTGTAACCGGCCCAGCCTCCGAAGGCAAAGGTTCCCGTATCATAACCGAGTTGAACACCATAGGCGTTGCTGATGGTGGTTAACCCATCCTCTGGAGCTAGAGACGATACAGGAGTGGCGAGTTGGCTACCTGTACGCATATCGGTGCGGTAGGCATTGACATAAGTCAGACCTAGTTGCAGTCCCGTAACAGGTTTAAACACCAATTGGGCTAAGGCTCCGTAAGGGCCATCTGTTAGCCCGTTGCGACGGGTAGGAGTCGCGGCATTTTCTGCTAAGTAGCCGAGGCTAACTTCTGCAGGACCTGCATCGAAGGTTAAACCAATCCCCGAACCCCGAACCATGTTGTAAATGGGAGCGCGGGTCCCGAAACGAGATAGAGCACCGCTGC
Organism: Laspinema olomoucense D3b; assembly: GCF_025370785.1. GTDB lineage: Bacteria > Cyanobacteriota > Cyanobacteriia > Cyanobacteriales > Laspinemataceae > Laspinema > Laspinema olomoucense. The sequence continues at coordinate 2,146 of NZ_JAMXFA010000083.1, forward strand.
CACCATCTCCATCCAAGGGGGTGATGGTGCTGGCGAAGTCATGTGATTCCCCACCATTTGCGATAAAGACGACATTGGCAGGGCCAACGGACGTGCTATATAGCAAGGTGTCTAAGCGGACCGTGGTATCTCCCTCTCCGTAAGGCTCGTCAACCGCAAATTTCAGATCCCCTTCGGGAGTGAAAGTGTTGGTGCCAGAGAAGGCATCCAGATTGTTGATTTCCAGTCGAGTTCTGAGTAGATCTTCGCCGGTGAAGCTGGTATCGAAGTTCAGCCGAGTGCGGGTACCAAATTGAACACCGCTATCGGTCTCGCCACCGACACTGTTTCCACCTTCAGACAAGGATAAGGCGAAGATAGATTCGCCAAAGAGTTTGGTGGTGGTGGAGAATTGATTGGCTTCGATTTCAGCGACGCGCACTTCGAGGGCATCTACCCGACCGCGCAAGGTTGCCAGTTCCGCAGCAAACTCTTCAGTTAACCTTTGTAAGGTTAAGAGGTCGTCTCTGTTCAGAATCCCTTCAAGTTGGGCGGCAATAATTTCGTTGATGCGTTCTAAACAAGCGTTTAAACCAGCAGCAAATTCATAACGGGTTAGGGCACGGTTCCCACGGAAGGTCCCATCGGGATAACCGGCGATACAGCGATAGCGCTCAACCAGGGATTGGAGTGCTTGGAAAGCCCAGTCAGTGGGTTGCACGTCCCGCAGTTGAGACACGGAGGTGACTTGGGCAATGTTGTTGGTGCCACCCCCTTCACGGCTGTATTGATTGAGTTGTTGTAAAACGTTGGCGGTTTCTGTGGCCGACGGTGCGTCCTCTTGGACTTGGGCGATTAGGTTAAATCCCCCTGCTGAAGAAAATGCAGTGGGTGCGGCAAATTCATTCGCCTGAGCCACTGGCATAGACTCGGTTTGGGTTTCAGAGGCGATCGCTTCAGGTGCGCCCACCACGGACGCTAAGGCCGCTCCGACTAACGCCGATGTTAAAACTGCTGGACTAACCAACAGGGAATTCCACAATACTTTAGACATTTTCCCTCTTCTCCTCACACCTTTAATTATCTAAACGATTTGACTTACGTCTCCCCTCAATCTTTCAGACAGGAGATGACAAGCCAAAAGAAGGAAATTCAGAGCTATTTCCTAGCTCGTAACCCCTTGACAGGCTATATCCACTTCTCAACTGCACCGATATAGATTTTTAGCCGGAACAGTTATAGGTCCCCACTACTCAGGGTGGGGGTGCTACGGCAGAGCCTAGAATTCAGATGCATCCCCTCCACTCATTGATGTCCCCGGGGGAAAAACTAGCCCCATCAAGGATGAGGATGTCGAACCCTCAACCGGACGGCTCAGTTTTCTGCCGAGGTTTTTCGTAACCTGATCAAGCAGGCTTCCGAGTTGGCTGGAGGGCCTATTGCTTCTGACAAACTCTGGACTCATTATATAGTCAGCGAGATAGTGGCTGCTTACTTCTGTTATAGATTAACAGATTTACTTCGATTGGAACCGGAGATTTGCAAGTCTTTGTTGTTTCTTGCGAATGATGGTAACCCTTGAACGGTCCAGTTCTATGGTGTTTTTTTTCTACTTCAAGGGCAAATAAACCCTCTGTTTACTGAAAATTTTCGGTTCAAGGCCAGCCGATGCTCGATTTGAAGCCATAGGCTCCCAGGGATGACTGGGGTCAAGGTTTTTGAGTTCCCCGATCGCCTGAATCAAAAGGTTTTAATCGGGCTTTGAGCCATTAGCTGTAATGCTCTCCTCGGGATTAAGCGCTTTCAAGAGTGACCATCTCTTGAGAGTGACCCAGGACTGAAAAAACTTGACGATGCTCGAATAACTCCAACAGGTCCGCGTTGATTTTGTTATGAATCGCTTCTTCCCGGAGAATTCTGAGGGCGGCTTCTACAGGCAATCCTCTTTTGTAGGGGCGATCGCCTGCCGTGAGCGCATCATAAATATCCGCAATAGTCATAATCTGCGCCTGGATCGGAATTTCATTTCCTTTCAATCCCCTCGGGTACCCCGATCCATCGATCTTTTCATGATGGCCGAAGGCGATCTTTGGCACATCTTTCAGATCCCGGGTCCAGGGAATTCGCTTCAAAAACTCATAGGTATGAGTCACATGATATTCAATAGACAAGCGTTCTTCTGGGGTCAGATTCCCCTTGGGGATCAGCAGTTGAGTGATTTCCTCGGGATCAATCAAAGGCTTTAATTGACCATCCACATCTCTATATATCTGTTGAGAAAGTTCTCGGAGGCGAGCTAGGGGTTCTTCCGCAAGTATGCGCGGTTCGTTCGCCTCTAACAAGAGCTTCCAGTAATTATTCAGTTGCTCTATCTTCTCTTGGAGTTGACGATCGAGTTCCTGTAGCTCCTGACAATGAGAACAAGCATTTTCCGGGTGGCGATGGAGGTGAGAGGGATGCTCAATCAAATACCTAAACTTGTTTTGAGCGCATTCCATTTCCATTGTTCGCTCGGCTAAAGCAAAGCGATGGCGGATCACCTCTAGTTGTGATGGATAGAGCTTTTTCTGCTTCACTAAAATTGCTTCAGGGACCCCAACTTTGCCAAAATCATGCAATAAAGCCGCGTAGCGCACTTCTTGGATTTGACGAACGCTGAACTTTACCTCTCGCATGGCTCCAGTCGTCACCGTATTGGCCTCTTGACTGAGGCGAACGGTCAGTTCGGCCACCCGCTCAGAATGTCCAAAGGTACAGGGATCCCGTGCTTCAATCACCTGCACCGATGCCGTCACAAAACCCTCAAACAGATTTTCAATACTTTCTTGCAGATGATTCCGTTCGATGGAGATCGCCGCTTGGGATGCCAAACTTCTGACGATTCGCTCTTCCCATTCTGAATAAGGCTGGGTGACTTCAGTTACATTTTCTGGGGTGACCACCGCATCGGCCCTAGTCTTGCGATTAATCAGTTGTAGCACGCCTATCATTTCCCCCTGACGGTTTTGCATAGGCAGTACCAAGACCGAACGAGTCGAGTAGTCAATATCTCGATCAACACTGCGCTCTAGCTGATAAGGGACGGTGGGTGGCAAGGCGTAGGCATCGGCCAGATTGAGGCTTTCTCCCGTGAGCGCGACATAACCTGCCAAACTTTTAGGTGTCAGGGGTATGGCAAATTCTTGAAATGAAACTTGAGGTAGAGAATCGTTTTGTGCTACCTTAAACAACAACTTTGGGACGTCTTCATCGTTGTGATCAATAAGGTAAACGCTCCCTGCATCGCTACAGGTCAGTTCTCGGCTCTTAGTTAAAATTAGGGTCAACAACGCTCCCAAGTCATAGGTACTCGAAAGCGCGGCCCCAATATCTAATAGCTCCTCTACTAATTCCGCTCTCGTTACATATTCGTTGCTTAGGTCCGGGGTATGGAAGACCCCGAGCGGGTGATGTTTTACTGTCCGATCGCTGTTCACAGCTTTACCTGAATTCACATGAAAGTACCGGATGCCTGGAAGCCCTGGCTCTTTAAACCAGGGAGGAAAGGCGGCCCTATTCCCTTTATTCCCCGTCAATCTTGTGCTACTATCGAGAGGCCCTTAACCATAACTGTCTACCTGCGGAAACAATTTCCATCCTCTTCAGACTCCTGCGTTAACTTTAAGGCTGGATTGCGGTAGCCCCGTTAAACAAGCACTATTTGAATGGTTAAGCCTAGCTAACAGCGCATCCGCCACAGCCTAGCCCAATAAAATTTCCCTATCATAAAGTAACCGCAATTGCAATACTTCTGGTACTGGTAGTTATCTTGACCCTTTCGAGGCACTTTGACAAAGCCTTGACTATTGGCCTTAAAAAATATCAGCCTATTTAGACTGGCGACTATCAAGAAGGGACTGCTCGACTCATGCTCCCCAGTCGGTTGAGTGGGTTCCCGTACATTCAAGACATACAGGGAGGGATAATGAATTCCCTTTCCCTTAAGCTCCCGACAAATTCAGCGAGAATCATCACTATTGACATTGATCGGTGTTTAGCACCTGTAGTTCAAGGTTACAGGTAAGCCTGTTGCTGAGGGAGACTTCAAAAAAAAGGACGCTCTTTTTTTTGAGGTAGGCTCGCTCCTAGCTTTGCCAGAAACGTTTTCCTTGGGTTGAGATCTGCGTTTTTATTTTTTCAAATGGATGTCTTCTAAAGATGGACCTGTTTTGGATCCCAACGTTAGCCCCTACGGAGTCGAGAGTTCAATCACTTCGTTCCCCCCACTTATAACAACTCCAGAGTGGGCTGATGCTACATCTCTAGTTTACTGATGGGCACAGTTTATCACACAAATTTTGTTAGGAGAATTTAATCGGTCTCAACCGACTCTCTCAAAAAGGTGAACTTATTTCAACTCGGAGATGGTCTGGGCCATGTGAAAGTCTTTTTCGGTTAAGCCCCCAGCATCATGAGTGGTTAAACTAATGGTGACTTTGTTATAAGAAATTTCTATATCAGGGTGATGTGCAGCGATTTCGGCTGGGTCTACTAATTGATTAACAAAGGCGATCGCCTCGATAAAATCTTTAAATTTTCTTTCACAGTGCAAAATTTTTCCTTCGCGGGTCCAGCCCGGAAGCTGACTCACCCGCTCCTGAATTTCCGTTTCTGTTAACAACTGAGCCATCTGATTCTCCCTGTTGACTTCACTAAAGATGGTTAACCGGATTTCTTCCCTGCATAGGGTTTCCTAATCACCAACCTGTTTTTCTCTAATCGCCAAAGACATTTAACTACTGCTTAAAAAAACTATCCGCTCTCACCGGGGGCGTTTAGTTTTCACTATGACGCTGAGGGTGAAAGCGGTCTAGTTGGTCTTCAGATTGGAACCTGACTGCCGGGAGGAACTCCGCACCAGCCTAGTTCTCAAGGATTTTCTTTAATCCCGAGCGGACTAAAGCGAGTTGTTAGAGAACAGCCCCGGCCCACAGCCGATTTACTCCAATCTGATGACCCATGCGTTTACTACTATCTGACATAGGCATCACCTCCTGTTACCCTAAGTGGGTTTTATTTCCATAAACTTTATGTAACCTAGCATAACACACCGAATTGGAAATTTCCCAATCCTGCTGTTTTTAATCTGGCTAATTTTTTTAGAGGCAGTGGGGGGCCTCCAAACTCGTGGGAAAAGCCGCCGCTGAAGAAGTCCAGGGGGACTGACCCCAACTATTCATACGGAATCCGGTTTTCAAATACCTATAAAAACCCACACCCTCAAGGGTGGGTAAACACGGACAAAGCCTGCCTCAGCCCGCTATGGGATAAAAACGA
>NZ_JAMXFA010000017.1:0-76665 GCF_025370785.1 Laspinema olomoucense D3b
GAGATGGGGGAGATAGGGGAGATGGGGGAGATAGGGGAGATAGGGGAGATAGGGGAGATAGGGGAGATAGGGGAGATGGGGAGATGTTCAACGTTACGACTTGCTATTGTTATCCTCCATCCACCCCATCTCCCCCATCTTCCCCATCCACCCCATCTCCCCCATCTCCCCCATCTTCCTCATCTACCCCATCTTCACCCCTCCTCAGGCGATCGCCCAAGTGCCTGCCGGAATCCCAAAACAATTAAAATATTAGAGAGGGTCAAAAATACCTCCGCCCCTCCATGTAACAGATCCACATTTGCTAAGGACTGGTGATAGACTTTGAGGGCATAAATCCCCACTGGAATGGTCACTGCAACAAATACCAACGTGCCGTAAAACCCAATTAATGCTAACCGGGGCATTTTCCCCGAACGAGTCATAAACCATAAAAATCCCAGATAGGGAAATAGGGAAACCGCAAACAAAGTATCTTTAGAAAGCATGGGTTTATCTTAAAAAGTTGTTGATTTTATATGGAAATTTCCGGGGAGAGAGTCAACAAATTCGCCCGGGTTGATTGGGTTATTTTTGAGGACCGATCGCCGGTTCCTGACTCTCCTCTATTACCGTAGAATCCTGAGATTTTTCCTGAAGTTTTGCCGATCGCCAAATCCACCAAGCGGCTAAACAGAGGGTACAGTTCCCCACCACCGTCATCGTCGCTTGTAGGGTTACCAACCAGTCTAAGGAGGTGGGATTATCAAAATAGTGCCAGGTACAAGCACACATCGCCCCCACCAATGCCGGAAGCATGGCAAAGGATAATCCTCGCCAATAGCGATCGCCCGTTAGTTCGCCATAGCGCCAAATCAGCCAAATTGCGGCGATCCACTCAATGACGCTGGAAACGTGAATCATCCAGGTGGGAAGAGAGAGGGCGTGCATGAATTTAATCGGTAAAAAATAGACAACACAATAGGCACTTCGCCCTTGTTGTGTTTTATTTTAACCCGATTGGGGAGGACTCCAACCTCTTGACAAGGGTGATGGGTTAATCCTGTTATGAGGTAAGCGCAGAAAATTTAATCCATTGCCGAGTTTGACAGGAGGAAGATTGTGGGGCCTATTCGGGCAGTCTGTTGTGGATATTATGGAAAAGGGAATGCCGGGGATGAGGCTCTGTTAGCCTCGTTATTGCAGATGCTGCCTGAAGGTGTCACCCCAGTGGTGCTCTCGGGCAATCCCCCCCAGACTCGCGATCGCTACCAAGTCTTTGCCTGTAATCGAATGTCTGCATTTTCCGTCTGGCAACTGCTGCGGCAATCGGATGTGTTTATTTGGGGGGGAGGCAGCTTACTCCAAGATGTCACCAGTGCAGTTAGCCCCTTATATTATGCCGGGTTGATGGGGTTGGCGCAGGGATTGGGATTGAAAACGATCGCCTGGGGACAAGGGGTCGGTCCTTTAAAACGCCCCTTCACCCGCCAGATTGCCAAACAGACTTTTTCTCGATGCACGCGGGTGAGTGTGCGCGATCGCGGTTCTGCTGCTTTACTTGCCGAATGGCAGATTCCCTTTACAATGGCACCGGATCCGGTTTGGGCGTTAGAAGGGAAACCCGTTCCCGGGTTGTGGGATTTACCCGCCCCTCGGGTTGCGGTAAACTTGCGATCGCATCCTCTCTTGACTCCCGCCCGATTAGACTGTCTCACCCGTGCCTTAATTTCTTTTCAAAAAGCCACTAATACCTGTCTGTTATTAGTGCCTTTTCAAGCTTCTCAAGATTTGGCGATCGCTCAATCCATTCAAGCTCAACTTCCCGGTCCTAATCATCTATTTATGCTTGAAGACCCCCGGGAACTCAAAGGACTCTTTCGCGGGGTAGAAATGACCATCGGAATGCGATTACATAGTTTAATTATGGCGGCTGCGGAAGGATGTCGCTGTTTCGCCATTAGTTATGATCCGAAAGTCACTCAACTCATGGCTGATTTAGAACTCCCGGGGTGGGAATTAGCTGACATCCCCGAAGACCCCCATATCATTAGTAAACTTTGGATAGAACACTATGCTAATGGTGACCCGCTTTCTGATATTTCCATTCAAGCCATTGTCGATCGCGCCTTGATTCATGAAGAACTCTTACATAATTTCTTTGCCAACTTTTTCACCAGTCTCTAGGGAATTTGCATCCGATGAGATACCCCGGCTCAGAAACCGGGTTCCTAGCCCAAATTTATGGTGGATTACTCCAGATTTTTTTACAGAAACCCGGTTTTTAATCCCGACATTTCCGGTCCTGAGCAGATTGTGCCTCTTGGCAACCTGAAGCAAAATGCGATAAAATTACACTCCCCATTGCCTAACTTTCTAGGAGGTCTTTAGATTGGTCCGAGTACGAGTCCGACAGCACGTTAATCCCCTCAGTTATGCGTATCAAACCCCAATTGTCCCCCCAACTTGGTCACAAATCTATACCAATCCAGCGAAACCTTTACATTTAGATATTGGCTGTGCTTGGGGGCGGTTTTTATTACAAATGGCGGCGATGGAACCCGATTGGAATTTTCTGGGAGTCGAAATCCGTGAACCTTTAGTAGAAACTGCAATCGCTGAACGGGATGAACAGCAATTAAGCAATTTACACTTTATTTTTTGTAATATCAATCACGCCTTGGCGCCCTTGATGGAAAGCTTACCTCCCGGGATTTTGCAGCGAGTTTCGATTCAATTTCCCGACCCTTGGTTTAAAAAGCGCCATCAAAAACGGCGAGTGGTTCAACCCGAGTTAGTGGAAAAGGTGGCAAAGTATCTCGTGCCAGGAGGGATGGTTTTTCTGCAATCTGATGTTCATGAGGTGGCGGTAGAAATGCGCGATCGCTTTGCAGAACATCCGGGCTTTGAACGACGAGGGGACGGGGAGTGGCTACGGGAAAATCCGCTGCCCGTGGCGACGGAACGAGAACAATCAACCCTAGATAAAGATGAGCCGGTTTACCGGGTTGTCTTTCTCAAAAAAGGGGAAATTACTGGATAAAAAGAGGAAAAGTATGGGGAGTTGCAATATCGGATGGGGCGGTCCTTTAGACTGGAAGCTGATTTTCTTTCTTTGAGGGAGGCTAAAAAATATGAATCCAGACGATCGCCCTAATCCGATTCCTCCCAACAGGAATCAGAATTTCCGAGTTGCTGTTGCCCGATTTTTCAAATTTCGGGAAAATCACACGAATTTTCGCACGGAAATCATTGCTGGGGTAACTACGTTTATGACGATGGCTTATATATTAGCCGTCAATCCAGCAATTTTATCCAATGCGATATTTTTAGAGAGTTCCGGGGATTTGTTTGGGGAGTTAGTCATTGCCACCGCACTGTCGTCAGCGATCGCCACTTTAGTGATGGCAGTGACATCTAACTATCCCTTTGCTCTTGCGCCAGGGATGGGATTGAATGCCTTTTTTGCCTTTTCTGTTGTCATCGGATTAGGCATTGAGTGGCGGGTTGCCCTAGCTGCCATTTTTATCGAAGGAATTTTGTTCATTCTCCTCACCCTTTCCAATGTGCGAAACCAAATTATTCAAGCGATTCCGGAATGCCTGAAACACGCGACTGCTGCGGGGATTGGCTTCTTTTTAGCCTATATTGCCCTGTCTGGAGATCCGGCAACGGGAGGGGCGGGAATTATTGTGGCAAACCCGGTGACGATTACAGGATTGGGAAATTTGAGGGAACCAGCAACTGTAGTGGCGATCGCCGGAATTGTGTTCACCAGTGCAGCAGTGGCGCGTCGCATCACCGGGGCGCTGTTGTGGGGGATTCTGGGGACTGCACTCCTGGGCTGGATTTTGGGCATTGTACCGCCTCCCCAAGGAATTGCGGCGTTTCCCCAGTTTCCCACACATTTGTTCGGACAGGCGATCGCGGGTTTGGCAGGGATTGGGAGTACCAATCTCTGGGATTTTATCGCGGTGACGTTTGTCTTTTTGTTTGTGGATTTGTTTGATACAATCGGTACTTTGGCGGGGGTGGGTATCCAGGCGGGATACATTCGGGAAAACGGAGAACTGCCCCGGGCGACAGAAGCCTTGATGGCGGATGCGATCGGCACAACTGCCGGGGCGATTCTGGGAACTTCTACGGTGACGACTTATATAGAGTCGGCGGCAGGAGTGGCGGAAGGGGGTCGCACAGGGTTTACCGGGGCAATCACAGCGTTGTTATTTCTCTTATCTATATTTTTTATTCCCTTGTTCCAAGCTATACCGGGGTTTGCCACGGCACCGGCTTTAGTGATTGTGGGGGTGTTGATGGCGGGAAATGTGAGGCGGATTCGGTGGGATGACCCCGCCGAGTCGATTCCGTCATTTTTAACGATTTTGGTGATGCCGTTGAGCTTTTCCATCGCAGAAGGGTTAGCGGTGGGGGCGATCGCTTATCCGTTGATCAAGACGTTTCAAGGAAAAGCCCGAGAAACTACTCTCACGCAATGGATTCTAGCCGGTATTTTTGTCTTACGCTTTGTTTATATGGCACTCACTCCCTCTCTGTAGAAATTCCCCTAGAGAGGAGGGGCATGGTATTTTGGTGCATTGAGGACCCGATAAAAGGGTGAGGGACTAACTCACCCTGAGTAACCCCCCCTTACTTTGTGTCAATGTCTTAAGAGAGAGGAAATTTTTGATAAATATATCTAAAGATACCTCATCGGATAGATGCAATTTAGCCGGGAATTAGCTGGAGTGCTGGGGTTCAATCCAGCCTACGGCGCGATCGCGAAGGAAAGAGGTTAAGAATTGACTTGAGCTAAGTAAATTAACTCAAAACCTGCTTTTTTTTATTCTTTTAAAAATTCTAAGTTAAATCGTTCAAAAGTTTAAGGAGTAGATCTCCCCGGAGGTAGAGGAATGTTTGGAACAATTCTACTTACAATAAAAGCGTAAACCAGAATGCAGGATACATTTTTATCATGGCTTTAGTGAAAATTCACGATTTTTATCCAAACTATCGAGACGAAATTTTTGGCGGTACAGATATTAAAGGAATGGATATCTATGCCGGTACAACCGATGAGAAAATCGGAACGGTTCACGACATTCTGTTAGATGATACCGGACGTTTCCGTTATCTGGTTGTCGATACAGGCTTCTGGATCTTCGGTAAAAAAGTTCTGCTTCCTATCGGTTCCGCTCGGATTGATTACGATGCTGGACGGATTTACGCGATCGGCTTAGTAGACAAGAACCAAGCCGAACAGTTGCCCGAATATGACGAACTGCAACCGATTGATTACGACTATGAAGAGCGGGTGCGGGGTGTCTACCGCGATCGCACTGCCGGAACTACTGCGGGAACGACCGCAGCAGCTACACCAGCAGTATCCGCTGCTGCTACCCGCAATCGCGATACCTACAACTACGATCAAGAACCTCATCTTTACGACCGCAACGATACCGACCACCGCAATATCAAACTCTATGAAGAACGTTTGATTGCCAACAAGAACCGTTACAAAGCTGGAGAAGTTTCTGTCGGTAAGCGAGTAGAAACTGAAGTTGCTCGCGCTGCGGTTCCCGTCGAGAAAGAGCGGATTGTCATTGAGCGCACCAGTGCTGGCATGAGCGGTGCCGAACCTGTGGCTCCCGGAACGGCGAATTTCCAAGAAGGCGAAATCGCCCGCGCCGAAGTTTACGAAGAAACCGCTGACATCCATAAAGAAGCCTTTGTCCGCGAAAATGTCGAAATCCATAAGGAAGTCGAACGCGACATGGTAGAAGGTCAAGAAACCCTGCGTCGGGAAGAACTGCAAGTCGATACCGAAGGTAAACCCGTGGTGGAACGACGCCCCCGCCAGTAAGATCCGGCTTTGCGATCTAACCCTAAACGGGTGCCGGTGAAAATCTCGGCCCGACCCCCTGAACCGGGGAATCGGGTCGGATACTTATCCGAACAGGTGCTCGTTTAATGAAATGGAAACCCCTCACCAGGGTGGCCTAATCTAACCTGAGTCAAGAGCCAATTACACCAAGGCTTTTGGCTCAGGTAGACTGACTAAAAATGGTTTTAAAATTTTGACAAGATTTTTCAAATAACACTAAAGGAATAGTCAAGTTATGAATGATCAAGTAAGGGAGAGAGGCGATAACCTTCAGTCGGCTCACAGCCTCGGCGAACTTCCCGCTCGATTGGATAACCTCAAAAGTCAACTCCTAAATTTTACCGTCCGAGATTCCGAAGGACAACCACTGGGTCGAGTTACGGATTTAACGGTAGAACCGGAGAACAAACTCAACTTAATTGTCTCCCGGGGAGACGATCGCCCCAGTGGGTTGGTGAAAGTGAGTAGCGATTTGATTGAAAAAATAGAATATGCCACCAATACAGTCTTTGTCTTACTGACAAGAGAACAGTTAGACGCCCTACCCGAATATCAAACTTCGCCCTACCGAACCGAAATTGACCCCTCGGAGTTACCCGGAGAGTGGGTAAACCCAGTTTCCTCGCCTCCAAGTCCCGGTACACTTGCCCTTGAGGAGCGATCGCATCAAATCGACTCAGCGAGTTCCTTAGCGGACTATAACCAAATCCGCAAAGAAGTGATTGCCAGTAATATTCCCTTACACGAAGAACGATTAGTGGTGAATCGCCACAAGCGGAAAGTCGGTGAGGTGGTGGTCCGGAAAGAAATTGAAACCCGGATGATTGAAGTCCCCGTGCGTCGGGAAAAGTTAATTGTTGAGCAAGTCAGCCCCGAGTATAAAAAATTAACTGAAATTATTTTAAGCGAGGCAGAGGGTTATCCCATCCGGTCCGATGAAGCGCCCGGAATCCTGCCTACCTCGTCAGTTATGCCCCAAGGGCAAGCCCAGAACCGAGTCAGCGGAGAATTTGACTCCCCGGAAATTGCTGCTCGAATTTTAGAAGAAATTTCCCAGCGACAACCGAACGGTTGTGGAAAAGTGCGGATTGAACTGGTGGTGGAAGAAGAACGGTTTCTCAGTACCTATCAGTCTTGGTTGGATAGCTATTCCAAGCCGCAATCCTAAATTCCCAGGAGTGAGTAATACAGCTAAGAACGGGCGGGGGTTTGAACCTCCGCGCGTTTTTTTTGCGGCTGGAATGGGGGGGTATTAACTCGCTGGGGTATAATCGGCCATCGCTTCCCCTGAAGGGTTATAGGCGATGATGCGATCGCGACCGGCAGTCTTGGCTTGATAGAGTGCTTGATCCGCACAGCGATACAAGGTATCCACCGTTTTCCCATCTTCGGGATACTGAGCCACCCCGCCACTAAAGGTTAGGTATAGACGCTCCTCCCCGATTACAAAGGGTTCTGCATGGAGGATTTGGACGACCTCACTTAGGCGTTTGGTCCCGGACTCCTTGTTAATGCCATACATTCCCACCACAAATTCTTCCCCACCCCACCGCGCGACGATATCCTCACTCCGAAAGGTGTTCCGTAAGAGCTTGCCAAATTGCCGCAGCACTGCATCTCCCATTGCATGACCGTGGAGATCGTTGACTTGCTTAAAGCGATCGAGGTCTAACATCGCCAGACACATCGGTTGTCCATGCAGTTGGCACAGGTGCAGGAACTTGTCAAATTCGGTGATAGATTTGCGCCGGTTCGCCACGCCGGTGAGCGGATCAGTTTCGGCCATGTTTCGCAGTAAGTGAATGCGTTCAAGACGGTTGAGGAGGCGGGTAACCAGTTCCGGGCCGACGATGGGTTTACTAATATAATCATCGGCACCGGCAGCAAACACTTGATGGACAATATCCGGACCCGTGTGGGCGGTCAGAAATAAGACCGGCAGACTGTTCCATCGCGGATCGTTGCGCACAACCTGACACAGTTCAATCCCGTTGAGGTGGGGTAATTCGATATCCAGAATCAGCAGATCTGGGGATGAGACTTCTAGGGTTTCCCAGAAGCGCTCGGAGTCAGAGAGGGTGATGGTTTTCATGCCCCAAGGTTGGAGGAAATGTTTAACCAGGGAGAGGATTTGGGGGTCATCATCCACGACCATGATTTTAGCTTCCGTGGTCTGAACTCCCTGCAAAACCTGCACAACCGCTTCCATGATTTGAGCGGGTCTCACAGGTTTTTGTAAAAAAGCACGGCCTCCGAGTCGAGCGACTTCTAATCGGTCTTCTACCCGACTTTGGTCGGCAACGACCAGAACGGGGAGAGGGGGGAACCCATTGGCGAGTTCGGAGAGTAAGGTTAATCCCTCTTCTTTATTGTTGGGGTTGATGGTGAGGGTGTCTTGGGCGGATAAATCTAATAAGACGGCATCGGGACGGCGATCGGCGATCGCCGTTCGGGCGCTGGCGATCGAGTCACTGTTGACCACCTCCATTCCCCACCCTTTGACCTCCAATCCCATCTGTTGGGACAGTTCCTGGTCCCCCTCAATCATCAGGAGCAGGGGTAGATCGTTGAGGGGAGTTCCCCCCCGGCGCTCGCTCTGGATGGGCGCTTGGTCGATCTGCGATCGCAGGGCCTGAACTAAGACCGCTAGATGCGCAGATTGGCTGGAATTGAGGGTGGGATTGTGCAGCAACTGCTCCACTTCCCGCGCAATTACTGAACCTTGAGTCAACCCAAAGGTCCCTAAAGACCCCGCCAATTTGTGCGCTTCCTGTTTTGCCTTAGCGTGCAATTCCTGGGGAAGTTCGCCATCTTCCAGGGCCTGGGTTGCCTGCTCGATCGCCGTTACTCGGTCCGCAATCCGGTCTTTGAACCGTTCCCAGACTTGGCCAATGGCCGCCACAATAGTCGGATCCTGTTTCGGGGAGCCTTGGGGATCTGATAAGTTCAGATGCAGGAGTTTAGCGACTTCACGAGCGAGTTTCTCCGCATCCAGGGGGTGATAGAGAAAGGAGGTAACCCGATCTAGGGTTTCCGACTGCTGTTGGGTGGTTGAGCTATTTCGGGTTTCGGGCAGTTTTCTCCCTTTGCCCAAGGGGGCGCGGGGGTAGCTGTCTACCCCTTTTACTCCACAGTAAATCACCGGAATCGGGGGAGCAGATTGCCCTTTATTGCCGATATGTTTGAGCAGTTCTGCCGGTCCGGGATGGCGCAGGTGTTGATCTAAAATGACTAGGGACCATTGGCGATCGCTCAGTTCCGTTCGCGTATCTTCTCCCGTATGAGTCACCCGGACCACCGCATCTCCCAGGCGCTGTTGCAACCAAAACCCCAACTCGTCCGAGAACCCCCCCATCAGGATGCGAGGCGTTTGTACTACTTTCTCCTCACTCTGGGGTTTGAGTCGATACCCCAACCCATAGACCGTTTCGATCGCATCTGCCGGAGCCCCACTGCATTTGAGCTTTTGCCGCAACCCTTTGATATGGGCGCGAATCGTATCTTCCGAGGGGGGTTCATCAAAGGACCATAAATGATCCAGAATCGCACTGCGACTATAAACCCGGGTGCTATTTCGCATGAACAGTTCCAACAGGCGATATTCCGTCGGGGTCAAAGTTACAGGTTGGTTGTTATAGGTAACGTCACAGTTACTCGGATTAAGTTGTAAAGCTCCCCACTCTAACACGGGGGGTAATGGAGCTGTTCCCCTGCGTAATAAGGCCCGAATTCGGGCTGTAAGTTCCGGTAAGTCAAAGGGTTTGACGAGATAATCATCGGCCCCGGCATCGAGTCCTTTAACTTTATCTTCTGTGCTGTCTTTTGCCGTAAGCAATAGGATGGGCATTTGATAGCTTAAGGTGCGTAACTTCCGGCATAAACTAATTCCATCTAATTTCGGCAGCATGACATCCAGCAACAGCAGGTCATAGTCAAAGGCTTCCGCTAATTCTAAGCCCAATAGCCCATCAGTGGCTACATCTACTACATGGTTTTGGTGTTTCAATGTAGTGACAAGTGCTTGGGCGATCGCTTCGTCATCCTCCACCAGTAAAATTCTCATAGCAGTTTATTGTAAGGGTATGAATTGGACTCCTGATGAGTCAGCCGCATAAAAAAGCATCTATTGTTAATCCGGGGGTTGCTTCCGGCAATTTTAAGTAAAAATTAGTAGTCAATCACCCCCCCTCCCAAAGAGGTCTCAGAATAAAAATCTCCACTGGAGGAGCTTGGCTGAAAGGGGATCGCACCGTTAAGTTGAGGGCTTACGATTGTCCCGGACGGTTCAAGCCTGGGGCTATTCTCAAGATATACCTGAGACTCTCTAATCCATTCCTGTCACTCCTCCAGAAAGATAGCCTCTGCTTCCATTGTAAGCTAAAGTCGCCTCATTTCGAGAAATTACGGGGATAAAATCTATCCCAAGTATCAGAAGAATTTTGAGTGTCAAGGAAATGAAACAGCAACTTTTAAGGGGAATTACGGAGAGATTTGGAGGAAGCAGTTTAAGGCAATTCACCCTCAGCAATCCTTTCTCCTAGGGGTTTTCCTTTTATCATTAGGTGATTGCCCCCTCTCTTTCCGGGACTGAGTTCACCCCTTCCCGTGAAATTACTAAGTATTCAACAGCACTGTTCATAATTATTAACACTTATCCTGGTCTTTCAAGGGTTGACTTTTAATTCACAATATAGATTTGCCTACATTAAGGGCGTTTATAGCACCTCTTGCAGCAGTTTGGCCTAAAAAGGGGAGGTAGATGCAAAGCCTGGGGCAGGGCTTGGCTCGACGGTACTCCAAAGCTCTCCTGGCGGGACCGATTGTCCAATCCATTTAGGGTCGCTATAGACTGGATGGGTAAACCCCGCCGAGGTGACCCGGGCAGACATTGTTCCCTTAATTTAAAGGCTCTGTCTCATATTTTATTGTTAAACAATAGACCTCTTGCCAAATTCTTTAAAGCCCCCCTTATTAAGGGGGGGAAAGGGGGATCAATCCTTTTTTTGCAAGAGGTCTAATACTGGGGTTAAGGTTAAAATTTTTAATAAAATTCACTGCTTAACTGAATGGGAAAGCAGCCCCGAGCGATCGCCCTATTCACCAGAGTTGAGCTGCTATGGGATCAGAGTGCGGTGACGGTACTCAGACAGGTCCGGGCATCTTTCTGAGCCTTCTGGTCAAGTTGATGGGGCTACATTCGAGCAATCTCACCTTTAGCCCACTCTGGATCCACAAAATCCCCGGCAGCCGGAGGCGGTCCTTACAAGAGTAAGTTTTTTACGCTTCACTGCACCTGCGGTCCCCGGACCAAGACATCGGGAAAGGTGAGGGTGGGGTGTCGGCGGTGAGGGGGCGATCGCCAATCTGCCCAGGGATAGTAGACATTTTAGGTCCCGACTGGATTCCCCGGACCGAACGGAAAAGCGCTATAATATCGCCGTTGACACCCGAGAACGTTGAAATCATTTGCTTATAAATATAATAACCCTCCCAGTCCTATGATTTTGAACGTTTATGTCATCACTCCCTCAAAAACCGTCTGGAATGCTCCGAGTCCCGAGGTGATTTTGCCCACAAGTACGGGTCAAGTCGGGATTTTGCCCGGTCATGTGGCGATGGTTACTTTTATTAAAGTCGGGGTCATGAGAATCCGCTATCAAAAAACTTGGATTCCGGTTTTTGTCCAGGCAGGATTTGCAGAAATTGAAGGGGATATTGTGACAGTTTTAGTGAATGATGCCGAACGGGGCGATCGCATTGGTTTAGAAAGTGCTCACTCTGAGCTAGAAAAAGCAGAGGAACAGTTGAATCAGGCTCAAAATTCCCTAGAAAAAATCCGCGCCCAACTTTTTCTAAAACAAGCTCGTGCCCGGGATGCTGCCGCCCGAGACTTTCCTTATTCATTGCAACTGGATATCCCGGATCCGATAGCTTTAAAAAAGGCACCCGTTTCTGCTTTGACAATGATTGAACATTTATAAAGGCTTTCAAAAACCCAGGATTTAGAGACAGTAAAAAGCCCACACCCTCAAGGGTGCGGGCTAGGCTGAAAATGAGGGCTTTTAAAACTCGATAGGGGATCATCCAGATTTTTGCGAGAATTGGCCCGGTTTTCTAGGAGAATGAGGGCGTTTTCCCAAGGCGATCGCCACTGAACCACTGACCACTAGCATTGCTCCAATTACGGCTAAAACCGTTAACTCTTCCGGCGTAATCGGCAGGGGAATTCCCCGGGAAATCACCCAGACTGCTATTAATGTAACAATGGGAGTGGTTGCCATAACTGCGCTGAGTTTAGAGGCATCCCAATGGGCCAAAGATTCCGCAAAAGCTCCGTAAGCCACTACGGTATTTACCCCACAGAAAATTAACATTCCCCACTCTAATGGAGTCAGGGTTAACAGGTTGATGGGGCTAGAAAAAGGCAGAAATAAGAGGGCGCAAATTCCATATAACAACAGCATGATCTCAGAGGAGGATAACTGTTGTAAGAGTTGTTTTTGGGCTAGGGCATAAACTGCCCAAGCTGCGGCGGCTATCACCAGAATGATATTGCCGATTAAATAAGTTCTGGGTGCAGCTAGGACGGTTTGTAATTGTTCATGAAAGAACACTGCAAAGCCGAGGGTTAAGATGCCTAATCCGGCCCATTGGCGCAGGGTATAGCGTTCCTTGAAAATGGCGATCGCCCCTAATCCCATTAACACGGGTGCTAACTGAATAAAGACTTGAGCATTGGCGGGAGAAGTTTGGGCTAATCCTTGTAAGTAGAGGGCATAATTAGCCGATAAAAAGCCCGTGGCGATCGCCAGTAATTTCCAGGAAGTTCCTCGCAATTTTTCCAGGGAGGGAAGTTGCTGACGCAGCCCTAAAATACCAAATAATATCCCAAATGACAAGGAAAACCGAAACCAAGTCACGGTGTAAATATCAAGGGCCTGAACGGTTATTTTAAGGGCGATCGGTAGCACTCCCCATAAAATGACCGTCACCAGGGACAGACCCAACCCCAACTGCCAACGCCCGGAACTTTCATGGAGTTTCATAGGGGATTGAGTCGGCAGGGGAGTGGGTTGATTTTCTAAACTCATTACGTTGATTTAAGGATGGGAAAAAGATGTCACTCTTCTATTATGCAACAAAAACCCGCACCCTAAAGGGTCTCGCTATACGGACAAAGCCTGCCTACGCAGGCTAATCTATATTTATAAAGCCGATTGGCGTTTTTAAGGGGGGTTGGGGGGATCTCTCCTAGAAAATTCTATTTTTTGGACTACCTCAATAAATCCAGTAACTCAGCTTCCGAGAGTTGTTTAATCCCTAATTCTTGGGCTTTTTTCAACTTAGACCCGGCCTCTTCCCCGAGGAGTAAATAATCAGTTTTCGCACTCACGGATTCTGTAACTTTTCCTCCAGCATTTTGAATTAAATCTTTGGCTTCATCCCGTTTGAGAGTGGGAAGCGTTCCCGTAATAACAAAGGTTTTACCAGCAAAAATAGCGGCAGATTGACTGGCTGGTTTTTCTTTAACTGGCGTGGCAGAAAATTGTAAGCCAGCGGATTTGAGTCGGTCAATTAAAAGTCGATTCGCGGGAACTCGGAACCAGTCAGCGACAGAATTGGCAATTTCTGCCCCAATCCCATAAACGCTTTCAATTTGGGCCGCCGATGCAGCAGATAATTGGTCAACGGTGGGAAATTTTTCGGTTAATAATTGAGCATTCACACTGCCGACATGACGAATGCCTAATCCATAGAGGACGCGGGACCAAGGTTTTTGGGTGGATTGTGCGATCGCCTCGACTAATTTCTGGGCGGATTTTTTGCCAAATCGTTCTAATTGAACTAAGGTTTCTACATCCAGTTGATAGAGTTCTGCTACAGAATGGACTAATTGACGATCGACGAATTGCTGGACTAGCTTTTCTCCCAATCCGTTAATATCTAAAGCATCACGACTCCCCCAATGAATGAGAGCACCGCGCAAAATTGCGGGACAAGAGAGATTGATACATCGGGTGACAGCTTCTGAAACGGGTTTAACCACAGGTTGTCCGCATTCGGGACAGTGAGTAGGCATTTGGAAGCGTTGAGCACCTTCGCGGCGTAATTCGGGCAGAATCCGGACGACTTCGGGGATGATTTCTCCGGCTTTTCTCACGATCGCCGTATCTCCGATATGCAGATCTAATTCGGCGAGGCGATCGCTATTATGCAAGGAGGCGCGAGAGACGGTGGTTCCCGCTAATTGCACTGGGATTAATTCCGCAACCGGAGTTAAAGCCCCCGTCCGTCCGACTTGCACTGTAACAGCTTCAATTTCCGTCGGCGCTTCTTCTGCGGGATATTTGAGGGCCACTGCCCATCGGGGGAATTTTTGAGTAAATCCCAGTTGTTTTTGCAGGGGGATAGGATTAATTTTCACCACCACCCCATCAGTCATATAAGGCAAATCTTTCCGTCTGATATCCCATTCATTATAATAAGATTCTACCGCCTCCAGGGATTGACATAAAGTGCGGTTAGGATTGACTTTAAACCCCATTTCTTGTAAGAGTTCCAGGGATTGCCATTGGGTATGGGCAACATCATCATCATCGATTCCCGGAATTTGCAAAGTATAAGCAAAAAAGTCTAATCGCCTTTGGGCAACAATCCGGGAATCCAGTTGTCTCAAAGTCCCGGCTGCTGCATTTCGGGGATTAGCAAATTGGGCTTCCCCCGATTGCGATCGCTCTTGATTGATTTTAGCAAAAACATCTAATCCTAAAAAGGCTTCGCCGCGTACTTCAACCAAGGGAGGCGGGTTTTCTAAGGTTAACCGTAAGGGAATTGCCCGAATGGTTCTAACATTTTGGGTAATTTCTTCCCCTTCTATGCCATCTCCTCGGGTTGCACCTCGGACTAATAAGCCATTTTGGTAGGTTAATGCTAAGGCTGATCCATCAATTTTTAATTCTGCCACATATTCAAAGTTAGGGGGGGTAACAATCCGTTGCCAGCGGTCCTGCCATTGGGAAAATTCTTGCAGATTAAAGGCATTTTCTAAGCTGTACAGGGGAATGTTATGGCGGACGGTTTGAAATTGGGTGGCGGGTTTTTCTCCTACGCGCTGGGTGGGACTATCTGGGGTGATGAATTGCGGATATTCTTGTTCGAGTTGTTGCAATTCTCGATAGAGGCGATCATAAACGCTATCCTCCATGAAAGGATTGTCTAGGACATAGTAGGCATAGCTGGCTTTTTGGATTTGTTGGCGGAGTTGTTCGATTCTCTGTTGTAGTTCTAGGGTTGGTTCTGGCATGGGTTTTTTAGGATTTATTGTTGTGGATTGTGATTTGGAAATATAGTAATTTTCACATTCATGATCTACGTCGATGGGATCCCCCCTAGCCCCCCTTGGAAAGGGGGGAATCTGGAAAGCCCCCCTTGGAAAGGGGGGAACCTGGAAAGCCCCCCTTGGAAAGGGGGGAATCTGAAAAGCCCCCCTTAGTAAGGGGGGTTGGGGGGATCAATCCATAATTTTGCAAGAGGGCTATTCTCTCGTTGTTAGATGTCCATCTTCCATTTTAAAGATGCGATCGGCGTAATGTTCAATGCGGGGGTCGTGGGTGACGATCGCCACGGCTTTTTGATGGGTTTTGGCAACGTTGCTTAATAGCTGAATCACTGATTGTCCCGTTTGGTAATCTAGGCTGCCGGTGGGTTCATCGGCTAAAAGTAAGGGGGGGTCGTTGGCGAGGGCGCGGGCGATCGCCACCCGTTGTTTTTCCCCGCCACTTAAGGCGGGGGGAAAGAAATTAGCCCGATGGGCGATGTTTAACTCCTCTAATAAAGTTTTAGCCCGTTGATGGGCGGCTACTCCCGATTTTCCATCTAAATTTAAAATCAGTTTGACGTTTTCTAGGACCGTTAGAAAATTAAGCAGGCGGAAGGTTTGAAAAATGAATCCAATGTTTTTCAATCTAAAGTCGGTGAGTTCAGTTTGCCGCAAACAGGTGACTTCGCAATCCAGAATTTTTATAGTGCCTTCTGTGGGTTTTCCCATACAACCTAACAACGAAAGCAGGGTAGTTTTGCCACTACCATTGGGTCCGCTAATCAGGACGAGTTCCCCGGCTTTTAACTGTAGGCTGACATCTTCAACAGCTTGCACAAAGTTAAGATTTTTTTGTCCATATATTTTGTGCAGATGTTCGGCTTTTAAGATAGGAAAATTGGGCATAATTAAGCTCTAAATACTTCTGCGGGATAGATATTTTTCAAAGTTCTAATCGGGGCCAAAGTGCCAATTGCTCCCAGGATTAAGCAGGCAATTAATACTCCAGCCGCATCCTGCCAGGTAAAGACCAATAATAACGAAGGAATCACTTCACTGAGCAATGGGGCAAAGGTAATATCCACAATTAATCCTAGGGAAAAGCCCAATAATGCGGCTAACATGGATTGTTTTAAGACGAGGCTTCCTAAAAAGTTTTGGGAGGCCCCGACGGCTTTTAACATGGCATAGTCTTCGCGTTTTTCGAGGACTGAAGTGTACATCATCAGGACAATTACTGTTCCTCCAGTAATTGCGCCAAATAAGACGATGGTCCAGAGAATAGGAAGGACGCCGATTTCCATTTCTTCCACATTATTTTCGGCAAATTTAGCTTTAGGAATAAAGACTAAATCAGGGAATTGCGTTTCTAAGCGAGAGAGGATTTCTGGGGAATCCGAGTCAAGATTGAGTAGGAAGAAGCTGCGGACATTTCGTAAGCCGAGTAAGCGAGGAACATCATCCAGGCGAGTAAAGGCAAATTGGCCGACAATTAAGTTGGTGCCTCGACTAATTCCAACAATTTTAAAGGGATAGCCTTGGAGGGAAATAGAATCACCGAGTTTGAGGTTATGGGTAGCGGTAAACGCTCGGTCTAAAATAATTTCTTGGGGTTGGAGATTGGAGGTTCCGGAACTAATTTCCGGTGCGCCCATTTGACTTTGAGGGTCAAAGCCGAAGAGATATAAGGTAACTGTTTTATCGGGAAATTCGGCGGGAGCAATGGCGCGCAGGAGACTATCCACGCTTTTGACTCCCTCTACTTGTAGCAGGGAATTGCCGAAGTTTTCGGGTAAAAAGGAAGAGGTTTTAATTAAATTTCGAGTGTTACGTTGACTGACCCAAAGTTCAGCTTGGGTGTGTAACACATAACTTTTGGAGCCAAATTTTACCCCTTGGTAAACCCCAAGTAAAAAGAGCATCAGCATGACGCTAAAGGCAATCCCCAGAACGGCGATCGCAAAGCGTCCTTTCGCTTCCCAAATCATTCGCAGAGCAACGGGAACCATAATCGAGTATCCTATCTAATCGCTGAAGTATTTATAACTCACCCGTGAAGGCTATCATAACGCGATCGCCCCGGAAATCCGACTCTCTCCCCAATAGCGCCCCCCCTTGCCCCTAATTTAAACCCGGAAGAACCCGCCTGATTTGCCCCCAATCCTGCTCAATCCGCACCGAGTCAGGGATTGACAGGGATTCAAAATCATGCTTAACCCTCCATCGCCCCAAACCATTCCGGTTTAATCCAAATCAGTCCAAAATTTCCGGTCGGGAAACGGGCTACAATAAACTTAGCTTGCCTAAATCAAAACATTACATTTACGCGAAAGATTTTATCTGTGGAATTGCCAGAAACCGCCGCAAAACAATCGTTTGAGTTTGACTCGATAGAAGACGCCCTTGCTGAAATTGGAGCAGGACGCTCAATTATCGTGGTCGATGATGAAAACCGGGAAAATGAAGGGGATCTGATCTGTGCGGCTCAGTTTGTAACACCGGAAATCGTCAATTTTATGGCGGTGCATGGTCGAGGGTTGATTTGTCTGGCGATGACCGGCGATCGCCTCGATCAGCTCGACCTCCCCTTAATGGTAACCACCAACACCGACACCAATCAAACCGCCTTCACCGTCAGTATCGATGCCTCTCCTCAGCAAGGAGTCACCACGGGCATTTCTGCCGAGGACCGCGCCCGAACCATCCAGGTTGCCATAAATCCCAACACCAAACCCAAGGATTTGCGCCGTCCCGGGCATATTTTTCCCCTGCGGGCCCGGTCTGGGGGCGTCCTGAAACGGGCGGGCCATACGGAAGCAGCCGTAGACTTAAGTGAACTCGCTGGACTCTATCCTGCCGGGGTGATCTGCGAAATTCAGAATCCCGATGGCTCAATGGCACGATTGCCCGAACTCATCGAATATGCGGCCAAATATAACCTAAAAATCATCAGCATCGCTGATTTAATCGCCTATCGCCTTCAACATGAGCGGTTTGTGATTCGGGAAACCGTGGCGGCATTACCCACGGAATTCGGCCAGTTCCAAATCTACGCCTATCGCAATACCCTGGACAATAAAGACCATGTGGCGATCGTCAAGGGAGACCCAGCCAATTTTACCGATAAAGCGGTGATGGTGCGGGTCCATTCCGAATGCTTGACCGGGGATGCCCTCGGTTCCCTCCGCTGTGACTGCCGAATGCAACTCCAAGCCGCCCTCAAAATGATTGAAAATGCTGGGGAGGGGGTGGTGGTGTATCTACGTCAGGAAGGCCGGGGAATTGGCCTAATTAATAAACTCAAAGCTTATTCTCTGCAAGATATGGGCTTGGATACGGTGGAAGCCAATGAGCGCTTAGGCTTTCCTGCGGACTTGCGCAATTATGGCGTAGGGGCGCAAATTCTCAATGATTTGGGGGTCAGCAAAATCCGCCTGATTACCAATAATCCACGTAAAATTGCGGGATTAAAGGGATATGGCTTAGAGATGGTCGATCGCGTTCCTCTGCTGATCGAGTCCAATCCGTTTAATTGCACCTATTTGGCAACCAAAGCAGAAAAATTAGGGCATATGCTCTTACAAACCTATTTGGTCACCGTGGCAATCCACTGGCAAGAATCGGAGCTAGAGGAGGGTCCTCCAGCCCAGGTCCAAGCCCGGTATGAACATTTAGAAAAAATCCGCCAACTCGCCGATGAGCACCATTTGGTGCTACAGGAGGAAAAACGCCCGGTCACGGTGGCCTTATTTGGCAAACCCCAGTTAACGTTTCACCTGGGATTTGACCAAGCGCATTTAGCGACAACGGATTGGTTTACCCATGCCGAACATCCATACATCCAGGCCACATTTCGGATTCTCGATCGCCTGATCCTCTGGGCAGATATTGACCAACTCCAGTTCCTCGTCTCCACCGGCGTCGATCCCCTGACCAATCTGGGGGTGCAACTCCAACGCCAGTCTTTTCCCTTGAGCAAAATGCCTTCGGAATTGTGCGATAGCTTACATCCTCAAGTGATCTATTGCTTTAAGGGGTAAGAGTAAAAACTGCCGGAATTAGGCGGGAGAAATGAGGGCGCAAATGAGTGAGGTTTCATTTTTAAAATGGAACTCGAATTGATGCGCAATCATGTAGTGGTCGCTACAATTAGGGGAATAAATCTCCCAGGTTTTCTGGAGGTGATTAAAGGGCTTTCCAAATTCTCACCTTCCTCCTGCATCAGCCGGTTGGGCGGAAGTCTTGATCATTGGGCAAGCCGTGGGTTGAACCTCAAAAAAGATTTGGGTAAAAATGCACGCTTTTCTTGTTACTTTAAAACTATAAGTTTTTGAGTAAACTTCCTTTATCCGAGTGTAAAGAGTGTCAATGGTGCGACCCATCCGACGATCGCCGATTTTCTTCTATAGCGTAGCTGTCTTAACTGTCATCATTGCCTTACTCCTGACCCTAGTCTTTAAACCCCTCCTGGCTTCAACTCTGTTTGTGTTCTTTTTTGTAGCCGTGACGGGGATGACATGGTATGGAGGAATTGGTCCAGGACTGGTGACAATGGCACTCTCTGTGTTAGCCCTGGACTATTTTGTACTCCTTCCCCTCCAGAGCTTAACACTGTTCAGTGGCAGCAACCTGTTGCGAATGGGGTTGTTTGTCTTAGTGACCCTGGCGATCGCCCAGCTAAATACCAAACTCCATCAAACAAAACGGCAGTTAGAAATTAGCTTGAATCAGCTTCAACAGAGTGAGGAACGGTATCGCCGGATTGTAGAAACCGCCTCGGAAGGCATCTGGATTTTGGATGAAGCAGGGCGAACCCGCTATGTGAATCAGCGAATGGCTCAAATGTTAGGCTGTTCTCCCGAGGCGATGCTCGATCGCTCCTTTTTTGACTGGTTTGACCAAGGCGATCGCCCCGAGGGATACAAGACCCTGACCCAACCCTATCCCGGATACGCCGAGCAATGGGATGGGCGATTTCGTCGTTCAGATCAGTCCTTGCTCTGGGCGATCGTCTCCATGAATTCCATTTTTGATGACCAGGGTCAATTTCAAGGGACCCATCTGATGCTCACCGATGTTACCGATCGCCAACAAACCCAAGAACGTCTGCAACTCTCTTTAGAAGCCGGAAGGATGGGATTTTGGGATTGGAATCTTCTCACCAACGAACTCGTGAGATCAGACAATCTGGAAGAAATTTATGGGGTGAGTCCGACTCAGGTAAAGGAGACATTGGAGGGGTCTTTAAACCTGGTTCATCCCGAGGACCGAGAACGAGTCAAAGCGGCGATCGCCCAGGCTGTGGCAGAAACCACCCCCTACAGCCTGGAATTTCGGATTCAGCCCTCACCCGACCAGATTCGCTGGATCTTAGGCAAAGGACGAGTCTTTAAAGATGCTCAAGGCAGAGCACTGCGAATAACCGGAATTGCGATGGACATCAGCGATCGCAAGCAAACTGAAGAGTCCCTGAAGCAGACTCAACAGCGCTTCGAGACCTTTATGAACTATAGCCCCGTTGCCGCTTACTTTAAAGACGAAGCGGGACGCTATATTTACGTCAATCCCATACTAGAACGGCTGTGGGACCGTCCCGAGGAGGAATGGCTGGGTCAAACTGACGCGGACCTCTTTCCCCAGGCGATCGCCCAGGAACTACAAGCCCATGACCGGGCAGTATTAGAAACTGACCAGGCCCTGGAATTTGTAGAAACCACCGAACAGCGCGACGGGATACATTATTGGATTTCCTGGAAATTCCCCATGCGCGAACCCTCCGGCAGACGGTTGGTGGCCGGAATTTCCCTAGATATCACCGATCGCAAGCGCACTCAAGAAGAACGGGACCTCCTCCTAGCGGACCTCGAATCCCAACAACAACTCCTGAGTGCCGTGTTGCAGCAAATGCCTGCCGGGGCGATCGTTGCTGAAGCCCCCTCCGGGCAGTTAGTCTTAATGAATCAGCAAGTTCGAGAAATTTTAGGCATTTCCGTCACTCCCCTAAACACGATCCCGGATTATCTCCATACTTCCTATCAAATTTTTCACCCCGACGGTAAACCATATAACCCTGCAGCATTACCCTTAGCCCGATCCATCTCTACCGGCGAGATGGTGGTTGAAGAAGAAATGGAAATCACCCGCACCGATGGGACCCGGGTCACTGTCCTCGCCAACTCCGGCCCGATTCGCAACGCCGAGGGCAAAATTGTCGCCGCAGTGGTGACCTTTTATGATATCACCGCACAAAAATACGCCCAAGCTGAAATCAACGGCTATGCCGATATAGTCAAAAATATTCAAGTCGGCTTAACAGTCTGGCAACTCACCCCCGGAGAAGAACTCCCTTCCTTTGAGCTGATTAGTGCTAATCCTGCCGCCAGTCAAGTGGCCGGAAGAGATTTAAACCGTGCTGTAGGAATGCGCATTGAGACTTTATTTCCCCATCTGGTGAAAACCTCACGACTTTTCGAGTTAAGAGAGGTTTTAAATAGCTCATCGGCGCGGGATTTTCCCGAAGTCATCTACAGGGACGATGCCGGAGGGGAACGCTATTGTTCCTTGAAAGCTTTTCCTCTCTCTAGTCGCTGCCTGGGGATAGCCTATGAAGATATCACCGATCGCAAACAAGCACAATTTGCCCTCCGCGAAAGTGAACAACGGTTTCGGACGATGGCCGATGCCGCCCCGGTTTATATTTGGTTATCCGGAATCGATCAGCAGTATTATTACTTTAATCAACCCTGGTTGGAGTTTACAGGGAGGACTTTAGAACAAGAAATTGGCAAAGGTTGGCTTCAAGGAGTACATCCCGAGGACCGGCAATTTTGCATTGATACTTATTGTCAAGCTTTTGAACTTCACCAATCCTTTGAGATAGAATATCGCCTGCGTCGGTATGATGGGAAATACCGTTGGATGTTAGATCGAGCAGTGCCTCGCTTTTCCCCGGATGGCCGATTTGAAGGCTATGTAGGTTCTTCTATTGATATTAGCGATCGCAAAATTTACGAAAGTGAAATTAAGCGTCTGAATGCCACTCTGGAACGCCGGGTAAGTGACCGAACCGCCCAACTGGAAGCCGCCAATCAGGAACTCGAATCCTTTGCCTATTCGGTATCCCATGATTTGCGTGCGCCCCTGCGACATATTAGCGGATTTGTGAACTTGCTCCGCAAACGGATCGAACCCTCTCTGGATGAAAATAGTCAGCGCTATCTCAATATTATTGTCCAGAGTACCCACCAAGCTGAAGAGCTGATTGATAATTTGTTAGCCTTTTCACGCATGGCCCGTTCTCAGATGCGCTTCATCAAAATTGATACGAATCAACTGGTGAAAGAGGTCTGGCAGAGTTTGGAGATGCAAAGAGGCGATCGTAAAATTATCTGGGAAGTTGCCTTCTTACCCCCCGTGAAAGGGGAACCCACCATGTTAAGACTGGTGTTCCAAAATCTCCTAGATAATGCCATTAAGTACAGCCAACGACGACAACGGGCTGAAATCACCGTCGGGTTCAATGAAAGTGACCTCGAATTTATCTTTTTTGTGCGAGATAATGGCATTGGATTTGATATGCGCTATGCTCACAAACTCTTCGGGGTTTTTCAACGCTTGCATAGCAATCCCGATTATGCGGGAACGGGCATCGGGCTGGCCAATGTTCGCCGAATTATCCATCGTCATGGAGGCCGCACTTGGGCCGAAGGTGAGGTAGATTTCGGTGCAACCTTTTATTTTTCTCTTCCTAAAGAACCCGAACAAGAGCAATTGGAATCCCCCTTTAATCCTCTCGGGTCAACCTCATCCTAGTCGGGTTATATAGCATTTTCCATCGTTAAGAGGTACATTTTTGGAGTGCATTAGTGAAGCCTGTAGTCACGTACAGGCTTCACTAACGCACTCCTTTAACTATCTGGACCTCATCGGAGTTGCTTGCGCTAACTGCCCCGGAAACCGAGTTTCGGCTCAGAAGCAGCCGGAACGGAAACCTGCGTAAATTTGAGAGAAGACCGCTGAGCTATCGGCAGAAACCCTTGGTAATATCTGGAGCGGACTCAGGGAACGAATTTGGGTAAAATTTTCAATCTTCTATAATAAAACACAATCATTGATTATTGTCTTCCCGGCAAAATCAGATAAAATTCGAGCGTCATATACCACTTAAACCCATCATGAACAAAGGAGAAAAAACGATGGACATCAAACGTATTCTACTGGTAGAAGATAATGCCAATGATATAGAGCTAATTTTAACGGGACTGGCGGAAAATAATCTAGCCAATGAAGTCATCGTTGTGCGCGATGGCGAGGAAGCGTTAGATTATCTCTTTCGGCGGGGTATCTTTAGATTGAGGCGAGAAGGGCATCCCATCCTCGTGATGCTCGACCTCAAACTGCCCAAAATCGATGGACTGGAAGTGCTGGCACAAATGAAGTCTACCCCGGATTTGCGGCAGATTCCCGTGGTGATTTTGACCGCTTCTCGTGAAGAATCGGACCTGATTGGCAGCTACAATCTAGGGGTGAATGGCTATGTCATCAAGCCCTTAGACTTCCACGAGTTTGTGGATGCTATCAAAAGCCTAGGACTATTCTGGGCCGTAGTCAATCAACCGCCTCCAGGCTCTTTGCCTGCGGTAGTGCGAGAATGAGTAACCCAACTAAACATAAAGATGGACGGTTAAAGTGCTGCATATCCTACTGCTAGAAGATAGTCTGCTGGATGCAGAGCTAATTGAGGCCCACTTGCAGGAGAGTGGTCTCAAGGTGGCCTTGAAGCGGGTAGACACCTGTGAAGCCTTCCAAGATGCTCTGGAAAGCGGGCCGTTTGACGTAATTTTGGCGGATTATTCCCTCCCCTCTTTCGATGGATTTTCAGCCCTGAAAATGGCGCAAATGAGATGTCCGGACCTGCCTTTTATCTTTGTGTCGGCGACGTTGGGGGAGGAAGTTGCCCTAGAAACCCTGAAAAGTGGGGCTACGGATTATGTGCTTAAGCAGCGGTTAGAACGATTGGTTCCCTCGGTGCAGCGAGCAATTCGAGAGGCGAGAGAACATCGCGATCGCCTCAAGGCTGAAGCAGCCCTCCAAGAAAGCGATCGCCGGTTTAGAATGGCCCTGAAAAATTCATTTATCTGCATTTTTCAACAAGACCGGGACCTGAAATACCAATGGATTCACAATCCCCAGGGAACCCAAACAGCAGAGGAAATCGTTGGGGAAACCGACTACTTCTTATTTCCCGAAGCGGATGCGGACTACCTCAGCGCCCTCAAACGAGAGGTGATTGCCACGAGAACTCCCACTCGCGTCGAAGTCTCGGTCACCGTGTTGGGCGAACTCCGGGACTACGACTTAATTTTAGAACCTGTATTTGACCAGCAGCCAAATCAGGACAATCCCCAGGTGGTGGCGTTGATGGGTACCGCCTTGAATATTACCGAACGCAAGCGATCGGAACGAGAACTGTATCGTCGGGAACAACAATTCCGAGCTTTAGCAGAAAATGCACCAGATATTATCACCCGCTTTGATCGACAACTCCGCCACATTTACATCAATCCGGCGATCGAAAAAGCCACCGGAATCCCTCCCCAGGAGTTTATCGGCAAAACCAATGCCGAGTTAGGATTTCCTGAAAAACTTTACTTACAGTGGTCCGGACATTTAGAACAGATTTTTGCCACCGGAGAACCGGGTTTTCTGGAATTTAATTTTCCCTCGGCAACAGGAACCCGAACGTATCAATCCCAGGCGGTTCCAGAATTTGACTTAGAGGGCAATGTGGAGTCTTTACTATGCATTAGTCGGGATGTGACGGAAAGCAAGAAAGCCGAGCAAGTGCTGCGAGAAAGTGAGGCCCGGTTCCGACGCTTGATGGATTCCAATACCATTGGCATGGGATTCTGGCAGGGGAATTGCATTACGGTTGCTAATGATGCCTTTTTGGAAATGATGGGTTATTCCCAAGAGGATTTGCAAAGGGAACCGTTGAATTGGCGCACTATCACGCCGCCGGAATATGCCCATCTGGATGAAAACGCTAGTCGGCAAGCGCGTCAAAGGGGCTATACCGAACCCTTTGAAAAGGAATTGTTTCACAAAAATGGCACCCGGATTCCGGTGATTTTGGGAGGGGCGATTTTTGACAATAATGCTGATGCGGGGGTCTTTTTTACCCTGGATTTGACCGATCGCAAACGGATGGAAGAGGCGCTACAGCAACAAGCGGAGGCGTTAGAACGGGCGAATCAGGTCAAGGATGAGTTTTTAGCGGTCCTCTCCCATGAGTTGCGATCGCCCCTGAATGCGATTCTAGGATGGTCTCAGTTACTGCTGACTCGCAAATTTGACGAAGCTACGACTCGCCGTGCTTTGGAGACAATCGAACGGAATGCGCGATTTCAAACCCAACTGATTGAGGATTTGCTAGATGTCTCTCGCATCCTCCGTGGCAAGCTGACTCTGAAAGTCACGCGGGTGAATTTAGCGACCCCAATCTACGCGGCGATCGAAAGTTTGCGTCTGGCGATCGATGCCAAATCCCTTCAACTGGACTATTCCCCAGATCCCACTGTCCCCCCGGTGATGGGAGACTCCAGCCGCTTGCAGCAAGTGGTGTGGAATCTGCTGTCTAATGCGGTGAAATTTACCGAACCCGGGGGTCAAGTCCGCCTCCGCCTCACCGGAGACGATCGCTGGGTGATTCTCCAACTCCAGGATACCGGAGTCGGCATTTTGCCGGAATTTCTCCCCCATTTATTTGAATATTTCCGCCAAGCGGATGCTTCTAGTACGCGCAATCATGGGGGTCTGGGGATTGGTTTAGGACTGGTGCGCCATCTGGTGGAACTGCATGGGGGAACGGTGAGTGCAGAAAGTCCGGGGGTAGGACAGGGGGCGACTTTTACCGTAAAACTCCCGGCGATCGCCCTCAAACCCAACACTGAAACCCCCTTGCCGCAGTCCTCTCCCCAGGGGGAACTCACTGGAGTGCGGGTCCTAGTGGTGGATGACGATGACGACTCCTTGGAGTTTATGCAGTTTGTCTTAGAACAGTCGGGGTGCCAAGTCCGGGCGATCGCCTCCACTATGGAAGCCCTCGCTGTGTTTTCTGACTGGCAACCGGATCTGGTAATTAGCGATATTGCCATGCCAGAGGAGGATGGGTATAGTTTTATCCGCAAAATTCGGGCAATGGAGAGAAACGCCGGAGGACAAATTCCTGCTGTAGCCTTGACAGCTTATGCCCGAGAAGAAGACCGCAATGCGGCATTTTTAGCCGGATTTCAAGAGCATTTAAGTAAACCCATCGACCCCAAAGCATTAATGGCGGCGATCGAATTGTTAACCCGACCTATTGAATAGTTTTAGATGGGGGGGATAGGGGAGATGGGGAGGATGGGGAGGATGGGGGTGATGGGGGTGATGGGGGTGATGGGGGTGATTAAGGCGATTGGGGAGATTGGGTGATGGGGAAAGAATTTATTAGGAGTCATGAAGATGTCGTTGTGTATCAAATGTCATTTGAGGCGGCAATGAGAATTTTTGAATTATCAAAGAGCTTTCCGGTAGAAGAACGGTACTCTCTGACGGACCAAATCCGTCGTTCTTCACGTTCTGTTTGTGCAAATTTAGCTGAAGCTTGGCGAAAAAGAAGATATAAAGCTGCTTTTCTTGCCAAACTTAGCGATTGCGAGGCAGAGGCCGCCGAAACTCAGGTATGGTTGAAATTTGCCGTCAAATGCCGATATTTAGAGATAGAGCAAGGAAGAGAACTCTACAGAATCTACAATCAAGTTCTAAGCGGATTAGTTAATATGATTAACAATCCCAATCCCTGGCTAATAGGCAAGTAAAGAAACTCCCCATCCTCCCCATCCTCCCCATCCTCCCCATCCTCCCCATCCTCCCCATCCTCCCCATCCTCCCCATCTCCTAATGAGAGAGTTTCTCTAGAAAAATCTGCCGATCATCGCGGTAGATGACTTTGAGTTTTTCCTGGAAAACTGTCATGAAGGCATCAATCCCTCGTCCGGTATTACAGTGGGGGCGATCGGGAAATTCAAAGTGATAGTCATCAAAAATAATCATGCCGCCTTCCTTGATAAGTCCCCAACTTAACACGGCATCTTGGAGGACATCAATGGCAAAATGAGAGCCATCAATATAGACGATATGATAGGAATTTAAGGGGAGCGATCGCAATACTTCTTGGGAGAATCCCACTCGTTTATCGACTTTGTGTTTGGCTCCACTTTTTTCGATGTTTCCGTCAAATCTCTCTTCTACTGATTTCTGTACCGTTGGGTCATTCTTTTTACTGTCCACTACCCCTTCAAAATTATCAATACAGGTAATCCGCGCCGTTTCATGGGTCAGAATATTATCCAACAACCAACAACTCGCCATGCCTTCAAAACAGCCCACTTCTATCACTCTCAAGTTAGGCGTATTCGCATATTTCCGGAAATTCTGTTCCCATATTGGCATGACTCCAGTAAAACAATCGGCGCTGATGTTATAGCCTTTTTGAGCAAATTTGAGGGTATAGGGAATCGTAGATAGTTTTTTCAGGAGTATTTCGTTATTGGGCTTAAATTCTAGGGCTTTCTTTAAAGCAATTTCAGCTTGATAAACTTTTTCGACGTTACTGGTAAATAAGCCTTGATAGTACAGGGACATCCCCAGGTTATAATGAGCATGACTGGAACTTGGCTCAAGTTCTACCATTTTTTTTGCGGCATTGGCGGCTTGGGCATATTTGCAATTCGCCCAACTTTTTTCAATAACACGCTGGTAAATGGTGCGGATTACTTCCTCAGATTGGGGGGTATAAATGGCGGATAAAATATAACGAGCGGAACCATATTCTGGATGATGGGGGGGGATTTGGCTTAAGAGTTCGGCGGCTTCTCTCAATTGCCCTTGGGCCAAAAATGCCATTCCTAGGGGGTAGGTGATAGAAATTTCAGGAACGAGTTCTTGAGCTTTATAGAAGCAGAAAATTGCGTCTTGAAATTCTCCATAATCGCAATGTTTTTGGGCTTTATTGCGATAATAATTTCCATAGGTTTCTTGGAGGGTAATATTCTGGTTCCAGTGGGGATGGTTTAAGAGGTTTTGGGTTAAAGCTGCTTCTAATAGGTTGAGGGATTTAACATGAAATATGGGGGTTAAAGCGAGTTGGCGTAAGACTTCGATGAGCAGGGGTTGGTTGAGGTTAGAAGAGTTGGAGGAGGCGAGTAATTCGGCAGTGGTGATTAACCGTTCGCTGAGGGTTGAGTCCAGGATGCCGAGGTGCAGGTAAAGTTGCAGACGGGCGAGGTGGTTATTGATATCATTGGGGGCGATCGCACTGATGCGATCGCGCAAGACTAAGGCACTTTGCCAGTCCCTGACGGATTCCTGCTGGGTGGCGATCGCCCCTAAAAGCTCATAAATCTGCTGTGCCCATTGTTGAACTTGAGGCGGTGTTCCCTGGGACAATACCGCATTCCAACACTGTTCGGCTTCTGTTTGCTTTCCTTGCAGTAACAAGGCAATCCCTAAATACCAGTAATTGACAATTACCTGGGGCTGCGCTTGAATGTTTTGTCGGGATATGGCAATTGCACCCTCATAGTCTTGCTTTGCGAAATATTCCGTAACCATCGGTTGGACTTGCATGATTTCTCTTCCTATCTGTTCTTAATCAAGGGTTCAGGTTTCTACGATGAAATTTCCCCTATCCTCCAGGGATTTTTTTGAGGTCCTTTTTTTTAAGGGAACGATGTTCTGGCAGATTCAGGAAACACCCGCCTCCAAAAAATGGCCTTTAGTGAATTTTGGGGAATTCTCTAGGATACAAAATAATCCCAAAGAATCCAAAAAAAAACCGGGCTTTTGGCAAAACCCGGTGGATTCAAAACCTGGATCAGCCCTTACAAATGTTGCTGCAAGAATTTTTCCAATCTATCCAACCCCTTCTCAATGGTGGGTAAATCAGTGGCATAAGATAAGCGGATGCAGTCATCATCCCCGAAGGCAATTCCGGGAATGGCAGCAACCTGGTGAGATTCCAGTAAGGCATCACAGAATTTCAGGGATTTCATCCCGGTTTTAGTGATATTGAGAAACACATAAAAGGCACCTTCGGGTTCGGGACAACTGATATTGGACATCCCCCGAATTCGTTCTAAAACCGCTACCCGGCGCAGGGCAAAGGCTTGGAGCATTTCTTGGACACAATCTTGCGGGGATTCCAAGGCGGCGATCGCCCCATATTGAGCAAAGGTACAGACATTGGAGGTGCTGTGACTTTGAATGGTACTCGTTGCCTGAATCAGTTCCGCATCCCCCGCCAAATACCCAATCCGCCAACCCGTCATTGAGTATGCCTTGGCGAACCCATTACTGATAATGGTGCGTTTGAAGACTTCTTCGGAAACCTCACCGATACTCAAATGCTGGACATTGTTGTAGAGGATTTTCTCGTAAATCTCGTCGGAAACCACTAAAATATCCTGCTCAACCACCACAGCAGCTAAGGCACGAATCTCGTCGGGGGAATAGACCATTCCCGTGGGATTAGAAGGGGAATTGAGAATAAATAGCTTGGTTTTTGGGGTGCAAGCGCTTCGCAGTTGGTCAGGGGTAATTTTATACCCACTTTCGGCAGTGGTGGAGACGATCACCGGGCTACCCCCGGCTAAGGTGACCATTTCTGGATAACTCAACCAGAAGGGGGCTGGGATAATCACCTCATCCCCGGGGTCGAGAAGGGCCAGCATGAGGTTAAAGAGAGAATGCTTGCCGCCATTGGTAACGATGACATTTTTGGCGGAATAGTTAAGATGATTATCGGTTTTGAGCTTCTGGGCGATCGCTTCTCGTAACTGGGGTTCACCGGCAGCGGGTCCATATTTGGTTTTCCCGGCATTCAATGCTTTTTCTGCTGCAATTTTGATATGGTTTGGGGTATCAAAATCCGGTTCACCCGCACTAAAACTACAAACATCTATCCCATCGGCTTTCATCGCCTTAGCTTTGGCGGCGATGGCCAAGGTCAGGGATGGCGTTACCTGTCCAACTCTTGCTGCCAGCTTCATTTGCCTACTTCAACTGAGAATAAATTTAAGGATATGCTTCAAAGCTCAGAATATCCTACTCTACCCACTCTGAGGCAAGGATGTCAGGCGATCGTGACATCGGAGGACAGATAAACTTCTTGGATGGCATGAAACAATTTGACGCCTTCCTCAAAGGGTCGTTGGAAGGCTTTGCGTCCGGAAATTAACCCACAGCCCCCAGCCCGCTTGTTAATCACGGCGGTTCGCACGGCTTGGGCGAAGTCGTTGTCCCCGGCAGAACTGCCTCCGGAATTAATCAATCCGGCACGTCCAGCATAGCAGTTGAGCAGTTGGTATCGGGTCATGTCAATGGGATGGTTTGAGGTTAAATCGGTCTCGACTCGCTGATCGGTGCGTCCGTATTTTTCGCCCAAGGCTTGGGAAACTGCCCCATATCCGCCATTGCATTCCGGTTGTTTCTGTTTGATGATATCGGCTTGGATGGTGACTCCGAGGTGATTGGCTTGTCCGGTGAGGTCAGCGGCGAGATGATAGTCTTGGTCTTGTTTAAAGGCGCTATTTCGCAGGTAACACCAGAGGATGGTTGCCATGCCATATTCGTGCGCTTGGGCGAAGGCGGCGCTAACTTCCTGGATCTGCCGGGTGGATTCCGGGGACCCAAAGTAAATGGTTGCGCCGACGGCAACGGCCCCTAAGTTCCAAGCTTGTTCGACGCTGGCAAACATGATTTGGTCATATTGGTTGGGAACGGTGAGCAGTTCGTTATGGTTGAGTTTGAGGATAAAGGGGATTTTGTGGGCGTATTTGCGGGAGACGCTGCCGAGGACGCCTAGGGTGGTGGCAACGGCGTTACAGCCTCCGGCGACTGCTAATTTAATAATGTTTTCGGGATCAAAGTAGATCGGGTTGGGGGCAAAGGAGGCGGCGGCAGAATGTTCGATGCCTTGATCGACGGGGAGAATGGAGAGGTAGCCGGTATGGGCGAGATTTCCGTGGGAATACAGTTGCTGCAGCGATCGCAATACGGGCACTGGGCGATCGCTACTGGCTGCCACTCGGTCAATCCAATCCGGTCCCGGCAACTGAAACATCTGTTTGGGAAGTTTGGCCTGATATGTGAGCAAATCTTCTGCTTCATCTCCCAGGATCGAGGCGATCGCCGAGGGTGTTGATAGGGTAGTTATCATGGTATTTTACCTCACAATTTTCTAAACTCCACTGTTTTATCCTATCGTTTCCTTCTGGAGACTGTGGCCTGATGCAGTCATTAATAAGGCAGATTTTTCTGTTAATAAATCCTCTTTTTTGCCGCAACTGTAGCAACTTCATCCGGTCTGATCCGAGGATTGAGTCGGTGCTGATTTATGTCATTAGATAGAACACAACTCCCCAAGGTGAGGGGTAAGATGGACCCTGTTATCCAGCTAAAACCAGCCAAATTTAAGAAGATTTAGGCATGGAATTAAGGCAAGGAAGGTTAAGCGGACTTGTGCAAATATCGGGGGAAATCACTTATTAAAATCGGGAAAACTCAGGGGCGATCGCCAACTTACCGGGGCACATTTTAGCCACCCTAAAACAATTGGCCAATTATATCATAAGCTGCCCAAGAGCGCCCCAGGAAAGGTAATGGGCTACCCAGTGAAAAGACAATCCCTTGGGGGGATTACTTCCCGAGAAAAGGTCCTATTGATTTAGACCCCTTCGGAAAATAAATCAACCCTCACAGAACAACAATCAAAGATAAATCAGGAGAAGATAATGGCTTTAGCATTACAAAAACGGGCGATCGGTGTATTTGAAGATAGCCAAACCACAGAAAATGCCTTGAATGCTCTCCGGGAGTCAGGGTTCTCAATGGAAAACATTTTAGTTGCTACACAAGATAATATCCCCGATGATATGGAGAGTCCCGATAGTGAATTTTTGGAAAATCGCACTGTTGAAGGATTAGGAAAGGGGGTCTTGAATGGAACGGTTTTCGGGGCGATCGCTGGTTTATTTAGTGGCCTGACTACCTTATTTCTCCCGGGACTTGGGCCGATCGCCATCGTCGGTCCAGTTGCCACCATCGCCGGTTTGACCGCCGCAGGCAGCTTTTATGGGGCGCTAGGGGGTGCGATCGTCGGGACGGTTGCCGGAGACAAATTGACCACAGGTCAGGCCAATATTTATCACCAACATTTGACCCAAGGACATTATTTAGTCCGGCTAGAAGGGACTGATGAAGAAATTAGTCAAGCTGAAGCTATTTTGAGCCAGCATGATATTCAAGAATGGCAACGGTATCAATCCAACGACACTTGATGATTTTTGAGTCAAGCCCCACTTTCATTTTTTTCAAATTATCGTTCCCTTTTTTGTTACTACAAAGGCTTTGGTTTTGTAAAATTTTCTCTATCAAAAGTTGAAAAAAAAAGGAAAGGAAAATCATAGTATCTCTTTCATCTGATAGAGGATGAACTCTCAAATTTGCTCGACCATGTTCATTAATTCAAGAGAGCTTAAATATCAAAGGAGAATAACTCATGAGCAGCACACCGATAAATAATATCCAGAAAATCCTCGGCCTAGGTGCCGCCGTATCATTAGGCGCAGCGGTACTTCCTGTAACCTCGATCGCAGCCCCAGAGGGTGCACCCCTTGACCAGACGCAAGCTCAAATTGCGCAATCCCCCGCTTGCCGTGCAGTCGATGCAGACCCCGGTTTAAACATTCGCTCCCAACCTGGGGGAGAAATCATCGGGAGTGTCGAGAATAACAACCTGATTGCTCTACAAAACCCGAATCCCCAAGGTCAAGACTGGGTAGAGATTCAAGCGCCTATGAATGGCTATGTGGCCGCCGCTTATCTGAACTACTGTTCAGAAGCAGCAGCTCAACAGCAACCCATTGCGAGAGTTGACCAGCAAGGAACAATGAGTCAACAACCCGCACAAACCCAACCGGTACAAATGAATCAACCGGGTCAAATGAATCAACCCGCACAAACCCAACCGGGTCAAATGAATCAACCGGCACAAATGAACCAACCCATGAACCAACCGGGTCAAATGAACCAACCCATGAACCAACCGGCACAAATGAACCAACCGGGTCAAATGAACCAACCCATGAACCAATCGGGTCAAATGAATCAACCGGATCAAATGAACCAACCGGGTCAGACTCAAGAATCCCGGACCCAGACGGAAGGTGAGAGTTGTCGGGCAATCAGTTCCGATGATGGATTGAACGTGCGATCGCAACCCGAGGTGGAAAGCGAAGTCATCACCACCTTGCCTGATGACACCCAAGTGCAAATTCAAAATTCCGGTGAAGATGGATGGGTGCCGATTTCCGAACCCATTCAAGGGTATGTTGCCGCCGAAAACCTCATTATGTGCGGTCAGTAGAGGTAGATTTTCAAATCCCTGACTAAATATAACTAAACTCGGGGAAAGAGCGAGTATAAATCCCCAATGTTATCTCATTCTTTCCCCGCAAAATGCCCCTTTCTGTTTGCAGAAGGGGGTAATTTGCCGTCATTGCAGAGGGCTTTCCAGAAAGGGGCGAAAACGCCGTTTCTGGCCCCTGAACGCTAAAACCATACCCGCATCCTAGTCCAGAAGGAGCAAACCGCCTACTATAGTTAAGAACCATTCAGTAAATCTCAACCTAACCTAAAACCTAAAGCTTATGAAAATTGCGATCGCGGGTGCGACAGGATTCGTCGGCAGTCGATTAGTGGAGAGACTCCAACAAGCGGGTGATCAAGTCTTGATATTAACCCGCAATCCGACCAAAGCCAAGCGCGTCTTTCCCGATGCCGCCTTCCCCAATTTAGAAATCGTTGCCTATACCCCCACGGAATCCGGTCCCTGGCAACAAGCACTCAGCGGGTGTGATGGGGTGGTGAATCTTGCCGGTGCTCCCATCGCGGACGAACGCTGGACCCCCGAACGCAAACAGGAGATTCTCCACAGTCGCAAACTCGGAACGCGCAAAATTGTCGAGGCGATCGCCGCTGCCAATCCTAAACCCTCGGTCCTCGTCAATTCTTCCGCCATTGGATACTACGGTAGCAGCGAAACCGCCACCTTTGAGGAAACCAGCGCATCCGGTAACGATTTTCTCGCCCAAGTCTGTCAGGAGTGGGAAAACGAGGCGCAGCAGGTGAAGCAATCCGGGACTCGTTTGGCGATTATTCGGACCGGCATCGTGGTTGGCAACGGGGGGGCGATCGCCAAAATGCTCACACCCTTTCGACTCCTCGCCGGAGGCCCTCTAGGCAGCGGTCATCAATGGTTTTCCTGGATTCATCGTGAAGACTTGGTAAACCTGATTCTCTTAACCTTACAACGGTCCGATATCCAAGGCATCCTCAACGGAACCGCCCCCAACCCCGTTCGCATGAACGAATTATGCCACATTCTCGGACAAGTCCTCCATCGCCCCTCCTGGCTACCCGTCCCCGATTTTGCCCTTCACCTTATCCTCGGGGAAGCCGCACAAGTCGTCCTTGAAGGACAGCAAGTGTTACCCAAACGCCCCCTAGAATACGGCTTCGAGTACCGCTATCCCACAGTAAAACCGGCTTTAGAAGAGGTTGTATCTCACGGGTAACAGCAAGGACAAGAATAAAAGCTAAAATTCTTCGAGGGTTTGTAGTAACGACTGAAGTCTTTATCCCCTGTTCGTCGGATAGATCAGGACTTACCCAGCTTTTGAGAATCTACCCTAAATTGTAGAGGCGATTCGTTTGGATGCCTCTACATTTAGCGCAGTTCTTGATAAATTAAAGCCGTCTCAACCTCTGGGAGTAAAATGTTTGGGTAGATGGACTTATATTACAAAAACGACGCAGGCGAGTGGTTGATTATCAACTACAAAGCAGGGGACAGAATCAAACTCAAAAGCATTAACTTAAGTTTCTCGATTGAACAAGTCTATCGCGGGCTTGATCTAACCCTAGACCTAAAAACTTGAGTTCAAACGATCACCCTCAACGAACTAACCCCAGACCTCAAATTCAGGAACCAGAAAAAATAGCCAAATTTTTAATTATGATTGACCCAAATTCCCAGCCCTCTCTCGCCCAATGGAGCAAAGCGAAATATTTAAAAAATTCTTACTCCAAAAACTGTTGATGTAGGTACTAAAATAAAGGCCAAATTTATGGAAAAAGTTATTCACAAAACCACGAAGAAACAACAAACTAGCGACTTTCAATACTGGCAAAATCAGCCCCCCCTTAAACGCCTCGAAGCCCTAGAACAAATCCGCCGAGAATACCATCAATATAAATACAATGCTGAACCCCGACTTCAAAGAGTTTATACAATTATTAAACGCCAATCAAGTTAACTATTTGATTATTGGGGGTTATGCCGTTGCCATTCATGGACACCCTCGCTACACCAAAGATATAGATATTTGGGTAGAAATGTCATCAGAAAACGCCGATAAAATCATAACGGCCCTTGAGCAATTCGGCTTTGGTAGCCTGGGCTTATCTGCCCAAGACTTTCAAACCCCGGATCAAATCATTCAACTGGGTTACCCCCCCAATCGCATTGATCTCATTACCACCCCTGACGGCATTGATTTTGAAACCTGCTATCGTTCAAAAACTGAGGTTATTGTTGACGATATTCCGGTTCAATTTATCGATCTGGACAATCTAAAAAAGAATAAAAAAGCATCTGGCAGACTACAGGATCTAGCCGATCTAGAAAATCTGGAATAATATTGAGCGAGTCAAGGATACTGCTTGCTAAAAACGGCTCTATCTAGCATAACAGGGTCTCAGACAAAACCCTCACCTCGTTCTTTCCAAATACAACCCCTTGATCTACCCCGATCGCCCTTACCCCACTGCAACCCCACCCACAACCCCCAAGAAAGAGTTGTTACCCCCCAAAAAAAATGTGGCTGTACCTGAATTCAGGACAGCCGCCCAAGCTTACTATTCTGGGTAGAATGTGAAGTTTTCTTAACTTCCTACTAATCGAGGGCGTCCCCTAATTCGGGATCCGCTTCCAAATTATCCGGATCGACATAGTGGCAGGAATTTTCGACGCAAATCAGCGCCCAGCCAGAATCTTCAATGCCCATCAGCTTATAGGAGGCTTCTTGAACGAAAAATCCTTTATGATTACGGGTTTCGGGTTTGACAGTAACGTTATCCATAGTCATTTCTACTCAACTCCTTGTTTAAAATGCAGATTTGCGATTAACCTGTTTTTAAAGGTTTATCGCTAAGTTCATCAAATCTTATCATTAAAATAACCTTTTTTTTATTAAGTTTTTCAAAAAAACATTAATAAATATAAATACTCATCGGGTCCGGGGTTTAGATAACTTGAGGTTGATTACCCAAACTTAGGGATATAGAACAAAAGTGATCGATTAAAGGGACATTTCCGTTCCACTCTGGGCCGATCGCCGGGGCTTATCGGAAATCTTAAAACTTTGTTAAAACTTGAATGAGCATTGTCCAGGGGCTGAACTGGCAAAGGGTTGTCACCCTTTCTTGGGGTCACGTGCTTCAGGGGAGTGGTCCTCAATTTGTCCGGAAAAAATCGCCGTGGGAACGAGTTGGGAGGCGGGGGAGTCGGGAATGCTCCAGAGGGGGAACTATTGGAGTCACATCCGTGATTACGAACTTAAGTCACAAGGGTATCATTTCATGTTAAACCTAAAATTAAGATCGTGCAGGAGAGGGGATGCCGTAACTGATGAAGAGGCCATTATTAACAGTAGTAATCCGAGGGAGTAAGGTCAGGACGATCGCACCCTTGCAAACCCTGACCACTCAAGCATTAATACCTGTCAT
Source organism: Laspinema olomoucense D3b (assembly GCF_025370785.1). Taxonomy (GTDB): domain Bacteria; phylum Cyanobacteriota; class Cyanobacteriia; order Cyanobacteriales; family Laspinemataceae; genus Laspinema; species Laspinema olomoucense. The sequence goes on from NZ_JAMXFA010000017.1 coordinate 37,071, forward strand.
CCGAGGGAGTCAAGTTGGGGCGATCGCCCTCTTGCAGACCCTGACTGCTGCGACCCTGACCCTCGCACAACCTCAACCCCCGGTAGAAACGACTAGCTTTTTCTGTGGGACCGTTGAAGGAATTCCCGCCACAATGGCACGTACCCCTAACGGGGAAATGCCGATGGTGATTTGGGATAAAAATGCCATCAAAGACCCGGAGATTAACGCGCAACAACAGTGTGAGGAAGTCTCCAATCGCTTCCAAACCTACTATGACAACGGGACCCTAAACTATATCACCAGTGGGATTATGAATGGGGAACTGGTCGCCTGTGTTGCACCGGGAGAAAATGCACCCTGTAGCGGGATCTTGTTTCCCCTCAGCGGTGGCAGCAATCCCCGAGGAATGTTGCAACGGATGTTCCGAATTCGGGTGGCATCCGCCGGACCGATCGCGGAAACGACCGATCGCCTGTACATCAGCTTTGATAAGTATTTAAACGGGGAATATCCTCAACTTCCTTCCTTGGGAAGTCGGACCCCCCCAGTCCCCCGTCGAGATGTTCCCCAATAACCGGGAGGCAAAACAGTATGCAATGGTCTAAGGCGGGTCTATCAGCGGCAATCCTGGGGGTAGGGGCCGTAATTTTAGTAGCACAGGCCCCCATTTCCCTACCCCAAACTCAGGGCATGGAAGAACAGGCGATCGCCGCAATGGGTCGCGATGTGTCGGTAGTGATTAATGGCCAAAATCCTGGTTCTGGGGTGATTATAGCCCGCAATGGCAATACTTACACCGTACTGACGGCCAAACACGCGATCGCCACCCCGGATGAATATGCCATTCTCACTAGCGATGCTCAAACCCATCCGGTCGATTATGGCACGGTCAAAAAACTGCCCGGGGTTGATTTAGCAGTGGTGGAATTCACCAGTCCCAACCGCTACCGAGTCGCACATTTCGGCAATTCTGATGAGGCAATGGAAGGGGCGACCATTTATGTGTCGGGTTGGCCCCATCCGGGACGAGTGATTACAGAACGGATTTATCAGGTGGCAAAAGGGACGATTTCCGGTCGTCCTCTCACGGCATTAGAGGATGGGTATGGGTTGATTTATACCAATATCACCCGTTCGGGAATGAGTGGCGGTCCGGTGTTTGACAATCAGGGCCGGTTAATTGGCATTCATGGACGTGCAGAAGGGGAACCGATTTACAATCCGGATACGGGAGATACGGTGGATGTCAAATCCGGGTTTAATGTGGGGATTCCGATTAATACCTTTGTGAGTCTGGCGGGGGAAGCAGGGATAAATTCACCTCACTTAGGAGATAATTTTGCCCCGGCAAGTCTGACTCTCCCGGCACATTCGTCTTTGGTTTTGACGGTGGCGGTGGCCCCGGACAATCAGACGATCGCCAGTGGGAGTAAAGATGGCATCATCAAACTTTCCAATGGAAATACCGGCGCAGAAATCCGCACCCTTACCGGCCATACCAATGCAGTAACGGCTCTCACGTTTAGTCCCGATGGGCAAATTTTAGTGAGTGGGAGTGAGGATGGAACGGTCAAACTGTGGAACCGGCAGTCTGGGGAACTGGTGAGAAGTTTCCAAGGCGATCGCTCCTTTGTGAGGGCAGTGGCCTTTAGTCCCGATGGCACTCTCTTGGCGTCCGGCAGTGCGGAAGATACAGACATTAAACTTTGGAATCCCCAAACCGGAGAGTTAATTCGCACCCTCCCCGGACATGGGGACTATGTGAATAGCGTGGTCTTTAGTAACGATGGCAAACTCCTAGTGAGTGGCAGTACGGATAAAACCATCAAACTCTGGAATCCCGACTCGGGAGAAACAATCCAGACTCTCACGGGGAATGCCAACCGGATTACATCCGTTGCCACGACGTCTTATGGCAACCTCCTCGCTGCCGCCAGTGCAGAAGATGGACTGATTAAAGTGTGGAATCTTCGTACCGGGGAATTGCTACAGACGTTAACGGGTCATACGGGAACCGTTTATAGTATTGCTATTGACCCCTACGGTCATATTCTCGCCAGTGGCGGAATTGATGGGACGATCCAGATGTGGAACCTTTATACGGGGAACCGGGTGCGAAATCTGGAGGTGAGAAATTCAGGGATTAGCAATCCAATTCCGGTGTTTTCCGTCACCTTTTCTAGGGATGGTAAAACCCTGGTCAGTGGTGCAGAGGATGGCACGGTTCAAGTGTGGCAAATTCCCCAACGTTAACTGTATTTTAGAATTGTTTTAATCTCATGGTTGAAAATGGGTATTCGGTCATTTATTTAGTTTTATTAAGGTATGCAATTGTAGCAATTTTTCCTAATTTGTTGAACTCCAAACGGTGGCGAAACGAGGGAGAGTCTCGTTGCCAAATCCATGAATTATCTGTGGTAATGGGGAATGGGCAAACGGGCAATCGACTGTTTTTACACCAGGGAAAACCCTTAGCGGCATCCAGTCCTGACGGCTAAACTTTTGTGACAGGTAGCTACGTTCCAGGGGGTTCTGGTGGGGGTGGTCAATTTTTGAGCGGTTGGCGATCGCCTCCTTAAATCCTTAAATTCAACTCGCTTACAAAGGAAAACATGAGTCGCACTTTTAGTCTGCATTTTCATCAAACCACAGCAGCAATTATCATTCCCGCTGTGATGTTCAGTGTCATTCCGATCGCCTTGAGTCAAGTTACGCAAGCTGACATTGCCACCCCTACGCAGGAAGTTACAGTAGTCATCAACGGCCAAAATCCCGGGTCGGGAGTGCTGATTGGCAAGCAGGGTAATACCTATACGGTATTGACTGCAAATCATGTGGTTGCCAGTCCTGATGAGTATCAAATTGTCACGGCAGATGGGAAACAATATCCGCTCAATTATACCACAGTTCGCAGATTGCCGAATTTAGATTTAGCCTTGGTTGAGTTTACCAGTGACCAACAATATGCGATCGCCCAGATGGGAGATTCCCATATCGCTCAACCGGGAACTTCCGTGTATATTGCAGGATGGCCCCATCCGGGAATTGCCATTACAGAACGGATTTTTCAAATGACACCGGGTCAAATTTCCGGGCGATCACCGTCGGAAACCGAGTCCGGATATGAATTGATTTATACTAATATTACGCGATCGGGCATGAGTGGCGGTCCCGTTTTAGATACTTTGGGGCGTCTGATTGGGATTCATGGACGCGCTGAGGGACAAGCAATTTATAATCCCGATACGGGAGATACGGTGGATATCAAATCCGGGTTTAATTTAGGCATTCCCCTGGATACTTTTATAGAATCGATTGAAGCGATGGACTCCACGGTTTTATCCACCAACCCTTCCTTTGCTTATCCCCTTTCTAAACAGGGCGATCGCCTGTTAGCTGCTAACCAAATTCAACCGGCAATCGCCCAATATCAAAGAGTTTTAGCCCTAGATCCGAATTATCTACCGGCGGTATTAGGGATGGGACAAGGGCAGTATGAAGCGGGAGACAGTTCAGGGGCGATCGCCCAATTTCAGAAAGCCATTAATTTAGCAACGGAGGCGATTTCCCAAGTTCAATCCAATCCTAACTCCTCCCCTCAAGAGCAACTCTTATTAGTACAACTCAACGAAGTCCTAGGGAACGCCCAAGTTGCACTAGCGAGTGCCTTATATGCCAGTGGCGAGCAGGAAACAGCCCTTTCCCTCGTCTTTGAACTGTTGAAAAGCCCAGAAAATTGGCAGGGGAGAGTAACCTTGTTGCAACCCAATTTTACCGGGTCTCGCCTCCAAGCTGATGCCCAAGCTGTTGCCGCTGCGGGGCAACAAATTGTCACCCAAGGAGTAGATTATTTACCCACAAAATTCAACCTTGCCCAAGCGCTTTATGAGCGGGGTCAAGTGCAAGAGGCGATTCCGTATTTAGAAACTTTATTTCAGGAAAACCCCCAGGACGCGCCTGGAAAAATAGCTTTAGCAGCAGCATTAAATGCTACGGGAAATCGGGAACAGGCAAACCGTTTGGTTTCTGAGTTGCAATCGGAATATGGGGGTCAATTTCGAGATGAAAATTTCGAGTTTTTGTTGATGGGACTGTGGAGTAGTCGCCTCCGGGAAGATGTCACAGAAATTTTAGCGTACTATCGCCCCAGTGGAACCCGCGCAACTTCTCCCGAATTTTCTAACAGTACCCTGTTACATTCTGCCGAAGATAGCGATCGCGCTTATATTGAGTTTCTATCCCTCTCGCGCGATGGAAAAATCCTCGTCAGTACCAATGGCGAAGGCACGATTAACGTCTGGGACATTGAAAAAGGAACCATTCGTCATACATTCTCCTGGACAGGCAACATCCGGGATGCGATCGCCCTGAGTCCTGATGGAAGGTTGCTTGCTGCGGGCATCTGGGACGATACCGATAATACACCGAAAATTCAACTGTGGGATACTGACACCGGCGAAGCAGTGCGAACCCTCACTCACCCCGGCACTGACGGAATTAGCGCAGTCGCCTTCAGTCCCAACAGTCAAACCCTTGCCAGTAGCGGCAAGAACATCATTTTATGGAATGCGAATACCGGACAAGTGCTAAACACCTTGGCGGGGAACTCACCTTACTCTAGCTATTCCCTCGCCTTCAGTCCCGATGGCGAGATGATCGCCAGCAGCAGTGTAGAACTGATTCAACTTTGGAATTCCAGCAGCGGCGAAGAGGTGAACCGAATCGAACTCTTAGGGGAACATATCGTCAATGGACTGATATTTAGTTCCCAGGGTAATCTCCTCCTCAGTCAGACGGATAGCGGGATTCAGTTTTGGAATCCCAGCAACGGGAGTGCAGTCACTCGCATCCCCCAGGGTCAAAAATACGCTTTGAGTCCTGATGGGCAAACGTTGGCCCTTTGTGCGGGAAGCGAAATTTCCCTCGTCAATGTCGCCTCAACCCAGGTGGTTCGGACCTTGCTGGCCCCCTCAAGTTGTTACCAACTGGTGTTTTTACCCGACGGCAAAACCCTCGTCAGTGGCGGAGATGGCGGTAAAATTGAGCTATGGGATCTCAATACCCCAACCACCCGGAACCCCACCCTAACCCTCCCCAACGCACAGGGGAGAGGACCCCAGGGAATTGTATCTTAAATAAACTGAAATAAAAATGGATCTATCGGAGGTATAATGATTAGTCATGAGCAGAAAAGTGAAACCAAAACTATTCGTTTTGACGGTTCTGTTCCTATCCCTGGGGTGGATGGGACTCACTCGCGCCGAAAATGCGACTCACCTCCAGCAATTGCGGCAAACAAATCAATGTCCCAATTGTGATTTGCGCGGAGTCAATTTGTCTCGGGTTCAACTCAGAGGGGTGAATCTCACGGGGAGCAATCTCACCGGGGCCGATTTCAGCAATGCTGACTTAGAAAATAGTGATTTACGCGGGGCGAATCTCACCGAAGTTAATTTTAACGGAACTATTCTCTCCGGTGCTCGCCTCGATAGCACTACCCAAATTGATCGTAAATGGCGAATGGTGTGGGAAATCGTCTCTCAAGGGGCGCGGGAACGGGATATTTCCGGGGCAGACTTATCCTATGCCTATCTCCAAAATGTCAATTTCAGTGGGGCAAATTTGGCGGGGTCTAACTTAACTCAGGCTGAATTAAATGGCTGTAACTTAAATAGTGCGAATTTAAGCCATGCTAACCTCACCAACACCAATTTAAGCCGCGCTAATCTCACGAATGTCAACTTAAAAGGGGCAAATTTACAGAATGCCAATTTACAGGGGGCTGATCTAAGTGCGACAGACTTAAGCGATGCGGATTTGCGGGGGGCTGATTTAACCCGTGCCGACTTGCGAATGGATTCGGTTTGGGGATATACTCGGTTACGCGGGGCCAATCTGGATGGGGTGAATGTCTGTGATGCGGTGATGGATGATGGGCTGAAAGTTGAGTTAAATTGTCGGTAAGGTCATTGAGGGGCGATCGACGCTATAACAGAATAACCGAAATAGAATAGACGAGGAGGGCGGTACAAGATTGGGAAGAAAAACGGGTTTTTTTTACAAAATTTCTGCCAATCTCCACCCCAGACAGGGCCAAAAACCCGGGTTATTGTCCCTGAGATCTGATACTATCCCGATGCTCTAGTCATGTTAACCTCAAGGTAGCGAAATGCATTTCCCATTCAGTCGTCTCACTCTCATTCCGGCGATCGCCTTGCTGTCGGTCCCTGCATCTGGATTCTCTGCGCCTCTGTGGGCGCAAATCCCCCCAGTGAACAGGTCCGAACCCTCCAGCGAACTTCTCAATGATACCCCGCGCCTCCTGGAACAGGGAATCGAGCAATTTCGCCAGGGAGACTTTCAAACCGCCTTGCAAACCTATCAACAAGTCTTACAGCGACATTCCCTCGAAGGCGATCGCCTCCAGATGGCGGCTGCCATGACTCAGATCGGGGAAGTTTATACTGCCTTGAGTGATTATACTAAAGCCTTAGAACAATTAGAAGCTGCCTTAACCATTCGCCAGGAATTGAACGATCGCCCCGGGGTGGGAGAAACCCTCAACCATATCGGTTTTGTGTACAGTCGCTTAGGAGACTATCCCCAAGCACTACAACAGCATGAACAAGCGTTAGAAATTGCCCGAACCTTGAACCAGCGCTCCATTGAAGGGGAAGCATTACATCACATCGCGGCAGTGTATGCCGCAACGGGAGAGTATCAAAAAGCCGTGCAATTGTATCAAGAAGCCCTCGTGATTCGCCAGGAAGTCGGAGACAAACGAGATGAAGGACGGACTTTGAATAATCTCGGTGGCGTGTATTATAGCCTGGGAGAAGCCCAACGTGCTTTAGACTTGTATGAACAAGCGCTAAAATTGCGAGAAGAAGTTGGCGATCGCGCGGGAGTAGCTCGGTTATTAAGTAATATAGGACTGTTATATCGACAATTTGGCCAAGGCGATCGGGCCTTGTCTTACTATGAACAAGCCTTACCTATTTTAACAGAAATTGGCGATAAATCTAGCTTAGGCAATACCTTAAATGGATTAGGGGTACTCTATGAAGAACGAGGAGAGTATCAACAAGCCTTGTCCGTTTACAATCAATCTTTAGCCCTTGCCGAAGAAATAGGCGATCGCCCCGGCATGAGTAAAACCCTCGATAATGTAGGGGGAATTTATTATAGCCTCGGGCAGTATCCCCAGGCTTTAACTTTCTATGAACGGTCCTTAAGCCTCCGCCAAAGCCTGGGCGATCGTCCCGGCATGGGAACGATTTTAAATAATTTAGGCGGGCTTTATTACAGTTTAGGAGAGTATCCCCAAGCCTTAGAATTATTGCAACAAGCCTTAACTATTCGCCAAGAAATTGGGGATAAATCAGGAGAAAGCCGTAACCTAGATGCCATTGCGATCGTCCATGAAAAGCTCGGTCAATATACCGAAGCCTTAGACAGCTATCAACAAGCCTTAGAGATTGCCAACGCTATTGGCGACCCCACCGCCCAAGGCAATGCTTTAGAACATATTGGCGGTGTTTACCTGAGTTTAGGACAAACTGCCCAATCCCTAGAATTTTTACAACAAGCCCTACAAACCTTTCAACGCATTGGCGATCGCGTCGCCATCGGACGGACCCTCAATGGCATTGCTTCCGTCTATTATCGCCTGAAACAATATCCCCAATCCTTGGAATTTCTGCAACAAAGTCTCAAAATTTTAAGAGAGACGGGAGATAAAGCAGGAGAAGCGATCGCCCTGGCTAATTTAGGGAGAATTTTCCAAGAACAAGAAGATATACTTTTAGCCACCGCTTTTTATAAAAAAGCAGTTAACCTTCATGAATCCACCCGTCAAAACCTCAGAGTTCTGTCCATAGAACGGCAACAATCCTTTACCGAAACCGTGGCCGATACCTATCGTCATTTATCCGATTTATTGCTGCGCCAAAATCGTATCCTTGAAGCACAACAAGTTTTAGACTTATTAAAAATTCAAGAACTTGACGAATACCTCCAAAATGTACAAGGTAACGAACAAACCGCCTCCGGAGTCCAGTTTTTACCGGAAGAAGAAAAACTCGCTGAGGAATATCTCACCCTTCAAGAACAGGCGATCGAACTCGGGCAAGAATTAAGTCAATTAAAAACTATTCCCGAAACTGAACGCACCCCCCAACAGCAAGAACGAATTGCTGAACTTGAGGGCATCCTGCAAACCCTGCGCCAAAAGTTTGACCGCTTTATCGAAAGTCCCGAAATCATCGAAATTGCCGATGAAATTGCTCGCCAAACCAGTGGAGAGAACCTGGACTTAACCAATATAGCCCAATTGCAAACGGCATTGCAGCAGTTAAATCAAAAGGCAGTCTTACTCTATCCCCTCATTTTGGAAGACCGCATCGAACTAATTTTAATTACTCCTGATACTCCTCCGATTCATCGCTCAGTTGCCGTGAATAAAGCCAATTTAAGCCGGGGTATTACCGAGTTTAGAACCGCCCTCACCGTTCCCTCTAAACGAGCTAATTCGGGTATCCCTAAAATAGCAGGAAAGCAGTTATATAATTGGTTAATTCAACCCTTTCAAAGTGAACTCGATCGCCTAGAAGTCGAGACCATTATTTATGCTCCTGATGGACTTTTACGTTATATTCCATTAGCCGCATTGTATGATGGAGAAAAGTGGCTGGCCCAGCGGTATCAAATTAATAATATTACGGCAGCTTCATTAACCAACTTCAATGTTGCTCCTCCAGAACAACTCAAAATTTTAGCCGGTGCATTTACCCAAGGAACTTATAGCGTTGAAGTGGGAACGCGACAATTAGCCTTTTCGGGGTTACCTTTTGCCGGAAAAGAAGTAGAAAATTTGGCGGCGACTATTCCCGGGACAATGAAACTCATTGATTTGGACTTTAACCGAAGTGCTACCACATCGGGAATGAGCGATCGCAATGTGATCCATTTAGCCACTCACGCCGCCTTTGTCAACGGGCAACCGGAAGATTCATTTATCATGTTAGGCGATGGCGATCGCATCACCTTGCGCGACTTAGAACAGTGGTCCTTACCCAACGTCGATTTAATCGTCCTCAGTGCCTGTCAAACCGCAATGGGAGGACAAATGGGCGACGGAACAGAAATCCTCGGATTTGGCTATCAAATGCAAAAAGTCGGTGCCAAAGCTGCAATCGCCTCTTTATGGTCCGTCGATGATGGCGGAACCCAAGCCCTCATGACCGCTTTTTATAATAGCTTAAAAACAGGAGAAAACAAAACCGCCGCCCTTCAAAAAGCTCAACTCGCGTTACTCGAAAGTGATTATAGTCATCCTTATTACTGGGCTTCTTTCATTCTAATTGGTAATGGATTTTAAGGGAATTCAATAATTAGACCTCTTGCAAAAAAAAGGATTGATTTCTCCAACCTCCCTTGAAAACGCCCAATCGGCTTTTTAGAATTTTTCAACTCGGTGTAAGTCCTGAAAGTGTCCAGTTTTACAGACAGAATGATGACCTTAATGGGTATAATTTTAGACCCGATATAGATTACACTGACTGAATCAAACTTACAACCGGGATAAAGATATGACCAGTGCCGTAGAAACTTGGACTCACAACACGATCGCCGTCAATGGAATCACCCTGCATTACGTCACCCAAGGGGAAGGACCCTTGATGCTAATGCTCCACGGCTTTCCCGAATTTTGGTATTCCTGGCGACATCAAATCCCCGAATTTGCTCAAGATTATAAAGTCGTTGCCGTGGATATGCGCGGCTACAACGATAGCGATAAACCGCAAGATTTATCAGCCTATCAAATCCAAGAATTAATCCAAGATATTGAGGGAATTATTACTGGATTGGGGTATGAAAGCTGCGTCTTAGTCGGTCATGATTGGGGAGGGGCGATCGCCTGGTATTTTGCCTACAGTTATCCCCAGTTAGTCCAAAAACTCATCGTCCTTAATATTCCCCATCCTGCCAAATTTGGCGAAGGACTCCGCAGCAACCCCCAGCAAGTCTTCAAAAGTTCTTATGCTTTTTTCTTTCAGCTTCCCCTTGTCCCCGAATTGCTCATTCAATTCAATGATTATCAGGCCATTGAAACAGCATTTCAAAGCATGGCTGTGAATAAAAACGCCTTTTCCCCCGCTGATATTACCGCCTATAAAAATGCCGCCGCCAAACCCGGTGCCCTGACTGCCATGCTCAACTATTACCGTAAAACCTTATGGGAATTAGTCTCTGATAAAGAGTGGAACCTCTTAGAAGTACCCACCCTAATGATTTGGGGGGAAGATGATACCGCCCTCGGGAAAGAATTAACCTATGGGACTGAATCCTACGTTCGGAACTTACAAATTCGTTATATTCCCAATTGTAGCCATTGGGTACAACAAGAACAACCCGAACGGGTGAATCAGTATATGCGGGCATTTTTATCCGAAAGCCTGGAAAAATAACAGTTCAAACCACTCCCATCAGTTTAGGGTTAAAGCATCCCCTAGAAGGATATAACCCCAGGGATAGGGGAAGTACAGCCACTGCCCCTATCCAGGTGTAAGACCCATTTAAAAGGGCATAGGCATCAATTGTAGGGTTCCCAGATTGATATCTTTTGGGGAGAGCGATCGCACCTCAAACAATGCCAACATATCCTTCTGTTGAGGATTGCCACGGCTTGCTCCCGTCAACCCCATTGCAATCACCAAACCACAATATCCCTTTGTTTTCTTACAGCGCCCATCCCATTTTTTGCGCGCCGCCACGTGAACCGGGTCATCTTCCATAAACTCCCCAAACAGATGGAGATCCCCATTTTCAGTTTGTAAAATGCCCAAATCAAAGCGATTACCGCCCATAGGGTCTTCACCCGGATTAAACCCGATTCCCCTCACTCCCCCAGCTTTTTTTAAGGTTTCAATCATCGTTTTAGCCTTCGGTCGAGAGGTTTGAATCAAGATAATCGGCAAGCCATCTCCACTGGCATGAACTTGAGCTGATTGATAATAAGAAGCGGAAGCCTCTAGGTCTTTCAAAACTTCCCAAGGAACCACCCCGAGACTGAGAAACGAGTTCGGTGGCACCAAATCATCGCGTAACAAGGGTTCATCATCATCCTCGTCATCCTCGTCATCCTCGTCATCCTCGTAGTCCCTGGCACTAACACTCATCTCAAACAGTTTGGCAGCCAGTTCCGGCATGGTACTCACCGTCACTGCCACATTCTCGGGACCCTGGCGAGCGCCCCCTTCGGGAACCGGAATTTGATAGCGTTGACTTAAGTTAGGGAACTTTCCGCCAGTCAGCTTGCGGCGGACACTGCGGAAGAAGCGAGCAAACGCATCCAGGGCCAGAATCGTCAGCAGCGCCTCCTCATCATAGAGAATCGCTCGCATTCCTTCTAAGGGATGAAGATTGCCAAACGTCGGCTTGATCTCGCTGGGGGGGAGGTCCGAGAGGTCGATCTCGTCATCTTCTTCAGCGCTTTCAAAGGTAATAAACAGACAATCTTGGGATAAAAAGGCTTCTTCTAACCGTTCCGGGGAGTCATTGGCAATCACCCGCTTTCTAAACTGCGTGAGGGATTCTAGGGACCGATATAAGAGAATTCCATAATCTAATCCCAGCATACCCATGACACAGGCATACAGGGTTCCCATGTCCCACCCTTCCAGTTCAATCGAGATAATTTGATGATCCGCCAGAGATTGCCAGGGACCTGCCTGCCAGACTTGATGGGCTTTTTCTTCTAAACTCTCCACATACTGGGGGGGTAACAGAGGCGGTTTGCGATCGACCACATCCTGAAACCCGCGAAACAGTTCATCAATCAGGGGTAGGTCCGGCACATACTCAATGGAAATGCCAAGGTCCTTAAGGGCCCCCCTCAGAAAAAACTGGATTTCCCGGTCCTTGACTACGATTTTCTGGGGCCGCCCCGGAAGGGCGGGACTGTGAGGGTGTTCCATTGCCCTAAGCAAGGTGCGCACCACCGCTTCGGGACCCGTATCGGGGGATACCACATCCATCGAACGAACCATTCCTTGGGATCCATCCACCCACATAATGCAGTCCCCGCCGTTTTCTGAATCAAAATCCGATAAAGCCGAGGAGCCAATGGGAAGAGGTTCGGACATCGGACGGCGATCGCCTTCCCAGACCGAGGGAATTTGTTGAAGTTTTTGTAAGCGACGAAAGGTAGAGGGGTTTAAACCTGCCATAAACAATTCAGTATAGGGTGTACACACAGAGGGTTAAAATAGCCACTTAACAGGTCAATCAGTGAATCTAAATCAATTTAAAACGAGCTTGAATTCTCTAATCCCCGGCCCTAGGGCTTCGGTAGAGTCTTCCATAAAATCGGACAAAAAACCCGGTCTCTGGCTCTAATTGCCTGCTAAATACTACAGAGGAGGACAAGAAACCCGGTTGTCTTTCCTCTACTGTACCGACCTCTTCAGATAGGGGCAGCGTGAGCAATTCCCTCCTTCCCGTCAAGATATTTCTTCCTGATTCCCCGCCTAGGTAAGGGAGAGATGGGGAGGGGAGTTAGGGGGTTTAAGTCCATCTGATGGTTAATTCTCTTCACCAACTTCCTATCATTCAAAACAATTCAAAACAACAATAAAAACTCCTTGAATGTCTCAATACCCTACAAAAATTAGGGGGGAGGTGGGAACATAGGCAGGACTAGGCATCCATTCGGAATTCACACCACATTGAGAACACTTCCCAGCTTGTTAGGAACAGGCTGATTTTGTCTTTTTTATCCTTGCTCCTTTCTCCGGTGTGTTATCCCATAGTTACCCTATCCCTAGGTTCCCCTACTGCCATGCTGCATTCCTCGCTACAATGAACTCAGAAGAGACTAAAGCCCTCTCAGTATAGAACAGCAACACAGACAACAGCATAGCTAGAACAGCACAGTTAGAACCGGAATAAGGAGACCAGTAAACTCATGACACAAGCAACACAACCTCAACAACGCGGAATTCTCGTCACCGATTCTGCCATCAAGCACATTAAGTCCCTGCAAAGCCAACAAGGGGGGGAAAACCTTTGTCTACGAGTTGGGGTGCGCGGGGGTGGCTGCTCAGGGATGTCCTACACGATGGATTTTGAACAGCTCGATAATATTCAACCCAACGATGAAGTCTTCGAGTATGAAGAAGGCTTCAAAGTGGTTTGCGATCCCAAGAGCTTGCTTTATATCTATGGCATGGCCCTTGACTACAGCAATGCCCTGATCGGTGGTGGTTTCCAATTCACCAACCCCAACGCCACTCAAACCTGTGGCTGTGGCAAATCATTTTCTGCCTAACTGGCACCTCCCCATTTTAACTTCTTTTGCAATCGCCACCGTCGCTCCTCATTCTCGTAGACTCTAAGCACCCAGGTCAGCCTTCTGACCTGGGTTTACTATTTTCGGGCTTCAGTCGTCTCCTTGTCAAAGGCAGAATCAACCCAGCACAGAGAAACGACTAAAGTCGTTACTACAAACATCTCCCCAATCTCCCAATCCTCCCCCATCCCGATGGCGGTCCACCCAGGACCAAGGACATAAGACCAATGACATAAGACCAATGACCTCTCCCCGGAATTGAAAAACCAGGCGGCCTTTTGGATACAATCGAACAACTGCATGAAAAGAACCGCTTATGACTGAAACCGTTGAATCTCAATTTACCAGTGGCGTGGAACGCTACAAAGCTGGTGAAGGCCCAGACACCCTGATTCCGGTGTTCCGGGATATCTGCGATCGCGCCCCGAAAAATAGTCCCGCTTGGACTTGTTTGGCGTGGCTGTATTTATTAGCCGATAAACCGACTCCGGCATATAAGGCAGCTCAAAAAGCGGTCAAACTCAATCCCCAAGATGCTCAAGCTCAGGTTAACTTGGCCGTGGCGATGCTCGATAGCGGTCAAAAAGGCGTCCGCACTCACATCGAAATCGTCCAACAACTGATGATGGTTGCCGCTGAGTTGCGCGATGAGGTGAAGGACAATATCGAGGAGGGATTGAACCGAAAACCGGATTGGAAGAGTTTACAACGGGTCAAAAACTGGCTGTTTGAATAAGCTTCCCTTTTGGACTGAAGTGCTAAAGGCGATCGCACTATCCTAGACCCTTCATTTAATTTTTAACCTTCAATGCCTGCATGAGAACCCTCTCCAATCTTCATGCAGGCTTATTTATTTTTACCCCACTCCTCATCCGGGTAGGAAAAGTCGTTTTGAGCCAGTAGCCTGCGCTTCTCAGGCTTTGTCTGTATAGACCCACCCTTGAGGGTGTGGGTTTTTGCAGACCTTTGACTACTGGATTTAGTATGAAGTCTTCACTACGAACAAAAGAAGGCATTTCTTCCCCTCTAACGTTTGTAGAACTGACTCAAGCTTGATGGTGCTTCACTCCCGTGGGAAATCAACCCTCCCCCACATCCTCCTCAAGGGACCTAGGCTATTTTCCTTTTTTCCCCCCTAAAAAACTGTCCACTACCCTGGTTTTTAACCGGATATCTTTCTTTTGTAGAGTAGAACAATTAATAACCCTCAACCCAGGCTGAATTTTCGGTTAAAGAATCCTATGAACTAATTCTTTAACTCAGTCTTTGCCCTCCTGGATTAACCTCCCTCATGGAGTTTATAAACTTTTCGGAAAATTTAGGTCAGATTAAAAAGGTTTTTCCGTGCATCATTTCCTTCAAACTGCCCTAAATCACTCCCATCGATATCACTTCATCAGCATTTACCCCCTTTATCTTATGATTCTTTCTCGCCAATATAGTGATTTGCCCTTGACTTGGGATACAAAATCCTCAGAAACTTTACAAAATGACTGTCAGTGGCTTGAATCCCTTGTTAAAAATTCGCCTCCTTTTTCCGACGGATGGGTGAAAGCCCGAATCGTGCAGCTGGCCTATAATTGCCCGAACTTTCTGGATTTTCCGGTACCGAAAAACCGGGTAAACTCTTCCCAGCGCCCGACCATGACAACGGCCCAGCTTTTGGCCTACGGCGGCAAGCTTTCAGAAAAAGAAATTGTTGAGGCGTTACAGTGGGAATGTCTTCAATACTGCCAAACTCACCCCGTCGCCGACTTTCCTTGTTTTCGGGCAACGGTGGATGAAAACTATGTGATTGCCACGCTCAATAGCTGGTGCGATCGCCATTTTTCAGAAAAGTCGGCTCGTAATTTTGAGGTCTACCAAGACTTAGTTTACCCTAATGTCTTTTTAGTCATTAGCACGGCTCCCATTTCCCTCTATGTAGACCGTCAATTACCTCCCCCCGACCGATTCCGGGCCTTATTTAATGTGGATGAATTCGCGGAAATTGTCGGGGAGGGATTTTGCGATCGCATGACTCTGCGCACCCACGGATATGCCACCTCTGCCGCCACGTTTTATGATTTATTCATGAAAGAGGCCAGTGCCTTAAATCGCGAAGAGTCTGCCCGAAATAGCCGATTAAAAGACAATCATTTTTATATCGGATATCATTGGCCAAGTGAACAACCCTTTACCAGTCCGGGATTATGGAGTGATTTCTCCAAAAATTGGGGCGTTGTTTTGAAATTCTCCTTTGTGCTTTCCGGATTTGCTGGCATTATTGGCACCGGATTATATGGGATGGTCAAACTGCTGGGCCTTCCGTTGTTTAAAGGGTTAGAATTCCTCCCCCTGATTGGTCCTATTTGGAAGGGGATTCAGTTGAGTGCGATCGCCCTGCAATGGTATTGGGTGGTTCCTCCCCTGTTTATCCTCTGGGTCATTTTGATGCAGTGTTTGCGGGTGCTGGTTTATCAGCGCGATCGCTACCGGGCGATTCACTATGGTGCCCCGGATTTAGCCGAATTCTTTTGGCGCTTAGACCGCGCTCTGAATCGAAAAGCTGAAAAAACAAAGCAAACTCCCAAAAACGGAGCATTCACGCCGGTACTAGGCTCGATGGAAACGGAAAATCAGGGTTCTCTCTCCCTGCCGAATCAGGCTGTTTCCGGGTCTCCCTCTGGGATTGCGGTGAATTTGGTGGGTCACAGCATGGGGGGACTGCTGCTGGTCAATACCTTGCGAATTTTGTCCGATCGCTTTGGCAAGGATGACGGGGACATTGAGGATCCAGATGGGTTAGAGTTTAGCAAGATTGGCGATCGCCTCCGCCTGGATAAATTAATTTTGGCCTCCCCAGATATCCCCCTAGAATTCCTCCGCGAGGGTCGCAACAACTACGTGCGGTCCGCCATACGTCGTTGCCGTCAAATTTACCTGATGTCGAGCGATCGCGATATTATCCTGCGCTATATGCCAACCCTCGGCAACTGGTTTAGTGAACCCAGTATCGAAATGTCCGCCTATCGTCTGGGAAATGTCTACCTCAAACCCTTAGACGATCGCTACCCTAACAGCAATTACCGCCCTTACATTCGCAATGTCTTGGTCTCCCACGAAGCGGCAAGTCCCACTTCCGCTTATGACCTATTTGAGCGCTTTAACTATATCGACTGTTCCGAGACCATTGGCGTGAATGGCATCTTTTGGGCGCTTAAGTCTCATCGAGGGTTGGCGATCGACCTGATCAATACCCTGATGTTTGTACTCAGTCTGAGTTATAGTCGTCTCTTCGGCGAACTGGATTTACATGGCGGCTACTTTTTAACCCACACGGACACCTTCAAAATTTTGAAGCTGCTGATCAGTGTCAATGGCGAGTCTGAAGCAGAAATCGCAGCGGGGATTGAGGAGTTGATTCAAGGTACCCGAATCCGGTTTTTACCCCGTCAACCCTTTTTGACGAAGGATTAATCCACAATCCGGTTGTGATCGGGCTATAAAAACCCGCACCCTGTTCGCGCAGCGTTCCGTAAGGAAAGGGTGGGTCTACACGGACGTAGACGCGCTAGCGGCTTCGGTGAAGGGTAGCCTGCCTAAGCGCTATCGCGCAGGCTGCGCCAAACGCAGGCTAAAAGCGAAAACCACCTTTTGACAACCGGATTTGAAATTAGCCCGCGCAGGCGGGCTTTGTACGCTTTCCTCCCCACCCTTCAGGGTGCGGGTTTCTTTTGACAACCGGATTTGGAATTAGCCCGCGCAGGCGGGCTTTGTACGCTTTCCTCCCCACCCTTCAGGGTGCGGGTTTCTATGTTATTTGAGTTCAGGACGTTGTTGACGCAGGATAAATTCAGCGATCGCCAAATCCATTGGAGTGGTCACTTTCAAATTAGTCTCTTCCCCCGGGACAATTTGCACCGGCAAGTCACATTTTTCAAATAATGCCGCATCGTCGGTAACCTCCCATCCCAGGGATTTTCCGCGATCGTGGCACTGTTTTAATAAGGCGACGTTAAATCCCTGGGGAGTTTGGGCGGCCCAAAGTTGCTCGCGATCGGGGGTCTGTTCAATGGTTTGGGAGTCCCGGGCGACGATTTTAATGGTGTCTTTGACCGGAATCGCGGCAATTAACCCGGGACAATGGCGAAGGGACTCGGCACAGCGATCGAACAGGTCTGGGGTTGCCAGACATCTGGCCCCATCATGAATTAACACATGGGTGGCTTCTGGGGGAAGTCCCTGTAACCCGTTATAAACCGATTCTTGGCGGGTACTGCCGCCTTGGATGAATTGGACAGGTTTGCTGAGGGGATTGGCGGCTAAAATCGCTTCAAAGTCGGGCCAGTCTTCCGGTTGACCGATTAACCCAATCCAATGAATTTCGCGGGAGGCATCCGCCGCCTCTAGGGTCCAGGCAATCAAGGGGCGATCGAGCAATGACAGGAGGAGTTTATTGCGGTTGCTGCCCATTCGTCGCCCCATGCCAGCGGCGGGTATCAATAAATGCACGGTGGTTCCTCTAAAGCGTTTGGTTACAAAAATGGCGCGTGAATCATAATAACTAGAGTAGAGGCGTAGGGGCGATCGCGACGTTTTTTTAGGCAGTTTCTGGCCGGTGGTAGGGTTGAGTCCGAAGATTGCGGATCGGATTAGGTCTCTCATCGCGTAGAATGAGTCTGTTTAGTAAGCTCAATCAATTGAGATGCGAATATTGGCCCTTGTCCCCGGCGGAATCGGCGACCAAATTTTATTTTTCCCGACGTTGGATAGCCTGAAACGGTTATATCCCAACGCTTACATAGATGTTGTTGTGGAGCCACGGTCGAAAGGTGCCTACCGGGTATCCAAGTTTTTTCATGACAAGTCCCTCCAGGTGCTGCCGTTTGATTTTAAGGATCGCAACGGGTTGGCGGATTGGGGGAATTTGCTGGGGATCATGCGCGATCGCGAGTATGATGCGGTGATTTCCCTTGGACAGCGTTGGGTGGTGGGGTTATTGCTCTGGTTAACAGGCATCCCCATCCGGATTAGCTACTCGGATCTGGGCAACTCCTGGTTGCTCACCAACCCAGTCCCCCTGAAAACTGAGCAATATGCTGCCGGTATGTACCACGACTTGTTGCAGGGTTTTGGGGCATCTATGCCTTGTCCGGAACTCTCGGTTACCCTGCTCAAGGAGGATTTACGCTGGTCCGATGACGAACAGCAAAGATTGGGCGTCAAAGACAGCGGTTACATTCTGATTCATGGGGGGGCCAGTCAACTCTCCCAAATCAAAGGATTGGATAAAATCTATCCCGTTGAAAAATGGCAGCAGATTATCCAGGACCTGCAAACCCGTCAGCCCCAATTGCCGGTGGTCTTGATCCAAGGGCCCGAGGATAAACCCTTATGCGAGCAATTGGTTAGGTCCTGTCCGGGCATTAAGGTGACTTCCCCCCCAGATGTGGGTAAATTGGCCGCAACGATCGCGGCGGCGAATTTAATGCTCTGTACAGACAGTGCGCCGATGCATCTGGCGGTGGCGGTACAAACCTATACCATTGCCTTGTTCGGCCCCACGGACCCGGCCAAACTGCTACCTCCGGGCGATCGCTATATCGGCATTCAATCTTCTACGGGCAGAATTGCTGATATTTCACCTGATAAAGTCCTAGAAAAAGTTTGGGGAGGCTAAACCAAAGATTCAAAATGGGGAATTAAGAATTAATAATCTTTCATAACCAGGTCTGACCCATAACCACCGAGGGTAGGGGCAGTTCATATACTGCCTCTACCCTCTACAGTTACATCCCCCTATGTAAGCCTCAGTCCTGATAAAATTCGGATTGATTAACTTTTAATTCTTGTGGACTCTTTTCAAACATCCCTGATGAAACCCGCAGTATTCCTGGACCGAGATGGCGTTTTAAACCAAGAAGTTGGATATATTCACCGCGTTGAAGACCTGAATTTGATTCCGGGTGTGGCCGCTGCGGTCCGCCACTTAAATGACCGAAATCTCTTCTGTTGTCTGGTTTCAAACCAATCGGGTCCGGCGCGAGGATATTATCCCGCTAGTCATGTGGAAGCGCTACACGATCGCCTGTGTTACTTATTGGACCAAGAAGCGGGTGCCCGATTGGATGCCCTTTATTATTGTCCCTATCTGAGTCCTCCGGAAGGGGGGACAGATCCCGAGTTTACCCGGTGGACCACCTGGCGTAAACCTAATACGGGAATGTTAGTGGCAGCAGCTTGGGAACATGATTTAGACCTGAGTCAGAGTTTTATGGTGGGAGATAAAGCAACCGATGTAGATATGGCCCATAATGCCGGTTGTACAGGGATTTTGGTGAAAACGGGCTATGGCGATCGCGTGTTGGGGGGAAAATATCAACACCACACCCATCCCGATTTCATCGCCTCCGATTTAGCCGAAGCGGTGGATTGGATCGCTCAGCATCCGCCCAAATCTTGAAGTAAAGAGGGTTGAACTGTCCGGGGTTTATCCGGCGGTTCCCCTTTTTTAATAGGCCCCCTCTTTGGCAAACACCACCTTCACCGTCTGGAATAAAATCTGAAAATCCAGAGAAACAGACCAATTTTGAATGTAGGTCATATCCAGGCGGAAGACTTCCTCAAAATCGACAATATCCGATCGCCCAGAAACCTGCCATAATCCCGTAATACCCGGTAGGACTTCATGGCGCATAAAGTGATGTTCCGAAAAGCGTTCCACATCTCGCAGGGGGAACGGACGAGGACCCACTAAACTCATCTCCCCATTTAAAACATTAATAATTTGTGGCAGTTCATCCAAACTGTAGCGCCGAATAAACTTGCCCACTCTGGTGATCCGGGGGTCATCCTTCATTTTGAACATAATGCCCCCGGCCATTTCATTCTTCGCTTCCAAATCCTTTTGTAACTGTTCGGCATTCGTGACCATTGTCCGAAACTTCCACACTTGGAAATGACGGCCTTTTAATCCCATCCGCACTTGTTTATAAAAAATTGGACCGGGTGAATCCACCTTAATCAGTATTGCCAACAACAGCAACCCCGGACTAATTAAAAAGATGATGATCCCCGCCGCGACTAAATCAAATCCCCGTTTGATCCAATAATCCCCCCCCACAATCGGCGGTGATCTAAATCTCATACTGGGGATGCCGTTGACCATCTTAATCTCAGACCACTGAATCGGCAGTTCCAGTCCCAAGGGCAGAATTCTCAGGTGAATCCCGGCGCGTTTCAATTCCCAATAGAGGTAAATTTGGTCTCGGACTGAGAGTTCAGAACAGACAAACACTTCGCTGACGCCTTTTTCCCGGAGTCGTTGAATCATCTCCGACCAATCGTGGCTTTTTTCTCGGGTCGAGAGG
This sequence comes from Laspinema olomoucense D3b, assembly GCF_025370785.1. Lineage (GTDB taxonomy): Bacteria > Cyanobacteriota > Cyanobacteriia > Cyanobacteriales > Laspinemataceae > Laspinema > Laspinema olomoucense. The sequence continues at coordinate 57,756 of NZ_JAMXFA010000017.1, forward strand.
TCTTCTACATCACAAATCTTATATCGTTTACTTTTAACAATAAATCGTTTAGCGGTTTCAATATCTTTCGGTTTACAAACTAAGCCAATGCGCGGACGGATTGCACCTCTCTGCCGTAAATACACAATGCTTAAATGGAGGATTAACCGCTCACTCAGCACAAAGGCTATGACAAATACCCAAGATAACAAGAACGTCGAACGAGAAATAACTGCTTCGGGTTCGTAGAGATAGCCAATAAATAATAAAACACACTGGGCAAAGCTGAGAGATTTGATGAGATTAAAAAAATCTCGCCGCCGATCATCAGTGCCATAAAGTCCCGCTGAAGCAACAATCCCCAAGGTAATTACCAGAATTGGAATTAAAAATCCTGGGTTCTCATTTTGAGTAGCTATTAAGCTAAAGGCTCCAACTGGCGTGCCTAACTTGTCTGCTAGTAGCCACGCATAGCTCAACATCAAACTATCCAGGGTAATTAACAGGATAATCCGGAGGGAGCCAATGCCAGTCCCGCGACTGAGTTTTGCAATGAGTGGAGCACGTATATCAAGTTTTCTTTTATCCATTGTCTTTTCGGATGCACCGAACCGAGGTTAATACTCTTTGTTTTAGGATGTCTATTCTTGACGCGATATTCTTTAGAGTAGATGCCCCCCTCGACGACGCAAGTTTGGGATTTGCCATCGCTCAGACAAAAATAAATAGATCGCTTAGTCTGTCGTATGCACCGACATCATTCCTGGCTTAATTAACATAAATTGATACCCTATATTTTTGAACGACCTGAGCTAAAGCCGAGGGAATATTCCGGGGAATTAATGAACTCTATTATAATCAACTCTGGAGTCGTCCATACTAAACTGGACAAAAGAGTTCAGCTTGTCATTCTGTTGCTGGTTTGAAGGATACCCTAATTGGCAATTTAGGGAGTGGTGGAACTGAACCTTGGAAGTGGGCACAGGAGGTTAGATGCTCTCATCCCGATATTATCAAAGGTGTACCGTGATTTAGGTATTGTTCACTATGGGAACGTGATTTTGGCCGATCGCAACAGAGATCTGCGGATGGGTTGAGTTAAATATGCACCTATCCCCTTGATTATCTCAAAGCTTATTCACACCGAACATGGGCAATTAGACTCAATTTATAAAAAGTATTTATAGTTAAGGTCGCCAATGTTAAAAAAAGGTGCAAACCGAGAGGTTATATATCATAATTTGCTTTCGTTGTCAACCCTCAAATGACTGGGATGAATGTTCCAGGGAGTTCTGTCTCGGAGGTGGTGCGCCGGTTCACGCGGGGAGGGGCCACCTAAGTTAGCCCCAGGGACACGGAAAGCAACACCAGTAGATGGAGTCGTCACTCCCCGGGTTCCTACATTTCCCCGTTGCGGGATTAGCGAGAGAGCTCGACACTCACCTCATTCGGAGCACGCCGTTTGAGTTCAATTGATTCCGATCGCGGCAGCAAGTCGTAAACCTGTCGCAACACATCATCAATGGACTCATAAGAAACTTGTCCCTTGCCGTCATAAACGACTTTACCCTTTAAATCCAGGACAACGGTTTGAGGCACAACCCCAGAATAATAGTACCCCGGTTCCGTGGGTGCATATTTATCCTTGACGGGAATGGCATCGACGTTAATGGGTAAAATATCAGCGGCCCGTCCGTAGAATGCCTGAATCTGCGAAACAACGGCGGTGTATTGCTTGCAATCGCTGCTGTCATCGAGAAAAAACACTAGCACCGTAGCGCGATCGTCCCGAGAGAGGGACTGTTCTAGGGAGACTCTCGGCGGTACTAAGGAACCATTGCCGCCATAGAGGGCGTAAATATTGCCATCAAAGTTATCATCGTTGAGACCGGCGATCGCCCCTGGGGTAAGCATCAACCACAGACAACTCACCATTACGATCGCCACAACCAGTCGTTTTGCCATCACTCGACATAAGTCAACGGCTAAATTTAGACCTTTCTTGACACGGATGCTACCAGCAGGCAACCCAAAATAAAACATAGAATACAACATCAACTCTCGGGGAGACTCCTGCACTTGACTCTATCAAGTTTTGCCGGTTCTTGACGTACTTGATTCAATCTCATCTTAGCCATTGGCAATCCTCAACTCGGGAATCCTTCCGCGACTCATCCCTGATATCCGAGGAGAAGGGTAAAAAATGTTCCGCAACCCCCTGAAACAAAATCAAGGGATGCCTGAGTTTCCCCCAGTCTGCCGGGGACTGTAAACCGTGATAATACGGCGATCGCCTCCAATCTGGATCACCAAGTCCACCTCGGAACCCGGACGCAACAGGGGCCTGACAAACAACTCTGGATGCAACGCCTTCCAAAAATATTCTACAAATTCCCCAATTTCCCCATCACTCATTCCCCCCTTACCCTGGGCCTTCATTTCCCATTCCGCCTGCATCCGCCACTGCAAACTAAGGCGATAATCCTCGGGATACAACACCATCAACCCATCTAATCGGTCCCACAAGGGCAAATAATCCCGCAATCGCTGATTCATATCTCGGGCAAAACTGCGGTCTGCTGCGGTGATAATGGGCCAAGGGGGAGTCTCAAACACTGCCGGATCCACCGGACGCACTCCCACAAACCATCCTTCCAATAACAGGATATCTACACCCTCAACGAGGGAAGGTTCTGTGCGATCGCCTTGTCCCTCCCACAAGGATTTATCAAATCGGGGAACAGCAATAGTTTGTCCATCGGGATTGCGCAAGCGATCGAGGAGGTTAATCCCTAACTCGACATCGTGAGTCCCTGGAGGTCCTCGCCAAATCAGACGCGGGTCCTCCTCCCGCAACTGCTGTCGTTCTAAATAGGTTTTATAAAGGTCATCGATAGAAAGGGCCAAGGTAGAATAGCCCAGATGGGTCAAAATCCAGGTTAAAATTCTCCCCAGGGTGGTTTTCCCTGTTCCCTGTCCCCCTAAAATCCCTTGCATCCAGGGTCGTCCTAATTCCTGGTGAGAGGCGATCAGTTTCATCCCTAAGGGTAACCACAATTGCCATAACGGTTCGAGTATTTTATTTCCCTGTAAGGGAAATTGCTCCAGGTGGGGTAGAATCACCGCTAATGCCTGCGATCGCTCCTGGAGTTTGGAGTGTACCGTTTCCGGGGAAATCCCATACCCCTGAGCACGAAGGGGGTCGGCGAGTTCTTGTTGGATTAACGCTTCCCAAGTGGATCCGGTGGGCGGACCTCCCTGCTGCCACTCCTCCAGAATAGAGGCGATCGCCCACTCTTTCTCCATGAATCAATCTCCCTTGAATTCGGTGAAAATGGCGTTTAATCCGATTAACAATCCATTAAGAACCGAGGGTAAAGGCAAGGACGAATAGACTGTAAATCATGCCAATTTTAAAAGAATTGATTCCCTGGGCCAACAGCGATCGCTTCATTTGGCCGTGAATCCGATAGAAAAAAAAGCTATAGAGTTCTGTTAATACAATTAAAATAGCGGCTACCATCACATCTAAGTTGGCATTTTGTCCGGCGATCGTACTAATTGCCGTTCCCAGAAAATTACCCATTAAAAAGCTAATCAGCAGTACGGATATCCGTCGCCACGGATTGCGTAAGGATTGCCTCAGTTCAGAAGCGGCACCATCAAACAGACTGTTCAGACGGGTATTCTGCATAGCTTATATCATTTTCAATCAAACATGGCTCTCGAACCCTGACCCCTTCAGTCACAGACCCGATTCTGACCTCGGCGATCGCGCGGCACGATGGCGACCCTAAAAATCTCCTCTCCCTCCCGCATTTCCATCCAGGAAGCAGCATCCGCCGGTTTGTTAGATACAATAGCATATTCCAACCCTCTCCCCCATCTACCCCCTATCCCCCACCTCCCCCATCCCCATAGCGGTCAACCAAGGACCAATGACCAAGGACCAATGACATAAGACCAATGACTGTAAACCATAACAGACCCTAGATACACAAACAACTGATGAAACTTCAAATGAATCGCTTTTGGGATACTGAGAGTCAAATAAGCGTACCGCCTAAGTTAGCTTTAATATTATCAATTTTGGGGCTATTAGGGATTGGCTGGATTGCATTTTTATGGAAATTAGGCAGCGTCGGGTTAGTGGATGAAACGGAACCTTTGTTTGCCGAAGCAGCCCGACAAATGGTGGTCACGGGGGATTGGATTACGCCTTATTTTAACCAAGAAACGCGATTTGATAAACCGCCTTTAATTTATTGGTTGATGGCGATCGCCTACCAAATTTTTGGGGTAAATGAATGGGCAGTGCGTCTGCCTTCCGCATTATCAGCCATTGCTTTGATGGGTATCGTCTTCTTTACCCTGCTATATTTTACCGTTCCTCACCCCGCCATTCCATCGGAACTTAAAGAATCAGAAAGATGGCAAAATATCCCTCGAAAAGCCTGGTTTTGTGCGGGACTCGGAGGGGCGATCGCTGCTTTGAATTTCCAAACCATTGCTTGGGGAAGAATTGGCGTTTCTGATATGTTATTAAGTGCTTGCATGGGAATCGCTCTCCTGGCTTTTTTTTGGGGATATGCCACTTCCCAGCCTTTACAAAATACAGAAAATCAATTCAAAAATTCTCTACCATCAACCGTCTTAACTGCCGATGCCTGGTATGTCATTTTTTACAGTTTTATCGCCTTAGCCATTCTGGCTAAAGGCCCCGTCGGGATTGTGTTACCGGGATTAATTATTGGCGCTTTTGCAATTTATCTGGGACAGGTGAAAGAATTATGGAGGGAAATAAAACCCCTGCGCGGTATTTTAATCATCACGACTATCGCCTTGCCTTGGTATATTTTAGTTATTTTAGCCAATGGCCAAACCTATATCGATACATTTTTTGGGTATCATAATTTTGAACGGTTTACGCAGGTCGTGAACAATCATAGTGGAACCTGGTATTTTTACTTTTTAGTGCTGTTAGCAGGATTTTCCCCTTGGTCGATTTATTTACCTATTTCAATAGCCCGGTTACGCTTCTGGAAATGCAGTCGCTGGCGGAATCAACCCCGGACTAATCATCTGGGTTTATTTGCTTTATTTTGGTTAGGCGGTATCTTTATATTCTTTACCGTTGCCGTCACCAAACTCCCCAGTTATATTCTTCCGGCCCTCCCTGCTGCTGCCATATTAGTCAGTTTGTTTTGGAGTGAAGAAAGCTTTAAATTGGACCGCGATCGTAAACCTAATCGCTTCAGTTTATTTGTTGGAGTTTCCGTCATCGGTAACTTAATCTTATTCTTACTCATGGCGACTGCCATTCTTTCGGTTCCCCAAATCATAGACCAAGACCCAGCCATGCCGGAATTTCCCAGAATATTAACAAATTCGGGTTTAATTGAACGCGGTGCTTTAGTTTTAATGACTACTGCATTAGTGGGATTAATTTTAGTCTTAAAACGCCAGTGGCGATGGATTATGGCGGTGAATCTCGCGGGATTTGTGGCCTTTTTTATGTTAGCGGTAATGCCGGTTTATTTTATTTTTGATAGCGAACGGCAATTGCCGATCCGCCAACTGGCTGAAATTATTGAACAGGTGAAACAACCGGAACAAGAGGTCGTGATGGTTGCCTTTGAAAAACCTAGTTTAGTTTTTTACAGTCATCAACGGATTAAATTTTTTAGGCGTTCCAATAATGCCCGAGAATATTTGCAACAATTATCCGCAAAAAATTCCAATCGGCTGCCGTTTTTAGTTTTAGGATATCCTGACAAAATTAAGGGCCTGGAAATTCCTAATCCTGAAGCGTATCAACTGATTGCCAAGCGGGGGAATTATTGGCTACTGGAAATGCCGCAACAGTTGTTTTTGCCAGACGGAACAGGGCGCAAGGATGAAGGATGAATGGAAACGACAGCAAGTCGGGATGTTGAACTTCCCCATCTTCCCCATCTCCCCCATCCACCCCATCCACCCCATCTCGGATTCAAATTTTCAACGCTTGGTTAATCGAATCAAGTAACTCCTCCATTGATAAAGAAGGGGGTAACAGTTGGGTGGCGATCGCCTTTAAACTGGACCGAAATTCTCCGGGACTGTCTGTTTCAGAGGTTTCCAAGGAGCGATCGACGATTAAAATAGCGGGGCGTTCCGGAAGCTGTTCCAACAGATTCAGCGCGTCAATCGGGAACTGAGAGGGGACAGAATCTGGAACATAAATTAACAGCAAATCCACACTATGATGTTGCAATTGCTGCCAAACTTCTGACCAAGAACGACCCATCCAACATCTAAACCCAGCGGTTTGAATATATTGAATCGAAGCTTGTAACCACTCGTGTTTAGTGGAGGTGGAATCGATGGGGAAACGGCCTGATTCTGCACTTCCGGACCGTTTGGAAACCCCTGGGGTCAGTGTCGAGCAGCGGTCGGGAAACTGGGACAAAATCGAGATATCAATGGCTAAAATTGCGGGTTTAGAACTCATTCCCACGGCAACTTCCACTGCCTGAAATAACGCGGTGACATTGGGCCAAATTGCCTCATCTGCCTGATCGCTACTATGAATGGGTTTGAGATAGGGAAAAACTGTCAAACCGGGCACTTGGGAGGCAGATAGGGCAATTTGGCGATCGAGGGTCACCAGGGGAACCGCAGCGAGGGCGGGATATTGGCTGAATTGTTGGATAAACAGACTAGGATCGTGGAGGTCAGGGGCCGGATCGAGCAAGATGGCGTCCAGATGCCAGACTCGGGCCAATAATTCGGCTTGTTCGAGATCATCGGCCTCTAAAACCCGATAATGATAGGACGCGGAGGGATTTAACCCCGAGGTGAGCAGTCCATTGAGTTGATCGCTCAACCCGTTGCTGTGCTCCTGGGGCGATCGCCCATCAAGGTCCCGATATTCCGGGTCGAAGGGACTCAACCGCAACACCGTTAGGGTCGTTGGCGGCGTTGCCAAACTTTTCTCTTCCGGGTCCTGCATTAACCCCTCTAAGGTTTTTTCTAGGGAATTTCCCTTCACCGGCAGGGTTAAAAACCCATTACACTGCGCCCGAATCGCCCGTTCCTTGTCCACCTCTGTTGCCATGACGATCGCCGGGATATGTCGGGTTTGTGGGTCAGATTTGAGCAGAGTCAGCACGTCCCAACCTGAGAGCATTGGCAAGAATAAATTCAAAAAAATAGCCCGAGGTTGTAAGCGTCGAGCCTTTTCCACCGCCTCAGTCCCTGCACGGGCGATCGCCACTCGATAACCCAACTCATTAAACCGTTCCGTCAAATCATCAATATATCGAGGCACCGCTTCCACAATTAAAATTAAGCGGTTCTTTGTGGGGTCTACTCGTTCCGTGAGGGTCGTCGTCTGTTGCGGGGGACAAGGAGGTAACAGCAGGGTAAATTCACTCCCCACCCCTTCTTTGGAAATAAACGTCACATCACCCCCATGAGCCCGCGCAAGGCGCTGAGTTAATGCCAATCCCAAACCCGTTCCCTCAAATTGCCGCGTCATCGGGTTTTCCAATTGTTGGAATTTTTGAAAAATCAAGTGCTGTTTTTGGGCAGGAATGCCAATCCCCGTATCCCAGACAGTGAAAGCCAGCCAGCCTTCCCAGCGATTCACTCTCAGGCCAATTTCTCCGCCATTGGCGGTAAATTTAATCGCGTTAGAGAGGAGATTGTACAGCATTTGTCGCAGGCGCAATTCATCCGCCACCGGGCTCGGTAACCCGGGTTCGAGTTCCAGGGTAAAGGGGATTTCCAGTTCGGTAATCGCGGCATTGCTGCTGCTGCCATGAACTGGGGAATCCGAGGGGTGATGGGACTGTTTAGCTTGGTCAAAGGCGCGATCGCAGACTTCGGGGATACTCACAGGTTCGAGAATCAGTTCCATTTGTCCACTCTCGATCCGGGTGAGATCCAGGATATCGTTCACCACATTCATCAAATGTCGCCCACTGGTGTAGATCATTTGAGCATAGCGAGCTTGGCGATCGGTCAGGGGGCCGAGGGTCCGTTCCTTGAGCAGACTGGATAACCCCAGAACGGCAGTGAGGGGGGTTTTGAGTTCGTGACTAATACAGGCCAAAAATTCATCTTTGAGCCGGTTCATCTGCATCAAATCGGCATTTTTGGCCGCGAGTTCTTTGGCGACTTGCTGCTGAACCGTAACATCTTGAGCCAGAACCAACCAGAGGGATTCCGTCTGGGACCCCTGAGATGGGAGGGAAGCCGAAACCGGGGGGTGACTGCCAGGGGGTTGATTCCCGGTGGACTCGGGAGCCGCCAATTCTGGCCCTTGTGAAGAGTCCCCGGGGGAATCTTGCCCGGACAGAAGAGGCGATCGCTCAGACAAGGCAAGACCGATGGGGATTTTCACAAACTGCCACACGCGGTCCGACTCTTTCGGGATGGGACATAAACCCAAGCTCAGAGAGTCTGAGTCGGGGTGTTCTAAGTGGTCCGGTTCCCGATTAAAGGTCAGTTGTGAAGGGGTCCGGACTTCCCCCGAGGGGTCAGTTTCCGGTTCCGAAAAGGCATCAAAGTAGGTCCGCCATGCTTGGTTGTAAATTGCAACTTTCCCGGCTGAAGTTTGCAATTTCATCGGCAACGGGATTTCTTCTAGGAGTTCCCCCAAGGGACGAACCGCCCCAAACGGCCAAGCTTTGATCCCACTGAGGGTCCCGGGCTCCTCCGACGGTGGCTCGGGGAATCCAGGGGTCCGGGGAACGAGGCGGGTATTTTGGGCCAAAGCTGCGATCGCCCGGGGAAAATCCAACAACCCTAAGCATTTGTCCTCAGCATCCACCACCACCCACTGGGGTTGCCTAGGTCGTTCCCCGTCTTGGGTTTGGAGCCTCTCCCAGAATTGAGTTAAGTTCATATTCGCCGGAACCCTCTCCACCGCAGCGACTGCTTCGGGACTCAATCCAACCACAGGTTGCTGCCAGAGGTCTAAATCATGGGTAGTCGGTGCATCCAGACCCCCTTCCCGATTCTGGCTGTCATTCCCCACCACCGCACAGAAGCGGGCCATCAAGGTGGCTAAATCCGCGTGAGGCAGGCCATTTCTTTCCTCGGTTAACCCCCACTCCAGACTCATGGTTTCCCCTTGTAATAAATTCAATAGCAAACAGCCCACATCTAGGACGCCCACCGGACCTTCCCCTTCATTGAGGAGGATGAGGCGCTCAAATGCTGACATCCGCCCCGCGCTGATGCTCAAGCGATGCCACAACTCTGCTATACTTACCGTTTGTGGGCATACAGGGGTAGGGAGTGTAAATTCTTCTAAGAGTAGGGGGGTCTTTAACATAGGGAACTGGGGATGAAGATCTTGCAAAAATCACAACGGACTGTTGAGCTAACGGTAACACCCAGCAGCAGTGGGGGGGTTGCCTCACAGGATGCCATTCCATCGGGCTTTTACTCTAACGCCTACGGCATCCGGGTAGCGATGAGATAAATCGGACAAGAAACCGGGTTTCCTACCTACCTTGGTCCTAGTTAATAGAGATTTTGTGAAAAAATCCGGTCTATCTTCCCTCTACTGTAACGACGTCCTAGTACGTCCTGCTTTGTTGTCTAAGTCATTGGGGATAACCGATACAGAATCACCCGGGAATCAGATGGTTGACGTTTGGAGACCACCGCTCATGACTCCAGGTACAGATCAATTATGGATCTCAATGGGGTGTGAGGCCGGGGAACCCATTACAATTTAGGTAGAGTGTTTGTTGAATGTTTAACACAACCTTGAGCCACCAGTCATGGCGGCGGGGCAATTGAACGTTGCGGCTGCACGAGTAGTCAATTGGAACATCGATTTTCTAATAACGTTTTGCAAAACAAACTGTCTATTTGTACTTTCGGGCCATCGGATATCCTGGCGCAATCGCTCACCCAGTTTTTGGAGAGCGATCGGTATGCGCTCACTTATTTTCAGGGGACTGATGAGTTTCTCGCCTTCGTCGAACGAGAAAAACAACAGCTTGACTGTCTAATTTTACAAGCTCATCCCAAGTTAAAGGGCCTCGCCTATCTACTCCATCAAAAATCGACTCTCTTGCCTGCAGTGATTGTCCACCTGGGTTCCCATCAAGCCAGTGAATCAGCGGAAGCGCCAGCTTCTGACCTCAACGACATCCTGCTAACTTCCGTAAAATCCCCGGAAAATGGGGAGTTCGTCTCCTCCAAAGTGGTCTACCATACCGCTGAAAGCCACATCTCAGTGTCTCAACTCCCCCATATCGGTCGTTCTGTCGAAAAAGCTATCACCCAGTTTATTAACTTCTCCCCAGTCTCCTGGGAAACCGATCGCAGCCAACCCACCCCCAATTCATCTCCAGACACCTCCACTCAACACTTTCTCGGGCCCCAGCAGCGGATGCTCGCCGAAAAATTGAGAGAGCGATTAGGATACCTTGGTGTGTACTACAAACGCAATCCCAAACGTTTTCTGCGGAATTTACCTCCCGCCGAACGACAACATTTTTTAGATGAACTCCAAGCCGAATATCGTGATATTGTTTTGAATTATTTCTCCGCCGATGGCTCCCTCAATCAAAGAATTGATGAAATGGTCAGTACCGCTTTTTTGGCTGATATTTCAGTCACCCAGATTGTAGAAATCCACATGGATTTAATGGATGATTTTTCTAAACAACTTAAACTAGAAGGGCGCAGTGAAGAAATTCTCTTAGACTACCGATTAACTCTCATTGATATTATCGCTCATTTATGTGAAATGTATCGTCGCTCAATTCCCAGAGATGCTTAATCAATATTCAGTCTCCACCCGACTTTTTCTTCTCGGCTCAATTTTCACGAAGTGAATCCATGATTAACCCCAAAAAAACCTACGTTCTCAAGCTTTACGTTGCAGGGAACACCCCCAACTCTGTTCGCGCTTTAAAAACCCTCAAAGATATTTTAGAGCAAGAATTTGAAGGAGTTTATGCCCTCAAAGTGATTGATGTATTGAAAAATCCTCAACTCGCAGAAGAGGATAAAATATTGGCAACCCCAACCCTATCTAAAATCCTGCCCCCTCCTGTGCGCAAAATCATTGGAGACCTCTCGGACCGCGAAAAAGTTCTGATCGGTTTAGACCTGCTCTATGAAGAATTACGAGAAGAGCGAGAATTTGAGTAAAATCACTCGGCTCAAACCTGTCCAAACTTCTCTTAATTAATTTATAATCCTAGGTCCATCGTCCCTCACCCCTAGCCTTCTTGTCATTTTAAACTCGCCCTATGAATCTTACTAAGCCATCCGGAGAAAGCGAAGAACGTATGCCCCTAGGCGTCCATAAAATCCGCACCATGATTGAGGGGTTTGATGACATCAGTCATGGCGGAATGCCTGTCGGCAGAACGACCTTAGTCAGCGGCACCTCCGGGACGGGTAAAACCCTGTTTGCGGTCCAGTTCCTCTACAACGGCATTACCTTTTTCGAGGAACCCGGGGTCTTCGTAACCTTTGAAGAATCTCCCAGCGATATTATCAAAAATGCCTATAGTTTTGGCTGGGACCTGCAAGGCTTAATTGACCAAGGTAAACTCTTTATTCTCGATGCTTCGCCGGACCCAGAAGGACAAGATGTGGTCGGAAATTTTGACCTTTCTGCCCTGATTGAGCGGATTCAGTATGCTATTCGCAAATACAAAGCGAAACGAGTCTCTATTGACTCTGTAACTGCTGTCTTTCAACAGTATGATGCCGCCTCGGTAGTGCGTCGGGAAATCTTCCGCTTAGTGGCCCGTCTCAAACAAGTGGGTGCAACTACGATTATGACCACGGAACGAGTCGAAGAATATGGACCCGTGGCTCGCTTTGGGGTGGAAGAATTCGTGTCGGATAATGTGGTAATTGTTCGCAACGTTTTAGAAAGCGAACGCCGTCGCCGGACCCTAGAAATTTTGAAATTGCGCGGCACTACCCACATGAAAGGGGAATATCCTTTCACCATCACCAATCAAGGGATTAATATCTTCCCCCTCGGGGCCATGCGCCTCACCCAACGCTCCTCAAATGTCCGGGTTTCTTCCGGGGTCAAAACCCTGGATACCATGTGTGGCGGTGGATTTTTCAAGGATTCTATTATTCTGGCAACGGGGGCAACGGGTACGGGAAAAACCCTCTTGGTCAGCAAATTCTTAGAGGATGCCTGTAAAAGTGGGCAACGGGCGATGATGTTTGCTTATGAAGAATCCCGCGCTCAATTGCTCAGAAATGCTTACTCTTGGGGGATTGATTTTGAAGAACTGGAAGAGAAGGGATTGCTGAGAATTCTGTGTGCATATCCTGAGTCGGCTGGGTTGGAAGATCACTTACAAATCATTAAAACTGATATTTCTGAATTTAAACCGGCTCGAATTGCGATCGACTCGCTTTCGGCTTTAGCTCGCGGTGTCAGTAACAATGCCTTTCGTCAATTCGTGATTGGGGTAACGGGCTATGCTAAACAAGAGGAAATAACGGGATTTTTCACGAATACTACAGACCAATTTATGGGCGCTCATTCGATTACAGAATCCCATATTTCCACGATTACGGATACAATTTTGATGTTGCAGTATGTGGAAATTCGCGGGGAAATGTCCCGGGCGATTAATGTCTTCAAAATGCGCGGTTCTTGGCATGATAAAGGCATTCGGGAATACTCGATTAGTCAGAAGGGACCGGATATTAAAGATTCGTTCCGCAATTATGAACGGATTATCAGTGGTTCTCCCTCTCGGATTTCGGTAGATGAAAAAACGGAACTCTCCCGCATTGTTAAAGGGGTGCAGGGAAAAACTGGGGACGAACTTTAACGGCAAGTATCAAAAAAAGAGGGCCAGTTTGAAACTGTCCCCCTTTTTTATGAAGTGTTAATCACCCAACGAGCACGGAGGGATTTGAACCCCCGACACCCAGAACCGGAATCTGGTGCTCTATCCCCTGAGCTACGTGCCCTAACGATCTCTAACTATATCACCTGTTTGCTAGAATAGCTATAAGTAAAAATACTTGTTTTCTGGAGACGGGCTTGATCCCCTGATGGGCATGGGTCAGAAGGATCAACCAATTCGGACAAATTCAAGGGTGGGACTATAGGCTAGGAGCTTCTCCTGTGCGGGTTATAGACAAAACAGACTGGGTAGAACCGGATTGGGTTATGAACTCATTCCGGTCCCTTCCCCTTGCTATCCTCTCGGCGAGATGGCTGAATATTGGGCCGTTTAGAGGGAGGGTAGAGAGAAAACTTAAAAAAAGTTAAAATTTGAAGGGAATGTTTAAGATTTGACCTCTCCTATCTCGGATCTTACGGGGCGATCGACTGACCCCATTTAACTTGTCCCTTTAGCCTGACCCCCGCTCAATTCCCAAGACAGTCAAACTGATGAATAAACCGATCGCTGGACGTTATGCTCGTTATATTCGATGGCCTTCTGAGACCGAAGTTGCTCCGGTAAAGTCATTCGCACAAGAATGGGCGAAGCGGTATGTACAAAAGCTACATTTGGAGTCCCAAGGGGAAGAAAACGGGGCCGATCGCACTGGCGTGGATGAGTCTGAGTTAACGACGCGGCAACGGGTGGGGGATTCCCTCCGGCAGTCGTTGCGCTTATGTATCGCTCAAGGGTGGTCAAAAACGGAAATGCTCTTAGCACCCAGTTTAAAACAGCATTCCATTGATTCTCAACATCTGAATTCCTGGGAGATGGCGGCGAAAACCCATAAAATTTATGACCAAGCGCTGGAATTGTATGCTCAGGGGAAATCTCCTCAACAACTAGCTGGGGCTATGTCCCCGGTTTTGGGCAGATTGCGACAAGTGCAAGCGACTTCGGAACCTCTGACTTTGGCCTTTGTCAATCTTCAATTTTACTATACAGGACAGTTGCTGTTGCAGCAGGTTTCTCAAACGGAGCGATCGCAACTGGAAGGGTATTTTAGGGTGATTCAGGAATACTTAAATTTACCTCTGCAACGGGTCTATGAAGCAGCAGCAAAATTAGAGTGGGATGACTCTCCCTTGCAGGCGGTGAGAAAACTGCTGCCGGTGAGTTCAGAGATTGCCACGGAAATTTGCGATCGCATTCGGCAACTGTATCCCCGATACCGAAGTAACAGCGGTTCCCTGAATGATGAGCGAATCCGCAAATCTAGCCTGCGCGATGTAGAAATGTTCCAAGTATATCTTTGGGCTTGTGTACTGGAACAAAGTATTGCATCGGTACAACAGGAGTTATTTCCCCTGTGTGTGATGCTTTATCCTTCCTTGGGGGTGCAGTGGGAATTGGTGAGGCAAATGCTCAATTTGTTGGGACGACAATTGCGCGATCGCCTCACAGCAGAAGAGTACGATTTATTTGCCCCTTACTTACGAACTATGTGGGAAATGTTTTCTCCGGCAGTCTTCTCCCCCCCCAAAAAATCGGACCAATCCGAGGCGATCGCCCTTGAATCCGAAGACTTTTTTGATTCCAGTGAATCTCTTGGGAATTGGGTTGTGGGGTAGTCGGTTGCTCCTGTGAACATTTGCCACTGCCTCAAATCGTTATCACGAACACCGGAGAACTTTCCGTTTCATCCCTCATCTTATCGGGAGTCGGAATTGGGAAATCATCGCTAAAATGGTCCAAGCGGGGGGAATTTTTGGGAAATTTCCCGTCATTTTAAATCAACACTAGAGGTTAATAAACAAATGGCATTACAACAAGGTGATACAGGTTCCCGGGTCGAACAACTACAGATGCAATTAGAAAAGTTAGGATATAACGTTGGGCGTTTTAACCCAAACTTTGGCCCTCTTCTTGACGCGATCGTGAAAGCATTTCAAGCGGAATCGGGACTCACCGTCGATGGAGTTGTGGGAGAGCAAACCCAAACCGCGATCGATAGCGCCGTCGCGGGAATTGCCCTACCTACGCGAGTTTCCCCGCCTCCCGTCAGTCCCTCTGGAGATTTTACCACTGGCAATTGGCCCGAATGGAGGATTGTCATCCAAGGCGGATTAAATGCCCGTAGCGGCCCGGGATTTGAATTTCCCGTAGAAAGTACCCTCACAAGCGGCAGTATCGTCACTCGTCATCCCAACTATACTAATCCCGTCCAAGGCGATCGCACCGGCAAACCCTGGTTAGTGATTACCAATCAAGGCACCGCCCAATTTATCCGCGCCAATAATAAATTTATCGAACCCGATATTCAGTCTTAATTCAGACAAAATGGGACAAGGCAATGCCTTGTCCTGAGCCTTAATTATCTTATTGCCCCAGATTTAAGTTCCTTCAACTTCACCCCTCACTTTCCCTCCTAAAAATAACCGATAAATTATTAGCAGGCATTTCCACAATTTCCTGCAAATTTAAGCCATTTTTCCGAGCAACTGCCTCCACCTCCTCTAAATTCCTAACCCCCCATTCTGAGTTTTGCTGTTGCAGCATCTCATCAAAACTCTCATTCGTGGGTGCCGTATGTTTCCCCCCTCGTTTAAAAGGACCGTACAGGTATAAAATACCCCCTGTGGGTAGAATTCGACTCGCCCCCGCCATCAATCCTAAAGTAGCGGTAAACGGAGAAATATGAATTAAATTAATAGCAATTATTGCTGTAATTTCCGATAAATTCACCGGCGGATTGTCGGCGGATTCAATCAACCAAACCGACTCAGCAACATTCAGGGGAATCGGAGGGAAAAGATTATCTGATGGAACCTCTTTCATCCAGGCGAGAATACTCTCCCGTAAAAGAGGTTCTGGTTCACTCGGTTGCCAGAATCGCGGTTTGAGTCGAGGCGCAAAAAAAATGGCGTGTTCACCGCTGCCACTTGCCACTTCTAACACCGTTCCCCTGGGCGGGAGAACCCGACGCAACACCTTTAAAATCGGTTCACGGTTGCGTTGAGTTGCCGGGGCGAATCGTCTCGGATCGTTGGGGTTGTTCATTTCTTTTCTAAAATTTGCCCATTCAAAGGATTAACATTCTAAAATTAGAATAGCAAACTGTCGGACAATCATCGAGTCAACCTCACTAAAATCATAATGATAGAAAACGAGGCGATGAACTACTAGCTATCCTGAATGGCGTGAAGATCACTGTTGTGGACCAGAAAGATTTCTTTGAAGTAGTTTAGGTGATGGGTTAGGGGTTTTGGGTAGTTCCTTCCCTAACCCATCACCCATCACCTAAATGATAGAAAACCGGGTTCTTGAAAAACTCGGTTTTCTATCATCTAGGCGCGGCCCAAAAAAGATAAGTGAGGGGTATTGCATTTTTTAATTTGATACCTTATTATATTCATAATGGGACGATTGACTCCAATAATATTTGAGCAAAGCTTCCCATTATAAGTATAAATTTATCAAAGTCAACCCCGCTTGTCAACAGATTTCCCCTCTTTTTTAGCAAAAAATCTAAATCTCCGTGAAAATCTGTGAAATCAGTGGTTAAAACATCAGGATAAATTCAAATGATTTCAGAACCGATTATTTTAAACCTAAAAACCGTCAACTTAAGCGACGACCAATTTTATCAACTCTGCCAAATCAATGAAAATTGGCGACTGGAAGAAACTGCCCAAGGAGAATTAATCATTATGCCCCCCGTTGGAGGAATCACCGGCAATCGAGAATCTGATTTTAACGCAGATGTAGTGATTTGGAACCGGCAAACTCAACTGGGAAAAGTATTCAGTTCATCCACAATATTCATCTTACCCCAGGGAGGTAAAAGGTCCCCGGATGTAGCTTGGGTGGAGAATGCGCGCTGGGAAGCCCTCACCCAGGAACAACAGGAAAAATTTGTCCCGCTTTGTCCTGATTTTGTCATAGAACTGAGGTCTCGGACTGACCCTTTAAAACAACTTCAAGACAAAATGCAGGAATATCTCAACAGTGGCTTAAAATTAGGCTGGCTGATTAATCCGCAAACGCAACAAGTCGAAATTTATCACCCCACTCAACCCGTAGAAACCGTCCCACTTCCCACCCGCTTATCTGGCGAAAACGTCTTACCAGGATTCATTTTAGACTTGCCGCTGTTTTAAAGTGAGAAGGATTGCATTTCTGGTCTGTGTCTCCGTGTTTCTGTGAAAATCTGTGAAATCAGTGGTTAGAAATCCTTGGTTACCCCCCATCCCGAATCGTCAAAAAAAAGATGCCTCCCACCAGCAGGAGACATCTAAATTCAACGCAACCAAACACCAACCTGATTAGCTGGCAACATATTCATTCATATCCGCTTTGCGCTTGCGGAGCTTTGTGAGGGCTTCCCGTTCGATTTGGCGGACGCGCTCACGACTAATATTGAGCCGATCGCCTATCTTAGAAAGCGTCATCGCCTGTCCATCTTCCAACCCAAACCGTAAAGCAATCACTTCCCGTTGCTGAGTGGTTAACTCCGCCATCAATTTTTCTAAATCTGCTCGCATCGCTGAATGGGTGGCAAAATCTTCCGGAGAGGGTCCGGTATCTTCCAACAACTCACTCAGTTCTGTATCATGGTTGTCCCCCACCCGTAAATCCAGGGAGAGGGGATGTCTGGCGCGTTCCATATACTCGCGGATTTGCTTCGGCGTGAGTTCTAGTTCTGCCGCTAACTCCCCAATAGTAGCTGTACGTCCCAGTTGCTGAGATAATTCCCGAGATGCTTTCTTAATTTTGTTAAGTTTTTCAGTAATGTGAATCGGGAGGCGAATCGTGCGGCCCTTCTCAGCGATCGCCCGAGTAATGGCCTGACGGATCCACCAATAGGCATAGGTGGAAAATCGGTAACCTTTGGTGGGGTCAAATTTCTCCACCCCCCTCTGCATTCCGATGGTTCCTTCCTGGATTAAGTCGAGTAAATCGACATTGCGTTTAATATATTTTTTGGCAACAGACACCACCAGTCGCAAATTCGCTTCCACCATCTTGCGCTTGGCGGTTTCACCTTGCTCGATCGCTTGTTGCAACTCAACTAAGGACAACCCTGCCGCTTGTGACCATTCTACATCCGTCGGCTCGTGACCGAACTGTTCCTTCAGGGTCTCTTTAATCTCATGCAACAGGCTCAAGTGCTGGACTTGCTTACCCAAAACAATCTCCTGCTCATGAGTCAGCAGGGGAACTCGGCCAATTTCTCGCAGGTAAGTGCGAACTAAGTCTGTAGAAGTTTGAGCAGTCTTCATGGCGCTTCTTCACTCAATGGGTAACGTTCGTTTTCGTGGCTTGTATCCTGGACTCTCAATCTGCATTGGCCGTTTTGCCTAGCCTACCGGAGGGATCTCGCACCGGGATAACCTCCGGGGGATATTGATCGGGATAGCCACATCTGAATCCAATCAGGGATGATTCGGGAATGCCAGTTTACCCCTGATGGCTATTTGCTTACTTCTGACGGCTTGGAACCCGAACCGGAACCCGTTCTAGCTGGTATTGGCAAGACAAGGCGATCGCTGTTCTGTATGAATACAGGATTCCCAAAATCAATGCTGCAAGTACAAATGTCGGGGTTGTCATAAAATTTCTTAAATTTCTCAAGTCGTTATGTGAAAAATTGTAACATTTCTTAACGAAATGTCTAGTCCTGACGCGCAGATTCTGAAATTTAGTCTCGGAAGGTCCAGCCCTCGGTTATATAGAGATTACCCAGGAAATAATTTTCAGAATGCATCCTGGAAAACAAAATGAAGAAAATATGGAGAAAAATCAGGATTTTGATCCCCTTGTTGTAACCCTTTGTCTGGCTCAAGGTGCATCAGGTCCCTACAAAAAAACCGCACCCTAAAGGGTGGGTCTACACAAACGAAGCCCGCCTGCGCGGGCTAAGATAAAAATGACTGTTCATACACTGAGGAAGGAGGAACCCAAATCCGGTCCTCTTCGGTTTGCTTTATTCTTTAGCCTGCGTAGGCAGGCTTTGTACCTGGAGCCAGACCCTTTAGGGTGCGGGT
>NZ_JAMXFA010000017.1:76765-150054 GCF_025370785.1 Laspinema olomoucense D3b
TTTAAGCAAAAAAAGGGGGCGATCGCTCCATCGTTACGGAGCGTCCACCCCCATGAAACCATCCCGGAGACTGCACTAAGGGTCACTCATCAAAAAAACCGCACCCTAAAGGGTGGGTCTACACAAACGAAGCCCGCCTGCGCGGGCTAAGATAATGTTGACTTTTTATACCTGGAGGGAGGATTATCCTAAATCCGGTCCTCTTCGGTTTGCTTTATTCTTTAGCCTGCGCAGGCAGGCTTTGTACCTGTAGCCCCACCCTTTAGGGTGCGGGTTTTAAGCAAAAAAAGGGGGCGATCGCTCCATCGTTACGGAGCGTCCACCCCCATGAAACCATCCCGGAGACTGCACTGAGGGTCACTCATCAACCCTGGTACAGTCTCCTGTTTAACGCATTAATTGAGATAATCCTGAATCGCCTTGACCTCCAACGGTTCACCCTTAAGGGCGCGAATTGCTGCTACCGTTGCCCTTGCACCGGCGATCGTGGTAATAATCGGCAGTTGATAGTCCAGCGCCATGCGGCGAATCATCCGGGCATCCGTCTGGGACTCTTCTCCCGTCGGCGTGTTGATAATAAACTGGATCTGGTCATTCTTAATCCAGTCAATGACATGAGGACGACCTTCATGGACCTTGAACACCAGTTCCACATTCTCCAGCCCATGATCTTGGAGGACCTTGCGGGTGCCATCGGTGGCAATAATCTTAAAGCCCAAATCCATGAACTCTTTAATCACAGGCACCACCAGGGGTTTATCCCGACTGTTCATGGAAACAAACACCGTTCCCTGAAGCGCTAACCGCACCCCGGCCCCTAATTCAGCTTTTGCAAAAGCCTTGCCGAAATCGGTGTCAATCCCCATCACTTCCCCAGTCGATCGCATTTCTGGACCTAAGAGGGTATCGCTACCGGGGAACTTGTTAAACGGCAGAACCACCTCTTTCACCGCAATATGTTCGGGAATCTTCTCTTCGGTATAGTTGAGAGATTCTAAGGTTTTGCCGGACATAATCAAGGAAGCCATCTTCGCCAAGGGAATCCCGATCGCCTTGGAGACAAACGGAACCGTCCGAGAAGCGCGCGGATTAGCTTCTAAGATGTACACCTGCTCCCCTTGCACCGCATACTGAATATTCATCAACCCAATCACCTTGAGTTTTTGGGCCAATTTAACGGTCCATTCCCGAATTGTGGCTAAGGCTTCCGGTTTCAAGGAAATATAGGGGATAGAACAGGCGGAGTCACCGGAGTGAATCCCGGCTTGTTCGATATGTTCCATGATGCCGCCGATCACCACTTGTCCGGTGGCATCTGCTAAAGCATCCACATCCACCTCCACGGCGTTTTCTAGGAATTTATCAATCAAAATGGGGCGATCGGGTTCGACTTCCACGGCAAACTTCATATACCGTTCCAAGTCTGCATCGGAATAGACGATTTCCATCGCCCGTCCTCCGAGCACGTAGGAAGGACGCACCACCACGGGATAGCCAATCTTTTGGGCGATCGCTAAGGCATCCTCATAACTGCGTGCAATCCCATTCGCAGGCTGTTTGATGTCCAATTCCCAGAGAATCTTCTCAAACCGTTCCCGATCTTCCGCAATATCGATGGAGTCAGGAGAGGTTCCCCAAATTTGGGTGGTCACTTCTTTGGGTAAGAGGCGATCGGGCCCTTGAGCCATGAGTGCTTCGTACAAGGGGATTGCCAATTTTAGAGGGGTTTGTCCGCCAAACTGAATGATTACCCCTTCCGGATTTTCCGCCTCGATGATGTTGAGCACATCTTCTTTGGTGAGGGGTTCAAAATAGAGGCGATCGCTGGTGTCGTAATCGGTGGAAACGGTTTCCGGGTTTGAGTTGACCATAATGGTCTCGCATCCTTCTTCCCGCAAGGCATAAGAGGCATGACAGCAGCAATAGTCAAATTCTATCCCTTGTCCAATCCGGTTCGGGCCGCCCCCTAAAATCATCACTTTGCGTTTATTGGAAACGGTCTGTTCTGATTCTTCTTCGTAGGTGGAATAGTAATAAGGGGTGAGGGCTTCAAATTCTGCCGCACAGGTATCGACCAATTTGTACACTGGCTTGACCCCTAAGCCGACGCGGTAGGCCCGTACTTGGTCTTCGTGGGTTTTGGTCGCAAAGGCAATTTGGCGATCGCTGAATCCTTGACGTTTGATTGCATACATCTGCTCTTTTGTCAAGTCTTCAAGCTGCGATCGCTTGAGGAATTTTTCCGTTTCTAGGAGTTCTTGGAATTTATCCAGGAACCAGGGGTCAATGCAGGTGAGTTCGTAGATTTCCTCCACCGTCATCCCCATCAGCATGGCGTGACGCACGGTAAAAATGCGATCGGGGTTAGGGGTGCGTAATCCGGCGCGAATTTGCTCTAAACTCGGCAGCATTTCTTGGCGATCGCATCCCCAACCGGAACGCCCAGTTTCCATCGATCGCATGGCTTTTTGGAACGATTCGTTAAAGGTCCGCCCGATCGCCATTGCTTCACCCACGGACTTCATCTGAGTCGTGAGAGTCGGTTCCGATCCAGAGAATTTCTCAAAGGCAAAGCGGGGAATCTTCGTCACCACATAGTCAATGGTGGGTTCAAAACTCGCCGGAGTCTTGCGAGTAATATCGTTAGGAATTTCATCCAGGGTATAACCCACCGCCAATTTAGCGGCAAACTTGGCGATCGCAAATCCGGTTGCCTTCGATGCCAAGGCAGAGGACCGAGAAACCCGAGGGTTCATCTCAATCACAATCAAGTCCCCATTCACCGGATTGATAGCAAACTGAATATTTGAGCCGCCCGTTTCAACCCCAATCTCACGAATAATGGCGATCGAAGCATCCCGCAGGCGTTGATATTCTTTATCCGTCAGGGTTTGTGCTGGTGCGACGGTAATCGAGTCCCCGGTGTGAATCCCCATCGGGTCGATATTTTCAATAGAGCAGATAATCACCACGTTATCTGCTAAATCTCGCATGACTTCTAGTTCATACTCTTTCCAACCCAGCAGGGACTGCTCGATCAGAATCTGAGACACGGGGGAGGCATCAATCCCTCCTGCCGCCATGATTTCAAATTCTTTCTGGTTGTAGGCGATGCCACCGCCGGTTCCCCCGAGGGTATAGGCGGGTCGAATAATTAAGGGATAGCTGCCGATTTGATGTCCTACAGCTCTAGCTTCCTCCAGAGTTGTAGCAATTCCCGATGGACAGGTGGCAACCCCAATCCGCGCCATTGCTTCTTTAAACAGCAAGCGATCTTCGGCTTTTTCGATCGCCTCTAATTTTGCACCGATTAACTCGACGCCATACTTGTCTAAAACACCATTTTTGGCTAAGGTAACAGCTAAGTTCAGAGCGGTTTGGCCGCCCATTGTGGGTAACAGGGCATCGGGTCGCTCTTTGGCGATCACCTTTTCCAGCACTTCCGGGATTAATGGCTCGATATAGGTGCGATCGGCGGTTTCGGGGTCGGTCATGATTGTGGCGGGGTTCGAGTTCACCAGCACCACTTCATATCCTTCTTCTCGGAGCGCTTTACAAGCTTGCGTCCCTGAATAGTCAAATTCGCAAGCTTGCCCGATCACAATAGGACCAGAGCCGATGATCAGGATTTTCTGGATGTCGTTGCGACGGGGCATAGGCTTAAACTATCGACTTGTGGGTTGAGGTGTTTTCATTGTCAAGGGTCTGTTGTCAATTGCCAGCTTTCAGTTACAACTGACCACTGACCTTTGACTACTGACCCCGGATCGCATTTTTGCTAAATCCAGTTTATTTTACGAGGTTTCACTCAATCCGTATCACTCGGTTTTGCTAATAACAAGATTTGATGACTTCCTCTCCCTCGCCTCCGGTGCGCTCACAGCAGTTTAAGCCGAGGAAATTCCTTCGTCATTTTTTCCCAGGAAGGTGGATACAGTAAGGGGAAGACAAACTGGGTTTCTGACCCTAATTTGTTGCTAATTTGCCAAATTTTTGTGAAGAAAGCCGGTTTTTTGTCCTACTCATCTAAATCCGGTGCCGCTCCCGTACCCCTGTCCGCGATCGCTTCGGCGAGATTCACTGCCATGCCGGATTTTGGACATATCCAATCTTCGGCGAGTAAATAGGGCCATCCCTGCTCAAATGCTTCTAGACAAACTGCATGAAGGGTCAGTTGCGCATCTAACATTTGAAATTGAGCCGCATCTGCTTGCTTGCTGCAAATTTTAGCAATTGAATCACTGGTAAATTCAATCGTCTGATGGCACTGAACGCAAACCAGATGATGGTGCGGTTGTGAGGGTTTGTTCAGTTCGTAGTGTTTATGCCCTTCGGCTAACTCTAGTTCCCGCAGAATTCCGATCCGCGCCATCAAATTTAGGGTTCGATACACCGTGGATAGGCTAATTTTCTCCCCCTGTCGCTGCAACAAACTGTAGAGTTCTTCAGCACTTAAATGGTTGCCTTGGGGGATGGTTTGAAAGATCCCCAGGATGGCTTCCCGTTGAGGAGTCAGGCGACAGCCCAATTGTCGCAATTCGCTTTTGAGTTGAGCCTGGGTATAAAATGGCATGACGACTTACCCAAATTTATGGTCAATGGTTGGTCAGAATTCGGCCCTTTGTCCGGTAGGGTCACTATGGTGGGCGCGATCGCTTGGTTAGCTTCGATACCCCAGGCATCAGCCTTTAGGCATCAAGGCGCCAGATTCCCTAACTCATCGCAACCTGAGCGGTAAATCCAGTCACCCTTTCTCCCTTGCTACAACTCCTCATCCATAACTTGACCGCCAACGGTCTTGACAAAATTATATTTGTCCGGTATTTTCTCCCTCTTATTGAAATTAATACTCAATAAAGGAATAAATCTAGTAATACAGAATTTGGCTTTTATTGCAAGTTTTTTCAAATAAAATTTAATCCCCCCATCCTCCCCATCCTCCCCATCCTCCCCATCTCCCCATCTCCCCATCCTCCCCATCCTCCCCATCCTCCCCATCCTCCCCATCCTCCCCATCCTCCCCATCCTCCCCATCCTCCCCATCTCCCCCCAAAAAAGATGCAGAGAGGGAAAACCCCCCTCTGCCTTAAGCGTTCTCTTCTGTTTAGAATCGATAGGTCGAGTCGGTCAGCTTTAAAAGCTGAACTTCCTTCTACAGTAACGCAGTTTTGAGAAAATCTCTCTATTATTTAGTGGGAAAGAACTAAACTATCATGAGCTAGGAAATGAGCCAGATGATAAGCTCGTTCTTCCGTCGCCAACAGGATTTTCTCGTACAGATACCGGGTGGCGCGATCGCCCAAACTCTCCGCCTGAGCAGCCTGCCGTCGCAACAATTGAATCATCCCTTGTTCCCCCACCAAATCATGCTCCACCATCTGACGGCAGGTATAGACCCCATCCGGTTCCGGGGTCCAGCAGCACAACTCCGCTAATTTACTAAAACTCGCGGCTGGAATTCCACCCAACCCATTCAATCGTTCCCCTAAATCATGAACGTGTTCTTCTACTGCTTCGTAACTTTCTTGAAAAAACTCATGCAGGGAGTAAAACTCAGCCCCTTCTACCACAAAATGATGTTTTTGATATTGCAAATAAAGCGCTTGAAAGCTTGCTAGTGCTACATTTAAGCCCTCGCAAACCGGCCCTGTCACTGAGGTTTCTAATCCAATGGGATTGTCGGCAATATGCCCAAAGGCTCGGACGGCATTCTGCATTTCAGCCATAATTAGTGTTCTCCTTTTTTATTGGCAAATTTTATTGCTCAATAGAGGGATTTTAACACAGGCAAATCGAGGGGTAGAGTACATAGAATACACTCTAAATGTTTTTAACCCACTATAAATTATCAATTAGCTCAGTTTTTAAAATATTGCAGATTACCAACTTTAATAAAGTAAGTTGCGGATTCTTCTGAACAAAATCCTAGGATCCACCATTAGATGGAGTTGACGGGCTATCCCACTACTTTAGCCGGTTATTGCTAGGGGTAGTGTGATGCCTTGATTTAACACTAAATATAGAGTTCTATTCGGCTAAATTGATAAAATTTCTTATTTTTAGGGGCAAAATCTTGATGAATTGTAAAGTTTTGTTAAAGTCTGTCGGAAAGTAGATGAGAATATTTGTCAGTTGGAGTAATCTAAGGGAGAGAGGCGATCTCCAGGTTCAGAACCTGATCGCATTTGCTCAGAGGGAGGGGAAGAATCAAAGGGTCCCTCTACTCAGCTTACTGATAATATTTAGCAAGTATTAGGACAATCGCATGGAATCATCGGAGTATAAGACCGATCTAGCACAGTTAGTAGAAGTGAATGGGACCGAACGATGGTCTGTATTTCAGCGGTTGCGTGAACTAGAGATTCCCTGTTGGTGTGAACCTAATCAGCCATTGCGGGTGTACCTGAGCAATACCAGAGCTACCGTGCAATTTTGGAGTGTATCCAGACAGCTAAATGCCTCGCGTCAGGAGTTAGTGCTGTGGTTAGAACAGTGCTGGCAGATGAATTAATGCAGGGCGATCGCCGGTGAGGGGAGTCCCGGATCCGGTCACTAAAAGGATAGAAAAAAGCGATCGCCCGAGTTTAAGCAAATTTTTGTACAAAAAACAACTACCAAAAACAAGACAATGGGTAAATCATATAAACAAACCTCAGAACTCAATCTCGAAGGTCGTTTCTTAGGGTTTGGCATCCCCGGGGGAACAAATCTCAAATACTTTCGATTGGCGACAGCGGAAGGAGAACGGTTCATTAAGCTAGATATGCCGAAAAAGCAGCGTGCTATTTTAGAAACTCAGTTGAGACCCGGAGACTGGGTGAGGGCGATCGGTGAGAAACAACTGAACCTGAAAACCGGATTGTGGAAGCTCAAAGCCTATCATATTCTCCCGGCCCTCAACTCAGTCTCTTTTGAACCCGCGCCGATCGCGAGTCCTGTATCAGGTTGTGATCATTTTCGAGACTGTGCGATCGCCGAAACTTGTGTGAGTTCTCCACCCCCCATTGCCACCCTCGAACCCATCCTCCCCGAAAAAAAGAAAGCAACTATTTTGATTTGTCAAAAGTCCGACTGCCGCAAGAAAGGCGGCGCTGCAGTCTGTAAAGCATTAGAAGAACAGTTACGTCAAAAAGGGTTAGAAGATAATGTCACCATCAAGGGAACCGGCTGTATGAGTCGCTGCAAAGCTGGCCCCAATGTGGTCGTCATGCCGGATAAAGCACGTTATACTAACATTCAACCCGAAGAAATTCCCAAATTGATTGCCAATCATTTTTAGGGCAATTCAAACCTTAAAAACTTTTTATTAATAAAAAGAATCGGTAAATTGTAAAATTTACCGATTCTTCCCATGTTCAGCAGGACCAATCCAGTGAATTTAGAAAGTAAACTGAGTTCGCATCGTACCCACCCAGACAGTATTGTTGTCTGAATTATGATCGGGATTGGTAATCACGAAAAATCCCGGAGTAATGTTGATTCTCTCAGTGATGGGATACTTGAATAATGCCTCAAAATGCAAGGAAGTATCCGGGTCTTCCCGTCCAGAGACATCATTACTAATGACTTTCGGCGGTTGTCCGATAATAAAACCGAGTACGCTTCCTTCTTTGACTAAATCGGGAACCCCGACATTCAGCGCCCAGTTAAATAACGTGGCACTATCGCCGCTGTTGACATCTCCGTCACTGACTTGGGCTTCGGCTAAGGACCAACCGGCCCAACCGGAAACCGTCACGGGAGCGAATGCGAAGCTGGCTTGTAACCCCAAGTTATTGGAAGAGGTGGCAACATCATTGGTAAAAGGTCGCCTTGCATTGCCAGAACCCGTACCCCCGGAAAGGTTGACCTCACCTCCTGGAAAATAGGAGTTCGAGTAAGTCACGCTGACCTCTAAATTTTCCACAGGAGTGGCGGTGAGCTGGGCAGTTGCGCTATAGCTGCCGTCAAATAACCCATTTTTTGAGGTTGGGGTGTTGGCATTTTCTGCTAGATATGCACCATACAGTGTAGCCCACTCGCCAAAGCTGTATTCAACGCCTACACCGGCACCACCCGGTTGCCGAAAAACAGCAGGGTTGCGACGGGCAAATCGGGAAAGAGCACCGCTACCACTACTTTCAAACAGGGGATTGGTGACGGTCATGAGGTGATCATGAGAGACCCCGGTTCCTGCGAGCCATACTCTGAGGTTATCGGTGACGGCAAACCGATACTCTAGACGTTCCAGGAGGGTTTCGTTCTCGCTTTCTCCGTCGAATCCCAAGCGAGACATGAGGGTTCCCGTGGTGTTATCTAAACGTGCCACGTTGATGGATTGCAGTCGGGCTCGGAGGCGATCTCTCCCGGTTAAGCTACTGTCAAAGACGAGACGCATTTGATAGCCGAAGGAAAGTTCGGTGTCTTCTCCACCCCCGATGGTTTCTGAGCGATCGCCAAAGGCATCAATGGGAGCCATGAGAACTTCACCACTCAATTTTGTAGTGGGGGAGAACTGATTGGCTTCTAATTCTGCCGCGCGAACCTCTAAGGCATCCACTCGACCTCGCAGGGTGGCGAGTTCGGCGGCAAATTCTTCTTGTAATCGGCGAATCGATTCGAGTTCCTCTGGGGATAAGGCGTTTAAATCTTCGATTCGCTCTTGAATCTGAATCAAACAGGCGTTTAAGCTGGCGGCGAATTCGTAGCGCGTCATGGCGCGGTTACCGCGATAGGTCCCATCGCCATAGCCGAGGAGACATTGATGGCGCTCGGCGAGGGCGCTAACTGCCTGAAATGCCCAGTCTGTAGGGCTAACATCGCTGAGCTCCCCGACCGAGTTGATCTGTTCTAGGGGACCTGTTTCTAGGTCAGCCTGGGAGTAGAGATTGATTTGTTCCAGAATATCCAAGGGTTCTGGAGTTGCTGCATTTTCAGCGATCGCCGCCACATCCGGTATGGGATCCGGTTGGGCCGTGGACAGGGCAGGCATTGCAGAGATCCCTGTAGGAATCAATGCCTCGATCACCAACATAGCTGGCGATGCCAGCATAACCTTCATCCAATTGTGACGCATTCCCTTCTTTCCGTTTTTCTCACACCTAAAAAGCACTTTTCCAGCGTTTTTAATGCCAATTTTCTCGAAACGGGTGTTCAACTCAGTGCTGATTAACAGTAATTTTTATTAATAAGCACTGAATAGAAATCCCTCCCTTCCTGCGATCGGTTCTCTTCAGCCTGTTTCACCTGTTGACCATCACAGATCAGAGGACTAGGCAGGTTCACAACCGCCTTCTCTTTCAGGGAGCGCTATGTCGTCATCCTTAAGGTTTCACGATGCCAGGGGGTCTGTGATCCTCCGTAACAGTCTTGACTTAAAAATCGCTGAAAATGCATATCACCTAAAGAGATACTTGATTTTCGGGCCACTGTCAAGTAAAAAGGGCTACATTGTCTCGGGAAAAATATTGAGGCGTTAAAGTGGCTACACTCTTTTTACGGCAAGGATTTCAGGATTTTATCCCTGGGGTTTTCTCCGATAGCTGCTCATTTTATTGATGGGAGTGGGATGAGGTCTCGCTCTGAGGAAAGGGTCCCAGGAAAAGCGGGTCTAACTCAAAAATCCTGGATCCTTAGTCCCGGGTCTTTTTCCCGAATCGGTTCCGTTCCCTGACCCCTAATTTAACTCATCTCTAGCATGAGCTAAAACCGTTTAATATTTAATTTTTTTATAAGTTAAGCTACTTTTTCGAGGGACATCCTACATTTATTTAAATAAAAAGATTAAATTCCCCTTATGGGCAACCCAATGATACAGATTAGCGGTAAACCCCTGCTTGGAAATATCGGTTTATACTCAATCTATCTTAATTAATTGCTAGTTATTAGCAATTAATTAGGATATCCACCCGGAAGCGAGAACCGGCGCGAGTGAGTATCCGAACAACCGGGGGCTGCGGCCAAATCCTGATGAGTAGTAAAGTTTTTTAAGAACCTGTAACAAATTTACCAGAAATTGAGGGATTTTTTCTGAGGTTTCTGAGTAACAGGGGCCATTAGTCCCGGTGTATGGGAATTTTGTTTACCCTTGGTAAGGTTGTGAAAAGAGGGAGTTGGGGTTACAGGGGTTTTGGTTTTTGGCTTTAAAGCAGTTTGGTCTAGGGGTGGATCCCTGATAAATCAGAAACGAGAATTTATTTCATTAAGCTTGACGGAACTCCTCCAATACCGTAAATTGATATCTCGGATTAAAAAAACAGCTTTGGCTGGATAGAATTTCTGAGTTAATTGAGAGTTTTTCTTGATTGAGCAGAAAGAATCCTACAGGTACTTTGGGAGGTGCAAGGAGTGAAACGCAGAAAAATATTGAGCTTATTAGGGTTGGCCCTGGCAAGTGGGGGACTGGCAGTGGCTTGTTCTAACGGAACGACACCCACCGCAACAACACCCCAACCGGAGCCGGTAGCAACCACAGCCGCTAACCCCGCCACGGGAGAACAACTGGTGGTTTATTCCGGTCGCAACGAGAACCTAGTTGGCTCCCTGATTGAACAATTCAAGACCGAAACGGGCATTGATATCCAAGTCCGCTACGGAGACACGGCAGAACTCGCCGCAGCGATTCTCGAAGAAGGCGAAAATACACCGGCAGACGTCTTTTTTGCACAGGATGCCGGTGCCCTGGGTGCGCTGCAAAAAGCCGATCGCACTGCTAAACTGCCCGAAGAGATTCTCAATAAAGTTGAATCTCGGTATCGATCGCCCCAAGGTGAGTGGGTGGGAATTACAGGTCGGGTTCGCACTTTGGACTACAATACGGATTTGGTACAACCGGACGAAGTACCCCAGTCGATCCTGGAATTGACCGATCCAAAATGGGAAGGAAAAATTGGCTGGGCACCTACCAATGGGTCATTCCAAGCCTTTGTTACGGCCTTGCGAGTCTCTCTGGGGGAGGAACAAACCAAACAATGGTTAGAAGGGGTTAAAGCCAACAATCCGAAAGTATATGCCAAGAATACGGCGATCGTGGAAGCACTTTCGCGGGGTGAAATTGCCGTTGGATTCGTCAATCACTACTATTTAGAAAAATTCAAAGCGGAAAATCCAGACGCGCCAGTTGCTCACAGCTTCCCTAACGATGTGGGATCATTGGTGAATGTAGCGGGTGTGAGTATTTTGGAGAATACAGACAGGCTGGCTGAATCGCAACAGTTTGTTAACTTTATGTTAAGTCCCAAAGCTCAGGAATATTTTACTCAAGAGACTTTTGAGTATCCTTTGGTAACAGGTGTAGTGGCGACTAAAGCTCTAACACCCTTATCGGACATTAAGTCTCCTGAGATCGATCTGAGCAACCTCAATGATTTAGAGGGAACACTGAAGCTACTCCAGGAAACCGGCATTTTATAGGGTGTGCCGTAAAAGCTGTCAGGGAAATCAAGGGTGATCGCCCCGATAGCCTAGGGTATAGCTTCAACTGTTGCGACAAGTTGGGCGCAACATCAACCGAAACATTAAAAGATTGCAGAACATGAACTATCGGAAAAAACTGGCGATCGCCGCAGTCGCCATCCTCTTGAGCCTGGGCGGAATTCGGGTCGTTACGGCCCAAGGAAAAACCCTAATTATCTATTCCGGGCGCAATGAAAACCTGATCGGTCCCGTTATTGATAAAGCCCGTCAAGAACTCGGACTTGATATAGAAGTTAGATATGGGGATACCGCCGAACTGGCGATCGCCCTGTTGGAAGAAGGCCGAAATAGCCGTGCCGACTTGTTTTTCGCCCAGGATGCCGGAGCATTAGGCGCAATGGCCCAAGCTCGACGCACCATGCCAATTTCCCAACCCCTGATCAACCGAGTAGACTCGCGCTTTCGGTCCCGTAACGGCCAATGGGTGGGAATCAGTGGTCGTGCTCGCGTGGTGGATTACAATACCCAACTGGTACAGCGCGCCGAACTCCCCAAGAATGTCTGGGAATTGACCGACCCCAAGTGGCGGGGTAAAGTTGGCTGGGCACCGACGAACGGATCATTTCAGTCCTTTATCACTGCCATGCGTGCCACTGCCGGAGATGACCGCACCTTAGAATGGCTACGCGCTATG
This sequence comes from Laspinema olomoucense D3b, assembly GCF_025370785.1. Taxonomy (GTDB): domain Bacteria; phylum Cyanobacteriota; class Cyanobacteriia; order Cyanobacteriales; family Laspinemataceae; genus Laspinema; species Laspinema olomoucense. The sequence continues at coordinate 88,854 of NZ_JAMXFA010000017.1, forward strand.
AAAGACAATGGTACCGTAGTATATCCGAACAATAGCACCATTCTGGAAGCGTTAGGTCGGGGAGAAGTCCACCTGGGGCTAGTGAATAACTATTATCTCTCGCGGTTTATTAAGGAAAATCCGAATTTTCCTGTAGCCCATCATTATATGGCTGGAGATATCGGGTCCATGATTAATGTGGCGGGGGTTGCAATTATGGATACCACCGACCAAAAAGGGGATGCAGAAAAATTCATTGACTATCTCCTCACACCGGAATCCCAGCAGTATTTTGCCCAACAAACAAGCGAGTATCCCTTACTTTCTGGGGTAGAAGCCCCGGCTAAACAAATTCCCATCTCTCAAATCAATTCCCCCAATATTGACTTGAGCAACTTAGCCGATTTAGCGGGAACCATTTCTTTACTAGAGGAAGCGGGACTTTTATAAAAAAGTTGAGCCACTTGAGTCAAGATAGAAAATATGTCATAAGCAATCTAGGGTGCGAAAGGTGCCGAGTTAAGGATGAAATCAACAAAACAGGGCAAGGCGATCGCCCAGATTGGTAAGCGGTTAGAACAGTGGGTTGGGGGCTATCAGTCCTGGGGAAAAGGGTCTCGCCCTCCCGGGTTTTTGGTCGCCGCTGGAAGCATTACCGCAGTGGCGATCGCCCTTCCCCTCCTTTATCTCGTGATCCGGGCAGCCGGTGCGGGATTTGAGGAGGTTTGGACCTTACTTTCCCGTCCGCGTACCCTAGAGGTATTAGGGCACAGTGCTGGTTTAGCCGCAGCGGTTACCCTATTTTCCGCCTTGATATCTTTGCCTTTAGCCTTTTTGACCGAACGGACCAATTTGCCCGGGCGGCGGTTTTGGGCAGTCGCCACCACCCTTCCCCTAGCAGTGCCCAGCTATGTGGGTAGCTTTGCCTTAATTGCCAGCTTCGGCACCCGAGGCAGTTGGCTGCAATTGTTGCTGGAACCCTTTGGGGTGGAAGAATTGCCCTCAATCTATGGGTGGCCCGGTGCGATTTTGGCTCTAACCTTGTTTACCTATCCCTATCTGCTGATTGCCTTGCGATCGGGGTTGCAAGGCATTGACCCGGCGATCGAAGAAGCCTCCCGCACCCTGGGAAACAATGCTTGGTCTACCTTTTGGCAAGTTACCCTCCCCCAGCTACGTCCCTCGTTAGTCGCTGGGGGCTTATTAGTCGCCCTCTATTCCTTGCGGGATTTTGGGACACCCAGCTTGATGCGGTTTGACTCGTTTACTCGGGTGATTTTCATCCAGTACCGGAGTAGTTTTAACCGCAACTCAGCAGCAGTGTTGTCCTTAGTCTTAGTCGCCCTATTGTTGCTAATCCTGGCGATCGAATACCGAGTTAGAACAGGTGCAGCCTATTACAGCAGCAGTTCTGGCGGTAGTCGCCCCCCCACTCGCATCGCCTTGGGTGGGTGGAAATGGCCAGCGATCGCCTTTTGTAGCATCATCACCGCCTTGGGATTAGTCCTCCCCCTCGCCGTGACCCTCTTCTGGTTGTGGCGCGGACTCAATGCCGGAAAAATCCCCCCCGATGTTCTCACCACCGGCTTTAATTCCATCCTCGCATCGGGTCTTTCCGCCATCATTGCCACCCTATTTGCCCTCCCCGTCGCCATCCTGTCCGTGCGCTTTCCGGGCCGAATCACCACGGTAATTGAGCGCTTAACTTACGTTGGATTTGGTCTGCCGGGAATTGTAGTTGCCCTTTCTTTAGTCTTTATTGGTGCTAACTATGTCCCGTTCTTATATCAAACCCTGCCGATGTTAGTCTTTGCCTATTTAGTGTTATTTTTACCCCAATCTGTCGGCACAATTCGTAGTTCCCTGCTGCAAGTTAACCCCCAATTAGAAGAATCGGCGCGCACCTTGGGCCGTACCCCCTGGCAAACCTTGCGGGAAATCACTTTACCTTTAGTCAGTCCGGGGGTATTAGGTGGTGCAGTCCTGGTCTTTTTAACAGCAATTAAAGAACTGCCAGCTACCATGTTACTTGCGCCTATCGGATTTAAAACCCTAGCCACCCAGATTTGGCAAGCGACAGAGGATGTCCAGTTTACCGATGCCGCCGCCGCTTCCCTGACCTTGTTGTTAGTTTCTGCCGGTTCTACGTTAGTTTTGTTAGGGCGAAATTCGGTCAAAAATTAATCTTAAATTGTGATAAAATTAATAAAAATTAGTGCTAATTTGACCCATTAAAGTTATTTACAAATCAATTCAACATGGATTTTTTGTCAAATCAAAATAAAAACTAACTCCGATTGCAAAGCTAATGAACGAACCTGAAATCTTAAGATTAGAATCCGTAACCAAAACATTCGATGGCAGTGGAGATCCGGCGGTGAATCGAGTCTCCCTGAATTTACAGAAAGGGGAAATCCTCACTTTGCTAGGTCCCTCCGGTTGTGGGAAAACCACCCTGTTGCGATTATTGGCGGGATTTGAAAAGCCCGATGCCGGGGTAGTGGAAATTGGGGGAAGACAGGTGGCTGGGGGTGGGGTCTGGATTCCCCCGGAACATCGGCAAATCGGCATGGTGTTTCAAGAATATGCCTTGTTTCCGCATTTAACGGTGGCGGAAAATGTGGCATTTGGGTTAAAAAGTCAGAAAAAGCAACGGATTGAGCATGAAGTGACTGAGGCGATCGCCTTAGTGGGGTTGCAGGGATTATCCAAGCGCTATCCTCATCAACTGTCTGGGGGTCAACGGCAGCGAGTAGCGTTAGCTAGGGCGATCGCACCAGCACCGGCGATCGTCTTACTGGATGAACCGTTAAGCAATTTAGATGTCCAGGTACGGCTGTATTTAAGAGAAGAAATCCGCAAGATTCTTAAGAGTACCAATACGACGGCGATTTTTGTCACCCATGATCAGGAAGAGGCGTTAGCAATTAGCGATCGCATCGCGGTGATGAAAAAGGGACGAATCGAACAATTTGGGACCCCGGAACAGATTTATGAGGAACCCGCCTCGCGCTTTGTCGCTGGATTTGTTACCCAGGCGAATTTTCTGCCAGCGCGACGCATTGGCAAACTCTGGGAAACCGAGGTGGGTTCGTTTGAGGTGGAAGTACCTGAAACGGTGATGCGAGAACCCGTGGATACTTCTAATGAAGGGGAGTTAATGATCCGAGAAGAAGATTTAATCCTGAAACCGGATGAAACGGGACAGGTGGTGATTCGCGATCGCCAGTTTTTAGGACGAGAGCACCGATATTGCTTGATCACCCCTTCCGGACGAGAATTTCATGCGCGTAGTAGTGGGGGGTCTCTGTTGGCGATCGGGACCCGAGTGCAAGTAGAGGCGATCGAGGAACGGTTGCGCGTTTTTGCTCTCAAGGAACTGGGGTAATGGGGGTGATGGGGACGTTTGTCGTAACGACTGAAGTCGTTCCTCGTGACGAAAGCTTAAGCGAGTCACTCACCCTGCGCGCCTCTGCCGCCTGTCTAGTAGCCTGGTCCTCGTGACGAAAGCTTAAGCGAGTCACCAGGAAACAACAAATGACAATTGACAATTGACAATTGCTATAGTTTCTATCAAAACAAACCCCTGGATTTATTTTGAATCAAGGAGTACGCTGGGATAGGCGCAATCCCGTTGCACATCCAAGCCGCTTGACTGAACTCCAGTCCGTCTCATCCTAAAACTGCATAGCTTATGGCTCAACTGGAAGACCTGACTCGTGGGACAACCGTTAAAGGTATCCTACCCCATCAAAACATCACCGTCATTGACAGCAAGTGGCATGGGAGTGATGTGGTTGAGATCATTTACAAAGATGCAAGTGGACAGCCTCATACCCAGATTCTGTACAGAGATGATGAATCCACCCTGGAAATCGTTACAGAAGGGCAACCCTGGAGTTTCGATGGGAATGGTGCGCTCCTGCGCCTGGTTTCTGAAGCCCATCGGATTCGCTTGGCTCATTTATTCGACCCCCTGCTTGCTGTCCATACCTCTCTGGTAGAACCGCTTCCCCACCAAATTTCCGCAGTTTATGAGGATATGTTGACCCGACAACCCCTACGATTCCTGTTAGCGGATGACCCTGGGGCTGGAAAAACCATTATGGCGGGGTTATTGATTAGAGAATTGCTGATTAGAGGGGATTTGCAACACTGCTTGATTGTTTGTCCTGGGAGTTTGGCAGTGCAATGGCAAGATGAGTTGTTTCAAAAATTTCATCTGCCGTTCGAGATTTTGACCAATGACCGCATTGAATCTGCCCGTACTGGGAACGCTTTTACAGAAATGCCCCTGCTGATTGCCCGGTTAGATAAACTCAGCCGCAATGATGATTTGCAAGGAAAACTGAGTCAAACTGATTGGGATTTAGTGGTGGTGGATGAGGCACATAAGATGTCTGCCTCATTTTTTGGGGGAGAAGTTCGCGAAACCAAGCGCTACAAACTCGGTAAGCTGCTTTCTACCCTAACTCGTCATTTCCTACTGATGACAGCGACACCTCACAATGGGAAGGAAGAGGATTTTCAGCTTTTTTTGGCGCTTTTGGATGGCGATCGCTTTGAAGGACGGTTCCGAGATGGAGTCCATGTCTGCGATACTTCCGATTTAATCCGCCGGTTAGTCAAAGAGGACCTCCTCAAATTTGATAGTAAACCCCTCTTCCCCGAACGTCGCGCTCATACCGTCGAATATGCCCTCTCTGACTTAGAGGCAGTCCTCTACAAACAAGTCACCGACTATGTAAAGGATGAATTTAACCGCGCTGAAGCCCTCATGAATGATGGACGCCGGGGGACCGTGGGATTTGCTTTGACCATTTTGCAACGTCGCCTTGCCTCATCCCCAGAAGCGATTTATCAATCTCTGCAAAGACGACGAACTCGCCTCCAAAAACGCCTGCGAGAAGAAGAGATTATCAAACGAGGACTCAGCGCTGAACTCGAACTCAATGTAATCGTTAACCCAGAAGATTGGGACGATGATTTTGAAGAGTCAAACAGCGACGAACGGGAAGCAACGGAAGAAGAAGTCGTAGATTTAGCTACTGCTGCGCGGACGATCGCCGAATTGCAAACGGAAATCCAGTGCTTGGAAGAACTGGAAAAACTCGCCCTGAAAGTCAGACGCAGTGGCAAGGATCGCAAATGGGAAGAACTCTCCAAAATCCTGCAAAACCGTGCTGAAATGTTTGATGCCGGGGGTCATCGGCGCAAACTGGTGATTTTTACCGAACATCGGGACAGCTTAAACTACTTAACCGAACGGATCCGCACCCTTCTCGGACGTTCAGAAGCTGTGGTGACCATTCATGGCGGGATGGGACGAGAGGAACGCAAGAAAGCGGAAGAATCGTTTAAACAGGATGTCACCGTAGAGGTCCTGGTTGCCACCGATGCCGCAGGGGAAGGGATTAACCTGCAACGATCGCATCTGATGGTAAATTATGACCTGCCTTGGAACCCGAATCGCTTAGAACAGCGGTTTGGACGGATTCACCGGATCGGGCAAACCGAGGTTTGTCATCTCTGGAATTTGGTAGCGGGGGAAACCCGGGAGGGGGATGTTTATTTGTCCCTGCTGCGGAAACTGGAGATTGAGCAAAAAGCCCTGGGGGGTAAAGTTTTTGATGTGCTGGGGAAAGCGATCGCCGGGAAAGAACTGCGAGAACTGCTGATTGAAGCCATTCGCTACGGCGATCGCCCGGATATCAAGGCCAAACTTAACCAATTCGTTGCCGATCGCCTAGATCGAGTGCGCTTACAAGAGTTACTAGAAGAACGTGCCCTAGCCCGAGATATCATGGATGCGACCCGAGTCCAACAGATTCGCGAAGATATGGAACGGGCGCAAGCGCGGAAAATCCAGCCCCATTTTATCGCATCTTTTTTCTTAGAAGCCTTCCAACGCTTAGGGGGAACCATTCGACAGCGCGAACCCCAGCGCTATGAGATTACCAACGTTCCGGCAACCCTTCGCAATCGCGATCGCCTGATTGGGATTAGAGAACCGATTCTGCTGCGCTATGAGCGAATTTGCTTTGAGAAAGACCTGATTAGCGTTCCCGGAAAACCCTTAGCTGATTTTGTTTGTCCGGGACATCCCCTCCTGGATGTCACCCTAGACTTGACTTTAGAACGGCATCGAGACTTGCTCAGACAGGGGGCGATTCTCGTGGATGAAACGGATTTTGGGGAAGAAGTGCGGGCATTAATTTACCTTGAACATTCCATCCAGGACGCCCGTACAGATAAAGATGGACGGCGGCGCGTGGTTTCTCGCCGGATGCAGTATGTGGAGATTGAAAGTAGCGGGCCACCTCAAAATGCAGGCTATGCCCCTTATTTAGATTATCGACCCTTAACCGAAGCCGAAACATCCCTAGTAGAAGGAGCGATCGCCGGTTTGGGACTGCGCCATGATATTGAAAATCAGGCCACCAGTTATGCGATCGCCCACCTCGTCCCCCAACATCTCCAGGAAATCCGCACTCGCCAAAAAGACCTGATTGATAAAACCGTCCGCGCCGTCAAAGACCGACTGCTTAAAGAAATTAACTACTGGGACCACCGCGCCACCGACCTCCGGGTACAGGAACAGGCAGGCAAACCCAACGCGAAACTCAACTCCGCCAAGGCCCAACAGCGTGCCGATGACCTCGCCGCCCGACTCCAGAAACGCCTGACTGAACTGGAACAGGAACGCAAACTCTCTCCCTTGCCTCCCGTAGTCGTGGGTGGGGCCCTGGTCATTCCCATTGGTTTATTGCAACGCCTGCAAGGAATTAAAGCATCCACCCCCACCCCCTTTGCCCGAGAAACCAAGCGGGTAGAACTGATGGCAATGGCAACGGTAATGGCCGCAGAACAGGCATTAGGCTATCAACCCCGGGATGTCAGCGCTTCTAAGTGCGGCTATGACATCGAATCCCGCAACCCTGAAACCGGACATTTGCGCTTTGTCGAAGTCAAAGGCAGGATAGAAACAGCAGATACCGTTACTGTCACCAAAAATGAAGTCATCACCGCCCTCAATCAGCCGGATCACTATGTTCTGGCCCTGGTTCAGGTTCCCCTAGACCCCGATGGACCCGAGGGGACAGCCAGCAATCCGGTGACCCCCAAAGACTGTATCCTGCGCTATGTCCACCAGCCTTTTCAACGGGAACCAGATTTTGGCGTTTGCAGTGTCAACTACGAGTGGAAAGAACTATGGAATCGAGGACAAGATAGCCTGGATTACTTAACTAAATTTGGAGCAAATCATGGCAACCCCTAACTATCGCGAGAGTATTAAAATTAGCGGGCATTTAGGACCCCTGAAAGCAATAGAGACTCCCCTTACTTTAGATATTGCTCCTTTGACTGTTTTTATTGGGCCACAAGGAACGGGTAAATCCCTGGTCAGTCAATTGTTATATTTTTTTCGGGATGCTCATTACTTGATTTCCACCCATTCCAAACAAGCAGGTCCGGAAATTAGTGTCAGAAAAGTTATTGAAGGAATTCGCTCTGGAGAAAAGAGCCAAAGAGCTTTTTCTTCTTTTATTATGGGCAAGAGTGTGGACATTGAGTATTCTAGATCCGCCCCCCATCAAGAAGAATATGACTGGAAAATCACCGGCTATCAATCTAATCGGAAAATTAGGCCCACCAGCCATTTTAATCAGCAGATTAAATCCTGGTTGACGACCATAGCCGATAATCCCTCCGGGGCAGGGAATATTGAATCTAATGCCTTATTCGTTCCAGCCGAACGGTCATTTTTTTCTCGATTAATTAATTCAGACCCCCAGTCTTTAGGTGGATCTGAATTACCGATTACGATGCGGGAATTTACGAGGTTTTTATTTAAGGCAGCAGATACGCACCAAAAATGGCAAGAAGATTCGGATAAAAAGCCAGTGGAGGTGAGTGAGATTGACAACATTATTACCTCTGAGTTACGGGGTCATGCAGTTTTTTCTCGGAAAGGGCCTTATGCTCGGAGATGGCAATGGATGCCGGATGAAAGCGATCGGCCCATTGAAATAGAAATGGCATCCTCGGGACAAATGGAAACCTGGCCGATGGTTTCTATTGCTCAAGCGATGTTTGGATGGGAAGCACCACAACGCCCTCTGTTCATCCATATTGAAGAACCGGAAACCCACCTCCATCCTGCTGCTCAAGTCGCTATTACTAAATTATTAGCTTACTTATGCAATAAAGGATTTAGACTGGTCATTACCACCCACTCCCTGTTTGTTTTATATGTCGTGAATAATTTAGTGTTGGCGGCTCAAACTTTGCCGGATAAAAATTTCGAGAATATTCCCGATTCTTCTTTTAGACTCTCCCCCAATCAATTATCTGCTTATTTATTTTGCGATGGCACAGCCATTTCAATTTGTGACCCCGAATCGGGGGAGTTGGATGAAAGCAAACTCTCCAGTGTTTTGGGTAATCTGGAAATTCAGTATAACCAGATTCAATCCTATCAGGTTTTGTGGGGATAAACCGTCATGCCATTGGATTGTACGGGAGAGGATTTACCCGATATTCCTACCATTGAAATCCCCAATTCTCCCACCAGTTTTGATGACTTTTGCTTGGTTTTAAATGCTCCTGCTCAGGTGTTACTTCATGAATCCATCTCAAATAAGAATAAAACCCTTAAATACTGGGTAATTTTGGAAGCCGATGATTATCCCCTAGCCGCTTGTGAACTGGAACAATATGCCGACTATGCCGCACAACAGCAGAATTGGGAAGGAAAACGCTCCGATTATCTGCTGATTGGTTCTCATCAGGGTGATTGTTATCTAATTATCATTGAACTGCGCCATGTCATCGTCAAGGAAGAACATGAAGACCAAAAATTTGAGCAATTACGTCAATGTATTGAACAACTTATCAATCAGTTGTTCGTCATTGACCAGTCTAATGTTTTAACAGAAGTTTACCCAAATCCTGAACAGTATAAAATCATTGGAGTGGTGATTGCGCCCGGTAATACAAGACAGTTTAGGCGGGGAGAGCTTAACTTGAAAATAGAGATTAAATCCCATCCCGTCTTAATTAGAACTCTGCCTAAAGATGCTTTATCTCAATGCAAAATCACTTGGACTGATTTGCTCCATCGGGTCGGAATACCGCGTAATCCCCGAACAGGTTAGGGAACTCCAAAAAATAAAACTCGTAAAACGTTTGTAGTAACCCCTTTAGGGGTTTCTTTAAAGATGACTCCTGAAGGAGTCACTACGAACGTTAAGATAATTTGTATTTTGCAATCCCATTAAGCCAATTCTGAATTTGATATTTATGCGAATTTTTCATTGCCCATGACCGAAGATGGTACAATAGAAATAACCGATTTGCCCTTTGATGCCGGAGAGATTCTGGGGTGGCAACCGCTTCACCCAGACCCTCCCTCCTCTCCCGTTCTGGGCCGCCTGATGTTGGGGCTGCGATCGCCCATTCGCGTTCCTGATTTAGCTGGGCGTGAATCATCAACACCAATTGTTAATTTTCACCCTCTAATTCCTCAAGTAAAATTTATCATCCTCACCCTTAACAATGCGAAAAAAACTGATTGAAGTTGCCCTCCCCCTGGAAGCGATTAATGCTGAATCTGCCCGAGAAAAATCGATTCGGCATGGGCATCCTTCAACCCTGCATTTGTGGTGGGCGCGGCGTCCTTTAGCGGCTTGTCGAGCAGTTTTGTGGTCTTCTTTGGTGGATGACCCCTCCAGTTGGCCGGATAAATTCCCCACAGAAGAAGACCAAAAACGAGAACGGGAGCGCTTATTTGATATTTTGGGGCGAATCACCATTGAGACCGATAAAAAAGGCAATCATAAACAAGTTGTCCGGGGTTTAGTGTCTTGGGATGATATCAAAAACCCGGCAATCATTGATGAAGCCCAAAAAGAAATTGCCCGATGTTTAGCTTGGGACCGGGGAGAGGAACCGCCCACTCAACCGGATGCGGTGCGGGATTATATTGCTAAATATGCACCGCCAGCTTATGACCCGTTTGCCGGGGGTGGGTCAATTCCTTTAGAGGCACAACGGTTAGGATTAGAAGCTCATGCCAGTGATTTGAATCCGGTTGCGGTATTAATTAATAAAGCCTTAATTGAAATTCCCCCGAAATTTAAAGATTTGCCTCCGATTAATCCAGAGAATCGGCAGAAAAAGGGGATGAATTTCTGGAAAGGTGCTCAAGGATTAGCCGCAGATGTGCGCTATTACGGGCAGTGGATGCGGGAGGAAGCCTTCCAACGGATTGGGCATTTATATCCCAAGGTGGCATTACCGAAAGAGTATGGGGAGGACGCTGAAGCGACGGTGATTGCTTGGTTATGGGCGCGGACAGTGAAATGTCCTAACCCGGCTTGTGGTTGTCAAATGCCCTTGGTGAAAAGTTTTCAGATTTCCACGAAGAAGGGGAAAGAGGCTTGGGTTCAGCCGCAAATTGACCGGGAACAGACTCCGCCACGGATACAGTTTGAGGTAAAAACTGGAAAGGGGGAAGCACCAGATGAGACGGTAAGCCGCAAGGGGGCAGTTTGTCTAGCTTGTGGAACGCCTGTGGGGTTGGACTATGTGCGTTCTGAAGGTTGTGGGGGGCGTATTGGCGCGCAGTTAATGGCTATTGTAGCAGAAGGAAACAAGGGCCGAATTTATTTATCGCCCACCGATGAACAGGAACAAATTGCTAATTCTGCTCAACCCAAATGGAAGCCAGAGAGTGAGTTGGTTAATAATTCTCGCCACATGACTCCTGTTATTTACGGCATGACAAAATATGCTGATTTATTCACCTCTCGTCAATTAGTGGCTTTAACTACTTTTAGTGACTTAGTGAGTGAAGTGAAAGAAAAGGCATTTCAAGATGCAGTTGCTGCGGGGTTATCGGATGATAATGTGCTGTTGAATGATGGCGGTACTGGGGCGAGGGCTTATAGTGAGGCAATAGCGGTTTATATTGCTTTTGCTATTGATAAAATAGCTGATTACAACAATAATATATGTACATGGCATATCAATCGAGAAAGTATTGGACACTTATTTACAAGACAAGCAATTCCTATGTCATGGGATTTTACAGAAGCTAATCCCTTAAGTCAATCTAGCGGAAATATAAATGGTTCAATTGATTGGGTATTAAGAGTCCTTGAAAATGCAAGGACGGAAATAAACGGAAAGGTATTACAGCATGATGCAACTGCGATTCATGAAAATGACTCACAACCTAAAATAGTATCAACCGATCCACCCTACTATGATGCTGTACCTTACGCCGATTTATCGGATTTTTTCTATACATGGCTGCGTCCATGTGTGAGTGCCATTTATCCGGACATTTGCAGCACCCTATTAGCGCCAAAATCTCCAGAAATGGTAGCTGATAACTTTCGCCACGGTAGCAAGCAAAAAGCAAAAGATTTTTTTGAATCTAGCTTAATAAAAGTATTTTATCGCATCAATAATCTCAACCATCATGATTACCCAGTTACAGTTTATTACGCCCTCAAACAAACTGAAACTGATGATAACGAAAACGTTGCTTCGACAGGGTGGGAAACCATTTTAGAAGGGTTAATGCAGGCCAACTTTAGCATTGGTGGCACTTGGCCCTTGCGAACTGAATTAAGTAACCGAATGCGTGGACAAGGTTCAAACGCCCTCGCTTCCTCCATCGTCCTCGTCTGCCGCCCTCGTCCAGAAACTGCCCCCAAAATCACCCGACGCCAATTCCTCAGCGAACTAAAAAAAGAACTCCCCAAAGCCCTAAAAACCCTCCAACAAGGCAATATCGCCCCGGTAGACTTGGCCCAAGCCAGTATCGGACCCGGGATGGCAGTCTACTCCCAATACGCTGCCGTCCTCGAAAATGATGGTTCCCCCATGCGAGTTCGCACAGCTTTACAACTGATTAATCAACTCCTAGATGAATATCTCACCGAACAAGAAGGAGAATTTGATAGCGATACCCGTTGGGCGTTGACCTGGTTTGAACAGCATCAGTTCAATGAAGGACAATATGGTGATGCAGAAACCCTTTCCAAAGCCAGAAATACCAGCATTCAAGGCTTAGAACAAGCGGGAATTTTAAATGCCAAAGCCGGAAAAGTCCGCCTACTGAAACGGTCAGAACTGCCATCGGATTGGAATCCAGAACAGGATAATCGCGTACCTCATTGGGAAATCACCCAACACCTGATTCGCGCCCTCGACCAAACCGGAGAAATCGGTGCAGCGGAACTCCTCGCCAAACTCGGAAATGGCGGAGAAATTGCCCGAGATTTAGCCTATCGACTCTATAACCTCTGTGATAGAAAAGGTTGGTCAGGGGAGGGAATTGGCTATAACAGTCTAGTCATTTCTTGGCCGGAAATCAGCCGATTAGCCAGGGAATCTAAAAAATCTGAACCCGTCCAAGGCAGTCTGTTTTAACCAAATCGTCTTTCCGGTCCCCTCCGGTCCCCCTTCTTCCCCGGTGGCAGAAGGGGTTAGGGGATGAGGGGGACTCACTCACTTAATAAAAACCCAAAATTATGATCACCTTACAACTCCAACAACTCGATATCCCCCGGGGTCAGCGCTTGTTAATTCATCACTTAAATTGGGAACAATTTGAAGAAATCATCACTGAACTAGGAGAAAGCCGCGCTGCTAGAATTGCCTATCATCAAGAAACCTTAGAAATCAGAATGCCAACTCCAGAACATGAAATTGACAAAGAAATTATTAGCGATATCGTCAAAATATTACTAGAAGAACTAGAAATAGATTGCGAATGTTTTGGGTCAACCACCTTCAAACAAGCAGCCATGAAAAGTGGCATTGAACCCGATCAATGCTTTTACATTCAAAACCAGACTCAAATGCGCGGAAAACGCCGCATTGATTTATCCATAGATCCACCCCCAGACCTAGCCATTGAAGTCGATGTCACCTCTAAGACGCAGATGGAGGCTTACCTCAGCCTGGGAGTTCCGGAACTCTGGATTTATGCCCGGGGGGAACTCAAAATTTATACCCTAAACTCCGGAGAATATCAACAAGTTACGACCAGTCCCACCTTCCCCGGTTTTCCCCTATTAGACCAGATAACAGCAGTTCTGACTCAAACCCTGACCGAGGGCAGAAGTCCCGCACTAAGAGCCTTCCGCCAGCACCTTCGTACCCTAAAATATACCCTATAAACTCATTATGGCTATTAGCAATCATGAACGAGTCGGCAGAGCTTTAAACTTACTCCGAGATGGCCTCTATCCCTTTGTTGAACGGGAGATGAAAGCCATTCATGGAGACCGTTGGGTAGTCGCCGCTTCCGCTTGTTTATCGGACAGTTATGTTCGCAACAAACATCCCCAAGATGTTCTCCAGGAAGATGTTTCAGCCTTGCTAATTGTCATGTGGGAACAATGGAATAATATCTTTCGCAATACCCTGGGACGGTCTGAACGCAGCTTAGTCAGCGAATTGCGCGATACCCGCAACGAGTGGGCGCATAAAACCACCTTTTCCACCGATGACGCTTACCGGGCCTTAGATAGTATGACCCGCTTCTTATCGGCTATTTCCGCCCCAGAAGCTGCAATGGTGGAAAAGCAGAAACAAGAACTGTTACGCCTGCGGTTTGAAGACCAGGCCCGACGGGAAACACGCCGCGCGGCGATCGCCCCCACAGAAGGACAACCCCAACCCGGATTAAAACCCTGGCGCGAAATTACCACCCCTCATCCCGATGTCGCCTCGGGTCGCTACCAACAAGCCGAATTTGCCGCAGACCTCTGGCAAGTTTATCTCGATGAAGGCTCAGACGAATACCGCCTCCCCACGGAATTCTTCCAACGCACCTATCTCACCGAAGGACTCAAACAACTCCTAACCGGGGCGTTACTACGCTTAAGCGGAACTGGAGGAGATCCGGTCATCGAACTGCAAACTAACTTCGGTGGGGGAAAAACCCATGCCATGTTAGCCCTCTATCACCTGTTTTTTGGCGTTTCTGCTAAAGACTTACCCGGACTAGAACCCCTCTTCCAGACAGTCGGAATCAACGAACCCCCCTCTGACGTTAAAACCGTTGTCCTCGTCGGCAACAAAATCTCCCCGGGACAAATTCATCGCAAATCCGACGGAACTCAAGTGCGGACCTTATGGGGTGAAATTGCATGGCAACTGGGGGGGAAAGAGGGCTATGAAAGACTCCGAGAAGCGGATGAAACCTCTACCAATCCCGGTGATGCCCTCAAAGACCTATTTAATCACTATGCGCCAGTATTGATTTTAATTGATGAGTGGGTCGCCTATGGTCGGCAACTGCACCATAAAAGTGACCTCCCTGCGGGAGATTTTGATACTCACTTCACCTTTGCCCAAACCCTGAGTGAGTCGGCCAAAAACGCTAAAAAAACCCTGTTGGTAGTGAGTATTCCCTCTTCAGATATTGAAATTGGGGGGGAACGGGGGAAAGAGGCCCTAGACCGTCTCAAGAATGCGATCGGGCGGGTCGAGTCTCCCTGGCGACCCGCAAGCGCTGACGAAAGTTTTGAAATTGTCCGGCGGCGTCTCTTTCAACCCACCTCAGACACCAGTCTGTTTGTCCAGCGCGATGCAGTGGTTCGCGCCTTTGCAGAACTCTACCGCACTCAGAGTCAGGAATTCCCGGCAGAATGTAAAGAAGGCGACTATGAACGCCGGATGCGAGAAGCATATCCCATTCATCCAGAACTGTTTACACGCCTCTACTCCGACTGGTCTAGTCTGGATAAATTCCAGCGCACTCGCGGGGTTCTGCGTCTGATGGCGAAAGTTATTCACTCCCTCTGGGAACGCAATGACCAAAGTCTCCTGATTATGCCAGCTCATGTCCCAATGGATGATTCCCAGGTTCAGTCAGAACTGACTCGGTATCTAGAAGATCACTGGATTCCCGTGATTGAAAAAGATGTGGACGGGCCTAATTCGTTGCCCTTGGCCCTGGACCGCCAGAATCCGAATTTAGGCCGTTACTCCGCCTGCCGTCGCGTCACTCGCACAATTTACATGGGTTCTGCCCCCACTCTACGGGCTGCCAATCGGGGTTTAGAAGACCGTCGCATCAAGCTCGGTTGTGTCCAACCGGGGGAAAGCGTGGCAACGTTTGGGGATGCCTTACGGCGATTATCGGACCAAGGAACTTATTTGTATCTGGATGGGAATCGGTACTGGATTTCCACTCAACCCAACGTGAATCGGACGGCACAAGAACGGGGGAGTCAGTTCTTAGAGGATCGCTATTTGGTCTGGGAGGAGATTATTAAACGGTTGAAAGGCGATCGCGATCGAGGAGAATTCAGTGCCATCCATGTCGCCCCCGAATCCACCTCGGACATTCCCGACGACCCCAATTTAGGAGTCCGTCTGGTTGTTCTCTCTCCCGTCTCTCCCCATATTCGTCTCAGCAAAGACAGTCCCGCTCGAAAATATGTAGAGGATGCCCTCAACCATAAAGGGAGTGGTCCTCGCTATTACCGGAACACCCTACTATTCCTCGCGCCGGATCAAACGAAAATCGAAAATTTAGAGAAAAATGTCGCTCAATATTTAGCGTGGGAATCTATCCTGGCCGATGATAAAAAGAAGACGCTTAATTTAGATAATTTCCAACGCACTCAGGCCGAAACAAAGCGGGATGGTACAAACAAAGATGTTGATAATATCCTCTGGGATACCTATCAATGGCTCTTGATTCCCACCCAACCGGACCCAAAAGGGGATCTGGAATGGAAAGAAACACGATTGTCCGGGCCAGAGTCCCCAATCGCTCGGGCCAGCAAAAAAGCCGTCTATGAAGGGGATTTGCTGGACATTTACGCTGCCACTAACCTGCGACTTGAAGCCCTGGACCGCTTTCTATGGCGGGAAACAAACCACATTGACCTCAAACGCCTTTGGGAATATCTCGCCCAATATCTCTATCTACCCCGATTTAAAAATCCGACCGTTCTTTTGGCAACGATTAGTAATGGGGTAACCTCAACGGTTTGGGCGGATAACTTTGCCTATGCAGAAGGATTTGACGAAGAAACCGGAAAATATCTGGGGTTGCAGGCGGGGACCGGGATTAATCCCAGTATCAGTCCTCAAAGTTTGGTGGTCAAACCCGAAATTGCTCAACAGCAGTTTGATTTAGAGGCAAGAGTCAACCGCTTGGATGCCGCAGCAACCCAGGGTCTCCCGTCGAAAACTTCTGTTCTCCAGTCTCCTACCTCAGAATATGGGTCATCCTCCCGGACTGCGGGGGATGGCAATCCCGGTGAAGGTGAAGGGTTGGAAGAGATTACGGCTACTGTTCTGCGGCGATTTTATGGCAATGTAGAGATTGACCCGATGCGGGTGAATCGGGATGTCCCTGCGATCGTCCAGGAGGTCATCCAGCACCTGATCTCTCTAAATAAGGCCAAAGTCAAAATCACCTTGGAAATCGAAGCGGAAATTCCGGAAGGCGTCCCCGATGATATCGCGCGCACTGTCCTAGAAAACTGCCGGACTCTCAAATTTAACAGTCAATCGTTTGAGTCGGAATAAGCGGGCAACAGGGGGAGTGGTCATTGGTCTTATGTCATTGGTCAGAGGTACGATTTAAAGCCCCTCTCCCGTTCTGGGAGAGGGGTTTGGGGTGAGGGCTAAACCTTTATAGACATGAGCAACGCTATATAGCCTCCCCATCCCCCAAAGACAAAGAACCACACTGGATCCATAAAAATTCCCGTTTTAGATTAATTTATTATTTTTTAAGTTATGTTACCGCCGCGTGATATTATTCATTTTGGCCTGTTAGCGTCCAGGTGTAACCATCTGGGCATAAGTTAACTAAGAGTGAACTTGTCAGACCCTTCTGAAGAACCCACTTCCCCAGAGCGAGAACTCGATCCTACCGAGACTCGCGCAGCGCAGGAAAATTCCTCAATGGATGAGTACCATCAGCTTAAACAAAAGTTGTTGGTATCTACCCTTGTGATTACAGCCGTCGTGTTTGTCTCGGTTTGGTTCTATTATTCGCTCAATATTGCCCTGAATTATTTGATCGGGGCGTGCACGGGTGTGGTTTACTTGAGAATGTTGGCAAGAGATGTTGAGCGCCTAGGCAATCAGAAACAAAGTCTGAGTAAAGGCAGACTGGCGATGTTCATTGGGTTGATTATAGTAGCAACTCAGTGGGATCAGCTACAGGTGATGCCTATATTTCTGGGTTTCCTGACATATAAAGCCGCGCTCCTCGTCTACGTCCTTCAAACGACCCTTTTGCCGGACTCCAAATAGGATAAGGCATTTTGCAAACCATCCAGTCCCTCTGGAACCCCGCTTAATGGATATGCTAGAGGTTTTAAACGCCTTTAATTCGCTCCCGATCGCCGAATTGGAAGTAGGCAAGCACTTCTACTGGCAAGTTGGTGGTCTGAAACTTCACGGTCAGGTGTTATTAACCTCCTGGTTTGTGATGGGATCCCTGATTGTCACCTCCTTGGCAGCTACTCGGAACATCCAACGGATCCCCGGTGGCGTCCAAAACTTTATGGAATATGCCCTGGAGTTTATTAGAGACTTAGCCAAAGGCCAAATCGGAGAGAAAGAATATCGGCCTTGGGTGCCCTTTGTTGGCACATTATTTCTGTTCATCTTTGTGAGCAACTGGTCTGGCGCGTTGGTGCCTTGGAAGCTGATTCACATTCCGGGCGGCGAATTAGCTGCACCGACCAGTGATATCAACACCACTGTAGCACTGGCCTTGCTGACATCTTTGGCTTATTTCTACGCCGGATTACGCAAGCGCGGTTTGGGGTATTTTGCTAAATACATTCAGCCAACGCCGATCCTTTTGCCCATCAACATTCTGGAAGATTTTACCAAGCCTCTCTCCCTGAGTTTCCGTCTATTCGGAAACATCTTGGCAGATGAGTTAGTGGTGGGGGTTTTCGTGTTGTTGGTGCCCTTATTCATCCCCCTTCCGGTGATGATTTTGGGACTATTCACCAGTGCGATCCAAGCCCTGATTTTCGCCACTTTAGCGGCGGTCTACATCGGTGAAGCGATGGAAGGCCACGGCGAAGAACATCACGACTAAAATTAGGATTTGATAGTTAGATTTTGAGCGCGATCGAACCGCCAAAATCTGAGTTCGTTCATTCTTTTCATCGTTCATTTTGTACTAAAGGAAACAACCAATCATGGATCCATTAATTGCTGCTGCTTCCGTTATCGCTGCTGCCCTTGCTGTTGGTTTGGCTGCGATCGGCCCTGGTATCGGTCAAGGTAATGCCGCAGGACAAGCAGTAGAAGGGATTGCCCGTCAACCAGAAGCAGAAGGAAAAATTCGGGGGACATTACTGTTGAGCTTGGCATTCATGGAAGCACTCACGATTTACGGCTTGGTGGTCGCACTCGTGTTGCTGTTTGCTAACCCCTTCGCCTAAGAAGATTAAAGCGGTGCCAGGGGTAGAGGGGTGATTAAATAAATTATTAAATCACCTCTCTACAACCGGCGCTGTTGTTTCAATTTCCATCCCGTTCAACCCCCGAAAGCAATAGCGGCTGATTTACTATGATTCAATGGACGATCTTACTAGCCGCTGAAACAGCGGCAAAGGAAGGTGGGCTATTTGATTTTGACGCCACCTTACCGATCATGGCGCTGCAATTCATAATTTTGGCGGTAGTTTTAAACGCGATCTTTTATAAGCCTCTCGGCAAGGCGATCGACGATCGCAACGAATATGTTCGGTCCAGCGAACAAAGCGCTAAAGAACGCCTGTCAAAAGCAGAAACCTTGGCACGGCAGTACGAACAAGAACTAGCCCAAAGTCGGAAAAAAGCGCAAGAGATTATCGCTCAGGCGCAAGCAGAAGCCCAGAAAACCGCAGCAGACCAAATCGCCGAAGCCCAGCGAGAAAGTCAAGCTCAACGAGAGCAAGCTCAAAGAGAAATCGAGCAGCAAAAGCAAGAAGCGATGAGCTCCTTAGAACAGCAAGTCGATGCCTTAAGTCGCCAGATTCTCGAAAAACTCGTCGGCACCAACTTAGTCAAGAGTTAGAGGGATATTAGAGGCAAAGCATTATATCAAACTTTTCCTCTAAACAGTAAAAACATTCTAACGAATCTAACGAACGACGGCATTAAGTAAAGGAAGTTATCGATCTTATGATTCTGGGAACTTTTTGGTTGCTCGCTTCTCATGCAGAAGGAGCAGCAGAAGGAGGTTTCGGTCTTAACTTAGACTTTTTTGAAACCAACATTGTTAATTTGGCGATCGTCATTGGCGTACTGTTCTACTTCGGTCGGAAAGTTTTAGGAAACATTCTAACCGAACGCCGCGCCAAAATCGAAGCTGCCATTAAAGAAGCTGAAAAACGTCAGAAAGATGCAGCCGCAAAACTGTCGGACCAACAGCAGAAACTAGCCCAAGCTCAAGCTGAAGCTGAAAACATCAAAGCCCAAGCCCAAGAACGCGCCACCGTTGAAAGACAACAAATTGCCGCCCAAGCTCAAAAAGATTTAGAACGCTTAAGAGCAGAAGCCGGACAAGACCTCAACGCCGCTAAAGAACGGGCAATGGCTGAATTACGCCAACGAGTTGCAACAATGGCATTAGAACGAGTTGAAAGTCAACTCAAAAGCCAACTCGACGAAGGCAAACAACAACAACTCATTGATAACAGTATTGCGATGCTCGGAGGCAATCGATGAGTATCATCCAGTCAGAAGTTTTTGAACCTTACGCGCAAGCCTTGATGTCCTTGGCGCAAGAGCATAACCTCACAGAAGAAATTGGCGAGGATATGCGAGGGATTTTGAACTTGTTGAAAGAATCTCCCGATTTGGCTCAATTTATTGGCAGTCCGATTATCAAAGAATCGGACAAAAAAAATGCCCTGGGGCAAATTCTAGGGGATTCAGTTCAACCCTTTACCCGCAACTTTTTAATGTTGCTGATTGATCGCAGACGCATTCCCTTCATCGAAGGAATTGCTAACTATTACCTAATGCTCTTGCGGAAGCTCAATCAAACCGTACTCGCTGAAGTCACCTCCGCAGTACCGTTGAATGAAGCACAACAGGAAGGCGTTAGGAATAAGGTCAAAGAAATTACCTCCGCGCAACAAGTCGAACTCGAAACGAAAATCGATGCTGACTTAATTGGTGGTGTCGTGATTAAAGTTGGTTCGCAAGTCCTCGATGCCAGCTTACGCGGACAACTGCGGCGGATTGGTGTGCGGTTAGGCAGCAACAGCTAACCCACAGAAAATCATTAGGGAACCGACCCTCCCTAAACCCTACAGAAAAAACTACCCAGCAACCCCTAACAAAAACTGAGATGATCAGCATCAGACCCGACGAAATTAGCAATATTATTCGCCAGCAAATCGAGTCCTACGATACAGACGTTAAAGTCTCTAACGTGGGTACCGTGCTCCAAGTTGGAGACGGAATTGCACGGATTTATGGTTTGGAAAAAGCCATGTCCGGCGAACTTTTAGAATTCCAAGATGGCACCGTTGGTATCGCCCTCAACTTAGAAGAAGATAACGTGGGTGCGGTGTTAATGGGTGACGGTCACGATATCCAAGAAGGATCTTCCGTGACTTCCACCGGCAAAATCGCTCAGGTCCCCGTGGGAGACGCGATGATTGGCCGGGTTGTGGATGCTTTGGGTCGTCCCATCGACGGCAAAGGCGACATCAACACCACCGAAAGCCGCTTGTTGGAATCTCAAGCCCCTGGTATCATTGAGCGTCGTTCTGTGTACGAACCGATGCAAACGGGTATCACCGCTATTGACTCCATGATTCCCATCGGACGGGGACAACGTGAGTTAATCATTGGTGACCGTCAAACCGGGAAAACCACGATCGCCGTTGACACGATCATCAACCAGAAGGGTGAAGACGTGATCTGCGTATATGTGGCGATCGGTCAAAAAGCCTCCACGGTTTCTCAAGTCGTCGCCACCCTCCAAGAAAAAGGCGCGATGGACTACACCGTGGTTGTTACTTCTAACGCCAACGAACCCGCCACCCTGCAATACCTCGCCCCTTATACCGGCGCAAGCATTGCTGAATACTTCATGTATAAAGGCAAGCACACCCTGGTCATTTACGATGACTTGTCCAAACAAGCCCAAGCCTATCGTCAAATGTCCTTGCTGCTGCGTCGTCCCCCCGGACGTGAAGCCTATCCTGGGGATGTGTTTTACCTCCACTCTCGCTTATTGGAACGTGCTGCTAAACTCAGCACCGAAATGGGCGAAGGTAGCATGACAGCGTTACCCATCATCGAAACCCAAGCCGGTGACGTTTCTGCCTACATTCCGACCAACGTGATTTCGATTACCGATGGTCAGATCTTCTTATCTTCTGACTTGTTCAACTCCGGTTTACGTCCGGCAGTGAACGCCGGTATTTCCGTGTCCCGAGTGGGTTCGGCGGCACAAACCAAAGCCATGAAGAAAGTGGCCGGTAAAGTGAAGCTGGAATTAGCTCAGTTTGCTGAATTAGAAGCATTTGCTCAGTTTGCTTCCGACTTGGATGCCTCCACCCAGCAACAATTGGCCCGGGGTCAGCGCCTGCGTGAACTGTTAAAACAAAATCAATATTCGCCCTTGCCCGTGAGTGAGCAAGTTGCGATTATTTACGCTGGGATTAATGGCTATTTGGATAAAGTTCCGGTGGAAAAAATCACCGACTTTACCAAAGGTCTGCGTGAGTATATGCGGACCAGCAAGGCGAAATACGGCGAAATCGTTCAAAGCAGCAAGCAATTGACCGATGAAGCTGAGACCTTGTTGAAAGAGGCGATCGCCGAATTCACTCAGTCTTTCATGGCTACTCTGTAGGACCGACACTTGAGAAGAATTGGGAATGAAGAATGGAAGGTTTCTTAGATTCTTCATTCTCAATTCTTCATGCATTAGGTTTAATTTTAAATTCTTGATTCTTGATTTGGGATTATGGCAAATCTAAAGGCGATTCGCGATCGCATCCAGTCAGTAAAAAACACGAAAAAAATCACCGAAGCCATGCGCCTCGTGGCAGCAGCTAAGGTGCGACGCGCACAAGCACAAGTTCTCGGAACTCGCCCCTTTGCCGATCGCTTGGCCCAGGTCCTGTTCGGATTGCAGACTCGTTTGCGGTTTGAAGATGTGGACTTGCCCTTGTTGAAACAGCGCGAAGTGAGTACCGTAGGATTGCTCGTTGTCACGGGCGATCGGGGTTTGTGTGGCGGCTACAATAACAACATCATCAAACGCGCCGAAGCTCGGATTAAAGAAATCCAAGCCGAAGGGTTCGATTATAAATTGGTGATTGTCGGACGGAAAGCCAATCAATACTTCAGCCGACGCAACTGCCCCATTGACGCCTCCTACATCGGCTTAGAACAGATTCCAACAGCAAAAGAAGCCTCAGAAATTGCAGACGAAGTGCTCTCGTTGTTCCTCTCGGAAAGCGTCGATCGCGTGGAATTGATTTACACCAAATTCGTGTCTTTAATCAGTTCCAAACCCGTCGTCCAAACCCTGTTACCCCTCGATCGCCAAGGCTTAGAAGTGCCAGACGATGAAGTCTTCCGCCTCACCAGCAAAGGCGGTTCCTTCGACGTCCAACGCGAAAAAGTCGCTACGACTGCTGCGCCGGAAGCCTTCCCTCGGGACATGATTTTCGAGCAAGACCCGGCTCAAATTCTGGAAGCCTTGTTACCGCTATATCTGAATAACCAGTTATTGCGTGCCTTGCAAGAAGCAGCCGCCAGCGAACTAGCAGCCAGAATGACTGCCATGAACAACGCCAGCGAAAACGCCAGCGAACTCATGGATACATTAACCTTGACTTACAACAAAGCACGTCAAGCCGCCATCACCCAGGAAATCCTGGAAGTGGTCGGTGGTGCAGCCGGAATGCAACGCTAAATTCTGCTTGACAATTCATCCCTTTTATGCGTCTGAGTTCGCTCAGGCGTTTTTTTTGTGGGGGTGTGTCGGCTAGTTTATAGCAAAATGGGATATCATTAAAGGCGGTTCAGCATCATGAGGCTTAGTTAATGATGAGATTTAATGATGTAGTTGATGTCATCAAGAGTCTTTCTACCGATGAAAAAAGAGAACTTTCCCTGTTGTTACAGCAGTATCTTCGTGAAGAGTCTCGGGACCAGATTTATGAGAATCTTCAAGTAGCCAAGCAGGAAGAAAAGCAAGGGGAACTTACATTTTCTAGCCAGATTAATTTATTGAAAGAATTGCTTGAATAATTATCATAAAAGTTAGTTTCAGGTCTGCCTTCAAATGCGCTTTTAAAAAGAATATTAAAGGCAATCAAGATACAGAAGACATAAAATTTTATAACTTCCAATATCACGGTTCAGCAGGGGTTAAAGTTTAGGAATTCAATGAATTAGAGAATAGCCATGATAGCAAATCAGCAGTTTTCGCGCATGACTCCCCAAGAGTATTTGGACTGGGAAGAACAACAGCCGATTAAATACGAATATGTTAATGGCGAAGTATTTGCGATGACGGGAGGAACTCTTCCTCACAACTCGATCGCCCTTAACTTAGCCTCTGCCTTGAAAAATCACCTCCGGGGTAAAGGCTGTAAAGTTTTCATGGCAGACGCAAAACTCGGGGTTTCTAAAAACGGTCCCTTTCACTATCCTGATGTGATGGTAACTTGCGATTCCCAGGACCTAAATGCTCGAAAAATTGTTTACTCTCCTTGCTTGTTAGTAGAAGTTCTTTCTCCAGGTACGGAAGCCTTTGACAGAGGGGATAAATTTAAACATTATCGCCGCATCCCCAGTTTAAAAGAATATGTCCTGATTAGTGCTGAAAAAATCAGCGTTGATTATTACTGTTTCAATGAACGGGGAAAATGGGAACTCACGTTTTACTCATTGGACGAACTGAATACTGAACCATCGAAAATAGAAATTAACCTGACCGCTGTTGACTTTTGTTTTCCGATTTCTATGCTTTATGAAGATGTAGAATTTCCCCAAGATATTTAGCAATTCAGGGATGAATGATTAGGATTGATTGCCCAATTTGGATTGGAATATATAGCGGCGATCGCCTCCAGCCCAACTTCTCCTCGATTAGGACTACTCAATTTTATCTCAAGTTTCAGGGAGAACCCCATGTACACTATCCCCTAACCAGGTTTCAATGGCGGATATCAGATTCGCTTGATTGGGGGAAAAGCCTTTTAAGGACGCTTCTAGGGTGTCGTCCGTGAGGAAGACGATTTTTGTTTAGATTTGAGTTCAGTGGATTTTTTCAGGTTTTAATAAGGTTTTGTTGACCGAGTTCTAGGGAGATGCCAGTCAGGCGATCGTCTCCAGGGCGATAAGATAAGACTTCGATGCCAATGGGTTCATTGGTATCTCCATCTTTGAAAAGGATAATATCATTCCCAAGTTCCGTAGCAATTTGGTTAGGGCGGGGAGATTGCCAAAAAATGGTTAAGAGTTCGGTTTCTGGTTCGTAAAAGACTTTTATTTGGGCCATAATTTTGCTCCTGTTTTAATTGCATCAGTTTGGTCAGCTGTAATCAAGTAACCCTCTCCATTTAAACGCCGAGCAACGGCAACGAGCCATCTTTTGGCTTTGAGGGTGCGATAAAATAGCAAGACATCAATATCGCGCTGGCTTTGGTAAATGGCATCGGGTTGATTAAGGGTTTGCTGAATTTCAGTTTCATAATGGGTAATATCGGGATGCTTGATAAGCAGTGTTTGCCAGTAGCTTTCGGTGGTACGGACGGTGAACCCTAGGGGCGTAGAAACAATAAATTTAACAATTGATTCCATATTTTAGCTGAAGGCTAGGGTTTGCTTATATTTTAGCGAATTTGAGAACTTGGGGTGAGGGTTTGGAAACCGGGTTTCTTGGTGGCTGCTTAAATCTCTCCTAACCAGGTTTCAATGGCGGATATCAAATTCGGCTGATTGGGCGGAAAGCCTTTGGGAGAGGTTTTGTCTCACAGGAGTTTGTTGCGATCGCGAAGCGTCTGGGAACGAGAATCGCCCCCTATCCTTTCAAATTGTTCAACCACGGTCAGGATAGTTGTCACCCAATCGCGAGCAGTTGCCAGAAATTGCGGTAGTCATCACTGAGTCAGGGTATGAGGGCGATCGCATATTCACCCTCGGTCATCTTTGCAGCAGGGGTGGAAACTTCGGCCTTTGATTCTGTTAATATGAATTTTTGGCAAAATTTAATTACAATATGTAGTAACAGTCAAGGCATGGAATTTGAATGGGATGAAACTAAGCGTCTTACGAACCTCCGTAAACATGGCATTGATTTTATTGATGTTTCCATTATTTTTGATGGAAATATCGTAACGTTTGAAGATGACCGATTCAATTATGGAGAGCAGAGATTTGTGACTTTTGGTTTGTTGCAAGGGCGAGTGGTCGCTGTTGTCCATACAGAAAGAGAAGAATGTATTCGGATTATTTCTGCGAGAAAAGCTACTAAATATGAACAACAAATTTACTTCGAGCAACTCTCAAACTGACTGGAACCGCCTAGATCGGATGACTGATGAAGAAATAGATTTTTCTGATTGTCCAGAAATTACGTCCGAAATGGTTGCTAAGGCAGTAGTGAGGCGAGGTTCACCTAATTCTCAGACGAAAACTCAAGTCACTTTAAACATTGATAGTGATGTTTTGGAGTGGTTTAAATCTCAAGGTCAGAGTTATCAGACGGAGATTAATCGTTTACTGCGATCGTATATGGAAGCCCAGCAATAGTCTCTTGGCTTGGATTCGGAAACCGGGTTTCTATCAAAATCTCTAAACCCGGGTTTTTTAAAGGTTCAAAGGTTGAGTGGGTGATGCTATGCTCTAATTAATCCCAGAACCTAATGACTGATTAAGCACAAAAACGGATTATGAACTTAACGAATGACTTGCTAAACCGGATTACTCAAACTCCGGGTCAATGTGGAGGTCGTCCCTGTATTAGAGGGATGCGAATTCGAGTTACCGATATTTTAGAAATGTTAGCGGAAAATGTTAGCATTACTGAAGTTTTAGAAGATTTTCCGGATTTGGAACTCGCAGATATTCAAGCGTGTCTGCTATTTGCTGCAAGACGCACTGATTTTCCTAGACTAACGGCATGAAGATTTGGATCGATGCTCAACTGCCGCCCACTCTGGCAAATTGGCTGACAAAAACCTTGGGTTTGGAAGCGAGTGCATTGCGGGATTTAGGGCTTCGGGATGCTCAAGATATGGAAATTTTTGAAGCCGCAAGAGCCGAAAATGTGGTAATTATGACAAAAGATAGTGATTTCATCGACTTGGTATGTCGTTTAGGCTCGCCTCCTCAAATTTTGTGGCTAACTTGTGGCAATGTCACTAATCGCAGCTTGCGACAATTGTTAATGGCTACTTTGCCGGATGCGTTAGAGCAGTTACGCCAAGGAGAAATGATTGTGGAAATTACTAATACTCCTTAGAGTAGCCAGCAATCATGCCCCAATCTACTTTTTTAAAAGCTATTTTTTTATGATAGCCCGCGCAGGCGGGCTTTGTTCGTGTAGCCCTCATCAGCCTTGTCGCTACCGGGGCCGTGGGAAGAACCTCACCCTAACCCTCTCCTTGCCAAGGAGAGGGGACCGGATTAGCCCGCGCAGGCGGGCTTTGTTTGTATAGCCCCAGGCTTTAGCCTGCGGGACTCAGTAAAATCAGTTGCCGTTTTTGCAGACTTCTCACTCCCTCTAAATCCAACTTCCCTCCTGCTAAAATCTCTCCAACAGTTTTCATTCCCTCCCCTTCCTGGGAATTGGCATCACAGCCTTTCATGAAGTCAAACTCATCCTCCGATAAGGTGACGAGTTGATAGTTGTAATCAAATAAATGTTGTGAGGGCCATCCTTGTAAACAGAGGCTCACTTCGGGAATGGCTTTTAACAAGGCTTGCTCATTCTCCCAGTCCATTTTAACTAGGGGAGGACGGGCGAGGAAAAACTCATAGTGAGTGATTTCTGGATCTAGGAGTTCAATCAGTCGATATCGGGCCCGATCGCCTAACTTTTGCGCCTCTGCCATCAACTCTGTATCCTGTCCCAACAACCGCTCAATATTCCAATAGTCTGGATTGGAAAACCCTAAAAACTCCAACCCCGACGCATCAATCAACTCAAACAAGGTATCGATGTTATAGTCAATCTCTTGGGGATGGAGATACATATCAGCAAAATTGGCATCCCGGTGATTTTCCATCGCCCACCGTTCTTTTTCCCGCTTGACCAAACGGTTATTTTCCGGTAATGCCGCAAACACTTTCCGCCCGATTTTCACCCCTTCTTGATAGTCGCCGGATTTCTCCCCTTGCAGCAGCCCGATCGCCTGTTGCATGAGTTGAATTTCCCAGCGTCCTAACTCCGCATACACAAAAATATGCATAATTCCCCCAGGGGCCAACTTCTTCGCCAATGCCTGAATCCCGCGAATCGGATCCGGGAGGTGATGCAAGACCCCCACACAATTAATGTGGTCAAATTCCCCTTCCAGTTGCGCGACGTCATAAATACTGAGATGATGGAACTCCACCCGAGAGGCCCCAGAACGCCGACAGCGATCGCGGGCTACCTCTAAGGCCCCCCCGCTTAAATCAATCCCCGTAATCTGCGCCTCCGGGTTCAAATGCACCAAATATTCCGTTCCTACACCCGTCCCGCATCCCGCATCCAAAATCCGCACCGCCTGAGTTGCGGGTTTGCGCCCAGTGCAGAAGGCATAAGCCGCAGGCCAAGTCCAGCGCCAATTGTACCCCGGAGGCGGTTCATCGAGGAGGACTTCCGGGGGAAACGGATAAGTATCATAAAGTTGTCTAACCGCAGCAGTAATCTCTTCAGAGTTCGGCATAATCGCAAGATGATGGATAGATGATGGACAGAAACACAACTGGGGCAAGGGCGATCGCCAAGCCCCCTAACCCGCAACAAATCACAGGTTTGAAATTACCAATTTATAGTTCACAATTCAGAACGTAACAAAACTTATCTTTTTTCTCAGTTAGGTGCCGCGATCCAATATGATGGCACGATAGCCACTGGGTCAAAGTTCTACATAATTCTTAACATAAGAGGGGGTGATACCGAATCGTTTTAAGCTAAAAACTATGTCAAAGTAAACCCCCGATAGTGGGTGAAAGGACATGGGAAAGCCGAAGGGAGGAAGCCAACATTAAGGACAACCTTATCGACGTCAATCCTTCATCCTGACTCAGTGTGGCAATTTAAAGCGGCATCTAAACCCATTGATGCCACAAAATGATAATTCTATTGGGAGCTTTTGAAATCAGATGACTGTAAAGGCAAGTGGTGGAAGCTCAGTTGCGCGTCCGCAACTCTATCAAACCGTCCCCGTTGCGACCATTTCCCAAGCGGAACAACAAGACCGCTTTCCGGGAAAAAGCGAACTGACCGAACTCCAGACATTTTTCCAATCTGGAACCAAACGGCTGGAGATTGCTGAAGTTCTGACCAAAAATTCAGAACTGATCGTATCCCGTGCCGCCAACCGGATTTTCACGGGTGGATCGCCGATGGCGTTCTTGGAAAGACCAAAAGAACCGATGGTGATTAAAGCCCCCATCGGTGCGAATCAAGACGTCAAACAGGGCATGATGCTGGGAACCACCACATACGTGGAAAGCAAAGGTGGGTTCTTAGAAGGCTTGCGGAACATTTTCAGTTCATCTAGCGGCCCCACCCCCGCCGGATTCCAACCGATTAACATTGCTCGGTACGGTCCTGGAAACATGACCAAATCCCTGCGGGATTTGAGCTGGTTCCTGCGTTACCTGACCTACGCAATGGTCGCTGGAGACCCGAACATCATTTCCGTGAACGTGCGCGGTTTGCGGGAAATCATTGAAAGAGCCTGTTCTTCTTCCGCAACCCTGGTGGCATTGCAGGAAATGAAGGCAGCATCTTTAGGCTACTTCAAGCAGGATGAAGCCAGCCGGACCCTGATCGGCGAATATTTCGACGTTTTGATTACCGAATTCAAAGCGCCGACGCCTTCGGATAAAGTCCGTCAAACCGGCAGCAGTGACAAACAAGGCTTGCAACTGCCGCAAATTTACTTCCTCGCTTCCGAACGTCGTCAGAAGTTCGTCATGAAGACGGGACTTTCGTCCTCGGAAAAAGAAGAGGTGATCAAAGCAGCCTATCGGCAAGTTTTTGAGCGGGATATTACTCGCGCCTACAGCTTGAGCGTCTCTTACCTGGAATCTCAGGTGAAGAACGGGACCATCTCGATGAAAGAGTTTATCCGGCGCTTGGGTCTGTCACCCCTGTATCGGCAGCAGTTTTATGAAAAGTTTGTCAACAGCCGTGTGGTGGAATTGGCGCACCGTCATTTCCTCGGACGTGCTCTGAGTTCTCGCGAGGAGTTTAACAAATACTTTGCGATCGTTTCCCAAGGCGGTTTATCAGCACTGGTGAATGCCTTAGTCGATTCTCAGGAATATTCTGATTATTTCGGCGAGGAGACGGTACCTTACCTGCGCGGTTTGGGCCAAGAAGCCCAAGAGTGCCGGAACTGGGGACCTCAGTTTGACCTGTTTAATTACAGTGCACCGTTCCGCAAAGTTCCGCAATTTATCACCCTGTTTGCGGACTACAATCGGCCTCTGCCGGATCAGCACCCTTATGGTGTGGGGAATGACCCCCTGGAAATCCAGTTTGGGGCGATCTTCCCGAAAGAAACCCGCAATCCGAAAAACCGTCCGGCACCGTTTGGAAAAGATGCACGCCGGATTCTGATTCATCGCGGTCCTGGCATCAACAACCAACTGAGCAATCCAGCAGCGCGGGGGATGTCTCCGGGTTCTCTGGGTGCGAAGGCGATCAAGCTGGATCAAATCCCCAGTGGACAGAAACAGTATGGTAAGCGCGGCGGGGTCAAACCCGTGCAAGGGGTGAGTGTCAAATACTCGGAGAGTTCGACTCAACGGGTGATTACGGCAGCCTATCGCCAAGTGTTTGGCCGGGATGTCTATGATGCTCAACGCCTGAAGTTAGACGAAATCAAGCTGGAAAACGGGGATATTACGCTGCGCGAGTTTATCCGGGCTCTGGCGAAGTCGGATGTGTTCCGAAATCTGTACTGGAGTTCGCTTTATGTTTGTAAGGCGATCGAATACATTCACCGCCGTTTGTTAGGTCGCCCGACCTACGGACGTCAAGAAATGAATGCTTACTTTGATATTTGCTCCAAGAAAGGCTTCTATGCTTTGATTGATGCGCTTATCGATAGTAAGGAGTACGAGGAAGCCTTTGGGGAAGATACGATTCCTTATGAGCGCTATCTGACTCCGGGTGGTCAATCCCTGCGATCGCTGCGGGTTGGTACGATCGGCGACAAGAACCTCAAGGTTGAGAAAGAGGAACCCTCGCGCTTTATCGAACTGGGGACCGTTCCCGATCGCTCTATCCCAGAAATCGAAAACCGCATCGGCCAAGGGGTTGGCAAGCGCCGCGAACAAACCAAAGTGTTCAAGCTCACCAACCGCACTCCGGTGGAAGCTCAAGCGGTCATTCAAGCCGCTTACCGCCAAATCTTCGAGCGCGACTTGAATCCTTATGTGATCAAGAACGAGTTCAGCGCGATCGAAAGCAAACTGCGGAACGGCGAAATCACCGTTAAGGAGTTTATTGAAGGACTGGGGAATTCCAAGCTGTATGTCAAGGAATTCTATACTCCCTATCCGAACACCAAGGTGATCGAACTAGGAACCAAGCATTTCTTAGGTCGTGCACCGTTGAATCAGCAGGAAATTCGCAAGTATAACCAAATTCTGGCGACCCAAGGGATCCGAGGATTTATCTCGGCAATGGTCAACAGTATGGAGTATCTGCAAGCGTTTAATGAGGATACGGTTCCTTATCGTCGCTTCCCCACCCTGCCTGCGGCGAACTTCCCCAATACGGAGAAGCTGTATAACCAGT
This sequence comes from Laspinema olomoucense D3b, assembly GCF_025370785.1. Lineage (GTDB taxonomy): Bacteria > Cyanobacteriota > Cyanobacteriia > Cyanobacteriales > Laspinemataceae > Laspinema > Laspinema olomoucense. The sequence continues at coordinate 119,836 of NZ_JAMXFA010000017.1, forward strand.
TGACGAAGCAGAATAAAGACTTGGTAGTACCAAGTTTTGATCCGGTCAACTCCACGATGGACCCGACCAAAGGCCCGCTAATGGCAAGTGCTATGGCATCCCAAGCGGCGCATAAATTGGATGTGGTACAAGTGGGACGGTCCGTGAGTGGGGTGATGCCGCAACGGTCTACGGCGAGCAAAGTAGCGCGGATTTATCGCGTAACTGAGCAGATGGGTGCGGATGAGATGGAAAGTGCGATCGATGCCATCTATCGTCAGGTGATGGATATCTACAGTGAAGAAATTCCCGTAGAATTCCGCCTGAATCACGCCGAAGCACAACTGATTCGCGGTGAAATCTCAGTTCGTGAGTTTGTAGGTCAGTTGGCAAGTTCTGAAGCCTACGAAGCTCGGTTTGTCAAGCCTTATCCGAGTTTAAAAGCGGCTGAATTACTCTGCCGTCACCTCTTGGGTCGCACTCCCGCAACCCCTGAAGTGGCTGAGTCTGAGCAATTACTGACTGAAAGCGGTTTAGCCGCAGCCGTGACGGCATTGGTAGAAGGTGCGGAATACAATCGCTATTTTGGCGAGAATGTTGTGCCTTATCCTCGTGCTTAGTCTTGAGGAGATGCAATTTTTGAGGGGAGATAAGTTGGATTAAATTTATCTCGTCTTGATACAAGTTAGAGAACCCAGTCTGGATGACAGACTGGGTTTTTTTGGGGGGAACAAGATAAGTACCCCTTTTCGGTAAAACCCCATAGAAAGCCTGATCCCTGTTTGGGGAGGACGTTGGAACTCTGTGCGGCAGCGTATCGGAAGTTGTGTCAGAACTATCGCCGTAATTTGTGTTAGAGAATTGCTTTAATCCGGCTTGGGCGGCTTCTTTGTTTCCTGAATAAGAAGGGTACCAGGTAACGAATTCAAGGGAACACCTATTCTGTCGGTAATATCCGTGTATAGAGGGTTCAACAATAGAAATTTGTTGCGGAATGAAGCCTTTATTTGTTACAGTCTACAAGTCTCCGCGCGCGAGAAGCGCGAGCGACACCCTATATGGCCACCCCTCCCCATACCCTATATAGGACATGAATGGGAGGGACGGGGACAACGCTTCGTCCACATCAATCCACTCGGGAGCAGAACTCCACCCAACTCGGTCACAGAATCGTTCCCAGTTATCATTGTCAAATATCGGAAATGTCGGACTCCCACATTCCAACCAAATTTTCTTCTGCACGCTAAAGCCATATTTACCCTGGCTGTAGTGGACCCACAGCTTATCGATAATCTTCAAATCCTTACAGGGAAACCGCTCGATATCTTCACTTCGCAACCATTCCTTATCAGATCTTCCCATCACTTCCCACATTCGCTTCGCCGTTTCCAGGTCAGCTTCCTCCCACTGCTTCGCCGCCAATAAATCCCGCAGTTTATAATAGTTAATTCCCGGACGTTCCGAAGACAGGTCTAGACCCTCAATACTCTGTAGAGTATTTCCACGGTTTGAGGAACTCGGTTGAACTGCATCGAGAACCTGTTGAGCGGTCCAGCGTTGCCTTGGATTTTTCGCCAAACACCCATTGAGAATGTCTACAAATTCACGACTCAACCCCTGGGGAAACTCAGGTTCCTGCGTCATTACTTTCATCATCAATTCCGGAATTGTTGTCGCCGCAAAGGGATGCGTCCCCGTCAACATTTCCTGAAGCAGAATTCCTAGGGACCAGACATCCCACGCCGGATGAATTTCACCCTGATAAGACTCTGGGGGTTGATAAGCGAATGCCCCGATTTGCTGACTTGGACTGGTTTTGGTGGAAGTTCCTTGGGTCAACATCCGAGAAAGGCCAAAATCTGCCACTTTCCACACCTGACGCACCTTTAAAATATTCGGCGGTTTGAGGTTATGATGGACAATATTTCGACTCTGGATAAACACCAATAACGATGCGATTTGAATGACGATATTCCGAACTTCTTCCTGCGGTAACGTCTGGCGGTTTTCCAAATACTGTCTCAAGGAATCTTCGGCCAGTTCCATCGCCAACCCCAAATATTTTTCGTCTTCGTCGGCATCGTCTTCAAAACCGAGTTCTAAACTCAATACCTTCGCCAAAAAAAGGGAGGGCCAACGTAGTACACTTGTTGTTTACCACAACCACAAATGAGACCTACATTAGCCCATGAAAGACATCTTACCACTTTTACAATGCCTCAGTCCAGTCATAGGGACCACAAGTGTGCGTCAATTAAGCCGGATTGCTTCTTCCATACTGGCAATGGAGGGCCGAGTGACCATGTTGGGGATTTCTCGCTGGACCCAAATGGGGGGCAGTTATCGCACGGTACAACGATTCTTTTACACGGTTTTACCTTGGGCGACAATGTTGTGGGTATTTTTTCGGGAGCATTTGTTCAATAAAGATGACATTTATTTGCTTGCTGGCGATGAAGTGGTTGTCACCAAAGCTGGAAAAGAAACTCACGGTCTTGACCGATTTTTTTCCAGCTTATACGGCAAGCCAGTGCCGGGGTTATCTTTCTTTGCTTTGTCTTTAGTTAGTGTTCAACAGAGAAAATCCTTCCCCATTCACATCGAACAAACCCTAAAAACTCCCGAAGAAAAGGCAGCAGCTTTAGAGAGAAAGCAGGCTAAATCCCCGGAGAAAAAATCAGCGAAAAATTCTAAGTCATGCTCTCCTGATGAAAGTACCCTTCAGGATAAGGGCGATAAAGCTCTAGTTAAAAACAAAGGAGGCCGACCCCCGGGGAGCAAAAATAAAGACAAAACACAAGTAACTTTTACTCCAGAGTTATTGCGAATCAAGGCAGCAATTGCGCGATTGCTGGGTTGTACAAATCAATTTCTCCCTTTGACGTATTTATTGCTAGACGGGCATTTCGGTAATAATAACGCCTTGCAAATGGCTCGTCAATTAAAGCTTCATTTAATTTCTAAATTGCGCCAAGACTCCGCTTTATTTTTTCCTTACAAACCCTCTAATTCAAAAGAAAAAACTAAGGCCAAGTATGGACCCAGGCTTCAGGTTGGTCAAATTCCTGCCAAGTATTTGAAAAAAAAGACAACGGACAAAAACAAAATCACCACGGAGATTTATCAAGCCACTCTTCTGCACAAAGAATTTGCCCAATCTTTGAATGTCGTGATTATAGTCAAAACCAACCAGCGGACTTCAAGCCAAAGCCATGTCATTTTATTCTCCAGCGATGAGAATTTAAGTTGTGAAACAATAATTGACTATTATCGACTGCGATTTCAAATAGAATTTAACTTTAGAGATGCCAAACAATTTTGGGGACTAGAAGACTTTATGAATATTAAGGAGACCGGGGTGACTAATTCCGCCAATCTTTCCTTTTTTATGGTGAATTTATCCCATTATCTGTTAAAGGTCACCCAGCAGGGGCCTCTGTGCAGTGTTCTGGATCTCAAAAGTCAATTTAGAGGGTACCGTTATGCAGAAGAAACGATAAAACTGCTTAAGGAAAAACCTGACCCAGTTTTATTGGGTCAGATTTTGAAACGCTTATCCAGTCTGGGCTGTATCCATCAACATTCCCATGAAGCCACTGACCATTAAATTGGCGAAGGTATTGAAACTGTAACAATCTAATAAATGAGGATGTTTGAGCCGGATAGCGAGGCGTAATTTGGCAATTTGCGAGTCGAGTTGAGAAGTATCAACCAGAAAAATTTTCAGGGCCACTTGTCGAATCAAATGGTCCGCAATCATTTCATTGGCGAGGAAAACGCCGCCAAACGTTCCGGAATCGATGAATTTGACGAGGTGATATTTGTTGTTGAATTGGTCTCCGACCATTTTTTTCCAAAAACGTCTGTCCATGAGCTATTTGCTGGTAGTGTTGACGGTCGAACTCTCAAAATTTTAAACCCGGATCCGGATTCCCCGGTGTTGTTAGGCCACGCTGGCGCGATAAGTTCACAACTTTTCGGACACTCTCAGCTTGCTGCTTTTGCAAATCAGCGAAAAGAGCTTTCAAGTCGTGGTTGAACGACCGTGAATACTCTTCGCGAATTCTGTGAATTTCTTCTACAATTGGGTCTTGATACATCATTAATATCCGAGAAGTTCATAGGGTGTACAAAGAATGGGTAACTCATACCCAAAATCCAGGCTGATCTCTGCTAACTTTCTTTGAATTTGGGCATTCGCTATGTGTTTGCAATTCCATGTCAGCAGATAATCCATACCGTGAATCGTCGCGGCTGCAATATGAATCGCATCAACATCAGCTTTTGCCGGAAGACTACTGCGGCCCAAAAACCGTTGTGCTAAATCAAACACAGATTGATCGAGAGCAAGTAAGACAAGATCTCGGATGATTTCCAGTCTTTCAGATGCCATTTGAGCATCGCCTTGTGAGGTTTCTTGCACAACTGCTTGTGAGGAGTAGAGTTGAAAATCACTGCGGCGTGTATCCCACCACTCCCTTGTGATCTCAATATTGGCAGCCACAACAAGGTCCCTGCTTGGTCGAGCAGTCAGATAGCCTAAGATGCTAGTTTCAATGTAGACGGTTTCACTCATACAGACAGATGCCAACTGTCTCTCTATCTTAACCGGCAATGTGGTGCTTCGGCTTCAGAGTCTATTTACCCTGGGGCTTACTCGTTGACTTGGGGACCCTCATTGTGGCGGTTCCCCGATTCTCGAAGCGGATTGGCAGAATGAGATGGGTTGGACCGATCGCATGTGGTTGCCAGGGGTGGGCGACTATGGCGGTGGCTCCACTTCCCCCGGTTGGCGTTTTCCTCGGCAACGGATTATCTGCATGGGGTGGAAACCCAAGTACCAGCGACTCTCTCAGTGTGGCGGGATGAACTCTATCTGGAATTTCATCGCGGCGGTTAGACCCCGCAGGCCGATCGCAAACTTGCCCATCGCCAGCCATAATGAGTACATGGGTTATTGCCTTGAAACGATGTCGTTACCGGCAAAATCAAAGTCATTAATCATTGAAAAAATTGAAACAGAGGTCCAAACCATGAACTATGGCGATCGCATCACCCTAGAACCGGGCAAACGCAGTGGTAAACCCTGTATTCGTGGAATGCGAATCACCGTTTATGATGTGCTGTCTTATTTAGCCTCTGGCATGACCTACCCAGAAATCCTAGATGACTTTCCCTATCTTACTCAAGAAGATATCTTAGCTTGCCTGAGCTATCAAGAGAGGGGGGTTTAGTCATGGTAGAACTTAATGGTTTAAATGATTGTAATTTTGGGGAAGTGTATGGGGTATTAAAACAGTATCTTCCTCAAGTTCAGTTAACCTACGGTGTTAAATCTTTGGGTATTTTTGGTTCTTTTGTTCGCGGAGAAATGACCGATAGTAGTGATTTAGATGTTTTGGTTGAGTTTGAGGGGACACCCACGTTCCGAAACTATATGGATTTAAAGTTTTTCTTAGAGGATTTATTCGGACGGAAGGTGGATTTGGTTATTCAGGGAGATATTAAGGCTCAGATTCGAGACAGAATTTTAAGAGAGGTGGTCTATGTCTCGTGAGCTAGGGCTATATTTGCAGGATATTTGTATTTGCATTGATAAAATAAAAGATTAAATAGAGGGAATGGATTATTCCGACTTTGTTGGAGACCCCAAAACCTTAGATGCGGTGGTTCATAATTTGCTGATTATTGGGGAGGCGACTAAACAGATTCCCGATTCTCTGAGGCAGCAATATCCCGAAATTCCCTGGCGACAGGTGGCCGGGTTAAGGGATGTAATTGCCCATACTTATTTTATAGTTAATCCTCAAATAGTGTGGGATATTATTCAGGTTGAGCTTCACCCCTTATACCAAACTATTATGCTGATGCTAAATGATGATAATCTAGTTAATGAATGACAGGATATCTGTCTAAACACAGCCGAGATAGCCCTGATAGCGCTGCTACAATAGCAGGGGTGATAGAGGGGGTTAATCCAGACCGCGATAGAGCCGATCGCTGGGAAATTCAAGGTCAAGGCTGGTGAGGGTGATGCGATCGCCTGCCTCATAAATCGTAGTTTCCCAAGTATCGGCAGCGATGCGGCGACGGCATTCAACGCGCTGGGTATCTGGGGAAATTAGCACATATTCTTCCAGGCTGTCGAGGTTTTGGTAGTCGCTGAATTTGAGGTCCCGATCAAAAGCTTCGGTACTGCTTGAAAGCACTTCGGCGATGAATTTGGGGTAACGTTTAATGTAGCGGTCTTGGCGATCGCGCGGGTCACAGGTCACGAAAGCATCGGGGTAGTAATAAAACTCATCTTTGTAATTGACTTTGACATCACCATTGTAGAGACGACAGGCGCTATCGTCGAGATGAACATTGAGCAGACTCAGGAGGTTTATTGCAATCCGTGAATGGCGATCGCTACCCCCTGCCATAGCGTAAACCAAACCCCGTCGGTATTCGTGACGTATCGGGTTTTGGCGATCGAGGGCCAGGTAGTCGTCGGGGCTGATATGGTGGGGAATGGCAATCATTAGTTGGGTTTGCTCAAGGGGTGACTCTCTCCAGTTTGACATACTCCCTCCGGACTGAAGGCTTGGGACTTAGAACCGTGAACAAAAAATTACCCTAATCTTGTTAAAATTATTCGCTTTTATAGGGGTAGGGGTAAGGTGAGCCTGTGCAGAAAATCAGTGATTGACCATAGGAATTGAGGCAACCGGCCCACCCTACGGATCTTAAAAGCTAAGTTCCTTATCCCATTAAGTTTATAGCATTCTTGTCACCCCTTTAGTTCCAAATGCTAGAGGGGTTTTATTGCACCAAATAAGCTAAAGCTTTACGGAGCAAAGATAGATTAACTGTAAAGTCAAACTTACATAAACCTGGATTTTTCGGCAGTGGCTGTGTTGTGGGACCCACAAGGTAGTGATGCTCCAAACCGCTCACCTGACATAGGGCAAAAAAATAGGGTCTTAAATGCCCAAGGGACATCAATTCTAAGACCTTTGTTCCGGGTTGACAGAAGACCAGATTTGTAAGAGCCGCTCCATGAGGTGCAACAATAATAGCCGCCTCATGAAACACTTGAGGTTGATTGGGTTCTTCATCTAGATTGTATAATTCAAAGCCATATTCTATGAGCAGAGGATAGAGTTCTGCCTCATTCGCAATCTTGCGAGTCCCTGTTTGACGCGGTATGTACAAACGACGTTGAGGCTGACTCGGCTTGAGTCTAATACGCTGCTGCATAAAATCTACAACCCAGCGAGGATAATGTGCCTGTAAGCCGGGGTGAGTTGTGGCAATTAAAAGATCAGGTTGGATTCCGCGTTGACGCTCAGACCAAATACATTTAGACTCATCAATTCCCAGTTGTCTAAAAATATTCCAAGCGTTTTCTGACATGGGTTTATGAACTAAAATCCAATCTACCTGCTCCAAACTAAATCCAGCCTTCTCAAATAGGTGCAGACGGGGTAAGGAGTCTAACAAAAAATGGCAGTAATTATTGGAGGCATTAGTCATTAAGGATAAACAAGTTCCAGTAACGGGTTCAATAGGGTATTTTTGACGAGGTAAATTAGCATACTCCAGTCGATTGCGATGATAGGATAGGTCAGGGAGAAATAAATTTTTGCTGGTGAAGGTATAACCCTGAATATCCATCACCTGACCTTTGGGGATTTCAATGACTCCTGTTTCCGGGATCTGCGATCGCAGATTCTTAGTAAAATCAAAGGACTGTTTACCCCAATTATGAGTCCTGGACCGCTTCCAGTCGCAAGACAAACTTGGATAAACAAGATGCCATCTCCCCTCTTGTTGACAATAATCTTCATAACTAATCCAGTCTCGTGCTAATCCAGAGGGACCACTAGCTCCTGGAGGAGAGTGATCTAACCACGAGCGCAGTTGATCCAAGGTTTTCCGTTTAGCACGGCGCAAGAGCGAAATAGGATCAGGCATAACCACAATCTTGAAAATGGGATATTGATGAGGTATTATGCCTTATTGGGGGTCGAAAATGAAGTCATCTCCATCCCCTCCCATTCAGAACCCTGCATAAAAGTTTCCCTTCACACGGCTCTTAGTCTAAGTGCCTCATTGAACTCGGGACGGCTATTGTAAAATCCCGGTTAGTCGCAACCGCTTCTGGAAACATGGTTTTGTCTAAATTAGTTTTGCATTCAGCACAGACATATCCCCCATGAGACTCCAGCAGATTGTACTTGGTTAACTGGTTATTAAACAGGGAGAGGGGTTTGCGGTGAGGGCTACATTTTAGAGACATCAGAAATGCTATATTTTATGGATTATTTTGCCAGAAATAGAGAGGCGATCGCCCGATATCTGGAACCTTGACGATCGCCTCCAACAACGCCCCCTGATTTTTCTATGAAACCTATTCTAACCCCCTCCTAAGCGCTGCTTCAGCAACTTATTTCACCCCCACATCCCAATCCTCTTCGGATAAAGTCGGATTACCATTAAACAAATGCAATAATTTTTATGACAACTAACAAGGTTAATATAAAGAGGTGAGGTCAATATAAAATCAATGGTATCAGTAGCAAGGGGAAGACATCGACCCTCCCCTAAATAGCTTTAAAGGGAATTTTTTGAATCCGGAAAATCTCGAATACATTTAAAAATTGCCAAAAATCAAGAATAAGCTAAAAATATCCGAGATCTTAATGGGCTGCTGATTGTCTAATCTAATAAAATGACCAGTGTATCTAAAATTGCCGGTTCTAAGGGGTGAGAATCCTGAGAAATATCTAAATAAACGGTTTTGAAACTCTGTAACTTGTAGGCGATCGCATTCTATCTAAAGGGCTTTGAGAAATACCCTGATTAAAGTCCTGCACCGCACTTGCCACAAATTTGTTTCGGAGTCGGTGGGCGAAAAATGTACTCATGGCTTTGACTGTCTCTGAATGTCAGGCGATCGCCGAGGGGAAGTCCCTGAACATCCCCAGTCTATAATCCCCATCTTCGCCCATTTTACCAGCCAGTGGCCCCACTGGAACCTGTCTTAGGGACCCCCCTCGCTGAAAGGTTCTCCTGGTGGAATTACAGATACGAAATTTTAGAGGCAGAATCTACCTGGTTTCTCAATTACCAATCATTAACTTGATAAAGTGGGGCCAACTGGCTGAAAATAGGGGTCTTACCCCCTTTAACTGAGCACAATTGTTACAAAATATTAAGTAAGGCGTGCGAATGTAAACGTCATGATGCAAAATATCCGTATTTGCAAAATCCAGTCGAAGTCAAAAGTTTTTTTTGTGAACCACCTTCCCTTAGAATACTGCTAGGGAGAAGTGGGGTAACTCAGGAAAAAGGGACTTAAACCCAAGCACTGAGTAAAAAAACCTAAAGACACAAAACCCGAGAAAGGTCTTGCAAAACCCAGATTAATATCTTATATATCTGGATACACACTCTCATTGTTGGAGGAAGTAGTTAATGAGTATCGTCACGAAGTCCATCGTGAATGCAGATGCTGAGGCTCGCTACCTTAGCCCCGGCGAATTAGATCGGATCAAGTCTTTCGTCACCACTGGTGAGCGCCGCGTTCGCATCGCCCAAATCATGAGCGAATCCCGCGAGCGTATCGTCAAGCAAGCTGGCGATCAACTGTTCCAGAAGCGTCCTGATGTGGTTTCTCCCGGTGGCAATGCCTACGGTGAAGAAATGACCGCAACCTGCCTGCGCGACTTGGACTACTACCTGCGTCTGATCAGCTACGGTATCGTTGCTGGCGACGTCACCCCGATTGAAGAAATCGGAATTGTCGGTGTTCGTGAAATGTACAAATCTCTCGGCACCCCGATTGAAGGCGTTGCAGAAGGCATCCGTGCCATGAAGAACGTAGCTGCTTCCTTACTGTCTGCTGAAGATGCAGCCGAAGCTGGCTCCTACTTCGACTACGTTATCGGTGCGATGCAGTAGAGCTTTTCTCTACTCCATTCGTTTAAGGTAAATAATCACAGATCGCGCAGTTTAAGGAAACATAAAAGATGCAAGACGCAATTACTGCTGTTATTAACTCCTCTGACGTCCAAGGTAAGTACCTAGACAACTCCGCTCTTGACAAACTCAAGGGCTACTTCCAAACCGGCGAACTCCGCGTTCGTGCTGCAACCGCTATCAGCGCCAATGCAGCCACCATCGTTAAGGAAGCCGTTGCCAAGTCCCTGCTGTACTCGGATGTAACCCGTCCCGGTGGTAATATGTACACCACCCGTCGCTATGCAGCTTGCATTCGTGACCTCGACTACTACCTCCGTTATGCCACCTATGCGATGCTGGCGGCTGACCCCTCCATCCTCGACGAGCGCGTGCTCAATGGCTTGAAAGAAACCTATAATTCCTTGGGTGTGCCCATCGGTGCAACCGTGCAAGCAATCCAAGCCATGAAAGAAGTCACCGCCGGTTTGGTAGGTCCTGATGCCGGTAAAGAAATGGGTGTCTACTTCGACTACATCTGCTCTGGCTTGAGCTAAATGGTGAGTGTGGAGCCTGTAGAGCAGCGATTAAAAAATCATCGCTAACTCTGACAACGCTCGATTAACTCGACTTAGTTTTGAGGACAGGGAAGTCAAGAGTGAGTGCTAGATCGTCAAAGGCTTGAGAAAAGATTTCGATGAGTTTTAACGAGCTAGTATTGACTCTGGACTCCCTGGCTTCAATTAAGATAGTTTTGTTCAGATACAAATTTTTTCCACCGAAACAGGAGCAAGAAGCCAATGAGAATGTTCAAAGTGACGGCTTGCGTGCCAAGCCAAAGCCGGATTCGCACCCAGCGGGAATTACAAAATACCTATTTCACCAAGCTTGTTCCCTACGACAATTGGTTTAAAGAGCAGCAACGGATTATGAAAATGGGCGGCAAAATCATCAAAGTTCAGCTTGCCACTGGCAAACCCGGTATGAACACCGGCATATCTTAACTACTGGGGAGTTTGAAGGGCTATAAGTCCCGCGCTGTACCGGAACGGTCAGCGTCGGGATACATGGACCCCTCAAGTGAGTTGAAGGGTTAGATACCCTAAAAATTGACAATCAGTGAGATTGTCTTGTTATGATATATTATCGCAAATTGTTTTTACGGTAATGTTGAGAGCAACCAAGTACAGAATTTACCCAACCTCCGAGCAAAGGCAACACCTTGCTCAAAGTTTTGGTTGTTGCAGATTCGCATGGAACTACGCTCTCAACCTTACCAACGAAACCTACAAAGCTACAGGGAAGGGTCTAGGTCGCTTTGCCATCCAGAAGGAGATAACTAATCTCAAGAAAGAGTATGAATGGATGAAAGAACCTTATTCCCAATGCTTACAGGTTGTTGCCCTAAATTTGTCCAGGGCTTTTATCAACTTTTTTGAAGGGAGGGCTTCTTATCCTCAATTCAAATCAAAGCACCGTAACCCATCCATTAGTTATCCTCAGAATGTCTCTATTGTAGAAGATGGCATCAAATTCCCTAAAATGGGGATTGTTCATGCCAGACTGCATAGACCGATTGATGGGGCAATAAGAACAGTCACAGTGTCAATGAATGCTTCATGCCAATACTTCGCCTCTGTTCTAGTCGATGATGGGAGAGAGATCCCAGAAAAAACGACTGAAGGGAAAGCGATAGGTATCGATTTAGGCTTGACTCATTTTGCTACCACCTCCGATGGGTCTAAATTTGATAACCCCCGTTGGTTAGCTAAACACGAGAAAAATCTAAGAGCAAAACAGAAGCGGTTGTCCAGAAGGAAAAAAGGCTCTAACAACCGGAACAAAACCCGTAAACAGGTAGCCGGGGTACATAACAAAATAGCTAGATGCAGGGAAGATTTTCACCATAAACTATCACGCAGGATGGTAGACGAAAACCAAGTTATAGTGGTGGAAAATCTAGCGGTCAGGAACATGGTCAAAAACCACTGTCTCGCTAAAGCCATCAGCCAGATGGGATGGGGCCAGTTCTGTACCATGCTGAAATATAAAGCAGAGCAAGAAGGAAAAATTTACCTTGAAGTAGACCGATTCTTTCCTAGCTCTAAAACCTGCAATGTTTGCCTTAATCAAGTAAGAAGCCTGACCTTGAATGTCAGGACTTGGCAGTGTGAAAATTGTCAAACGAAGCACGATAGAGACATAAACGCTGCCAAGAATATCAGAGATGAAGGACTGCGGATTTTATCCTCGGGGACCGGGGAGATCGCCTATCGCCCAGGTGTAAGTCGAGATAGTAGAGGACGCAAGAAATCTACGGTCTTGCAGTCTGCTGGGTAGGAAGCCGACGGTGTAATTGATCGATTCACCGTTCGGTAGTTCACTTCTTACTGACATCACTACAGAAAGCACTTCCAGCTTTAATGAGATTATGAAAAGAGGTCTTTAGGGCCTCTTTTTGCATTTCATTGGTCATTGGTCATTGGTCATTTGTCCTTGGGGGACGGGGGAAAAGTTCGTAGTAACGACTTCAGTCGTTATCCCCTCAAAGTTCGTAGTAACGACTTCAGTCGTTCCCTCCTTCCGCGTTCATTTGGGAAATCATAAAATATACTGAACTAAACTTAATGTAGTTATCGGACTTGCTTTGGATGCAACGCCTACTGATTCCCGTTTTCGATCCTGCCGTCAAAGAATGGGCCTTAGAAGCTCGACTATTGCGATGGTTGACCTTCCTCTGGCTGTTTGTGGGTTTGGCGGTGCTATTTTCCGCCTCTTATCCCAGTGCCAATGCTGAGTTTGGGGACGGGCTGTACTATTTTAAACGGCAACTGATCTGGGTTGTGGTTGGCTTAATCGGCTTCAATGTCCTGGTTTATACCCCCCTGCGATACATTCAAGGCATTACGGATTGGGCGGTAATTATCCTGCTGGGGTTGATTTGGCTGACGATCGTGCCGGGATTGGGGACGACGGTGAATGGGGCCACCCGGTGGTTAAAATTGGGTCCGGCTTTGATTCAACCTTCGGAGTTAATTAAACCCTTTCTGATTTTGCAAGCGGCGCGAATTTTTGGAAACTGGAACCGCTTGACTTGGCAGGTACGGATTAATTGGTTAGTGATTTTCGTGGCGGTCCTGTTGGGAATCTTGGTACAGCCGAACTTGAGTACCACGGCCCTTTGTGGGATGACACTTTGGTTGATTGCTTTGGGGTCGGGTTTACCGTTTTCTTATTTGGGGAGTACGGCATTTGGAGGGTTCCTCCTGGCGGTGTTGAGTATTAGCCTCAAGGAATATCAACGACGGCGGGTGATGTCGTTTTTAAATCCTTGGGCCGATCGCTTTGGAGATGGATACCAGTTGATTCAAAGTTTGTTAGCGGTGGGGTCCGGGGGGACTTTGGGGACGGGGTATGGTTTGTCCCAACAAAAGTTGCTGTATTTGCCGATTCAGTACACCGATTTTATTTTTGCGGTGTATGCCGAGGAATTTGGATTTGTCGGGAGTATGGTGCTGATGCTGCTGCTGGGGAGTTATGCGACGCTGGCGTTGTTGGTGGCGTACAAGACTCGGGAAATTGTGCAGCAGTTGGTGGCGATCGGGGTGATGGTGGTGATGATTGGTCAGTCTCTGCTGAATATTGGGGTGGCGACGGGTGCGCTGCCGACGACGGGTTTACCCCTGCCGCTGTTTAGTTATGGGGGGAGTTCGATGATTGCTAGTTTGATGTGTGCGGGGATTTTGATTCGGGTGGCAAGGGAAAGTAGTGCTGGGGAGGTGGTGTCGTTGGCGGATAAGCGGCGATCGCGCTTCGGCAGAGGACGGAGAAAGCGGTAGGGTTGCCTAGGGCGTAGAATTGAGATCGCCTCCCTTGGTTGAACAATAGCCGTTTAGTCTGCTGGGCATGAACTGATAAAATTTGCCACAATTTTGATGAGGATAGGATTGGAGGGAAACAACCCATGACCCCACTCAATATTTTATTGTCGGAGTCTATGCAGGAGTTCATAAAAGCAAGGATTGCTGAATCTGGCTATAGTACAGCGAGTGAGTACATCGAACACTTGATTCGTGAAGACCAAAAACAAGCCGCGCGATCGCAACTAGAGGCGAAGTTAATAGAAGGTTTACACAGTGGCGAACCCATTGAAGTAACTGATGAATGGTGGGAACAAAAACGCAGTGAACTGTTACAGCGAGTTCACCAGCAGAATCAATGACGAGACGAATTACGATCAGGCCGAGGGCGATGCTTGACTTGGATGATTGTTTTGCGTACATAGCTCAAGACAATATGGATGTGGCACTTCAATTTTTTGATGCCGCACGTCAGACTTTCTCTCAATTAGCAAAAACTCCCGGGATAGGTAGCCCTTATCAAGTAGAAAATACACTTTTGCTTGGCTTGCGAAAGTGGAAAATCCAGGGTTTTGGGAAATATTTGATTTTTTACCTAACCCAGGATGAAAGCATAGAAGTATTGCGGATACTTCATGCCTCCGGTGACATTCCCCTAATTTTGGAACGAGAGGATTGAGCGCAAAAAATAGGGAGATGGCTTGGAGGGGCGATCGCTGATTCTTCACACCCCTCCATTTCGTTAACTATCTGGATCTACTCCCAACTCACGCAACCGTTGCGCTAGTTTTTCAGCCCGTTGGCGCTCATTTTCCGCGCGTTGGCGTTCAGTTTCCGCGCGTTGGCGTTCAGTTTCCGCGCGTTGGCGTTCAGTTTCCTCTCGTTCTTCGGGCCATCGCAGGAGTTCACCATCAGCATTCCACCAGCGCAACCAATTGCCGGTGCGGTTGTCCCGGGTCCCCTGCCAGACGCCTAAAAAGAGCTCTAGTCCGGGAATCCAATAGAAACCATTAGCATCGGGTGTCTGTATTTGATATCGGTTGGATTCTAAAGCGTACAGTTCTAAATCAGCCATTTGGGGATGAAATATCGCGTACAGGGGTACTTTAATAATTTGTTCATAAAAGTACCATTTACCGATGCGTTTTTGAAATTCCATTGAGTATTCTTCCCCATAAGTATCCGATAGGAATTCCATAACCATGAGGGGAATGGGTCCTTCTGTGTGGGGAGTGTAGCTGCGACGGGGTTCGGGACTGGACCAAGGTGCCACGGGACGAATGTACATCCAATCGGGGGCTTTGCAGATGGGGCGGTTATTAATAGCAGCACACAATGCAAAGTTGGACGAAATTAAGGCATCTTGGCATAACTCCGGAGTCAAAGAGTGACGGAGGGCATTTGCTAATAAAGGATGTTCTAAATTTTCCACGGGGTCGTCTGGGAGTACAAAGTCGTCTGGGAGTTTAGGCCAGGTAATTTTTATCTCAGAAACTGAGGTTTGAGGTAGAACAGACATTATGCAACCTCGTATGACTGTTGATAATGGATTTAGTTTTATTGTAGCGGATGGTATGAGGCGATCGCATCCTGTTCCGGCTCTCAATTGACATGATGACCAGGATTATTTCATTTAATAAATTTGATTAAAACAAGCTATTTTAAAATAAATATGTTTCTCGAATTTTTATATTAAATTCAAAAAAGCAAGTAATTAAATAGTTGATTTGAGAGCAAAATTTTAAAAAAATTGTGAGTTCACATATTCGGAAACGACTGAAGTCGGGACGGTGAACCGGGGGAAGGGACCGATCGCCATTTGATCGGGTTGAGTTGAACTTGTGCGATCGCCGGGGTATCCTCTACGTTACAATTGTTCATATTGGGCCTTTTCCCCGGTTAAAGCATGATTGATTCTGTGCAAACTTCTCTGTACCACCTGCAACAACTCGCTGAGGGTCTCGTTTCTAGCCAATTGAGTCACCTTTCCTGGGTGAGTGTCTTGATTATTTTTTTGGCGGGGTTGCTGACTAGCTTGACCCCTTGTATGTTGTCGATGCTGCCGATTACAATTGGCTATATTGGCGGGTATGAGGCCCAAAGTCGGATTCAGGCAGCGGCGCAGTCTACTTGGTTTGCTTTTGGTTTAGCTACTACCCTCGCTGCATTGGGTATTGTAGCGGCTTATGTGGGTCAGGTTTATGGTCAGGTGGGGATTGGTTTGCCGATTCTGGTGAGCGTAATAGCAATTTTGATGGGACTCAATCTTTTGGAGGCATTACCGTTGCGTTTGCCTTCTTTGGATGGGATGGATTTGATTCCCCAGGATGTGCCCGATGGGGTGCGTTCCTATTTGTTGGGACTGACGTTTGGGTTGGTGGCTTCTCCTTGTAGTACCCCGGTTTTAGCAACGTTATTGGCTTGGATTGCGAGTACCCAAGATGTCATGTTAGGCGGGGCTTTATTGCTGGCTTATACGGCGGGTTATGTGGCTCCTTTGATTTTGGCGGGTACGTTTACGGCTACGATTAAAAAGCTGTTAGAAGTGCGGCGCTGGTCCGGTTGGATTACGCCGGTTAGTGGAGCGCTTTTAGTCGGGTTTGGCGTTTTTTCCCTCTTATTTCGACTGCTTCCGGTGGTGTAGGAATTGGTCATTGGTCATTGGTCATTAGAAAAGACAAAGGCCAAATGACTAATGACAAATGACAAATGACAAATGACAAATGACAAAGGACAAAGGACAAATAACAAATGACAAATGATACGCAGAGTTTAAGTAGTTGGTTGTCGGTTCCCAAGAAGTTTTTTCGGCGGGAACTGTTGCCGTTTTTGGGGGATTTACGATTGGCGATCGCCCTCTTATTAGCCATCGCGGTATTTAGTATCTCTGGGACGGTAATTGAGCAGGGTCAATCACCCGCTTTTTATCAATCCAACTATCCCGAATCTCCGGCTCTTTTTGGTTTCTTAACTTGGAAAGTGATCCAAGTTGTAGGGTTGGATCATGTGTATCGGACTTGGTGGTTTTTAGCTTTATTGGTGTTGTTTGGTTCGAGTTTAACCGCTTGCACCTTTACCCATCAATTTCCGGCTTTAACGGCGGCGCGGAGTTGGAAATTTTATAAAACTCCTCGGCAATTTGAAAAGCTGGCGCTGAGTGCTCAAGTGGATGAAGCGAATCTAAATCAGTTAGAAGAACTGTTACAAAAAAGGCGTTATTTAGTATTTCGGGAAGGAAATACTCTCTATGCCAGAAAAGGGTTAATGGGGAAAATTGGTCCGATTTTGGTTCATGCCAGTATGTTGATTATTCTGGCAGGGTCGATTTTGGGTGCAATGACGGGTTTTATGGCTCAGGAAATTATTCCGAGTGGGGAAACCTTTCAGGTTCAAAATATTATTGATGCTGGTCCGTTTTCCATGTCCCAAGTTCCAAAGGATTGGGCGGTTCATGTGAATCAATTCTGGATTGATTACAAGCCGGATGGAACGATAGACCAGTTTTATTCTGATTTGTCGGTGATTGATAGTGAGGGTCAGGAACGCGATCGCCAAACCATTCATGTGAACAAACCCCTGCGGTATCGTGGGGTGACGATGTATCAAACCGATTGGGGTGTTTCAGCGGTTCAGGTTCAGTTGAATAATAGTCCGATTTTTCAACTGCCGATGGCGCTATTAAATACCGGGGGTGGTGCGCGGTTATGGGGAACTTGGATTCCCACTAAGCCGGATTTGAGTGAAGGGGTTTCGCTGTTGGCAAAGGATTTACAGGGAACGCTTTTACTCTATGATATGGAAGGGAAATTAATGACGAGTCTGCGTCCCGGGATGGAAACTCCGGTGAATGGGGTGACGCTGAAGATTAAGAAAGTGATTGGCAGTACGGGGTTACAAATTAAAGCTGACCCGGGTATTCCGATGGTTTATTTAGGGTTTGGTTTGTTAATGTTGGGGGTGATGATGAGTTATGTTTCTCATTCCCAGGTTTGGGCGTTAGAACAGGATAAGGAACTGTATGTGGGTGGAAAAACAAATCGTGCCCAAGTGACGTTTGAGCGAGAAGTGATTGAAATTTTGGATAGTTTAGAGGAGAAACCGAGTTCCGATGGGGTGGCGATCGCCTCCGGTTCTTTAGCCGGTCAAAATTAATAGACTTTTTGCTTTCATTCCGGATTGATCCCCCCGGGAGATCCCCCTCCCGTCCCCCTTAAAAAGGGGGAGGCCAGAGGAATAAATGTTTAATGCCTGGGGGGCTTTTTAGAATTAAGTCTGAGGTTTGGTATGGCGAACTTCTATCACAGTGTGGACGTTACCCCGGGGATGAAAATCGCCTTTGATGGTAGCTTCTAGGGGGTCGCAGGCGGCTACGAAGTCATCCAGGATTTGATTGATGGATTCTTCGTGGGAAATGTAGCGATCGCGGTAACTGTTGATATAGAGTTTGATCGCTTTGAGTTCCACCACCCGTTCATTCGGAATGTAGGTAATGTAAATGGTGGCAAAATCCGGATAGCCGGAAAACGGACATTTACAGGTAAATTCCGGTAAGGTGATGTGAATGTCATAGCGTCTGCCGATTCGGGGATTGGGAAAAGTAATTAACTGTCCCTCTTCGATTTCCCGTTCCCCATACTTGATCTGCGGGGTGTCATCGGCAGGGGTGGCGGTTGGCGATACATCGGACTGCATGGAAGATTTGCTCATTTTGACTGAATAGGGACTGAATGTCTCGTGATTAATTCTATGGTGACAGAAATTACTCCGATTCGGATAGTCTTGGGGTCCGGGACCTTGAATGCCGGGACGCCAGGATTTAAGATAAAGAGTAAAGATTGGTTCAGGGTCAGGGCGAGCGCCCTCTAATCTGGAGTCTATGCTATCCTGTCTCGATTGCCCAGTGCCTCAATCGTAGAGATTTGTAGCAAATCCTTGACGAAGCCAGGTAATCGTTGTTGTAATCTGAGGCAGAGTTCTAACATCAAAAGACTCAGAACCGTTGCGATCGCCTCTTGTCCTCCTACTACCCGAGTAAGCCCTTATGCGAAATGCTACTGCCTCCGGCAATCTGCCGACAACCCCGACAACTCCTTCTACCCAACCCTATTCTCCTTCGGTTCCTATCTCTCTGTATCGAGAAGTCGTCGCTGAGTTACAAACGGCACAGGAACGGTTAGATTCCCTCACGACTCAAAATCACCAGTTACTACAACAAAATCGACAACTGCGCCAGGAAATTGAAACGGTGGTTCAATCTGCGGTGCATTTACAGCAGGTGGTGGATGCTTGGGAACCCCAGAGTCCCCCAGTGAACCGCAGTGGCGATCGCACCCACCGGGGGGAATCGGCATATTCTGCCACACCCCATCCAGAAAGTGCTCATCCGCAGCTTAGTGGGATTCCCGGTTCGGCGGTGGGTTCTCCCTTCGCTATGACGGATATGGGTGCAACTCCGGGTATGGGAGAAGCTTTATTTACTGAACAGCCGGAAACTCGTCCTCGTCGCACCACCCGTCCGGTTAAGCGAGCGGATCTCGGGGGATTGGGATTGCTGATTATGATCCTGCTGATTGTGGTGAGTGCCTTTGGTGCCGGGTATTGGGTTGTGCGTCCTTTATTAATGCAGCAGCGTTAAAGGCAGTTCGTCCCTTGGTGGATCTGTCTAACGCACCTCTCTACTGCTGAGTCAGGCGATCGCTATTTTCCTGACTCAGACTCTTTTTATTTTTTTATCCTTTTTTCATCTCCACTGCACAACCCCATCCTGAACTTCCTCCCGCGAAACCTGGACTCCCTTCTCTCAATTACTCCAGGTCAACCGAGGGATAAAAACTCAGGATTTATATCATTGATAATCATATCTGGGATTAGGGGTAATCCCCCCTATTTAAGCGAATAGTTCCGGCGATCGCAGAGGCGTTTAATCCGCTTGTTAGGGTTTCTTAACCTAATGCGGCGGTTCTCTTTAAGGATTCTTAATTCTCACCAAACAATTGACAAATTACCCTAGATTTAGTAATCTAGGTAACAGAAATTTTAACACCCTGGGTAACGGTAAAACGAAACCTCAATATGCATGAAGACCCGCGAATCCGCTTCATCCCCACTCTTCCCCCGCAAAAACATAGTCAGGGAATGCACCCTCCATTTGAAACGGGGTAAATGGGTCAATCTCATCCCTGCTCTTTAGAATGGGAAATGAGCCAGATCTCCTTTTAAACCTGAGTTAGGGATTGTTAAATTATCCAAAATTTACGCATCAGGAATAGAAATCACCTTGGAGGGCTGACCCTACTGTGCGCCTGAACTCTATAGCTATTCTCGCTTACTGGGTCAACTTTAGAACGAGTTCGGGTTCCGAACTTTTCCCGAGTTTGAGCGGTGATCAATTAAAAGAATGAGTCCAGCTTAAAGAGTTCCCGAAGGGGTTTTTAAGCCTTGAGGGTAAGCAAAATAGAAAGGGCAGGTAAGGGATTTAAACGGAGTCAACCTGGATAAGAGTCGGGAAATTAAAAAACTATAAAGTATTTCTGAAATTTGCAATAATTCAGATAAAGTCAGAGGGACTTGGGGGAAACAATCGGAATCAAAAGAGGGAGGGTTATTAAAAAATAGGGAAAACTGGAACTGAGCGCGATCAAACGGTAACAATACAGGGTTAGGCCGAAAAAACATCGGGTTGAATTGGAAGGGAAAAAGCGGAGCGCTGGTTCCGGTCAAATTTTGATAACAGAATCTCCAAACTTCCGAAGTATCAATTACAATTGATAAATCAAGAGAAAATTTTTAAAAGGGAGAGGAAATTGTCACCAAAAAAATAATCTAACTCTTAGGCAATCCCGCCTCAAAGCAAAAGAAAAATCCCCGAGGCCAATCGGGCCTCGGAAGCGGCAAACAGGGGAGCAATTCAGCGGTCAGGGAAATGATAGATGAAAAGTGGCAATCTAGGGGCAAAACAAATGATTGAACGGCTCGAAGCAATGGCAGTAACACCAGAGATCGTTCCCGAGGAAATTCAGGTATTCTTTAATCTATCTAGGGAATTGTTGTGCATCAGAGACCGTGAAGGAGATTTCCTGAAGCTCAACTCCAGTTGGCAAAGCGTTCTAGGATGGAGCTTAGAAGACTTGCGATCGCTCTCCTGGCGTGACTTAATCCATCCTGATGATCTCCGCCGGACTGTAATGAGTGAACGAGCCTGCGATATCGGCCAAGTTAGCCACATCACCAATCGATATCGACACAAAATGGGTGAATACTGTTGGCTATCTTGGCGGATTATCCACCAAGAAAAAGGCTTAACTTACGCTGCCGCACAACCGATTGAGAAGCCAGAACTAGAAGAAATTTGGAGGGGAATTCCCCAAAAAGTAGAGCATCAATTTAGCGGGATTTTTGCCGCCAGTCTGGCCGATTTAGAGGCGGGTCCAGAAACTGCCCTAACCGGGGTCAGTAGCCATTTTCAAGAACCGTTAAACAGGAACGAACAGGCTTCTTGGATGGAATCGGCTTCCCTGAAAGCCGTTGAAAATTCCCTAGTTTTCTGGCGCCGGGAAGGGATTCAGGAGGATGGAAAAGAAGGGGATAACCGCCATCTCCCATCCCACTTATTATCGAAATTTGACGAGGGAGGAGGATTCTCCAGTCTGGATGAGCAGTCGCCCTCACCTCTGGCGATCGCTCAGTTAGAGGAACGATTTCTCAAAGTGAATGCTACCTTGTGCGAAATGCTGGGGGATATAAACCAGCCCTTGCCCAGAGCAACCCAGTCTGAGCTTGAGCCAAGTGAGAGTATTGATACATACTGGCATAAATTACAACAGATTTGTGGATCAACCCTGTTCGGGAATGGAGAAGCACAAAGAGCCAACAGCGCCACCCCGGAAGTACAGATGAAACCAAGCCGGGGTGCGATCGCCAAGGTCCCCCTTGAAGAACCCAGAATTGCCACTGATCCTACGATTTTAGCACTCTTAAACGCCACCACGGAATCATTATACCTAGTTAATCCCCAAGGCATACTATTAGCCAGTAACCCCCTGGCAGCACAACGCCTCGGACTGGAACTGCCGGAGGCGAGGGAACAATGTATGTATGACCACCTCCCGGACTGGTTGGCGCAAGTGCGCCGAAACTATATGGAACAAGTCATTCAGACTGGGAAGCCGGTCCGATTTAAAGAAGTTCGCCACACGGCTCACTTTGAGGTTTCCATCTATCCGGCGATGGATTCCCAGGGTGAGGTGACTCATTTGGCGGTGTTTGACTGTGATATTAGCGATCGCTGTCAACGGGAAGATGTCATGGGTCAACTCAACGCCCAACTCGAACGACGAGTCACGGAACGGACTGCTGAACTGCAATCGGCAAACCAAGAACTGGAAGCCTTTTGTTACTCCGTCTCTCACGATTTGCGTGCTCCCCTGCGGGCGATCGGGGGATTTACCAAAGCAGTCATGGAAGACTATCAAACGGTTTTAGACGCGACGGGGAAAGATTACCTGCACCGAGTCTGTACCGCCACTGAGCGCATGAATCAACTGATTGATGACCTTTTGAGTCTTTCCCGTGTTACCCGCACTCAGATGCAACGAAAGCCGGTGAATCTGAGTAAAATGGCCTGGGAGATCGCCACGGAACTCCAAGAGACTCAACGCGATCGCCCCGCCCGGTTTAAATTTGCCGAGGGTTTGATGGCTGAGGGAGATCCGCACTTGCTGCAAGTGATGTTGGAAAATTTGCTGGGTAATGCCTGGAAATTTACCAGTAAAACCGCCCATGCCTGTATTGAATTGGGCATCAGCGATCGCCCGGTCCTGGCTGAGGGAAAGCGTGTCCCCGGTACGGCTCACAAAACTGTCTACTTTGTGCGAGATAACGGGGCCGGTTTTAATATGAGCTACGCTGATAAACTCTTTGCGCCCTTTCAACGCTTGCACACAACCAGCGAGTTTGAAGGCACCGGGATTGGTTTAGCGACAGTCTCTCGGATTGTCAAGCGTCATGGCGGCCAAGTGTGGGCCACCTCCGAAGTGAATCAGGGTGCCACCTTTTATTTTACCCTGTAATTGGGCAGCAATGGCTTCCCCGGGGGAGATTTGCCACCTGTTATCACAACCGACACCCCCTCCAGGCGGTGTCGGTGGTGACTTTGGGTTAGGAAAAATTGTATCCGGGGTAACAGACAAAAGAACCCGAATGTATTTTTAATTAATAATATAAAAGCCATTAATAAAACGTCAAAAATTGTCTAGCTAAACTCCAGGGTGAAAATTCATAACCGATGGGTTAAAGTAATTGGGTTTTCCAATAAATTAATAATAGGTAATTGGAAATTCCGATATAGTTTTAAAGTTCCCCAATATTTTACCAGGACCCAAACCACGAAGGAGGATGAAAATGGGGCGACCGTTGCGCGTGTTGATGGTAGAAGATTCCGAGGATGATGCCTTATTGCTACTGCGCGAACTCAAACGCGGCGGTTATGATTTGACCGTAGAACGAGTAGACAATCCCGAGTCCATGAAAAACGCCCTCCAGCGGGAAAATTGGGAACTGATTTTAGCGGATTATGCCTTGCCCCAATTTAGCGCGCCCGAGGCATTAGCGGTGATGCAACAAATGGGACTGGATTTACCCTTTATTATCGTTTCGGGGCAAATCGGGGAAGATGCAGCGATCGCCGCCATGAAAGCCGGTGCCCATGATTATGTCATGAAAGATTACCTCGCCCGATTGATTCCGGCAATTGAGCGGGAATTGCGGGAATTTGCCGGACGGCGATCGCGCCTGTTGGCAGAAAAAGCCATGCAAGCGAACGAACGCCAACTGCGGGCCGTGTTCGATTGCGCCCTTGATGCGATGGCAATTTTCAACGACCTCGGCCAATTTACAAACGTCAATCCTGCCGCTTGTACCCTCTTAGGACTCTCCAAAAAAGACCTAATTGGACAGCCGATTTATAAGTATATGGAATCCACCTGTGAGTTCAAAACCGGCTTCACCAAATTCCGCACCGTGGGTCGAGACACCGGCGAACTCAAAATTATCCGGTCTGACGGAACCATTCGAGATGTAGAATATTCCGCCAGCGCTAATTTTATTTCCGGCCTCCATTTAGCCGTCGTCCATGATGTGACCGATCGCAACAAAGACCGGGAACAACTCTTGTATAATGCCTTTTACGACCCCCTGACCGGATTGCCGAATGAGGCGTGGTTCCTCAACGGATTAGGGCGATCGCTACGCCAATCCAAACGCCGTCCCCATTATGGCTTTGCCGTCCTCTTTATCGATTTAGATCGGTTTAGCATCATTAAATATAGTTTCGGACACTTAGTCGGTGACCTCCTCCTCAATGCCACAGCCCGCCGCTTGGGAACCTGTATCCGACCCAAAGATACCCTAGCACGGGTGGGGACCGATGAATTTGCGATTTTAGTTGATGAAATTGACGACCCCGCCACCTCCCTCGCCATTGCCGATCGCATTCACAAAGAACTCACCCTCCCCTTTCAAATCAACGGTCATGATATGTTTAGCACTGCCAGTATCGGCATTGCCATTAGCTTTCCCCAGACTGCGGAGTATAGTCAAGCCCAGTCCCCCTTAAGCAATGGCAACGGGACCGAATCCGCCTCCGGCCAAAGTTTAGAACGGCCCGAAGACTTTTTACGCGCCGCCGACACCGCTATGTATCATGCCAAAACAATGGGGGGAGGACGGACCGCTGTATTTGAACGCCAAATGCATTCCGGGGCCTTGGCCATGTTACAACTCGAAACTGACCTGCGACTCGCCCTCAAACGCCAGGAGTTGCTCCTGTATTACCAGCCGATTATCGACTTAAAAACCGGCCAAATTGCCGGATTTGAAGCCCTGGTGCGCTGGCAACACCCCCGGCGGGGCTTTGTGCTACCCGGGGAGTTTATCCCCGTTGCGGAAGGAACCGGATCAATTGTGCCAATGGGGGCATGGGTCCTAGAGGAAGCCTGTCGTCAATTGCAACAGTGGCACGAACGATGGGAATCCCTGGGTTTAATCCTCCCGAATCGAGAACGCGGGGAGGGAGTCGGGGGATCTGTGCCATTTTTGACCATGAGCGTTAATGTAGCGGGGGTGCAATTTGGCAATCCCGGACTGGTGGATTATATTGACCAGATCCTCCAGCAAACCGGGTTGAGTGGTTCTTGCTTGAAGCTTGAAATTACAGAAACTGCAATTATGGCAGCAGCAGAGTCCGCCGCGAGTTTGCTCAACCAGCTCAAAAAACGGCAAATTCAGTTGTCTATTGATGATTTTGGGACGGGGTATTCCTCCCTGAGTCGGTTGCAACGGTTGCCGATTGATACATTAAAAATTGACCGCTCTTTTGTGAGTCGGATGAGCAGTGAAGCGGAAAGTTTGGAAATTGTTCGCACTTGTATCGATTTAGCTCACAATTTAGAGATGGATGTGGTGGCTGAAGGGGTGGAAACTTTGGAACAATTGGCTCAACTGCGTGCGTTGCAATGTGAATCGGGACAGGGATATTTGTTTTCCCGACCCGTGGATGCAACGGCAGCAACGGCTTTGTTGATGTCTATGCCTCAGTGGTGATTAGAGGGCGATCGCATTTTAGCCCGAGGTTGTTGCTACCTTTGCTGGCAGACAGTTCCCCCGTCCTGGAAATTATCCGGGTATTCTGGGGTTGATATCTCAATCGGCCCCATAGCAGATTGATAATTTCTAATTTTATTCAAAAATTTTCTAAAGAAAAGATTAAGACCTGCCTAGGAGAGAACCTCATAAATAGCCCGAGGAATTATCCTTAAAGAGAGGAATAATAAAGCAGAAGACCAGAGGAAAATGAATCATGTTATACAGTAAACTTTCAACCCTCCCAAAAAATCGAGGGGTGATGTCCCCAGAGGAAGCCAGCGCCCCTGAACATCCCCTGCAAGGGCATTTAAACTTACCCTTGCCAGTACCGGAAGAAGGGACGATCGCCGAGGTTCGTCAGATCCAATTGCGCGATCGCATTCCTGGAGTGGTGAAACGCCTAGTCCCCTTTGATGGCGAGTTGACTTGGGAATATTGGTGGGCGGTCCCGGGACGGATGTTATTACCGGAAGATGTGGAGTTATTAAAGCGCGATCGCCATCGGGTAGAAACTATCCTCACCAAACTAATTTGGCTCTTTGGCGGCTATTACTTTGAACAAACCAGCCCCCGGGAAGGCGAGTTACAGCCCCTCCATGACTGGCAGCAAATCGTCCAACGGGCAAACCATCTGGGCTTTAACCATTATCTGTTGGATATCGACTACCTCCCCATCGCCATCAAACCCTATAACAGCCCTCAGACAAACCCCAGGGATTTACCCTCCGAGTGCATTGCCGAATCCGTTGCCGTGGAACCCGCACATTGGCATATCGAATTTTTTCAATTGCAGCCCATTTCTGGAGGCTATGACATTCAAGAACCCAAACCCCTGTGTAGCTGTCAAATCTGGACCGGCAAACCCTTCGTGCGGTCCTGCCAAAGCGAAGACGCTGCTGTTCGATATGACTTGTGGATTAGCAAACCCCTGGATATCACGATTCCACCCTGGCGATATCAACCGGAACCGATTCTCGCTGAATCTAGCTCACTCACCTCGGAAGTTTTTCGATAACCGTTTAGGGGAAAAGTGTGATACAATGAGCCTTAGTTCCGGCTAATCATACTCAACCTTAGCATTTTTTTGTAATCAAACTCAGTGCCAGGAGTGATATTCCATCATGAAATCTGATAGCAACCAGTCCGCAAATACCGTAGGAGATTGGGCCAAAATTGCCCTGGAAAAACATTTCCAAACAACAATTCAATATGAAGAAGATGTTTTAAGCGATCGCGACCCTGAAGCCCTGCACCAAATGCGAGTCGGGATGCGCCGATTGCGATCGGTCGCCAAGGGATTTGCACCGGCATTAGATTTACCCAAAGCCGCCCGCCAAAGTCAAATCGGCCAAATTTCCCGCAGTCTGGGCAGCTTACGGGATTTAGATGTCCTCCTAGAAACCCTAGAAACCGATTATCAAGATACCTTACCGGACGGGGAACAAGAAGAATTCAAACGTGCCCTCACCCTCTTAAAATTTGAACGGAACCAAGCTTTTGATGCCGTCCGGGAAACCTTGAACAGTGAAATCTATTTGTCCTTTAAAAACAGTTTAGCCGAGTGGTTAAACAGCCCCAGTTTCGGACAAATGGCACTCCTGCCCATTCAACACATTCTTCCCGACTTATTATTACCCGCCGTCAGCGAGCTATTTTTACATCCCGGGTGGTTACTGGGAATCAAAACTAAAAAAGGTAAAGTAAAAAGCGATAACCTGACGGAGACTGAGGTCCAGGAATTATTCGCCCACCAGGGAGAAACCCTCCATGATCTGCGCAAGCAAGTCAAGCGAGTGCGCTATCAAATGAGCTTGTTTACGAAGTTTTATGGGGAAGCATATTCCGAGTATGTGGAGGATCTCAAAGAGATTCAAGAGGTTTTGGGTAAAATGCAAGATAGTGTTGTTTTAGCCGAAACCCTCTCCCGAGTTTTGGGTTCTGCTCTTCCCGAGACTCTACCCACTTTAGCGGAAAAACTGCTAGAAAACCGCTATTTGTCCTGGTTAGAGTGGCAACCCCTGCATCAGCAATATTTAAAACCCCAAATCCGGGATCATTTACGCTTAGAACTGCTATATCCTATCCCCTCCTCCAAATCAAAAAAAGCCGGGGGTAAAAAGAAAAAAAGCTAAAATAATTTGGCATAACCAAATGGGAACCCAATCTTAACCCAGATTTCCGCCAAGGATTACCTAATCTTTACCTTGACCCGATAGAGTAAACCTAAAGTTTGTAACCCGTGTTATTGACGGGTAGGTTGTAGGTATGCTTCAAACACTTAAGGCTGTTCCAGAAACCGATAGGCATCGCACTAGAGAAGAACGCCGACTGCATTTTTACGCCAAAGGCGACAATATTCCCCTCTTATCTCAAGGGATTTGGCAAGTTGCTCAAGGGTTGGTGCAACTGGGTACTCTTTATCCCACCGGAGAGGAGGGACTATTAGGATGGGTGGCACCGTCCATGTGTTTTAGTCTCTCCTTTAGCTGCCTGCAAACCTATCATGCCAAAGCCCTATCGGATGTTTATTTGATGTGGTTTTCCCTGCGAGAAGTAGAAGCATCGCCCCATTTAGCCAGTGCAATGTACCCTCAACTCATCCGGCGAATGCGGCAGGTGGAAGCCATTCTGGCGATTAGCAGTCAACGTAAGGTAGAAGATCGGTTAATTCAGTTATTATTGCTTCTCAAACAAGACATGGGAGAAGCTGTTCCAGAGGGAACTCGGTTACGAGTCAGACTCACCCATTATGATCTGGCAATGGCGATCGCCACCAGTCGGGTTACGATTACAAGAATGTTAGGCAAACTCCGCCGGGACGGAATGATTAGTCTGGATTCCAAGCGTCATATTATTATCAAACAGGGTGCTTTTTTAAGTATGACTCATTGTCCCGTACTGACGGAGTGGTAAAATACCGATGAAAAACTGTCTCACTTGGGGAAGGAATCAATCGGGGGGAGAACTCTCGATTGAGTGGCGATCGCGCCAGGACCCACTGATGATTTGCGGACAGCCAGGGATATGTGAGGCAAACCCTTGATAAACTAACCGGATTTGACCACTCAAACAGGGTATCCACCGCCGTTGATAAAAGTGAGGATGGTCTTCCAATCGGTCGAGATTGGGGATAAGTTGTAAGGGAATGTGATAGCATTCACCATACAGAGTTCCCGTCCCCGGGATAAACATGGGATAAGGTCCTAAATTGAATAACTCGGCATCGGCGATCGCATCTTCTCCGATGTATTCGGCATTTTGTAATAAATAATGATTGATTTCTCCCCGCATCAAGCTGCCATATACAAATAAATCCACAAACTCGGTCACAAACAGGCGATCTGCCGCCGCTAAAACCGTTTGCAGTAGTCCAGTTGGAGTATCTTCTTCGTGAACAGTTCCGGCGATCGCGCGACTGGGAGGATTTGCCCGAAGTGAGTCAGAAAGGGTGGGGGAATCCCCCTTTAACTCCTGTTCCCATTGAAGGCGATCGCGATCAGAAATCTCACCCGAGTTGTCATCGGGTAAGCAGTCAAACTGATAACGCCACACCGCTTTGACTAAATAGCGATAGAAATAGTTAGGGTCGAGAAGTTCAGTAAAAAATGTCTGGGTTTTTAATTGCTGGAATAGCCAACTTAAAGCACATCCATGCCGAGAGGCGATCGCCAGTTGACCCAAAAAAGGCGGTTGCCAATCCCAAGTGACCCTCACTTGCGCTTCATCCCACAAAGGAGTTCCGGCAATCTGGGTTAAAAAGTCCTCTTCAGCGATGCGATCGGCAATATCCGCCAGGGGTAGATAATTGAAAGACTGATTCATCCCTCTCCCCCGGCGATCGGTTGTACACAGTCTGGGGAGTCAGTTTTAGGTGTATTCATCATCCGACTCACGGGATAGGAGATCATTTCTTGTGAATCGTAAGGCGTCAGGAGTGAGTGCAATTCATCCAGAGGGGTTGCCGGATCCAGCCAGCGATCGCGACTCGTAGGAGACAAAATCACCGGCATCCGCACATGAATCCGACTCATGAGCTCATTTGCTTCCGTCGTTAAAATCGTGCAAGACTCAATCACTTCCCCATCTGGTGACTGCCAGCGTTCCCACAACCCCGCAAATGCAAAGGGTTGTCCCTCCTTCACTTGAAAATAAAAGGGTTGTTTTCCGGAATCCGTCGTTTCCCACTCATAGAACCCATCCGCCAGAATCCAACACCGACGACGACGAAAAGGCGATCGAAACGAAGGTTTTTCTGCCACAGTTTCCGAACGTGCATTAATCAGTTTTGCCCCCATTTTCACATCCTTAGCCCAAACAGGAATCAGCCCCCATCGCATCATCTGGAACTGACGTTCCTCGGTTTCCTCCTGCTGTAACACCGTAGGAACCGATTGAGTCGGCGCAATATTATATCGGGGTTTTATTTGGGGAATTCCCGCCAATTTAAACAACTCAGCCACAGTTTCAGGCGCTTGATAAAAACTAAATCGTCCACACATAATTGGATCACCCTCAGCAGTATTGAAGTTAGATTGGTCTTCTTCGGTTCAGCTACACCTAACATTTTAGCAAATGCCAAAGCATTAGTCCGATGGCAACCGGCTATTATTTTCCCCAGCTTATCCCCAAGCCGGAGGAGTTCAGCAATAATAGCACTAAGCTATACCGCCTATATTAGCCCTCTTGCATAACTTTTTTAAGCCCCCCAGCCATTATAGCCGTTCACGGACTCATGAGGTACAATACATAAAAGAACTGACTCATCTTAACTATCTGAATCTACCATGAAACCCTA
>NZ_JAMXFA010000018.1 GCF_025370785.1 Laspinema olomoucense D3b
AGTTCCCTTCGATGGATAAAAGCGATTGAATCAGTCAGCTAATTTGGCTTACTGCAAGCCGGGGATTAAAGACAGTTCTCAGAGGAAATAAAATAATCAACAGTACAAAGTAACCGCTGAAAATGCTCCGGATTAACTGTTCCGTAAAGTTTCCCTTACGTTGCTGGCATTTATCATAAGCTAAACTCTTTTATAAGTAAAGATGCGATTCCCAATGGATACCATAAATTTAATTTATAGCAAATCCCGTTTGGACTTCGAGGGATAGAACTGAGCCAGATCCCTAAATTAACCGCTATATACAGTGGTATAAAGTATTGCTTTTTCTAAATATAGTCTACACTTTCATCCATGCACTCTCACGGCGTTAGGTCAAGCCTCAAGAGAAAGTATGGCGATCGCCTCTGGCACCTGAGCCGATGCTGAATTTAATATTCCCAGGGACACCCTTGTTGAGTTCTAGGGTCTTTTAATTTTCCCTGATCCCCAATGGCATTCACGTGATACCCTTCGGCAAGGGTGGCATCAAATTCCTTCGGGTTTAAATATCTCAGCTTAACATACTTATTAGTAGAAGGAGGAAATTTCACCAAAGGATTTAAGATATAATATGCGAAATCACTCCACTTTTACCCGTGGGTAAAAGCACAAATATTGTTCATTTCTAGCCAAGTTCGGCGTAAAATTAGGCATCTCTGGGTCTCCTCCACCAGTCATTAATGGAATACATAAAGCCAAAAGTCGAGTTATGTTTTAGAAACGTTCAAGCGACCTTACTCGCCAATCCCAGCCAGCCCAAACCGGCGATTTTTGCCATCTTAGCTGTTGCTACTATGGGGATTTGTTCAGATTTTTTTTATCTATTCCTTTACCTTCTCTGTAGTAATCAATTAGAAGGATCAGGAAAATTAAGCAAAAACCCGTAGATTTCCAGGTTTATTTAGGTATTTTTATCCCCAGGACGTTACCAGAGACGCCAAAACCAGTTTGACAATTACCCACAAGCGATCGCTCGCAATGGGTACAGGTGCTTTTAGAATGTCTCCAACCCGAAACTCAGCCCCGTTTAAAACGCGAAAATTTATCTCGCCTTTGAGGAGTCGCCAAAAGTTCGGCAACCGTAGGTAATCCGGATGCTCAAGAGGAGGATGTCACCTAACTCAGCCAGAAGTATCCATACAGAAACTCAGTTTCTTTAGCGGTTGGGACCAGAAACCCGAACCCAAGCTTGGGGATTTTCGCTTATATTTGTGTAAGTAACCCCGTTTCTGCTCCATACCACGGCATGACAGGAGAATTTATGAACATTAAATTAGTAGAATCTTTAGCCCAAGTTGTTCAATCTCTTTCCCCAGAGGAGCGATCGCTTTTAGAGGAGAAGCTCAAAGCACACCAGGAGCAAACCTCAGCCGAGGGAAAAGAGCGTCCTTTTTATGAAACCGCCACTCCCGCAGAATGGGTGAAAGCTTTTCAGGAGTGGGCCCAGAGTCACCCACGCAATCAGCCCTCTTTATCTGATGAAGCGATTAGCCGAGAAAGTATTTACGGAGAGAGGGGTTAATGTCATTTTTGATTGATACTAATATTCTGTTGCGGAGTGCGGACCCTAACCATCCCATGCACGCTGATGCCATCAATGCCACCACCAGTTTACGCAGTCAAGGGCATCAGCTTTGTATCATTCCCCAAAATTTAATCGAGTTTTGGAATGTTTACACCCGCCCTGCGGACAAGAATGGGTTAGGGCATTCCCCAGCAGAAGCTGCTGCCGAAGTCAATCGGTTAAAAGGGCTTTTTTTGCTGTTACCGGATACATTAGCCATTTATTCTGAGTGGGAACGGTTGGTGCTGGCTTATGAGGTGAGGGGAGTTAATGTCCATGATGCGAGGTTGGTGGCAGCAATGTTGGTGCATGGATTGACTCATATCCTGAGTTTTAATACCAAGGATTTTGCGCGATATGGGGAAGTGACAGCAGTGCATCCAATGGAGATGCGATCGTAAACTTTTGGGACAAAAAAAACCGGGATTCTGCGATAACTTTGACCACAACAGCCAAAATTTACTGGAGAAACCCGGTTTCTGAACCATCACTAAATCACATCAGGCAACTCGCGTTCTACAAACCGCAGGCGAGGATAGCGGTAAATGGAAACTGCCACCAATATGGCGATAATTTCCATCGTAATAAATAGGAGACTAATCCCGAGACCTGGCCCCCAACAATGAAACGAAGTAGCCAGAGAAATGCTTTGCCCCAATGCCTAAGTCCTATTTTTCATAACGGACTAGAAGATGCCAGAGAAAAATATCCGGGTCGTCATGATCGATCATTTCTTTAAACAGGGAAACAAAAGGCTCATAGTCTAAAAACTGCATCTCCAAACTGAGTTGTTTTAATCCCGCTTCTTTAAAAATGCGATTTAACCGCAAAGGAGTGTAATAAATCTGAGCCTCTTGCCACTCAGCGTCCCAAACTTTATTGCCGTAGACATCGATAAATCCCTCTGTAACACAGTGAGCGTGTTTGCGGCTGAAATAGGCAATTTCTAAGAAGCATAAGGTGGTTGGAAAATATCCGTATATCTTGCCACCGGGCTTGAGAACTTTACCAAATTCCCGAATCATCTCGCGGTTGGTTTTATCTTCACTGGAAACTACAGAATTGGCGAGAAGGACGTAATCAAATTTTTCATTCCACTCCGGTTTTTGTTCAGTGATTCGCGTAGAGTCTAGTTCCTCAAATATGATTTGTTGGTTGTGGCTTCGAGAATCTCCCTCTGCTTTTTTCCAGTCTGCTTGTGATTTTTCAATCGCTGTTTTGGAAAAATCAGTACAGTAGACTTGTCCAATTTGGGGGCAAAATTCTAGTAAAGTCTTCTGAAGATAAATTTCTGAGCCACAACCGGGAATTAGGACTTTGATATCAGGCGAGTTGGGAATATCATAGCCTGGACAATGCTCTGGACGGATTAGGGTTTTGCAGATTTTGGGGTCTTGGGTGATGCTGAAAGAGGTGTTGGTATAATCTTCGTGGTTTTTATCCCAGAGAGCTTTCTCTTCTTCAATGGATTTCGAGCCTAGGTTAGGAGAAGAGGGAATTAGCCATTTGTAATCATTTGTGCTGGTCATAATTTTTAACTCCAAAATGTTCAGTATAGGTCAAATCTGCGGGTCAATCACTCACCACTAAGCTGCCGTTTTCCATCACGTAAGTGACATCCGCGAGCAATGCATTAGCTATGCGGTGGGTGATGAAAATCACGGTGCGTTCTTTGCTAATGTGCTCGATGGTGGTAAGGATTTTGGCTTCTGTGGCGGGGTCGAGGGCAGATGTGGCTTCATCGAGAATCAGAATTGCTGGATTTCTCACCAAGGCTCTAGCTAAAGCGATTCTTTGCCGTTGTCCCCCTGATAACTGTCCGCCCCTGTCACCAACAAGTGTATCGTAGCCTTGGGGTAAGGACAAAATAAATTGGTGAATCTCGGCGTCTTTGGCTGCGGCTTCGACTTGTTCGTCAGTAGCTTCGAGATAGCCCATGCGGATGTTTTCTCGCACGGAGCTATTAAAGAGAATTACATCCTGAGAAACCAGTCCAATTTGAGAACGGAGGGAGCGTATTGATGCATGACGCAAATCAACTCCATCAAACAAAATGCGTCCTTTATCTGGCTCGTAAAATCGCGTCAGCAAATTGACAATTGTACTTTTGCCTGCTCCACTTTGCCCGACAAATACCGCGAAGTCTCCTGGGCGAATTTTCAGGGATAGATTTTTAACTCCTCCTCTATCTTGGGAGTAGCTAAAGGTAACATCTTCAAAATTAATTTCACTGGAAAAGTGAGGCAAATCAATCGCATCCGCTGCATCCTGAACTGCCGGAGTTTCTGATAAAATATCGCTGATGCGTTGCAGCCCTGCTACTCCATCGATAAATGCAGGAAGTGACGAAGTTAAACCAAGGATATTGAGATTCAATCCTAGCATTAAAACTTGAAAGGAGGCAAGAGTGCCTACGGAAATGATATTCTGGTATGTCATGACAGCACCGATACTTAAAACGATAAGCTGCGTCAAAACAAAACCAATCATGGGGACTTTCTGCACTAAGTAGGAGAGAAAGGTTGCGCGGACATAAACCTGTTTTAAGTCATTCAAATCGGTGGCAAAATCCTTGGTCATTTGGTTTTCCAGCCCGAATATCTTGACAACGGTTTGCGAGAGGATATTCTCTTCGATAACGCTGGCAATCTGTCCTTCTTTTTGCAGCAACTTATAACCGACTTCGGTTGCAAGGCTGGCAATTTTTATTGGAGCAATGGTACAGAGGGTTAAACCGATTAAACTGAGCAGGGCTAATTGCCAGTTGAGTAAGAAGAGGAAAGCCAGAGAAAATAGGAAGTTAGAAAGTTCTAAAACAACAACTGTCAGCCCCATTGTAATTACGCCATTTTCCACCTTTTGGACATCGGCGATGAGACAATTGACAATATCCCCGGCTGAACGTCGTCCAAAAAACTCCATTGAAAGGCTTTGGAGATGCTCGAATAGAGAGTGTCGGATATTGTTAGTGATTAAAATGCCCAAACGCGCTCCTAGGAAAATTCCTAGCAAACCGATGCAGGCATAGAGAATTGCTCCGACGACTAGCAATGACAGGATTAGAACCAGAAGACTATAGTTTTGGGGAACGATGGCGGCATCAATGATAAATTTTAA
Organism: Laspinema olomoucense D3b; assembly: GCF_025370785.1. Classification (GTDB taxonomy): domain Bacteria; phylum Cyanobacteriota; class Cyanobacteriia; order Cyanobacteriales; family Laspinemataceae; genus Laspinema; species Laspinema olomoucense. Next base: position 4,721 of record NZ_JAMXFA010000018.1, read on the forward strand.
GCTGGCTCGGAAGACTGAATCAAATGCTGCGTCGAATATTAGGCAGATAAAGAGTAAAATAAATTGCCCTTTGTAGGAGGCAATGTATTTGTTGAGGGTTTTAAAGAACCAAATAAGTTCCATGAGTTATGGGAGTTTGTCTAGAGGCACGATTTATACTTTGACGTAACATTTATCCAGTTTTAGATTGGATTCAGTTGCTCTTTTTTTGAGGCGGCATCGTCTCTATCATCCCTCCTCTCGCCCACCCCTGTCACTCGGAAAAGTCGGATCGTAAAGTCGGAAAAGTAGGATCTTTGCTTAATTGATATATTTCTGAGTGACTGATACAATATCATGCGCTAAAAGACATCGGTAATAATACTGAAAATTAATCGAATTGTCTGCGCTAATCGGCGGAGGCTTTTACTTTTTAGTAATAAAAGGAATCAAGCCTTGTCTTTATCCATAAAACAAGCCTTGACACTTAGTTATACGGTTGTCCGCTAGGGAGCGAACTCAGATTGATGAAAGAAAGAAAGAGGCGATCGCACTACTTTTGAGCTGTTGGCCCTGTAATTACCATTCTTCTTCTGCCACGGTGTATGCGACTAAGTAGATAGAAGCTTCACTCGCACTTGTGACTGTTACTACATAAGCTCCTGGAGCAGTATCCTGTTCAATTGCGAAACTCCCGAGTTGATCGTCCGAGGAAATAGTATCGTATTCCCAAAGGCTGATATCTATAGGCTGAGTGAGAGAATAACGCAATTCATCAAACCGTATAATTTGACCCGCATAAATTTCATAGAATTTACCGGGTTGAGGCCAAAACCGCTTACCAATCCCCGGTTGATTGCTAAAAGTCATGTACAGTTGATCTGGGTAGTTGCCTGCCTTACCAATTGCGTCTACCAAGCCTGGAATCTTTTCCAAAACTGCTGAACCTGCGTTCAGAGCTTGTGCAACCAGTTGAGCTTTAGGGTTTGGAACGTTACCCAGGACAACACCTGCAGCAGCTGAAACGGCACTTGACAAACCTGCAGCCTGCTGAACGAGCCCAGAATTTACACTCTCTGACATGGCTACACACTTGAGGGAATGGGGCCTGACGACCTTGACCTTGGCTGCCAGGTACTCATAATTCAATTCATAGACGTTCCCTTCTTTTGGATCGGTCAGCTTTACCAGTCCCGAACCTGAACCCGTTGCAGAAAATACCTGCGTACCCATGTAGTCATCAGACGAGGTGGTGTCATATTCCCACAGCTCGATCTTCAAATCTTTATTAAAACTAAATGTCAAGTTGAGGGTTGCTACATCTCCGATGTTCATGTCATAATCACCGCCCTGCGGCCATCGTTGAGTCTCCCGCCCATCTACAAAAAATTTTGCATATACATCATCAGCACCACCGCCACTAGACGTTTTAATGCATTTCAGTCTGCTTAGAGAAATCTTAGCCATTTCATCATCCTCTTTAATTCTTGGACATCTATAAGACGATTCCAGAACGCAATTTCTGAATTTTTCGAGTTAGCCGTTGTTTTTCCCTAACTCAATCCACCCATGAAACCCACCTCAAACACGAGAACTATAATTTCCACCCATTGCACCAGGTTTTGTCATTAACTTAAGGTCAGCAACAAAAAATGTAGGGTAGGCGCTGACGGCAGTGCCTACCCTACATCTATTTTCAATTACCGATCAATTTGAGATCGCAATTGATTTTTGTTTCTAGAAACCTCTACGAAATCTCATGATTAATCTCCTTTTTGCTAGTTTTACTTGTTGTTTTTGATTGAGGTTTTATTCTCAATTTTTTTCAAGATTAGTCGAGACGAAATTGTATTTTTGTCTCTACACCTATAAGACGAATCCAGAGGTCAATTTCTGAATTTTTCGAGTTAGAGGCTGTTTTTTCCTAACTCAATGCACTCTGAGAGGTTCAGATCCCCGACTTCCCTAAGAAGTCAAGGCTCTACGCTTTAGCCCGATCGCCCTTTCGCCTCTTACCTTTCAACCGTTTCACAGCCTCCTCAACCTCACCGCGAAAAGGGTAGAGCAACCGCCGACTCAGCGCACTTCGATACGCCTCCACAGCCTCCGTCACATCCCCCAAGCCCAACAACGCTCTCCCTTGCCAGTAGCAAGCGATAGCCGGGTCAAACTCCATCAATTCCTGAGCGAACTGACAAGCCTTTTCCAACCATTTCCAACTCGCCACCTCATCCCCCAGCCCTCGATAACTCTCTCCCAGCCACACCGCAGCAGACACAGATTGCAGATAACTCCCATCTTCTGGTAGCAACTGCCATCCTTGCGCCAAAGCCTCCACCGCTTCCCGGTGTTTCCCCGCCAGCGCCAACACCCGCCCATGACAAAACCAAGCATCAGGTAACTGCGGTTCAAGTTGCGTCCCCCGCACAGAGACACCACACCCCCGCTCAATTTCCTGAAAACTTTCCACCAACACCCGCCCCGCCGTCGTCCAAACATTCCAGCGTTCGGGAAAAAGATCGAGCATCTCTTCTACTATTGATGTAAGGGTTACTTGACGGTTCGATCCCCCTAAATCCCCCTTAAAAAGGGGGACTTCCAGAGGAGTTCCCCCCTTGCAATTAGAAGACTTTGCCTGCTCTAGCTCCCCCCTTTTTAAGGGGGGCTGGGGGGGATCGAGAGGAGCTGGGGGAGAGGTTAAAGGCAAAATCTCACACAACGCCCGATAAATTTCACAATCCTGGGGATACAGACGATAAGCCTTCAGCATCGCCTCAGCCGCTTTCTGATATTCCCCCGTATGGAACAAGCACCGCCCATAGGAATACCAACCCCTCGGATGATTCGGGTGTTCCTCAGTAAACCGTTCCAACACCCCAATCCCGTTAGCCGACTCCCCCCGGAACAGGTGATAATATGCCAGCAACTCGCGGGCATCCGCCGCATCAGGAGCCTGTTGCAGCACAGAACTAATTATTTTTTTAGTCTGCTTCCCCTCCTCACCGGATACCAATCTCATCCGGCAACGAGTATCCGCCAGTCGTTTGAGCGCTCGGAAATCACCCGGAGCCACCTCTAGCACTTTGCTCAACCGCCGCTGCGCTTGGCGCACATTACCCACCGCCTGACTCGCGTCGTAGCTGTCAATCAGCGCTACAACATCATCCGGGTTCAGTGACAAAACCGTATCAAACGATCGCAAAGCTGCAACCGCATCCCCTCTCCCCATTTGCACCTGCCCCAACGCCAGCCAGTGAGCCGCATTATCTGGTTCTAGGGAAGCAGCCGACTCAAAAGCGAGTATCGCTGCCTGAGTGTCACCTCTACAGAGTGCGATCGCTCCACAAATATGCTGCCGAGTCGCCTCATTGCCTGCATTAGCCAAGGCATTTTCATAAACCGCTACTGCCTCAGCCTCTTGTCCCATAAGCTGCAAGAGTTTCCCCAATTGCAACCGCACGCCAATCAATGGTTGCTGCCGATCGATTACTTGGCGATACTCCTCAACCGCCTGCTCAATACGACCCATTGCATAGAGCAGATTCGCCAATTCCAACCGTTTCTTCCATCCAGAAGGATGCTGCTGCACGTACTCACTTAAGGTTTTCAGCTTCTGGTCAATTCGGGCTGGCTTTTCGTCTATAACTAGGTAAGCATTCAACTCCACCCCAGAGGACTGAGTGAGGGATACCACCCGGAGTGTAGTGTTTCTAGACATATTGCTGTTACTTGATAATTAATTGTCTCGCCAATGTTCTCTGCCATCGCGGCGATCGAGTCGGATGCGATCGTCTCATTCGATTGTAGGGGCAATCCCCCCGCGTGAAGCGAAGCTATCCCGTAGGGAATCGCCTCTCCCGTGGTTGCTCCATAATCTTGAGGTGGTAGGCACTCGGGCGCTATCCCTGGGGCAAAATCATCCCGGCTCAAGGCAACATCCCGCTTTTTAAAGGACTCGGAGGAATCTAATCGGGCATCATCCAGTCCTGAAAAATACCTGCTCAAACGCTTTTGCAGAATATCTCGGGCCTGTTGGATGCGCTTGTAAATGTTATTGAGCGAAAGAGCAAGTTGTTGGGCAATATCTTGATAGGGAATCTGATGCCAGTAACGCAAGATAAATGGAGTTCGTAATCGAGAAGGAAGAGAATTAATAGCGTGGCGAAGGTACTGTCCCAACTCATGATGTAGAAGTGCCTCTTCAGGAGAGCCAGAACCCAAAATAACTGCTGAGGTTCCTTGGGCAGCTACTTCTTCAATATCCTCCATTTGCATTGCTTGTCGGCGACGTTTTCGGTAGATATCTGTATATAGATTACGGGTCAAGCTAGTGAGCCAAGCTCTGAGGTTAGTGATTTTTTCGGCATGGTCTTGTAATTTATCTAACGCTTTAACCATAGCCTGACTCAGGAGGTCTTCTGCTTCGGTTGAGTTGCCGTTTGTCCACTTGAGACAGCACCGAAACAGATAGTTTCGGTACGGTTGGATGAGTTGCCAGAACGCTTGAGTTTCCCCAGCAGCAAGGCGATGTAAGAGTTCTGATTCTTTGGTTAAGGGTGGGAGTTGATTAGTAGTGGCTTTCATGTCCATCATTTTACCTCGTCAATTTATTGAAAATAAATCTGTAGGGTTTATAACTGTCGGGGCCATTTCTGACTGACCCCGATTCAGCAAAATTAAGCAAAAGGAAGGGAGAAAATACTACCGCCTTCGGTATAAGGAGCCGCAGTAGCCTCATTAAAAGGAATGCCCGGAAAGTTGCGGTCTACCATTTCACGCCAGTTCCCCACTGCCGAAATCGCATTTAGAGCGAAATCGTTGGACAAACCCAGACTTTCCCCGATATTTCCTTCCCCTCCTAAAAAGCGGCGAATAACTGGATTTGAACTATTGACGGCTTTAGCCACATTTTCTGAAGTTAGACCCAGTTCTAACGCCTCATAAACCGCATAAGTCACCCCAGAAACTACATCTTTCCACTGAGATTGATTCTCATCCACGACCATTGCTAAAGGCTCCTCTCCCAAGACTTCTGGGAGCGGTTGAGAGATGCTTTGCTGTTCAGGAGGTAAGGTGAGAAGACTGGAGATAATCAGCCCCCCATCTCCCGTGATGGCATCTAGTTCGCCATTGATATAACTATCAAATAGGGTTTGAAAATTATTAGAGGTAACGATTTCCGCACTAATGCCCAGAGAGTCGAGCTTTTCTCGCAGCTTGGTCTCAGAAGTCGTACCCGCACTGACCCCAATTCGACGACCTTCAAGCTGCTCAAACGAAGTAATCCCCCTATCAGTTCGAGTATCTACAAATTGAGCATCGTAGACATTAATCGGAGCGTAGTCTACTCCCAACAACGCATCCCGTCTCAGGTTATGGGTGGCATTCCGGCTGGTGACATCCACAATGCCATTGGCGACATCGCTAAAGCGCTGGGCACCGGATGTCTGAATCACGAATTCTACGGCATTGGGGTCGCCAAATAGAGAAGCTGCCAATGCCCGACCCAAATCCACATCAAAGCCGCTTAAGTTGCCGTTTTCATCGGCAAAACCCAGTCCTTGGGCATCATTTCTCACCCCGACGCGCACGAAACCTCGGTCTAAGACTTCTTGCAAAACATTGCGGTCATTGTTATCAACCAAGGGTACAGTCACTCTATCGCTACCGCTAAAGGGGGGATAATAAACCAGTCCCCCTGGCTCCACAAACATCAGTTCATTGAGATTCCGAGGTAAAGCGGTTTCATCGAAGTTGCGATTGTAAATCTCTTCGTAGTTGCCGATTTGTTGGATAATTTTCAGGGCGAAGTCATCGGAGACTCCCAGGGATGCTCCTAAATTTCCTTCCACTCCCAAAAAGCGTTTGATGTCGCTATTTCCATCCAGAAATTCATTGACATTCTGAGAGTTGATGCCAAAAAATTCGGCTTGAATGGGAGCGTTGACGGCCCAGCGCACTACATCGGCCCATTCGGACTCGTTTTCTGGCACGATGAGTCCTAACGGTTCTTTACCCAGATTCTCCTCCAGGATGACATGATTCCCGGGATTGGATAGGGTCGGAATTCGATTGGTGAGAACTCCGCGATTGATGGAAACTGCACCCAATCGCCCTGCATCATAGGCGGCAAATAGGGCATCTTGAGAGGGGTAAATTTGAAAATTGAGGGTAATTCCCGCACGACTGGCGGCATCTTGTAAGTTTTGCCGGGACCTTGTTCCTTCTAATACCCCGATGGTGATTCCTTGCAACTGCTCAATGGAATTAATCCCACTGTTCCCCCGCACCATTACCCCTTGAGTATCGAAGAAAACTGTGGGGGAATAGTCCACTCCCAAGGTGGCATCGCGCAGGAGACTATGAGTCGGCAAGGTGGCAGCGATATCTACTGCACCATTGGCAACACGAGTAAATTCTTGTCCAGGGGCTACTACCACATACTGAACCGCCTCTGGGTCCCCGAATAAGGCAGTGGCGATCGCCCGACTAAAATCTACCCCTATCCCGCTAAAAGAACCATCGGCTTCCCGTTGGCTAAATCCGATCGCATCCTCGTTAACCGCCACCCTTACAAATCCGCGATTAATAATCTCTTGCAACTGAGAACCGGGGCGAGTATCACTGGCAACAGATGCTCGACCTTCCGCCGCACCAAACCGGGCATAATGCTCCAATCCGCTGGAGAATCCCCCATTAGTAATGGCATTGGCTACATCGGGGTAATAGTCCCGATAAAAGTTCTCTGAAAACGCAATTTGCGGCGTTCTGCCTTCCTTAAATCCAAATGTTGTCCAATGATGTAAGCCACTGGTAAATGAGCCATTCGTAACGGCGCGGGCCACGTCAGCGTTTTGTTGAAGGTAGGCGTTTTCGTTAAAGTTAGGCAGGGCCATAATTTCCAGTGAGTTAGAGAATTTTTGCAGTCAATTGGCTGAGGTTAAGAGAGATGCACCTGTAAGGTAAAAACCCGGGTCGCTTCAGAGCTTAACCCTTGGGTCACTGTTCTATCCTTCGTTTATATAGACGTTTTAGGTAGGCTAACTGTGAGTCAATTTTTGTAAATTAATTAAGGAAATGAGATGAGTAAAATCTATCAGGACTTACGGAAATTTTTAGAATTTACCCAAAATATAGAGATTGTGTAAGTCATAGCTATGCATCTAGCTTGAAGATTTGCCCTAATTTTTATTTTTATCTAGGGGAAATTTTGCGATGTTTTATCCTGTAAAAACCGCAGTAATATGGCTTCGGGGAATTATGCATGGCAGATATTTAAAGCACTGCGAGCAAGATGTACGGGAATAACTATGGGGAACGCTATAATTCCCGGTTTAATCCCGATACAAATGGCAATAGCCCCCACTATCCATCCAGACTCGCCACAACAGTCCAAACTGTTTTTGGAAGGAGTCTAGGAGAGAGCGAGTTAAGGTCTGATAATTTATCTTGGGCTGACTCATAGGACTTACGCCGAGGTTGAAAATCGACCCTAAATGGAGAGGCGATTCGCGAATCGCCCCTCCATTTAGGACGGGTACGGTTGTGAAACTGAATCTAATGGGTAAAACTGGGTTAGGGTCAATTTTTGTGAGAACTTTATACTTTAATCCTCCTCCCTTTGTGGAATCAGGGCCAGTCGCATCGGGTAAAACTAAGGAAATTTGAGGAACTCCGCCTTGCTCTGCGGTGACCGATAAGGGTGGACTGGAGATATTTTCCCCTCCCTCAACTGCCTCTAAAACGGGCTGATGTTGCTCAGTGGCTCTATCTACAGGGTGAGGGGGCTGGTGAACCGGGGGAGTCGGTTCGGATTGAATGAGGGGTGGCGGCGTCTTTTGCTGGGTTGAACTTGGGTTGAAACTCCCGAGACTGGGATTTTCTTCCGCACCGCGATAATCATTCCACTGGTGACGCAAAATTTTCCGGGCATCGGAAATCCGTTTGCGGGCAGTTGAGTAAGAAATCTGTAGGGGTTCGAGGATGGCTGGATAGGATTCGTCGTTCTCATAGTAGAGAACAAATGTCTCCCGTAACTTGTGGGGTAAGCCATCGATGGCATTTTCAAAAAAATTTTCCAGTTCACGATGCATAGCATCGTGAACTGGGTTTTGTCCTTGGTTAGCCCATTCTCCTTGCGGGGCGATCGCCTCGATATCCTGAACCGCTATTTTCTTTCTGTGGCGAAGGAAATCGAGGCAGAGATTTTTCGTAAGTCGTTTAACCCAGGCCCTGAAGTTCTTGATAGCAGTTACACAGGTTGTTACCTGTTGCCACGCTTTGAGCATTGCCTCAGAAAGCAGGTCCTCTGCCTCCGTGGGATTCCGCATATACTGGAGGCAGTCGCGATAAAGCTCATCTTGATAACAAATCCATTGCTGCCAAAATGCGGCATCCTGCTGTTTCTTCTGTCTCTTAGGATTCGGGCAGTCTGGGCGGGAAAGTCTCTCAACGGCTGAAGTCATAGATTCTAGTGGGTACTCTAGGGGGAGTGATGAATCTGGGATGATGCATCTCAAACCAGGAGTGGTGGCTACACTTGATGAGGTTTGCAATCTCGGTGGTTCAGAAACTCTCGTTGCTTAGGACCCATATTTCTATCCCGAGGGTTTTTTGGCCGCCCTTAACCAAATATGATAAGTTTGTCCTCTATCTTCAGGTAGATTTATCCTAACTTTTCAGCGAGAGAAACGTCAAATGCCCAGGGTTAAAGTTTTTGTAAAGGGGCAACAACCGGATTGGGGATTCAACCCACTCTGAGTATTCCCCCCCCTCTTCCTTTTTTACCCCGCCTTTCTTATAATGCTCCCAGCAGTCATCAGGACATCAGCCGTGCTTGCTAGAGTTTGGAGTGCATCGTTAGTTGGGATTAATGCGGTCAAGGTTGGCGTTGAAATAGACGTCTCGGGGGGAATGCCAGGAATCGTCGTGGTGGGATTGCCCGATACAGCGGTGCAAGAATCCAAGGAACGGGTGAAAGCAGCCCTAAAAAATTCTAGCTACGCCTTCCCCCTGCGCCGGATTGTGATTAACTTGACCCCGGCGGATTTACGCAAGGAGGGGCCCTGTTTTGACTTACCGATCGCTATCGGAATTCTCGCCGCTTCAGAACAAGTCAGCGCCCAACTTTTAGGAGATTTTCTTTTCCTGGGGGAAGTCTCCCTCGATGGCACCTTACGTCCCGTTGCTGGAGTCCTCCCTATTGCTGCTGCCGCCCAAGAGATGGGCATTACCGCCTTAGTCGTCCCCGAAGGTAATGTGGGGGAAGCAGCAGTAGTGAAAGGGTTGCAGGTTTATGGATGTCGGCATTTGTCTGATGCGATCGCCTTACTGAACAACCCCAGTCAGTACGAACCCACCCAACTCGATGGCAATGTCCCCTTTGCACCCCATCCCTTCGGGGGTTTAGACTTGCAAGATGTCAAGGGTCAAGCGCATGGACGCCGCGCCTTAGAAATTGCCGCAGCCGGAGGACATAACTTAATCTTTGTCGGTCCCCCTGGCAGCGGGAAAACCATGCTGGCTAAACGGTTACCCGGTATTTTACCCCCCCTGAGTTTTGAAGAAGCTTTAGAAGTCACCCAAATTTATTCCGTAGTGGGGTTACTGAAAAATCGCGGGGCATTAATTGGCGATCGCCCTTTTCGCAGTCCCCATCACTCCGCCTCCGGTCCTTCTCTCGTCGGCGGTGGCAGCTATCCCAAACCGGGAGAAATTTCCCTCGCTCATCGGGGTATTTTGTTCCTAGATGAACTCACAGAGTTTAAGCGGGATGTGCTAGAGTACCTGCGCCAACCCTTAGAAGATGGGCGTGTCACCATTTCCCGCACTAAACAAAGTGTGGAGTTCCCTGCCCAATTTACCTTAGTTGCCAGTACCAATCCCTGTCCCTGTGGCTACTTTGGCGACCCGATTCAACCCTGTACCTGTTCCCCCCGTCACCGAGAACAATACTGGGCTAAACTTTCAGGACCCCTTATGGATCGGATAGACTTGCAAGTTGCAGTGAATCGCTTAAAACCAGAAGAAATTACCCGTCAAACTACCGGAGAGGGTTCCGAAGCAGTCAGACAGAGGGTTCAGGCAGCCCGCGATCGCGCCCGGGAGCGATTTAAAGCCGAACCCAAGATTCGCTGCAATGCCGAAATGCAAACCGCTCAACTGCGCCAATGGTGTCCCCTGGATGAGGCAACCCGCAATCTCCTCGAAGGAGCCATCCGTAAGCTGGGACTCTCAGCCAGAGCAACCGATCGCATTTTAAAGGTAGCCCGCACCATTGGGGACCTCGCTGGTGATGAGCAACTCAATCTCTCCCATGTGGCAGAAGCCATCCAATATAGAACAATTGATAGAATGCAGTAAATAGCATTTTTTATTGGCTATTTTAAGGAGCTAACTCTCATGAAAACTCTTCTTTCTTTGGTTTTATTGGCGACTGTTGCTGTTCTGGATACTTTACCGGCTCAGGCTCAAACTTTCCAACCCCTCAAGGGGGTTGAAGCGATTGCCCAGGCTACTCCAATGGTCTCCCAAGCTGAAGAATTTGTGTCTTTACTCGCCGATGGAGAGTTTAACCAGGCTTTACAGAAATACGATGCTATTGCCCGACAAAATATTACCCCAGAAACTCTGGAAACAACTTGGCAAGATTTAGTGGATAAATCGGGGGATTTTCAAGAAATTGTTTCGACCGAGGTGGTTCCGGGTGAGGAGCAAGAGGTGGTTCTAGTAACGACTCGGTTTGAACAGGAGACGGTGGTGTTGTTCGTTATTTTTGATAGCGAGCAACAACTTAACAGTTTCACCTATTAACCCAGGCGATCGCCTAACCCATTGTTGGAGTTAGATTCGCCAGGATTGCATTGCAGAAATAGAAGAGAGTTGTAACCGCTCCCTCAATCCAGGGAGCGATCGGTTGATTAGGGTGCTTCCCTCAGAGTTGGGCTTGGAGGGGGGAAAAGAGGCAGATTATGCCGCTCCTCATCAGCAGTTTTCGGGAAAAGGTGCTGATTTCTCATCAAACCCAAAACCCCTGGGAATGGACTGGGAAAAAATCGCGTAAAACTACGGAAGAAATTAATGTTTTATTGAGAGGCTTCATAAAACATTATGTTAAATTCCTTGAATTGGGGTGATAATATAGAAATAGAAGAATTCAGTGGCTTTTACAGTAAAGCCAACGGCTATGAGTCGAGTAAAAATGGATTTAGGTTCTGACTTCCATCGCCTAGAGGCCAGTTTGATGAAAATCAAACTATTCCGCTTGCTCGTGAACGGATGGCTGGCCTTCGTCAATGTGTCTCGGGACTTTTATATAGCGCGGATGATTCTGCTTAGCGATCACGTCCCCTCCCCCCAGAGAAATCACCACGCCCCAAGCTAGGGAGTCTGAGGTCGGGAAGCCCCCTCTAGGGGTCAAGGGCAATGGAAAAAGAGCCCCTTACCCCAGTTCAAAAACATAAACCGGCAAGGTGACAGTAAGGTTCTGTCCCGTAGCCGAAGCGATCGCAGCCAGGGAGAGAATTAGCTTCCTGGCTCAGAACGCCCTAGGCGATCGCTTCGGCTACGGTTTTTTCCCAGTTGTCATAAATCGTAACGACTGTTGGGGCAAAAATAAGGTAGGAAATCCAGCAGAAAAAGATTGAGTGGATTACGGAAAGATTATGTAGACAGAGGGGGTAAAATGAGACAGTTGTGTTCTGTGCCGGACGTTGATCGAGCGCTATACCTTGCCCGAAATGGGCGCACTGTGGACTGAGACCTATAAATTTAAAACCTGGCTCGAAGTCGAGCTTGCGGTTTGTGACGCTCAAGCCGAACTGGGTTATATTCCCGCCTCGGCAGTGGAAGAGATTAAAGCTAAGGCTAATTTTGACCCCAAGCGCATCCTCGAAATTGAGGCGGAAGTTCGCCATGACGTGATTGCCTTTTTGACCAATGTGAATGAGTACGTCGGGGAAGCCGGACGGTACATTCATTTGGGATTAACCAGTTCCGATGTGTTGGACACAGCTTTAGCATTGCAGATGGTGGCGAGTCTGGATCTGTTGCTGTCGGAATTGGAAACGGCGATCGCCGCGATTCGCTATCAAGCGCAGCAACACCGGGATACGGTGCAAATCGGGCGATCGCATGGAATTCATGCTGAACCGATTACCTTTGGGTTTAAACTGGCCGGATGGTTAGCGGAAATGTTGCGCCATCGCGATCGCCTAGTGCGGGTGCGATCGTCCATTGCCGTGGGTAAAATCTCCGGAGCTGTAGGAACCTACGCCAACATTGAACCCCGGATTGAAGAGATTGCCTGTCAGAAACTCGGACTTGAACCCGATACCGCCTCCACTCAGGTGATATCGCGCGATCGCCATGCTGACTTCTTGCAGCATCTCGCCCTCCTGGCAGCTTCTATCGAACGCTTTGCCGTAGAAATTCGCAACCTCCAGCGCACCGATGTTTTGGAAGTGGAGGAATACTTCTCCAAAGGACAAAAAGGCTCCTCTGCCATGCCCCATAAGCGTAACCCAATTCGGTCCGAACGCTTAACCGGGATGGCGAGAATCGTGCGGGGTCATGCCGGAACAGCTTTGGAAAATGTGGCGCTTTGGCATGAACGGGATATTTCCCATAGTTCCGTCGAACGAGTGATTCTGCCCGATGCTTGCATTTTAACTCACTTTATGTTAAGGGAAATTTCAGAATTGGTGAAAAATCTCCAAGTCTATCCCGAGAACATGAAGCGAAATATGAACGTTTACGGCGGCGTGATTTTCAGTCAGCGCGTCATGCTGGCTTTAGTGGAAAAAGGCATGAATCGGGAAGCGGCGTATAAAGTTGTACAATCCTGCGCTCATCAAGCTTGGAATCAACCCGAGGGAGACTTTCATGGAGCGATCGTCAAAGATGCCGCCGTCACAGAGAAGCTGTCACCGGAGGAAATCGAAGACTGTTTCGACCCGAAATATCAGCTAAGACACCTGGATACAGTTTACCAACGGTTAAACATTTAAAACCTGCCTAAAGGAAGCGAAGGGATGAACGATGAATTGAATGGTCAAGGGTTCGGTTCATCCTTCATCCTTCCCCTTAATTCTCATAGAGGTCGCGCATGAAACTCCGTTCCTTCATCGCATATATTCTGGTGATGCTGGCGATCGTCTGGTCAATTTCCTCCGCAAGTATTGCCACCAACCCAGAACCCCAACCCACCGACTTAGCTGGAGAATCCCTGCGATCGCTGGCAGCAAAGCGGGACTTTTTAATTGGAACTGCTGTCAAACCCCAACCCTTACAAGACGAGCCTACCTATCGAGAGGTGGTGGCACGGGAATTTAACATCATCATCCCGGAGAACCATACTAAATTTTCGCGACTTCATCCAGAACGCGATCGCTATGATTTTACTCAAGCCGATGCGATCGTTCAGTTTGCCAAAGAACATGATATAAAGGTGATTGGTCATGCACTGGCCTGGTTTCACGCCCTTCCCCGCTGGGTTGTGGAAGGGAATTTTTCCCGGGAGGAACTCATGGAAATCCTCCATGATCACATTCAGACCGTAGTCGATCACTATCGAGGTCAGATTTATGCTTGGGATGTGGTTAATGAACCTGTAGAAGCCAATGGGAGTTTAAGAGAAACTATCTGGTATAAAACCATTGGACCGGAATATATTGACCTAGCGCTCCGGTGGACTCGTGAAGCCGATCCCGATACCTTATTATATATTAACGACTATGCAGAAGGACTTAATTCTAAATCTCAATCCTTTTATAATTTAGCAAAAGAACTCCGACAAAGAGGAGCCCCTCTCGATGCAGTGGGTTTCCAAACCCACGTGGGATTTTTATCCTCTGATAACTCTGAAGAAGTCGCTGAAAATATGAAGCGCTATGCCGAACTGGGGTTAGAAGTGATGATTACTGAAATGGATGTTCCGATTGATCAGTTTAGCGGAACTCCAGAGGAGCAATTAGAGGCACAAGCTAAAATGTACCAGGATTTCCTGAAGGTCTGTTTGGATGCCTCCAACTGCAACACATTAGTGATGTGGGGATTTACAGATCGCCATACCTGGTTGACGGGGTTTACCGGGAGTAAAGACCCGTTAATTTTTGACAAATCCTATCAACCTAAACCCGCCTATCATGCCATGTGGGAAGAGTTAAAAGGGACAGAATAGAGCCGATGATCCGGGTTCGGAAAAGATGTCTGTTCTTACCCCTGGCATGACCCTAATCGGTCTGCAAAAACCTCCCCTTCAAGGGTGGAGGCTTAGCGGAGGTTCCAGGGGTGTTTAGTGGTTCGGGAGGGATAGGGGTTGGTGGTCGCCCGGAACAGACCCGATCGCAACCGAGCAATATCGAGCAATATCGAGCAATATCAGCGGGGGATTTTCCCGGGGGAATTGCCCTTAAACCAGGCTTTTGGCCGTTGCAGCGGTTTCGCGCAGTAACAACTGCCGCCACTGGCGGATAATCTGCTCAAAAATACCTCGTTCCGGAGTGACGAAGGAAGCGAGCGCCTCGGCTTCCAGGGTATCCAGGGCCACCGTTGCTTGGGCCAAGGTTGCTAGTCGGTGTTCGGAATCCGTCACAGGAGAATTGCCACCGACCAAGGTCCCAATTTCTGCCAGATGACCGATCGCACTCAGGACTTCCGGTCGAATTAGGCCCAATCCCTCCATCTGAGCTTCTCCCTCCCCCGGATAAAAGGCGGTAGTAGACTCACTCATCGTTTCTAGGGCCATCTTGAGGTCTGAGAGGTCCTGCACAGCGGCAAATCGGGCCAAAATGGTCAAAGAGTCGATAATTTCTAAACCCCCGGGATAGTCGCGTAAGCTCCCCAGGGTTGGCTTATAGTCGGTCCAATCTAACGGGGACAAATCTCCCTCCCAGTTGAGGAAGTGGTAGAGGAGGGCGGCGAAACGAGTTAAGGGGGTTTGACGATGCGATCGCTGGAACCAAGTCAGCACCCGAATCGCATCCTCAGCGAATTGATTCAACCAATCACTCCCACATTTTACGGGTTGTAACCCCAATTCGCCCAATAACACTTGTCGGCGTTCCGGGATGCCGAGCCAATCTTCGGCACTGACTGGGGACCAGAGATAGGCCATTAAATCCGGGTCACGGGCGATCGCATACAGCAGATGGAGGGGGTACTCGGTGGAATGTAAATACCGAGATAAAGCACTCAAGGCAACTGAACGTTGAAAGGGGTTGCGGCAGACTTCCGCAATCCGGTGTAAACCCGCCTTTTCATCCCGTTGCAACTGTTGGAGTAGATATTTGCGACTATTCGGCAGTGGCAACACGAGCAACTCATCCCAAAACACCGGATGTCCCTCACCGCGTCGGTTTGGTTTCAGTGCAGCTATCCACTCAATCGGGTAAAACAGGAGGCGCAACGATCCGATTGTCACGAGCAAATTAAAGTAAAATCCGATTTCAACCCCTCGGGAAATTCCCGCCACGAACCGGACTCGGGAGGCAATATCTTTATCTTTAATGATATTCGCGTCGAAAGCAGCCAGGGCCACAGCGATCATCAAAATCAACCCTATTCCAGCAAAGGCAGCCACCCCACTGCGTCCTGCTAAGGCAAAGGCCACAGACCAGATTATTCCCAGGAAAATCGCAAACCCGACCGTGAGCACCCAGGGATCAATGGCGATCGCCCCAAACATCTGTTGATAGGGTGGATTAATCTTAAGCAAATCATTCAAGATCACCAGGTTGGTGAATAGGAAACTCCCTGCTAGGGCCAGGACCAACGCGGCTATCACACTACCCGCCAACCCCAGGGCCATAAAACTACAAGTGAGAATCAGCGCCGTTGCGAATATAATCCAGATCCATAGGAAAAAGGCCCCAACTGCAAACCCGAGGGTAGTCCAAAACAGAGTGCGTTCCACCGATTTGAGGGGAATTTCCTCGCCGGAGGTTAGATTCCAGACTTTCAAGCGGCGATCGCCTGCACCCGAGATCACCCGTTGTCCATCTGGGGTCACCGCAACAGATCTCACCCACTCTTGATGTCCAACCAGAGTATGCATCAGCGACCCTTCTTGGAGGTTCCACACTTTGAGGGTATGGTCAGAAGAGGCCGAAATCACTTGCTGTCCGTCCGGGGTGATAGCTAATCCATTAATCCACCCCTGATGTCCCGTTAAGTCGTACCGCAGGGCTCCGTCATTTAGGGTCCAGACCTTGACCGTTCCATCTGCACCCCCAGATATCACCTGCTCTCCGTCTGGGGTGACTGCAATGGTATTGACCCCTCCAGGATGTGCCGTCAAATTCTGGACTTCCGTTCCAGATGACCGGGCCCACACTTTAACGAAACCATCCAGACTGGCCGAAATCACCTGTTCTCCATTAGGCGTGAGGGAGACAGCTTTAACCCCTGCGGTATGACCGCTTAAGGTTTGCACGAGAGATCCCTGTTCCAGGTTCCAAATTTTCACGGTTCCATCTCCAGATCCAGAGATGGCCTGGGTTCCGTCTGGGGTGAGGGTTAGACTGTTTACAGGTCCGGTGTGTCCCTCCAGGATATGCAGTTTTTTTCCGGACTCAATATTCCAGACGATGAGGGTATTGTCTGCTGAGGCGGAAATTGCTAATTTTTGGTCTGGGGTGACTGCGAGATCTTCAATCCAGCGACGGTGGTTTTGGAGACTATTGAGGCGATCGCCGCTTTTGATGTCCCAAATATTAACCGCGCGGTCTCCTCCGCCTGAAATAACCCGGTCTTTTGAGAGTAATGCTATGGTGTTAATCCCGCTGGTATTAGCCGGTAAGGTTCGGACCAATGCACCCCTTTCTAAATCCCATACTTTTAAGCTGCTGTCTCCGGTAAAGTCTCTCCCGGAGGCGGAAATCGCTTCGGTATTGGAAAGGGCCAGGACCGAATTAATGGATCCGGTATGACCTTGATTCACCGCAATGGTATAGAGGAAAAATGTGAATGCCAGTAAGAACAAACATTTCACCACCGAGGCGATCGCCATCAGATACAGGTTTCGATATCCCCGAACCTTAAAACTCCCCCGGAATTTACTCCATCCGCTTTGTCGATACAAATCAGGGGCAGCTTTGTACAAATAGCTTCGGAGTACACTGGGACGAAAAAAGACCCAGTAGGCCAGCAGACCATAATGATAGGGATTTAAAGGATTGAGGGATTCGGGTCGTTCACCCCGATCCAGTGGGAAGATGGGCATGATGATTTTACCGTAGGGGTCAGTTTTACGCAGAAACTGTCAAGCTCTTTATCGGTCTTTTCACAGTATTCCTTTTCCGCTCCTTCTCGGGATCTGGGTTTGGTTAAATTTTATGAAGCAACCATCGCAATTCTAAATAAATGGGCAAATTTCAGCCCCCAGTGGGAGCATCTTCCTCCCTACTGCTCCCAATCATCGCAAGATGCTCCCCACGATTAATTTTAGGGAAAGAATAATTTAGAGTGGGTCTATCATTTTAATACCGGACCCCACCCTTAATCGGCCTTCTTTTTATCGGTCCAATTAGTGCTTCTTTAATAACTCGTTACTTTTCTAACGGCGTAAACCTCGCTATTTAAAAAATGCTTTAATTTTTTAATGTTTTAAAGTCTGTTAATTCATGATATTTTATAATTTATAAGTTAAATTATAGTTTATGGAAATATTACTTCTTCAATTTTGCTCCCCAAACCATGAAAAACAGCATGAAAATTAATTACCCCCTTTTATTCTCAGTTGCTTTAGGGTCGGTCATCACCACTGGCTCTTGGGAAAGAGCGGAATCTGTTCGGATTTTAGACGGATTGAAGTTGGGAGAAGTTGTCCCACAAAGTCCATCAATGGTAATGCCTAAAACTGCTGATACCCCTCAGTTAGAGGGGGAAAAATTGGTAGATATTCAAGATATTAATCCTGAGATTATTCTTGATATCCGCTATGCCACGGCCAACAATTTCTTAAAAGTTCAACTTTACTCTGTTCCTCGATGTCTTCTGCGAACTAGCGTTGCCCAAAAGTTATCCCTTGTTCAAGAGCAATTGCAAGCAATGGGACTAGGGTTAAAAGTATTTGATTGTTATAGACCTTTATCTGTAACCCGGAAAATGTGGGAAGTTTTGCCAGATCCGCGCTATGTTGCCAATCCGGCAAGAGGGTCTCGACATAATCGCGGTGCAGCGATAGATTTAACCTTAATTGATGCAAGGGGTAATGAGTTAGAAATGCCCACGGACTTTGATGATTTTAGCGATCGCGCGGCCCGAGATTATCAGGGAACCGATGTCAGCCCTCAAGCCCGCCAAAATAGTCAGTTACTCGAAAGAGTGATGACTCAACAAGGTTTTATTCCCTTGATTACCGAATGGTGGCATTTTGATGCCGAAAACTGGCAAGACTATCCCTTGCTGGATATTTCTTTAGAGGAAATCAATGCGGGTTAGGTTTACTTGACTTCGACGACAAAATCATAGGTAAACCCTCGGAAATGGGAGTCTAAAACCAGGAGATAGTCGCCGGTTGTGGGGAGAGTCCCACTCCAGTTTGTCAGACCCGTATAGTGACCCCCCCCGGTGAGGTCAGTTTGCTGATTGGGGTCATTGGGAATAAAAACAAACGGCAATGCGCCTTCGGAAACCGAGAGGGTCAAGGTTTGACCAGCAGATGCCTTGAGCAGATATTCATGACTTCCGCCGCCAATAATCCGCCCTTTGACCCGCGCAGAGGTGCCATTAGGGGGGAAATTAATCCGTTCTGTGATTTCAGAACAAGAACTTTCGGTGATACTTTTGGCAATCCAACCTTCCACCGGACTATTGATTTTAAACCAGCCATTTTGTTCTTCTGTAACGGTGAGATAGGTTCCATTACTCAGTGTGCCTAAAAGATTTGTGGCGGTCACTTCTGGACTGGAACGAACGTTAGCTGGCGGGTTGGGATCAAAGACAATGGCAGCGGTAATTTTGCAATTGTTTTGGGAAGGAGTAATCATAATCGGTTTTGAAGTAGGGGTTGGGGGAGATGGGGTGGTTGGGGGAGCTTGGGGGGATTGGGGAGATTGGGGGGATTGGGGAGATTGGGGGGATTGGAAAGATGGGGGAGATGGGGTGGGGGATTGAGTGACTGGAGGGGGTGATTGAGGGGATTGGGACGCGAAATAGGCTCCCGCGAGTGCGGCGGCGATCGCACCTACAGCCAAAGCAATTATAAACGGTGTGTTCCCTTGCATAACGTTGATGGGATCTGAGCCAAAATAGAACCACTCACCCACTCTAAACCGGAGAAGGGGTGGGGTTTTTTACAGATGGATATGAACCCGGGGAGAATGGCCCACTCTTCCATCAGGAATGAGTGCATCCGGAGGGTTTAGCCTTACCTCTGGACCGGGCTATCCGGGCACATTCGTTCCCGCACTGCGTAAGTCGCTTCCCGAAGGCTGTGATTGAGCCGCAGTTTGAGCGTTGACTCGATTCAGTTCGCGGATCCGACGAGAGAGCAGGCGGATGATATTGATGGCAATTCCGGGGGTTTCATCAATGGCATCGTAGAGTTGCTGCTGAGTCAACACTAGACACTCGCAAGATTCGAGGGTGGTGACGGAAGCTGAACGAGGTTCAGCATCAAACAAAGACATTTCGCCAAAACAGGTCCCCTGTTCTAGTTTTGCGAGGTCTCGATTGCCAATGTGAACGCGGACCTTACCAGAAACGACGATATAGAGCGATCGCCCCTCCTGACCTTCTGTAAAGATGGTATGCTTTGCCGGGAAAGATAGCTCATCCATCACGGAAGCCAGACGCACGAGAAAGTCATCCCGAAGCTCCTTAAAAATCGGAACGGCCCTGACAAATAATAATCGGTCAACACTGGTGAGCATCTTAAGGCAGTAAACCGTAAAAAATAAAGCTTAAAAAGTAATCAGGAGTAAAAAGGCAAAAACAAAAATTTTCCTTTTATCTTTTTACTTTTACCGTACTTTAGGTCGCTTCTAACCCGGGAAGGCCCGGATAATTGGGAAAACCCTGGGGGCCTCCGGCAGTGGATGAGGTTTGCTGCGGTGAATCCGCAATGCCCAATTCAGCCATCATTTCCTTGACTTGAGAGGCAACGAGGCGATCGCGATCGTTTTTCATCCGGGGCAACAGTTCGGCGAGGGCACGAGGAGAGGCCACTTTCAGGTAGGCTAACACAGCTTCACGCACAAAACTTTTGGGATGGTTCAAACAGGCTAAAGTTTGTTCAGCACTCAGACTCCACCGAGAAGCCCGAGCCAGGTGAAAACAACAAGCCAGGGGCCACTCGGAGATAAAGTGGCGTAAGTCCACCAATCGCCGGAGGCGATCGCTCGCGGAGAGGGATTCGATCGCAATCAGTTCCGAGAGACTTTGGAGTTTTTCTTCATCGGCACGGCGATCGAGAATACTCAGCAAAATCCGCTTACTCGGAATATCCAAAGTATTATCCAAAATTTCCAACCCCCGCGCCATATTCGTGCGTACACCGGACTTTAAATTAAAAGCGGCTGCTTGAATGGACCCGAGGGGATAGAGAAACTTCATCAGCAAAAACAAGCGGTCCACAGAATCCGAAATGACATCGCGCAAAGCGCGGCGCAGTAAATTCGCTTCTCGTCCAACAATTTCTTCGGGATTGAGTCCGATGAGGGCCTGATAAATTTGACCCATCAACATCAATTCTTGGTCGATTAACATTTCCACCCCACTGCGACCAATCCGATCTAAAACCCCTTCAATTCCACCTTCCTTGGGGATTTTTAACAGAATGCGCAGGATATTGCGGCGGGTGGTTCCCCAACTGGTGACCAGATGATTCACCAATACATTCAGGGATTCCAGGGTGCCAATCTGACCGATCGCCGTCCAAGCGTGCATCCTGACTAAATCGGGCTTGTGAATATCTTCCGCCAGGGCCACGAGGCGGTCTAGAATTTCATTCTCCAACCGTACCAAAGCCCGCATCGCCGAGTCCCGGGTTGATTTATAGTAAAGTCCGCGCAACAGCGAAGGATAATACTCTTCTAAATGAGTTGATGCAATCACCTCCAACAGGGCGCAACGGACTCGCAAAGACTCATCCTGAAGCAGATTAGGGATAAACAGTCGTAACCCTTGCAAATAATCGGCTTCCCCCAGGGCACGACAGCCCATTACCCGTTCCCGTTCCTGTTTGTGGGTCAACATATGGCGCAGGGCGTTAGTCGCTTCAGCTTTTTGTTCGCGGTTGCCTCGCCGCATGATGGAGGAGGCGGCGGTCCCGCGAACCACTGGGTCTACATCTGCACGCAGATAGGGGCGCAATTGCTCGATATCGAGTTCCGGTTCCGTTAGCCAGATATAGCGCAACGTCAAAGCTAAGACTTCTGGGGTGACGGATTGGTTGAGGAGGGTTCGCAGATGGGAGGTGTAAGTGGGATTGGGATGGTTGAGCATCACCTCCAGACTTTGACGCTGTAGATTGGGGGAAAGATTGGGCAGCAGGGGGGCCAGGGCTTCGCCAACGTGCTCGGGGTCAATTTGGGTCAGCAATTCGATACAGGAGCGTTTATCCTCTTCACTGCCTTTCTGTTCAAGGGTTTCCACCACGGTGCGCTTTAACGCCCGCATATCCACATCGGAAACTCCCAGGCGTCCCCGTTCCGCACTGGAGACTAATAAGCCGAGATAGCGCGATCGCAGGATCCAGACAATAAAAAACCAGCCTAACCCCATCAAAACTACTGATACCAAGAAAACGGAGCCTTGATACCCCAGAATCTCTTCGGCGGTAGCTTGAGGAAAGATCATCCGGCACACCCAAATCGCGGCTAAAATTGCCACGCCGGTTACCCCCACTGCCAGGGGTTCGGCAATACCATTCACCATCGATTGGATGTTACTGCGAATGCTATCGGGGAGGGGTTGGAAAAAGACGGGACCAGTCCCTTCGATTAGGGTGTATTTGAGGAGTTCTTCAATAAATTTCAGGGAAACTAGCCCCCAAAAGAAGGGCACAATCGGGGTCAGGGAAAAGGCGCTGAGTAAAACCACCGCAGCGGGTAAGAGGGTGGCGGCGGCAAAGACCCCGAAGCGTTCGACAATCCGGCTGGAGGCAAACCACTGCATCACCAGTTCAAAGAGGCCCAGGACGCCGTTAAAGACGCCCAGGAAACTAGCAATCCCGATCGCCAAATCTTGTCCGGCAGGGTTTTGCTGTTCTAATTCACTTAAAAATAGGAAGTCAACGACGAGATGTAAGGCTTCGGCGAGGATAAAAAATCCAAACAGAGGAATCACATAGCCTTTCAGGGGTCCACCCAGTCGGCGATTAGTGAAATCGGGTTCATTTTCGAGGGTGCTGGTCCGGGGAGCGTCGGGAAAGGCTTGTTTGTAGGTGCGGCTTAGGTAAAATAGCAAAAATGCCCCTAACAGCATCATCACGCAGGAGGCTACGAGGACGTTATTCAGTCCCACGACTCTGAGCAATGCGGGGAGGGAAAACCCACTAATCACATCGGCGAGTAAAATACCGCTACTGATGAGGGGATAGGTGCGTTTAATCTCGCGGATGTTAAAGAGTTGGTTAGCGGCGATGGAGGTGTTGAGGTCATTCAGGGCAAAAATGGCTTCCAACCACAAGCGCATCAAGAAAATGGTGACGGCAGCGGCGATCGCAATATTTAATGCCACCCGAAAAAATAGCAAGGGGATCGCCATCAGGATCGCCACGGAGACGATCACTTGTCGTAGGGGGAGGAACCGTTGCATCCAGGAGTACAGGACTCCTAGGAAGGAACCCAGACCCGCCCCCGCCACATAAATCCAGGGCAGGGATTCCGCCCCATATTCATTCAAGAACAGACCCACTGTACTTGCTTCTAACCACAACATCCCGATTGAGGTGACGGTATAGAATGCAAACATCAACCAGGTGCGCTCTCCTTCCTCGGGACGGAGATTTAACCACTGTAGCAATGCGGTTGCTAACCTACCCTTAGCGGCAAACCGCTGTTCTTTTAGTTCCATGCAGCGTTGATTTCCCGTGTTGTAGAGTTTCCCTGAAAGCCGGTTCTCTTCATCTACTATTGTTCTGGTATTTAGAATGCCATACCCGGTTTTGGCATGAAAAAGCCCAGTTGCTCGCTCATTATCCTCTGCTCTTGTCGCCAACGGGTTCTCGTTAATGGTTGACTCTAGGGGCTTGCTTCGGCTTCCAGGGGTTAATTCCCTGATGCCTAGCTCCTGTCCCGTTACCTGGCGCAGTCAATCACTAGAACGATTCATTGGAGTTTTTCTTCCTTCTGATTACCATAATCTCTACTATTTTTCAATTGCTCTGGCTTGGTGATGCCGGAAGGAAGCTGACAGGGTTTTGGCGAGGGTTGAGAAGGGCTTGCAAGGCTCGGTCGTCTGAGACTCTGAGGCTGGTTTGAGGGCGGCAAACAAGTCTTGCGCCGATCGCGGCGATCGGCGCTTTATGAGGATACCTCAGTTCTCGTCAGTCCCGGTTCGCCCCTCTAGGGGAACGACACCAGCATTCCCTTTCCAGGGTTTAAGAGTGCTTGATTTGAGGGTTCAAATCCTAACAGCCAGGGCTGATGGTTATTTTATCGCTTTATGGGGGTCGTCACCCCCGATCGCCGGATTTCCCCCGCTGGTTTTTCTCGGCACAATTTTTGGGGGAAATCTCTCGTTGCTCTGGTCGGTTCGCGCTCTCGTCAGTCCCGGTGGGCCACAAGCCTCTACTGCCTTCTCTCTTTCAGTCCGGCTTGTCACCCACTTATCAGACCCCAGAGGCGATCGCCGCTGTTTTCTCTCTCCAGTCAAACCATGAGGGCGCTGTGCACTTTGACTTAAGTACCTGCGCCCTCACGATTTTTGGACGATTTTCCCTATTTTTTAGGAGAGAGCAACATCATCATGCTCCGCCCTTCTTTTTTAGGGGCTTGCTGCACTTCGGCGACTTCTTCGAGGTCCGTTGCCATGCGCTTGAGTAATTCCTCAGCCAGGTCCGTATGTTGAATTTCCCGCCCTCGGAAGGTAATCGTCGCTTTTACCTTATCTCCCACTTTCAGAAAGCGCTGGGCTTGATTGAGACGCACGTTATAGTCATGCTCTTCAATCTTGTAGCGCATCTTGACTTCTTTGACTTCAGCGGTATGCTGCTTTTTCTTAGCTTCCCGCGCTTTTTTCTCTTGCTCAAACTTATATTTGCCGTAGTCCATGATTCGGCAAACTGGGGGATCGGCTTTATCGCTGACTAACACCAAGTCGAGGTCTTTTTCTTCAGCGATTCGCATCGCCTCTTGAGGCGTTAGAATCCCAAGCTGGCTGCCGTCTGTGTCAATGGCTCGAATTTGAGGAAATCGGATTCTTTCATTAATTTGAGGTAAATCCCGATTTCTTCTTTTTTCAGTCACAGGCATTCTGGAAGAAGATGATGGAAGCAAGTCGTTCACAGAGTAAATTTTCTAAAAGTTTAGTTGACACTGATACATTTACGCGACATTTGTCCGGCTATTGCTGGACAATGCAGCGATGGCACTATCACCCTTATAAGGGGACAGAGGCGGTATCCCGCAAAGCTTTTAGAAAGATTCTAAAAGCGCTTGATGGTTTAAGGTCGATGAGCATTATTAGACTGGGACCCTCTTAGACTCAAGAATCCACACGAACCTCGGCAACCAAGCGAGGAAGTCTCAAAGGTAGGGCGGAAAAATCTTGATAGAGGGCGCTCCTTGGCGGATCCATTTTCAACTCTTGTGGGATATTATACCCGATTATCCACAGATGCCCAGCAAATATAGGATTAAATCCTTGCTCTGACGGGGGTCGGCTGAAGACTCTGAGATTCTTTAAGATTAACTTAAAAGGCATTGTCAAAGTACCTTTACCGGCTCAAAACAACAACCTGTACGAAAGGTCTTGCAATTGAGCTTACTTTTTGAGAGGGAAATCAGCTTTCAGAATCTATCACTGTTGTCAGTTGGGTACGCTCAACAATTCAAGGAGTGCTTGTTTAACTGGCTACTGCAATCATACCGTAGACGAGTTAAAGCAGGATTTTCACTCTGATTGGATTGTTTCAACGCGCAGATAGTTATTCTTCCGGCTTTCTTGATTATAACTGCATTTTGACGGGTAATAAATGGAATAGCATCGCCTGGGGTCCGGGTTCTTTAAAGAACTTCGGCTTCTAGGCATACCGTATGTTCAGGTGAATCGATGGAGAGCGGCGATCGGGTTGATGGTCCTGGATCAGGCATCGAGAATAAGCCCATCGGGGTGGAAGTCAACTCCTTACAGGCTACCCAGATTGATGTCGTTACCAAAACCTCCAGTCCGTTGTTGCTTTCTCCAACCACAAGTTATATCCCATTTTAAGGATGATGCTAAGGGTGGCTAATTCACTAAAGATGAACTCGTACTTATCATTTTACTCAGTCTTAATGAATTTTTGATGAATCTTCATCTAACTTAAGATATAACTTGGGGCTTCGCCCGTTTGGATTTTGAGAGAAAACGGGTAAAAGCGAGTCTCTATCCCTTCAAGCATAACAGGAAGTCTGCCCTTCGACGGTATCCTAGATAGCTTTCACCGGATAAATCCCACGGCCCCGATCGCGAACAAAGGGGCGGGTCTCCAGGGATTTGGCTGTTGTGAAACTTCCCGGTTAGTCAGGGATTGAAGTGGATCTGGTGATTCTATCCTCCGAGGGAGAATTTTCCGGGGTGGAGGGAACCTATTGCCCTAGGGGACACTTCGGGTATTGTAACAAGGCAGGGCACAACGGCTCCCTGGCTATCGGGGTAGAAACGCTCCCTGGCTTGTGTTGACAGTGGGCGTTGGTTCGGTACGGGAGGATATAGATCCCCGGGGTGAAGTTCCCCTCAAAACTAGACTCGAACAATGGTGGCGATCGCCCAGGGGACAGTTAACGAACCACAACATCAACTCTGTTTTGATCCGCCTCCCTGGCTTCACAATAAAACTATGCCCAGAGGCATTTACCACTCACCCGACGGTTAAACAAGCGCACTATGAAGACTTCACTCCTACTCAAAACGGCTGCGATCGCCACGGCAACCCTCTCGGCTTTGACCCTTGCCCCTCAAGCGATCGCCTCGATATTCGGACAACAAAGCGTTGATCAAAGCCGCTTCATCGCGGTTGCCCAATCTTTTAGCGGTGGCGTTGCTCCCCCCCTGTTAATCCTTGAGCAAGTCTCCAATGCTCGGGAATGTTGGAGCGAAAGTGGCAGCAATCCAGTTCGCGTGGATCCCCTCTTAGTCAATTTTGACTTCACCGGGATTTGCGGTCGCAGTACGGATAGCAATGGCTATTCTATCCGAGTGGGCGGTGAAGATGTCGGCCTTCAGTACACCTTGAGGATCGTACAGCGCAATGGAAACCTGGTCCTCCTTGGGGTGAATACGTTTGAACGTCGGGAAATAGAAATTGGACGCACGAACGGCATCGCCAATGGATTTAATAAAATTGTCCTCAATCCCGGATGGCAGTTTGCCAAACGCACCTATAACGGTCAGACTTTGGGTCACGTCTATCTCGCCAACACCCAATCTTTAACCGCCCTTGCTAAACCGATGGGTTCATCGGGCACGACTTCTCCTCCGGTGGTGACGACTCCCCCGCCGGTGAAGGTCTCCTTTGCAGATACGCGATCGGATATCTACGCTCAGGAAATCGAGCAAGCGGTGGCCCTAGGGTTCGTCTCGGGTTTCCGGGAAGATAATACGTTCCGCCCCCAAGTGGCCCTGACTCGCGAACAGTTGGTCTCAATGGTTATCGAGTCATTGAAAAACGTTCCCGGTGCCAATATCAATATTCCCACCGCGATTTCCTCTCGGCCCTATTTTGACGTGGAGGCGTCGCGATGGAGTGCGGCTAAAATTCAATGGGCCAAAGACAATAATATTATTAGTGGCTATCAAGATCAGAGTTTCCGTCCAGCCCAAACCGTGACCCGTGCTGAAATGATGGCGGTGTTACGTCGCGCTGCTGAATATGGCAATACTCTGCGGGGTCGGGGTACTACCCTCACGGCTACCCGCACGCCTACTAATTTCTCGGATACCCAAAATCACTGGGCCGCTTCTCTAATTTCCGATATGTCGAGTTATTGTCAGGTTGCTTCTCCATTAAATGAATCGGGAACACAGTTTTCTCCGAACTCTCCAACGTTGCGAAATTATGCCGCAGCGGCAACGGTCCGGATGGTTAACTGTGTGAGACAGTAGGGGAAGGGGTAAAAACCCGATGATTCTGTTGAGTTGACGGGATTTTTTCCTAGATAAACTTCCTAAAAGCTGACAATATCTTGTTGTCAGTTTTTTTGTATTTATTAAGCTAGGGATCAAGTAGAAATGGGCTATTTGACTGCCCTAGAGAGGGGGCTTACCCACTGACTTCTCGAAAATCGCTTACAATCAGTGGCAGAAAACATTTTAAAACTGTTATTTCCAAAGCCATGCAGCACATTAACCGCCACCGGGCTTTTCCAAGCTTTCTGTCTCGAATTCGAGAGCGCGATCGCCTCGAACTCGCTGAGTCGGCATCCCTGATTGGTTCGGCTGTGGGATCCGTGGTGGCGGGTTTGTCTGGACAGGTTTTATTTGCGGCGACTCCGATTACTCTGGCATTGTGGTTGAATCAACTGAATCGCAGTCGGTTCGGGGAGCAAATGCGGACCGAACACCAAGGGGCGATCGCCGAGATGTATCAGGTAGTTACGGCGGTTCACAGTAGTTTACAAACCTTGCCCAAATCAGAACGGATTCAGGATGTGGAAAATACGTTGATGCGTCTTTCGGAGGCGATCGCTATCTTGCAACAACAAGGCGATCGGGCTAATTCCAGTAACCCCAATGATGAAGAAATCCAACGGGAATTTGCGATCGTCCGTCGCGGAGTCATGCGCCTGCGGGATGTCACCGAAACCCGCTTCAGCGAACTCCAAGAAACCCTCAATAGCGAAGTCCAAACCCTCCGTCAAGAGTTAGCATCTCCCCCTTCAGTTCCCTCCCCTGAACTGGCAAACATCAAAGCCGAATTACTCACCCTCGCGCAAAGTTTAGCCGACATTCAAACCCAGTTCCAAGCCTTAACCCAACCAGTGGCCCCCGACGACACCGCTGTTCAAATCCAACTGGATGAACTGCAAAGCCAAATTGTCAAACTGCAACAGCAAAATCGCGAAGTGGTTAAACCCTATCTCCAACATCTCAACCGCGCCCTTCAAAAGTTAGAAGCCGAAGGGTAACCCTCAAGGGACTCTCTAAATCTGCGATGGGTTGGCTTACCATTTGCATCCAACCCATCTCCCAGGGATTGAGAAGAGACAAGGGTTAATTTTTGTTACGCAGTCCCACCCTAGGCCGGTCAACTGCATCTATTCAATCGATATATAGCCCCTTAGATAACGGACTATAAAAATTTTTCATCCCTAGTCTTTTTTTGGAAATTATGTCTCAACAGCAGCAGTTAAGTATTCAAAACTTTGGTCCGATTAGCCAGGTTCAGATTGACATCAAAGATATTTTGCTGTTTATTGGTTCGCAAGCCAGCGGCAAAAGCACAATTAGTAAAGCTATATTTTTCTTTAAATCCTTACGAGATGAATTAATCCAGTATTTTTATCAAGCCTACACCCAAGATAATTTTACCCCTTCCATTACTCCTTTTGCTAAACAGGCAAAAAATCTATTGATTAAAACTTATGGTTCCGTTTTGCAATTTCCTGACATGGAACTTAAGTACCAATATGGAAATGGCATGGAGGTAATTGTCAGAGCATCTCCCGACCAGAAGTTTACTGATATTATCTTTAATCCCTATTTTAAAGATAATTTTTCTCAAATTGTTTCTTTATTTCAACGTAAAAAAACGGAACTCAAGCAAAAACCCCTTAAATTTTCTTCTTCCCGCGAGATTACGCTGATTAAGGCTGAAGAAGCGGCTTTGTTTGAAAAAATTGCTGACCAGGTGAATCAACTTTTTAATGATGAAAGTGATTTACTGTTTTTGCCCGCAGGTCGTAGTTTGATTACTACCTTATCTCAGCAACTTTATAAGATTGATAGACTTGACCGAGGTGATGAGTTTTCCGAGGAAAATAGTTTGATTAAACTAGATTATCTGATGGAAATATTTCTAAATCGGATTGATGGAGCTAAATCTATTCTCAATCAAACTTCTCTTGCACGATTAATTCAAGAACAAAGTTCAGAAAGTAACAATTCTGAACTTTTATCGGTGATTTTTTTAGCTCAAGATTTAGTCAATTCTATCCTAAAAGGCTCTTACCGCTATCAAAATGGCAATGAATGGATTGATATTGGAGATAAAAATAGCACGTTAATTAATTTTGCTTCATCAGGACAACAAGAAGTGGTGTGGATTTTATTACTCATCCAGTTGTTGATTGTCAATCAACGCCAAGTATTTCTAGTCATAGAAGAACCTGAAGCACATTTGTTTCCCGTAGCCCAAAAGGAAATTATTGATTTAATCGGACTCTTGGTCAATCAAACCCACAATCAAGTTTTGTTAACCACCCATAGTCCCTATATTCTCTCATCCTTCAATAATCTGCTGTATGCTTATAACTTAGGTTCAAAGCAATCTGAACAAGTCGAGCGAGTTGTTAATCGCCATTTGTGGATCAATCCGAATCGACTCGATGCTTACATCTTAGAAAGTGGCAAAGCTCGTTCTATCTTTGATGCAGAAATGGGATTGATTGAGTCAGCCGAAATAGATAAGGCTTCAGATATTATTGTCACCACTTTTAATCAACTCTTTGAGCTTGAGGATGAAGCATGAACTGTACTTGCCAAGAGTTTGAGACCCATTATCCCGATTGTACCTCTTGCTCTGACCGTAAGATCATTACAGCACAGGAGAATGGCAGAAAATATATTTTCAACAATTTATCCCAACGACGGGTCTGCAAAGTCAGAGTAGATGACTGTGTAATTACCAGCCAAGAACAATGTAAATGTGACTACTTATTCATCGTTTGCAATCCAGAGCAAGTAGAAGAGGAAAAGTTACAGTCTTTAGAGCAACTTTACTTTGTTGAATTAAAAGGAAAAGACCTAATCCATGCCGTCGAACAGTTAACTCAGACTATCGACCATTTTAAGCCCCCACTTAATCATGCCCAAGTCTTTGGTCGCGTCGTCTTGAGTAAATCTCCTTCAGTTAAGAGTATCGAGAATGATGCTAAGGTGGTCAGACTGAAAAAATTGTTAAGAAAATATCAGGGGAATTTGGAGTACAGTTCTCGACAGTATGAGAAGGATTTTATTTAAAAATTTAGCGGTTTCGGGATAAAGTGGCGACTCAATCCAGAGGTTGCCCGATCGCCAATTGGGGGACCCTCTGCCCTCAACCGGAGAAAAAACAGCGGTTCTGCATGGTAGCATCGTCTGCGCTTCTGCTTTAATCGAAAGTGTTGATTCAAGCAGAACTATGACGACTCCATCCACTCCCCCTCAAATTCCTCCCCAGACTTGGCAGCGTCCAATTGGTTTAGATTGGGACAAACCCTATACTGTTCGCTATGGCAGTAATCTCGATGATGGTCCCTGGCATGGAATGCCCCTTGGGGGGTTTGGGGCCGGTTGTATAGGCCGATCGCCTCGCGGTGACTTTGATCTGTGGCATCTCGACGGGGGGGAACATACTTTCCAATCCCTTCCCGCCTGTCAGTTTAGCGTTTTTGAAGAAACTCAAGGCAAGCGCCAAGCTTACGCACTTTGTACGGAACCCCCTTCCGATGGCAGTTTGAATTCCTGGCAATGGTATCCCGCCTCTACTGAGGAGACTTCTACCGGAATATATCACGCTTTGTATCCTCGGAGTTGGTTTGTCTATCAAAATGTTTTTAAGGCACAACTCACTTGTGAGCAATTTTCCCCAATTTTGCCAGGAAAATACCAAGAATGTAGCTATCCGATCGCAATTTTTGAATGGACGGCCTACAATCCTACCGATGAACCAATTACCCTGAGTATTCTGCTGACTTGGGAAAATGTGGTGGGTTGGTTTACCAATGCCATCAAATCCCCCACAGTCAAAGTGAGAGATGATGGTTCACCCGTCTATGAATACCAATCCAAATGGGGGCAAAGTCAGGGCAATTCTAATCGCTATGTAGAAGATTTCTATCGGATTGGGTGTATAATGGCCGGGGGTCACTTGGGAGAGGTTCCCCAGGAAGGGGAGGGAGAACTGGCGATCGCCATTGCTACCAATCCCTTTCTTGATACCTTCAAAAACACCCGATGGAATCCCACCGGCAGCGGTAAAGAAGTCTGGGAACAGTTTTCTCGGGATGGTTCTTTATTGGATTGTACCGATGAAACCCCGGCAGCTAAGGGAGAACGGATTGGGGTAGCATTGGCCGTTCGCTTCACCCTTCCACCGGGAAAAACCCGGAAAATTCCCTTTATCCTCGCTTGGGATTTTCCCGTGACTGAATTCGCTGCGGGAGTCTGGGAATACCGCCGCTATACGGACTTTTTTGGGCGTCATGGCAAAAATTCCTGGTCCATGATTCGCACTGCACTCAAGCATTCGGATATGTGGCGTGAGACTATCATCACGTGGCAAAACTCAATTTTAGGCCGGGAGGATTTGTCCGACTCAGTAAAAATGGCTCTATTTAACGAGTTATATATTCTCACTGATGGGGGAACATTATGGACGGCCCAGGATGCGGAGGAACCTCGGGGTAAATTTGCAGTGCTTGAATGTATCGATTATCGCTGGTACGAAAGTTTAGACGTGCGATTATACGGGTCTTTTGCCCTGTTGATGTTGTGGCCGGAATTGGAAAAATCCGTGATGCGAGGGTTTGCGCGGGCGATTCCTACGGGGGATGATACACCCCGGATTATTGGGTATAATCAAGCGGCAGCAGTGCGCAAAGTGACCGATGCGACGCCTCATGATTTGGGTGCACCGAATGAACATCCTTGGGTGAAAACGAATTATACCAGTTATCAAGATTGTAATTTGTGGAAGGATTTACCCTGTGATTTTGCCTTGCTGGTGTATCGGGATTTTCTGTTGACGGGGGGGGATGATTATGAGTTTTTATGGGATTGTTGGCCCTCAATGGTACAGGCGATCGCCTATTTAAAAACCTTTGATAAAGATGGGGATGGGATTCCCGAAAATGGCGGTGCACCAGATCAGACCTTTGATGATTGGCCGATGCGTGGCGTCAGCGCTTATTGTGGCGGATTGTGGATGGCGGCATTACAAGCAGCGATCGCCATTGGTGCCGTAATTTTACACAATCCTCCCCATTCGGGCGTTTTTACCGATACGATTTATGAGCAGAAGCGATCGCAATTACTCGAACCGGCAACAATTCAAGAAACCCTGAGTACCTATCAAGATTGGTTGGAACAGGCACGAACGCTGTATCAAGAAAAACTCTGGAATGGTACTTATTATCGCCTTGACAGTGAAAGCGGTTCCGAGGTGGTAATGGCGGATCAGCTTTGTGGTCAATTCTATGCGCGGTTATTAGGGTTAGCCGATATTGTGCCAATAGACTGTGCAGAATCAGCTTTAAAAACGGTCTATGACTCCTGTTTTCTAAAGTTTCATCAGGGGAAATTTGGAGCAGCCAATGGTCTATTAATCGATGGTTCACCCGTGAATCCAAATGCCACTCATCCGTTAGAAGTCTGGACCGGGATTAATTTCGGATTGGCGGCCTTTCTGTTGCAAATGGGAATGAAGGAGGAAGGGTTTAAATTGACCGAAACCGTGATCCAGCAAGTCTATGATAATGGGTTGCAGTTCCGCACTCCGGAAGCGATTACGGCAGTGGGAACGTTTCGCGCTTCTCATTATTTACGGGCGATGGCAATTTGGGCCGTTTATGGGGTGTTGACTGGGTTTAAATAGGTGAACAATAAGAAAGGACAAGGCATTGCCTTGTCCTTTCGGGGGAAATCCTTAGAGGATTGCGTTGCCGTGGCGATCGAATAGGTAGAGTTGGCGGGTATCGACGGCGAGGGAGAGGCGATCAGCATGGTGGAGTTTTTGGGCGGAACCGACTCGGGCGATCGCAATGGATTGACTCTCTCCTGTTGGTTTTTCTAGCACTTTGGCTAGGTCATCTTTATCTTGAATTTCAATTTTAGCAATGGGAGAATTGAAATAGATAATCGTTTCATGACCCAGGGATTCAAGGGTGGTGATTTTTACTTCAATTTTATGACTTTCGGGAGTATTGCTATTTGCTATTAAAAAGGCTTCGGGGCGCAATCCGGCAAAAATGGGTTTGTTGAGATAGCGCTCAATTTCGCGGTAACGATCGCAGGTTTCAGGGGCGATCGCCAGGTGTTGGGTTCCGTAGGTGATGGCAAATTGACCGCTTTCGGTTTTGTGTAACTCACTATGAAAGATATTCATCGCCGGAGACCCCATGAATCCCGCAACAAAGACATTCCTGGGGCGATCATATAACTCTTGAGGCGGTGCCACTTGTTGCAGTTCCCCCAAGCGCATCACTGCCACGCGATCGCCCATTGTCATCGCCTCTACTTGATCGTGCGTCACATATACGGTTGTTGTTCCCATTTTGCGCTGCAAATCGGCAATTTCTGTGCGAATTTGCACCCGCATTTTTGCATCTAAATTCGACAGGGGTTCATCCATTAAAAACACTGCCGGGTCTCGCACAATTGCCCGTCCCATTGCCACCCGTTGCCGTTGTCCCCCAGACATTTGTTTGGGTTTATTATCCAGCAAATGAGTCAATCCCAGTTTTTCAGCCGCTTCCATAACTCGCTGTTGTCGTTCTCCTTTAGGAACTTTCATCATGCGGAGGGGAAATTCCATATTCTGCCGCACCGTCATGTGCGGATACAGGGCATAATTTTGAAAAACCATTGCAATATTCCGGTCCTGGGGACTTTTATTATTCACCACATCCTGACCGATGATTAATTTTCCTGCACTAATCTCTTCCAACCCCGCCAACATCCGCAAGGCAGTTGATTTGCCACAACCGGAAGGTCCAACAAAGACCATAAATTCCCCATCTTCAATGGTCAAACAGAGGTCTTTCATGGCGGTAAAGCCATTGGCATAAACTTTGTAAATGTGGTCAAATTCTACTTTTGCCATTGTTTTAATTTTTGGATAGTTTAGACAGCAATGATTGAATGAAGGAGAGGGGAAAAATCGCGATAACTCATCAATTCAGACAATACTTAATTCAAGTAGCCCGCGCAGGCGGGCTTTGTTTGTAGAGCCAGACCCTTTAGGATGCGGGCTAATTTTCAACCCTTAATACCCGAAGAAGCAACCCCTTGAACAAACCCTTTTTGGAAGATTAAGAAAATCACTAACATGGGTGCAACCATCATCACCCCAAAGGCCATAATATCCCCCCATTGAACGGGAGGTAAGGTTTGAAATTGAGCGATCGCTACGGGTAAAGGACGGACTCTTTCCCCCACAGCAATCATCGTGGGCCACAAAAATGACCCCCATTGGGTTAAAAAAGTTAGAATCGCTACAGATGCAAAAACAGGTTTAGAAACCGGGACAATAATTTCAAAAAAGGTCCGGATTGGACCCGCCCCATCTACTCTTGCTGCTTCTTCCAATTCCTTGGGCAAAACGATAAAAAAGGTGTAAAATAAATAGATA
The DNA here is from genome assembly GCF_025370785.1 of Laspinema olomoucense D3b. Taxonomy (GTDB): domain Bacteria; phylum Cyanobacteriota; class Cyanobacteriia; order Cyanobacteriales; family Laspinemataceae; genus Laspinema; species Laspinema olomoucense. The sequence goes on from NZ_JAMXFA010000018.1 coordinate 39,396, forward strand.
GAAAAGGCATTCGCAATAAACGGAATGATTTGGGCGATGTAAGTATTGCGTAATCCCAGCCAGGTCATTTGAAAAAACAGCGGAACGGCAATGGCTTCAAAGGGGATAATCATTAAAGCGATAATCACCGGAAAAATAATATCCCGTCCCCGCCACTGCAACCGAGAAAAGGCATAAGCCGCCATTGAATTGACCAGGAGTCCCAAGAGGACGATCACCGCCGTAATAAAAATCGAGTTCCAGAAAAACCGAGTAAAATTAACCCTCTTAAATACATCTTGATAGTTTTGCAAGGATGGTTTATCCGTGACAAACGCTTTAAATGAACCCGCCTCGACTAACACCAGATTATCGGGCTTAAAACTGCCCATAATCATAAATAAAATGGGTGCAATAAACAGCAGGGCCAAAATTGTCAAAACTACATAGCTGAGAATCATACTAACCCTCTGCTGGTTTTGACGGCGGGTTATTAACTCATCATGAGTCATCGCCGAAACGCGACTTCTTCCGGTTGATGCTTCCTGGGAAATGTTTGTAATTTGTTTCATTAATTTAGAGTTGTGAAGGATTATTGAGCAAGTGATTTATCACTTTCATCTGGATGAGGGGGGGCAACTGTTACCGCCCTTGTTGCTAAAACTGACAATTTAATCGATCGCCCGTTCTTCTTTAATCAAGGTCCGTTGGATGAGGGTAATCATTAGAACAACTAGGAAAAAGACCACCGTCATGGCTGCCCCTTTGGCCATTTTTTGCTGTTGATAGGCAGCGGTTACCGCTTCATACATCACCGTTGTGGTGGCATCCAGCGGGCCTCCATTGGTCATGATTTCGATTTGGTCATACAGGCGAAATGACAGAATGGAAGTCACCAACATGACGAAAATTAAAGTATTTCGCAGTTGGGGTAAGGTGACGTACCGAAATTGGTTCCATTTATTACTGCCATCAATGGCGGCAGCTTCATATAAATCACTGGGAATTGATTGCAAACCGGCTAAGAGAATCACCATTTGAAATCCCACTCCCTGCCATATAGATAGCAGCATAATCGCCGGAAGTGCTAGATAGGGGTCACGCAGAAAATCTCGCGGTTCCCACAATCCAAAGGTAATAAAATCCAGAAATGAATTCATCATACCATTGGCACCGGGGGCATAAATCAAAATCCAAATGACAGAAACCAACGCCATCGGAAAAACTACCGGCATGAAAAACAAGGTCCGAAAGATAGCCATGCCGCGCAGGGGACGGTTGAGTAAGAGGGCTAACCCAAGGGCGATCGCTGTTTGCAACGGCACAACTACCAGGGCAAAAATGGCATTATTGAGTAAGGCGCGACGAAACGAGGGTTCGCTAAAAATTCGCGCATATTGTTCTAACCCAATAAACCTCGTTGGTAACGGTGAACCCAGTCTTAAATTCGTAAAAGACAAAATGGCCGCTAAGGTAAAAGGCAAGGCCACAAATAGGAATAATCCAATCAAGGCAGGGGCTGCCATCCCTAGGGCGCTACGCGTATCATTTTGAGCAGTTAGAGTAGTTCGATTTGCCATAAGTTTAGATTAATAATTAATCTTTATCATCACTAAAATGTGGTCAATTTGGGGTCAATTTTAGAAAAAGTTTCTGAAAAAGAGGGGAAGCTTTTAGGGGTTCTGACTCACATTGGGATACCCTTCATTATCCCGAATATCTAAGTCAATTTCTGTGGCGGCCCGTTCTAAGGCTTGTTGCACTTCCAAACCATTGCGAATGTTATTAAAAGCTTCTTGAAAGGCTGAAGTAATCACCGGATAACCGGGAGTTTGGGGACGGGGAATGGTCTTGTTATTCAACAATTGCGAAGAAAATAAGCGTAGCGCTCCGCCTTCGCGGTATAAGGGAGATTGAGCGATCGCACTTTGGGTGGCGGGGACGGCCCCATTGGCATTGGACATGGCGATCACTTCATCCTGCTGTAATAAAAACTCCAAAAATGCCATTGCTGCTTGGGGGTTTTGACTTCTTTGTGTGATTCCCCAATTCCATGAACCCTGGGCAGTTTTTGATCCATTGCCTAAATTCGGCAGAGGCAACACCACTAAATCATCCCCAAACGCTTCTGCATAACTCGGATAAACCCAGTGTCCCACCCAAGAAAGCGCTACCCGTCCGGTGGTAAAAGCGGCGTCATCCACATTCGGATCAACGTAGCCATTTTGCATCCAAGACTGCACTTGTTCCATTGCTGCCACGGATTCGGGACTATCCATTACCCCGGAAGCGGTTTGGTAATTTGTGCGATCAATGGTGGCACCGCCCGCAGAATATAATAGCGGCATAAAGGCATAAGTAAACCACTCTCCAGAATAGTTCAGTTTAAGGTCCAGAACTTGCCTGTCCGGGTCATTTTCCGCTAATGCTGCTAATGCACGATTAAATTCCTCTGCCGTCCAAGCGTCGGCATTCCCTTGGGGGATGCGAATTCCAGCGGATTCTAAGATACTGCGGCGTCCATAAATTCCTAGTGCAGAATCAAATGTTCCCACGGAATAAAGGCGATCGCTATAGGTTCCCTGAGTGAGAATCGACGGCAGCAAATCCATACGGACTTCTGAAGAAATCAAGTCGTCAATCGGTCGAAGGTTTTTCTGCCAGACATAATTATAGATAAATGGCCCATCAAATTCCAGAACATCGGGCAAATCTTGTGAGATGGCTGCCGCTTGGACTTGGGCATTATAGGAACCTTCAGGTAGAAAAGTGAGATTAACGGTAACCTCATCATGAGCGGCATTAAACCGATTGACTTGTTCTTGCAGGGTGATTCGTTCTGCATCTTGACCCGCGTGCGCCCAGACTTCGAGGGTTCCGGGTTCCCTGGCATTCCTGACACATCCAACCACGATGGTCAGCAGAAATACCGTAAAAGCAAGTATTCGATATAAACGTTTAAATTTCATGGCGGGTTGATTGTGATTCCCAAACATCATTGGTTCCCATGCTACCTCTATCTTCACGATAAATTGGATCTTTTTGTGGGTTTAGGGAAGAAAACCCAAATAATTTTAAGTTTTTTAACCCAACGTCATCAAAACTTGGATTTTTTAAAGAAGGGTTGGAATCACTTCCGGGTGAGACTGTTTCCTATTCAATTTAGCACCAGGGAGAGCAAACAAAGTGAGTCTGACCGGAGGCGATCGCCGACTGCCTGGGTATCTCCTCGAAGTTCAGACTCTTTCGCCTATCCCTCTATTATTCCACTGAAAAAATGCCGGTTCAATGGGTTTTTGCCGGCTTTGGATGGAGCAATTTTAGAGTTAGGGACGGCTTTTTTTTAAGAAAAACCAAGTTTGGTGATCAACCTTTCCATCCATAATCACCGTTGCTTCAGGATATTGCAAATTGAGATCTCCTTGAAAGTTTTTAACGGCTGCTTCGGTTTGAGGCCCAAATGTTCCATCAACTCCCGCATCGCCTACATCGTATCCCATATTTAATAAAATCTGTTGAATTTCTTTAACTTCTTCCCCTTGACTTCCCTGTTCTAATATCCGGTGCTCTAACATGATTGTACCTCCACCTTTTTCTAAAAATTTGATAAATTTCCACAGGTTTTCCGCTGGGTAGGACTGGGTACAAAACTCTGACTCCTACCGATTCAGAGCCAGTTTAGCCTGGTCTCGGGTGGGTCTCCCACTATCCCGGGATATATTTTGGCGATGAAATTTTCGGGCGTCGCTACAGTCAGGGCAAGACTAACGGAATTACTCCCCAACATTTTTACTCATGCGGACCCCATTAGACCGATTAACCGGGCTTCTTGGGGTCTTTATCTCATCCCTAGGGGAATGTCCCCGACTCGGGCAAATCAGGGGTTACCAGCGGACGTCCGATGCTCAATTTGGGGGCGATCGCCCGTTAGATTTCTTGAGAGTCTAGGGGAGAAGACTTCTCCGTAAACGGCGATCGCCGCTTCACCGAGAAGGATTGCGGATGGCAGCAATTTCAGGAGGCGATCGCCGCTTTACCCCGAAGGATTGCGGGTTGACTCTTGCATCCTTCGAGGCAAGCTCAGTGATTAAATTTGTTAACGCAGCAGAAAACACAGCGCAACTATCTTTTCCAAGTCAAATATAGATTCTCCTTATGTAGTTTAATATCTACGGAGAAATTCTTTGCCTAGCTTCAGCAAGTCTCTCTTCAGCTTGATTCATAACTTGTGACATATTTTCCAGCATTTCTCCAGGATACTTCTCTAAAATTTTTGTTGAAAGGCTAATTTGAGTTCCCGAGACATTTATGATGACTGCTTTTATCATTTGATTGGATATAAATAAATTTTTAATGTGGCTAGGAAACACAAACTTATTGCTTATTTGACTTTTATGGAGCAATCCCCATAACCCCTTACAATTAACAAATACACCATAATCTTCTGTTTTCATTATTTCTCCTTCAATAAGCTGGCCCGTTTCAAAAGAAGAAGCTTTAAGCAGTTTTTCTGAAAATTTTAATTGTTGAGTTGCTTTGGTTATTTCTAAAATTAAAACTTCTAATGATTGACCAACAAGGCCCCGGTAGGTGTGGGGTAGTTGCACTAGATCTTTTTTATATATAAAAGAACTCATATTAAATATGTTAACAACGATACCCTCATTATTGACACTTGTTATCTGAACCTCTATCATTTCCTTTTTGTCATATTTTTCTTGTAAGATTTCCCAAGGGTCGGAGAATTTCGGGAGTCCTCCTTTTCGTGGTCCGGGTGGTTGTCGTGGTCCGGGTGGTTGTCGTGGTTCGGGTCGAGACTTAACTGCATCTAATACTTGCGTTGCTGTCCAACGCTGTTTCGGGTCTCTAATCAAACACCCACCCACAATTTTATCAAAAGGTGCAGGAAGATTTTCAGCTAATTGTAGTCTATCAGCTGTCATGATTTCTACTTGTAAAACTTGATCAGTGCTCGTGTTGAATGGTAATTTTCCGGTTAGCATTTCTATAATCATTACACCTAAAGACCATAAATCCCAAGGTAATGAAGTAATTCCTTGATATGACTCAGGTGGAGCATATTCTTTAGTACCCATTATTAAACTGGTGACACGAACTCCTTGGGGGTTGGTCTCCCCCGCTATACCAAAATCGCCGATTTTCCACTCTTCGCCCATTCGCATTACATTTCCGGGCTTCAAATCTCGATGTACAATAGGCTCAGTCTGACCGTGCATATACTCCAGTGCTGAAGCCAGACTTTTGACTACCTCTACCACTTCTATTTTTGATAAAGGAGAATTTGGGCTTAAGCGGTCGCCTAACGTTCCGTTTGCCACATCCATCACCAGAAACAAAAACTGGTCATTGTTTATTTGCCATTCACCTACATCTAAAGCTCGTACTAGGTGAGGGTGATTTAGCCGACTGGCAGCATCTAGTTCCTTCAAATGCCGATCAAAGTTCTCTGTATCAGTGGACCGAAGTTTTACAGCATATTGGTGTGCCAGTATCCGGTCTCCTATAATCTTGTTTGCCCGAAAAACACATCCCTCGCCTCCTACGCCTAATATTTCTACTAGACTATAGTCTTTAACTTTCTGTCCTCTTAGAAATCCCCATCCCCCGTTCATCAGTTATCTTCCTCCTGAACTAAAATAGCCACCATACTAATGTTATCTTTTCCTCCTTGTTTTAAGGCATTATTTACACAATTTTTGGTTAACTCTGATGGAGATTTTTTATGGATTTTAACGAAATATTGTAACTCCGAATCACTCATTTCTCCATGTAACCCGTCACTGCATAAAACTAACACATCCCCAGGATGCAATTCTCGAAGAACGGGAGAGTTAGGATCATTCCATTTAGGGTCAACTGATAATCTAGCTTTTTCCCCACCGCCTAAACAGGACGTGACAACAGAACGCATAGGGTGATTAACCGATTCTTCCGGAGTAATTTCGCCTAGTTTCAAGAGGACGCTGATGGGTGTATGATCCGATGTTACATAAGGGGAAGCATCACCACTAAAATGATAAAAACGACAGTCTCCAGCATACAGATGTAAACATTCACTCTGTGTAATAATAGCGGCCACCACTGTGGCCCCCATTTTCATCAAGCCAAAGTCTTGCGATGCTTGCTCTCGAATTGCTTGGTCAGCAGCATGAAAACCCTGCAAGAGGAAATGATAGCGTTCTTCTGGTGTTGCAGGTAAAGGCTGCTTTAATAGTTCTTTGAAAGTATCAATGGCAATTTTAGCCGCCTCTTTCCCTCCTCGTTGTCCCCCCATTCCATCAGCAACAACGGCTAAAAGTGCTGATTTATCGGGCCAAGGCTTGACAAACTTAGCGTCTTCGTTAACTTTTCGCACTTGGCCCTTGTTGGTTTTCTGATCATAAACCAGTCTTAGCTTGCTCAGTTCCTTATCTGACATCTTTAATTACTATGTCTGCTATTACGATTTTTGGACGTTTTCCCAAGCTCTAGTCTTGCGACCTTCATCCACTTTACCAGTTTTTTCCAGGTCGTTTTTTAATTGAGCAACTTGTTCCGCCAGTTCGCTTAACCCATCTTGTAAGGTATCTATTTCTAGTCGATCCAATAACTGCCTCGTCCGTTTGGGATCGTTTTCTCGAATCAAGCTGTTCATATTCTCCTTAATTTCCCAAAGCTTGCGGTTGTTGTCTACATCATTGTTAAGCTGTTCCGCTTCTGTGGCCGATTTAGTGTAAAGAATAGAGGCTTTCCCACTGACTTTAGATAAATTGGTAGCGGTTAACTCAACTTGCAGCAACTCACGGCTACCTAAAGATTCCCCGACACCTAATTTGGGGATTTCCACTTTGACCAGTATATCCGTTGGGGTATCGGTCCGAATCACTCCAATATTCAGCTTTCCCTTGGCTGTTTCTTCTAATGGCAAGTAATCAGGTCTGAATCGACAGAAGGCTTTGAGGGTAACTTCAGATTTGGGAGTAAACTGAATTTGGGCATCATCAATGGCGATCGCTTGGCTTGCGGTTAGCCTTTCTCTTAATTTAGGCTGTAGTTCTGATGGAGTTTCAGCATAGATAAACTCCCCTTGTCCTCGATTACCCAAATCAATCAGAAAGACGTTGTTAAAGTTACTCGCATTTCCCAAACCTACCGGATAAATTAAAATCCCTGATTTGCTCAATTCAGCAGCTTTATCCAGCAAGGCAGTCACATCACTGAGAATAGCTCCTTGAGAAGTTGTGGCATGACCATCGGTAATCAAAATTCCTACACGAACAACGCCTTTTTCCTCTGGTAAAGTCTTCTGAATCCACTCTAATGCCATATCTGTACGAGTGACGCCAGACGCTTGCAGCTTCGTGATGGCTGTATTTGCAGCATCTAAGGCTTCTGAACCACCGGCCAGAGATTTGAGCAGAGGCTGTACTTGAGTGGAGAAACTAGCCAACTCTAGGCGATCTATCTTGCGTAATTGAGCCACAACAGAACGGCAGGTTTCTTTGGCTGCTGTTAGTTTTTCCCCTTGCATGGAACTGCTAGTATCTAAGGCGATCGCCATCCTTAAGGGCAATCCTACTGTATTCGATTGGGGACGAATTTGTACCCTTAATACATGATCAGTCGATTGATTCCAAGTTTTGGCTGGTTTATTCCAGGCTAGTTCTAAATTAAACATAATTTAAGTTTCCTTTAGGTCTGATTAAGTATTTTACTGGAGCCATTTATGGTGGTTCACACAGTTATTCACGTATGTTTTTTGGAGTGCGAGCATCTTGCTCGCTATTGTTTGAGCGATCAAGATGCTCGCACTCCTTAGAATCTCTTCACCTCATGAGTCCAGGAACCGCTATATATCGATTATGAAAGCCCTCGGTGAGTTGTTGGGTCCCAAGCTATCAAAAACGGTATTTCATTCGTCAGATATAACTGGACTCTGCTTAAAAAGCTAAAGGCAATTTATCCTGCTATATTACTGATGACTGCCTCCACACTTCTTTGCCAGTGATTTAATGTTACCCACAAATTCTGGTGGCACGTTGATTATTTCCAAAATAAATTGATTTCTTTGGTCATCTACAGGAATATTTTTATCCCGATACTTAGAATTAGAAAAAATAGATTCCAGGCTATCCACAAACCTTTTTAATGAAGCGGTATCTGGAAAATTAGCTGATATGTTCATGTTCATGTATCCTTATAGTTTGAAGGTAGCGAGTCTAAATGAATTGGTCATTAAGAAATCGAACAAGATGTCAAGCCAATATGCATAGCGAAACTGATCGCCAATGACAAGCGGGCGCTTTACACAGTACCCAGGTTATAAGCCTTAGAGCTTTGTTAAAGTCCTGTAATGCTAACTATTCCTGGATGTTGGCTACGGGAGTTTACAATTTTCCTCTCGTTAGTGACGGGGTTTAATCTAAGCCAATTAGCCTCGGATCGGGAATCCCCCAAATTTCTTCTGCTGCCTCTATGGCATTATTATATGTGGGATTTTCGCAATAGGCATCATAAGCTTCGCCTGGGGGATAGGGTAGCAAGTCTTCTTCATCTTCATAGAGATCGTAATACGATTGGTCTTTTTCAACCTCTTGCGCTATATTTTCCGGCGATCGGGGTTGATGGCTGTGATTATTCCCTTGGTTTGGGTTGTTTGTATTCATTGCAGGAAATCCTTTGTCAGAAGATACGCTTAATCTCTTGGCTATACCGGGGTTTATGGGCGCGCAGTCCACATTGTTTGTGGATTCCCGCCTCCGAAAGTATGATTAGCAGTTGATCGCCTAAGTGAGCCATGAACCCAGCTATAAAACGCTGGTATCCCGTTGGCTTTCAAAAACCCCGCTCTTGGGAGTCCCTCTATTCTCTGTATTGCCTCCCAATCTTACCTAATTATTAGAAGTCAATCTTATTATTGAGTATTTGGGCGGAGTTTTCAACCTGACTTTACAAAATTTATCATTTATTCGGGTGAGTACCAACTTTTCTGATATCTATCATCAACTATCCTCTATGTCAGGGGGTGCGATCGCGAACCGACTTGATTGCACTCAGGAATAGGTGTTTGCAAAACTGAAAACCGCTTAGAGCATCTGGCGCAAAACTGAGAAACCGGATTTCTGGACCGTTGAATCTAAGACGCTACTCGGATCCTAAAACAGAATTTAGCAAATCGTTGGTGGACTTGAGGCTGTGTCAATCTTGTCTGTCAAAAAACGATGACTTAGACTATGTTACCCGATTCAGACGGGTCAATTTTCGATAAGCCACAACCTCTGTGACTGTAATTGTCCATAGCTTACTTGTCCAGAGACTTGGTTCAAGCGGGATGCGGTTGATGCCAATTGGCCTCTGGACCCACTTCCCTTTCTCAACCCTGGCGGTCCTCTGTTTGCTCTATTTAACCCCCCTGTTTTATCAAAATATCCTAAGTCAATTTGATTTTCTAATATTTGGGAAAACCCTTGAATTTTCTCTGAGGGAAATATATACTATTCATGTAGATACATGAATTTTTGATAAATTGCATGGAGTTTTCCCTTGGTCCTCGGCTGCGTGCCACCCGGCAACGACTTGGTTTAACTCAGGAACAGGTTATTGAACAGCTTAAAGACTGCTATGGTGTCACGATGAGTCAACAGGCGCTCTCTTGTATTGAACATGGCAAGCGCAAGATTGATGCGGAACGGGAATTACCGGCATTAGCAGCAGTGTATGGTCAGGCGATCGATTCGTTTTATCAGTCTTGGACTCTACCGGCAGTGGTGGAGGCTCCCTCGGTGTCTGGGGGTGATTTACAGTCTCTGACCCCGGAGGAGAAATTTCATCTGGCGATCGCCCTCCTGCATCAAGTTTTCCTCAATTCCTAGCGGTTCTGAGTGGCTCCTCCGGGGGCCATACATGATTATTGGAATTGGACATTTTTATCGGATACTACCGAGACTCTGGAGAATGTAAGACTTTCGTGTAGTTTACATGATTTTCTGATATGGCCTTCTCCCTCGGCAAGCGTCTCAAGGCTACCCGCGAGTCCCTCGGATTGACTCAAGAACAGGTGATCGAACAGCTAGAGATTCGCTATGGGGTGAGTCTCAGCCAACAAGCGATGTCCTCGATTGAAAATGGCAAGCGCAAGGTGGATGCGGAACGGGAATTACCGGCATTAGCGGCAGTTTATGGTCAGGCGATCGATTCATTCTACGATTCCTGGGCGTTGCCGGAGGGGGGGAAATCTCAGAAACGCGCGTTTGCTGCACCGGCTGTGCGATCGCCCCAGGATGTGAGAGCGATCGCCCCGGTGGATTTGGAGGCCCTCACAAAACGGGATATGTTAGAACTGGCGGCTGAACTAATTTATAATGTTTTAGAAGAACCTTAGCCCCTTTGATGAATTTATATGATATCTCTCCATTTCCAATACAGGGGAGGAGTTGGAACGTGAGGTTGTAGAGTTTCCTGATTGTACTGGAGTTATGTTAAAATAAAGGCTTAGATTAATATCGGCCATCAGTTATGGTAAAGTTAATTTTGTTTAAACCTACACTGGAGAAGTTTAATCATTAAAGGACTTTTAATGGGGCCGGAATTTACGGTTTGAATTGCTTGATAAATTGGGTAGAAAATTGATGGGAATCGAAAGGCGAATGTCTCGGGATATTTTTGCGGCTACTGAGATTGTTGAACTGAAGCAGCCTTGTTTTACGAGTACGGGTGTGTTGTATCCTGGGCTTTATCCGGTGGGACAATTACCGGATGTGGCGTTTGAAATGGGGTTGGTGGATAGAGTGTATCCGGAACGGGGGAAGGCGGGGAAGGAGGAACAGCAATCTCCGCCTGATGAGCCGGGGGAAGGTTAATGGGTTGTAGTTAATTCGGATAGATTAGACAGGAGGCAGAGCCTCCAATTGGGTATTCCTAGGCAGAGCCTAAGAACGAGGATTGGGGGCTTTTTGTGGGGGTTTGGGGAGGAGGCAGAGCCTCCAATTGGGCATTCCTAGGCAGAGCCTAAGAACGAGGATTGGTGGGGGTGTATTGTAGTTTTAATTGGATGAACTATGTCAACAAATCCTTATGGTTGGATAGAAGACTCTCTCCGGACGATTCATCGGGCGAAGTGGTATCGTTCGGTGCAAGAAATCAGGGGTTGTCCGGGTCCGGTGGTGCGGATAGATGGGCAAGAGTTGATTAATTTTGCGAGTAATGATTATCTGGGTTTGGCGGGGGATAGTCGGGTAATTTCTGCGGCGATCGCAGCGACTCAATTGTATGGGACAGGGGCGACGGGTTCGCGGTTGATTACGGGGCATCGTCCGATTCATCGGGAGTTGGAACGGGCGATCGCTGAGCTGAAACAAACAGAGGATGCAATTGTTTTTAGTTCGGGTTATTTAGCCAATTTGGGAGCAATTTCGGCTTTAGTGGGGAAACGAGATTTAATTCTGTCGGACCAATACAATCATGCGAGTTTGAAAAATGGCGCAATTCTGAGTGGGGCGACAGTTTTAGAGTATAAACATGGGGATGTGGAGGGGGTAAAATTCCTGTTAGAATCCCATAGAAAGGATTATCGGCGCTGTTTGATTTTGACCGATACAGTGTTTAGTATGGATGGGGATTTATGTCCTTTACCGGAAGTATTAGATGTAGCGGAAACTTATGGTTGTATGCTGTTAGTGGATGAGGCACATGGCACGGGGGTGTTTGGGGACCGGGGCGCGGGGGCGGTGGAATATTTGGGCTGTACGGGTCGAGGTTTGATTCAAATGGGAACCCTGAGTAAGGCATTAGGGAGTTTGGGGGGATATGTGGCAGGAACGGCGCCGTTAATTGATTTTCTGCGAAATCGGGCGGCGAGTTGGATTTATACCACGGGACTTTCCCCGGCAGATACGGCAGCCGGATTAGGGGCGATCGCCATTGTGAATCAGGAACCGCAACGACGGGCTAAATTGTGGCAAAATGTCAAATACCTTAAACAGTTGCTGGCAGAGAGTGTACCCTCGGTGGCATCCCGGTTACTGCCCTCAGAGTCCCCGATTCTGTGTTTGCAAGTCCCTGATGCTCAAACGGTTTTAGCCGTGGGAGAGGGACTCAAAGCTGCTGGGATTTTAGTAGGTGCTGTACGTCCCCCGACGGTTCCAACCAGCCGGATTCGGGTGACGGTGATGGCAACTCACGAAAAGGCTCACTGTGAGCGACTTGTTGAAGGGTTGCAGTCTCTCTTAAAATCCTGATGAACCGAACGCTAAATGCTGTTTTTCCTGCTTTGGGACTGACGATCGCCCTGATGGGAGGTCCGGTAATTTTGCCGATGTTGGCTGTACCGCAGGCAGTCGCCCAAACTCGCCCTCAAGATTTCCTGACGGAGGGGGTGCAGAAATTGGAGGCGGAAGACTACGAAGGGGCGATCGCAGATTTGACCCGGGCGATCGAGTTAGATCCCAAATTGGTGGAGGCTTATACAGCCCGGGGAATTGCTCGTCACCGCAGTGAGGACTATCGGGGGGCGGTGGAAGATTTTACGGAAGTGCTGGAAATCCAGCCTGAAAATAATCAAATTTATGGGTTACGGGCTTTAGATTATTTATACTTAAGAGAGTATCAGGCGGCGATCGCGGATTTTAATCGGGTGATTGAGGAGAATCCTAGGGATGCGGATGCTTATATGCTTAGGGCAGAGGCACAGACGGAACTGGGGCAGTTTCCGCAAGCGCTTCAAGACTATAACCGGGCGATCGAACTGGCACCAGATAACCCCACATTTTATAGAAGACGGGGGCAAAGTCTCGCCCGGAGTGGGGATTATCCTGGAAGTATTGAAGATTTTAATCGCGTCATTGAACTGGATGCCAATGATGCCCTCGCCTATGTGTTTCGGGGAAATGCTTATGACGATATCGGGGAGAGTGAAGCTGCCCTCGCCGATTACGAGAAAGCCTTGGAACTGGACCCGACTTTAGCACAAGCCTATTATAATCGAGGGATTACCCGGCGTCGCTTAGAAGATTATCGTGGGGCGATCGCCGATTATACAAAAGCGATCGAGATTAATCAAACCGATGCAAATTCCTACTTAAATCGGGGGGTGGCTTATGGGTTACTGGAAGAATTTCCCAATGCGATCGCCGACTATACCCAAGCCATTCGGTTTAATCCCAACTTAGGAGAAGCCTATTATAATCGCGGGCTGACTTACCAACGGATGGGAGACTCACAATCCGCCCGGGCGGATTTTCAACAAGCCGCGCAACTCTATCAAAGGCAAGGATTGACAGCCAAATATCAAGATGCGATCAAGGCGATAGAAAATCTCACTCGGTAATTCAAAGTTTCACAAAAGTCCGGCAAAATCCGAGGGGAAAAGTACAAAAGTCACCGGGGTATCCCAAAACATCAAACCAGGATAGAAGCATTTCGATTCCGAGGTAAACTAGAAAGGTCAACCTATTCCCAAAAGCAATGAAGGCAATCGATGGGGCGATGGAACAGCCGCCCATTTCTAATCGACTGGGCGATCGCATTGGCAAGGTTTTGATTATTGCGTACAAAGAATCCACGGATTTGCTAGAGAAGACGTTACGTGAGGAAGGGTTAACCCCGGAAGTAATGCGACAGGCAGAAAATCCCGCGATGCAGGACTTTTCCTCCAGCTATCGCTGTCTGCTCAATCATCGATCTGCCTGGGAAAAAGCCTTGAATGAACCGCAACCCACCTTAATTATAGAAGCAGATTTTGTGCCGGTGCAGGGATTTGGAGAACTGCCGTTACCCTATCCAGGCGATCGCACCGATCTGGGAATTGCGTGGCTTTATACCTGTGCCCCCCAAATTTATAGCGTTTCTCAAGAAGGTTATGCCCAGGGATTTTCTACCGCAATGGTAGCTTATATCATCACCAATCAGAGCGCTGAGTATTTAATCAAACTGGCAGAGCGAATCAAAGATGAAATAGGACCGAAAAATTACTCTGCTTGGGATTCAGAAATTGATGCATTTTTGCGCAAAAATAAATTTAACAATTACGTCCCCTTTCGCAACTATGGAGAACATGGGGGACGTCCTAATCCCGAACATCGTCAAAATCAACTCAGTTCCAGCCATCGCGCAGACGTTCTTTATGGAAAACTAGCCTTTTTACCGATGTATGCCTCCGAAGATCACGACGGGAGTTTTCCGGTGTTGGGAGTGCGACTCAAGGCGCGTCTTAAAGGCATCGGGCGTTTAGTAACGGGACGATATCTGCGGTTACCGATCCTAAAACAGTCGAGTGTTCCAGGCAGACTCCTGAGTTTTGCCATTCGCCGACACCTCACCCTGAGACTGTGAGGGGAATGGGTTAGAGTGCCGGTGAAGGAGGAGCTAAGCGGGACAAGAAACGAGGTTTCACCGTCTAGATTTGTGACAAAGAAAGCCCAAATTTTGGACAGCAACTGCGTTGGTAACCTTTACTGTACCCCAGGAGGAGAGCAATGGTCAGCAGACGGGGGGATTCTCCCCCTCAACCCGTCGCGATCGCCCCCCTGCAATTTGTGGAAACTACGTTAGGGTAAAAATAGCGTATATTTTTTCTCCTATTGAATCGTGATGTTGTTAAAACCTCTATCGGCATCCCTGACGGCGATCGCCCTGGTGATCGGATTGAGTGCCTGTGCCAACAGTCCGAATAGCCAAACCTTAGAACGGACTTTTGCTGCAGATCCGCTGCTGGAAGAGAATGGGGAAACTCCAGTGACACCGCCACCGCCTGCGGATCCCGCCTTGGAGGGAGTGGAAGGCTCCTCTGAACTTCCCCAGGATTTCCCAGACACCATCCCCTCCTATCCCAATGCAGAATTTATCCGGACGATCGCCCCGAATGAGACTCCTGAAGCCCCAAAAGTAGATGAGGGAGTTGTTACCCTCTGGCAAACTTCAGACAGTCTTGAACAAGTGCTGAACTTTTATCAACAACAGTTTAATCAGCCGAATTGGGAAATCGTACCCCAAACCAATCAAACCGAATCCCCAGCGAATTTAATCGCCCGTTACGGAATGGATTTGCTCGTGAATATTGACCTCAAACCGCCAATCGGGATGGGGGAAAATCCTCCACAGAAAGGAGAATTTCTGATTAGTTATGTTCGCGCTAATCCCACGCCAACCACGGGAGAAACCCCCGCAGATCAACCCCCCAAAACGATCGCCATTGAAGCGGCAACCCCAGTTTCTCCACCCGCCTCGGAACCCTCCACAACCTCCGCCACCCCCACTGCACTAGAAAAGGTTCCGGAACAGTTGCGACCCTATCTGCGCGACTTAGAAAAAATGGGCATTGCGATCGCCCAACCCTCCGGAAATACCAGCGCTAATGCTACCGAATCTACCGTGGATCTCAACCAAGGAATTACTCGAAAGCAATTTGCGCGATGGTTGTTAGAAGTCAATAATAAAATCTATGCCAACCAACCGGGAAAACAAGTCCGATTAGCACCTACCACCGCTAACCCAGCCTTTTCCGACGTCAGTACAAACCATCCCGATTTCCCCGTAATTCAAGGATTAGCCGAAGCCGGGATTATTCCCAGTTCATTGAGTGGGGATAGTAGCGCCACTACATTTCGTCCCGATGCCATAATCACCCGAGAACAATTGCTGTTGTGGAAAGTACCCTTAGATCGGCGCAGCAATTTACCCAGCGCATCCGTAGATGCGATTAAAGAAAGCTGGGGGTTCCAAGATGCCAGTAAAATTGACCCGAATGCGTTGCGGGCAGTCTATGCCGATTATCAGAATGGGGACCGATCGAATATTCGCCGTGCTTTTGGTTATACCACCTTATTTCAACCCAAAAAAGAGGTGACTCGGGCTGAAGCGGCTGCTGCCTTGTGGTTTTTTGGGCTACAAGGGGAAGGACTAACGGTTCCAGATGCCATGACAAATCCCAGTCCTGTAGCACCGTAAAGGCGGTAAGGGAGAGCATTTGGGGTAATATCTACCGAAAGCCCCAACGGATGAAATCGACAGGGGATAGTTCCCCTCTCCTTGAGATAGATACCGGGTCAAGGTTTAGGACAAAAGTGAGTCAACGTTTATCAGTGGGTCAAAAATTTTTGAGGTTATTCCTCACTACGGTACTGGTGATGCTGGTGGGATGGATTCCCGTGCAAATTGCGATCGCCCGCCTGTTGAACCCGCTTCCTCAAGCGATCGTGGTTTTAGAAGGACATCCCCACCGCATGAGCTTTGCCGCCCAGTTTTGGCAGCAGCAGCCCCAGTTGGATATCTGGCTGTCGGGAGTTGGGGTGGATAATCCGGGCTATCGTCAGATTTTCCAAGCAGCGGGAGTCCCCGAAGCGCAACTGCATTTTGAAGTGCGATCAACGGATACAGTGAAAAATTTTACCGATATGCGTCAGGAGTTGGTTGCCCGGGGTCTGCGCCATGTGTATTTAATCACATCGGATTATCATATTCGCCGATCCTGGGCGATCGCCTTTTTCGTGTTTGGCAGTCGCGGTATGATCATCACCCCGATTGCCGTACCTTCTGGGGGGTTGCCCTCGGAGTCCCCTAGGCGAGTTCTTCGCGACTGCTTGCGTTCAATTCTGTGGATCTTTACCCGCTATTCCGGGGCAGATCTTAATCCCAATTTGCCCTAAGTTTTCGGGCAACAAACTTGAGGAGTGACTGATCTGGATCTGTCGGAAAATAGCAGGGGAAATCTTAATTAGGTAAATAATCATGTCAGTGTTAGAGTACGATCGCTTATTCGAGACGATTGAAACCTTAGTCTTGCATCATTCGCCCAGTGGGGATGAGGGCGAAATCGATCGCTGGTTATTGAATCAATTTCAGGAGATTGGGGTGGAGGTATGGCAGGATGCGGCAGGAAATGTGATTGCCAAAACTCCGGGACGCCCGGGGGGAAAGTCCCTAGGGATTACGGGACATAAGGATGAAATTGGGGCGATCGTCAAAACCATCGAACCCACGGGACGAGTCCAAGTCCGCAAATTGGGCGGTTCGTTCCCTTGGATTTATGGGGAGGGAGTGGTGGATTTTTTAGGCGATCGCCAGGTTGTCAGTGGCATCCTCAGTTTTGGGTCCCGTCACATCTCCCACGAATCCCCCCAACAGGCATTTCAGAAAGATAAACCCCTAAATTGGGAAGATGCCTGGGTGGAAACCAAATGCACCCCGGAAGCATTAGCCGAGGCTGGGGTCCGTCCCGGTACTCGCATGGTGGTGGGCAAACATCGGAAAAAACCCTTGCGGATGGGGGATTACATCGCCAGTTACACCCTGGACAATAAAGCATCGGTGGCAATTTTGTTAGCCCTGGCGGAAACCGTGAAGAATCCCCCGGGCGATATTTATTGGGTGGCATCGGCAAAGGAAGAAGTCGGGGCAGTGGGGGCCTTGTATTTTACTAACCGTCAACGGTTGGATGCCTTAATTGCTTTAGAAATTTGTCCCGTGGCCCCGGAATATCCGATCGCCGAGGGGGAGGTTCCCGTGTTGCTGTCTCAGGATGGGTATGGGATTTACGATGAAGGGTTGAATCGGGAGATTCGGCAGGCGGCAGAACAAGAGGCAGTCGCCTTGCAACTGGCAACCATTAGCGGATTTGGCAGTGATGCCTCCATCGCCATGAAATTCGGTCATGTCGCCCGGGCTGCCTGTTTGGGCTTTCCCACCCAGAATACTCACGGCTATGAAATTGCCCATATCGGGGCGATCGCCAACTGCATTCGCATTCTCCAACGGTACTGCCTCCAGGAATAACCCCGATTAGGATGCTCAGGGATTGGAAATTCATCAGGTCCCATCCCGCGATGTAGCCTCCCCGATGGCCGCAGCAGGGCTACATCAATAATTTTTAAGCGCTTAAATCCTTGCTAGGCATGACTTTCAGCAATCCGACTAAAATTTCTAAAATTTTTTTGAAAAAGGGGTTGACAATACTAGGCTACCTGGTTAATATATAAAAGGTGCTGAGGGCAAGCGAAAAACAACCGCGAAAGACGACCTCAACAAAGCACGAAACACCTGCCCCCATCGTCTAGAGGCCTAGGACACCTCCCTTTCACGGAGGCGACGGGGATTCGAATTCCCCTGGGGGTATTATACCGCAGTTCGGCAGGATTCATAAAAAAGGCAGCTCAAAAGGAGCTGCCTTTTTTAATGCAATCAGGTTAAGTCCCCTGATTGAACCCTGGGGGAAAATCAGCGGTAATCCCTGGGATTATTCCGAGAGGTTATCCAACTTTTCCTGAACCGATAGATTGAGTAAAGAGCGCAGGAAAATCAGAAACGTGAAACCGGAGAGGGTAAAGAAGGCGATCGCCCCGCCTGGATAGGTCCCAATCCACAGCACTGCACCCGCCACCAGAAAAAAGCCACTGACGCAAGCATAAATCAAACTTTTAATCCCTAAATTCAGCCGTTTCAGGAGGCGATCGCTTTCCAAGGAACGTACGCGAAATTCCAACTCCCCCCGTTCAATCCGTTGTTCCATCCGGCGGATAATTTCCCCTTGCCTGGGTTGTTGTAATCGATATTTAACAAACTCTCGCGCCTGTTGAGTTAGGCCACTAATCAGACTGGTTTTACCTCGGGCCATTGTTACCCTGCGGATGAACGGTTTAGCACAGGCAACGGGATTATATTGAGGGTCTAAAGTCCGGGCAATTCCATCGAGGGTAGTGAGGGATTTGAGAATAAACGTCATTTGGGCCGGTAAGCGAAAGGGTTGCTGCTGAAACATCGCATACAACTCGCTTCGCAGTTCCCGTAATGCCCTAATTTCTAAGGGCTTTTCCGTGAAATTTTCTAATAAAAAGGTAATCATGCGGCGCACGGGTTTCATATCCGGAACCGGCACGACTAATCCCATCTCAATTAAGCTATTGAGAACCGCTTCTGTATCTTTTCTTAAAACGGCAAAGAAGGTGCGGATCATCTGGTCTTTGGCCAGAGACTTCATTTCCGCCATCATGCCAAAATCGTAAAAGATGATACTGCCTTCCTGATTGACTGCCATATTCCCCGGATGGGGGTCAGCCTGAAAGAATCCATCTTCTAGCAATTGTTTGAGATAGCAGCAAATTCCTAGGACATTGACTTGCTGGACATCGATGCCACAGGATTCTAAAGTTTGGCGATCGTTAATTTTGATGCCCGGTAAATATTCCATCGCTAAAACCTTACGACTCGTGTAGCGCCAATAGATTTTAGGAACGATGATATTAGAGTAATCTTTAAAATTGTCGCGGAAGCGATCGGCGTTTTTGCCTTCTTGAACGTAATCGATTTCTTGAGATAAAAAATTAACAAACTCCTGATAAATTTCTTGGAGTTCGTATTTGCGAGTCCAGGGGAAAAAGCGATTGCAAATTTTCACGAGGTCTTGCAATGCTTGAAAATCGAGTTGAAATAATTTTTCTAACCCCGGACGCTGGACCTTGATGACCACATCTTCCCCACTATGGAGGCGAGCTTTGTGGACTTGACCCAGACTTGCAGCAGCGATGGGGAATTCATCAAAATCGCGAAAGAGGGAGTAAAGGGAGTTGCCGAGTTCGGACTCAATGACGGCGATCGCCTCAAGGGAACTAAATTCCGGGACCTGATCCTGCAAGGTTGCCAATGCTTTAACGTATTCTTTGGGGAGAATATCGGCCCGGGTAGAGAGGGCCTGACCGATTTTAATAAAAGTCGGGCCTAAATCCAGGAGGGTTCCCACTAACCATTCGGCCCGCCGATAGCGGTGATGGGAGGTCTTACCAGCCACCTTGTCATCCCACCACAAATAGAACATGAACTGGGCTGCCGAGCTAAAAATATCAAGCTGACGCCCTAGCAAAGAATAGTTAGAGCGTTGCCACCGGAGTGGTTTCGGTGCCGTCTTTACCACCATTTTTCGGTCAAGCGATGTGAATTCACCCCGAACAAGCGACAAGTTCTTTACCTCAAATTGTACGATCTAGGCCATCGGATGGCGATCGCCCACCCTACTGTCTTTCATTAAAACATGAAATCGGGCCAGGGGGAGTGCCACCGAGGGGGGAAAGAGACCTAACCCCCTTCCCACCCCTCCCCTAAGAGGAGAGGGCCTTCCAAGAGGTTTCTCCCCTCACAACTAACCCAGGGCATTGTCCACCAACTGAGGTAAGGTCAGGGTAAAGCAGGTTTCCCAAGCTGTAGAGTTTTGGATGGGGGTACTGGAGACAGCAATCGAGCCATTGAGATGTTGAACCAAACATTTCACCAGGGCCAAACCTAAGCCAGTCCCGCCGATCGCCTGTTGGGTGACCCCTTGACCCCGGCGAAACTTTTCAAAAATATGAGGGAGGTCCTCGGGAGAGATGCCTGCACCCGTATTAGTTAACGTCACGATCACTTGGTTTTGTTGTAAATCAATTTGGTGAGACGCTCGTAAATAAACCGTCGTCCCGGGGTCAGAATATTTGCCCGCATTGGTGAGCAGTTCGTGCAGGATCCGCTCAAAACTTTCGGCGTCCGTGTTGAGTTTAAAAAATTTCTTACCAAGGGCTTTGGGGGCGCGTTTAGGCAAGTCCAAGGTGAGATTTAATCCCTTTTCCTCAAATTTGTCCTGAAACGAGTTAGCAATTTCGGTGAGGACGAGTTTCAGGTCCAGGTTTTGGACATGAATGGTGGCTTGATTGGACTCATACTCCTGAAGTTTGAGCAAATCGCGGACTAAATTGCTTTCTCTGCGCCATTCGGACTCTAGGATATCCAGATAGCGGGTTTGGCGATCGGGAGTAATTCCCGGTTGCCGCAACATCTGGATTGCCACCTTCATGCTAGTGAGGGGGGTATTGAGTTCGTGGGAGAGAGTGGTGAGGAATTCATCCTTGAGTTGGTTTAATTGGCGCAGTTGGTCAATTTGCTGACGGGTTTTTTCGTAGAGTTTGGCTTGAACGTCCAAAGAGCGCTGTAATTGAGCCGTGCGTTCTTCGACCAATGCCTGAACTTGCTGCATAGTTTGTCGGTGGAGGATAGCGGTGCTCAATTGGGCCGCTACTAATTCGACGAGACGGAGTTCCTCCACTTGCCACTGACGGGGTGTACTGTGTTCTAGGACAAGAAAGCCCAAAACCTTGCCTGGGCCGGATCCGGCACTGGTAATCCCGACCAAGGGAAAGGTGAGGAGGGCTGGCATAGATTCGGGAGAGAAGATCGGGGAGGTGCCGATCTCAGGATTGAGGGCGAGGAGGGTACGGCGATCGGCGATCGCCAAGGAACTGGGGGCGGCTAAAAAGGCTTGCTGACACCAGTAACATTCGGACAACCAAAACGAGCGATCGCATGGGGGACCGGAGGACTGGCCCTCTCCAAGGGGGGTGAAAGACTCCAAATCCTCTTGGGCGTGGGGGATACTGTCAGAGACAACCGTTACTTTGGCTTTAGGAATGCGTGAGGCTGCCGAATCCGGGGGCCGTTCGGAATCACCCTCTCGGGAAGCGGGGATCCGGTTGCTGGGCTGGACGCCCGGTTTAAACAGGGGGTCGGCATATTTTAAGAGCAGAATGCGACCGCGATCGGCTTGCAACGTTTCAGCCAGACTAGGGATTGCCATCTGAAGTATTCGTTCAATATCGGCCCCGCGATGAATTGCGATCGTGAGCTCGTGGATCAGGGTTTGATATTTTTCTTTTTGGCGAACCTGTTGTTCTAAGGATCCGACTGCCTGAGTCTGAAGGACCTGATTGAAGGCGATCGCCACTTGTTCGGACAGGGCCGTTAGGTTCATCATTTCCATTGAGGTCCAATATGACCCCTGGGATTGCTGCAAATTTTCCACCCGGGTCCTCCCATCTGAGGGCTTCTTTCGTTCCAACCCGACTCGAAGACATCCACGCATCACAATAATGGCTCCGTTAATCTCTCCCTGGAATCGGGTGGTGATGCCCAAGACTCTCCGTACTGGCACCCCCCACCCGGCCTCACCCCCGAAGACCTCTGTCCATGCCCTCTGGGTATCAGAAATCGCCACCAGGTTTGCACCGGCCAGGATTTCTAACCAATTTACTCCTTGCAGAGTTGCCAATTCCTCGGGCAAGAATGGGGCATTTGGGCCTGGGGATTGCCAAATGTGGGTCTGTAGACCTGGGTCTTGGGGGTCTCGAACCACCATCACACAACAATCGGCGGGGAATAAAGAGCCAACCCACTCCAGAATGCCGCGCAACACGCTCCCGGTCTCGGTTTGCGTCAGGAGGATTTGGGCAATTTGTCTCCCTAAATCAGCGCGGTGGAACTCTTGCATGAATCGAGCCGGGGATTCGGGCCTCAGAACGGGTGAACTCAGGTGTATAGTAAAAGACTCAGCCATGTTTGCAATACTTTTCCTCGTGACGAGATCTAACAGGGACAGGTTGAGTCGGTTAGGGGCAGTAATTTTCCGGGGCCTTGTGGCCGGGAAGGGTGCATTGAGATCCGGTCTTCGGGATCGTTCATGCACTTGATCCACTGCCTCTTGAGTCTCTCAACTGTTCCTCGCTTTATCTGCAAACCGAGCTGCCATTTTATCCACCAATGATAGACCGACTCTGCTGATCCCAAGCGGATCAGGATGTTTTCTACGACACCCCCTGTGGGGCTGAGTCCTTTTGATCCAGGTTACACCCTGGGGAACCCCTATGGCATCCGTGATTTCTCTGCAATTTATCATTTGAGTCTGAATGCTACTGTTACCACAAATCCGGCGGCAGAGGGCTGGAGATAGCTTTTTAAGGAACTCCCTCCCGAAAAACCCAATATTAACTTGCTTTGATAGTGCTAGTATCACCGATTGGTTACCGGAGTTGATGAAGATAGATGGAAACAGGTGCACAGGATTAAATTAGAAATATGGGCAGAATTTTTATTTCAGCCGGTCACGGGGGTTATGAGAATGGCGCACTCGATCCTGGGGTGATCGCCGGGGGAACGACGGAAGCGCAGGAAATGATTCTCCTGCGGGATTTAATTGTGGCGGAGTTGCGATCGCGCCCAGGGGTAGAAGTCTTAACGGTTCCCGATAACCTGAGCATGAGTCAGTCTATCTCCTGGATTAACAGCCGCGCTCGGTCTTCTGATGTGGCCCTGGAAATCCAGGCCAATGCCTTTGCTAACCCGACGGGCCGTGGAGCCAGCGTCTACTACATTGCCAACAATGACCAACGTAAGCAAAATGCCGAACAACTGCTGCTAAGTTTACTCCGGCGGGTTCCCCAACTTCCGAATCGGGGAGTGAAACCGGATACGGCAACGACTCTGGGCAATTTACCGTTCAATCGCTGGGTGATTACCCCCTCTTTGCTGATGGAGGTTTGCTTTCTCACCAACCCCGAGGACCGCTCTTTACTCCAAAATCGTCGTCGAGACTTTGCAGTCGGCATTGCTGAAGGGCTAGTAGCTTGGGCTGCCGGGACCCCGCTTCCTGAGCCTTTGCCTCCAGGGACTTCCACCCCGGTGCCACCGACTTATCCCCCGATTAGTATCAATATTAATGGGCAGATCTATGGCGAGCAGGGGGTGATTATTAATGGGAATGCTTATATTCCCATTGATGTTGCGGATAGTTTTAAAGTGAACCTGTCCACTAATGCAACCATTCGGCGGGTAACCTATCGCAATATTGTATATGTCCGGGCGATTGAGTTGCGGGAACATGATATTTCGGTGTCGTGGGATGGGGGAACGCGCACGGTGCTGTTGCGCTCAATTTTACAAATTTGTCCGGGCTATCTCGATCGCATTATGGGACATGGCAACACCTCAGAAGTGCAACTGATTGTCTTTCTCAAAGGCAACAATCCCCAGGCGATCGTCCAGTTCCCAGACCTTCCTAAACTCTATCGGGAAGAAGCGGCGATCGAAGGCATCAATTACGATATCGCCTTCTGTCAAATGTGTTTGGAAACGAACTTTCTGCGCTTTAATGGGGAAATCCAACCTACCCAAAACAATTTTGCGGGATTGGGTTCCCTGGGTGGGGGCAATACTGCCGCTTCTTTCCCCAGCGCTCGGATTGGGGTCCGCGCCCATATCCAACATTTGAAAGCTTACGCGAGTATTGAACCCCTGGTCATGGAACAGGTTGATCCGCGCTTTCGCTTTGTGGCCCGTGGCATCGCCCCTTTACTGGCACAACTCAGTGGTCGCTGGGCCGCCGATCTCCAGTATGGTCAGAAAATTTTGGCCCTGTTGCGACGACTGTATGAATCGTCGGGTTTGTTGTAAGCCCACTCCAAACCCTCAACTCTACACCCCCTCGGATGAGAGTAACCGGGCCATTCCCAACCCGACTCTCATCCGTGCACGCCCTATCCCCGTCTACAAATCAGGACTGATCCTCAACATTTCCTTCAAAACAATTCATAATGAGAACGAAGAAGGGAGACTGGCTGCTATGGGGGATAAAATCAGCTTAAAAGATGTCATACACTTTTATGCAGAGGGGCGTAGAAACTTTAGAAATGCGGATTTTAGTGGCTTAGAATTCAAGCGGATTAATCTTCAAGAAGCGGATCTTCAGGGGGCCTATATTCGCTGGGGGGAACTCCAAGGGGCGAATCTCAAAGGAGCCAATTTGTCTTGGGCGGACCTCCAAAAAGCGAACCTGTCTGATGCAGTTTTGCACCAAGCCAACCTGAAAGAGGCGAATCTGAAAGGGGCTTGTTTACAATGGGCGGACTTGAGTGAAGCCAATCTTCAAGGGGCGACGGTGATTAAGGGAAATCTCTCGTTTGCCAATCTCCGCGATGCTTGTCTGCGTTTGGCAAAGTTTCAAGATGCCAATCTGGACAAGGCGAACCTAAATGGGGTGGATTTGCGGGTGGCAATGCTCCAGGATGCGGATTTATCCGATTCCGATATTCAACGGGGGAAGCTGCAAGAAGCTAACCTCACCCGGGCGAATCTGACGGGGGCGAATCTGGAAGGGGCTAATTTCCAAGGGGCGACCCTGGAACAGGCGAACCTGATGGGGGCCAATTTGACCAGGGCCAATCTCAACCAAGCTTCTCTGCAACGGGCTAATTTGACCGATGCTAAGTTGTTTGGCAGCAATTTCGAGGGGGCAAATCTGAGCGAGGCTAAATTACCGGCGATCGAGAATATGCTGGGTGTTTCTTTTAAGGGGGCCAACTTGAAAGGGGCCAGGTTGCCGAATGGGGATAGCTTACAACAAGTGGTGCTGCCGAATGGTTCGCTTCCTGACTCTCGGCAACCGGCACAGATTGCCCCGATTTCCCCGGTTGAACCGAGGACGACTCAAACGAAACAAGATTTACTGGATATTGCTAATGGTTACTCGACTACCTCGCGCTTATCTTCATCCGGGGGTCCCGTTGGGGGTTCCCCGGAAGGATTGCCTTCTCCAGAGGCAAGGCGATCGCCTCTAAAATCCCCAGAGGCTGAGTTCCCTCCGACTCCCGACCCCTTACCTGTGCTAATTCCTCCCTTACCACCGGAAAATGGCAAGGGTTTGCACTCGCCGGGTCCGGGGATTCTGTCCCAGTCAGAAGAGGGGATCCCCCTGGTGAAGCACAGGTATCTTTACAGCCCGAGTATCGCCATTTTTCATCGGCGCGGTCCTGGGGAATTCCGGCAAAATCTCCTCGCTGCATACAAGGGCTGTTGTGCTGTGACGGGGTGCAATGCCGAACCTGTTTTAGAAGCGGTTTACCTGAAATATCAGGACCGCAATCCTTCCACCCATCCGTCTTCGGGGTTACTGTTGCGATCGGATCTTCATACGCTGTTTGACTTGCATTTGCTGGTGATCGAACCCAAATCTCTGAGGGTGCTGTTTTCTCCCGAAGTCCGGGAAACCAGTTATGCTGAATACCACGGCAAACGCCTGCGGGAGGCGATCGCCCCGGAATTTCAACCGGACCCGCTCAAGCTGCAATTCCACTGGGATTTATGCCAATGGATCCACAATTTATAGGCAGTTTACATCGGCGTTTTTTTACATATAACCTGGGGGCTTAATCAAATAAGTCGCCCAAGTTTGGTGCTTTGCTTCATCGGTGCCAAGGGGTTTGGCAATCCGCCAGGTTTTCCCTTCTGCCTGCCGTTGCAAATAGAGGTCAAAGTTATTTTTGCGATCGGTGACTCGTTTTTCGGGGAGTTGGATGGTCAGGTTATAAGTGCCTTGGACATGGTAAGCCAGCAGTCCATCAATTTTCAAAGGGTCTTGTTCCCAAATCTCCACGCGATTCACTTCATACTTAGGCAGGGGTTCCCCTGATTGCCCATGCTGAGTCAGATGCTGGCGCAGTTCGGCTTTGTTTTGACTCAGTTCCAAGGCGATCGCCTCTTGCACTACTTCTCGTGTCGGCTGAAATCCGGTGATACTTAAATTAATGCTACAGCCACTCAATAACCCGATTAAAAGGGTCAGGGCGATCGCTCTCAACATTGCTTTAATGTGGATGCCACTCATGTTAACCTCCCCTTTTAGTCTCTACTATAGATCTATTCCTGTTATTACACTCCATCCTTAACCCCTGTAACCATGACCAAAAAAACCTTGGGATTAGACGATCGCCTCCACTCCTATTTCCTATCGATTTCTGGGCGCGAATCGGATATTCTACGCTCTTTACGAGAGGAAACCGCCGCTCATCCCCGTTCGCAAATGCAAATTGCACCGGAACAAGGTCAATTTATGGCCCTGTTGGTGCAATTACTGGGAGCCACTAAAACCCTAGAAGTCGGGGTTTTTACGGGCTACAGCAGCTTGGCGGTGGCTTTGGCTCTCCCGCCACAGGGTAAAATTGTCGCTTGCGATATTAGCGCAGATTATACGGCAGTGGCACGCCCCTATTGGCAGGCCGCAGGTGTGGCGGATAAAATTGATTTGCGCATCGCCCCGGCATTGGAGACTCTCGATCGCCTCCTTGAATCTGGAGAGGCGGGTACTTTTGATTTTGCCTTTATTGATGCGGATAAGGAAAACTATGACAACTATTACGAACGCGCTGTGCAACTGGTTCGGGTTGGCGGGTTAATTGCTATTGATAATGTTTTGTGGGGGGGTAGTGTCGCGGACCCAACGGTTCAGGATGCCAGTACGGAAGCGATTCGAGCCTTAAATGCTAAGTTAGTCCAGGATGAACGGATCTCGTTGAGTGTGGTGCCGATCGCCGATGGACTGACCCTGGCCCTTAAGCGGTAGGGGCGATCGCCCGTTTTCTTGGGTGAAAACGGGTCAAGGCGCCAAAAAAGAGGGAAATTATTTTTTCGTCAACCTTGACAATTTTTGATATTATTATACAATGGAAATTTGCGTGAAATTACTATCTTTAAGGTAGTTCTTCCTTATCAATTTTATCTTATCACAAAAAAAACGAACCGTCTAGGGGGTTGAGAAAAAAAGTCGCGATTTTTTGGTTAGAATTCGGACTTCCCAACCTTGACAATTTTTGATCTTATTATACAATGGGAATTTACGTGAAATTATTATCTTTAAGATAGTTCTTCCTTATCAATTTTATCTTATCACAAAAAAAACGAATCGTCTAGGGGGTTGAGAAAAAAAAGTCGCGGATTGCCTCTGGACACCGATGCCTCAAAGTTTGCTTTTTCTAGGGATGCGATCGCGGTTGTGGATGCTGTCCAATCAGGTGTGATGGCAAGAGATCGAGAAATGTTAGCGCCGAACGGCGGGTAAATCTGGGTCAGTGCTGCAAACGCTCAACTCTAGGGCTTCACCACCTTCAATCCGAACAATTCTTTGACGCTCGCTATCGGTGACTACTTCTAAACAGGCGCAACCGTATCCATAATAACCGTTAGTCCTAACAAATTGTTCGGCACTGAGGCCCTCGGGAATATTTTCCATCCCTTGTGCTTGATATCCACCCTGCGCTCCAATAGTCCAGCTTGCATCTTTATCGGTTAACCACCAGTTTGCGGGGGTGGGATTGTGCAGCCAACCACATCGGAGTTCAGTTGCCTGGGCAGGAAGGGTGGTGGAAATTAACGCAAGGGTAACCCATCCAATTTTTTGCATAGTTGTGAGATTTGGCAGCCAATTTACAATATATTGCAAAATAGTTCTTCCTTATCAATTTTATCTTATCACAAAAAAAACGAACCGTCTAGGGGGTTGAGAAAAAAAAGTCGCGTTTTTGGGGAATGTTGGTGAGCTTAGCGCCAGAGGAATAAGAGGGCGATTCCAAAAAGAGAGACAACGGCGCCAAGAATGGCGCGAATGCTGACGAATTCCCCCAGGGCGATCGCCAGGGGTAAAACAAAGATTGGACTGGTGGCGCTGAGAGTCTGGGCGATGCCTGCGGGAGCAAATTTTAGGGAAATCTGCTGTAACCAAATCCCGAGATAGGTGCTAAAAAAAGCAGTGACGAACACGATCGCGAATAGACGTTGAGACCCTAATCCCGAGAGGACTTGGCGACCCTGTTTCCATAACATCCACAGGAGCAAGAGGGAGACTCCCGCCAATAAGCGGATCAAGGTACTCCATAAGGGGTCGATCGCCGTTTGTGCGAGGGCAGCACGAGAGAGGACCGCCCCCACTGCCTGAGCAAGGGCCGCCAGTAATCCCAAAGTGAGTCCAGGGAGCAAGCGGGTGGTGCTGTTGGTCCCGGAAACCCGTTCGGCAATTGTCCAAGCAACGCCAATAATGGTGATCAGCATCCCACCCCAGGCGATCAGGGTGAGTTGTTCCCTTAAAAAGAGGATGGCGAGTAAGGCAGTGAAGGGGGGTGCCAAGGTGTGAATTAAGAGAGTGCGCCTTGCGCCGAGTTGATTGAGGGCGGCAAAATACACGGTATCCCCGAAGCTAATGCCGATTGCACCACTGAGGAACAGCAGGAACAGGGGGAAGGCGAATTGGTTGAGGGTAGTGAAGGGAGAGGAAAGCGGGGGGAGGAAGGTGGGGGAATCCAGTGCAGGGAGTAGGAAGTCGCGCAGGAGGAGGGTGAGTACCAGCAGGGCGATCGCCACGAGTCCTTTAGTTAAATTGAGCAGCATCGGCGGAATTTTTTGTCCGAGGTAACCGTAAACCACGGAAACAACTGCCCATAATAATGCCGCACTCATGGCGGCGAGTTCACCTTTAAATTCGGCGATCGCATTCATTCGGAACAAAGGGGTAAATTAGCGTTCTATTTATAGTATCAGGTTTAGGCGGTAATCGGCGATCCCTGGGCTGTTTTAGGGTCCATTTGTTAGCACTCTACCGACCAGAGTGCTAATAGATATTCAGGCGATCGCACCCTGGAGGAATAGATTTGTCAAATTGAATCTAAACTTTTAAAATAGAAGCAGATCTGGTAACAGAGGTAACGATTTTCTGGCAAAAAGCCTGGTATCAAAGAGATATTAAAACAAAAGTAGAAAGCAGGAGGATGTGGCGATGGAATACACCTTCGACATTTTAGGGGTTTCCCCAATTTTATATTTTTTTAACCAACAGCAGGAGAAAGTGATCACTGATTCAGGAGTCGGAGTGGAATATCTGGGAACTCCCAAATGTACTTTGGATGCCTTTATTGATTCCGTGCAAATGGTTTCTCCGACTAAAGAGTGGGATTTGGATGGAGTCGTGCAAACGGTGATCAACTTTTGGATGCATAACCCGGATAAAATAGGCTATTGGAAAGGCCGGTTAGAAGATGCTGGAGATCATAATTTATTAGTAGCTCGCGTGGCGGATATAGGTTCATTACGCGCTACCTTTGAATCGATTCTGAACGATTAAGAAAGGAGAACGGCTGAAGCTTGTACTAACGGTTTCAGTCGTTTTTTGGTGTTCAATGTCACGAATTGAGTTGTTATCCCCCGTAAGTCCAGGAACATCTACGCGCAATCCGCTGAATCAGAGGGCTTTTGAGAAGCGGATCCGTGAGCGGTTGTTCATGAGTGAATCTACTCAAGGAGACGCTCTCGGTTCAGCATGGGACTTGTGATATTGATCGCCCTGAAGCCACGATCGCGATCGCATTGAGTCTTCGATAAGAATCACGGCGAAAGTATCCATAATGCCTGATAATGGATAGTATGAGGATAGGTGATGGGGAGTGTAAGAGCATGAAATCAGGTATATTTGCGATCGCCGCATGGACAATCACAATCACGATGACCGCCACGATGACAGCACCGGCAGTGGCTCAAAACCCAGAACACCTGAAACAGTTGCTCGAAACTAACCAGTGTCAGGGATGTGACTTGAGCGGAGTTAATCTAGCGGGTCAAAACTTAGGCGGAGCGAACTTAGCGGGGGCGAACCTCAAGGGTAGTAACTTAGATGGCGCGAATCTGAATGAAGCCTATTTAGTGAATGCGAACCTCATGGATGCTTCATTGCGCGGGGCGAGTTTGATAGCCGCTCGACTACATGGAGCAAATTTAGAAAAGGTAGACTTAGAACGTGCTAACCTCACACTAGCGGGGATGGTGATTGCGAATTTAACGAATGCGAATTTGCAATGGGCGAACTTAGTCGGTGCAAACCTAGAGAGTGCCGAACTGGTGGGAGCCAATCTTTATAACACCACACAGTCTGTGGAGAACGAGCTTCAGTTCAGTCTTCAAGATGGCGGACCCTATCCCTTTGATATCGCGGGGATCAACCTGCGGGATGCGAACCTGATGGGTGCGAACCTGATGGGTGCGAACCTGATGGCGTCGGATCTCACAGGGGTTCAGGTGAACTATGCCAATTTACAGCAGGCACAACTAGACGGTGCAAATCTGCCACAAGGCTTTACGATTTCTAAGTTTTAAGGGCTGATCGTCGCAGAGTGCAGACGAAGCAACTGCGAAATTGTGAGCCAACAGAGAATTGAGAGCGATAAAATCTCAATTCTCTGTTTTTTTTTATTGCTAAAACTGACACTTTTTAGGGTGTGGGTTTTTGCAGATCGATCAGAGCGCTACTGCCATCGGGGGCGATCGCACCTTGCAAATCAGCCTCAGCAAACTCCGCATCGGTGATCTTCGCACCAAATAAATTAGCTCCGAGGAGATTAGCTCCCGTTAAGTTAGCCCCACGGAGGTTGGTATTTTCCAGATTGGCGCGAGAGAGGTCCGCCCGAGTCAGGTCCGCGCCGCTCAAATTGGCTCCGCTGAGGTCCACCCCACTGAGTCGGGCTCCGGAGAGGGCGGCATCAACCAAGGAAGACTGAGGGCAGATCCAGTAAACCCCGGCGCTGTTGGCATCGAACTCCTCATCAAAGCCAGTATCCGGATTACACAGAGCCGAATGCAGGTTCGCCTCACTTAAATTCGCCCCCCGGAGGTCAGCGGAACGGAGATCAGCGCGGTAGAGATAAGCTTGGGCGAGGTTGGTATGGGTGAGCTTGGTCCAGCGCAGGTCCGCTTTATAAAGATAGGCGAGGGATAAATCGGCATTGGGGGCGATCGCATAAGCATTTCTCCCGTTAGGATCAAACCCCACGGGAAACTGAGTCTGGCTATTATAGAGCGCATTAGAAATATCTGTAGCACCCATATCTGCCCATCTCAAATCCGTCCCTCTCAGGTCGGCCCCTTTCAAATAAGCCCCTCTCAGGTCGGCTCCCTTGAGGTCCGCCCCTCGAAAATCGGTCCGGCGGAGATAGGCGGAACTCAGGTTAATTTCCTGTAAGCTGGCATCGCGAAAAACGGCTCGACTGAGATTGCTCCCGCTCAGGTGCGCTTCACAGAGATTGACCTTAGAAAACAGTCTTTCTCCTTGAGCATATCGGTTTAGCAGTTGATGAATGTCCATGAGTGGTTTGTCATTTGTCATTTGTCATTTGTCATTTGTCCTGGGTGAGGGTGAGTTGAAGTTTGGGGAAAGGGTCTGGGTTAGAAGCGTTCCCCAATCTTAAAGATTGCGCTGAGGTCCTGTTGATCGCTCACGGCAAATTCCAGACGCACGGGACCAAAATCCGTGAGTAATCGTACCCCCAGACCTAAGCCGAACCCTTTGCCCGGTTTATTTCGCACTTCCCCGGGTTCCCCAAAGACGGAATCTGCCGAACCGAGGTCGCTGGCAAAATCAGCAAATACGGTGCCGCCTAAGGCTGAGGAATAGGGGAGATTTAAGTCTTCAATGAGGGGAAAGCGATATTCTACGGTGCCTTGGATATAACTTTGTCCGGTGCCGATTTCACCATCTTGATACCCCCGCACGGAGTCGCTGCCGCCTAGATTAAAGGCTTGATAGGGGGGGACATCGCCGAGGATGGTTCCTCCTTGGAGGTTAAAGACAAAGGTTTGGTTCTGAAAGGGGACGAATTGGGTAAAGCTGGCGCTTAAGCGGTTAAACAGGAGATCGGCACTGCCAACGGGGATGGATTGTTCGGTTGCCAGTTGAAAGCGATAGCCTTGGGTGGGCCATTCGTTACTGTTTCGGCGGTCCTGCAATAGCCCTAAGTTGAGGGTGACGAGGGTATCGAGACCTTGTTCGCTTAAGGTTAGGGGATTGCCGAGGCGATCGCTGGCGTAGAGGCGACTGGTAAAGGCAGAATTGCGAATGGCAACGCGCTGATAACTGGCTCCGGCGGAGAGAACGACGCCGGTTGGGGTGACGGGTTGGTAAAAGGAGAAGCTGCCTCCGAGGCGATCGACCCAAGCTTGGTGGTCATGGATGAGATTGACTTCGCGATCGCCTTCGAGAAACTGGGGCTCGGGCGATCGGGTATTAAATAACCGAACTTGATACCCCGAGTCGGAGGGTCCAGACTCTAGCCAAGGGTCGGTATAGCGCAAAAGTGCTCCAATGGTGCGCTCACCCCCTTCCAGACGCAGATCTAGGGTCTGGTCATTTTCCCCCAGGTTGGTCAGAATCAAGTCAACGGTGCCATGAATTCCTTTAATGGAGCTATAGCGAGGGAAGGGAACGATCGCAAAATCCGGTTCTTCCTCCAGTTCTTCTTCAATGTTTTCCAGTTCTGGACGCTGAGGTTGAGTCGGGGAATTTGGTCTTTGTTGGGAAATTCCCCGTTCTAAACCCTCGCCTTTTAAACCCTCTGCTGAATCAGAGGACTGGGTTGGCCCTAGGAGGGGAGGGGGTGGGGGGGTTTCCCGGGAGGGGGTTGCAGGGAGCAACCAATCTGCTGCCGGGGGATACAGAGATTGAAGATTCAAAGGGGTTGTTTCTGTCCCTTGTCCCCAAGCGGGGAGGCGAGTGATTAAAAGGACAGAAGTCGCTCCTAGCAACAAGGCTAGGGCTTCTAGGGATTTATACAAGATGATGTTCGCGGTCATGCCGTTGACTCCCACAGACTCCATGATTGTGTCGGGCGGCTCGTTTTGGCGATCGAGCAACCCGACTGGATAAAGCAATGATTGGGGTCGGTGGAAGAAATACCGGGCGGGTTTGTATCCCAACCGATCCCCAAATCTCCTCTATCTTAGGCATTTGTGGGACCGGCGATCGCATTGGGGAGATTGCTTGGGTGTTTTATGGATGGGGAAATCGTGACAGAAGGGCGATCGCCCCTGTGAACCCCACCCAGTCACAAATGTTGGTGTCCGTCTGGAAGAATGGTATTGCGCAGAGTCGCACCATAGAGATTGCTGTTCCAGAGATTCGCCCCGAGTAAATTTGCTTCGGTTAAATTAGCGCCCCCAAAATCAGCGGCAATCAGGTTTGCACTGCTCAGGTCCGATTCTTGTAGATTGGCGCCGACAAAGCTCGTACTGACGAGATCCGCACCAGAACAATCGGAATTTGACAGATTGGCATTCATTAAGTCAGCCTTATTCAGGCTGGCTTTCCACAAGCTGGCCCTCTGCAAATCCACGCGGTTTAAATCCGCTTGCCCGAGTTGAGCCAGCATCAGATTAGCCCGAATCAGTAAGGCATCACTGAGATTCGCTTTTTTCAAGAGGGTTGCAGTCAATTTAGCATCGGTTAAATTAGCTCCACTGAGGTTAGCCCCGTTGAGATTAGCCCGACCTAAATTAGCATCCGTCAGGTTAGCACCCGCTAGGTTAATGTCGGGCAAATGAGCGCGATAAAGGTAACAACGACGCAGATCTACGCCGGGGAAATCTCGTTCTCCTTCTCTGTAGCGATTGAGAAGTTCATCAGTATCCATCAGATTTGTTGAAGAGTGATAGGACAGAAAAAATGAGAAGATGACAGCCCTGATTTCCCCTGATTTTGCTCTGGGTTGCGAGGGTTAGATCCGACCCTGTTGCTGGAATGCGGTCAGAGGAGCTAACCTTGATTGTACCCGTTCCCAGAATAAAGCCGCCCACAACCTGCTTTGGGCTTTGGTGCTGAGGATCAATGCTTTCGCTCACAGCGCCCGGACATTTCCTTAAGGACCAGCAAGTGTGGACGGCAAACACCAAAAGTAAATATACGGCGATCGCCGTTTTAATTAACGATAACGTCTCTTGCGTCGCGCAGCACTGGCCTTGCGTTTACGCTTTTCCTGCGGGGTTTCAAAATGGCGACGGCACTTAACATCTGCGAGGATCCCCGCTCGCGAGACTTGCCGTTTAAAGCGTCGTAAGGCAGATTCAATGCCTTCGCTTTCTCCTACTAAAACTTGGGTCATTCTTACTCCTTTTACTAGAGGTCCATTGGCTGTGAGATAGCCTCAAGTCAGAACTTTACAGTTCTTATTTTACTTGAGGCCAGCAAAAATGGCGGCCTATCTGTATTATGCCCTAACAGGGTTGACGATAGCCCGCACGCCAGGGTGAGTTTCTAATATCAAAGTTTGCAGATGAGGAGATGTCCTAGCGAAATGATGCTAGATGATTTTCACCATCCCTCTATCATGCTATTGATTAGGTTGGGGAGAATTATCTGTAACCGCCACCGCCTCCGCCGCCGTAACCACCACGTCCGCCACCACGGTTACCACCGCCGCCGCCGCCGCCGCCGCGTTTGTTATCGTCGCGGGGTTTTGCTTTATTTACCTTGAGATCACGCCCCATCCACTCAGCGCCATCAAGCGCTTCAATGGCAGCGGTTTCTTCTGCATCGGTGTCCATTTCAACAAACCCAAAGCCACGGGGACGGCCTGTTTCGCGGTCCGTGGGAAGGTTAACTCGTTTCACCGTACCATATTCAGCAAAAACGCTGTTTAGGTCTTGTTCGGTGACATCGTAGGATAGATTGCCTACATAAATCGACATGGAAAGCCTCCAAAAGTTTAAGGGGATTCAGTTTCATCAGAAGTACCTGCCGACGAAGCCGATTCGGATTGATCCGGAGGCAATTCTGAAGCAAATAGCAAAACTCATTACTGAATCAAATTTTTCTTCACTACTTTAACATACCGCCCCAGGGTCGGTGAGTGTTTTTGTTTAGAGAAATTATGGAGGGGGTGGGGGGGATGGGGAGGATGGGGGGGATGGGGGGGATGGGGGGGATGGAGGAGATGGGGGAGAGGGGTTTTTAGGTTTGAGTTTTGGGGAATTAGGGGAGATTTTGTCAAAAAACTAGGGGACCTGGCTTTTGCTCTACCGAGATTCTAGGCATTCGCGGAGGCGATCGGCTAGATGTTGCACCTGGGGCTTTCTGAGCATGGTGAGGTGGTTCCCGGGAATCCGAATCAGTTCTATGGGTTCCGGGGTGAGTTGGCCCCAGCCCA
Organism: Laspinema olomoucense D3b; assembly: GCF_025370785.1. Lineage (GTDB taxonomy): Bacteria > Cyanobacteriota > Cyanobacteriia > Cyanobacteriales > Laspinemataceae > Laspinema > Laspinema olomoucense. The sequence continues at coordinate 74,942 of NZ_JAMXFA010000018.1, forward strand.
AGGTTGGATCCTCACCCGTGGCGATCGCCCGATCGCTGGAGGTAATCAAGGTCATGCGATCGGGATAAATCGAGGGTTGATACTGGAGAACTGCTTGACTGTTTGCTTGGAAAATGGGTAACAGGGGGCGCAGGGCGACTTCCCGTAAGATGCGGCGATCGGATGTGGAATGCAAGGATTGCGCCAGGGTCGTTTTGGCGAGATAACGGTGTAAAAATTGGAAGAGGGGATGAACTCGTTGAGGGTGGCGATCGCCCTGGGGATGCAATGCCGCTTTCTCCCGCTGCTTCCCTTGGGTCATCAAATAAACATAATCCCGCAAAAACGGCCAAATCGAACTTGCCGCCGTGGTCAACAAAAATTTACCCCCCTGCCAGAGAGAGGGTTGATTAGTGGAAAGCGGGGCGAGGGTATCCAAAACTGCCAGTAACCCGACGGCATGACCTGCTTTTTTTAATTGGTGGGCCATTTCAAACGCCACTAACCCGCCAAAGGACCAACCCCCTAAGAAATAAGGACCTTCGGGTTGTATAGTCTGCATGGCTTTAATATAATAAGCGGCCATGTCTTCTATGCGCGTTAAGGGTGGAGATTTGCCGTCAATGCCTTGGGGTTGTAAGGCATAAAAGGGTTGATTTTTTCCCAGATGTAAGGCTAATTCATAATAAGGAAAGACCACGCCTAAAATGGGATGAATACAGAAAAATGGGGGATTTGTGCCTTGAGTTTGAATGGGGACTAAGGGAGAACAAGGGAGGGTATCAAGTTCAGAAAAGAGACAATCGGCTAATCCTTTGAGCGTGGGGTTGAGGAAAAGCGCAGAAACGGGTAATTGTTGCTGGAATTGCTGGTTAATGTGAGTCAGGAGTCGGACGGCGAGGAGGGAATCGCCGCCTAAGTCGAAAAAGTTATCATTCATGCCGATGCGATCGCACTTGAGGAGGGTAGCCCAAATTTGAGCTAAGGCGGCTTCGCTGGGGTTGCCTGGGGGGATAAATTGCCCAGGGGTGAGGGTTTCACCGGCTGGTAATTGGGTGCGGTCAAGTTTGCCGCGATCGGTCAGGGGCAGGGAGTTTAGCACAATCAACTCCTGGGGAATCATGTATCCGGGTAACGTTTTGCTCAGAAAACTTCGCAGTGAACTGTGGTTAATGGGTTGATTCCCTTGCGGGACAATATACGCAACCAGTTGATCCCGGTCTGTGGCCATGACGCGGGCTTGTTGGATGTTGGGATATTGGGTAATTGTTGTCTCAATTTCTCCTAATTCTATCCGATAACCCCGAATTTTTACTTGATGGTCGATGCGGCCTAAAAACTCTAATTTACCATCGATTTGATAGCGGGCTAAGTCCCCTGTTTTGTACAGTCGCACTGTTTGTTGGGGGGGAAAAGAGTGAGTAATAAACCGTTCGGAGTTTAATTGCTTCCGGTTGTGATACCCTCGCGCAACTCCCTCCCCGGCAATATAAATTTCTCCAGGAATTCCAATGGGAACCGGCTGCAAATTGGCATCCAAGAGATAAATTTGAGTATTAGGAATGGGGCGACCGATGGGCGGGTTGGGAGTGGGGTCGATAATTTCGGCAACGGTGGCCCATACTGTAGATTCAGTCGGACCATAGGCATTGAAAAAGTGGCAAGAATTAACCCAGGATTTAGCCAATGCTGGGGAACAGGATTCTCCGGCAGAAATCAGGGTATGAAGGGCGGGTAATTTCCCGGGAGGTAAGGTGGCTAATACGGCGGGAGTGAGAGAGGCATGGGTAATGGCAAATTGGCTTAAAAAGGTCATTAAAGCTGTTCCCCCATAGCGGGATTCTTCATCGGCTAAATAGAGGGTTGCGCCGGTACTGAATGCCATGACAATTTCAAAAATGGAAGCATCAAAACTGAGGGAGGAAAATTGCAAAATCCGGCTCTGTTTATTTAGTTTAAAGATTTGATGTTGGGCGATAATTAAGTTAGAGAGTCCTCGGTGTTCGATTAAGACGCCTTTGGGTTTTCCCGTGGAACCGGAGGTGTAGATCACATAAGCAAGATGATTGGGAGTGATGGGATAAGTGAGGGATTCGGGACTTTGTTGCGCGATCGCCCGTTGATGTTGCTCTAAATCCAGGATGGAGACTCGGGGGGGAGTCAGGGAGGGGACAAAGGGCGATCGCGTCAGTAAGAGAGAGACTTCGGCATCGGATAGGATAAACTGGAGTCGTTCTAGGGGATAGCTGGGGTCACAATAGAGATAGACGCCGCCTGCTTTGAGAATGCCTAGGATAGAGGCGACTGCCTCTAGGGAGGGCGGTAAACAAACACCCACTAAAACCTCGGGTTTAACCCCCCTTTCTTGTAGATACCGGGCGAGTTGATTGGATTGGTGGTGTAAGTCTTGATAGGTGAGAGAGTTTTTACCGGAGACAAGGGCGATCTGATTGGGCGATCGCTGAACAATTTCCTCAAATAAGTGCAGAAAGGAGGGATGCTGTAGTGGAGGTTGAGGAAGGGATGGATAGGCAGGAGAATTAAATTGACTCAGCAGGCAGTCCCGTTCAAGGGTCGTTAAAATCTGCAAGTCAGAAATCTTCTGCTTCGGGTCGGTGACAATTGCGGATAAAAGGGTTTGAAAATGTCCCATCCATCGGGTAATTGTCTCAGATTCAAATAAATCGGTACTATAAATCACTTGACCTTGAATTTGGTCAGCTTCTTCCCATAAATTAAACTCTAAATCCAGTTTAGCTGTGCCCATATCCCAGTCTAACAGACTCAAGGTTAGTCCGGGTAATTCCAGGGCATTTATGGGCGTATTTTGCAAGCTAAAGCTGACCTGAAACAGGGGATTTTGGCTCAAATCTCGTTGAGGATGGAGTTTTTCTACCAGCTTTTCAAAGGGTAAATCCTGGTGGGTGTAAGCGGCGAATGCCACCGATTTGACTTGAGTTAATAATTCCAAAAAGGTAGGATTTTCAGATAAATCCGTTCGCAGGACTAAACTATTGACAAAAAAACCGATTAGCCCTTCTATTTCTTGACGGTTGCGGTTAGCAATGGGAGAACCGACTGCAATATCGGTTTGTCCGGTGTAGCGATAAAGTAAGGTTTTAAAGGCCGCCAGCAGGGTCATAAATAGGGTGGTTTCCGTTTGCTGACTCAACCGTTTAATGGAGGCGGTTAATGTGGGAGGGAGGGCGAATTTTTGTTTTCCACCGCGATAGCTGGGAATTGGGGGACGAGGGCGATCGCTAGGTAGATTCAGGGGAGACAGATGTTGTAATTGCTGTTGCCAATAGCTTAACTGGGTTTCCAAAAACTCTCCCTGCAACCATTGCTGCTGCCATTCTGTAAAGTCAGCATATTGCAGCGGCAATGGTTGCAGGGGGGAGGGTTGGTGATAAGCAAAGGCGGTATATAACGTCCCTAGTTCCTCCAGCAAGATGCCAATAGACCAACCATCAGCAACTATATGATGAAAATTCAGCAACAGAATCGAGTCAATTTCACTCCGTTGTAACACCGAAATTCGCAGTAAAGGTCCAGTGGTTAAATTAAAGGGTTCTTCTGCTGCTAAAGTCGCTAAGCGTTGCGCCTCCCGGTCCTGTTCCACTGGGGGGAGATGCTGCAAGGCGATCGCCTGGATAGCAAGAGTCAATTCTGGGGAAATCACTTGCACCACTTGTCCCTCTAAAAGAGTAAAAGTAGTGCGTAAGATTTCATGACGGCGAACAATTTCATTAAAACTTTCTTCTAAAGCGGATAAGTTCAGATACCCGGTTAAGTGAATCGCTGCGGATACATTATAAAATGGGTTGTTGGGGGCTAATTGGTTGAGAAACCATAACCGTTGTTGTGCAAAGGAGGCGGGAAAGACAAAAACCTCGGTTTCTTGAGTCATGTTAGGGTAAATTTCCTCGAATTAAACGGATATCATTATGATTGGTTTTTGGGGTTTAACGAGGATAACTTCATCCGCCGTCTTTCCCGGGAAACGGGAACTAATGCCGGTACAGGAGAAGTGGAATTGTGCTGTTGTAACTCCTGAATTACGGGGGCTAATTGGGCAATTGTGGGCGCTTCAAAGACACTGCGTAAGGGTAACTCAAATTCAAATTTATCCCGAACTCGGGAGGCGAGTTGGGTTGCTAGTAATGAATGTCCCCCTAATTCAAAGAAGTTATCGTAAATCCCCACTTGTTTGATGCCTAATACTTCTGCCCAAATTTGAACGAGACGTTCTTCGATGACGGTACGCGGTGGGGTGTAATTTCCTGCCAGTTGTGGGGTGATAGCGGTGGCAGTGGGTAAGGCGCGGCGATCGACTTTGCCATTTGGAGTCAAAGGGAGAGACTCTAGGACTACAAAGGCCGAGGGTATCATATAATCCGGCAATTTTTCGCTGAGATATTCGCGCAATTCCGGCACAAATTGACGCGCTGCTTTTCCTTGTAAGGGATTGTTAGCATAAGCGGAGTCTGAAGCAATTTCGGAACTTGCTTCTAGGATAAAATCTGTAATATCTTCCCGCACAAATACGACATCATAACGGCCTTCGCTGCTGGAAGCGGACCAGCGAATATAAACGCGATAGGGGAGTTCTAATCCATACCAGTCTTCGGGGTTAATCCCAGAATTGGGGAGGCGTTGAACGGCTTTTTTTAATTGACCGGCTGTTTTAAATGGGCTAGAATTAAACAGCCATTCCGTTGCTTGCACAGCAGCCATTATCCGGCTATTGGGAACGCCTGAGAGTCCACAGATATCGGGGTGGGTTTCGATTAAATATTGGCGCAGTTGGTTCACGGTCCAATCTTCCCGATTTTCCCCCTGATTTAGCCAAGTAATCCGATGATTATTGTCGGATTTGGCTTGGATATCGGTTCCGGCCAGATGGAGAATGGCATTATACCGAAACTGGGTTAATTCATTCTGGGATTGACCGCGCATCAATTGAATTTCTACGGTTTCTATCTGAGGCAAGCGCGATTTTAATGCGGTAAAGAAGGCTGGATCTAAGGCTAATTCAACCTCTTGGAAGAGTTGCATTTCCACCCGTTGCTGTAGCTGTGGGCGCGTCACGCAAGGTTGGGCGCGAGTCAGTTCTACATCGGTATAAAAGGCTTTGAGGAGGGGTAAACTCCGCAAGTCACCCAGGAAGATTCGTCCCCCGGGTTTGGTGACGGTGACGGCCCCGGAAATGGTCTGAATGAGGTAGTCTAAACTGGGGAAATATTGCACGATAGAGTTAAGAATGACCGTATCAAAACTCTGGGGTGCAATGCCCTCAAAATCAGTGGCTAGTTTTTCTAGTAAAGTGACTTGTTTTAAGTCGTATTTGCCTAAATGTTGGCGAATAAAGTTGAGGGAGGGGGGCGAAAAGTCAGTCCCGCAATATTCGGTACAGTGAGGGGCAATTCTGAAGAGTAAGAGGCCGGTTCCACACCCTACTTCTAGGACTTGATTGGGGTTGAAGGCTAAAATTTGAGCCGCTTGATGGTCTACCCATTCTCGCATTTCTGCCGCTGGGATGGGTTCGCCGGTATAGCTGCTATTCCATCCGACAATATTAAAACTGGGTTCAATACCCACGGCAGGCATTTTATAGGTTTCATTGTAGAGAATTTGCCATTGCTGGATTTGTTCTTCCTGCAAGGCAATGGGGTTAAGTTCGGCCAGTTCTACCCTCTCCAAATTGAGGGCAAGATAAGCGGTTAGTTGGGTCTCTCCTCGGTCATTATCCGAGGCGGTGACGAGGGTTTGATTGACGGCGGGATGTTGGGCTAAAATGACCTCGATTTCGCCTAATTCGATGCGGAATCCGCGAATTTTTACTTGTTGGTCCAGACGACCCAAAAACTCCAGACTGCCATCGGGTTGATAGCGCACTAAATCGCCGGTTTTGTACAGGAATTTGCCCGGTTCTGGGTGGAAGGGGTTGCGGATAAATGCTTCGGCAGTGAGTTCAGGATGATGGCGATACCCTCTTGCCAATCCATCGCCGCCAATATACAATTCTCCGGGAATGCCGATGGGGACGGGGTGAAAGTAGCGATCGCAGACATAAAGTTGAGTATTGGCGACTGCCTTGCCAATTCCCGGCGCAATCTCTCTGCCATTTCCAACAGGAACCCTGCCGGAAGTGGTGACGACGGTATTTTCTGTGGGTCCGTAATTATTCACCACCTGAAACGGATGGGAGGGTAACGGATGTTGATGCAATGTTTCTCCCCCGGTGAGTAACAGGCGCAATTGGGTCTGTTCCGGCCAGGTTAATTGTAAGACTTTTTCTGCTAAGGGAGTGGGTAAAAAGCTAATAGTTATCGCATTTTCTACCAACCAATCCCGCAATTTTTCAGGCGATCGCCGAGTTTCGCTATCTACTATATAAATACAAGCGCCTGCGGTTAAATAGGGCCAAATTTCCCACCCACAGGCATCAAAGGCAACCCCGGCAACCTGGGTACTGCGATCGCTGGCAGACACGGCAAATGCTTGTTGATGCCAATAGGTTAAATTTAACAGACTTTTTTGCTCAATTTCTACTCCCTTGGGTTCCCCGGTGGAACCCGAGGTATAAATCACATAAGCGAGGGAATTTGAAGTCACATGACTGCTAAGATTTCCATCCCGTTCTCGATTAATCAGTTCCTTGTCTGTATCCAAACAAACAATCTTACCAATGACTCGATTAAATAGAGATAAATTTGACTGCTGGGTGAGTAAAACTGGAACTTTGGCCTCCGTTAACATCCGATTTAAACGACTGCTAGGAACTGAGGGGTCTAAGGGTAAATAAGCACCCCCTGCTTTGAGAATTCCCAGCATTGCCACTGCCATATCCAAGGTGCGATCGAGGCACAATCCCACCACAACTTCCACCCCTACCCCTAATTTTTGCAAATAATGGGCCAGTTGGTTACTGCGGCGATTTAACTCCCCGTAAGTTAGAGTTTGGTTCCCACAAACTAAAGCAACTTTCTCCGGATGTTCTGCTGCCTGAATTTCGACTAACTGATGGATCGCTAACTCTTGGGGATAATCCACCTCAGTTTGATTCCACTGCACTAATAATTGATCTCGTTCCGCTTCGCTTAACAGAGGTAAATCCCCAATCCGTTGGTCCGGATTTGCCACAATTGCTTCTAGTAAGGTTTGAAAATGAGCAACTAACCGGCCAATGGTGCTTTCCTCAAATAAATCGGTGCTGTAAATCACAAATCCGCTAATTCCTTCCCGACTATCTACCCACATCGGATTGGTAGAGGACTGTTCCCATAAATGCAATTCTAAATCAAACCGGGCCGTCCCCGCTTCTAACGGTTGGGGACTCAAGGTTAATCCCGGTAATTCTAATCCCTGCATTGGGGCATTTTGTAACGCAAATGCCACCTGAAACAGGGGATTATGATTTAAGGACCGTTCTGGATGCAACTCTTCTACTAACTTCTCAAAGGGGACATCTTGGTGAGCATAAGCGCCTAATGCCACCTGTTTTACCCGGGCCAATACTTCTCGAAAGGTGGGGTTTCCGGATAAGTCGGTACGCAAGACTAAACTATTGACAAAAAAACCGATTAGGGGTTCTATTTCACTGCGATTGCGATTGGCAATGGGGGAACCGACTGTAATATCTTCTTGTTGACTGTAGCGATACAACAAGGTTTGGAATGCCGCCAGTAAGGTCATAAATAAAGTCACCCCTTCCCCTTGAGTCAAGGCATTTAATTTTTGACTGACTGCCTGGGAAAGTCTGAACCCATAACGTTTTCCGCGATAACTGGGGACAGCAGGACGAGGGCGATCGCTGGGTAAATTCAGCATAGCAATCCCCTCTAACTGTTGTCGCCAATAAGCTAATTGGTGCTCTAAAATTTCTCCTTGTAACCATTCCCGCTGCCAATGGGCAAAATCTGCATATTGAAACCCTAATTCCGGCAGCGGAGAGGATTTTCCCTGGACAAAAGCGCTATAAAGGATTCCTAACTCTTGAATTAATACCCCAATCGACCAACCGTCGGAGATAATATGATGCATATTCAGCATCAGTAAATGCTCCGATTCCGATAATTGAATTAAAGAAATTCGCAGTAAAGGACCCGTGGCCAAATTAAATGGACGTAACGCCTCCTGGGTAATCATCCGTTCTAGCTGTTTCTCTTGTTCGGGGGGGGACAAATTCTGCAAATTCAGCACATGAATGGGCAGCGAAAAATGAGCTTGAATCTCTTGTCTTCCTTGCCCTTCTCCCTCGGGAAAACAAGTCCTCAACCCTTCATGACGGCGCTTTATTTCATTAAATGCCGCTTCCAGCACTTCTATATTCACCTCCCCGGTTAAACGCACTGCCGTAGGCATATTATAAAAGGGATTGTTCGGCACTAATCGGTCTAAAAACCAGAGTCGCTGTTGGGCAAAGGAAAGGGGTAAATTGCCCGCCCGGGAAATCGGTTTGAGGCTAACTGGGGTCTCACTGATACTGCGATTGGCCCTCTGAAAAAACGCCAGAATCTCGGCCTTTCGCTGAGAAATTTGGTCCCGTAATTGGGGAGTTAACCGGCCTTCGGGTGCTTTACAAATCAGGCGACTGCCTTCTACGGTCAAATTAATTTCTAAATTACGCAATTTTGATAAAAATTCTAGGGTATTCAAAACTCTACCTCTTCTCTCTCTTCCTGATATAAGTTAGGCAATTTTTGGGGTTTTGTTGCCCAACCAACCGTTTCAATATAATTGGCTAAACTTGCCACCGTTGGCGCTTCAAATAACTGACTCACGGGCAACTCTATTTTTAACCCGTCGCGAATTCGCGAAATGAGTTGAGTTGCCAGGAGAGAATGTCCTCCCAACTCAAAGAAATTATCATAAACACTCACCTGTGGTTTCCCCAACACCTGCCTCCAAATGTCCACCAGTACCTCTTCCACCGAAGTTCGCGGTGCTACATAATTTTCGGATAACTCCTGGAATGGTGTATCTATCTTAGGTAAGACTTGCCGATTAATTTTTCCGTTTGGTGTCAGAGGTAACAATTCTAGGACCGCGTAAGCGGTGGGTACCATATAACTCGGTAATTTTTCTTGCAAAAACCGCCGCAGTTCGCTAATTTTTAGGGGAGAAGATGTCCCCTCCGGGTCACGGGGAACAACGTAAGCAACCAACTCTTTCTCCCCGGGTATTTCCTCCCGGGCGATCGCCACTGCTGCTGCCACCCCAGAATATTGGCACAAAACCGCCTCAATTTCTCCTAATTCAATCCGGAACCCGCGAATCTTCACTTGATGGTCAATTCGCCCTAAAAACTCCAGATTCCCATCAGATTTATAGCGCGCCAAATCCCCAGTTTTATAAAGTCGCGTTCCCGGTTTCCCAAAGGGATTCGGAATAAACCGTTCCTCAGTTAAGTCCGGACGATTCAAGTAACCCCTTGCCAGTCCCTCTCCCCCGAGGTATAATTCGCCTGGAACGCCGACGGCGACAGGTTGCAAGTGCGAGTCTAAGAGATAAAGTTCTGTATTCGCCACTGCCTTGCCAATGGGGACGGAACTCGCCGGTTCTGCGATCGCTTCTATGGGGAAATAGGTCGAAAACGTGGTATTTTCTGTGGGACCATAAACATGGATTAACTCCTGCGGCATTCCCTGAGTTATCACTTTTTTCACCCAACGGGGATCGACGGTTTCTCCCCCAAATAATAAGCAACGCAACGACTGAAATGCCTGGGGAACCGTTCGCACCACCTGCTGAAATAAGGCGGTGGTTAAGAATAAAATATCAATTTGTTGCTGGCGCACTTCCCGGGCAAAATCATGAGGAGAGAGGGTGATTTCTGTGCTGATTCCCTTCACGTGAGCGCCATTGAGCAAAGCACCCCAAATTTCAAATGTTGCGGCATCAAAGGACAGATTAGAGACTTGAGCAATGGTATCTGTCGGGGTTATATTGATGTAATTAGTATTCAGAACCAGTCGATTTACCGCTTGGTGAGGAACTGCCACCCCTTTCGGTGTTCCCGTCGAACCGGAGGTATAAATCACATAAGCAAGACGACTGCCACCGGGGAAGTGAGGGAGATTCTCCACAGGTTCCAGGGTGACTGCCTCCCAGTCGCAGTCGCCTCCTATCATCACCCCCCCAAACCCGTTAAACTTACCCCGTAAGTCGTCCGGAACCAGCAACAGACGAGCTCCGGCATCTGCGATTATCCAATTCAGGCGATCGCTGGGATAGGTGGGGTCTAAAGGTAAATAAGCACCCCCCGCCTTCAAAATCCCTAACATCCCGACAATTGTATCCAGGGATTTCGCCGCACAAAGTCCCACAACCTCCTCGTCTTCCACCCCCAAATGTTGTAAATAATGAGCCCATTGATTGCTACGCTGATTCAGTTCCTGGTAAGTCCAAGATTCCCCGGCGATCGTCACCGCCACTGCCTGGGGATTCGCCGCCACCTGCGCCTCAAATAGCGCCTGAATCGCCGTTTCTGCCGGATACTCTGCTTGAGTCTGATTCCATTCAATTAAGATCCGGTCCCGTTCCCCATCGCTGATTAATTCTAACTGCTCAACCCGCTGATTGGGATTTTTAACGATATTTTTTAACAAAGTTTTAAACTGTTCTAACATTTGCGCGACTGTCCCTGACTCAAATTTATCCGTATTGTAAATTACAAACCCTCGGAGACTATCCTGATGCTGCCAATCCTGACCATAAACACTCCGGAAACTGTCTGCCGATTCCCACAAATGCACCTCCAAATCAAACCGAGTCGTCTTCACCCCTAAACTCATGGAACTCACCGTTAATCCGGGCAAATCCAACTCCTGCATCGGGGCATTTTGCAAATTAAACACCACCTGAAACAGGGGATGAACATTCAAAACCCGGTCCGGATGTAACGCCTCCACCACCTTTTCAAAGGGTAAATCTTGGTGAGCATAAGCGCCTAAAGTCACCTCTCGTACCCGCGCCAATAACTCCCGAAACGTCGGATTTCCCGAGACATCGGTCCGCAACACCAGACTATTCACAAAAAACCCAATTAACCCCTCAATTTCGCTGCGGTTGCGATTGGCAATCGGGGAACCCACGGTAATCTCATGCTGCTGACTGTAGCGATACAGCAAAGTTTGAAACCCCGCCAGCAAGGTCATAAATAAAGTCACCCCCTCTTGCTGAGAAAGGGCCTTGAGCGCCGCCGTCAGGGGTTGAGAAAGCTCAAAAACTTGACTCTTTCCCTGATAGCTAGGAGTCGCCGGTTTCGGATAGTCTCCCGGTAAATTCAGAGGAAAAATTCCCCGTAACTGCTGCCGCCAATACCCTAACTGCTCCTCCAACACCTCCCCTTGAAACCACTCCCGCTGCCATTCGGCAAAGTCTGCATATTGGAGGGGTAATTCCGGCAACAAAACCGGGCGATTCTCCACCAATGCTCGGTAAATTGTTCCCAACTCCTGAACAAACACCCCCATCGACCAATCATCAGAAATAATATGGTGCATATTCAGCAGTAAAATTGACAGAGAATCCTCCAACTGCAACAGCGTCACCCGCAGTAAAGGGCCGGTTGCTAAATTAAAGGGAAACTCCGCCTCCACCGCCGCCAATCGAGTCGCTTCCGCTTCCCGTTCCCCAGGATAAAATTGCCGCAAATCGACCCAATTCACCGGGATATCCGCCTCCGGTGAAATCACCTGCACAGGTTCCCCTTCCACGGTGGTAAACCGCGTCCTTAAAGTTTCATGCCGCCTGCCAATTTCTATAAAAGTATCCGCTAAAGCAGGGAAATTCACGACTCCCGTTAACCGCAGCGCCGTGGTGACATTATAGAATGAATGACCGGGAGCAAACTGGTCAATAAACCACAATCGCTGTTGAGCAAAAGAGGTGGGAAAGACAAATACATCTGTCTCGGGAGAGAGATTTAAGGCATCCGGCGCGGGGGTTAAAGGAGAGTTGAAAATGTTGGATTCCATTGGGGTCATCTGGAAAAACAGTAAATTTCAGCGCACCCCATCGGAGGCGATTAGGTCAAATCAACGGGTTAAAACCCGGGAATGGGTGATTTAAACCTAGATTCAGCCCAAGTCACACCGCAGAGAGTCAGCAGTCAATCCTCAACATGAACTGCTGCCATAGCGCTGATATTTCCTAGAGGATAGACCCCTCCTCCCCGGTTGTCCACACACCAGAGGAAGAGAAGCGGAGGCTACACAAGTATAACAATTGTATAAAGTATTAAAAGAGGTGATATTAATAGTCACTTGCCGCCTCTTGTGCGTGGACATTCGGCTGGGTATTTAGTGAGAAATGCTAAATTGAAAGCGCAAGCAGTGCACGCCGACAAAAAAAACCGATGTTTTGTTGTCCAGTCAGCCAGGACCCAGGTATCCACCCCGGTTACCAGAATCTGAAGTTTCCATCCCCTTGCGGGGAATTGATAGGGATTAACCAAATCAAATGCTTCAATCAATCGTAACACTCCAACAATTAATGTTTCCGTCCCCTTGCGGGGAATTGATAGGAATTAACACATATGAAACATAAGGCAGGTAAAACATCATCTAGGAATTGAACCTAGATTTTCTAGTGTTATCACTAGACACTCTACCGTTGAGTTAATGATGTAAGAAAGGGACGGACCATCCCTGTAAATCCTTAGGAGAGACAATCATCATGTTTAACTTTATCAGTCAACCAAGATCCAATCTCTTTCTACTCCTATCCATTAAGTCCTTCATCCAGAGTAGGTATCCATATAGGACAATGAAGGACATTATTAAATTACAGGTATTTCATATCGACTTGTTCAAGTAACCACCAATTGGTGATGTCAATCTTAATATGCTTATATTCCTTCTGTTAATTAATTCACAACTCCAACTCCTCAATTGGTGTAGGAATTAACAGAAACTCCTGATATTCCTGCTGGTGTTCTTGAGAAGAGTTTCCCTCCCCTTGCGGGGAATTGATAGGAATTAACCTTTTCCGTCCCCTTGCGGGGAATGGATTGGAATTCACTGGAGGGTCCCATTAACATCAACGGTAGCGGGAAAATATTTCCGTCCCCTTGCGGGGAATTGATAGGAATTCACACGATTGAGTGCAGATTCGTGGGGCGATTGGCGGCAGACTTGGAGTTTCCGTCCCCTTGCGGGGAATTGATAGGGACTAACGCTATACCCTCTTGGACACCTGTGCCTTTGGCTAATTTGTTTCCGTCCCCTTGCGGGGAATTGATAGGAATTCACTTCGTAAGTGGAAAGTCTAAATGGACTTCTAAACTTATAGAGTTTCCGTCCCCTTGCGGGGAATTGATAGGAATTCACCTGTTCTATCTAGTAGGGTGCTTTAAAGCCTACTGGTAGTTTCCGTCCCCTTGCGGGGAATTGATAGGAATTCACAACTCCTGAGATGCTGTCTGTGCTGACTCTACAGAATCGGTTTCCGTCCCATTGCGGGGAATTGATTAGGAATTTACCTCTTAACGTTGAAGTCTCTCTTCCTCAAGAGAGCAGTAGTTTCCGTCCCCTTGCGGGGAATTGATAGGAATTTACTAAGGGGGTCTATGCTGCCAAGGTTGGTGGCCCAATGTTGTTTCCGTCCCCTTGCGGGGAATGGATAGGAATTCACTGAACTGGGCTATTAAGAACTGGCACGTCATAGAAACTTGGCCGTTTCCGTCCCCTTGCGGGGAATGGATAGGAATTCATCCTATCCTGTTGAAACCCTTGCACTATCTAGTTTTCAAGGTGCGATCGCGCCAAAGTACAGAAAGTCAACTTTACAAAACTTAACGCGCTGCTTTAGCGGGGCAAGACCGACGGAAATCAGTCCATAACGAAACAATAGCGCAAAAGGGTCAAATAAAAAAGCGGGAATTTACCCGCTTTATCTCATTCTCCCTCAAAATTACGCTGAAATCCTCCCTCTAGCTCCTTCCCTCGAATCTCTGAGAAAATTTACATTCCGTTACAAAGGCCAGAAACCCCACCGGGTCAAGGATTAGGGAAAACTTAACCCCCCTAACCCGGAATAAACCCTTCAAAAAATCAAATAATCCGGGGATTCATACAAGGGAGGACTGCCATAAATTTTCGCCTGCTTCTTCGTCGTCCGAGTCAACGGATAGGCCCGCAGACTGTCCTCCGACAGATTCAACACCTTCACCCAGGGATTCTCCATCAACCCCGTGAGGGTTTCCTCATCCAGGGGACACTCAAACACCGAATACTGCACCCTCTGGCAGCGCTGTTCCATTAGCTTTTGGTCATTAAATTTACCCCTTTGACCGGGCTAGAGTGTCAAAACTTACCGAAGGATTAAAGGAGTAAAGTGAGAAATTTTCCCGGTGGCGATCGCCTCGAAAAAGGCTGATAAAATTCGGGTCAATAGCGGCGATCGCTATAGCAGTAAGGGCGAGTCTACCGCACCGCTATATACAATTATAAAAAACAGGAATTGATATTAAAATAGAATACAATATCAGAAGTGCAACTCCCATCAAATCTCCATGATAGACCATGATCGCCTATTCAAAGAACTCCTAGAAACCTTCTTGCCCGAATTCTTGGAACTGTTCTTCCCCGAACTCTGGAACGCCATAGACCCGGACTCCTTATCCTTCCAAGATAAAGAACTGTTTACCGACATCACCTCTGGGGAGAAATACGCAGCGGATCTCGTCATCCGAGCCCAACTGAAATATGGGAAAATCCCCATCCTGATTCATCTCGAACATCAAGCGCGCACCGAACCCAACTTTCCGCGTCGGATGTTTATTTACTTCTGCCGATTGCTAGAAAAATACGCCATCAGCATTTATCCGATTGCCGTGCTATCCTTTGATACACCCCAACGACCGGATCCGAATACCTATCAAGTGGAATGTTGTGGCAAAGAAGTGAACCGATTTAACTATGAAGTCATCCAGTTAAATCGCCTGAATTGGCAAGATTTTCGGGACAGCAACAATGCGATCGGCTGTGCATTGATGGCAAAAATGCAGATGGAAAGAGGCGAGCGGCCCCAAGTCAAGCTAGAATGTTTGCGAATGCTGCATCACCTAAACCTCAACCCAGCCCGAACCCAGTTAATTTCCGGATTTATCGATATTTACCTACGCTTAAATCCAGAAGAACAAGCCCTATTTCAAGCACAATTAAGTACCATTTTACCCCAAGAACAGGAGGGAGTCATGGAAATCGTCACCAGTTGGATGGAACAAGGAATCGAACAAGGACTCGAACAGGGGATGCGGCAAGCAACGGTTTCCCTAGTTGAGCGTTTACTGAATCGCCGTTGCGGGGGCATTTCTCCCGAGTTAGATTTGGCAGTCCGACAGTTACCGACTCCCCGCTTAGAGGATTTGAGCGAGGCCCTGCTAGATTTTACCAGTGAAGCGGATCTCGTCGCCTGGTTGAACGAAAGAACCGAGGGTTAATCGGTAGGGTGCGTCAGATAAACAGGCGATCGGGTTGATCGTGATGTTTGCTGACGCACCGGGTTGGGGTAAGCATTAATCCTCTAAATTAACTTTTTTAATACTGCCATCCTCTCTCAGTTCTGTGATGCTCGCAGTCACGGTTTGAGACTCAGACAGAATTTTAAAATTTTTCGGCTCTTTCTGAGTGAGCTTAATCGTTCCTAGAATTTCGTAGGTGACTTTATTGCCTTTAATGGCTGTTACTTTTGCCTCAAGTTGTTGACCGATTTGGAACGTCTGTGCCTGCAAGACTTCCGCAATTTCTGCCTGACGTTCGGAGACGATGGGTTCGGCGGCGGATTGGGTGGCGATCGCATTTAACTCCCCAGTCGGTACGGCATTTTTGTAATAGCGCATCAGGCGGAACCCCCAGCCTAATATTTCCTGCATAGCAGCCGGGTCCTCTTGATATTGTCGTAGTGATTCGTTGCAAACCTTGGAAATAGTCTGGTAATAACCCGAAGTCTTTCCACTATGTCCAATCGTTCGGCCATTATTAGAAAGGGTTTGCAGGTATTTAAAGAATCCTTTTCCGGCATCGGGTTTATCTCCAAATGCTCGTAAATAGGCGATGGCTTTTCCCAGTTCGTTGGCATCTGCTTCATTTAATACCAACTGTTGGGCGATCGCATGGGCGACTTTCCATTGATTGTCTGAGAGAGATGTCATAAAAGTATCCAGTGGTTTGATAAACAGGGTTGAGGGTGGGGTGCAGGATTACAGCGATCGCACCCTAGAAATTAATAGATTCCTTGGGGAGGTTGGCGCGTTGTAGGATAAAATAGGACGCGATGCAACTGTTCGAGTTGCTGTTTTTGAATCAATTGGTTGTGTGCCTGTTGCATGGCAGTTCCGAGAAAGTCTTGCAACGGTTTCCCAGTCATTGATTCGCTTTCTGGATTGTAGGAGAGATAGCGATCGCGCAAATTATCTGGTTTTTTCAGTTCTGTTACCGCTACGGTCATGGTTCCCATGCCAATGGGTTTACCGCCGCCAATTTTGAGGGCCATTGGATACTGGGAATCTTGTCCGAGGGCAATGAATAATACCCCCAATTCTGCCGGAGTTAAATTGGTTAACTGTACCCGAGTGCTAAAGGTTAGCTGAGTTCCCGCTTGCTGTACGGGAATGCCTTTATTTTGCCCGGGACTGGCAGGGCGATCGGTATGGTAATAAAACTTACGTCCTTTTGCCATTCCCCGAGTATCAAAATACCGTCGAGTTTCATCGGGACGGGGGCGATATAAGGAAGGCATAAACCCAGCGCCATATTTGGCAGAAATACATTGAGAATCACTAAACTCAATGACTCCCTGCCAATCCATCGCCCCAAAAACGCGACTGGCGGGACAGAGTTGTTCTTTATTTCTGCAGGGCGATCGGTCTTGAGGAATTTGATTTCTGTATCGATTAGTAACAACCGCTAAGGTGCTATTGGTAATCGCTTCATAAACCGATCGCACCACCCCTTTCAAAGAACTCCCGGGAATCACTGGATTTTTTCCGGCGTTTAGTGCCATCAGTTTGATTAACGGAATCCGGTTCTCGCCAACATCGCTTCCCATTGCGACAACCCCAGTGGAAATATGGACCGGAGTCTGAACTGTGAGGGTTAAGAATAAGGTTCCAGAAATGTGATCGGCATGATATTTATCGTGGCCGATGGGTCTTTGCAGCGGCGGTCTTTGCGTGGGAAAAGAAACAAATTCGTAAGGTTTAGGTTCAGTAATTTCAAATTGGTTTGTCATGATTTTTTCACCCTTAAAGCCACAAAATGAACCGTTGAGGTATCCGCATCGAAAAAATAGCGTTGACCGATATTGACCGAGGTTTTCCCTGTCAATTTCGGAAATCGGGTTTCCGTGGCGGGATAAAGATGAGCATCGCGATCTTGAACTTGCCAACGGTTGCCGACGGGCGTAAATTTGGGTTCTTCCCCAGTGGTACTCAGCAGCAACACGCTAAAGGAGTCGCCTTTTTGCTGCCAGCGAATTTCCCGGTTTTCGTCAAACATCTGTCCTTCGGGACTGGGAAAATCCGAGGGTAATTCTGTTGATAATTCTCCCAGTTTATGCAGCCAACGCAAACAATAGTAAGTTGGTTGACTTGGGGGATGTTCTAACAAGGCTTTGAGGTCGCTTTCCGTCAGGTTGTTTCTGACTCCAACAAATCCATTCATTTGGCTTTTGCCTCCACTTTCCGACTCCACGCTTTGACCGATCGCGTAAATAAATCTTTGACTTGTTCCGTTCCTTCCCAGCGCAGTTCTACCCCTAAACCCAACTCCATCAATCCAGCTTTCACCGGAGTTGATTCCGAATCATCCGCTGGAAATCCATAAGCAGAACGGTCCTCACCGATAAATTCTCCTGCACCTAATAACTGAACTGGCGGCCAATTTTTATCGCTTCCTAATAGACGAATGCGCTCATTTTCTATGGTACAACCCGGATAGCGAACCACAGCGGAATCGAGATGAATTCTCACCACCCCTAACCCGCGAGATTTGGCAAATCCTAGGCCAAACCACCCCTCATCTAAATCCCGTAATACTAAGCCAATTAACCCCAATTGAGCTAGGGTAAAGTTTTTGAGGTGAATTTTCGTTTTAAACTCCCCAGCAGTACAAACTTGGTAGTTAAACGGACCGACCGCCACGGACCCAAATACCCGGTCAATAGCTACCCCATTGCGTTCTTCTAACTTGAGGGATTTGGGGGTGGGATAGGCATCCTCAATTCTAATCCGGCTGGCAATAGAAGTATGACCAAATATTTGGTCGGTAAATGAGGACAACCGATAAATATCCGGTGCTTCTGTAATAGAGTCCAGATATTTATATTCATCCAAGTTCAGGGGATTACCGGCCCATAAATGCTCAGGATTACTGGGCCTTTTATCTTGTCCCACGGTGCGGACAATCCGTTCGGCATGAGCGCGAATTGCACCCTTGAGACTGCTGCCGGGAAGATAAACCGATCGCCCTCCGGCATGATAGGTTTCCACGAATTCCATATCCGGTTTTGTGGGGTCTGCTCCTTCTTTCCCCGACTTAATTAAAATCGGTCCATCGGGGGAAATCGTCAATTCAACCGTACATTGATTTACAAAACGTTTGTGCATAATCTGTCGATTTTTCTCAATCAAAACTTGATAATATTTGAGCCTGCACAGGCAGGCTTGATTCCTAGAACAGCATCCTTTAGGATGTCGGTGAGGATGGAGTTAATTCGGCCATTTTGCATCGAATATGCTTGATGAGAGATTGCACCCAATCGTCTTTATAATCTTCTGCATTTTCATAGGCTGTTTCATCCTCATTGACCATTTTGCGGAGATAGTCCAACAAAAACTCCGGATGGCCTTCCACATCGACCCAAAGCATTTTTTCGATGTCCAGTTCAACCACTCCCAAACCGCGCGATCGGCCTCCGCCTAATGGAATTTGCTGAGTTTCAAACTGATGCAACCCAATCATCAGTAATCCTAACTCCCATTCCTCCGCATTTTCTACCACTGCACGAAACTCAAATTGCGTTCCGGCAGGGACAACTTGGAAATCATAGAGTTTGCCATCGGCAGCCGTTTCGGTATCGCGGTCGATCGCCACCCCATCTCGTTCTTGGTATTGTCCGAACCAATTTTCAGCCAATACGGTTAAATCTCGGACTTGAAATTTACTAGCAAACCAAGGCGAACCAAACAGACTAGATATCAAATCAGTTTGGTTAACAATAGCTTCGGTAAGGCTCAAATCATCGGTGTATTGTTCCTTGAATTTTTTAATTTCACTAGCGGTAATGGACCACTCCTGTTCATTGGCGGGATTAGCGACTAAATGGCGATCGCCGCCCCAAATCCCGCGCAAGAAACTTTCCAGGCGCGATCGTAACGCACCTTTAAAACTTGACCCGGGAATCAACGGACGTCCAAAAGCATCCTTAATCACTGGCAAATCCGACCCAATCGGTTCTGAAGAACGACCCGCACCAATTCGCAATGCCGTAATCGTAGTCAATGTTCCGCTAATTTTTAACCGATTTGTGAACGTTTCAAATGTTTTCATAATTCCTCACACTTTTTTTTATCCGTCGCCTGATTACCAAGGGTTTGTATTAACATCGGGTTCTTTGCCATAGCGATGCAGCAGCAAAACCCCCTTGGCTGAAGTACAACTCACCCGCAACCCTTGGGTTACCCGAAAATGGTCCATATTTCCCTTATTTTCATATTTGTCATACTGCACCCCTCCATGTGTTTTGAGACGGCTGGTATCGCCGTTAGATTGTGCTAATAAACAAGAGACTAATGCCAAGGTTTCTTGTAATTTTACCCGTTCTGCTTGGGACTTGATTTGGTTGTAATCCCCCCGAAAGGAGTCTTTATATTCAATTCCCGGAAACTCTAGCAACTTTTGGGAAAGCAGTTTATTTTTCGACTGTTCCCAAATCAGTTTACCCCAGGTGGATAGCACCCGCTTGTCATTAAAAGTTCCTAGCAAGGATTCAGGAACATCGGTGACTTGTTCGGGAGGAAGTCCTGCACCAGCATCCATCAATGCCAGCTTAACGGTGTGGGGTTCTATGGCAGCAATATCAATGGCGATCGGTAGGCGCGGAATGGTAATTAACTCCGAACCAACGCCTTCAAAAATGTAGATAATCTCATCGGCATAGAACATCCCAATGGTATTGAGATAGCCTTGCAGACTCTTAAAGCCCCCCACTAAGTTGAAATAAATTTTGTAGTCTTTTCGTAGGGGAGGAATTTGGTTCTGTAACCAGACAATCAGTTCATCTATTCCTTCAGAAAAGTCAGTGGTGCTGGCAGTAGAAAGACCAGAAGGGGTATAAATGCTGATATTGTTAATCCCCTTTTGTTGCAAAAAGGTTTGAACAATTTCTGCGGTGGTAAACCCTTGAGCGGTATCCGTAGCAATTAAGTAGTGAATGTCCTCCTTCCCTTGAGTCAGTTCCTCTTGATAAATGCCATAAATCCCATTTAATTCGGCACTAGCACCCCGAATCGTCTGGATTTTTCCGGCTTCTAGTTGGGCGATCGCTCTTTCCTTCAGCGTAGTAATAATTTGCTTGACTTCCTCAGAAAGATTTTCCCATTTTTGATTTGCCATATCCCGCAGACTGGCATACCAGTATTTTTCATCAACATTATCTCGACTAATAGGATTAGTTAGTAAACTCGTGCCAATTGTAGAAATGATAACTCGACGCATAGTTCTCCTAAGTTAATTATTTGCTTGACTTATTCAGAGATTTTTTATATCTCAAATACCGTGAGCCATATCCCAAGTACCGGCGAATTAGTTCAATATGAATATCTTTGTATTTTTCAGGCTCGGTTGCATTGGCTTTGGTGGCGATATCTTTAGAATCCTGGATGAGCCTATCAATATCATTAATGATTTTCTCGGCCAAAGAATCTTTGCCTTTCCCCCATTTGTCATCCCGTCCCATTTGATAGCGCAGAAAATTTTTGACGACCTCGGCACTATCTGTCGTTTCGGCAACCCGTAACACATTCCGAAACTGGGATTCTTCTAAGTTTCCATAGATTTTTTGGTCTAATGCCGATTGAATGCACTTGACTAAATCATCCTCAAATCGGCGGATCCCTTTTTGAATTTTTAGCTCAATCTGTTGCTTTTTCTGTTGCTCAATCTGTTGCTCAATCTGTTGCTCGGTGGATAAACTCATACAGCATTCTCCCGAAATACTAAATGAAATGGATTACAAACTAAAACTTGACCGAAACCTTCAGGGGTGCGATCGCCAACCCCAGAAACTTCTAATTTTGACAATGCCGGTTCCCACAGTTTGGGATTCTCTGTGCTAAATAGATAAACCCCTCCTTTGTTGGTAATCAATTCGATATCTTTCATCCGACCCCAGGCGCTATTCCACCCCGAACGATAGTCATAGCTGCTATAAGCTACGCATAATTCTAAGGAAGCGTCATCGACTCCCGCAAAGTCGCACAACATTGCTGGGGAAATCACTGTGGTGCGTAGCCAATCTTCCGTTAAGATGGCATCGGATTGTAAATCCAGGGTAAAATAGGTGTGCTTGTCTTGCCACTGCTGATTCTTTTTCCCAAAAATATTGTTCCAAGTTTGCCACCGTTGGCGCAATTGCTGATTAAATTTCGCCAACCGTTCGTTAAGATTATTTTTAACGTTACTTGCCTTGGGTTCTATCTTAACTTTACCCAATCCTCGCGAGGTTGCACCTCCCAATCGAAAATGGTGCTTCTGAATAAACCCGATTAGCGATTTGGCTAAGGCATCATCCTCAACGTAAATCTTACTGCGATAGATAGCTGGGTCGTTCTCTTTCCCTTGGGTTTCGTTGAGAACTTCAATGCTGTACAATATCTGCTCTTGAGCCGTGGCACGACGGCGATTAATTCCCACGCGGGTCAGCAGGCGTTTGGTTACAGCATGGGTTTGATACTGGCCTTTTTTCTGGCTAAAAAATGCGCTATAGGGTTCCACCCGACCTTCATTATCCGCCGGGTCGTTGGGGTCATAAGGATGACCAAATTGTTCCGCACAGAAGCGGTCAATTAAGGTATCGAAAACGCCATTGCCTTTCGGTTTAAACCCCGGTTTGGTTTTGGAACTCACTGCCGTAGTGGGTATCACCAGCACTTCGGTGTCAGTAGTACCCGGATAGGCATTGTGAAAAATAGCCGCGCGATCGCCTAAAAATAAGGTTTGAAAATCGCCTCCCTCCTGACTTAAATCCTGATTTTCCTGTCCCGACTGTTGCAGCAATACCGAGGCGACTGCACCCCGAATCACCGAACCGGGAATATAATCACTCGCTTCACTCACTGAACCTGGTTTTTTGACGCCGATCGCCAAGGGTGACTCAGCGGTAATGGTTAGCTCAATCTTGTTCATTCTACCCCTTTAGGTAATAGTTTCGACCAGATGTCATCCTCAATCTTAATGTCTTTTGGAGTGTGCCAAGTTAACCAACCCAATCCTGCCGATTTACTCCCTCCTAACGCATTAATATGCGGCAATGCTGACAAAATCAGCGCTTTCGCATAATCGGGAAAATTGGGTTGGAAATGAAGACTTCCCTCAAACTTTAACTCAGCATTGGGAGGAGAGGTTTCCAGAAAGTAAAGTTTTTTGTCCTCTGCGGTTTGCCGACGGCGATTAATCGTAACGCAGGGACGCAATACTTCCGGTAAATTGTCTGGATCTTCATCGCAAATCAAATCATCGACCAAAACTCGCGAAGCTAACGCCGGATTACCAAAGATTTGGCAAATTAAACAATGATGCCGCTGATCCGCTTCAATCCAATAATCGGACCGATTAAACTTCGCTTTGTCTTGATCCGAAAACCCAGCGAGTTGAGGACACATTGTTTCCGCCGTCGGAGACTCGCAAATGGGCCATTTTAATCCCCGCGCTAATTTTTCGCACTCGTGGCGCAATCGTCCTTTCAATTGCGATCCAGGAATCAATAATTTCCCATTCGCCATTCGCATGATGGGTTTATCGGCTAAGGAGCCTGTTGACCCTCCGGCGCCGACACATAATGCCGTATCGATAATCGCGGTTAAAGATATGGTTTCTCCTGAATTTTCCAGCAAGTTTTGTAGATAAATCATGTCAGACTTTCCTCGCGATCGCCTTCTTGATAACTGCCAACTGTTTCGCCGTTAATAAACGGATAAAGATCCACCATCTCCCGCCAGATTGTTTCGTAAACCTTGTCTTCACTTTCATACATCCAAGGTGCAATATTTCCGTTATTGGTTTTAGCTGGACACCAAGCATTGTCAAACTGCTTTTTGAGTAAGGCTTCTTTCTCGGGGTTTAACCGACTGCGGAAATATAAGTAGTTGAGGATAGCAGTTCGCTTCCCTTGTTCGATAAAACTGCGGATTTGATAGAGTTGCGATCGGGGAAATTCCGACTCTTTTAAAGCGGCGATCGTCTTAATCAATCCTCCAATTTCATACAGGGTATAGGGTGCGCCATACAGTTTTAGCGTCTGCTTGCCTTGTTCTTTGGTTAATCCACTCTCGCGAAACTCCTGAATATTCGAGGAAATCATCGTGACCGATTTTAGGGCCAAAATATCAATCGTGCCACCGTGGTAGCAGAAATCCTCTTTAAGCGTCTTCGCTTTTTTCTTCGCAGATTTTAGTAACTGATTTGTCAGTTTCTCCGCATAGTAAATTGGCGTACTGTAGGAGGTAATCAGCACCCCAGTGGACATACTCAATTGGCATTGCGAGGGTTGGGGTGGATTTTGGGGGTCTTGATACCGATGACAAGTGACTGGGTTGCTCAGGATATCCTTCTCGGTAATCTGATAGGTTGTTTTGTTGTTGGCAAGGAGAATTTTTTCAAATTCCTCCCCAATGGTTTGAGCAATAGCGAGTGCTTGATTGGCTGGCACGATTAGCATCACATCATCCCCGCCAATGGCAATAATTTCAAAGGGATGAATCCAGGTCCCATCGAGATGCTTTGAGTCAGGATTGGCTAAGTTTTGCAACTTGTAAGGGTTGAGGTGTTCCCTTAAAGCGCGGAAAACCGATTTTTTTGTTGCTTCAAAAATATCCTGGCTAAACTCCGTATATTCCTGGGGAGTTTGAATTTTCTGGATGTATCCCCCCATATTGTTTCCATCGGCATAGATGAAGGCGATAAATCCATCGCTATAATTGCCGATTTCTTCTGTTCGCTGTGCCTCCACAATTTTTGTGCTTTTGGGAACCGTCTGATAATATCTATTTGGACTTTTATGCACAAATTCTTCAAACTGATTCACCCAACTTTGAACATAACCGGGTTTCCAGTCCAGATTTAAGTGGGTGTACCACTCTGGAAGTTGTTCTGGTCCAAACTCTCGTTTTGAGAGCTGACCCATTAAGCGTTTACGGACTAACGTTTCGGAGAACCAAGGCTCTCCAGGAATCAGTGTTATATGAGCGATCGCCGATCGCTGCTGGTTCTCATCCCGCACCACATAAGGATGGGTTTCAAATATCGGCGGATACCGACGACTGGGACGAGACTCCTTGCCAGCCTCATTCCCATTCCTGCGCTGTTGAAAGAGGGACGCTAATTTCCCCGCCAACTCATTGAAACTCTTACGATTTTTAAACAATTCAACAATTTCTGCGTCGGTTTTCGGACTGCCAAAATACGCCTTAACTAGAGGTTGCTGGTAATTTTTGCGGTAGTCTTCCAGCCAAAATGTCTCCTCAATTGGGTCTTTCAGCAACCCTAGACGAATTTCTAACAGCCGGAAACTCGCTCCAACCGCACAGCTATTCGCCGTTAACGTTTCCTCGGTGTACCGCTTTTCGATCGCATTCGCTAAATCATCCACAAAGGCAGCGGGACAAAATGCCAGAATATTCCCCCCAGTGGAATAGATAATCAATTCTGGAATCAGTGCCTCTTTCAGACCCGAAAAGTTTTTATCCAGCCATTGAGACGCAGAGTGATCTTTAACTTTGCCAAAAAAAGCCGGAAGATCCACAAGATTGATGCGATCCAACAAAGCCGATGCACCGCGAATGTCTTGGAGGTTTGACGCCTCAAAAACATAGCCTTTGATTTTGGTTGCACCCCCATAAACTAAGCCGATCGCCGTTTGCTGTTGCCAGAGTTCGGGATAATCCTTTTTGATATCTGCCAAGCTAGGAAATGGCAAACTGTCCAGGCGTTTACTCAGTCCATCTAGCTTCTTAATCTGTTGAACAATTTCTCGGGTTTCTGCCGGGACTTCCTGACCATTCAATATGGCGTTTTGCATTTTTTGAAGCGTCGGCAGCGGTAAAAGAGACTCTCGTTCGTCTCCCCAAGCGAGACACCAGGCTAAAGCGGCGGTAATTTTAAGTTTTGTGTCAGTCATGATAATAATAGTGTGAACTTGAATAGTGGAATCAGAGGCGATCGCCGCCTAGGATAAAGCCGAGGTTCCCAAAAGCCCCTTAACCCGTTCCATCAACACCTCTGGTATGCCAGTCGCATCCCCCCGTACCCAGGGTCCGCAGGTGATTTCTAAATAAGGTTGCTCTTGGTGGAGGGTTTGGCATGGTTCTAAACTGCTGTGAATAACGGCAACCGGAATTAAATTTCCGCGATCGCGACAAAATTCGTGCCACGGTTCCACCGCCTCGGGTTTGGAACTAATAATTAAATAATGTGTACAGGCTTCTAATATCGGTTGCTTCTCTAGTTGTACCATGCCTCCCACATCGACAATTGTTAAAATTTTATTACGTCTGAGGTTGAGAATAGCTTGGGCGTGATACGGGAAAAACTCCGGAGTCAATCCCCCCTTATTTGCCGCCTTAAATATCTCCGGGTCAGCATCTTGGGCCAGTTCCAAGACATAATTCCCTTCGCCATCCCAGTTGGCCCGTTGGAGGTAAATATTCGGCTCAATTTCTAATAAGGCTTGAAATAAAGCATGAGATAAAATGCTTTTGCCGCTGTCTGGTGGTCCTACTATCATTAACGCTGAATTCAAAGTTTCCCCTGGGTCTTTTAGGGGAATCACTTGACCGATTTTCATAGTTTTAGAATGAGTGGCAACCACGACAGCCCCGAGTCTGGGGTCGTTGCAGGCCACCCAGGCGGTCGGATGTAACTCGTGGATTAAGTAGCCATACAGCCAAATGGGAGCGCGTCCATTAATCACGATTCCCTGGGTGGTATCGATGCCTTTCGGTAATTCTAACTTGCTCAGTTCTGCGGGGTAAATTACGCGATCGCTGCGCCTCAATTGTATAGTGAGCTGTTGATATCTCAACCCATTTGGAGCCTTTTGCTGAGTGATTTCCAGGTGAATGCCAGTTTCGGTCATGGGGTTTTCCTGAACTTGGAGTTTGTGTTACTATAGCATAGCCATTGAAGAGGGGTCTTCCATAAATGAGCGCGAGTTTTACTTATCCACCCAGTCCGGATATTTTGCAGTGGTTGGCGGGGGGACAGCTTGGGAATCGGTTGTTGCGATCGCTGCGGTTGTGGGTCTTATTAACCCAACTGTATGGAGAGAGGTCCCCTTGGGCGATGGACTTACCCCAACCCTTTGGTTATCCCCACCTGCGCGATCGCCTGTTTGCTCCCACTCACGGCAAAAGTGACCTATTGACCGCAGAACAGTTAGAATACCAATGCACCGATGGCCGCTGTATTTGTCACCGCACCGTCACCGAATTGCTGTTAACCGCCGAACAGTCCCCGGAGTCTTGGATGCCGGATGTCATCCACTTGAGTGGGTTGGCAACGGAGGAACTAGAGGAACTGGTGCAACAAGCGCCGTTTACCACGGTGCACCGTTCAATTCGCGATGATTTGAAGCAACTGGCGGAACTCGGCTGGTTAGAGTCCGTATCCCGAGGGAAATATCAATGTATCTCTCTGGAAGAATTGCCCAGGCTGCCTGGGTTACAGCGGGCGATCGCCCCTCAACCTGATGCCGCATTGTTATCCCTATCCCAAGTCCGGGAATTGTTACCCTTACTGGAAGATATTTCCTTCATTCAGCCGAATTTAGAAGTGCTGATCCAATCCTTATGGGAACAAGTCGCCTCCGATGCAAAACCAGCAGAACCCCTCGATAACCGAAGACAACGGCGGATTTTCATCCACCTGGATTACATCCTCTCTCCCGAGGTGCAAGAACAGGTAGACACTTATCAGGACCAACTGGAACAACTGTGGCGCACTTCTTCTTCGGGGGTAGTCCAGTTTGAGTATGAGTTGGCCCAAGGTGGCATTGTTCAATTCACCACTTATCCGGTTTGTTTACATTATGTGCGGCGGGCTAAGTATCTCAGCGCTTGGGGAGAAACGCCAGAGGGAGAGATGGGTTGGCACAATTATCGCTTAGACCGCATCACCTCCCCCAAACTCACCGTATTAGCTTGGGGTGACCCCCAGATTCCCAAGCTGTTGCGGGAGATGCGACGGGAAGGGGGTTTACCCACTTCCAAGGAGGTGGAGGCAGAGTTAGAGGCTGCTTGGGGGTTTAATTTTTATTTGCCGCGTAAGTTGCTGTTGTTGCGCTTTCCTCGGGATTTTGCCCGTCGCTATGTGGAGGGAACGGTGCGTCATGGAACGTTTGAGCCGGTGGAGTATGACTCATTGAGGGATTTAGTGAGGCGACAGGTACAGGATGAGGGCGATCGCACCGCAGCGTTGCAAGTTTTAGCAAACCGCAGTGAGACTGATGCCTATTATCGAGCCTGGATTCGCGAGGGGGATATTAATGTCCGAATGCGCTTACGCTCTTGGCGACCCAATGGCGAGGTGATTTTACCCCAGTCTCTCCGTCGTCAGATGGCACAGGAGGCAACCCGCGAACTCTCTCACTATCGTTCCCTGCTTTAGGCGATGGTTAGTGGTGAGGTCCGGGAACTCTCAACCCGGAAATCATCACCATTCCTGTGGAAGAAGACCGGGCTGTGCTAAATTCCTAATCTTTTTTCTGAATATCCTTTACTCCTCATCTGCTATGATTTCATCATATTGATTATTATCGGGTTTTTCGGCCTGCTTCATCGCTAAAAAAATATCGTTTAATGACATTTTTTCGAGCCATTGATGACGCTCTTGGGTATAGTCACCCTGACCCGGACTAAAGTATTGAATGAACCGAATGGTATCAACGACTCCTAATGAATCGATTAAGGCTTGATATCCTTTTTTGATAATTTCTTGCTGAGTTTTTGTCATTGTTGTGTTCAGGGTTATTAGGTAACGTTCAGTAGCCATTGAACAGGATTGTCAACGGGTACATGGATTAGCTGAATATTTCTTTTAGCTTTCTTGATCAGCCGGTCATCGGTGGATAAAAATATATCGGCACGAGTTCGTTCGGCACTGGCAAGGTGGATGGCATCGTAGCTTGAAAAGCCTAATTTAACAAGTTCTAGGGAACGGTTTTCTATGGATGAGCTGGCGATCGCCTTAATTTTAGCAAGTCTCAGGATTGCCTTAACGTTCTTAAGTTTTTCCAAATCGGGAATTTGAGCGAGTTCTACATCTAAAGCAGCGCTGGTGATGAGTTGCCATTGTCCGGATTCGCATTGACTCAAGATAGCGAGGATAGCTTGGGTTTCTAAGGCAATGCGAGTCTGGGTTTGGTCATCAAAGGGACGATTCAGGCAACAAGCATCGAGATAAATTCTGTAGTTGTCACTCATATCCGGTGCATCCTCTCGCTTAATCGTTCTGACATCATTTCCGGCGTGATGGCTTGAATTTTAGCGTAAGGCTATTTTTGCAACAGTCTGAGGCATCGGTTCGAGGGTGGTGATGTCGCGGTCTTTCCATGAATAATAAAAAGCGCCAAAACCTTTGATATTTGAAGGTTTCAGCGCTTCTAGCGATGCCAGGAACGAGACTTGAACTCGTGACACGAGGATTTTCAGTCCTCTGCTCTACCAACTGAGCTATCCCGGCTGGTTTTTTCATGCTTAACTAACATAGCAAATATTTCTGAAATTGGCAAGCGTTTTTTGAAAAATTTTTTGAGGCGTGATTTTTGTAGCAACATTTGTAATCACGCCTCAAAGGGATTAGATAGGGCGAAGACGAGTGACTTTGAGGTTAAACTCTCCTATGCCCCCTTCGCCAAAGGCTCGTACTCGGACGATATAATTCCCGGCCTCGGTGATTCGGGAAAATAAGAGGGAGTTGGTGGTCCCATCAGGGCCATCATCATTCTCGGCGATCGTCATGCCATTCGGTCCGATCATCGTAACAATGCTGTCAAAACTATCGGAGAGGAGGTCGATCACTACTTGATCTCCCGGTTGTAAGCTGACGATATAATCCCGGGCAAATCCACCTTGTCCGGTGGGAATATCTCGTTCAGATAAGGTATCTGTGATTTCATTATTGGATGGCAACTGGATGGGGTTGTACATATCTTGAGCGCCAACGCTGGCGGCACTCATGGCGATCGCCAAGGCGGTGGCAGGCAGGATCGAGACTAGGCGGAAGTTGACCATAAAAGATTTAACCATGAAGAAATGAGAACTCAAGAGACTCCATAAAATTTCTGGCAGACTGAGCAGAAATCGGGGAAAGGAAAATTTAATTTTTGCGGTCTACCATCGGTGATCACCATGATATAGATGGCAATCTAGCATAGAATCCGGTGAGGATTGCTGCTGAGTGGGAGGGAATTCGGAGTACCCTGGTGTATCTACAGCGTTGCGGGTGGCGATTTCTAACGATCCATGAAAATCAGGAGGATTTTGGCGGGTGAAGAACTATCAAAAATATCACGGTTGGTTGACGATCGCCGGTTTATGGTTGCTAGGGGCATTCTGCGATCGCCTCTGGTTTGCCCTCGATCGCTCAATACCCGCTTGGGATCAGGCCGATTATTTAACTGGGGCCTTAAACTACTGGCACGCATTACAAACCCCCCAGTGGTTTTCCGGGGATTGGTGGCGCAGTTTATGGTTACTGTCCTCTAAAATACCACCGGCGACTTACATCATCACCGCTTTTTTTCACAATTTATTTGGGATTGGACCCGATCACGCCACCCTGGTTTACCTCTTCTTTAGCGCAATTTTACTCCCTTCAGTCTATGGTTTAGGTCGCTTGCTGTTTAACCCCAAAATAGGTGTTTGGGCGGCAGCTTTATGTCTGATGTTTCCCGGTTTATATCATGCACGTCTGGATTTTCTTCTGGATTTTCCCCTCACTACCCTAGTAACTTTTTCTTTCTATTCTCTCACCCGGTGGAAGGTCACCGAACCGTTAGCGTTAACATCTTTACCCTCGGAAAATCCCCCTCGATATGACATTTCCTTTGTTCTGAGGTCTCCCGCTTGTCAAGCTTGGTTTTGGGCCGTCGTCTTGGGATTATCTGTCGGATTATCCCTGCTGATCAAACAAACTGCTTTATTCTTTCTCATCACCCCACTGGTTTGGGTGATTGTGAGTACGATTAAAAACCGGCATTGGGTCAGATTCCTGCAGTTAATGGTGGCGTTTTTGGTGACGGGGTTAGTGATGTATCCCTGGTATCGCACTAATTGGTTACTGGTGTTCACAGGTAGTCAACGTGCGGCTATTCAGGCGGCAGTAGTCGAAGGTGACCCGGCAATTCATACGCTTCCCGCTTGGACATTTTATGGAGAACAACTCCCTAATCATGTATCCTGGCCGTTTCTGGTGGTTCCCCTGGCCGGATTTGTCTTTTCTTGGTGGCGTTCACGAGGCGATCGCCACTTAACGGAGTTGACCGCAGATTTGGAAAATCCTGTCTGGAAAAGCTATTTTAATTCTCCCTTCAAATGGTTGGCCATTTTTTGGGCCGGGTCTTATATATTACTTTCTTTAATTCTGAATAAAGATTTTCGCTATGTCTTACCCTATCTGCCTGTGGTTTCCCTGGTGTTAGCTTATGGATTGATGCTGTTTCCTGCCAATTGGGGAAAATGGGTGCGTTGGGGGACTTGTAGTGCGGCGCTGGTGTTGATTTTGGCCGATGTGTGGCCGGTTTATGAGTGGCATCCGGATGTGGCATCTCATCATGCCTATCGGGGACCGGATTGGCCGCATCAAGAGGCGATCGCAGAAATTATGGAAACCACTCCCTATTTGCGATCGACTTTGGGGGTGTTACCTTCAACGCCGATGATTAATCAGCATAATTTGAATTACTATGGGAATTTGCAACAATTTCAAGTCTATGGCAGGCAGGTGGGTACGCGGCGATCGCACGTTGCACAAGATGCGCGATCGCTGGATTGGTTTTTGACTAAGACGGGAAATCAGGGTTCGGTCCCCACGGAGGCACAAGCGGCGATCGTGGCACTGGTGGAAACGGGAGGTGAATTTGATTTACAGGCGAGTTGGCCGTTACCCGATGACAGTACCCTGAATTTGTATCATCATCGCTTGCCAATGGTCACCGTTGAGGCATTGGAGGCATCTGCGACTCCAGCAACTATTACCCTCGATCGCGTGACGGTTCCGGCGCAATCTCCTCCCGGTGTGCCGATTCCGGTTACTTATGAATGGACGGGAGATTGGGACTCGTTGCGGGATGGAGTGGTGGTTTTAACTTGGCAGTTGCAGAGTCCGGCAGGATCTCCCTCGTTGCGTGAGTCTTGGTTGCATGATCATGGGATTGGCAAGGGTGAGTTACAAGCAGTGACGGCACCGTTACAGGCGAGGGTGATAGAACGGATGGCGATGTTACCGCCAGGGGATGTGACCCCGGGAACTTATACTTTGGCGGCGACTTATTTGAATCGCAAAACTGGGGAAACTCAAGAGCTCAATGTGCCTCGGGTGGCGATCGCCATTAATCCCGCAGCAACGGCGACTCCGGCACCGGAACTGGATTGGATCACCCAGTTGCGATCGCTGTCTGCGACATTACCCCAAGGACCGAAGGCGTTAGACTTTATTTTTGATGACATGGCACGGGTTAATCAATATGACCCAATTCAAGATTATCTTATTCAAGCGGAAAAATCCCTGCAGTATCGGTTACAACAAGACCCCAAAAATGTACAATTTGCTTACAATTTAGCCTTTAGTCATGTTTTGCAGCAGGATGTGAAAGGAGCAATATCTGCTTTTGAACGGGTGGTGCAACTGGATTCAGAAAATCCTTATGCTTATGCTTATTTAGGGTTTGTGAATCTGTATGGTTGGCAGCCCCGACAAGGGGAACCTGCTATTAAACAGGCGCTTGAATTAGGACCAGAGGGGATAGAAGTGCAGTTATTGTATGGGATTTCGGCATTGATGCAGGGGAATATTTTCCAAACTTGGTCTCGCTTGCGTGGGTTTATTCCGCCTTCGGTGCAATTCTGGGTTGTCTTGATTGGATGGATGATATTATTTCTGTTAGGAGTAATTATTGTGGTAATTGGGGCTAAATATCGAAAGGGTTTGGGTAAGAAATTTCAGTAGATTTAAGAAATTATATCAAGTCCGGTGGATTAACCTAAAAAACCCTTTTTTCTCCTTAATCCCCCTTCCTTTGCAAGGAAGGGGGTAAAGGGGGTTAGGTCAGTGTGGGCGATCGCGCAAACATGATATTAGGTTTACAATTCTACTTCTTCAATGTCAGAAAAAGCTGTGATGCGATCGCCTTCATTGACCCGAAACCCAGAATCGGGTCCCCGCTGACAGCGGGTGAGAAAGGGACAAGAGTCACAGACTCCCTCAGTTAGAGCAACTTGGGGAAATGGTTTTCGGCTTTCATAGTCTTCGGTCCAACTGTTCAACTGATTTAACAAGTGAGTGAGATATTGCGCCGTTTCTTGATGTTTAATAGAATTATAGTGGAATGTCCAAGATTCGCACTTGGACAGGCGATCATCCCCCGTTTCCGCAGATTGCACAAACCAATAGGTCATGGTAATGTCTTCCGGTGCATAATCGCTAGTTTCCGCTAACACAAACGGATACAAGCGGGTTTGCCAGTTCTCTTCTAAAGTGCGGTCTTTTTTGGGCAGGGGATAGGTTTTCCAATCCAGGATTTGAGCACGGGTTGCATCGGCGATGATTAAATCATAAATAACCGTGAATAAATACCCTTGAAAATTCATGATGCGCCGATGTTCCGCTGCTCTAAATTGGCGATTTCCAGGAGATTCCGGTTTAAACAGGTCCGGTGCAGCCTCAAGTAACCCCGTATAACACCGCCGCATTTGTTCATCTGCTTGCAGCAAGACTTCCACGGGTAACCCGAGTTCTCGTTGCTGCATTAACAGGTGAAACCGACTCCCCCAAAGCATTTTCTCTCGTTGGTCGGGGGTGACGGGGGAAGAGAGATGTTCCAGATAAGTATATTGAAACTTGCGCGGGCAAGTTTGCAGCATATTCAGTTGGCCTTGGGAGAGGCGATTTTGGCTAGTGACGGGAAAATTTTCTCGGGTGGCGTGGGCATTCATGATGATTTGGTTAATACAAAAATACTATCTTTATTCCCTCTTCCAATCCGTAAATCGCGATCGAGATAGGTGATATCTAACCACCCTTGTTGTTCTCCGCTGGGAATTTGGAAATCCAGGGCGAGAAATTTTTTGCCCGTTTCAATTTGGTTGATGAAAGCGTCGGGGGATTGATATCCAATTAGACTCTGCAATCCGGCAACAGCCCGCTCAAATTTTACTTCAACTCGCCGTTCAGAAACTACTTCAAATCGAGCCGCTACGCTGACTAAAACATCTAGGTAGGGCAATCCAGAAATTTCGGCAATATTATAAATTTTGCCTTGAGTGGGACGCACGCATTGATAAATCTGGCCTAAACTTGCCAGGGGAAAGCGATCGAGGCGGAGGAGTTCGTCGCTAGTGGTGTACAGCAGTCGCCAATTTCCCCCTAAGAGATCCGTTGCTTCCACGGGACGGGGGGTGGGGTTGCGGTCCTCCAGTTGGGAAACCGCTGCTAGAATGGCTTGTTTTTGGGAGGGGGTGGCGAGTATTCCGCGATTTTTCCCGGCGATCGCCTCTAATAATTCTGTTTTGCCAATCATTCACACTTCCTCAAGTTCAACTCAGCAGCTTCTACCATTATGGAGGCCATTCTGTTGCAGATGCAGGGGATGTTGAGTCTTTCTCGGTCCAAAACCGGGGGAATGACTCTATTTCCGATAAAATTGTCAAGGGGTACTGTTCAGGGTCAGCCCGTCGTCTCTGTTTCTCAGAAGCTGTTGACAAGGGTTGACAAGGGTCTACAGCGCCGGAGTCTCCAAACTTCTGCTCTAGAAGGGGACACTCCCCGCGACACCCACTCCCGCCACAGTTTGCCCGATCTCGTTAAGTTTGAGCGACTTTACTTTCAGGAGTTTTAGATGTACAACCCGTCTCTACGCGAAGAATCTCGTTATAAAATTGCTGATGTGATTCCTTTGCAACAAGAAACGTCTATCCTTGATTGGCTAGAATCCAATGGTCGCTTGATTGCCCGGGAGGACAAAGAGAGTGAGTATGCCATTGATGAAGAAGAAATTGCTGCACTCATGTCTGTAGAAGATAGCACCTACGATGATGATGATGATGATCATGAGTTAGTTGAGGAAGACTAAACCTCTGACTTCCAGTATTAACCAAGGCTAAATCTACCTGTGGTCCCCTCGCTGGTGTTTTGAGTGGGGAGGCCCACAGACCTCTCCCCAACCCCCTTCCCGAAGAGGGGAGGGGTTTGGGGAGGAGTCTGTGGGCGTGTAACCTTCCTGTTTGAACTTGTTGTTCGGTTTTGGAGCATTTTATATGGAGATTCACCGGAGAAGCGATCGCCGAGCTTGGAGTAACAGTCTGTGTGGAGTGAGGATATTAAATCAGTGGACGCAAAAATGGGATCGGTTCAGTCGTTGAACCTGTCAGGAACTCGTTTATTTTGGCTCTTAACCGTTGCCGTGACTGGGGCATCCCTCATCCTGGATGGGTTGAATGGGAGAGTCGCCAATCTGGGTGAAACCTTGACCCTACCCCTGTTTGCCTGTACTTTGGCAACCGTTGCTGTCGGGTACTGGGTAGTTCCTGCCCTGCAACGACTCAAAACTGGACAAGTGATTCGAGAGGATGGTCCTCAAAGTCATTTGAAAAAAGCAGGCACTCCGACAATGGGCGGGGTGTTTTTTATTCCGGTGGCAACCCTCGTGGCGCTGATTTGGTCAGGGTTTGCACCGGAGGCGACTGCGGCAGTCGCCCTCACCCTCAGTTATGGTTTTATTGGCTGGTTGGATGACTGGCAAATTCTGAGGCGCAAGTCGAATAAAGGCATTTCTCCGAAAATGAAATTGGCCTTACAATTTGGTTTCGGCGCGCTCTTTTGTGTGGGATTGGCTTTAACTCAACCCCCAACGATTACTAATATTACCCTCCCCTTTGGCGTCGTTTTACCGTTAGGTTTCTTCTTTTGGATCCTAGCCCAATTCGTCCTGGTTGCGGAAAGTAATGCGACAAATTTAACTGATGGTGTTGATGGATTGATGGGAGGAACCGGGGCAGTCGCCTTTCTGGGATTAGGTGCATTAGTCGCCTCCACCCATCCCAGTTTAGGAATTTTCTGTGCCTGCATCAGTGGTAGCTGTCTCGGTTTTGTCGCCTATAATCGCAACCCAGCGCGAGTTTTTATGGGGGATACGGGGTCTCTTGCCTTGGGCGGGGCCTTAGCTGCGGTTGCCCTTACCAGTGATAGTCTTTGGGCTTTATTTATCATCAGTGGACTGTTCTTTGTGGAATCCCTCTCGGTGATTGCCCAGGTGCTTTATTATAAAGCCACTAAAGGACCCGATGGCATTGGCAAACGACTGTTTAAAATGGCTCCAATTCATCATCATTTAGAACTGAGTGGCTGGTCAGAATTGCAAATCGTCGCTGCATTTTATGTGATTTGTGGGGTTCTGGCTCTCCTCGGTTTGGCTTTGGGCTAATTCTCGTTTCGCTTCGGCGTAGTGACTCCCCTCCAATGGCGCACAATTGTGCGCCATTGTCATTTAAAATTAGTTAAAATCAGTTAAAATTATTCTTTTATAAATTCTGATGAACCCTGAACTCCTATCCCAACCGATGCCGCCCTCGTTTTTGCCCCAAGTATCCGTCGTGGTGCCGGTTTATAATGGTGAAAAAGATTTACCGGACTTGATAGACTGCCTGCGATCGCAAACCTATCCCCGGGAAAAGGTAGAGTATATTATTGTGGATAATAATAGCAGCGATCGCACCCCAACTCTCCTCCAAGATGCGGTTCAAAACACCCCAGAAATCACCCTTCGTCCCCTGAGCGAACCTGAAATCCAAAGTTCCTACGCTGCCCGTAACACCGGCATCCGCGCCGCTACGGGGGAATTCCTCGCCTTTACCGATGCTGATTGTCGTCCGGAACCCAACTGGTTATTATCCTTAATTCAGCCCTTTGTTAACCCCAAAATTGGAATTGTCGTCGGAGAAATTGCCGCCTTACCGGGAAAAACCCTCCTAGAACAACATTCCGAACGGGAAGAAACTCTTTCCCAAAAACATACCTTAGCTCATCCCTTTTGTCCCTACGGACAAACGGCAAATCTGGGCATTCGTCGGTCTATTTTTGGCGAAGTTGGGTTATTTCGCAGTTATTTAACAACCGGAGGAGATGCGGATATCTGCTGGCGCATCCTGAAAGAAACCGAATGGAGGTTAGAATTTGCCCCCAGTGCGATCGTCAAACATCGACATCGGACAACCTTGAAAGAGTTACAAAGTCAATGGCGCAGATATGGCAAGTCTAATCGCTACTTACATGAACTCCACGGGATTGATTTGATGAGAGAATTTGACCAACGGGAATATCTTTATCGATTAAGTCGCTGGGTTTTAAAAGAGTTACCCCTAAATATTTTAAAAGCATTTGCTAAAAAAGCCACCCTCGCTGATATCCTCTCTACCCCCATCGGTTTAATCTGTGTCCAAGCGCGATCGCAAGGTCAAAGAGAAGCTAACCTATCAGAAACCGCCCGAAAAATTGATTCCCTATAACCCATTGTAGGGGCGATTGTCGAACCGCCCCTACATTCGTTTTCTAATGTTCGTAGTAACGGCTAAAGTCGTTTCCGAGTGCGCGTAGTTCCCACAAAACGAACAACTCATCCCCTCTGTTGCAACTGTCGCGCCAATGCCAAATCAAAATAAGTCGCTTCACCGGCATCCCCAGATAAAACCGTAAAGGGTTCATCCGGTTCCCCGAGAGAATCTATCACCAATTCTGCTCCGGTAAAATCTTGATTTCGGGTATAATTATTAATGGTAATCACCGTTTTCACCCCAGCGGCTTGAGCGGCTAATAATCCTTGATTGGAATCCTCGATCGCCAAGCAATCCTCGGGGTTTAACTTTAATGCCTGGACGGCATATTGATAGATATCAGGTTCGGGTTTTTTAACTGCAACCATATCCCCAGCAGCAATCACTTCAAACCAGCTAGGACCATCCGGCGCGATCGCACTTTTTAACAACGCCTCTACATTATGGGGATCAGAAGTCGTGGCGATCGCCAGACGCACTCCCTCCCGTTTTGCTTCCTGCATTAACCGCAACACCCCAGGACGTAAGGGGATCAGATCTACCACCAACTGACCAAAATACTTATTTTTAATCTCATGCACATCGACAACAAACTGATCTAAATCCTGATTGGGAATCGGGAAATCTGACTGATACTGCTGCACATAATGTCGGATTCGTTCCTTCCCTCCGCCAATCTCTAGTAACTCTCCATAAAACTCTACCGACCATTCCCAATCTAACCCCACCTCCCTAAATGCCCGGTTAAACGCGGGACGATGAGCATCTCGCTCAGTTTCAGCCAAAGTCCCATCCACATCAAAAATCAAAGCACGAAGTTCACTCATCACCCAACCCTTTAAAAATATTTAACCACAGATTACCCTAATTATCACAAACTTAATCAGTGCAAATCTGTGTAATCTGTGGTTAGTAATCTGTGGTTATCCATCTTAACAATATTTCAGGTTTTAAATTCGATATCTTTTATCGACGAACCCCTCGGGCGTTCAGTCTGGGATTTTCCCAAAAAAATGCCAAGTTAAACCTGTTTCTATTCATCACAAAGCAGGCGAGCGCACGGAATCGTATCCGAGAGAATCGCCCCTGCCATTCCTCCTGTATGCACTTCTAACAGGGACTGTTCAGGAGCCTTAAACAGGAGCCGTTGTCCGGGAAACATGACCCGTTCAAAATACCAATTAGCAATATTACAGATTCGGATAATCTGAATTTTGCTGGTAATGTTAACGTAGCAGCAAAGAATGTCCGTACCATTACCTATAACTGTTTCGGGAGCCTGGAGTTGAGCCATTGTTCAGAGCCTCTTTTTTATCAAATTACCGACGCACAGGGCTGCGCTGAGTGCAACCCTCTCTTTGATATTAACCTTTTGTTACATTATTGGGGATCAATCTTAAGATTGTGTTAATATTTGGAGTTTTGAATCTAAAAATCCTTGCCCTATCAGGGTTTCAGCCTAATCAGTAACAAATTCAACCCTTCAAATACTGCAATTCATAAATTTTTAATCCGTAATTATGAATTGGCAATAGCTAATTTACACCAAAAAATTCTCTCCTGACGACAACGAGTATTCTTCCGGGGATCACTCCCAGTTGAGGATTTGCAGCAGCAATCCCTTTGCTGTTACCCTCAAACATGAATCGCCACGGGGATCGCCCCAGGAGGAAACGGCATGATTCGGATTCAGGGAATCGTCAAAGCAGCACAAATCGCCAGAAGTCAGTTACAGGAAGGAGTCCCCCCCAGTCGGCGGCTCAGTTTTCAGCAATTCGTCCAAGAAACCCTCGGCAAGATTGAAGAAATCTGTGCCAACGCCAATATGAGTCCCTCGCAACTCCCGGCACCCTCGCGCAAAGCGTATGATTTCCTGGCACAAATCGACTTATCTAACCTGCCTGTGGCATCCCAGAATAGTCCCTCCGTATCCGTACAACCGATTCGCCTCAAAAATATTCGCAATCAACAACAGCAGTTTTTAGCCGCGATCGCCTCCATCGTCGCCAATTCGCAAAACAGTCATTCACAAACACAGCAACTACTCAAGAGTCTTCAAAAAACCGCTGCCGCAATCGAAGCAATCTGCACTCAACAGAATGCCACCCCTGCTCAATTAAACAAAACGTCCAGGCAGACTTATGCTTGGATAAAATTTTTAACCGACGAGGCGAATTTAGAACGCCATTTGAATACAACAAGACGCACCCAGAAACTTGCCGAAAAAATGCTGTGGAGTCAGATGCAGCATCCCTGCAAAACCATTGCCGTTGAGTTTATAAATATCACCCATCTGTACAAAGGAAAAATCAGCCCATTAGAGGCATCTGCACAAATTAACCAAGCATTTATCAACGCTGATGATGAGATTTTAGCCGCCCTGGTTAGATTAGCATTTCTGGGCAAAAATCAAGAAGATAGTCAAGCTATTAAAAAGTACGCTCTTTCCGAAGAATACAGCGAAGTTGTGTTAGAGCTGGATTTGATTGCTGATACAGCAGCGGAAAATCCCCAAGGAAAATGCTACAACCTCGATCGCCTGTTTCTCACCCTCAACCAAGAGTATTTTGGGGGGAAAATGGTCAAACCGCGCCTAAGCTGGAATCGGTCCTTTACCACCCGCAAATTCGGCCATTATGAACGCGGACGCGATCGCGTGGTATTAAGTATTAGCTTAGATAGCGATCGGGTTCCGCAATATGTCGTTGAGTTCGTCTTGTATCACGAGTTGCTCCACAAACAGCATGAAGGAAAATGGGTCAATGGGCGCTTAAATGTGCATACCCCAGAATTTCGCCAAGACGAGCAGAAGTTCCGCAAGTATAAAGAGGCGGATCAATGGCTCACTCGGTTGGCATCGGAGTAGGAGAGTTTGGGAAGGGAGAGACAATAGATCTGGAGTAAACGTAAAATTTTATAAATTTTAGAGGCTATCATGAATCCTATTAAGAGGATATAGCAATTTTCCTATTCATGAGGTACGTTTATGCGAGCCCCCCTAGCCCCCCTTCCCAAGGGGGGGACCGTCCAAGTCCCCCTTGCAAAGGGGAATTTAGGGGGATCATTGATGTACTTCACCAACAAGAGAAAGGCTATAATTGAATCATTACTCACCGCTAGTAATGGTTTTCTAATTGCTTGGCTACAATACAAAATAAGGTTAGTAACCTTTAACTTAATTCGATAAATCTCATTTATAGAACTAAAGTGATGTCAGAATTGTTCCCCATTATAGAAATTCCAGAAAATGCTACTCAAGAAGTAGAACAACTAGGAACTAAATATAAATTTTGGTTTAACCATCCTGAATTGGGTAATTGCCTCTATAAACAATCTCGTCCCAATACCGGAGAAGATTGGTCAGAAAAGATAGCGGCTGAATTATGTAAATTAGTGGGATTACCTCATGCTAAGATTGAGTTAGCAAGCTGGAAAGCTATTCGGGGCACGGTTTCACCCTCATTCCTACCGGAAAGGGGAAAACTCACGTTAGGTAATGAGATTCTTGCTCGAATGATGCCGGAATATCCTAAATTTGCTTTTCAAGTATCCGAACATACCCTAAATG
Organism: Laspinema olomoucense D3b; assembly: GCF_025370785.1. Taxonomy (GTDB): domain Bacteria; phylum Cyanobacteriota; class Cyanobacteriia; order Cyanobacteriales; family Laspinemataceae; genus Laspinema; species Laspinema olomoucense. Next base: position 115,537 of record NZ_JAMXFA010000018.1, read on the forward strand.
TTGTATTAGATGCCATTTGCAATACGGGGGTAACCCCTCCAATTAATTGGACTCTCCCAGCAGGAATCGAGACAGCCGTAGAGACTTTTATTGGCTATTTACTGTTAGATGCTTGGATCGGAAATAGCGATCGCCATCACGAAAACTGGGGAATTGTCGAGCTTCCAGAACCGTCAACGGGTCAAACCCTCAGCTATTTGGCCCCTACTTATGACCACGCATCGAGCCTCGGACGCGAATTACTGGACCTTAAGCGGCAACAGAAACTCAATAATTGCGCTGTTACTGCTTATGTCAATAAATGTAGGTCCGCACTTTATGCGAATCCCGAAGACAAATACCCGATGAAGACTTTTGATACCTTTTGCGAAGCTGCAAAACACTATCCTGATGCTGCTAATATTTGGCTGAAGCGGTTATGCGCTGTGTCAGAAGCCGATACTCATGCACTATTTAATCAAATTCCGAGAGATAGAATCACTCCCATTGCCATTTCTTTTTCTCAAGAAATCTTAAGTTGTAATAAAATGAGACTAAGGCAGCTAAATAGTTTTTAGTCTGCTGAGGTGCAAGTAGTTTCTGTATTCAGTCCTTGACAAGGAAATGGCTGTTTCGAGGCTTGAACCTCATAAGTACAGAAAATTTTCTAAAAGAGGGGTTATGTTAAAAAAATTGTTTATTGCTTGGCAAGATCCAGGGAGTCGGGCTTGGTTCGCGATCGCCCAATTAACTCACTCGGGAGAGTCCTATCAATTTCGTTATCTCCAAGGCGTTAAAGAGGCTCGGAAAAAATCAGGGTTTCAAGGGTTATACTCCTTTCCAAATTTAGAAAAAATATATGAATCTACTGAACTTTTTCCCTTTTTCTCCAATCGAATTTTAAGACGATCGCGTCCTGATTATCCAGATTATATGAATTGGTTAAATTTGCCTGAGTCAGAATACGACCCAATGGCAATGCTTTCTCGCAGTGGAGGGACCAAGGTTACCGATCATTTTGCCCTGTTTCCCTATCCGGAATTAGACGATCGCGGACGGTATCATCTCTACTTTTTTACACATGGGTTACGATATTTACCTACTACCAGTGCCGATCGCATTCTGACTCTGCAAGTGGGCGATCGGCTATTCTTGATGCACGACTTCCAAAACGAATTTGATCGCCTTGCCTTGATGTTACGGACTGAAGATGCTCATTTAGTCGGTTACTGTCCCAGATATTTGCGAGAGGATATCTTTGATGTTTTCCAGCAGAATCCTCATGCCGTAACGATTACTGTAGAGCGCGTTAATCCGCCACCGGCCTTTTTGCCAATGCGGTTACTCTGTCATTTGACCGTTGGTTGGGAAGGGTTCCAGCCCTTTTCTAGTCCAATGTATCAACTGCTGCCCGAAGCCGTCGCTGTTTTAGAATCATCCTGAGATGCTGTGACTTAGCCCTGGATTTGATTTACGCTAAATTTATAAAATAATCCCCCTTTTTTAAGACAAAAGAGGGATTATTTATTCCAATTAAACCCAATTAACTTGGGGGACAAAGGGTTAAACTATCGGCAGAAATATAACCATTAATGGGGAATGTAATCTGAACCCAATCTCGGGGTTCGCCGTTGATATCTCGGACGAGTTGATAATTCTCAACTAAGGTGACTCGTGCAGCAGCATCAACTCCGCCTTTGTAGGCGGAAAGGCGGGACGGATTTTCGCGAATGGCTAACCCTCGGGGTGCGCGATCGCCATTGACTTCTCGACACAAGTTAACCGGGGTTGGTCCGGTACTGGGTACGGGAGTTGTTCCCACTTGTTCGATACAATAGCCCAAATTGCTGGTATTGCCATCTCCATTAGATATATATCCCGGCACGGGGGCAGCAATTTCGATCCATTGGCGTCCGTCAGGTCCTTGGATACCTTGAAATCCTTGGACTAAGGTCACTTGTTCCTTAAAGGGAACAAATCCCACCTGGGGACTGCCCGGATTCGGTCCTTGGCGGATAATTAACCCCGAGGGGGCGAGGGTGCGACGGCAGAAACTTTGGGTTGCCTGTGCCTGTGCCTGTTGCCAGGAGGGACTTGAGGCGGTAACGGTTTGAGCAGTTCCCGTTAGTAATCCTCCGGCGATCGCCAATAAGCTCACAAATGCTGCCGGTAAGTTCGAGTGAGTAACTTTTCTCATCATTTCATCTCCAAATTGACTAAAAACTGTCGTATTATTATGAGTTAGTTATAACCCATAATTTTTAGCTTTAAATCAGTCTGGAGATAGGTATTGGCTCCCTCTCCCGGGAACCATCACGGACAGCATCACTATCCATCTCCCTGGGGGGAGTCTCCTGAGTAAAACGTCAGCCAACCTTCCCCGGTTTCGTTCTCTTCGAGGGTGATTAGGCAAGATTGAATCAGGGATTCCCGAGCTTTAGCCCGGAGGTGGGGAACACTGAATCGAGGGAGGTAAATTCCGAAAAGTTAAGGTATAAATCTCCGTCGGCATTTCGATATTTGCACCCTCTAATGCCTCTTTAATTTTTTGAGCGCCTTGAGAGGTCATTTCCAAAAATTCGGCTCGTCTGGAATCCACCCAAAAGCGAATTTCTAAATTAATCGTACTGGCAGCCAATTCCTGAACGAGGACTTCGGGTGCCGGACTGGGTTCTATTAAATCAAGTTCATCCAGGGCTTTTAAAATGGCGGCTTTCGCTTGGTCGATGTCGGCTTTATAATCAATACCAACTATCACCGATGTGCGGCGTCGAGGTGAAGCGGTATTGTTGGTAATACTGGATGAAAAAACTTCTTGATTCGGAATATAAATCAGCCGTCCATCATAGGTTTTAATGGTTGTGGCGCGGAGTTGAACTTCGGTAACCGTGCCTTCATAGTCACCGATCGCAATCTGGTCACCAATGCGGAAGGGACGAACAGCGAGTAAAATGACTCCGGCAATATAGTTACTTAAAACATCTTTCAAACTAAACCCTAGGGCCACACTGGTGAGACCCAATGCTCCCAGCAAAGCCGCAAAATCTAGCCCTAAAACTCCCAAGGCAATCACCCAACCTACGACCCAAATTGCCCCATAACCTAATCGAGAAATTAACAGTTCTGTACTGTGATCCCCTTCAGTTTTTTGCGCCCAACTATAGGCCACTCTGCGAACAGCAATAGCCAAAACCCAGGTTAATAAGATGACAATTAATGCTCCCACCAAGGAGGGTAAGTTACCAATGGCATCTTGAAGTAAATTCCGCACCGTGGCATTGAGGCGTTGGGCAACATCGATCGCCAGGGGAGGACGATCAAACGCTTGGTTTAATTCCTCTGCCCACTGATTGGCTAAAACTTGAGCATTTTCAACACCAAAATCCTCCGCATCCTGCTGGATTACCGTCATAATCACCCGGTTGTTGACTTGCAACGTTGCATAATTTTCGGCCTGGTTATACTGAACTGTAATCGAGTCTACGGTTTCCGATTGACCCCTCAGACTGCTGAGGCGTCGGTTGATAATCTGCGCCCGCTCTCGTGCGCTCAGATTTCCCACACTGCCGACTTGAAAAATCGGTCTGCCTTGCACAATAACATCAGCAAAAAAGGGTTCAGTCAACCCGGGTACACTCTCCTCCGTTGCCGGTGAGGGGTGAGGCATGGGCATCTCCTCTTGTGCGAAACTCGGGGAAGCGATCGCCATCATCGCACCTAAGAGCAACCCCCCCAGGTAAGCCGTCCTCCTGAGTTGTACTTGCATTGGGATTTGTTTTAACATGATTATCTAATCAAGGGTCAACGCTACTGCCTTACATTTTGAGCTACAATCGTACCTCCGTTGCTTCCCCCTTATGGTATATCTTCAGCCCCAGTTCACCGGGAAGCCAGTGCTTTCCTTGGGATGACTTTCATCCTATTTTAAAGATTACAGCAGCGATAAATTAGCCCAAATCCCTGTTAACCTTTCTTTTTAGAGAACAAAAAATCTTGAATAAGAGACTTAAGACGTAAAAGGACAAATTTCCCCCTGAAAATTTGATTCATTCATACAGGAGAGCGTTGTATTATGCCTGGGCAAAAGACCCCTCTATCTCTAATTCCCGTTGGGTTCGCCGTCTTAGTGGCGATCGCCATCGTCTCTCGCCTGTCAACACCGCTACAGGCAAGCGCTACCGCCAGAGAAATCGCCCCCGCAACCCCAGGCGGGGAACTACTCACCCAAGGGGATCCCCTGGATCCGCCAACGGATCAGCCCTCTCCCTTACAAGGTTCGGCAGGAGGAACCCGCTTTTATCAGCCGCCTCTGCTCGAACCGCCTTCCCCAGGACTTCCTATTAACAACGGAATTCGCGGCAAATGTCCCGTTGATCTCGATCTCCCCTCGGAATCTCTCACTGCCTTGATGCCTTCCTCGGGAGTCGGGTTAACCCTAGCGGGAAATTCCACTAGCTTTTTGATTTATTTGCCCTCGACTTCGGCCCTTACCGGGGAATTGATCCTGCAAGATGAAACGGGGACAGAACAGCTTTATCAGATGATGGTGACACTCACCAATACCCCTGGCATTATCAAGCTCACTGTTCCCCTGGATGAACTATCCTTAAAAAGCGGCGAGTATTATCGATGGTACTTTAGTATTCTGTGCGATCCGACCGATCGCGCCGCCGATTTGTTCGTCTCGGGATGGCTTAAACCGATGGATGTGAGTCCCAGCTTAATGGCGGACCTGGACAATGCCGCAACTCCCCTGGAACGCGCTGAAATTTATGGAAAAAATGGTTTTTGGTATCCCACACTCGAACTGTTAGCCGATATCCAGCAGTCCTCCACTGACTTTTCCACGGAAGCCAAAATCGGGTGGGATGAACTGCTGAGTTCGGAGGTTGTTAATCTCGAATCTCTGGTAAACCAACCTTTTTTAGAATGCTGTGAGATGGAAAATCAACCCCTACCAGCCCAGCCCTAAACGGACTTTCATCCGAGAAACTTTTGGGCGATACCGCAGCGATCGCCCGCATCAGTTGACATCCAACTGAACCCAATTGGCTCATCCTCGGACCCGTTTTCTATCTAATTCGGGTCAATCTAACTTTCCTGTAAAACCTGAATAATTTAGATTTTTTTATCCTCTCTTCCTGCTCTAATGTCTAATCCAAATGTACCCAAAATCCGATTTTTTATCGGACATTCTCCCGAAGTGACGGCAAAAAAAATTAAACAGGTTTTATGGGAATGGCGCGGGGTCTTCATCACCGCCCCTACTGTGGCACTTTTGACCATCGCCTTGCGAAGTTTAGGCGTCTTGCAACTGCTAGAATGGGCCACCCTTGACTTATTTTTTCGGTGGCGTCCCATAGAACCCACCGATTCAAGGATTGTCATTGTTGCCATTAGTGAATCGGATATTCAACGCACTCAAACCTGGCCGATTTCTGATCAAGTCTTAGCGCAATTATTGGAAACCATTAAAAGTCAGCAACCGGCGGCCATTGGACTAGATATTTATCGGGACCTTCCGGTAGAACCCGGTCATGATCGCCTCCTAGAGGTTTTTGCTTCAACGCCGAACTTAATCGGAATTCAAAAAGTAACGGGAGATGCTTATGGGGATTCCGTTGAGCCTCCGGCTCAATTAAGCGAACTGGGACAGGTGGGGGCAGCGGACATTTTATTAGACCAGGATGGCAAAGTTCGGCGAATTTTACTTTCCGTTAAGGATAGAGATGATAAAACAGTTTATAGTTTTGCGGTAAAATTGGCCTTAGAGTATTTAAAACCCCAGGGAATCGGATTTAAAATGCTCGATCGCGAACGGTACAAACTGGGCTTGGGAAAAACCTCTTTCGTCCGCTTAACGGAAAATGATGGCGGTTATGTAGGCGTGGATTCCGGAGGGATTCAAATTTTGTTCAACCCCCGTAATCATCTGTGCCGCAACCGCCTCGAACAGTGCCATGTCTTTGATACAGTGTCCATGAACAGCGTTTTAGAAAATCGCATTCCCCCGGATTTTTTTCGCGATCGCCTGGTCTTAATTGGTTCTACCGCAGCCAGTCTAAAAGATAGATTCTTTACCGCTTATAGTAATAGCTATTTTACCGCTCCATCGGGGGTAGAAATTCATGCAGATGCAGTTACCCAGTTATTGAGCGGGGCGTTAGAGGGAAGACGCTCCATCGCCGTTTGGTCCGATCCGGTTGAGGGATTCTGGATTTTCCTGTGGTCTGGGGTAGGTGCAATATTAGGCTGGAGATTCTTGCGAATTCGCTCCAAAATTATGCTCCTCGCCCTAGTCGGTGGGGGGTCGATTGGCGGAGGCTTTTTAGTCTTTTTAGCTGGGTGGTGGATACCCGTTGTCCCACCCTTGCTGGCCTTAATGGGTTCAGCCGTAGCCATGATAGCTTATACAGCCTATATTGAAAGTGAAAATCGCCAAACCGTGATGAATTTGTTGGGTCAGCACGTTTCCCCAAAAATTGCTCAGGCGGTGTGGAATAGTCGTCATGAATTACTCAAAGAAGGGCAGATTTTAGGGCAACAAATGACCGCAACGGTGCTATTTACCGACCTGCAAGGGTTTACCCGAATTACGGAACAAAGCGACGCCCAAACCTTAATGCTGTGGCTGAATGAGTATATGAAAGCCATGTCAGGGATTGTATTAGACCATGATGGGGTCGTGGATAAATTTATCGGGGATGCCATTATGGCGGTGTTTGGGGTTCCCATTCCCCGGACCCGACCGGATGAAATTGCTGGAGATGCGATCGCCGCTGTGGCTTGTGCAGTCGCAATGGGGAAAAAATTGCGATCGCTCAATCAACAATGGCAAGCTCAAGGCCGTCCCACCGTTGCCATGCGCGTCGGCATCTCCACCGGCCATGTCTTCGCCGGGAGTCTCGGATCTCGCCAACGGTTAAATTATACGGTGTTAGGGGATACGGTCAACATCGCCGCCCGATTGGAAAGTTACGATAAAACCTTAGATGGGGGGATTTGCCGGATTTTAATCGGAGAAGAAACCTATCACTATATTCAGGGACAATTTCCCACCCAATGTATCGGAAGCGTCCAATTAAAAGGACGAGAACAGCGCGTAAATATCTATCAGGTTTTGATGTAGGGGGAGGGAAACATACCGAGTACCGGATCACCTTGTCATACGGAATTCGGTTGTCAAAGGTCTATAAAAACCCGCAGCGTCCAGCCCGGAGGCTACACGGACAAAGCCCGCCTGCGCGGGCTAATACATAAAAGCAACTTTTACGAACCGGATTTGAGATCAGACACCATTAGAAGATCTGCTTCCAGAAACTAATACGGAATTCGTTTGATAAAAGTCGTTATGCGCTTGGTAAAAATGGTTTTTTGATAGCCTGCGTAGGCAGGCTTTGTCCGTGTAGCCTCCGGGCTTCAGCCTGCGGGTTTTTTGGGTATTTTATTTTTTGGAGTTCCCTAATACGGAATTCGTTTGACAAAAGTCGTTATGCGCTTGATAAAAATCGTTTTTTGATAGCCTGCGTAGGCAGGCTTTGTCCGTGTAGCCTCCGGGCTGGACGCTGCGGGTTTTTATAGACCTTTGACAACCGAATTCTATATAATCTGCTGATTGAATAAAATATTACTCCAAAATCTCCGTAATTTGCACCTTCACCTGACCTTGAGCCAGTTGCACGATCGCCTCCTCCCCTGGCACTAACTCCCTACTACTCCGAGCGATCGCCCCATCTTCTTTCTTCAACACTGCATACCCCCGTTGTAACACCTTTTGCGGGTCCAACGTTCCTAATTTTTGCCGTAACAACTCACAACGCTGTTGCGCCCGATCGCCCTGCTGTAACGTCGCTTGCACCAGCCTTTTTTGTAGCCATTGCAGAGATTGCCAGTCTTCTTTAAGCTGTCGTTCTAACGGTAACCGATATAACCGCGATCGCAACTGATTAATCCCTTCTACTTCCTGCGCCATCTGCTCAACCATCGCCCCTTTTACCCGTTCCACCCGGGACCGATGTTCTGCATACAAACTCGCCAATTCCGGCACCACAATTTCAGCCGCAGCAGTGGGAGTGGACGTTCTAACATCTGCCACTAAATCCGCCAGAGATTCATCCCGTTCATGTCCAATTCCCGTAATTACCGGAATCGAACATTCAGCGATCGCCCTCACCACCCGTTCATCATTAAAACAAGCCAAATCCTCCGAAGCGCCCCCACCCCGGGCCAAAATCAGCACCTCAGCGCGATTGTCAGATTCCACCCGGGCGATCGCCGCTGCGATCGAAGCCGGGGCCTGTTCCCCCTGGACCGTTGCCCGAGACAGCAACACCCGCAATCCCGGATAACGCTGATTGAGCGTCCGCTGAATATCGCCCCATGCTGCCGCCTGGGGAGAAGTCACCACCGCGATAATCTGCGGATGAGAAGGTAACCGGCGCTTTCTGTCCGCATCAAATAACCCTTCTGCTTCCAAGCGCGATCGCAACTGGCGGTAGCGCAGGGCCTGCAACCCTTCCCCTGCCGGAAACCCCTGCCACACCGTCAACTGATACTCTCCCCGCTTCGGATACATCCGAATACTGCCTAACACCAAAATTTGCTCCCCCCTGGAAGGCATCTGCACCAATTTTTCAAGCTGCGAACTCCAAACCACACAGCGAATCGTCGCAGTCCCGTCCGGTTCCTGCAACGTGAAAAACAGCCCACTGCGATGGGGATTGGCACTGGAAACCTCCCCCATCACCCAGACTTGGCGCAGTTGAGTATCCAACTCCAACAACTCTTGGATATAGGCGGTTAATCCAGCCACCGATAGGGCCGTATCCGTCAGCATTTGATAAGCGTTTGACTGATTCATGAGCAGTTCTCAGGGGGGTTAAGCAGGGACTAAAGAATAAAAGCTATAATCAGCAAGACTTTTACAGCATTTTGAGCTAGGCGACCACCCGGGGAAGAAGCCACTCCATTTTTAAAACAATTTTAACCTTTGATGCCCCCCCCACAGCCGAAGCTGAAGTAATGTAGAATAGATAGTCAACATACCCAATCTGCAAGTCCCAAAATTAAGATAATGGCTACAGCAAGCACAGCGAATTCTGAAAAAGACAAGGCCCTAAAAGTGGTGCTTTCCCAAATTGAGCGCAGCTTTGGCAAAGGGGCGATTATGCGTCTGGGTGATGCCACCAAGATGAGGGTCGAAACGATTCCATCAGGGGCGCTCACTCTCGATTTAGCCCTGGGTGGCGGGTTGCCAAAAGGCCGCGTTATTGAGATTTATGGACCAGAGAGTGCAGGTAAAACCACCCTGGCACTCCACGCGCTTGCAGAAGTTCAAAAAGCTGGGGGACTAGCTGCTTTTGTGGATGCGGAACACGCCTTAGACCCGAGTTATGCCGCGAAAGTGGGGGTTGATATCGAAAATCTACTCGTGTCTCAACCGGATACGGGAGAAATGGCCCTAGAAATTGCCGACCAATTAGTGCGATCGGCAGCAGTGGACCTGGTGGTGATTGACTCCGTGGCGGCCCTAGTACCTCGGGCAGAAATCGAGGGACAAATGGGCGACCCCACCATCGGGTTACAAGCGCGGTTAATGAGTCATGCCTTGCGGAAGATTACGGGAAATATTGGTAAATCCGGCTGTACGGTGATTTTCCTCAACCAGTTACGCCAAAAAATTGGCGGTTACGGCAACCCGGAAACCACCACCGGGGGAAATGCGCTCAAATTCTACGCTTCGGTGCGTTTGGATATCCGGCGGATTCAAACCTTGAAAAAAGGCACGGAAGAATACGGCATCCGGGCGAAAGTTAAAGTCGCTAAGAATAAAGTCGCGCCGCCCTTCCGGATTGCTGAATTTGATATTTTGTTCGGCAAGGGCATTTCTAATATGGGATGCTTGATTGACCTAGCAGAAGAAACCGGCGTGATTAATCGTAAGGGCGCTTGGTATAGCTACAACGGAGATAATATCGGTCAAGGACGGGACAATTCCCTGAAGTATCTGGAAGAAAATATCCCCATCAGCAACGAAATTGAGAAGAAAGTGCGAGAACAGTTAGAACTCGGCGCGGTAGTTTCTGCCAACTCCGTAGGACGTTCTAATCGGGATGATGACGATGAAATCGATGCCGATGGTTATGAAATCGAGTATGTGGATGAGGAAGATGCGGATTAAATTCGTAAATAATCTATAGCAAGGGAATCAGAAACGGGAGCATCCCGATTTTGTAAATCGGGATGCTCCCGATCGCTTATTCTCCACCTCAATTAATTCGGACTTGCCACCGTTCTCACCGTCAGCACTTGCGGTGGGGTCGCATCGGGAGGATAGAGAAAATCCACCTCAACCAAACGCCGATCGCCCGGTGGTAGAGTCAGGGTCAACAACGGTTCTCCCTGTTGTCCCCGTCGCTGTACCAAATGCAGATAGCGCGTCTGAGTGACACCTTTTTCATCGGGATAGCGCACTCGGATCGTCCCGCGAAAGAACACTTGCCGATCGCGCGGATTGAAGAATAACAGTGCATCCATATCCTCATTTTCCTTCAACGGTGAAGAAAACTCTAACCTCACCGTCTGCGCTCGATCGCTAGAATTGTACAATGGCAAGCTCAAATCGTATTCTATCCCATAATTAGCATGAGCGAAATAGGCCGTATCGGGATACCGTGCCAGCATTGGCGCACTTTGTATCTGCCCCGTTCCCAAAGTAATGCGATGTACCGTACTCAACGCATAGGCAAACGCTTGACCCAGAGGCGGAATTGTGAGAGTTTCCGAATTCGGGTCATCAGTGAGATGCGATCGCCACTGCGACCCCTGCGCCACCCCCGCCACGCGCCCGAACACCACATCGATATTGCTCGGATCCAGAGAAGTCGGCGGCGTATCTCGCGGCCCTGCAAACCCACCATTTTCTAACAATCGCTGCCATTGGGCTAAAGTAGGTGCGCGTTCTTTGCCATCATCCGTCAAGGGCGATCGCATCGCTAAATTTGCCAAATAGACCTCCCCACTACTCGACAACCGCATCATCGTCGATCGCGCATTAGAAGAAGGCACCACCGTTCCCACTGGAATCGGCGCATTAATTAACATCACCGTCCCACCCGGAGGAATCTCCCATTTCGGCGGAAACATTTCCTGTCTGTTTCCCCGCAAAACCGCATTCATTACGCGACTTCCCGGCCCAGAATACACCTTTCCTTCCGCATCTTCTACCATATCCGGTAACTCGATAAATAATGCATCGGGACTGGTTAAATAACTCCCTGCTTGCAACACTTCAATCGTCACCGTTTCTGCGGTGGGATTGTACGCCATCAACCCTTGATAAAAGGTGCGAGTTTCTTCCGGCAATCGCGCCCTAGCAATATGATGGGAAAACACATCAAATCGTCCTTGAAACGCAAAATTTAAGTGTGCATCCGGTACTTGTTTTCCCTCTGTTGGAAAAGTAGACAGTAAAATTCCCGGTGTCAGTACCACCTCGGGACTATTGCTATTAAAAACCGGCACTCGATCCAGTTCTCCCGGTAAAGGGCGCATCTCTTGAACATCCTGCACTTCTTTGGGCGGTAAAGCATCGATCGCCGGGATAGCGTCAAAACTGGGAATCTGTTCCGGTTCGGGCAACACTTGTGATGGAGGTATCGCAGGTGCAGGAGTGGGTACGGCAGTGGTTTGGGCGATAGGAAAGATTAGGAAGAATGGCAGCATGAGTGGTGGTCAAGAGAGGATAATGAGATGCGATCGCGATTCTATCGTTTTTTCACCCTTTTACCCGAACATCGGGGCGACATCGGTATAAGGATTGCTAGTGGATAGGGGTGAGATAAATTTATAGTTGACATCATTCAATGGAGACATTAAGATAGCAAAGCGTAACCGGAGAGTTGACTTGCAAAGGGTTGTTTTAATCGGGGTTAAGGAGAGCATCGGCCAATCCAATCAGAGTTAATTTACAATGCGATAAACGGAGGTTTTTTGGAAAAATGTTGCCATTTGTTTTTCTTAGCCAGACAAAAACAGTGACGACGGATTGGAAAGGGACAGGTTCCCAATGGGCGATCGCCGCAATGGTTGCGGTGGGGGTGAGTGGGATGGCTGCGATCGCACCGACAATCGCTCAAGTTCCCAGCAGTGTTACCCGCACTTACTGTCAGAATAATGGTGGTTCCAGCAGCGAAAATCCTAACGGCATCTGCATTTTTCCCAGTGGAAACTATTACGAGGGCCAACTCACCAATGGTGTCAGGCAGGGAAATGGTACTTTTCTGTTTGCTGATGGTAGCGAATGTTCGGGAACGTTTCGCAACAATTTACTCAACGGTAGAGGCACCTGCAATTTTATTAACGGTAACCGCTACGAAGGGGAATTTCAAAATAGCATCATTCAAGGCAGTGGGGTTTATACCTTTGCCGATAGCACCCAATGTTCCGGTACGTTTGAAAACGGACAATTGAACGGGAAAGGGGTTTGTACCTTTGCCAATGGCAATCGCTACGAAGGCGAGTTTAGAAATAATGTCAGACAGGGAACTGGGGTGTATGCGTTTGCCGATGGTACGCGCTGTCATGGGGAGTTTCGCAATGGACAATTAAACGGTAAAGGAAGTTGTAGTTTTGGCAATGGGAACCGCTACGAAGGGGAATTTAGAAATAACCTGCGCCAGGGAAATGGGGTTTACGTTATGGGTGATGGGACCCGGTGCGAAGGACAATGGGGCGAGGGAAAATTGAATGGGAGAGGGGTCTGTACGTTTGCCAATGGCAATCGGTATGAAGGGGAGTTTAGAAATCACGTTCGACATGGCAAAGGGGTGTTTATTTTTGCCAATGGGACGCGGGTGGAAGGGGTATGGCAGGATGGAGAGTTTCAGGCGAATAATGCGCCGTCGGGGGGGTAAGAGCCACAGATTTCACAGATTTTCACGGAAGAATTGTGGAGACGCGATTGAGGGCGTCTCCGACGTTGGTGTGGGAAAAGAGATCGCCTCCCTATTGCGTGATATGTAGGTTACAGCCCACTGTAATACAAGCAGACAATTGGTGTAATGCTTCTTTTTCCGCTTTGAAAGCTTCAATTATTTTAGTTGTCATTTCCGGTGCAATATTTTCTTCCGGCACTGGAAAAATAAAAGTCATTGATTCCCCTTCTGCCTCCTCTATTTCAACTTCAAATCCCTTGGGTATTATAGCGCGTCTTGCAGCAGTTTGACACGAGGAACCAGGTAGGATAAAATAAAATAAAAGTTTATGTACAAAGAGGGGGCAAATCATGGAAATTAGTGCTCAATTAGACAGTATATCAACGAATTTAATTGATTTAACCGAGTTCATTGACAATCAGAAACCGGGTTTATCCTTTACTAAAGGTTGTTGCATTAGTCGGTTTTAACCGACTTGAGTTATTAGGCGGGGGTTCAAACCCCCGCCGGTTTCTTTTTTTATCCCTTACTCAGTTTCCTGATTTGTTGATGAATCTTTTTCCAGCGTTTCTTCTCCGCTAACTGCGCCGTTTGGTCCTGTTTTCGGGCCAAATAGGCTAACTCGCTTTGCAGCTTTTGATAACTGAAAAATCGTTCAAAATCCAAAGTTCCGTCTGCGATCGCCTCCTGGATGGCACAACCGGGTTCAGTGTCATGTTGACAATCCCGAAATCGGCATTCTTGCGCCAAACTTTCGATATCCGCAAAGGTTTCTGGTAATCCCTCCTGATTGTTCCAAGTTTGAATTTCCCGCATTCCTGGGGTATCAATCAGCAGGGCACCGGAGGGTAAAATCATCAATTCTCGATGGGTGGTGGTATGCCGTCCCCGACTATCAGTTTGGCGCACTTGCTGCACTTTTTGAGTGGCAGTTCCGAGTAATTGATTGGTGAGGGTGGATTTGCCGACCCCGGAGGACCCGAGTAAGGCAACGGTGTTTCCCGGTTGCAGGTAGGGAGTTAAGGCATTTAACCCGACTCCGGCGATCGCACTCAGGGGAATAATCGGCACTCCCATCGCCACTGCTTCGACTTCAGCAATGTCGTCTTCCAGGCGATCGCACAAATCCGCCTTATTCAACACAATTGCTGGTTTTGCACCGCTTTCCCAAGCTAAAATCAGATACCGTTCGATGCGCCGCAGATTAAAATCTCGGTCCAATCCGGACATTAAGAGGACCGTATCAATATTAGTCGCGACAAGTTGTTCGCGGGTTTTGACTCCCGTCCCTTTCCGGGAAAACTTAGTTTTTCGGGGCAAAATAGCCTGAATTATTGCTTTATTTTCCCCCTCGCGCAATCCCATCGCTACCCAATCTCCCACTGCGGGAAAATCGTTTTCACTGGTGGCGTGATAGCGCATTTTTCCGGTAATGTCGGCTAAGAGTTCTCCACCTTCGGAGTAAATGACATAGATATGTTTATGGGCGATCGCCACCCGTCCCGGGAGATAGCCTTGTTCCCGATAGGGTGCAAATGATTCGTTAAAAAATGGAGTCCAACCCAGTTGTTCTAGGTTCATGGATGAGAGTTCCTCGATTTGTCTGGTGTGTCGATTCCCAGGCATCCCGAGAAACCCGCAGTGAGGTTTCCAATAGAAAATTCATTCTCAAAGTCTCTCGGTTAATGCCCAGTCATGGGTTTGCATAATTGTTGAGTAGAAATGCAGACTAACTCCGACATAGGTTTCCTCCCGATTCGTTCATTGATGGGTGAATCATCTCTCTTCTTTTTGGGTTGGAGAGACTATCATTTTTCTATTTAACTCTAAAAGTAAGCCGATGTCAATAGGGGATTTTAGGGTAATTTTAAGGTAAAAAAAAGCCCCTTAAAAAAGAGGCTTTTTTCTATATAGCGCGTCCAAATCCTATACTGCCGATATAAAAGACAGTAGGGATGCGTCAGTCGGGAACTGGATTACAGAACCCGAGAAGTCAGAAGCACCCCCAGGGCACCGGCACCAGCAGCAGCAATCCCGGAAACCAACGCGGTGAAGAACAACCACCAAGCGGCAACTTCTGCGGCTTTGCGGGTTTCTTCCACTTGGCGTTCGGCTTCGTGCTTGATCTGTTCGATGCGGCGTTGGGTTTCCAACTGCATCCGTTCAGCACGACGTAGTATATTATTGCGAACCCCTTCGATTTGACTCACCATTCGGTTGGCATCCGCTTCGGAGATATCTTCCCGAGAACTAATCACGGCGATCAGGGTATCGCGATCAAACTGACTGAGGCGATCGCGCAAGGCGTCAAATCCAGCTTGCGGATCATCAAACAAGGTCCGAATATCACCCTTGAGACCTTCGTAGTTAAGTTCCGGACGATCCAACGAGTTGAGATAGTTGCGAATTTTGGCAAAAATCCCATCTACAATGCCTTTGATCCGGTCTTGAACATTCTGCACCTGTTGCATAAATTGGTCGCGAACCGACATAATTCGACCCACAATTTCCTTGGCTTCTTGTGGCGAGATATCAGAACGTTGTGCCAACAATGCCTCAATCGTTGTGCGATCAATATGGGCGAGGCGATGTCCGAGATTCTTGGCACCCAGACGGGGATCTGCAATCATTAATTGCAAGTCACGCTTGATGCCGTCGGGGTTCAGTTCGACCTTACCTGTATTCCGCAAGTAATCTTCAAACGTTTGTTCAAACTCAACCGCTTGTTGTTTCACCCGAGTCGCCAGTCGGCGCGGTGCACGGAGGACCTTGCGAATGTTTTGCTGTAATTCGTCAATAATCCGGTTAACATCCTCTTCGTTCAAGTCTTTCCGTTGGGACAGCAATTGGACCAGCGTATCGCGGTCCATTTGAGAGAGGCGATCGCGAATGGCGATCGCACCGGCTTGAGGATTATTGAGGAGTGTTTGCAAATCCCGCTGAATGCCTTCCGGGTTGAGTTCTTCTTTCCCAGTGTTTCGCAGGTACTCGGAAATCGCAGAAGTCGCCTGATCGTACTGTTCCTTCGCTTGAGCCACCACCTGTTGGGGAGCATGGGAAACATTGTACCAAGTATGTTCTACTCGGTCTACGATCTCGTTCACTTCATCTTCATTCAACTCTTGCCGTTGTGAGAGCAACTTCACCAATGTATCGCGGTCAAAGTGCGATAACCGCGTCCGCAGCGCTGCGAAACCGGCTTGAGGGTTATCCAGTAATTTACCCAGATCCCGCTTGATTCCTTCGGGATTGAGTTCTTCTTTACCCGTGTTTCGCAGATAATCCTGGACATGGTTCCACTGGAGATCCACATTAGCTTGGGCCGCTTCTTGGAGTCCTTTGGACTCTTCTAAAACGAGATCCCGGGTTTGTTCCAACGCAAGCAGCATTTCCGCCGCTTCATCCCGAGTGAGATCATTGCGATCGCGCATGGTTTCAATCATCATCGCCCGGTCAAGGTGCGCCAAGCGATCGCTCATTTCCCGATAATCTACCGTCGAATCGGAAATCAATTTCTTGAAATCCCGTTCAATATCCGAAGGTTTCAGACTTTCCTTGGGACTATGGCGCAAGTAGCGTTCCACCCGGTTGCGCAGATCCTGCGCTTTTTGCTCTTCCTCCGCCCGAGTCACCGTGTACAACACCTGCAACCGCACCGCCTCCAGGTGACTCGCAATTTCTTGAATCCGGCTTTGGGTAAACACCCCCCGAGAAGCCAGCATATCGACAAAATTACCGCGCCGGAAGCGTTCCAACTCTTGACGAATCAGTCCCGGATCAGCTTCAGGATCAAACAGCACGTCCCGGAACTCCCGATCAATCGTCTCCGGTGTCATCTCCCAGGAATACTTATTGAAAACGTAATTTTCAATATCTGCTCGCAAGGCACTGTAAGGTTCCGTCGGTTGACCCTGAATTTGCCGAGTGACTTTATCAGTTCCCTCGGTCACTTTGTGTTTCGCTTCCTGTAACTGAGACAGGATTTTTTCCAAATCGAAATCGGATACATCCGTCCGTCCCATCAGCATCCCCAAGGCTGTATTAAATGCCAGGGTCATCCCCTGCTGCATCATCCCGGGTTGTTGATTTCCCTTGTTTTGTTTGTTCTGACCCTGATTGGCGATCGCATCAATCAGGCGATCGAGCTTACCATCGAAGCGCTCAGAAATTAAATCCGCCGGTGAAGCCTCCTTAATATAATTCACCAATTCCCCCATCCAATCTTTCTGGGGTTGCAATTTTTGCTTGGTTTGATTCCAGGATGCTTCCAACTCATCCACAATGCGATTGATATCCCGCTTTGATAAATCCGTGCGTGAACTCACCAGAGAGACCAAAGACTCCCGGTCCACATCCGGCAGAGTTCCTTGGGTCGCCAATTCATGCAATTGGGGTTCATTTAGCAAATTTTCAAATTCTTGTCGGATCCCTTTCAGGTCCAACTGTGCCGGTTTTAAAGCCTGAATGTAATCTTCTAAATTTTCGCGAATATCCTGGGGATCAAAAGCTTGACCGAGTTCGCGTCGCACTGCTGCTGCTGCCGCTTCCGCCGTTGCCACCACCTGATTAGAGGCCGCTTTTGCACCCAAAGCGCTTGTGGCGGTTCCTAAAATCGACTGAAAGCCAGAAGTAGCCGCATTAACCACCGAACCCACTAACGAGCCCACGGTGGTAGAACTGACCCAGACCAAGATCGAGAAATAGGTGGCCCAAATCACCAATCCCACAATCGCGCCTAACCCCACACTGACCATTAGGCTGAGTTTAACCGCCAGTAATGCAGCGCAAAATAAAGCAATACTGACCGTGACCAAAGTCCAGATACCAACTGCCTTTTCTACTTTACGAATCGTAACACCTAGGGTATCTCCAGAGTCAGAATGTGAGTCTGACGACCGGGAATTATTACCCATGTAAGAAATACCAGCAGCAACCGAAAGATTTGTTAATAAAAGTTGAAAACCAAAGGCTAAGAGGACCCCAGAAACTAAAGCTGCAAAAAATTGGGGTCCTGAAAATAAAACGGAAGACTGTTCTGGTGTGGGGACCAACGGTGCCACCGGCACTTGCGCCAGTCCGCCCAACTCTATCATCCTTTGTACAATTTGAAACATGGTAGCTACCTCGAACGTAGTAAATAAAATTGACTCCCACAATTCGATGAATGGGGTGAGCCACTGAGGATGAAGTCTTTTTAAGTTTTTTTTTTGACACCTCCTTTAGACAGCATTGTTCTATACCCGAGTAAAAACATCCCCCTGAAGGCGGATTTATCAAAAATACTTCTGCTCACCTGATATTTCCGTTCCCACATTTGGCACGTCAAAATAACTCTGAAGACGTACATAGGACTGCAAACTCGGCTTTGTGGGGCCGCTCAGTCTTGTATCACCCCAATTACAACAGCAGAAGAGCGACTAACGTACCTGCATGAGTGGCATTGTCAGGGTCTGTTGAGATCAAGATTAAGATACTTTGTATAAAATTTCTGTTTCAATTTTGCACCCGTTGTAATACACATAGAGTTTGTAGAAACCCTTGGATCTGAGGTTATCTATTTATTTTAAGTCATGCCTTTGCGCCGATTAACTGCAAGACTCTTCTCCCATCAAAGGCGCAACGGATCGCTGTTAAACTGAAAGACTCTTCTCCCACCAAACGCGCAGCGGATCACTTTTGGGTGGCAAGTATCTTCCTTTGAACCGAATTGCATTCAAGGTTTCCCGGAGTGCGGAGGCATCCAAAGCAGTTTTCTCAGACCAATGCTTGATAAATTGTAAAGTTGAGAATATCTGAAGGTGCGATGCTTCTCGTTTGATCAAGTCGATCGCCTTTTTGTCATCCGTGGCGATCGCCCACCCTCGGTGCAAGGCGATCGCGCAAGTTGCCGACTCCCCATCATCCAGAAGCGCTGCATAATTGACAAACAATTCTGCTTCAGCTTCTGACTCAAAATCCACAATGATCACAAGACCCTGGATAATCGCTTGCTCAAACTGGATTGCAGCTTCATTCTCCACTTCATCAAGGATCTGAAGTGTTTTCAACTCCTTGTCTTTCACTAGCTGGGTCACAGCAACTTGAGCCGGGATAGACTGCAATACTGCCCGTAAATGACCGGAAGCAGCCAAGTTGATTAGGCAACAAGCATCAAGAATAAGGTGGGAGTGAGAAATCATCATGATGTAACCTCACTCTTCATCAGTCTTGTAGCTGGCGGAGATCGACATGAGTCGATTCTTCCACCATCCCGCTGGAGTAGTCCCGCAACAGTTCAGCAATCCGCCGTGCCTCTAGGCGATCAACGTCCAGGAACTCCGCAAAGCGCCCTTCCGTAATCAGACCTTGATCTAATGCCTCGATCGCCAAGTGTTGATAGTGAATCGGAGCCATATCAGTCCGTTGTGGAATTGGTTCTAACCCCAGTTCTTGTTGTACCTCTCTAACTTTCAATCCGCGATATTGCAATCGTTCCCACGTTCCAGAAGGCAAAAGATCCATTTCCTCCAAGCGATGCACCAACGCTTCCACAGACACCCCATAATAGTGCGCCAACGTAAATAAATGGGTTGTGCTAAACTTTTGATTCACACGGCACATATCATTAAACCGTAGCAACAAACCACTCGTTGGCATCAAGAAATATTTGGCGAACGCTTCAGCCAGTCGCTCACTCTCTGGCATCCGCTTGTATTGGTCTGCAATCAAGTCCAGGACAGCCTTACGTCGATGAGCGAGAAAATGAAGATATCCGTGGGCTAGGGACCAACGCCGCCGTTCTTCTGGGTGGTTGGCATTAATTGCCATAGAACCCCCAACTTGCTCATTGTAACTGTAAATTTCTGAATAATTTCCGGGCATTTTTAGGTAAAAGATCCGCAGTCCTACACTCTGTTCTAAAATGTCTCGCAGCATGGGAATTGGGCCATCTCCCAGCCCGAGTCGTTGACGTTCTTGAAGGGCGATCGCCTCTGCCCTCCGCTCGATTGGCATCCCGCTTACCTCATACTCCCGAGGATAGTTCCGGGGGAGGGGTGCCTCCATCATCTGTTCCAGTTCTAGGTAATGCTCACATAACCCTTGCCAACGCAAAATTACCGGGTCAATTTGCTCCCGTTCTACTTCGTGACCCCGATAGACAGCGCGAAACTGAACCGCAAACGGTTCAATCACAGGACGTGGACGCACAAAATCACTCACCGAGCGTCCGTAAGCGCGAGCCAGCTTAATCAGTTCAGTCGCCTTTATACGGCGCTCTCCCTTCTCAATGGCCACCATCGTCGTGCGTGCCGCATCAATCACTTTTGCTGCATCCGCTTGGGTCATACCGCATTGAGTCCGTGCCTGTTGCAGCATCTCCCCCAACCCCTGCATATCAATATTGTCAAGGACGTTGTTAGTCATAGCGTTGTCTCTCCACTTTGTAGAGTGACTTTTTGTGTGATATCTGTTGTTTGTTGTCTGTATCCAAGAGATCCCCTGCAACCAAGGCTTCTACAATATCCCATTCAGAAACGTAAGTCCAGTAGAGCCGAATCAGACGGCTTTGCATATTTACAGGAGATAGACCTTCTACCTCAGAAGCGCGATCCACGATATCATCTAATTCTGGGAATTTTCGCCTCAGGGCTTCCCACCGAATTTCAATTTCATTAGAGGTACTGAGTAAGCGGCGAAAGGTAGACAACTGCGCGAGCATATGACGAAACATTAAACTGGGGTCTTCTGATGGGCGCTCTCCATGAGGTAGGATATAGCGACTCTTGTCTTCTATTTTTGCGGCAGCAAGCGCCTGTTTCCTTAAAATGCAAGAGGAACAGTATCCACACTGAGTGGGTTGCTCTGGCTTACGGTGTGGGCTGTCGCATGATATGGTTAGGGAAGCTAAGTCACTTTTTCCATCTGTAGCTAGAGCTTGACACATTTCAGCTTTAGTGGAGAAGAGAAATGGGTTTTTTACCTGAAACTTTTCTCCAAAAAGCTCTGAAACGACTTCACTGACCATCAGCAGCGTCAAAGGGTGAACAGAGCGGGAATGATCCAGTCCCACAGCAGATGCACGGTAAGGAAGGTTGATTGCACCGATTCCATTTTCATACACAGACAAAATTCGACGACCCAGGAGGTATGCACAAGCAGCACCCAGCAGGGTAAATACCACCCCTCGCGCACGGGTAATCTTGTTTTTGGGAACCTCACGGCTATCGTTCAAGCGGATGGGGGCGAGGACTAGATGGCAACGGTTTGGAAAAATAGATTGAACCTTTTTAGCCACTTGTTTCTGACGAGCATAGGTACTATCGTTGCTGCCACTCCCGAACAACACGAACGGCCTTTCTGGATACATTTTCATACGAGTGTACAAACCTGCAAGAGCATCAAGACCACCACTCCATAATGCTACCTCGCATCCTTCAGGAACCATTGGCAAAATCTGCTGGCGCTCAACTATTCGTCCTGAGACAGTTCGTTTTTGGAACTCAAAAGCCCATTCGCTACCTGTGGTCCATTCCAGCAAGTCTTCTAGCTTTGACCGAAATGGTTCCGCACTCAGTAATTCTGGATGACGCACTGGCAGCACAATATGAAGGTGGCGAGACTTTTCGCTAAGATTCTGCGGTGCAAGACGGTCTGAAGCATGAATGGCAACAGCGAGGTCAACCAGATCGGCAACAATGGCTGGAAACTCTGCCTGAACCCGGTACTGAAATTCCTGATCAACAATATTGAGGCCAACCGTTAGCTCCTTGCCAATAGAGCGATTGAGGAACTGCACCGACCCATTATGGTTTAAGATAGGTCCAAAGCGCAAAGTGTACTCGCGGCGATCGCACTCATCTGGTTTGTTAATACTCGAAGATGCGTCATTCATAGCAAGTTGTCATCCAGGTCTAATTCTTCGAGCTTCCGGCGTGGGGGTCGCTTCAGCTTGGCAACGTTGTGATAGGGATCTGCATTGGCCTGTTTCCCCCATTTATCAAAGACAGGACTTAGTTCTGGATCCAGTGCCTTGACTCTTATCATAAGAGTTGCGGTGTCAATGCCAGCATAGTGCTCACGGGTCAGTGGAATGCGCTCTTTAAAATTTGACCTGTAGAGTTCACGAATATATTGCACGACAGTAACTTCTGCTAATGCGTCAGTATCCGTTCTTCGACCATAACGGAAATCATGAAGGATAACCTTACTGGCACGAAGGATAAGCTCCTTAATGTCATGCGGACATGAGGTCTGTCGTGCTAAATGTTTCAACTGGTCACTCACAGCGCCCCAATTCCTAGAGCCATTTTTATTAAAATTTTCCATAGCTTCTTTCAAGATCTCCCCCATGCGCTTGGCGAGGACGATGGGAGCAGCACCTTTTTTCTGGATATCTTTCCTCATCGCGAGTTCAACCATCCACGCGCATTCCTCCGGGTCAGCTTTCCCTTCACAAAGCATTTTATAGACCTTTTGATAAGGCAACGACAGCTTATCGTGAACAATATCTCCATCAGCCATAGTCGAACCTCTAACACCTGGAGCTAACTTGTCCCATCAATCTAGCGCATAAGTCTGACAATGACAACTTTTAAGAAAAAATTTTTACCACAAATGTCAGGTTTTGGAGTAACAAGTCAGGCGAGTAGGGTCCCAAGACAAAAGGATAACTCTTGAATTGAGGGGGCAGGAATGAGAGCATAAGAAAAGAAGTAGGGGAGAAGAAACCAGATGTCCTCACCTCCCCTCATTACTGCTCCTGTGGCATAAATTGTTAAAAGTAAGCTGGTTGTGCTCTTTACGGAGGCCCTAGACAAAATCTGTTTGCTTACCTGTATCACAAGAGTAGGACAAGGCAGTGCCTTGTCCCAACCGTAAAATTTAGCTAACCGCTTGGCGATCGCGCTTCAACCTCGCAAATAACCCGCGCCAGTCCCCTGCCGGACTTCCTGCTGGGTCGGCTTTCACCTCAAAGGTCATGTTACAAGCTTCCGGGAGTTCTAACGCCTGCACACACAACTCGGCGATATCCTCTCGGCTCACTTTTCCCTTGATATTATCCCCTTGCTCAAAGATTAACCCCTCGCCCCCCTGTTCTTCCGTGAGCGCACAAGGGCGGATAATCGTATAAGGTAAGCCACTGGCGCGAATTGCCTGCTCACCCCGTAATTTCCAGGTTAAAATTCCCCCCAGTTGCTCATTCATTCTCACCGCTGGCGGTTCTGACTCTAAGTCTAACCCCGGACGCCCCGGACGAGTCACCCCCGCCGAACTCACCTGAATAAACCGGGGTAAGGTTGGACCTCCATACGCTTTCAGGGATTGAATTTGCAATTGAAACGGTCCGGGGGTAAATTTGGGATTCAACTCACCATCGTACTCAAACTTACTCAGCATGATTTGTACCGAGCGAATTTGAGTAGCATCTAAAGGCGGGCAATCTTTTAAGGTTTTAGCGCGAAAAACCGGGATAAATTCGGAAAATGGAATGCGAACGGTAAATTCTATATTAGAAACCGTATCAAAGGAATAGCAGTAGGAAATGCTATCCCATTTGGGATCCGTACGGAGGATAAATTTATACCGATTACCATCACCTTTGACTCGGATATCAATCCCTTGATAGGTGGAAAAATTCAACGGGGGTTCAAAATTGCGAGTGCGAATGGAGACAAAACCACCGGAATTTGAGGTAGAAACATTCCCCGAAAACAAAGCCGTTGCATTAACCAGGCGGACGTTACTTTCGCTGACTCCACCCATGACGATATCATCTAGGGCACCCCAAATCTCTTTGAGGTTGTCCGTGGGTTTGCTGAAATCAAAGATAACTTTTTCATGGGGTGCACCCACTGTAGCGAGTTGACGACGGGTGGCATCGACCAAATTTTGAATGCCGCGATATTCCACTTGTTCGGGTACATCCACCACTTCTGGGGTATAAAATTTGATTCCTTGATAATATTTTTCTCGGGTTGGGGTATCGCCTTCGACGGGTTGTACCCGAGTCCCGATACAGGAAATGACAGCGGTGACATCTTCCAAGAGGCGATCGCTCAAACTGTCAGCAAGGGTAATATCTGCATCCACCAGATCCACTCCGGTCCCCAGCATTTCTCGTCCCTGCTTGAGATCTCGGACTAACCCTCTAACAGAGTAACCCCGCTGTTGGAG
This sequence comes from Laspinema olomoucense D3b, assembly GCF_025370785.1. Classification (GTDB taxonomy): domain Bacteria; phylum Cyanobacteriota; class Cyanobacteriia; order Cyanobacteriales; family Laspinemataceae; genus Laspinema; species Laspinema olomoucense. Next base: position 139,605 of record NZ_JAMXFA010000018.1, read on the forward strand.
TTTCTGCACCACCCGCTTACCGACGCCTCCGGTAGCACCAGCAACGAGAATGACTCCTGGTTTTTCCGGTGTGCTGATGGTACTTTTCCCGCCACTGAGAAGATTTCTGATCCAGGAAATATTCCCCAAAAAGGGGACCGCTCCAAAATAGGAGAGGGTTTTCCAGAACCTGCCTGCATCCCATTTAGGGCGTTTTTGTTCAGTCATGGTGATTTTTCTCCAGTCCATTAAAAGTTACTCTCTAGTGGTAACAAATATTTGCGGATAGGGTGGGGGTGGGTTGCCGCACCGATCGCCTCCCGGGTTGCTCTCTTTTTATCCGGTTCTGTTCTGGCTGAAATTGTAAATACTTTCCATCAGAGAATTTACAATTTGGATAATCTGATTTCCACGTTCAGGATATAATTTTTCTGAATAGCGGTTTCTAAACCAAACGACCGGGTAAAAATGCTCCAATGATGATGACGGTGAGGAAGTTAAAGGGTTCAATTGTATTAGTTTTGATAGGTGTTTTTCTAGCGGAGTTAACGGGAAGTTTACCGGCGGCTGCGCAAACCCCGAGTACATTTTTTCATCCCAACCCAGAGACAGGGATAAAAAGCCAGATAAATCCTAGCCAAGTTGGGGAGAAAAGGCCAGTTTTAAACCTGAACCAACCTATTCACAATATTGCTCAGTCAAATTTGCAAATTTTAGAAGAGGCATTAGGGGTCGTTAATACCCTGGAAGAACCCGAAGCTAAGGCGCAGTTATTAACTCAAATTGCCCTAAAATATGCGGTGATCGCCCAGGAAGAACGCGCCCAAACTCTCTTGGCTGATGCCTTAATCGCCGCCAATGATATTGAAGAAGATTCGGCGCGGGTTCGGGTCCAAACTGCGATCGCAATGGCCTATTTTAGGCTGGGACAACCGGCAACGGCTACAGACTTGCTCTCGGAGGCATTAGCAACCGCAAATCGCCTAGAGGATCCCCAGGTCAAATCTAGCTTACTCGCACAGATTGCCCTCACATACAACGCCATCGGACTCGGCGATCGCTCCTTAGCAATTTTATCCGAAAGTCGTGACATTGCCCTTGGCACTCAATCAGAAGAATCCCCCTCCCTCTTTCCCTTTGAACCCAGCGGGTGGGAAGGTCAAGTGGAACTAGGTGCTTCCTTCTTTTCCGGTGCCAAAATTACCAGTGAAACCGCCTTTAACTTCGCCTTAGAACGCCAATGGCCCACGGATGAAGTAGATTTTCAAATTAGTTTCATTAATGACTATGATGATAGTCGGGTTTCTCCGGAGGAAGATAATCAAATCCAGGGTCAAATTGATGCAGAATATCGCCATCATGCCACGGAACGCTATCAATATTTTATCAGTTCCTTAGTCCGTCGGGATGAAACCGATGGGATTGATATTCGGACAAATTTATATACAGGGCCAGGGATTAACATCTGGAGAGCAGGACCCGATCGCTCCTTTGATATGCAGTTGGGTCTAGGAATTCGTTATGAAGACTCCAACCGCCGTCAGGATGATTTGGACTTTCCCGTCGCTCAGTATCGGATGCGCTATAAAGATGTTTATTTTGATTTTCTCTCCCTGCGTCAATTTGTAACCTTTGAGCTGCCCTTTGATGATTTTGATGACTATTATATGGAATCTTCTACTACCTTAGGAATTCCTATCGTTCACGGATGGTCGTTTAATAACACATTGATTTTGAGATATGCTAATAACCCCTCTCTGGATAATCCCAATTTACGGCTTGATTTCCTCACCGGAATTGAGTATCAATTTTAGGGAATGATGAGGTGGATGGGGAGATGGGGGAGATAGGGGAGATGGGGGAGATAGGGGAGATAGGGGAGATAGGGGAGATAGGGGAGATAGGGGA
>NZ_JAMXFA010000019.1 GCF_025370785.1 Laspinema olomoucense D3b
CCCCCCCCCCCCCCCCCCCCCCCCCCCCCCCCCCCCCCGCCCCCCCCCCCCCCCCCCCCCCCCCCCCCCCCCCCCCCAGGGAGGATAGGGAGTTCTGCTTCCCCATCTCCCCCATCTCCCCCATCTCCCCCATCTCCCCCATCTTCCCCATCTCCCCCATCTCCCCCATCTCGATGGCGGTCTCCCCCATCTCCCCCATCTCCCCCATCTCCCCCATCTCCCCCACCCTCCCTATCTCCCCACCCTCCCCAGGGAATGATTAAAAAATGGGTGGCTTTTCAGGTAAAATTCCCTCAGCGCAGAGCTACTTGGAACAGCGTTGTAGGAGGTGTTCTCAATGTCGATGGTCAGTCTTCCCGGACTCCGATCGCTGCTTGATACGATGAGTCAACAGCGCTCTTTACCGCCACTTGCGGTCCAGGCAGCGCTGAAAGCTGCTTTGCTGAAGGGATATGAGCGCTATCGTCGGACCCAAGTCCGCAACGATGAGGATTTTCCCGAAGACTACTTTGAAAATTTTGCGGTCAAACTTGACCTGAAGGCGGAAGGGTTTCGGGTGATTGCGACGAAGACGGTGGTGGAGACGGTGGAGGATAGCGATCGCGAAATTCCCCTAGATTTGGCGATTAAAAAGGGGGCAAAAGTCAAACTCGGCGATCGCGTGATTGTGGATGTCACCCCCAATCAAGGAGATTTTGGGCGTCTGGCTGCCTTGCAAACCAAAACGGTTCTCACTCAAAAATTGCAAGAACAGCAGTGCAAATACATTCAAGAGACGTTTGCCGATCGCAAGGGGACTGTTCTTGTGGGTAAGGTCCTCAAAAGTGATGCTCGTGGGGTCGTTTTGGGGGTCAGCGGAGGTGCGGGTCACCCCCTGGTAGAAGCGGAACTTCCCAAATATGAGAAGTTGCCGAATGATGACTATCAAGAGGGTGCTCAATTCAAGGTTTATCTGAAAAAAGTCTTTGATCGCCCCAGTTCTAAACCCATGTTACGGGTTTCCCGCGCTACGAGTTATCTAGTTTCCGGTTTGTTTAGCGATCGCGTTCCGGAAATTCGACAGGCACGGGTTGAAATTAAAGGCGTGGCGCGGGATTCCATCCCCACGAAACCAGAAATCACCCCCCGCACTAAAATTGCGGTCCATTCTCTGGATCCGGAAATCGATCCAGTGGCTGCTTGTATCGGTAAGCTAGGGGAACATCTCAATGCGATCGCCCAGGAAATTCCTGGGGAAAAAATCGAAGTGATACCCTGGTCCGAGGACCCCGCTACCTATATTGCCAATGCCTTAGCTCCAGCACAAGTGGAAGGGGCGATCGCCCTCGATGTGGAGAATCAATCCGCTGAAGTGTTTGTTACTGCGGATCAGTTGGCAGTCGCCCTGGGGCCCGAGGACCAAAACCTCCAACTCGCCTCCCGTCTCACAGAGTGGAAAATCACCCTCAAAACCCCCCCAGAGACCTAGGGGTTCATCCACTCTAGCCAGTCGCCCCCCGAGGCATAGTTGTAGCGTCAGTTTTTGTTCCTTCAGATAGATGACTGACCTGATTTCGGGGGGTATGATTCAGGTGGTATTCAGGTACTTATACACTTAATTTTCTACCTTTTTAAACCCAGTCTCACAAAAATTATGCAGCCGACTTCCAGTTCCAAAGAAGAATCTCTCACATTTGGCTTCGGCCCCTCGAATATTGACGCCTCCACCGGGGCTGAAATGACGATTCAAAAAGACGAAGAAGGAAACGAATTTGAGTTTCTATTCACCCGGGCCATTGAATTTCGTCAAGAAACCATTTATTTTATCGTCGTAGACCGATTTTATGATGGCGACCCCACCAACAGCGAAGGCCCAAATCCTGAACTCTACGACCCCTCGGGAGAAGATTGGGGCAAATACTGGGGGGGCGATTTACAAGGCATCATTGACAAATTAGACTATCTCAAATCCCTCGGTATCACCGCCATTTGGTTAACTCCTCTATTTGAACAAGTTGAAGCCTTATTCGTCCAACAAGCAGCCATTCACGGCTACTGGACCCGCGATTTTAAACGCCTCAATCCCCGCTTTATTGCCCCAGATGATAACCCATCTCTCAACGCCACCCAAGACAGTCGCGATACAGTTTTTGACAAACTGATTGATGAGTTACACAAACGAGATATGAAACTAATTCTCGATATTGTCTGTAACCATAGTAACCCCGATTTTAGTGGTGTTAAAGGGGAGCTTTACGATGATGGGGTAAAAATTGCCGATTTCAATGATGATAAAGAAAACTGGTATCACCATTACGGGGAAGTCACTAACTGGGAAGATGAATGGCAGGTGCAGAACTGCGAATTAGCGGGTTTGGCTACCTTTAACGAAAATAATATCACCTATCGAAACTACATCAAATCTGCCATTAAACAATGGCTAGATCGCGGCGTCGATGCCTTGCGAGTGGATACCATCAAACATATGCCGATCTGGTTTTGGCAGGAGTTTAACGCCGATATTCAGTCTCACAAGCCCGATGTATTTATCTTTGGAGAATGGATTTATAACCACCCCAATGACGAGCGATCGGTCAGCTTTGCCAATGAATCGGGAATGACCATTCTGGACTTTGGTTTAGCCACAGCAATTCGAGAAGTATTGGCAGTTGGTGCAGAACCGGGGTTTCAAATGATCCAGTCTATTTTTGACCAGGATTATCGCTATAATACCGCCACGGAACTGATTACCTTTATTGATAATCACGATATGCATCGGTTCCAAACCTTGAACCCGGACCCGGATCTCCTCCGTTTGGGGATTAATTTAATTATGACCTGCCGGGGAATTCCCTGTATCTATTACGGGACCGAGCAGTATCTGCACAATGATACCAATGGGGATAATAATCCCTACGGCAACAACGACCCCTACAACCGTCCCATGATGGAAAGCTGGGATACAGATACCCCGATTTATCGGGATATTCGTTTACTGTCGGGGGTGCGTCGTCTGAATCCTGCGGTTTCCCTAGGCAGTCAATGGAGTAAATATCTCACCGCTGATGTGTATGCCTATGTGCGCCGGTATCGGGATTCGGTGTGCTTCGTGGCGATGAATCGTGGGGAAGCAACCACCATCGATGTTCATACTGACTTACCCGATGGGGAACATAGCTGCATTTTAACCCGCCGCAAACTGGAAGTACAGGGGGGGATGTTACATCAATTAGAACTGGGTGCTAAAGAGGCAGTCGTAATTAGTCACGTCGGGGAACGGATTAAAGGCACCGTTTTAGTGCGTGCACTTTTGAATGGACTTTCCACCAGCGTGGGTCAATATGTGGTGGTCACCGGAGATTGTCCAGAATTGGGGAATTGGGATATTACCAAAGCCTATCCTTTGGAGTATATTAACTCGAATACCTGGTTTGCGGAAATCCCCTTTGAGGAAAGTGCCGGAAAGGCGATCGCCTATAAATATGTGATTCTGTATAAAGACGAACATGGCAACGATGCCGCACTCCCCACCCGGGAAAACATCGTCTGTCGTCGCTGGTTATTAGCTGACGAAGGCACAGTGAAATGGGTTGACAAGTGGGCGAGTTGAGGGAATAGAGGGGCCAATTAGCTGGGGATACTGTATGGATAAGAAAACCAGTTACTTGGCCCTTGAATCTCATCAGGTACTAATCTTGTGGTGTTTTTAAATCACCGCTTGTTATTGCTCCTACAAAATCGTTAAATAGGTTTCGGTAGGGCTAATTGGCAAGGGTTTGAGAGTTTGATTTTTTAAGTCTATTTCTAATCCCAAAGATTCTAGGGGGATCACGCCTAAAAGGGCGTCTCCTCCTCCGGGTAACTCCAAGCATTCAAAGGTTCCTTCTCGGTCAAACATAGACAGGGTGGCATCTCGAAATATTCGCGCTTTGCCAATGCCCATTGCGGTAGCAACGTCTACTTCTTTGAGGAGTTTTAGTCCCAGTTTGGCAATGGCCTGGGGGGGTAAACACAAGGTTGTTGCCCCAGTATCTACTAAAACATTGGGCAGAGTGATGGACCGAACTTGGTCTGGGGTAATTGTTCCATCTTCGGCTCGAATTTGGTCGGCGCGATTGATAATTGTTAAAGTGGCAAAAACTTTTCCCATGTTCTTTTGATTGGCTTCAGACATTTAGATCTCCCCCTAAATAGTTGGAGTAATTTATTGATTTATTATAGCTTGAAAATCATAAATTTTATTTCATAAAAATTAGAGCTATTTACTGCTTTTATCGCATCGAACTTATGGCAGTACAGTAGGGGCTAGAAACCGGTTTTTTTGCAGAGTCTTTGGTAAAGTTGGTTAAATTTTGGCAAAAACCCGGTTTCTGGTAGCTTGGAGTTGGATTGTGGGGGTTAGAAACCGGGTTTTTTGCAGAGTCTTTGGTAAAGTTGGTTAAATTTTGGTAAAAACCCGGTTTCTGGGTTGGGGGATTTTTAGTCTTTCTCTGTAAAAGCGCCCTACTGTTCCCACATCTGTTCTAATTGCTGGGGTGTTCCAGTTGGCAAACTGTCCCCCTGGACCCATACCGGATCAAACCGACCCATCAATATTAAACTCTTAGAGACATCTTTATTTTTAGAGGTTAATAGCGATGAGTCAGATTGCTTATTCAACCGATACCACTATCAGCGATCGCGAACGGGGGTATTTACAGCTACCCCCGGATTATAAGGCGATTCAATCGATGCCGGAAGTGTGGCCCCTGGCCCGATCGCAGTTTGGCAATACCCTGGCATTATGTGACCCTCATGCTAAACCCGTGATTGAGTTGACGTTTGGTCAATTATGCGAGCAAATTCAACAGTTTGCCGCTGGGGTGCAATCCTTGGGATTACCGGCGATCGCCGACAATCTCCCCCCCCGAGTCGCCCTCTTTTCTAACGATAGTCCCCGCTGGATGATTGCGGACCAAGGACTACTCACAGCAGGTGCAGCGGATGTGGTGCGCGGTTCCGATGCCGATCGCGAGGAACTGCTGTTTATTCTCCAAAATAGCGGTAGTATGGGTTTGGTGGTGGAAAATCTCGCCTTACTCAAAAAACTCCGCCCACAACTCGATGACTTACCCATCCAGTGGATTATCTATCTCTCCGATGAACCCCTGCCTACGGATGATACTTTGCCGGTAAAAATTTTATCCTTTCAACAGGTGATGGCAAAAGGGGCCGGTTTTACATTGCAACCCGTCACCCTCACCCGGGAGACTCTGGCAACCTTAATCTACACCTCCGGGACCACGGGTAAACCCAAAGGTGTGATGCTGAGTCACGGGAATCTGTTGCATCAAATCGAGAACCTGCCGACAATTTTGCAACCGGAACCCGGCGATCGCATCATTACCATTCTCCCGACTTGGCACAGTTTCGGACGCATGGGGCAATACTTTCTCCTCTCCCGAGGTTGCAGTCAATTTTACACGAATATTCGTTATCTCAAAGCCGATTTAAAAGAATATCACCCCAAATATACTTTTGGTGTTCCCCGCCTCTGGGAATCGATTTATGAAGGGGTACAGAAGCAATTTCGGGAACAACCCGCCAATCGCCAAAAACTGGTTAAAACCTTTTTTGGTTTCTCTCAAAACTATATAGAAGCGGGTCGGGTTTTGCAGGGATTGCAGTTGCAACTCGAACCCGCTTCCGGGAGTGAAAAACTCCGGGCAGCAATTAAACGGGCGGTGTTTTGGCCCCTCCACGCCTTGGGCGATCGCCTCGTTTATAATAAAGTCCGCCAAGCAACCGGGGGTCAACTCAAATATGTGATTAGTGGCGGCGGGTCCCTCGCCATGCATATCGAAAATTTCTTTGAAATTATTGGCATTGATGTACTGGTGGGGTATGGGTTAACCGAAACCACCCCAGTCTTGACAGCGCGCAGGCATTGGCAGAATCTGCGGGGTTCTGCGGGTCGTCCCATTCCCTACACCGAACTGCTAATTGTCCACCCTGAAACCCGCAAACCCCTACAAACCGGGGAACGAGGGTTAGTCTTGGCGCGGGGTCCTCAAATTATGCAGGGGTATTACCAAAATCCTGAAGCGACAAGCAAGGCGATCGACCCCGACGGATGGTTTGATACCGGGGATTTGGGGTGGTTGACTCCCGGCAATGATTTAGTCCTCACGGGTCGCGCTAAAGATACCATTGTCTTAACCAACGGGGAAAATATCGAACCCCAACCGATTGAAGATGCCTGTATCCGCAGTCCTTATATTGACCAAATGATGCTCGTGGGTCAGGACCAAAAGTGCCTCGGGGCCTTGATTGTGCCGAATTTTGAAGCCCTGCAACAGTGGGCCTTGTCCCAAAACCTCTCCCTGCGTCTGCCGGAGAATGTTTCCCCAGGCAATCCGCCTGCAGCATCCGGAACCACAGAAATTGACCTCTCCAGTCCCGAGGTTGAGAACCTGTTCCGCCAGGAGTTAAATCGGGAGGTGAAAAACCGTCCAGGATTTCGTCCTGATGACCGCATTGGACCCTTCTCCCTGTTGAGTGAACCGTTTTCGATGGACAATGGAATGCTCACCCAAACCCTTAAAATTAAACGGCCCGTGATTACTGAACGTTACGGCGATCGCATTGACAAAATGTTCGTTTAAGCCCGATTAGCCCCGTGGTATGGTAGCATAACGGGGCTAATTTTAGGCCAATTTTCCACTTAAACCTTTATTTAGGTCACCTAATATGGATGTCTCTAACTCGAAATTACTTCTGAAGCGCAATACCATTATCAAAGCGATCGTTACCCCGCGCTGGAAAGAAGAAGTCCAGCAGCAACTCCAAGGACAAATCAATCAAATTGATACGCAACTCCAGCAGCTTGAAATGCAAGCCCAGCAGATGATTTTTGAGATCCAAAAGCAGAGCATTCAACCCCCCGGGCCGCAAGTCCAGCAACAAATCGAATCAGTGAAAATGCAGGCCAATCAACGACAAAGAGAAATGCTGGATCAGAAAAATCAAATTCTCCAAAATTTGCAACAAGTCCAGACTTTGGAAATGGGTCAAGAAGTTGCCAGCGGACAAATGGATAGTTTTTTCTATCTGGAACGCGGCGAGGATTTAATCAAAAAAATGCAGGTAGAAGTCGTGTTGCGCGATGGCGTTGTTGAGGAAATTCGCGGCGACTTGTAGTTGGTCATTGGTCATTGGTCATTGGTCTTTTATCCTTGGATCATTGGTCATTTATCCTCGTGACGTGGCTGAAGCCGCGTCATGTACTCTTGGCGGCTCTGCCGCCTGTAGCTTTGGTAAGGAGTTGAAGCTGTTACAGGGACAATAGGCAGTTTAAGCGCCTGATGATCGGGGACTGGAGGCAGAGCCTCCAGAATGCGTGACGCAGCAGAGCAACGTCACGAGGATGAGGGTATAGGGAGGATGGGGAGGATGGGGGTGGAGGGAAATATAGTAGATGCTGTATCCTCTCGGGTGCAAATCAGGGGAGATTTTCGCGGGGGACGGATCAAGGTAGAATAAAAACTTGCTTTATTTTAGTTTTGAGCGTCGAAAAGAAGCTACCTATGATTAACGAAGTGTTCATGCCTGCTCTGAGTTCCACGATGACCGAAGGCAAAATTGTCTCTTGGGAAAAAGCGCCGGGGGACAAAGTGGAGAAGGGCGAAACAGTGGTGGTGGTGGAGTCTGACAAAGCAGACATGGACGTAGAGTCCTTCTATGAAGGCTATCTCGCTACGATCCTCGTCCCCGCCGGGGAAGCGGCCCCCGTGGGTGCGCCGATCGCTTTGTTAGCTGAAACGGAAGCGGAAATCGAACAGGCAAAGCAGCAAGGGGCGAACCTCAGCAATAAATCGGCTCAACCGGCAGCCCCGGCTGAGTCTACCCCATCCCCTACACCCGAACCGGCAATGGCTACGGCTGCTGCGACTACCAGTCGTCAAAATGGTCGGGCGGTTGCCTCTCCTCGGGCCAAAAAATTAGCCAAGGAATACAAAGTGGACTTGGCAACCCTCTCCGGCAGTGGTCCTTTTGGTCGGATTGTGGCGGAAGATGTAGAAGCGGCTGCAGGTAAGGCCCCAGCAGCGATCGCCACCCCACCCCAACCCACGGTAGCAGCCCCCCCCAGAATTCCCACCCAGGCAGTCCAGGCGGCCCCGGCAGCCTCGGGAGATGTGGTCCCCTTCAATACCCTGCAAAATGCGGTAGTCCGGAATATGGTGGCGTCATTACAGGTGCCGATTTTCCATGTGGGCTATACGATTACAACGGATCAGTTAGACAAGCTCTACAAACAGATTAAGTCAAAAGGGGTGACCATGACTGCCCTGCTGGCAAAAGCAGTGGCCCTCACTTTACAGAAACATCCCTTAGTCAATGCCAGTTGTGTGGAGGGAGGCATCCAACATCATGGCAATATCAATATTGCGGTTGCGGTGGCAATGGGAGATGGCGGTTTAATTACGCCGGTTCTGCAAAATGCCGACCAAATGGATATTTACTCCCTGTCTCGCGCTTGGAAGGATTTGGTGGAACGCGCCCGAGTTAAACAGTTACAACCGGCGGAGTATAATAGCGGGACTTTTACCCTGTCTAATTTGGGAATGTATGGGGTCGATAGCTTTGATGCAATTCTGCCTCCGGGTCAGGGTGCAATTCTCGCCATTGGTGGGGCAAAAAATCAGGTGGTTGCCACGGAAGATGGCATGATGGGGGTCCGGCGACAAATGCGGGTCAATATTACCTGTGACCACCGGATTATCTATGGTGCGGATGCTGCCGCCTTCCTACAAGATTTAGCGAAGTTGATTGAAACGAATACTCAATCTCTCACAATGTAGGGATTGATTGAGGGAAGAGTTGCAACAACCGGCGGGGGATCAATCCCCCGCCTAACAGAATAAAGTCGTCTAAAGACGACTAAAAGTCTTCTTCAGTGGGGTTTTTAGTCGGGTTTAACCGACTTTAGCTATGAGGTGGGGGATTTATCCCCCGCCGGAGTTGAGAAGGGTGCAAGATGTCAGTGAGAGTTCTTCATTCCTCATCCTAATAGTGCAATGGTGAATCAAGTGGAATCCATAAAAACGCTAGCGGTTGATATTGGCGGTAGTGGCACAAAGACAATTGTTTTAGATGCAGCAGGGGAAGCGGTGACAACACGTAACCGCGTTCCCACTCCGAATCCTGCTAAACCGCAACCTGTGATTGAGGCGATCGCGGCTTTAGCGAAAGAACAAGGTGAGTTTGATCGGGTTTCTGTCGGTTTTCCTGGGGTGGTTCGTAATGGAATCATCTACACTGCGGTGAACCTGGACCCGGATTGGGTGGAGTTTAATCTCGCCGAAGCGCTGACGAATGTCTTGGAAAAACCTGTTCGGGTTTGCAATGATGCAGATATCCAAGGTTTAGGTGCAATTTCTGGAATAGGAGTCGAACTCACGATCACCCTGGGGACTGGGTTTGGTAGTGCCTTATTTGTGAATGGCGCACTGGTGCCAAATTTGGAACTGGGACATCATCCTTTCCGCAAAAGTCAAACCTACGAGGAACAATTGGGACGTGCGGCATTGGATAAAGTGGGTGATAGACGGTGGAATCGCCGCTTACAAAAAGCGATCGCCAATTTAGAACATTTGTTTAATTACGATCGCCTCTACATTGGTGGCGGTGAAGCTAAAAAAATCACCTTGGATTTACCCGCTAATGTCACCATTGTTCCTAATATCACCGGGTTACTAGGGGGGATTGCCTTATGGCGGGAACTACCCAGTGAGGTAATCAGGCGATCGCCTTCTCCCTCTCCCTACATTTAGGTCAAAATTTGGAAATTAGGCCGAATGTAAATCAAGTGAGAAAGCGGTCAGTAGGGTAAGTCATCTTCATCTTACCCTACCGTTACACTCTAGCCGAGACAAAGTGTCAGACAGTTGATAAAACAAACTCTTGAGGAAAGACTATGAAAGCAGTTATCATGACCGGATTAGGCGCAGCGGCGGATGTCTTGAAAGTGCAAGATATTCCGGGTCCGCAATTAGAAGGCGATCGGGATATTTTAGTCCGCCTTCATGCTGCTGGGGTCAATCCCATCGATACTAAAATCCGCAAACGCGGAACCTTTCATCCAGATCTCACCCCGGATATCCTGGGATGTGATGGCGCCGGAGTCGTAGAGGCGATCGCCTCCGGCGTCCAAACCCTCAACGTGGGAGATGAAGTATATTTTTGTAATGGCGGATTGGGTGGACCTCACGGCAACTATGCCGAATATATTGCGATCGACGAACGATTTGTCGCCAAAAAACCCTCGTCTCTCAGCTTTGTAGAAGCTGCTGCTGCACCCCTCGTCCTGATTACTGCCTGGGAAGCACTCTACGATCGCGCGGGTCTACAACCGGGCCAAAAAGTGCTAATTCAGGCCGGTGCAGGGGGTGTCGGCCATGTCGCCATCCAATTGGCTAAACTCAAAGGTGCTGAAGTTGCCACCACCGTCAGTACCCCCGAAAAAGCCGAATTTGTCCGCCAATTGGGTGCTGATTTAGTCATTTTATATAAAGAACAAAATGTCATTGAGACCGTGATGAACTGGACAAATGGGGAAGGTGCAGACATCGGATTTGATACCGTCGGTGACAAAACCTTTTTTGAAACCGCTGAAGCGGTGCGCTTATATGGGGATGTGGTTACCATTTTAGAACCCAATCCAGAACAGGGGACGTTAAAAACCTCGCGACTCCGCAATCATCGCATCAGTTTTGAATTGATGCTGACTCCGATGTTACAAAATCGAATTACGGAGCAAGAAGATCAAGCCAAGATGTTACAGCAATGTGGGCGGCTATTTGATGAAGGCAAGTTAAAGATTCATCTGGGTAAAACATTCCCCTTAGAGCAAGCAGTTGCTGCACATGAGTTGTTAGAAACTGGGTCGATGCAAGGTAAAATTGTTCTAACAATGGGCCATTAATACCCTTGGTAGTAATGACTTGCTGTCGTTACTACCAAGCAAAAATAAATATATACCATTTATTTTTAATATCAAGCTGAATTGGCATGAAAAAGCGACTAATTTTATTTTTGATAATTATTTTAAATTTAATCTTTAACCCGATAAGTGACCTCCCCGCTCATGCAGCAATTACCCCTTTAAATCCCAACCCAGGGACGCGGGAACGCCTAACCCTAGAGCAATTACAACAGCGAATTAACTCCCCGATTATCTCCGAAGGAGTGCGGACCATTGATTTGCGGGAGTTGGTAATTGATTTAACCCCCAGTAATGCAGAATTTAGAGACCGATTTTACCCGTTGTTACAAAATCAACTAAATCGGTCCGGAACCCCCATTGCTTTGGATTTATCCTATTCCATCATTCAAGGAGACTTTGCGGGAAATGAGTTGGGATTAAGAGCACCGCTTTATGGGGAGGCGTTTTTACCCTTATTCTCCGAACAAGAGCGATCGCAACTGCAACGCGATCGCACAAGGTTGGCGCGGTTGAGTCAACTTTCGCGATCGCTCTTGGGGGTTCCTCCGAATCAAGTAGAAATTACCCTCTTTCAAGAACCCATTAAACTGGTTCACACTCATTTCATGGGAGAGGTCCATTTTAACCATAGTTTCTTCCTCAATCGCGTTGAAGCAATGGGAGCAATTTTTGATAAATTAGCCGATTGGTCCGACGCTCGGTTTAGTAAACTCAGCAGTTTTGCCGGAGCCAATTTTGTGGCAGAAGCCCGATTTCAGGGAAGCATATTTTTTCAAGATATAAGATTTAATCAGGGGTTATTTCAAGGAACGGCTAATTTTAAAGCAAGTCGGTTTGAAGGGTCGGGGAACTTTAATCAAGTCCAGTTTAACCAAGGGTCAAATTTTACGCGATCGCAATGGAATCGCAATGCCGATTTTAGTGGCTGTCACTGGGAGAACACCGCTTTATTTGACCGCGCCAAGTTTGCAGAAGCTCTGTTTTTAACCGAAACAGCTTTCCGCAATTTAGCCAGTTTTCGAGAAACTGCCTTTAATCAGTCTATCAATTTTCGGGAAGCGAGTCTGCGCGATCGCGTTGCCTTTAGTGATACAACTTTTGCCAATTCTGCTTCTATCAATGTCGCCGGATTACGCTTCGATTCAGAATCCGCTAGAATTACCGGCGACCCGGGACAAATTGGGAAAAAACTGTCTCTCCCCAGTCTCCCGGGAAATGAAACCCTCTTGCGTCAGTTAGTGCGAAATTTCCGCCAACAAGAACAAATTGCCGATGCCAATCAGATGGAATATCTGACCGAAAACCTCCGACAAGAGAATCTGTTTCATCAATTAATCAAAATTAATATTAATACCGCCTCCCGACATCAATTACTCAAACTAGGATTGTCAGAAAATCAAGCCGATGCCATCATCCGTAATCAAGAAGAGCGCATTTTTGGCAGTCTCAGCGAAGTCCTAAATTTACCAGAAATTGACCTAGCAACTTATATCCAGTTACGCGATCGCGCCGTTGCTGGCGAACCCCTTTCCCTCCCGGGATGGTTGCGAAGCGCCATCCATTGGTTAGGGTTAAGTGCATTGTTACTACTGACACGCTACGGGACCAGTTTTTGGCTTATTTTTGGCGTAGGATTAGTGGCAATCGCCTATTTCAGTATCTTATTTTGGTTCGTCGATCGCTATCGGCGCATCCTTCCCAAACCCATCATTCCCACCGCCTTTGAAACCACTTGGATGCTATCCAGTTCCCTCGGATTAACCAGTATCGGACTATTTGCCATTATTCGCACCAGTAGCGAACCCTTATTAACCCTAACCTGCTTAGGAATTCTGATTATCCCCATCCCCACCCTTTTAATCATCATCCTCTACAAAAAAGGTCGCTATCATAACCTCATCGACTCCAGCTATTTTGTAGAAGATACCGGAATGCGTCAACTCCGCTTGGCGATCGGACGCTTACCCATTATTCCCCGCTTTCCTACCATGAGAGAACGCTATCTCCCCCTCCTTTGGAACCGCCGCTGGAGTTGGCTAAATTATTACGATTTCAGCCTCAATAATCTCCTAAAATTTGGCTTCAATGACATCCGCCTGCGAGACGAACATCTCCCCGGCATCATCTCCAGTTTAGTCTGGTATCAATGGACCCTCGGCCTACTTTATCTCAGCCTTTTACTCTGGACCCTCTCCCGAACCATCCCCGGCTTAAACCTCCTAATTTATCTAAAATAATCTCCCTCCCAACCCCTCTCTTTCTTCCGTGAAAATCAGTGAAATCAGTGGTTAAACAATGAACCTCTCTCCCCTCTTTGAACTCGCGCAAGTCTTCCTCAAACTCGGCATCATTGGATTTGGAGGTCCAGCAGCACATATTGCCATGATGGAAGATGAAGTGGTCCATCGGCGGCAATGGTTAACCCAGGAACAATTTCTGGACCTCGTAGGTGCGACTAACTTAATCCCCGGTCCCAATTCCACAGAAATGGCGATTCATATTGGTTATATCTATGCCGGTGGGTTGGGATTAATTGTTGCCGGAACTTGTTTTGTCGTCCCTGCCGTATTAATGACCGCTGCTTTGGCGTGGGGATATGTGCAATTTGGAGAATTACCCCAAGTTTATCCCTTGTTATATGGCATCAAACCGGCAGTTTTAGCAGTTATTTTTACCGCATTGTGGCGCTTGGGGAAAAAGGCGGTGAAGTCTCGGGAATTGCTGATGATTGCGATCGCCACTGCGATGGCAGTCTGGTTCGGTGTGAATGAAGTGTTCGCCTTGTTGTTAGGTGGAATATTGGGTGCAGTTTGGCTAAATTGGCGGACTCAACCGACTTTAAGCGCATGGCTTTTCGGTTTCACTTTATCCCAAACTCCAAATAGTTTATCTCCCGTTCCCGCTGTAACTTCCGAAACCGTTCCTTTGTGGAAATTGGGGTTATTTTTCCTCAAAGTTGGTAGCGTTTTATATGGCAGTGGTTATGTATTAATTGCTTTCTTACAGGGACAATTAGTGGATGAATT
The DNA here is from genome assembly GCF_025370785.1 of Laspinema olomoucense D3b. Classification (GTDB taxonomy): domain Bacteria; phylum Cyanobacteriota; class Cyanobacteriia; order Cyanobacteriales; family Laspinemataceae; genus Laspinema; species Laspinema olomoucense. Next base: position 13,990 of record NZ_JAMXFA010000019.1, read on the forward strand.
TGGATGGTTGACTCAGCAACAGTTATTAGATGCGGTAGCAATGGGTCAAGTCACTCCGGGTCCTTTGCTGACCACGGCAACTTTTATCGGTTATGTGATAGGAGGATTTCCTGGTGCAATTGTCTCGACTTTGGGGATTACTTTGCCATCGTTCCTGTTTGTATTAATTCTGAATCCTTGGATTCCGCGCTTGCGATCGCGTAAATGGACTTCAGCGTTTTTAGATGCGATTAATGTTAGTGCCGTGGCACTTATGGCGGTGGTGACGGTTCAATTAGCGGTGAGCACTTTGCAGATTAATTTTATCGGATTACCGCTATGGACTGCACTGCTCCAGATTGATTGGATTGCGGCTTTGATTGCAGCGATCGCCGCTATTTTTGCCTTAGTTTGGCGCATCAATGCCGCCTGGTTAGTCTTAGGCGGTGCGATCGCAGGTTGGCTGGTGAATCGTCTTTTATAGCCGATTTGAACCCAATTAAACGATTAGGCGAGGGTGAAAAACCCCGCCTAATCGTTTAATCCCTAAGACTTAAGACCGGCCAATTCCCACATAGCGGAACCCTGCTTTTTGCAGCATTTCGCGATCGAGGAAATTACGACCATCAATCATCACCGCATGGTTCATCAATTGCGCCATTTTCTCATAGTTCAAACTTTGGAATTGCTTCCAATCCGTGACCAGAACTAAGGCATCGCAACCATCCGCCAAGCGTTCCGGGTCGGTTTCGACCAACACCCCACTCAAGCCTTGACCAATCCCAGTTTGAGAAACAATGGGGTCATAGGCTTTCACTTTAGCACCGAGACGGTTGAGTTGTTCGATTAAATTCAAGGCTGGTGCATCGCGCATATCGTCCGTATCGGGTTTGAAGGTTAACCCTAACAATCCAACGGTTTTGCCTTTGAGAATTTTCAGTTCATGCTGCAATTTTTCAATGGCAATCTGACGCTGACGTTTGTTAACTTCGATCGCCGCTTTCAGTAACTGAGCATCATAGCCATAGTCATCGGCAGTATGCACCATTGCAGACACATCTTTGGGGAAACAGGAACCCCCCCAACCGATGCCAGCTTGCAGGAATTTCGTGCCAATTCGGGAGTCGAGACCCATGCCTTTGGAGACTTGCACCACATCCGCACCGACGCGATCGCAAACGTTGGCGATTTCGTTGATAAAGCTAATTTTAGTCGCTAAGAAGGCATTAGCGGCATATTTAATCATTTCTGCCGAACTAATGTCCGTCAAAACCACCGGAACTGGGGGTAAAGAAGCATCTTCGGCAAACTTGCGCTGGATGATGGGTTGATAGAGTTCTTCCATCAATTTGAGTGCGCGGGGGTTGTTGCTCCCCAGGACGATGCGATCGGGATTAAAAGTATCATAAACCGCTGACCCTTCCCGCAGGAATTCAGGATTACTGACTACATCAAATTCCACACCCAGTTGTTTGGCAGTTTCGTCTTTAGTGCCACCATTTTGATGCCGTTCCGTGACGCCATCGAGGACAATCATCCGCACCCAGTCACCGGAACCGATAGGAACAGTAGATTTATTGACGATGACTTTATACCCTTTCTGCAGATGAGCACCGATGCCTCGTGCTACGGCTTCTACATAGCGGGTATCACTTTCTCCCGTGGGGAGGGGAGGAGTACCCACCGCAATGAATAAAATCTCACCGTGGGAGACGCCATATTCTAAGTCCGTGGTAAATTCTAACCGTCCGGCTTCCGAGGCTTCTTGCATGATTTCAGACAGTCCCGGTTCATAAATTGGGGACCGTCCGGATTTCATGACTTTGACTTTTTCTTCGTTATTGTCCACACAGATCACATGATGACCCGTGTATGCTAAACAAGCTCCTGTTACTAGGCCAACGTATCCTGTACCAATAACACAAACGCGCATATAAGGTATCTCCTGCAAATTTATAGAAGTCGGTCCCATGAAGAAGGGGGAAAATCTTTAGAAATGGATGGGGGGAGAAATACTCAGGAATCTCTCATTTTGTCCCCCTTTGATTTCGTCCTAACTTTCTATTTTAGGCGATCGCTGATTTTAGCTTCCCTGCTCCTTCATCCCGTCCAATTTTTGTATGCTGCACCCTGAAGTAATCGCGATTATACTCTATCCCATGCGGGGGAATATTTCCACTCCCTAGCTAGATTATTCTCCTACTGAAAGATTACCCCGCATGGTTATGGAGATATCAGGCGATCGCGAAAATCTTCTATGGTCAACCTTAATCCTTCATCCACATGAACTTGTGGCTCCCATCCCAGCCAAGTCTTCGCCAGGGTGATATCAGGTTGGCGTTGACGAGGATCATCTTGGGGAAGGGGCTTAAATTGAATCGGCGCATCGGGATTCACCATTTTCTGGATTTTTTCAGCCAGTTGTAAAATGGTGTATTCATCCGGATTCCCCAAATTCATGGGACCGATATGTTCTCCATTCATCAACCGGATTAACCCTTCTACTAAGTCAGAAACATAGCAGAAACTCCGGGTTTGGGAACCATCTCCATACACGGTTAAAGGAATTCCTCGCAACGCTTGCACCACAAAATTGCTCACCACTCGTCCATCATTTTCTAACATTCTGGACCCGAAGGTGTTAAAAATTCGAGCGACCCGAATATCTACATGATTTTGACGGTGGTAATCAAAACAGAGCGTTTCTGCCACTCGTTTTCCTTCGTCGTAACAGCTCCGAATTCCAATCGTATTGACATTTCCCCGATAGTCTTCAGTTTGAGGATGCACGTCTGGGTCCCCATAGACTTCGGAGGTAGAAGCCATTAAAAGTCGCGCCTTAACTCGCTTGGCGAGTCCCAACATATTCATGGTGCCAATGACGTTTGTTTTAATGGTTTTTACTGGATTGTACTGATAGTGAACCGGCGATGCAGGACAAGCTAAATGATAGATTTGCTGAACTTCTAACCGAATCGGTTCGGTTACATCGTGGCGAATCAGTTCAAAAGAGGGGTTTCCCAACCATTTGCTGATATTTCGCTTATCTCCGGTAAAAAAGTTATCTAGGCATAAAACATCATGCCCTTGTTCCATTAACCGATCAATGAGGTGGGAACCGATAAAACCAGCACCACCCGTAACCAATATTCTCATACTTTTAAGCTACTTAGAGTTAGAACAGACAGAGCCATCGGCTCAAAACCTGGCATCCCGTTAATTTCTTTCTTAAAATAACAAAAAAAGCGCCCTTTTTGGCGCTTTTGAAGCAAAGTTAATTAAAACTTTACGTTTTGTTATATGGCCTTTCTCTTGTGGGTCAATTCCAGTCAGGATCCCCCTAAATCCCCCTTATCAAGGGGGACTTTCTGGGTTTCCCCCCTGGAACAGGGGGACTTTCTCAGGTTTCCCTCTTTCCAAGGGGGGCTAGGGGGGAGCGAATAGACGTATTTCATGAATGTGAAAATTGCTATATAACCCTTAAAACTCCCTGTTTTAACTCCGATCAAGCTTGAGGACAGCCATAAATGCTTCCTGGGGGACATCCACGGTCCCGATCGCCTTGAGGCGTTTCTTACCCTTAGCTTGCTTTTTCAGCAGTTTCTTCTTCCGGGAAATATCCCCCCCATAACATTTGGCTAACACATCCTTCCGCAGGGCGGGAATATTTTCACTGGCAATCACCCGAGACCCAATCGAGGCTTGGAGTGGGACCTTAAATTGATGGCGGGGGATCAGTTCCTTGAGTTTTTCCACCAAGGCGCGGCCCATGACATAGGCTTTGTCGCGATGGACAATCATCGCTAGGGCATCCACCAGGTCATTTTTAATCAAAATATCCATCCGCACCAACGGATTCTCCCGGTAGCCGATGACGTGATATTCCATGCTGGCATACCCGCGCGATCGCGACTTCATCTGGTCAAAAAAGTCCGTCACCACCTCCGCCAACGGCAACTCATACACCAACGTGGTCCGGTCCGGGGTCAGGTACTTCATATCCGTAAACTCCCCACGGCGAGTTTGACAGAGTTCCATCAAAGCCCCAACGTAGGTTTCTGGGGTAATCATCTCCACCCGCACATAAGGCTCCTCGATTTTTTCCCGTTCTTGAGGACCGGGCAAAAGACTGGGATTATCAACGTAAACCTTTTCCCCGTTGATTTTGGTCACCAGATAAACCACCGAGGGAGCAGTGGTAATTAAATCCAGGTCATACTCCCGTTCTAGGCGTTCCTGGACGATTTCCATGTGCAGCAGTCCCAGGAATCCGCAGCGGAACCCAAACCCCATCGCGCTGGAGGTTTCCGGTTCATAAGAGAGGGCGGCATCGTTGAGTTTGAGGCGTTGCAGGGCTTCGCGCAGGTCCTCAAATTGGTCTGCATCCGTGGGAAATAGGCCACAGAAGACCATCGGGTTCGCTTCGGTGTAGCCCGGTAGGGGGGTTTCTGCCGGTTCTTTAGCCAAGGTGATGGTATCCCCAACCCGGGCATCTTCTACAGTTTTGATGGCGGCGGCGAGATAGCCCACTTCCCCGGCGTGAAGTTCGTCTAGGGGTTGTTGGGTGGGGGAGAGGACGCCGATTTCATCGGCATCGTATTCCTTCCCGGCGACCATGAGTCGGACGCGATCGCCTTTTTTGAGAGTCCCATCCATCACCCTAAAATAGGCGATCGCCCCGCGATAGGCATCGTAATAACTATCGAAAATCAAGGCGCGCAAGGGAGCATTCACCGTATCTTTGGGCGCGGGGATCCGATTGACGATCGCCTCCAAAATCTCATCCACCCCGATCCCCTCTTTCGCCGAAGCGAGAATGGCATTGGAGCAATCGAGACCTATGATTTGTTCAATTTCATTTTTAACCCGTTCCGGTTCTGCTCCGGGCAGGTCAATTTTATTCAAAACTGGAATAATTGCTAAATCGTATTCCAGGGCCAAATACAGGTTAGCTAGGGTTTGGGCCTCTACCCCTTGGGAAGCATCCACCACCAACAGCGCCCCTTCACAAGCGGCCAAGGACCGGGAGACTTCGTAGGAAAAATCCACGTGACCCGGGGTATCGATTAAATTGAGGACGTATTTTTCCCCATCTTTTGCCTGATAGTTCATCCGGGCCGCTTGCAGCTTAATCGTGATGCCGCGCTCCCGTTCCAGTTCCATGTTATCGAGGAACTGTTGCTTCATGGCCCGTTTTTCCACTGTGCCGGTCACCTGGAGGAGACGGTCGGCCAAGGTGGATTTTCCGTGGTCGATATGAGCAATGATTGAAAAGTTACGAATGCGAGATACAGGAACGTCGGTCATACGCTTTTGTCAGTTATCGGCGCGATAGGCTTCGGATGCAATGGGCAAGATGGTTTAAACAAGGGTTGTCACCCCCGGTCACTTAGACCCCGGCGATTCCCTTGCCCTCACCCTATTTCTTAACACATTTTAATACTTTTCGGGTCCAGACGGTCCCCCTTTGAGCAGTTTCCCCATTGGCGATCGGACGATCGCATTTGCGCCGTGATTATTAACAGAATTTAATTCTGTGATAGCATCGAGGCTCTAAACCCACTACCGCCCATTGCAACCCGGTTGGCTGGAAAAACAACTCAACCGCTCAAGGGTGAGCCGCCAAGATGCTGGTTAGGGACTTTAAGAGAGCCTAACCCTTGCTCAAGTTCGCTACAAACCCGGTGTTAGCTAGGAGTGATTGCTGGCGATCGCGCTAACGCTAACGACCCACGGGAATCATCCCGTTATCCCCCAAGATGGCTCAATCTCAGTAGATAGATTGGAAGCAGCATCGTACAATAGATAGGATGACATCGCAGGGATTCTCCGGTACTGATCTACCTGAGTTCTCCTGCGGTTCTTCACTGCCGACTCACCAGAGCCGTATTGAGTGCGCGGAACTTGAATTTTGAACTGGCACTCTTTCCCCAGAGACCTGTCACCTTATACCTCAGTTAAGAAATTTAGAACTGTATGAACGATCAGGCTGTGCAATATAGTCGCAACCCCGAAAAAGTAGAGATTTCGATCCATATCGATCCCGAACTGCTCGATCGCGTCAGTCATTTGACCAACGATCCGAGCAAAGTCATTGAAACCGCCCTGCGACAATGGTTACGGGGGGACGCCAGTCGCGATGATGAATTAACGCGCAATTTGACCCGCAATCCTCCGGTTCCCCCCCGTGGAGAGTGGAATGATTGAGATTCCATGCCGGTTCTAGTCGGGGCATTTATGAATTGCCTCAGCTCAGGATGTGCAAAAATAAGGGGTTTTGAAACCCTAGTGATGCCCTTTCGGTGATGATTTTTCCCGTGCCGTGAATGACTCTACACCCCCTGCTTATCCTGCGGAAAATGATTCTAGTTGGTTGCGATCGCTAGGAGCACAACTGGCATTTACTCAAGATGCCTCGGGTTTATATCGAGGATTTTATTGGTCAAATGCTGAAAATTACGGGTTAAATTCCCAGGAAATCGTCGGCACTTTCGTGGGAGAGCGTTTTAAACCCTTAAGCATCACCCCTTATTTAGAACGGGTGGAGCGGGTGTTAAACTCCCGAATTCCTGAGCGGTTTAGCTATCCGTTTCGCTATGGCGATCAATACTTCTTATTTGAACTGGCAATCAGTCCGATTTTTCCGCCTCAAGGAGAACCGCTCGAAGTGCTGGTGATCGGACGGTTACTGCCCAATGCGCTCCTGTGGGGGCAGCAGGAGCAATCCAGCAATTCCCAGGCGATCGCGCTGAATCACTTAGATCGGCATCACAAATTCCTCAATAGCATTTTAGGCAGTATTCGCCGGACTTTGCCTCCGGGTTCGGAACTCTATCAAAAACTTCTGGGGGAAATGGCGCGCAAGATCCGCCGCACCCTGGACCTCAATACGATCTGGAACGAAACCGTCCAGGGTTTGGGGTTAGCATTGGGGGTCAGTCGTTGTATTATCTGTCCCTACCAACTGGGAAACCCAAAAGTGCGGGTGGTGGCAGAGTACATCACTCCACCCTTACTGCCCCTCCAAGGGCAGGACCTCTATCTGGCGGAGCATCCTTCTCTGAACCAGGTTTTGCTGACTCAAGGGGCAGTGATTGTGGGTCATGAGGAGGCGATCGCCTCGGGTCCTGAGTCTATGTTAGTCGTGGCGACGAGCTACCAAGATCGCCCCAATGGCTTAATTTGTCTCGATCGCCCAGGCATCCTCACCGCTCAACAGTTGGATGCACATCCGGCGGAATCCCCCAAAACCACCCCCGCGCGTCCCTGGAGTATGGGCGAAATTGAGTTAGTCCAGGAACTCGCCGAACAAGTCGGCACGGCGATCGCCCATGCCACCCTCTATGAAGAATTAGAAGAAGCTCGTCAAAAAGCCGAAGAAATTTCCCAGATCAAAAGTCAGTTTCTTGCCAATACCTCCCACGAACTGCGGACTCCCCTCAATGGCATTATCGGGTTCCTCAAATTAATTGTGGATGATATGGCCGAAGATGAAGAAGAAAAGCAAGAATTTATTAAAGAAGCCTATCGCAGTGCCGTCCATTTGCTCAATTTAATTAATGATGTTTTGGATATTGCCAAAATTGAAGCAGGCAAGATGGAACTCGATTTAGTTCCGGTGAAACTTGATGAACTTTTAAGCGGAATTGAAAATCATGCTCGCGCTCACGGACAGCAAAAGAATTTAAGTTTCCAGGTTTATAAACCCCGCACGGAAGATGAAATTATTCTCTATGGAAACTATCAACGGTTGTTACAGGTTCTGTTTAATTTAGTCGGAAATGCCATTAAGTTTACCCATGAAGGGGGAATCACGATTACCGCTGAAATTATCGAATACCCGGTATTTTTTCAAGACCAAGAATTTCCAGGAATGGTCTCTATAGCCGTTGCTGACACCGGCATCGGCGTTTCTCTGGATCAACAAGATAAACTGTTTCAATCGTTTTCTCAAGTGGATGGTGAACGAACCCGACGATATGGGGGGACCGGATTAGGACTGGCGATTTCCCAAAGGTTGATTGAAGCAATGGGGGGAGAAGTCAATTTTTATAGCATGGGTGAAGGACTCGGTTCGACGGTGACTTTTACAGTCTTGCTCTATCAAAAACCCGTGATGATTTTTACTCCAAACTCCGAGTCCATTGATTTATTGCTTTAAGGGGTTCCTCCCAGGATTCCCGGAAAAAACAAGACTGTAAATTAGGGCAGGAATTTCCGGGGATTGGGATGGAATATTGTCCCGAAAGACGAATGGGTTTTTGGATGGCGAGATGGGCGATCGCGCCAGACCCGAGGTAGGGAGCTTCACGATATCTTTACATGATCGCCCTCGGGTTAAATCGCCTCAACCCTAATCAATTCCGTAATTATACGGTTGACAGAAGATTATTCTTAAATTATCCTTCCTAAAGATTTTATAAAGATACCGCAAGACACTGGTCATGGAGAGAAAGATCGTGCAAAAATTCCAGTGGACTTGAATATATACCGCTTTCGGGTAGCCAGTTTGCAGGTTGACTCTCCGGCGCTTCTTTCTCAGGGATTTGACTGAATAATCCTCCCAAAGCGATTAGAATCAATACTGACGAGTCTTTAATGATGATAAAAAATATTATGCAACGTTCGGCAAATTGAGCCGATTAGGGGAAGGGTGTCATGTCTGAGAAACAATCCAAAAAATCACAACAGCTCCTACTACAAATTGCTAAAAGTATTCATCGCACGTCTAACTTGGAGCGAATTTGGCAGCAAACTGCCCGCGATTTAGGGAGTGGACTGGGTGCAAGCCGTTGTATTATTTATTCTTATCAGGACGAGAATCGGCCCTTAAAGGTGGTAGCTGAGTATCAGCAACAGGCAATGCCTTCGATGTTGGGATGGGAAGTCAGACTAGAGGAATGTCCAGAAATTGGCAGGGCGATCGCCACCCTTGAACCTGTCCTCGTGGATACAACTCTACCCCAAGAAAATGGCGATCGCTATTCTACTTTGATTGTTCCCACAGCCTATGAAGATCGACCCAATGGCGCGATCGTCTTGTATCATCAAGTCCATAAATCCAGGATTCATCGAGAGCATTGTCCCCTCCTGTGGCGTGAGGCAGAAATCGAATTAGTGCAAGACGTTGCCAAACAAGCAGGCAGTGCGATCGCCTCCGCTACCCTCTATCACCAACTCCAAGAAGCCCGACAACAAGCCCAAGAAGCCGCCCGCCTCAAACATGATTTTTTGGGCAAAATTTCCCACGAATTCCGCACTCCCCTCAACCATATCATCGGATTTCTGCAACTCATTCTCGATGATATGGTAGACGATACCGAAGAACAACGGGAATTTATCCATGAAGCTCACCATAGCGCCCTCCACTTCCTCCACATGATTAATGACGTTTTGGATTTCAATAAACCCAAAACCATTCCCATCCTAGAACTAGAACTCACTCCCATTAATTTACATAAGCTTTTACAAAACATTGAGCGCTGTGCCTTCAATCAAATTGAATCTAAACAGCTCACTTTTAAAATTACTCAGCCCTCTAATTCCCGCAATATTTTCTTACAAGGAAATGAAAAACAGTTGCTTCAAGTCATGTTAAATCTAGTGGGCAATGCGATTAAATTTACCCACCAAGGTGGCATAACTATCGAAGCCGAAACCTTCACTCACAAAGTGCTGAACGACGAGGGAGACCATCCCAATCGGGTAGAAATTCGCATTTCCGATACGGGAATCGGCGTTCCCCTAGAATATCAATCGCGACTCTTTGAACCGTTTTTTCGAGTTCATGAAGCCTATACCAGTCCCTACCCCGGCACAGGTCTAGGTCTATCCCTATCCAAAAAAATTATCGAAGGTATGGGCGGTGAGATTCACTTTTATAGTATGGGGGAAGGACTCGGCTCAACCGTCACCGTGAATCTGCCCCTAGCTGCCCCCTGCTTAAGTTCTAAATCCTCCCCGGAGATTAGCCCCTCCCTCAACCTCCATTCCACTCCTATCCGAGAAGAACGCCGATAGTGCAGGTCTTCAGGGACACAAATGCAGAAATTTGGTAAAAAACTTAGTTTGTCTTCCCTGGGCTTTACCCCCGGACTCGGTAAACCCCAGACGGCGATTCCCTCTACACCGATACCACAACCAGCCCAGTCAGCTTGTACCCTAAAAGAAGGTCAACATTGAGAAACTAAGGGCAAACATGACAGAACAAGCTAACCCCCGTGATTTATTTCGGGCAGCCTACGAAAACCGTTACACATGGGACTCTAACTTTCCCGGATATCGGGCCGAACTCCAAGTCAAACAGGCAGAAGAAACCTATACCGGCCAAATTCACATTAAAGGTGACCTCACCGTAGAAGTCAGCGGAATCGACAACGAAGAAGTGCAACAAAGCGTCTATACCCAATTGCGGGATATCGTCACCCACCGCAAACGGAGCCAATTTGAGGACGCCCACGGCAAAAACAGCTTTAGCGCTGGGGAATCCGATGACACCGATGCCATAGAAATCCTGGTCAAAGGGGATGCGATGGGGTCTAACTACAAAATCCGAGGGACCGAAATCTGCCAAGTCAGCCGAGTCATGGGCCGCATGGCGTTTACGATTGATACCGCAGAAAGTCTGGATACTGGCGAAGGCTATGTTGCCACCCGCTATCATGTCGTATTCCGCAATGCTCAAACGAACGACCTGATCCGAGAACTCGACTTTGAGGATACCTACGACAAATTTGGAGATTATTACCTGATGACCCATCAAGTCATCCACTCCAAAGAAAATGACACCGTAACTACTACTGAGTTCAAATTCTCCAGCATTAAACTCTTAGAACCCGCAATGGTTTAAGGCAGCAACAGGGTCTGGGGTGGCCCGAATTCTTGGACCCCCCAGACGTTGCGAACCTCTCCCCTCCGTGAAAATCCGTGAAATCTGTGGTTCACCTCCAAAATTCCTCCTCTTCCTAAACGCGATCGCCCCTTACCCTATCCCGGCTTTTACCCAGAACCGTTAAAATGTGCACAGGACCGTAAACCTAGAACCAGGAGAATTTATGTCTGAAACAATGGCACTAACTTCGGAAAATGTCGAATCTGTATTAGATGGACTGCGCCCCTACTTGATGGCGGATGGCGGAAATGTCGAACTGGTAGAACTGGAGGGTCCAATTGTCAAGCTGCGACTCCAAGGCGCCTGCGGATCCTGCCCGAGTTCTGCCATGACTTTAAGAATGGGGATCGAACGCAAATTGCGCGAATGCATCCCTGAGATTGCTGAAGTGGAACAAGTGCTGTAAGTTCAGAAGGAATTGACGATCGCCCGAGGGTAAAGAATGTTCACAGCAAGCAGTCTGTGCGAAGAACTACTCAACCCTAACGGGCGATCGCCATCTCCTGTCCTCATCACTTCTTCTTACTATGCCTCACCCGCTCTATGTAGCCTTTATTTGGCATCAGCATCAGCCCCTCTATAAAAGCCGAATTGGGGGGCAGTATCGATTGCCTTGGGTGCGTCTGCACGGCACAAAAGATTATTTAGATTTAGTGCTGATCTTGAGTCGGTATCCTAAACTCCGTCAAACCGTGAACTTAGTACCGTCCTTAATTTTACAGCTAGAAGACTATATCGAAGGCACGGCATTTGATCCTTACCTGACTGCCGCCCTCACTCCAGAAAACCAGCTTACCCTGGAACAAAAACATTTTATTGTTGAGCATTTCTTTGATGGGAACCATCGCACCTTAGTCGATCCCCATCCCCGGTATGCTGAATTGTACGCTCAACGGCAGCACGAGGGCCGGGGATGGTGTTTGGAACATTGGGGCGATCGCGACTATGGCGATTTGCTGGCATGGCACAATCTCGCCTGGATTGACCCGATCTTTTGGGATGACCCCGAGATTGAAGGATGGTTAAAACAAGGCCGGAATTTCACCCTGAGCGATCGCCAGCGCATCTATTCCAAGCAGCGTGAGATTATCAGCAAAATTATCCCCCAACATCGTCAGATGCAGGAAGCGGGCCAGTTGGAGGTGATTACTTCCCCTTATACTCATCCAATTTTACCCTTACTGGCCGATACTAATGCCGGTCGGGTGGCGATTCCCAATATGGAATTACCCCAGCATCGCTTCCAGTGGTCGGAAGATATTCCCCGTCACTTAAGCAAAGCTTGGACAATGTATCAAGAGCGATTCGGACAAAATCCCCGGGGGTTATGGCCTTCGGAACAGGCGGTCAGTCCTGAGATTTTACCCTATATTGCTGAACAAGGGTTTAAATGGATCTGTTCCGATGAAGCAGTTTTAGGCTGGACTTTGCAGCACTTTTTCCATCGGGATGGCGCGGGGAATCTGTTTGAACCGGAATATTTGTATCGTCCTTATCGGTTAGAAACACCCCAAGGGGATTTATCGATTGTATTCCGGGACCATCGCTTATCGGATTTGATTGGGTTTACTTATGGTGCGATGGAACCGAGGCGGGCGGCATCGGATTTGGTGGGGCATTTAGAGGCGATCGCTTATTCCCTGAAACAGCGACAAGCAGCCGGTCCAGAAACTGGGTTAGAACAGCCTTGGTTAGTCACCATCGCCCTGGATGGAGAAAACTGCTGGGAATTTTATCAGCGAGATGGTGAACCGTTCTTAAATTCCCTCTATGAGAAGCTGAGTCATCATCAGGGGATTGAGTTAGTCACCGTGGCGGAGTTTATCGAGAAATTCCCTCCCACGGCGGCCCTACCCAGCAATCGTCTACATAGTGGCTCTTGGGTTGATGGCAGTCTCACAACCTGGATCGGCGACCAGGCAAAAAATAAAGCCTGGGATTTGTTACAACCGGCGCGGCAGATGCTGGCCCAACATCCAGAAGCAACGGAAGAAGCTAATCCGGAAGCCTGGGAAGCGTTGTATGCGGCTGAGGGTTCGGATTGGTTCTGGTGGTTTGGCGAAGGTCATTCCTCTAACCAAGATGCGATGTTCGATCAGTTGTTCCGGGAACATCTAGCGGCGATTTATCAGGCACTTGGTGAGCCAGTTCCCGAGAATGTCCTATCCCCGGTGGAAGACCATGAACGAGAAGGCGATCGCCGTCCACAAAGTTTCATCCATCCGATTATTGATGGCATCGGAGACGAACAGGACTGGGATAAAGCCGGTCGGATCGAAATCGGCGGTGCCCGGGGGACCATGCATCGCAGCAGTGCCATTCAGCGGGTGTGGTATGGGGTCGATCACCTGCATTTCTATCTGCGAATTGATTTTAAAACCGGGACAGAAATCGGCAAAGATTGCCCCCCGGAATTAAATTTGTTGTGGTACTATCCCGATCGCCCGATGAGTATCAGTCCCATGCCTTTATCACAAAGACCCGATCGCGAACCCTTTAACTACCTCTTCCATCACCATCTCGGCATTAACTTAGTGAGTCAATCGGTATCGTTCCAACAAGCCCGGGACCATCATCAGTGGCATCCCCGCAAGGGTCGCGCCCAAGTCGCCTTAAATAAATGCCTAGAAATCGCCATTCCCTGGGCCGATTTACCCACGGATCCCGATTGGACCATCCACTTAATGCTGGTCTTATCTAATGGAGGTCAATTCCAAGATGGGGTCACCGAGGATCATTTAATTCCCCTTCAAATGCCGTAATTGCGATCGCTAGTCTAAATGAATTTGACAATTCCGGAGACAATTCCGGAAAGGAGTGAGAGCCTTTTTCTTCCGTTCAGCTATAGGGAGAAAGATGCTCCCACTCCTTAATTTTAAGCATTTAACCCTGGGGAATTTCCTCAATATAAGCGTGAGCATCTAGGTGAACTTGACCCGGAACAATCCTCAATCCTCGCAGCCGGACCGACATTCCCGAGGATAGCTCAAAATTAGAAATATTGAGCAGATATTCGCATTTTTTCAATAACGCCTGGGTCATTTCTGGGGAGAGTTCATTGCCATCCAGGTACTCAATTTCCCGTAAACGCGCCCCAGTTCCATCGGCTTGGACCTCCGGTATGGCAGTAAATTCTACCTGACGAGTTTCTCCGGTTTCCCGGAACAAGACGCCGATACTGAGTCGGACTTTACCCTCACCGGGAAGGCTAAAATCAACCTGTTGAGCGTCCAAAGTCAGGGGTTTGCCATCAACGGTGATGGCAAAATTCTGAAGTTTTTCTTGAATAAAATCTGAATCAAAGGCTCCCTTAATATCCTCTTCATTCAAAACCACTGCAACCGTGGCTTCTGTGGGTTCTTCTAATTGAATATTTCCGAGGGCGGCCAAGAAAGGATTGACGGATATTTTTCCGGTTTTTATATCCAGCTTTTCCATTCTTAACTCTTGTTTCATCACCATCCCTTCCCCGGAAATTTCCACGGTTTCTAACTCGCCGCTCAATAACTTAGCGGGGTCAGACTGCACCGAAACATCCAGGGTTTTAAAATCATCAACTTGACTGGAAATCGCTAATTTGGCGGCGGCATTAATAGCGCGATCCTGTAGGGACTCTTCTTGAATCATCGGGGTGAGTTCTCAGTAATTATAGGGTGTATATTCACCATAAGCGATCGCCTCTGTTCTGAGTTCTGTCTATTGGGTTAATTTAACGTTAATTTTAAATCTCTCCGCAGAGTTAGGTCAAATTTAGCTAAACTCACTCAGAATCGCTCTCATCTCAAGAAGACCTCTAGCAAAATACTGCAAGAGGTCTCTTGAGATTTACCTCAGTTTAGCTAGACGTGATCTTAATCTTCCTCCCCAACCTGATAAACGTTTTCAGCCAACATCACGGGACGGTTTTCAAACTCCTCAGATAAGAGTCTTTGCATCTCGGGAGTCCACCCTCTGATATCCAAATCTCTCTCTATGTCTGCCATGACAAAGGGACGAACTTCACCCGTCACAACGATATCTTCTCCGGCATTAATCCGGTTAGCTTCTGGGGGAAGTAACACCAGAACATCTCCGCCACCAATTAACTTATCTTGTTGTAATAACATGGCATTGAAGTTAAAATACTCATTGAGTTCCCCTTCTACCGCAATGGTTCGCCCGTAAAACTCTTCTGGATTGTCTGCAATCTGGCTCGGATCCGGGGCTAAGGCAATGGATTCGGCGACAATTACAGGTCTCTGGTCATATTCGACATACTGATCCGGATTCCAAAAATCCCAGCCAAAATCTTTCTCAAGTTCCGCAACTCGCATTTGTCGGACTTCACCTGTCACCTGAAGGGAAATATTTTCATTCTCAGGGGGGACAAGGGGTTGTCCAGTATTGTTAACGACTAAGACTTCTGAGCCGCCAAAGAATAAAAATCCACCCCGAGTAAGTTTAAAAGCATTATCGTCGATGCTTTCTTTGAAATCGCCTCGAATGGTCACCGTCTGTCCATAAAATTCTTCCGGGGAACCGGCAACATTTTCGAGGGTAAGTACGGAAGAATTGGCGGGTTCAGTTCCCATTTGGGCTGCGGCTTTTCTAGGTAAACCGGGAACCAAGGTAGCGGTCATCAAGGCTAAGGCGATCGCCACTCCCATCTTATTTCCCATGCGGGTTTTATTTTTGAGCGGGGTTAAATTATTAAGCATATTGAGGTAACCTCTAGTTGACTGATTATTTAAAATGAGTCCTCCGGTTTGGGATCTTCATTTTGAAAAAACCGGCCTGTTTATTTAAACTGGACTTCATTTCTATTGTGTTCACTAACTAGGAGATTCTTCCTCTATCTTTAGAAGAGTTTTCATCCTCTTTCTAAAAGAGTAGATGTGATGATCGACTCCCACATGAACCGCCTTTGGGAGAGGGGGTTGGGTCCCGGGCCAAAGGCCGGGATTTGACTTGAACCGAGTTATCCAAACCGAACAGAATCCTGAAGCCGATCGCCTAGTAGGGGCGATGTGTTCAGGATTGATTGAGACTCCTAGGAGGGGGCGATCGCTCCCCCTGATGAGCCCGAGGGTCAATTTATTGAGCCGTAGGATAGAACCCATCGGCTACTAATACAAGGCGATCGCTATACTCAGACTGGATGCGTTGTTGCATTTCAGCATCCCAGTTTAAATTATACTCACTTTGCAACGCCGCCATATCCAAGGGGCGCAGTTCCCCAGTGACCACAATATCGCGATTTTCTGGGATGATCTGCCCTTGGTCAGCATTGATCACAATCACCTTGTCACCCTCGAAACTAAAGGTATTAGGCGCTAACATTTCACCCACTTGGCCCTCCATCGCAACCGAGCGATTCAAGAAGGCATCGGGATTGTCAGACACTTGGTCCGCGTTCGGAGACAGGGCCATAGACTTAGCCACGATCGCCGGTTGATCCTCATACTCACTATACAACTGCGGATCTAAGTTAAATCCGAACTCTGAATTGATCTCCTCCCTGCGGAATTGACGGACTTCTCCAGTCACTTGGACCCGCATATCATCAGCATCAGGAATTGCAAAGGGCGCGCCGGTAGAATTGATGACCAGAATCCCATTCCCCCCTACAGCGCGGTCATCACTCATTAAAAAGGTGTCACGAGAGGTACCCATTTCGGCCACATCTCCACGCACATTCACGGTTTGACCGATAAAGTTTTCTGGATTAGAGGAGATATTTTCGGTGGTAGCCGCCAGTTTATCCCCCTCCATTGCCGTCGAGCCTTCTCCCGTGGTCATTCCCGGTTGTCCCGGACTCGTCCCTATCGGTTCTTTTCCCGGCGCTGGGGGTCTCGACTCTTCGTATTCGGTGGTTGTAGGTTGCTGCTCGGTCTCATTGTAGCCTTGGTTATCTTGCTGACAAGCTGGTAACAACAGGGCAAATAGTCCCAACGCTAGAACACTGGTGCGAAGGCCGCCTTTTATTCCCTTAATAATCATAATTTTCTGGGCTCCTAATTTACTGTTATAACCCCTGGCTCGTAGAAGGGCCGAATTAATTTCTGGCAATTCCTACGTTGAGGGTCGGCTACTGAGTATTTATTTGTTAGGTAAATTTATAATAGGAAGAATAACCCGGGGATCGCCTCTATCCACAGAGGAGTTTTAGCCTCTCTCCAATTAGGTATCCAAATGAGGGGAAATGAATCTTGAGCCTTTACCTGGGCGAACCCGGTTGAAATAGTTTAAATAAAACTGGCTAGATTTAGACCTATCTCATACCAAATCCGCTTGTTAAAAGTCGTTTTTATCCCATAGCGGGCTGAGGCAGGCTTTGTCCCTGTAGACCCACCCTTGAGGGTGTGGGTTTTTATAGGTCTTTGAAAACCGGATTCCGTATCAGTTCGGGAAAGCAATATTGCAAAAATTTTATAAAATAAAAAGATGCTCTAGAGTTTGCTTAGTTCTTTGAATTTTGAATTAAATTAATATGCCCCAATATTTTGGAAAACTTCCCACAACAGAACAGCCTTGGACCAGCCTCCCATCGGTGCAAACGGTCAAGGAACTTGAAAACCACATTTACTTTAATTGTGGGAGTCAAACCCTTGTGATTAACGCAGTGGCCCCGAATTTAATCCGCGTGCGAATGTCCCCAACTGGAGCACTGTCTCACCCGCGATCGTGGGCCGTGACTCAGGAGGAGGACTGGCCTCCAGTGGCGTTAACGGTACAGCAGCATCCCGATTCTACAGAAATTATCACGGACCGAATACGGGTGGCAGTCGCTCACAATCCCTGTCGCCTCACTTGTTTTGACCGCCAGGACCAACCCTTTGCCCGAGATATGGACCCGGGGATAAGCTGGCGGCAAGGGGCCGTTGCTAACTGGAAACAAATCGAAGCAGGGGAACATTTCTATGGGTTTGGGGAACGCACGGGATTGTTAGATCAGCGATCGCAAGTCCGAACCAACTGGACCACCGATGCCCTAGATTATGATATCCTCACCGATGAAATGTATCAGGCCATTCCCTTCTTCATGGCGCTGCGTCCCGGCGTCGGATATGGCATCTTTTTCAACACCACCTTTTGGAGCCAATTTGATTTAGGTGCATCCCAACCCGGGGTCTGGAGTATGGAAACCCGAGGCGGTGAGCTGGACTATTATATCATCTACGGTCCTGAACCCGCAGAAATTCTAGCAACTTATACTCAGCTTACGGGCCGGATGCCGATGCCGCCCAAATGGGCGCTGGGATATCACCAATGCCGCTGGAGTTACGACTCCGAAACCGAAGTGCGAGAGTTGGCCCAAACCTTTCGCGATCGCCGAATTCCCTGCGATGTCATTCACTTAGATATCGACTATATGCGCGGATATCGCGTCTTTACCTGGAGTCCGAAACGCTTCCCAGACGCGGCGAAACTGATTGCCGAGTTGCGTGAGAATGGGTTCAAAACCGTCACCATTATCGATCCGGGGGTGAAATATGAACCCGAGGGAGATTACCCAGTCTTCGACGAAGGACGCGATCGCGACTATTTCGTTCGCAACCCTGATGGTTCAATCTTTCACGGGTATGTGTGGCCCGATAAAGCCGTGTTTCCCGATTTCCTGAATCCGGATGTCCAACAGTGGTGGGGAGACTGGCACAAAACCCTCACCGATATCGGGATTGCCGGAATTTGGAATGATATGAACGAACCGGCGATCGAAAACCGTCCCTTTGGAGATGACGGCCATAAAATTTGGTTTCCCTTAGATGCACTACAAGGACCGCCAGAAGACCGCGCCACCCATTTAGAAGTGCATAATCTCTATGGTCAGATGATGGCAAAGTCCTGCTATCAAGGATTGCGACGACATCGACCGAATCAGCGATCGTTTGTGCTAACGCGATCGGGATTTGCAGGAATTCAACGCTGGTCCTCAGTCTGGATGGGGGATAATCAATCCCTCTGGGAACATTTGGAAATGTCCCTGCCAATGTTATGTAATATGGGCTTATCCGGCGTCGCTTTCGTCGGTTGTGATATTGGCGGATTTGCCGGAAATGCCACCGCTGAACTGTTTGCCCGATGGATGCAGGTGGGAATGCTCTATCCCTTAATGCGGGCGCATTCCGCGTTAAATACAGCCCGTCATGAACCCTGGGTTTTTGGCGATCGCGTGGAACGGATCTGTCGCGAATACATCGAATTACGCTATCAGTTGCTTCCTTACTTGTATAGCTTGTTCTGGGAAGCGGCAACCACCGGAGCACCGATTTTGCGGCCTTTACTGTATCATTTCCCCAATGAACCTCAAACTTATCAAATTCAAGACCAGGTAATGCTGGGACCGTCCCTGATGGCCGCCCCAGTGTATCGTCCCGGCGTCCAATGTCGGGCGGTTTATTTACCTTCGGGAGTTTGGTATAATTGGTGGACCGGAGAGCAACACCAAGGACCGGGATATATTTTAGCCGATGCACCATTGGAACGAATGCCCCTGTTTGTTCCCGCCGGGGCAATTATACCACTGGGTCCGGTGATGCAATATGCCGACGAACGTCCCCTAGAGCGTCTTACAGTTCGAGTCTGGCCGGTGACGGGGCTGGAAACCTTGCACAAAACCTTTGTCCTCTATGAAGATGATGGTCATAGCTTAGACTATGAAACCGGCAGTCAAGTGATGACCACCTATACATTACAGCAGTCTGCACAAGAACTGGTATTCAATATCTCCGCCCGCACAGGAAATTGGACCCCACCCCCCCGAGAGGTAGTGATTGAAGTCCTAGGATTTGGGGAACAGCGCTTTATGGATGATGAAGGCGATCGGCAATTACGATTCCTACTCTAACAGCATTGATCCATCCCCAGTTAGAGGGGCCGTAGATTAATGGCCCCTACATTCAGAACCCGAGATTAAAAGAACATTTGGGGATTAGATAGCCTTAAAATTTTAATAACAGTCTCAATTTGCCGTTCTCAATTTACCATGTCTGACTTACCCCATCCCCCTTTGGTCCTTCCCGGGATAGAACTGCTAGAACCAAAAATTAGCCGATTGCCGATTAAAAAATTTAAGTGGGACCCGACGAATTCCCTCGGGTCTTATTTAGAAATGTCCGTGGATATGGTGAATATCGAGGAGGTGATGAAGCTGAGTAAAGCTTTTATTTTAGATAAAAACCTCGGGGGAATCACGGTGCTTTTCCAACGGTTTTGGCAACGGTTTGAGGGAGAAATTAATCAGTTGCCGACGAAAAATTTTAAAATTGACCCGTTTCATGGGTTTAATCAATCGGCGACTTTATTTGTTCAAGAAGTTTATGTGGAATTAAAGGATATCCAGACCACGATTCGGAAGTTAGGACCCGTCTGGACCGCGATAGAACAGGCCACCTCTGTTTTATTATCCGAGGTTATTCTGACCAAAGAACGGCAAGTTTTGGAAGTTATGGATAGTCCCATCCAGGAAACTTTACCGTTGCCACCGTTGATGGGGAAGAAAGATGAAATTAAAAGAGGGAGGGAAATTCGGGACCAAGCGATCGCTTATTTTCAGGGGTCGGAGTTATGCACAGATTGGTCACCGTTCTTGCGATCGCGCTTGGATACGGCGATTTCCCAGGTAGATAACGCTTCCTGGTGGATTGAGAATGAACATCGTCTAGTGCGCGGGATTTTGTTGAAAGTTAGTCTGTCTTTGGATGAATTGTACTGTCATCATTTAGAGCCGATACAGTTGGCACATTAAACTTAGACCAATCTCCTCTCCAAGGCAACATCATTATTAAAGAAGCTAGGACAAGAAAGCAGGTTTCTTAAGCCAAATGTGGGTAATTAGCAACAAATTAGGTTAAGAAACCTGGTTTCTAACCTTTACTGTACCCCCGGACTAGGCGATCGCTCCTTGAAAGCGTCCACCCAGTCCGTATGTTACCCTATATTTAGTCGCCAGCCCTTCCGTTAATCAACTCGGGATTGGCGATGTCTGACAGTTCAGCCTTTCCGGGGAGTTGGGCGATCGCTCGTCCCGGATTCCCCCTAAAAGAACTTTAAGGAATTCATAGAGAGGTATGCAATGGTTGTCAACCTATTTGACCCCCAATTTTATCGAGCTAACTCCTCAGATTTACAAAATTTAGATGAGACTCAACTCAGGGAACACTGGCTAAATTTTGGGCTAGATGAGGAACGGGCATTTTCTCCCTGGGTCGATCTCAACGTTTATCGTCGGAACAATCCCGACTTAGAATCAGCAGGTTTAACGACCAACCGGCAATTATTGGAACATTTGCAGGGTGTAGGGGTAAGCGAGGGACGGCAGTTTTCACAACAGTTTGATGCGGCTTTTTATCAAAATGCTCATCCCGACTTAAGTGCCGCCGGAATTGAGACAAACGAACAACTATTTGAACATTTCCGGACCTTTGGATTCCAGGAAGGACGCCCGGGAATTGCCACGATAGAACCGATGGCGATCGCACCCCCTCCCTCAGCATCTGGTGAAATCCTACCCCTGCCTCCTAATCTTGATCCCTTAATGGATTCCCCAGTGGTTGGCAATTTAACCTCCCCGGTGCAAACCTCTTTGCCAGCCCCCCCAATATGGCCAGGGGGCGGCACTGCGGAACCCCCCAGACCTCTGCCGGAAATTCCCCCCTTGGATGAACCTGTGTCCTTTGAACCCCTCTCTCCCGACACTGGGGATACCCTGAATGCTGACATGGGAATGGCTTTGAGCAACTTTAACATCACTTATAATGATGTAGTAGGGTCTCCCGATGACCTGAATGATTACTATCGGTTTCATGTGAATCAGAACATCAGTTTCAACGGGTCTATCTCGGGCTGGCAAGTGGGTTTAGAAGTTTACCGGGATGCTAATCAAGATGGAATTCTTCAGCCGGAAGAAGTCTTTATGGCTGGGGCCAATGGATTGAGAGGGCCAAGCGGTTTTGGAGGACCCAACACCTCACTCAGTGGCAATTTAGTGGAAGGGAGTTATTATATCCGCGTTTTCGCCGCCAATGAAAATACCAACTATGCCCTTACCTTCTCTGCTTATTCTAACTTTGGAGGTGTTTATCCCTTGATTTAACTGCTGTCATCATGGCAATAAAACCCGGAATGACTCGGCTAGGATGCAATAACCCGGAAACGACAGCAAGTCGTTACTCCAAACTAAGAGGGATAACGACAGCAAGTGGTTACTACTAACTGGGGAATGATGTGGGTTAGCGGGGAGAGATCGGGATGTCGAGGGGTTGACCCGATCGCGCATCGATAATCATGAGATCCCATTGTCCATTAGCGCTGGATTCAAAGGCAATGGTACTGCCATCAGCGCTGATGGCGGGATTCCGAACTTCGGCTTTGAGATTTTCTGTGAGGTTGCGTAACTGTCGGGTTTCGCGATCGTGGAGGTAGATATCGGATTGTCCCTGACGGGTTCCGGCAAAGACGATATAGCGCCCATCTTCGGAGATGCCTGGGTGGGAGGCGAGGATATCCAGTTGGTTTAATCCAGGGATATCGACGAGGCGGCGATTGTTACCATCGAAGAGGTAGACATCTTGTCGTCCCTGGCGATCGGAAACAAAGGTGATAAAACGTCCCGAGATTTGCGGGGTGATATCATCACTGGGACTATTTAAACTCCGTCCTGCGGGATCGAAGGTAAAGTTAAGCAGACGCGGATAGGTGGTGCAGCTACTCAAAAGACTGACCAGAGAAACCATTGGAATGAACAGAAAGCGCTTCAGCATTTCACGGTTTTTTAAGGGGAATGACCCTGATACCAAATCCGATTCTCAAAGACCTACTTTATTAGACCTCTTGCAAAAATCCGGATTGATCCCCCCAAACCCCCCTTAATAAGGGGGGCTTAAGAGAATTTTGCAAGAAGTCTATTCTTTAGCCCGCGCAGGCGGGCTTTGTCTGTATAGCCCCACCCTTGAGGGTGCGGGTTTGTGCAATATGAGATTCCAAATGAGATAAAATTTAAAATTACTGCGGTCCACTGAGGGAGAAACCGGAGGGAACGCCATCAATGAGGTCTAATTCAATATTGGGTCCGCGATCGAGAACTTCGATATCCCATTGACCACGACCGCCATTTTCAAAGACGATATAACGACCGTCGGGGCTAATTTTGGGATTGCGAATCCACCCTTGATAGGGTTGGTAAAGGACTTGAGAACCTCGGGTGATGCGATCGTATAAAATCACTGAGGACCGGCCTTGATTGTTGGTGAGGTAGACGATATAACGGGCGGTGTTGCTGATGCTGGGACTATCCGCGATCGCATTTTGCCGGTTCAACCCCGGTAAATCGGCAAACTGTCGATTTTGTAAGTCATACAGCAAGATATTTCGGCTGCCATTGCGATTGGAAACAAAGGCTAAAAAGCGCCCATTAGCACTCAAGGACGGCTGTTCGTCGGTATAGCGACTATTGATAGAAGTTGGCCCGATCGGGAGACTGGTGGGGTTGCACCCGACTAAAAAGCTGCCCAAACTTAACCCAAAAACTAGGGTTAGGCCGTGGCGGATGAGGTTTTTCGGAGCGAATCTGTTCACCTTGGTTTTTCCCAGTTGAGGACAGGGACGCCACAATTTGGGGGGGAATGGCACCGACGGAATTAATTAACATCAATTAACAAAGGGGCGATCGCCATCAATTGCCCCTGATCGCCCGTTTCTGTCCCCGGTTGTTTAATAATCGAAATTCCCCGAATTATCTTGCTCGCGATCGTCATCTTCTAAGGGGTCGATCGGCTGATAATCTACATAATCACTGGGTGCTGGTTCTTCTGATGGAGCCGGTCTGCGGGTCCGTTCCTCTGGGGGAGCCGTCCGCGAGGGGCGTGCACCTGGGGGTTTTCTACTCCCCGAACTTCCCGCACTTGATGGGGGACGTCGAGAGGTGCGTTCCTCCGTGGTATCCACCGATGCTTCCCATTCCGGATAGGAAGGACCTGTGGGGGGGCGTTCCGTTGAGCTGGGACGACGCGCACGGGTACTGGGATTGGCGCGATCGGCAGGGGACCGGCGACTGGGTGGACGTCTGGGGGCCTCATCCGCATAATAGGAATTGCGAGCCGCTCTTGGGTCCTGAGTGCCTTTGATTCGGCGTCGGGTGGGATTTTCCTCGTAAGATTCGATTTCGTCGAGTTCCGCATCCACTCGGTAGACACTACTCACGGGACGCTCATCATCTACAATGCGCCCAGATTGCCGCTTCGCCTGGTTGGTGGTGACACCACGCAACCGAATATTGTCAAAGGCAAAGTAGATTGCCGACCCTCCCAGCAGAATCTGACCAAACTGCATAATCGGGTCAAAGCGCCATCCGTAAAAGAACAGAATGCCGCCACAAAGTAACCCCACTGCTGCAAAAAATAGATCAGTATCTCGCGATAGTTCCGGACGCCATGAGCGGACGGCATAGAGTCCGGCCCCACCGATGGCGATCGCGATTCCGACGATACTCGCTAAGTTGAGACTAAAATTTACCATCTGCTCTCTCCTTCATCTTTTTTATGTTAGCGAGTATCCCGCTAAATCTCCACCTGCTCCTGATTCGCTTGGATTGTGATGAGCATAAGTTGGGCTTTTCTCTGGGACCCTGGCCCTTCCGGGTAAGCGAAGAAACCTCAGCGTAGAGAGATCGCCTAACCTTTATAGATGGAGTGGCGATCGCTGTGAGCTGAGGTTTCCATCGAGCTCACCTGTTTAGAACCGTTGCACTTTATCTTTCTGGCTGATGAAGATCAGGGCAGCAGTGGCGGGGATCACGATCAGGACTGCACCCCAGAAGAGGCTCCAAAAAAGGTTGGCGAGTGATGGCGTCATAGGATCTCCTTAAACAAGATTTACATTTCTATCATTTTATTAAACCGTTACCGCGTTGAGAAGTCCAGTTTATTGAAATTCCCAAACTCTATGACTTAGGGGTTCAGGGGTAGAACCAACAGCAAGGGGCTACACCAGGGGGCAGGGATTGAAATACAATGGAGTTAACAAGGTTGTAACAAAACTTAAATTTTTACTCATGATGACATCGGTAGCGATCGCCAGTTGGATCATTGGCCCCCTCTTAGTCATAATGACCTTATGCTTCATTTTCCGGATTATCCTAACCTGGTATCCTCAAATCGAACTCACTAAATTTCCCTGGATCCTGATTGCCCTCCCCACCGAACCCTTCTTAGCCCCCACCCGCAAAATCATCCCCCCCCTAGGCGGTGTAGACATTACCCCCATTATCTGGGTCGGCATCATCAGTCTCCTGCGAGAAATCCTGCTGGGTCAGCAAGGGTTGTTGAGGATGATGATGTAGGTCATTGGTCATTGGTCATTTGTCATTGGTCATTGGTCATTTGTTATTGGTCATTGGTCTTATGTTGATGAGGGAGATTTTCGTAGTAACGACTTCAGTCGTTCTCTTCAATTGTTCGTAGTAACGACTTCAGTCGTTACCGCGTGACTTGGCGTCAGCCAAGTCACGCTCAACTTCCCCAACTCCCCATCCACCAAGGACAAATGACAAATGACAAATGACCAATGACCAACGACCAATAACCTCACCCCTTCGACATCATCTGTTCCACAAAATTGGTATAAACATCCCCTTTAATAAAATCGGGATGTTCCAAAATCTTCTGATGAAAGGGAATCGTAGTGGGGACCCCGGTGATGGCGCATTCACGGAGGGCGCGTCTCATGCGTTTGAGGGCCGAAGGGCGATCGCAACCCCAGACAATCAACTTGCCAATGAGGGAATCATAATAGGCGGGAATATCGTAATCGGTGTAAACATGGGAATCCATCCGCACACCGGGACCGCCTGGGGGTAAAAATCCGTTAATCCGTCCGGGACAGGGGCGAAAATTGCGATCGGGGTCTTCCGCATTAATCCGACATTCGATCGCATGACCCCGTAACTGCACTTGGTCCTGACTCAGCCGCAGTTTTTCCCCTTGAGCAATCCGAATCTGTTCTGCAATCAAATCCAACCCCGTAATCATCTCCGTCACTGGGTGTTCCACCTGGATCCGAGTATTCATTTCCATAAAATAGAAGTGACCCGTGTGATCCAGCAGAAACTCAATCGTTCCAGCACCCGTATAATTAATCGACTTCGCCGCCTTCACCGCTGCCTTGCCCATTTTTTGGCGCAAGCTAGGCGTTAGAGCCGGACTGGGAGCTTCTTCCAGCAGTTTTTGGTGACGGCGCTGAATCGAGCATTCCCGTTCTCCCAAATGGATCACATTACCATGAGCATCCGCCAGGATTTGGAACTCGATATGGCGAGGGCGTTCGATAAATTTTTCTAAATAGACCCCGGGATTCCCAAATGCCGCTTCGGCTTCCCCTTGCGCTGCTGCAAACAGTTTCCCCAGTTCACCGTCTTCCCGGACTAGCCGCATTCCTCGTCCGCCACCCCCAGCGGTTGCCTTAATCATCACCGGATAGCCGATTTTCTGGGCAATTTCCCGGGCATCTTTTTCCGTGGTAATTAACCCATCGCTTCCCGGAACCGTCGGCACTCCAGCCTTTTGCATGGTTTCCTTCGCCGTAGACTTATCCCCCATTGCGCGCATCGCCTCGGGAGTCGGTCCGATAAAACTAATCTGATGATCCGCGCAGATTTCGGCAAACCGAGCATTTTCCGAGAGGAAGCCATAACCCGGGTGAATTGCCGTGGCGTTCATGGTTAAAGCAGCAGAGATGATATTGGGAATATTCAGATAGCTTTTGGCACTGGGAGGTTCGCCAATACAAACCGCTTCATCTGCCAGTTGGACATGGAGAGCATGACGGTCTATGGTGGAGTGTACCGCAACCGTGGCAATCCCCATCTCTTCACAGGTCCGGAGAATCCGAAGGGCGATTTCGCCGCGATTGGCAATGAGAACTTTGGAGAATTGCATGGGCCTGCGGTTGCTCAACTCGTAAAAATCAATAAGGGATGACCGAATCCTGTGGGTGTCCCGGATTCAGCCGCATAAATATGCCAACTCCAAATCCTATCATGTATCGGATAATACGAGTTTGCCTGGAAAGAATCAAGAGCCTGAAACCCTTGACCGTGGGGCAACTCAGATAATTTTGAAAAAAATATTTCAAAATTGTGAAAATTTTTGAGAAAAGTATGGTAAGTTAATCTACAGATGAGCTAAGATAGTTCATTGCGTGCGGATGTGGCGGAATTGGTATACGCGCACGTTTGAGGGGCGTGTGGCTTTGCCTTGCGAGTTCGAGTCTCGCCATCCGCATTAAATTGGAAAAGGGGTTACAGCATTCATGTTGTAACCCCTTTTGCTTTATGACCGAAAACCACAGCAAGTCACTACGAACAAAAAAAGGTGTTTCGCGTTTTGGAGTAATGACTTGCTGTGGTTTCTGTTCTTAATCCTAGCAATTCACCTGAGAGAACAAGTCAACCTAATCGCGCCCTAAAAATAAATTACCCCCGCATCTGAACTGGCATGATTAAATGGGTCATTTTTACGCCGGTTAGGGGGGATAAGACTACGGGGGATGTGGCTGAATTGAGCTTGATGATAATCTCGGTGGCGCTGATATTTTTCAAGGATTCCATTGCATATTTGACGTTAAATGCAATGTCTAAACTTTCCCCAGTAATTTGAGCGGACATGGATTCTCGTCCGCTGCCGACATCGGCAGCTTCGACAGAAAGAGAAAGCATTTGTTTTTCTTGGTCGATGGAGAATTTGACGATATTATTTTTGCGATCGGCTAAGACTCCAATGCGTTCTAATGCGCTTAAAAGTTGGCGACGTTCTACGGTGACTTGGCGTTCAAAGGACCGGGGAACTAATTGACTATAGGCGGGATATTGACCTTCTAGGGTGCGACTGGTGAGGCGAAATCCTCCCAGTTCTAAGACGATTTGTCCGGGGTCAAAGTTGAGGGAAATGGGTTCATGTCCTTCATGCATTCCCACGATGCGATCGAGTTCTCTTAAGGCACGCGCTGGGACGGTGACTTCTAGTTCCTCGGCATCTTCATCGGGTTCTGCTTCGTCGTCGCTGTCTTCTGTTTCGTTGATGGTTTCCACGATCGCCAAGCGATGTCCATCGGTGGCAGCAAATTCTAAGCTATCGGCATGGACGATTAAATGAACGCCGGTTAACACTTGTTTAGTTTCATCGCCAGAGGTGGCGAATAGGGTCCCGTGCAATCCTTGCATCAGGGCCTCCGCAGGCAGTTGCACGGTTTGTCCTTCGGAAATTGTCGGTAGTGCAGGAAATTCTTCGGCACTCATTCCTCGGACTTCGTAACGTCCCGAGGTGGAGGTGATGGTGGCTAAAATTCCTGCTTCAGTAGCGCTATCTTCCCCGGTGGAGGGTCTTTCATCATCAAGGGTGACTTCTCCCTCCGGCAGACGAGAGATGATGTCGTTAAAGAGTTTGGCGGGGAGGGTGAGGGTCCCGCTAGTTTCGACTTTGGCGGCAAAACTGGTTTTGATCCCCAGGGATAAATCAAAGGCGGTTAAGCTGACTTGCTGCTGTTCCTCATCGGCACTAAGTAGCACGTTGGCGAGTACCGGATGAGTCGGACGAGAGGGGACTGCACGACTGATCAGGGATAGGTTGGTGGCGAGTTCGTTTTGAGCGCAAATAAATTTCATGAGTCTTCAGAGGTGCCTTGTTTGGAGTCAGTGGGCGATCGGTGCAATTTTGGCCCGATCGCCCATCGTACCACTGCTTGCTTCTTTCCTCTATCCAGTGGCGAAGGTGCGATCGCCTTTTTTCTCCTCCTCTCCCCCTGTGGAAAACTTGTGGAAAACTTTATGGATTTTTCCACAAAGTATTTTTACTTAATCTTTAATTTTCTTTGAGGAGCCAGAGTTTTTTCCCCGGGTTTTCCCCAGTGTTTTCCACAATTTAAAGCAATTTTCCCCAGGCGATCGCCCCCTGGGAAGGAAGGGAATGGGGAGGGAACCCTTACCAATGCTTACTCTGGGGATTTACTCGCAAAGTGAATGCGATCGCTCAACTGCCGCAGTAAATTCCGCATTTCCACATCATTATCCTTGAGTGCTGCAATTTTTTCACAACTGTACAACACCGTGGTGTGGTCTTTTCCTCCAAACTCTTCCCCTATCTTCGGTAAACTCAAATCCGTATGCTGACGGATCAGATACATGGCAATCTGACGCGCTTGGCTAATTTCTCGCCGTCGCGAATTCCCCTTCAAATCCTCTAGGGAAATTCCCAATATCTCTACTACCGCCGCAATCACCGATTCTACTGTGGCCTTGACTGGCTCGGTTTGGGGATTTAAAATTGGTGCAATATTTTCCACCGTCATCGGCAATCCGGAAATAGACAAATAAGCCACAACCCGAATTAATGCTCCTTCTAATTCTCGAATATTTGAGGTAAAATGAGAGGCAATATATTCAATCACATCCCGAGGCAAGCGCATCTTTTCATATTCGGCTTTCTTTTGCAAAATGGCCATGCGTGTTTCCAAGTCCGGGGTTTGAATATCGGCAATTAATCCCATTGAAAAGCGCGAACATAAGCGCTCTTGCAGCCGGGGGATTTGGTTGGGTGGTCGGTCGGAGGCTAAGACTACTTGTTTCCCGGCTTCATGGAGGGTATTAAAAGTATAAAAAAATTCTTCTTGGGTGTATTCTTTGCCTTCAATAAATTGAATATCATCGACTAATAAAACATCTGCCGCTCGATAATGTTCCCGGAAACTCTGCATACTATCCTTGCGAATGGCGGCAATTAAATCGTTAGTAAATTGTTCGGTAGAAACATAAAATATCTTACAATCGGGAGAGATTTCTAAGCGATAATGACCGATCGCCTGCATCAGGTGAGTTTTTCCCAATCCGACACCGCCACAGAGAAACAACGGATTAAACTCCCTTCCAGGAGATTCCGCAACGGCGAGGGAGGCAGCATGAGCCATGCGGTTGTTTGCACCCACCACAAATCGGGAAAAGACATATTTGGAATTAAGTTCTGTAGGACGGTGCGCATGGGTGGGAGTGGGTTCGGGAATCTGGGTGACGACGGGAGAGGGCCACATATAGTCCTGGCGATCGCTCCCCTGGGTAGCTTCGCTGCCACTGGTGGTGATGTAAATATCTACCTGATGTCCTAGGATATCAGTAACGACATCAGCAATGGTTTTAATGTAATACTTTTGTAACCAGTTGCGGGCAAAGGGATTGGGCGTGTCAATCACCAAGCAGTTATTTTCTAGCTGCACGGCAGTGGCGGTTTTGATCCAGGTTTCAAAGGTGGGACGGCTCAATTGCACTTGTAACCGTTCCAGTACCCGATCCCAAAGACTTTCGAGAGGAATCTCCACAACTGACCTCGCAAGCACTAATCTTTGATGCTTTATGACTGTAGCAAAAAATTCTACCCGGAGGAGGCGATCGCCGGGTGATGCTGGTATCTAAGCTAACAAGCGGTTATCCAAGGGGGTGAGGTTCCCGAAGCACTCGCCCTTTGGATTGAGGAAGTGTTTATAATCAAAGGGGTTAAAGACTAATTTTTAAGTCTTTTTTTACAAACGCAAGATTGTTTAACGAGTTTTAGCAAGGACCAGAGGAAGGCAGCAATGAAAAAGTCAGATGGGGATCATCAACGAGGTCATTTTTCCGGGATGCAGGTGCTACTTTACCTGTTGTTGGTGGTGGTAGGAGCCGGTGCGGCATTTATGGGCGATCGCTGGTTGCGCACCAATGGACCTTTATCCTTAAATTCGTTGGACCCCAGAACTCCCTCAGTGACGACTCCCGATGACACTCCCCTGCCTGGAGGAGTCTTATCGTTGCCGGTGAATTCTAATTTTATTGTTGAAGCAGTGGAAAAAGTGGGTCCGGCGGTGGTGCGAATTGATGCCGCACGAACCGTCACCCAGGATATTCCCGATGCCTTTCGGGACCCGTTCTTTCGGCGGTTTTTTGGACAGGGGCCGATGGAGCCACAACAACGAGTGGAACGGGGTACGGGGTCGGGATTTATTATCAGTGATGATGGTCAGATTTTGACCAATGCTCATGTGATTAATGGTGCGGATAAGGTGAGTGTGGTCCTCAAGGATGGGCGAAGTTTTGAGGGGACGGTATTGGGAGAGGACCCGATTTCTGATGTGGCGGTGGTGAAGATTGAGGCGACGAATCTACCCAAGGCGACCCTGGGGAATTCACAACAACTGCAACCGGGGGAATGGGCGATCGCGATCGGGAATCCCCTGGGGTTAGATAATAGTGTGACGGCAGGGATTGTCAGCGCCACGGGGCGATCGAGCCGTGATGTGGGAGTTCCCGATAAGCGGGTGGGGTTTATCCAAACCGATGCAGCAATCAATCCCGGTAACTCTGGGGGTCCGTTGCTGAATGCCCGAGGGGAAGTGATTGGCATGAATACGGCGATTATTAGTGGTGCACAAGGGTTGGGATTTGCCATTCCCATTCAAACCGCACAAGCGATCGCCCAACAATTAATTACCACCGGCAAAGTCCAACATCCCTTTTTAGGGATTGAAATGGTGACAATTACGCCGGAATTACAACAAGAGTTGAATACCGACCCCAATAGTCCGATGCGGTTATCGGTGGATAGTGGGGTATTAATTGTGCGAGTCTCTCCCAATTCGCCTGCGGAACGCGCCGGATTGCAGGAGGGAGATGTGATTCAGCGTATGGGAGATCAGGCGATCGCCCAGTCCGATATGGTCCAGCAAATTGTTCAAGGGTCGCAAGTCGGAAATTCCTTGGAATTACAAATTAACCGCGATGGGAAAATCCTGAATGTGACTGTACAACCCGGAGAAATGCCCGTTAATCCCAGTTTTTAAGCCCAGATTTCTAAAGTAGCTGTATTTGTATTGTTCCAAGTGTTCACTATACTAAACTTGCAGGAATTGGACTATTACTGCTGGAGTGGGAGAAAAATGCTCTCACTCCTTAATTCAAGAGCCACACGGCTGCAAGACTCTCCTCTATAATACTAGAATTGAGCTATGAATAACCTTCGAGAGATTGTTCAATTAGGCAATCCTGTCTTACGGGCTAAAGCCCAACCTGTTACTAACGTTCACCTCGACTCCCTCCAGTCGCTCATTGATGAGTTGATAACTACCTTGAAACCGTCCAACGGAGTGGGAATTGCCGCTCCCCAGATTGCCGAATCCTATCGAGTCTTTATCTTAGCGTCCCGTCCCACCTTGCGCTATCCCCAGGCTCCGACAATGGAGGCGATCGCCATTATTGACCCGAAGATTATCGCCTATTCTCAGGAAAAAGTCAAAGATTGGGAAGGCTGTTTGAGCGTGCCAGGAATTCGCGGATTAGTCCCGAGACATCAGGCGATCGAGGTCGAATATTTGGACCAGCAGGGGACCTTACACCACGAAGAATTTACCGGGTTTGTAGCCCGGATTTTCCAGCATGAATATGACCATTTAGAGGGAAAGGTCTTTTTAGACCGAGTGGAAAGTATGCTGGATATAGTAACCGAACAAGAGTACCAAAAGCAGTTTTTACAGCAGTTGTGAAGGGGGAAGCCGGGGGACATTTAAACTTGCCGTCTCCCTCCGTGGCCAATTTTAAATTACCTCTCTTTAGGAGGAGACTGGCGACTGGTAGTCCACACTAAACTGAAATTGAAAACTTTAAGGGATGGATTCATGGATAATAGCTTATTTAATCAAACCTTTCGGGACGATCAGGGCAATATTGTGATTGCTCAACCTCCCAATCTGCCGTTACTGTTGGCCATTACAACCACTCTACTCACATTAGTAGTTCCCAGTGGGACGCTGCATACGGGCGTAGATGCGATCGCCTTTGGGTCCTGGTTTACTTGGGCTTGGCTGGAGATTTTCCAGGGCGTGAACTATTTTCGTCGGGCATTAGGACTATTCGTCTTGATTGCCATCATCGCTGCCCGAGTCTTCAACACCTTTGGACTACAAACGATGTTTTAAGCGGCGGATATCCCAACAGCTAAACGGGACAATTAACCCGGTTTAGGGTCCCGTTTAGCTGGTAAATTGCCGAGTTTTTGTGAAACACCCGGTTTGTCTTCCCTTGATAGAAGCCTGAAGGGGAAAGACGGGAGTCTTTTCTATCCCCGGTGTTGCACAAAGCTACCCCTCACGAAGGATAAACCCTCGGGTTGTGGCCCCTATAATCGCGCAGCACAGATGGCAGCACCAATCAATCCCACTTGGGGATTGAGAATGAGATGAACCGGAACTTTTTCTACCAAGGGAGTGACTCGACCTTTGTGGTTAAAGCTATTAATAAACCGATCGCCTTCTTCAATTAACGGCAGAATTTTAGCCGCAATTCCCCCAGCGAGATATAATCCCCCGTAGGGTAGTAATTTTAAAGCCAAATTTCCCGCTTCCGCACCGTAAGCTTCCACAAAAATTTCTAACGTTTGTTCGCAGATCGGGTCAGATTTGTCCAGGGCCGCTTGTGAAATCTCTGCCGGGTCTTTGTCTGCGGGGGAAACATTTTTTCCAGCAGCGATCGCGCGATCGCGCAGGAATTTATAAATAGACTCAATTCCCATCCCCGATACCACGCGTTCGACAGAAACACGGTCTATCTTCTCCCGTTGCTGCAAGTCTTGCAACAGTTCAAACTCAAGGGGGGTGCGGGGTGCAAAATCAGCATGACCCCCTTCTGAGGGATACACAAAATATTCATCCAAATGCCGGATTAAAAACCCTTGTCCTAGTCCCGTTCCTGCGCCCATCACCGCGATCGGCGCGGCAGTTTGCGTTTCCCCAGGTTGTAGGGTATGGAGGTCCGCTTTATTCATCCCCAACACTCCATAACCCACTGCTACAAAGTCATTAATTAACTTGACATGGGGAATATTGAGTTCTTTTTCTAATCGGTCCGTTGTTAAGGTCCAACTGAGGTTAGTCAGGACAGATGTATGTCCCATCACAGGTCCGGCGATCGCAAAACAGGCCCCCTTGGGTTCGGGGACTTCTCCTAATTTCTGACTCGCTTCTTTGAGAAACTTTCCCACAATGGGTACTAAGTCAGGATATTCCTGACTGGCGTAACGCCCCTCATAGAGAGTGCCAATCTGGAATACCCCTGAAGTATCTGCTGCAGTCGGCATCTCCACCAAGCGCAAAAGGGATTTGGTACCACCGATATCTCCGGCTAATAGTAAGGTCATCTTGTTGATTCTGAGCGTATGGACTGTTGGATTAAATCCGGTTTCTTTTTCATCTTCCTAAAAAAATCGGATTTCTGCCTCAATTTCTCGCAAATGAGAGCGATCGCCCTTCAGTTCGATTTCCCAGCTTTCCCCTTGGCGTACCAGCTTGTACAAACAGCATAATCCCGCACTCAACTCGATTTCCGCCGCCTCCACCGCTAGACCCATCGTCGCCCCAATCACCGAGGCCCCATGCCCCACCAACAAAATCTCCTCGGAAAACTCATCCGCAAGCAGTCGCGCCGTTTCTCCCGCCCGTTGTAGACAAACCGGGTCATATTCGGGATACTGTGGCATCACCCGCGAGTGATAACTTAAATCAATTCGGGGAAATTTCCGGCCTAACACCTGCGGGGGGAGGGTTTCGGGCATTTCCGTCATCCACTCGGGATTTAACCATTCACAAAGTCCCCACTCCAGTTTCAGCGGTAAGTCTAAAATTTCTGCCACCTGATTTGCAGTTTGTACGGTTCGCAGAAAAGGCGAGGTGAATATGTGACTTATACGTTCTCCCTTGAGACGTTCGGCAAGTTCTTTCGCTTGTAAAAAACCATCTGCCGACAAGGGCGGATCGTACCGACGTTCTGCTGTATTAAACCATTCAGGGTTTACGAAGTCTAAACGGTTTGCGTGTCTTGCAATCCAAACGATTTGAGACATGGGTATAACTCATTCACTCATCAGCAATTTCCGTCTAAGTTGGCACAAGGATGAGTTGTCCCAACCCAGACTTCTTCCTCACTATAGTGGTTTCTGACCGCTTGGGATGTGGCTTATGTAGTGGGGGTTACAAACTGTTTTAAAAGTCGGGGCAGCCTAAACACCAGGGCAAGGATAGGCGATTTTCTGGCTAACTGCCAGCCCCGACTCAGACAACTGGTATCGGCATTTTACTTGTTTTTGGGTTAGAAATTATGACCGTAGCACAATCCGATTCAACTTCATCTACCGCGTCCACAAACCAGTCCACTGAACTAAAAATTCTTTCCGATACAATTCTCAAACAGAAACCCATTGCTTCATCTGAGTTGAGCGACTCCGAAAAACAAGCGATTCCAGCGGGAACGGTCTTAAAAGTTCAGTCTTACGCCCCAGAAAGCGATCACATTAAAGTTTGTTTTGCCCAGGACAGTTTCCAAGGTCGCAACACCTGGTATGTTTATTATAAACATGGGGTGATTCTGCACAAAGGGGCGGTGGCTTTCCCCGATCGCATTAAACTCGCGGTTCCCTACAAGTCCCAACTGGATAATGGTAAGAATCCTTATGGAAGCTGCAACACCACTAGCATTGCTATGTGTTTGGCTTACCTCGGGATTAAAGGGAAACAGCCTTACAAACAGTTAGAAGATGAACTGCAAGAGTGGTTAGAAAGCCGGGGTTTAAGTCGTCACGACCCCTATCATTTGGCTCAAGCTGCCGAAGCTTATGGGGCAAAAGACCGCTTTACTGAAAAAGCGACTTTTAATGAAATCAAGGAATGGCTGATTCAAGGTAACCCGATTGTTATCCACGGTTATTTTACCAGTTTCGGTCATATTGTATGCTTGATTGGCTACAATTCTCATGGCTTTATCGTTCATGACCCTTATGGTGAATATTGGTCTCATGGATACAATACTTCTGCACCCGGTGCGGGGTTAAGCTATTCCTACGACCTCATTCACAATACCTGCAAGGCGGATGGCGATTGCTGGGTTCATTTCATCTCCCGCTAAGGCATGAATTGAAGGGGTGAGCCAGGGGAGGCAGAGGATTGCAGGAGATAAACATTCCTATTGGTAGCGAATGAGCCTAGCTTTTTCTAATCCCCCTACTTCCTCATTAAAATGCTGTTGGGAAACATAAATAGTATTTTAGACCGTTTAGGAAGACGCGATCAATCGCGTCTTTTTTATTATATTAAATTTTTTTCTTTAACCGTTTGTTTAAAACTTTTGTTTCCTTACAGCAGTTGCTCAATGATCTCCCGGGGGGAGTAAGTTGGCATAGGAGCCTGGATAAATCCATCGCGATCGCGGGATATAACTGCCTCCAGATTAGAGGCGATCGCACAAGCAATTTGCACCGCATCTTCAAAATCATTCAACTCTAAAGCCAGGGCAGATTCCAGAATCAGGCGATCGACTTGGCAGATATGCATCAAACTCAGCAAATCCGCAATATTTTGCTTGGCCCCCTCTACTCCTTTGTACTTTCTAGCAAAATAGAAGATATCGGTTAAGGTGGTCGCGGTTATATACCCTTCAATCTGCCCTGCTTTAATTATGTTAAATAGAGCCGTTGCATCCTCAGCAAAGGGTGCTCGTTCTAGGAGATGATCGAGAATAATATTGGTATCCAGTAACACCCTCATTTTAGATACTTTTCCATTAATCGTTCTTCTTTAATAGCTTCAATTTCTTCATCCGTAGGCGGTGGGCCGTCGGTTTTGAGGACCCCACGCAATCGTTCTACCACGCCCGGGGGTACTGGGGGCCTGGGTCTGATTTCTTCATGCACAGAACGGACGATCGCCTCGACTAGGGCTAATCTGTCGCTAACGGATAAATTGTATGCTTCTTTCCGGAGTTCTTGCCAGTCCATAGGTTTTCCTCGCAATCCATTGGCTCAATTTTAACATGGCATGGCCGGGGAACGGGCGGGTTCTGGGATGGCGAAACTCCGAACTTTGAACCGTGGAAACTTCAGCTTTTTTGGATTAGGAACGGGTGGCAAGCGCCGATCGCGGTGCAAAGGCGATCGCAATCGAGTCACTTTGTTCGATGGTTTCGGTTTCGCTGAGGGTTTCGTCTTCTGGCAGAGGGATTAGTTGTACCGCACAAGCTTTTAATTCCGGTTGCAGGGAGGAGGGACAGGCTTCTGGGTGGGTGAGGGCGTTCGCTTCGGTTTGATCCCCCCAGAGTGCTCCCCAGTGCATCGGGACGAAGACGGTACCCGGGGCGATCGCCTGGGTGACTTTGGCGGGAAATCTGGCGATACCTCGGCGCGATCGCACTTCGATTCTCATCCCCTCCACAATCTCCAATTTCTTAGCATCCCGGGGATGAATCTCGATAAACGGATTGGGGTGCATTTTGACAATTTTATCGATTCTCCCGGTCCGAGTTAAAGTATGCCAATGTCCGTAGAGACGCCCGGTTGTGAGAACAAACGGATAATTTGGGTCCGGGGGTTCCGCCAGTCCTTTGGCATGATGGGCCCCAAAGCGGGCGCGTCCGTCGGGCGTAGGAAATCTCCAGTCGGTGTAGAGGCGTTTGTTGGTCTGCGGGAGGGGTTGTCCCGCCGGATAGGGCCACTGGGTTGGTCCTTGTGCGGCGAGGCGTTCATGACTTAACCCCGTCATATCACAGACGCGATCGCGGGTAATTTGCACAAATTCCCCATAGACTTGGGCCGAATTCTCAAAAGGAAACTGTTCAGCAAATCCCAATCTGCGTCCGACTTCAGCAAAGATTTCCCAATCGGCTTTAGCTTGTCCGGGGGGTTCCCGAAAAGCAGGACACAGAGTCACCACTCGTTCAGAATTGGTCATCGCCCCAGTTTTTTCCCCCCATTGTGCTGCCGGTAACAAAACATGGGCGTAGGCAGCAGTTTCCGTGGGATAGTAGGCATCTTGATACACCGTAAAAGGCGATCGCCTCAAGGCCGCTTTGGTCCGTTCGATATCCGGCATACTCACCGCTGGATTAGTCGCTGCCACCCACAATAACCCGACGTTTCCAGTTTCTAATCCCGTAATCATCTCCCAGGCGGTAAGACCGATTTCCGGGGCGATTCTGCCTTCCGGCAATCCCCAAAATTGTTCGATATCCCGGCGATGTTCGGGATTTTTGACCAGGCGGTATCCCGGGAGTAGATTGGCTAATCCTCCCGCTTCTCTGCCTCCCATTGCGTTGGGTTGTCCGGTGAGGGAAAAGGGACCGGAACCCGGTTTACCGATTTGGGCTGTCATCAGATGCAGATTAATCAAACTGCGGACTTTGGCTGTCCCTTCCGATGACTGATTCATCCCCATTGACCACAGGGACAAGACGCGCTGGGATTCACTCCAGTAGCGGGCAGCAGTTTCGAGTTCATCGATGCGAATGCCACAGCGTTCGGCCACAATTTGCGGGGGATAGTGGCGAATCACTTCGGCATATTCGGGAAATCCCGAGGTGCATTCGTCAATAAAAACGGTATTGAGATGTCCCCATTGCATGAGTAAGTAAGCGATGCCGTTGAGGAGGTCAATATCGGTTCCGGGTCGAATGCCTAAATAGAGGTCGGCAGCTTCAGCAGTGGTCGTCCGACGGGGATCGACAACGATCAGTTTGACGTTTTTATTCTTTTTATGATACTTGCGGAGTCGGTTGAAGGCGATGGGATGACATTCGGCGGCGTTGGTGCCGATGAGAAAGGCACAGTCAGTTTGTTCGAGGTCGTCATAACAGGTGGGTGGACCATCGGAACCCAGACTCTGAATGTATCCGGCAACGGCGGAGGACATACAGAGGCGGGAGTTGGCATCAAAGTTATTAGTGCCCAGGCAGCCTTTCATGAGTTTTTGGGCGATGTAGTAGTCTTCGGTTTGGAATTGTCCAGACCCATACATACAGATGCCCTCGCTGCCGAGGGTGGACTGTACGGTTTGAATGCGATCGACGATTAAGGTAAAGGCTTCTTCCCAGGTGGCGCGGCGAAAGGGTTCGTCTAGGGAAGCGCGGACCATTGGATATTTGAGGCGGTCTTTGTCTAAGGCTTCGGCGATGGTGGCCCCTTTGACGCAAACCATGCCTTCTGAGGAAGGATGAGTGCGATCGCCCTGGACTTTCCACATCGGCTTCCCTTCACTGTCCCGATGGGTGGCTTTTCCCGGTTGTGCCGGAGGGGAAACTTCTAATCCGCAGCCAACTCCGCAGTAAGGACACAGGGTTTTGGTGGGTTGAGTAGACATAAAAGTTTAGTTAGCTTGTAGAGTTTAAAGTTTTTTAGAGTTTAAAGTATGAGAAAGGACGGGTTAGGGTCCGGTTAGTAAGGATTAAGTGTAACCAATTATCAGCCATTAAAGGGGGAGAGGAGTGATCGCACCTTGGGCGATCGCTCCTTTCAGGGATTTTAGGCTTCTCGGCCTTCTTCCACGAAATGGGGGACGGGTTGTCCTATAGCGGTTTCAGGATGTACTTCCTCTCCCTCATGATGAGCAGCGAACGATCCTTTGGGTTCTTTCAGGTAGAAGGCACAAAGGAAGGTGACGATAATGGCAGTGACGCCTAGGACCTGGAAAAAGATCTTGTTCCCGATATCACCCTCGGGGAGGAAGCTGAACAAGGTGAGATAAGCCACCGCACCGACGTTCCCATAAGCGCCCACATTTCCGGCAATTTGTCCCGTGACTCGACGTTTGAGCAGGGGAACCATTGCAAAGGTTGACCCTTCTCCCGATTGCACGAAGAAAGAACAGAACATAGTGAGAAGAATCGCGATGGGTAGCCACCAGGTACCCTGGACCGCACTCATCATCAGATAGGAGAGACCCATCCCGGCGGTGAGGACAACCATCGTCAGCTTCCGGCTACCGAGGGTGTCAGAAATTAACCCACCCCCTGGACGTGCGGCTAAGTTCATAAAGGCATAAGTTGCAGCAATCATCCCCGCCATGACTTTACCCAGTCCAAAAGTATGCTCGAAGAAGGCAGGCAGCATGGATACCACAGCCAGTTCAGACCCGAAGTTGACCAGATAAGTGAGTTCTAAGAGGGCAACTTGGGAAAATTCATAGCGATCGCTGGCCGGATAGCGTTTCTGACCCAAAACTAACTCTTTGTTAACCGTCCAGCACTTATAGGACTGGAAAGCATACAATCCGATGAAGAATACCCAACTTAGCCAGAGTTGAGTGTTAGTTAAAAACCCCACTTGATTCAGACGCCAAGCGAGTAAACCGAGAATAGCGCTGAGGGGAACATTCATCGCCATCATGAACCAGAAGTCGCGACGGCTGGTTACTTCTAGTCCACCGTGACGAGCAGGACGCTGATAAACTTTACCCGGTGGGGTGTCTTGGACATTAAAGAAGTAGAAGACGCCGTAAACAGCGGCGAAAATTCCCGTCAGGGCGATCGAAAACCGCCAGTTAATTTGACCGGCAGACATGACAGCGGCAATTGTTCCCAAGGTAGGCAGGGTAAAGGCAGCCGCAGCCGAACCAAAGTTACCCCATCCCCCATAGATCCCTTCAGCTAATCCAATTTCTTTCGGGGGGAACCACTCAGCCACCATGCGGATACCAATCACGAATCCAGCACCCACAAGCGATAACAGTAAGCGAGAAACAACCAACTGCCCAAAGTTTTGCGCGAAGGCAAACATCAAACAGGGAATGGCTGCATAAATCAATAACAAAGAATAAGTAATACGCGGTCCATATTTATCGAGGACCATGCCGATAATAATTCGAGCCGGAACAGTGAGGGCAACGTTACAAATAGCAAGGGTTCTAAGTTGTCCGGCTTCTAAGCCTAATGATTCTTGTACCGCCGTGGCAAAGGGGGCAAAGTTAAACCAGACGACAAAGGTGAGAAAGAAGGCAAACCAGGTTAAGTGTAGGATGCGGTATCGTCCGCGAAATGACCAGATTTCTGTTAGCATGATTCCTCTATTATTGGGTTGAAGTAATTTCTCTAGGAATGGTTTGGTAAATTTTGTTGACTGGGCTAGTCGCCACCGATCCGCCGTTCTCGATCGCCTCGCCTTGTCATTAGCTACAGTGTTTATGGATTGGTTTGGATGTGATGCGATCGCACCCCAGGCTCACTTTATTTACCTACCGAGGGCAGTTGTCCAGAAATCTGTTCGTGAAGGGGTCTAGTTTCCTGTGGATCCTTGGCTGGTCGTTTCCCCTCTTCCTCCCTTGTGAGCGGTGGGAAGAGGGGTAGCTATATAATTTATAGCCCACATACCATTGTGATCACCAGCCATCATTATCCCATTACTTTAAGCGTTGTTGTTACTGGGGAATGTCATTTTGCCAGGGATTAACCTGGAGTCCGCCAGTAGGACTAAATACAACGCGGAAGTTAGCCAAAGGTTGCGCGATCGCGCTTCCTGCGGGTTGAGTCTCACTCAAAGTCGGGAGTGGAAGCTCTTTGGTATATTGTTGAGCCACGGGATCGACTGGCTCGTAGGATACGATTTCCCCTTGTTCGTTGATTTGGACGCGATAGGCTAAATCTTGGGTAAAGGTCGGATAAGTGGTCCAGTTACTATCCAGTTTTTCATAAAGATCCTGGCTTAAAGTCTCGATGACGACTGGATCGGCGATCGCTTGGGGTTGTGTCGTGGGTGCGGGAGTCTCACCCATTGTTGCCGGAGTCTCACCCATCAGGTTAGGAGTCTCACCCATCATCTCGGGAGATTCGCCCATTGGTGCCGAAGTCTCACCCATTGGTGTGGAAGTCTCACCCAGGGCCGGGGCCGGAGCCTCACCCATTGGTGCGGGAGTCTCACCCAGGGTCGGGGCCGGGGCTTCACCCATTGGCGCGGGGGAAGTCGTTACCCCAGGAGCCTCAGCCATTGGGGCCGCAGTCGTTGGGGAAACCGCAGGCTGCTCCGTGACTATCGGCGGCTGTTGACCCACCGGGGGCGCACTCGCCACAAATGGCGCATTATTCATCGAAGCTGGCGGGGTTTGAACTGCCCCAGGCTGCGCCTGAGTCACGGGAGGCACTTGGGTAATGATGCGCGTCTCGTCTACCTGAGTTTGGACCGGGGGTTGAGTCTCGGGCCGAGGGGTGACGCTTTCCACCACCACTGATTCTTCAGTCATGGCCTGGGGTGCAGGCTCTTGCTGAGCCCGAACGCCTCCGGAAAGCAGGTGCAGGATGCCCCCGAGGAGAAAAACTGAAAGGGTTGCGCCTAAAACCATGATGGCATCAGTGGGAATATGGCGTTTTGGTTCGGAAGAAAATTCGTTAAAACTCATAGTCGGTCCTCATTGTTGTTGCCCCAAGGGAGCAATTCTTGATAAAGGGGTTCGGAAAGTCAAGTCAAGTATAGAGTTTCCGGCTGGAATCTATCAAGATTGCCCTAGTCTTGACGGTACAAGTAGCATAACCGAGTTTAAAAAACAGTCAATCTCGAACAATTGGGTTTCCCTTTTATTCTTTTCCGGGGGTTGCTCAGGATGGCTACAGGGGGAAAATGACCCTGGATGATAGCCCGCCTGTAAATTCTCCACTCTGTCCCCATGCGGCTTTGAAGCCGATCCGTCCTATTTCCCGACCCAAGGGCTGATTTCTAAGGTCCCGCTGGGCATGAGCAAGACTAGAAACTTAGCCTGGGGCTGGGTTGAGCTTTCAGCTACAGTAGGGCTATTCGAGGTCAATTGCGCCAGGGGGGTTTCCCCGAGGTGATCTTGAGCGGGTTTGTTGAGGGAGTCATAC
Organism: Laspinema olomoucense D3b; assembly: GCF_025370785.1. Lineage (GTDB taxonomy): Bacteria > Cyanobacteriota > Cyanobacteriia > Cyanobacteriales > Laspinemataceae > Laspinema > Laspinema olomoucense. The sequence continues at coordinate 56,511 of NZ_JAMXFA010000019.1, forward strand.
CCGGCGATCGCCCCATCCTGTTGCACCTGGACTTGATAGACTAAATTGCTAGTAAAGGTGGGATAACTGTTCCAACTGCCATCAATTTGCTCGTACAGTTTTTGACCCAGGGTCGTCACCGTTGCGGGATCGGTAATCCCCGGGGTCAGTGCGGGTTCGGTAACCATCGGTACAGCGCCAGGGACGGTGGGGGCCACTTCTGGGGCGATCGCGGCAGTGGTTGCAGTCATGGGGGGTTGAGTCGCCGAGGGTTGCACTTGAGCCTTTACAGGAGCCATTGCGGGGGCTTCCTCAACTACGGGGGTTTCGGCTTGAGCTTGTTGGGCGAGACTATGCTGGACGAGGCTCTGATGCCAGCTACTCAACATATACCCGGAAAATCCGAGGACACATACCCCACAGATGAGTTGCAGGGCCAGGGAATTGGAGGCTTGGGGGGTCTGCTCTTCTGTTCCCGGACCAGAAGAAACAGAGTTAGTGGGTTTGGAAGCTAATTCTTGAGAAGACATGAATTGTTACTCCTGTGGAGATAAATTTGCTGATTTACCGAACGTGATGGGTTTAAGTCAGAATTTTTTGACAAGTGCCTCGGTTAGGCATCAATTTCCACGGGACCGACGGGATGGGCGCTACAGGCCAAAATATATCCTTGCTGGCGATCGCGATCGCTCAGGGCCTGGGGTTCATTTTCGTAGCGAACTTCTCCACTGAGGAGTTTTTGTTTGCAAGTCCCGCAAGTTCCACCCCGGCAACTGCTATCGAGTTCGATTCCTTCTCGTTCAGCAATCTCTAAAATCGGGGCAGCGTCGTCACAGGAAATAGTTTTACCAGACTTAACAAAGGCGATGACTGCCGGTTGAGTGGATTTGGCGACAAGGGGTTCTAGTGACTCTGGTGATCCCCCAGGTGCATCTACAATCCCGTGAGTAATTCCCGGTTTCAGTTTGGCTTCAAACTGCTCAACGAGTAACTGCCGCAAGACGGGTTTAAGGTCCTCGCAGGGAATCCCCTTTTGAACACAGCTACCCAGGTGAGCATCCTTGCCCACTTTACCGCCCATGTAGAGGTCTACCCCTTCCACGGTTTGTCCATTTTTGCGGGTTTTGGTGCCCATCAAGCCAATCTCGGCGACTTGGGGTTGTCCGCAGGAGTTGGGACAGCCAGTCCAGTGAATGCGCACGGTTTTAGGGATTTCTAATTCCGCTTCCAGTTCTTGAACTAAGGCTAAGGCGCGATTTTTGGTTTCAATTAAGGCAAAGTTACAGAACTGAGCGCCGGTGCAGGAAACGAGCGATCGCGTCAGAGGTGCGGGATCAATCCTAAATTTCTCTAAAAGCGGTTCTTGCAACAATGCCTCTAACCGCGAATCGGGAATATTCGGAATGATGACATTTTGTTCCACGGTTAACCGGATCTCACCATTTCCATACACTTCGGCAAGTCTAGCTAACTCAAACATCTCCGGCGCAAACAAGCGACCCACGGGAACATTGAACCCCACAAAGTTTAATCCCGCTTGTTTCTGGGGGAAAACTCCCAGATGATCCCGTTTTTCCCAGACAATCTCATCTTTCTCGGCTGCTTCTGCCAGGGGTTTTCCGACTTCTTGCTCGACTTTGGCCCGGAATTTCTCCACACCCCATTCATCGATCAGCCACATCAAACGAGACTTCTGGCGATTGGCTCTCGGTCCATGATCTCGGTAAATTTCTAAAATAGCACGGCATAACTCCACCACATCATCATTGGGGGGAACCCACATATTTAGGGGGATCGCCGCTTCACACCGTTTCGCCGAGAAAAAGCCCCCGACGAGTACGTTAAAGCCAATTTCTCCATTTTTATAAGCCGGAATGAAGGCAATATCATTGATTTCCGCGTGAATGGAATTGTCTGGACATCCACCGATCGCAATGTTAAATTTCCTCGGTAAGTTGGAAAAAGCAGGATTACCCTCTCCGGTGTTGGTAATCATATCTTGCACCTTTTGGACTAACTCTTGAGTATCGATTAACTCATGTTTGTCAATCCCAGAAACCGGAGACCCTGTAATGTTTCTAACGTTATCCATCCCCGACTGCACCGAGGTCATCCCCGCTGCTTTAAATCGGTTAAAAATATCGGGAATATCTTCTATTCTGATGCCCCGCAGTTGGAGATTTTGCCTAGTGGTAATATCTGCATTGCCATCCTCTCCATACCGCTCTACTATCTCGGCTAGGACTCGCATTTGTAGACTGCTCATGACCCCATGAGGCATCCGCATCCGCACCATGAACTGACCTGGAGTCACGGGACGAAAGAAGACCCCCAGCCATTTGAGCCGGTAGTCGCGATCGCTCGCATCCATTGCCTCCCAGCCCATTTGAGCAAAATCTTCTAGCTGATTTTTTACATCAAGTCCATCTTTTTCGGCCTTGATTTTCTCAAATTTATTTAAACTCGTTGTGGGCTTTTCTGTGGCTAACGTCATAAAGAACCTCTTTTTATCTGTTGCCTCTTAATCAAAATAATAACCTAGCCAATTTCTAAAAATGTCCAAACCGTATCATTGATTACCTTATTTCTTTTTAAATTCATTTTCTCCTTAATTCCCGCTTGATTTCCCTATAAGTTAGTCGCATAAACTAGGGGGATGCGTATCTAAAGTTACAAAATATTTCTAACTATGATTTTTACGCAATTTAACAATGCACTTTTCACATAACTAAGGGCAATAGTCCCTGAAACCCTGATTTTTCCGTACAACCCGCTCATTTGCCCGTTCAATGTCATAATACTAAATCCGGTTGTCAAAGACCTGTTTTCCTCTCCAGAAAAGCGGAGGCAGGCTTAGTCCGTATAGACCCACCCTTGAGGGTGCGGGTTTTTATAGCCCTATCACAATCGGATTCCGTATAACTTGCTGTCCTTCTCTTCCCCGGTTCGGTATCACGACTGGTGGGGTTGCTAAAAAAAGAGGGGTCTAGCACTATTGCTAGACCCCTCTTTATACAATTGCCCTAGAATTACTGGTCAAGGATATAATGTTAGTAAATGGCTAAGGCTGAGAACCAGGCAATTAGGGAACCGAAGAGGAACGCTAGAACGACTCCTGTTTTTAAGAGGGGAGTTTGCGATCGCACGAGGGCGAGTTGGGATTCTAGCTGCGATCGCTCTTTGTTGGCGGCTTCCAATTGCGATAGCACCTCCGATCGCTCTCGGTTAGCTTGGGTGACTTGGGATTGAGCGTGGGATTGCTCGTGCAAGACGCGCTGTAATTTATCTTGGGTTTCCGATAAATCCCCCTGGAGTTGGGACTGTGCTGCCTGGGATTTGCCAAGCTGAGTCTGTAAGTCGGCTCGCTGCTGTTGCGCGCGCTCGTTTTCTGCCTTGATTTGAGCAAGTTCGGTTTGCAGGTGCGATCGCAGATCTTCTACTCCCAGTAACTGGGTCCGGGTTTCAGAAAGTTGCTGTTGCAAGTCCTGCTTCTCCCCTTCCAGTTGTTGCAATCTTTCCCCCCGTTCCTCTAGGTGGGATTGAACCTGCGATCGCTCTTGTTGCACTTGCGCTAACTCAGTTCGCACCTGACTCAGTTGAGAGTCTAATTCCCCTGAATGCTGTTGCACTTGCGCTAACTCAGTTCGCACCTGATTCAGTTGAGAGTCTAATTCCCCTGAATGCTGTTGCGATTGAGCTAATTCCGTTCGCACCTGATTCAGTTGAGAGTCGAGTTCCCCGGAATGTTGATGAGCTTGCGCTAACTCAGTTCGCACTTGAGTCAGTTGAGAATCTAATTCCCCGGAATGCTGTTGAGCTTGCGCTAACTCAGTTCGCACCTGATTCAGTTGAGAATCTAATTCCCCGGAATGTTGTTGAGCTTGCACTAACTCAGTTCGCACCTGATTCAGTTGAGAATCTAATTCCCCGGAATGTTGTTGCGATTGCGTTAACTCAGTTCGCACCTGATTCAGTTGGGATTCTAATTTCCCTGAATTTTGATGAGCTTGCTCTAATTCAGTTCGCACCTGATTCAGTTGGGATTCTAATTTCCCTGAATTTTGATGAGCTTGCTCTAATTCAGTTCGCACCTGATTCAGTTGAGAGTCTAATTTCCCTGAATTTTGATGAGCTTGCGTTAACTCAGTTCGCACCTGATTCAGTTGAGAGTCTAATTCCCCTGAATTTTGATGAGCTTGCGTTAACTCAGTTCGCACCTGATTCAGTTGGGATTCTAATTCCCCTGAATGTTGTTGCGATCGCCTTAACTCGGTTTGGAGTTCTTCAGTCCGGCGAGTAGAAGATTCTAACGCAGACTGAATTTCCTGTAATTGAGCATTTAATTGAGCCGTTTGCTCCTGAGCTTGGGTGAGTTCGGTGTTCTTTTGAGCCAGTTCCGACTCCAGGGACACTGATTGATTCGCCTGTGCCAACTGCTGCCGACTTTCTTCTAGTTCCGATTGGAGTTGCGCCGTTTGTTGTTCCGCCCGTTCTAGCTGGGTCCGAATCTCGTCTAACTCCGATTGCAATGGACCCGAAGGGGGAGTGGCTTGCTCTAAATCCGATTGTAATTGAGCCTTGGGTTCAGTGGCGGGCTGTAATTCTGGAGCAGTCGCATCCTGAGACTGTTTATAAGCGGGGGTTTCTGAGGGAGAAGGAGCAGGCATGACAACGGGTTCTTTGTCGGGGGGTGCAACGGAGGGTTGGACCTGCTGGGTCGCCGTTTCTGGGGCGACGGGGACAGCGAGGATTGCCGGTAATGCCACGGAGGGGAGTTGCAACCCGGCAGCGGATAAGCGATCAATTAAGGTTTGATTGGCCTGAATCCGGAACCAGGAATAGACAGACTGGGCGGTTTCGGGGTTAATGCCTTCAATGGCTTCTAGTTCGGCGATTTCAGCTTTGGCGAGGTCTCCGACGGTGGCAAAAGCGTGGGTGAGTAGTTGCGCGGTGGTCCGACCGACTTGGCGGATGCCCAAACTGGCGAGGACTCTGGACCAGGGGAGGGATTTGGATTTGGCGATCGCCTTGAGCAGGTTTTTCGCGGATTTTTTCCCCATCTGTTCCAGGGTGCTCAGTTGGTCGGCGTTGAGTTCGTACAAGTCGGCAACGGATTTAACCAGTCCCTGTTGGATGAGTTCGTATGCCTGTTTTTCTCCCAATCCGCTAATTTCCATTGCATCTCGGCTGGCCCAATTGAGCAGGCTGTAGGGAAGAATGGGCGCACAGGAGGAATTAATGCAGCTCATTTCATTCTCGGCGGTCCGGATGACCGGCGATCGGCATTCTGGGCAGTGGGTGGGCATTTTAAAGGGTTGACTGCTGGAAGACCGTTCTTCTGCAATGACTCCCACGACTTCCGCCATTTTGTCGGTTCCCCCATGACACAGGAGTAGGGTATCGCCGATTTGGGGGTTTAACTCGGTGAAGCGATCGCTGCCGAGGAAGGTGGCGTATTCGATTTTAGTACCTCCTACCTCGACGGGTGCAATCTGGGCGATGGGGGTCAAATGGCCGTTGCGTTCAACTTTAATTTTTATTGCTTCGATCTGCGCTCGGACTTCTTTTGTGGTAATATCGGTCGTCACTTCTTTTTACCTCCTCTAATCGTTTTCTTTATTGGTTAACCTTGAGGATCATCCTCGGGTGATCGGGGATCGACGCTAAACTATTAAGTTTGGCATAGAAAAAACTATTTTAATTGAAAACTGGGTGGCTTCTAAGTCCCCAAAAGAATAAAAATAGACGCCTATTCTATTTTGCCACCAACCTGCTCGCTTAAATCCACAGAAACTACAGGGGGGATAAGTGGCGATTCTGTTGGTAGGGGCGCTTATGCTGGGAAGGGGGGAAGAGGGAGAGAGGCGAGGGAGAAGGGTTTCGGGGGTTGAATCCAGGACGATCTACCTACCGATCCCTCCCGAATGGATCATTCTGCTGACTTCGGGGCAGTTCCTGAACCGAGGTGAGTTCGGGTGGGGATTTTAATTGTTGCTTTAACTGGTTGATCTCGCGGGAGAGTCGGGAGATGTCTTCATAGAGGGAGGCGATCGCTTCTGTCTGTTGCATTTGATTTAAACTATCGCTCAACCGGGCGACGATGCGGCTTAATTTAGATAGTTGGGCCATTTCCGGTCGGGAATTAAACTTTTGAGTGAGGGTATCCACCTTCCGGGTAAGAATCAGATCGGTATGTTGTAACTTTTGAATTTCCCCTTCCAATTGCTGAAGGTACGGAGAGAGGACCTCGCGGCGATCGGCTTCGACTTGCAAAATTTGACGATGCAGTTTCTCAAACTCTTGCAAATCGATAATCGGGCGTTGCGCTAAAAATTGGACGGCTACATTCAATGAGGCAATTTTGGCTTCAAACCGGGTTAGATCAAAAGGTTCGGTAAAGTCAGAAATTTGTTTTTGCAGGGCTTCAATTTTTAAACTTAAGTTATCATAAACTTTTGAGGTCATAAAGGCTGCTTTGCCCTCAATCATGGTTACGGATTTATTCAGTTTGGATAATTCTTCATGCACTTCTGTTAAATTAATGGTAACTGGCTCAGGGAGAGCTTTTAACTGTCGGTCTAATTCTGACAATTTTAGGTCGATTTCAGAAATAACGGAGGGGATTTTCTCTTCGTGAAGTCCCTCTCGACGTTTTTGGTTAATAAAATTTAGCCAGAGGGCAAGGGTTACTGGGGCGGCGGCGTAGGCAGCCTGTTTGGCGATCGCTGCTGCCACCGTCCCGGCCAGGGACCCAACTAATAACAGAAGTTCTGTTATTTCAAGCCAATGATGCGGTTTGACAAGTTGCCTAAATTGCATGAGTAGATGCTCCCGCTTTGACATGGAATGATACCCAGTAAAGTGATTAATTTGCCTAAAGTAGAGATGCCTTTTTTTTAAGTTTAAATCGAGATTTAAAATTAACCCCTTGCTCCCCATCCAGTAGAAGGTTTCTCCCAAATTAATGAGTTCTGAGAGTTTTTTCCCTTGGCTGGATAGAGGGTTGGACCCCTCAGCGATGGCGATCGCTTTTGAACCGTAGGGCGTCAGTCCCGTATGAGATCCCGATTAAATCAAGGGGACAAGAAACCAGATTTTTTATCCTCATGGTGGCAATGGAAGTATCGATGCGGTATAGAAACCCAGTTTCTACCCTTTACTGTAGTAACGCCCGAGAGTGCGAGGGAGAGGTGTTCAAAACCTCCGTTGTCCCTCACGCGGTTGTCAAGAGTGCTATCCCAGGCAACCCGTCCTCCTTTTGCATCAATTCTCCTGGATCTCCCTCCCCTTGTTTGTTCTGTTTTGCTGTGATGATTGTAGCGAAAATAGGCTCAAGTCTCCATAGATAAGGTTCCGAACCCTCTCCCCCTTCGGAATCCCCCGTTCCCGTCACCGGGGAAGTAGACTCAACTCCCTCTGGATTCCCCTGTTGTACCCTCCAGGCGATCGCTTACCCTGGGGCGATCGCTACTCATCCCTAAAACCATTTGGTAGACTATAAGAATACTTCCATTTACAGGACTGGTTATCATGACTGAACCTATTCGTCCACAAGATCCCATCGGCACTCCCTTCCCAGACCCTGTTACCCCCATCGACCCCGAAGTACAAACCAATTCAAACGTGCGGCTTGAAGAGTTTAAACTTAATGGAGATGACCTTGTAAAAAAAGTTAGAGAACTGATTCAACAAGGAAATGCCCGACGGATTGTCATTAAAAATGAAGAGGGTCACACTTTAATTGAAATTCCCCTCACCGTTGGTGTCGTCGGGGGAACAATTGGGGTGGCATTATTTCCCGTCGTTGCAGCGGTTGGTGCTATTGGCGCAATGGTCGCTCGTCTCACCCTAGTGGTCGAGAAAAAAGAAGATTAGACATCTTACCAACACCCTTTTTTAAGGTAGCCTTTTAAAATTTTGTCATTGGTTGACTTTATACCCAATTCAGCCGAGATTTATAATTTAGCTCAAGTAAAGAAAAGGGGTAATTCATAAATTACCCCTTTTTCTCTGACGCTGGGTAGGCAGGCTTTATCCGTAGAGCCAGACCCTTGAGGGTGCGGTTTTTTTCTATCAATACCGTATGGAGGATCAGCGGTAAGTCCGGGCAAAACAATACCCTTCCTCGGGGGTTTGAGCCGGTTAACCGCACCCTAGAGGGTGTTTTTTTTTCACATTTTCTTTGATTGGGCTAACAGTTCCAAAATTGAGCCATTGGTCCAACCAAACCCGATTTCATTGGTATTGTACCCAAAGACAATTTCGTTTGAAACTTCTGAGGAACAGGAGAGGACGTCATATTTCTCTAAAAGAGTGCCGGTTTTTTCAAATTCTTGGGTGACTAAATTAATGAACTTGCCTCCAATGCGATCGCCTTCGCTGCGATACCCATAGCGATACAATCCTTCCACGGCAATTAAGTTTAAAGGTGCCCAACCAAAGGGGGCATCCCATTGATTCCCCGTGACGTGAGAGCTGGTGAGCAATCCTCCAGGGGCTTCAAATAACTCCAAGTTTTCTACTACTCGTTGCGCTTGTTTTTCTGAGGCGAGTCCAACCCACAAGGGATAAAAGGTTGTTGCAAATTCATAGAGGCGGCGTTCGTTGGTCCGGAAGTTATAATCTAAGTACAAACCGGAAGGTTCATCCCAAAGGAATTTATCGATTAACTGGTGGCGAGTTTGAGCGCGATCGCACCAGGATTCTGCCAGTTGCGAATTGCCTAAAATTGTCAGAATTTTGGCAATATCTTGCTCCATTCGATATAATAATGCGTTCAAACAAACTGGCGCATAATGAATAATATCGATATTAAAAGGACCAAAACGGTTTGAGGGGTCAAATCCCGATTCTCTCATGGAGCGATCGCCTTTATAAAAAAGGTCAGTCAGGGTATCGGTTTCCTTGTTGTAATACAAGCTCACATCATACGCCATCACTTCAAATCGTCGATAATATTCTCGGATGCGATCATAGTGAGTTCGTCCCTGAGCATCGGTTTCTGATACCAGCACTTCGGGAGCGGGCCCTTCTCCCAAGGCACAATAGCGAGAAAGTCCCGTGGATTGATTTAAGTGCGGAGGGACAATCCAGTAATAGTAATGACTTTCTACTGCCCCCAAGAGCGATCGCAACCAGTCTTTATCCTGGGTATGCTCATACACTGCTAAAATCATCGGGGTTAAAAACGGGGGTTGCGATCGGGATAATAAATAACTCCGATTCGCATTTAAAATCGTTCCATAATGGGCGATTTGATAAATTAACTGATCCACTTGACTTTTGGCTAATTCTATTTCTCCATCCCGCAACAATCCCAGGACAATAAAATAACTATCCCATCCATACATTTCATTAAACCGACCTCCAGGTACCACATAATCCCCGGGAAGATACAGCAATCCATGCTCGGTAATTTGGTCGATTTCTGAGGGTAGACTCATAATTTCAAGTTGTTGAAATTCTTCGGAGCTTAAAACGCTTTTAAATTCCGCTTCTACCCGGTTTTTATCCTCCATTGCAGAAATATAAATCGGCCAGCGTTGCTCATCAGTATGGCCGATTTTTTCATCTTTGGCAGCTTCTAAAATATGAGCATGGGAACGATAGAGAGTTTTCCAGGTTTTCTTGATATATTCTCGCATCGCGGCAATGCGGCGGGGACTGGGAAATTCGTTGGGTTGAAAGACATCTGCTATCATTGTTATCACCAGTTAATGTTAAATTCAAACTAAAAAAAAGAAGGCGAGTCCATCTAAGGCATCGCACTTTTCTCCATTGTAGCGTTCCGGTCAAAAAACTGCCGGAATGCGACTCTAATCTCTTATCCGGATGATAAACTTCCGATTTTATAGAGCTGCTCAACCCCGGGTAGAGACGGAAAATTTTCCGTCTCTAAATCCACCCTTGGGGGGTTGCAACCGGGTTAATCTCACCCAGAGTCTGCGATGATTAGGGTGTTTGACTCATTAACAGGGCGACGGGGAAATGGGTTAAGGTTTGGGCAATTGACAAAGTGCCATCGGTTTGAATGGGTTGCCCAGAAATTGCATCGTGCCACTGTGATGGGAGTCCGGAAGGCAATTGTAAATGGGTGTCTTGCCAGACTTCTCCCAAGGGGAAACTTCCCGGTTGGATGAGATGAGTGAGAAAGCGGGGTGCGATGGCGATCGCCACTTGGTTTCCCTGCGATCGGGCAAATCCCACCACATTTTCGCTAAATTTTCCCGACCCTTTGAGGGGTTGGTAATCTCCCATTTGGAACAGTTCAATCGCCTGAGATTTAGCCTTTAAAATTTGGGCGATCGCAAACAGTTTGATTTTGCCCGATTCCGGATGAGAAAGGAGTTCCTTCATCAAGGCAAAAATATCCTCCGATGCTTGGGTCCGAATCTCATGTAAAGCTGCTATCCGTTGCTCGAAATCCACCGGACGGCGATTATCCGGGTCCACTAAACTTAAATCCCACAATTCGGTTCCCTGATAAAAATCGGGTACTCCTGGGGTGGTCAATTTCAGCAGCACTTGAGCCAAAGAATTATAAACCCCATAAGCGGCTATTTTCTGTTGGAATGGCTGGAATTTTTGTAAAAATGGATTTTCAGGCGACGGTTGCATCACTGCATCAATAAATGCCTGAAATCCCTCTTCATAAGCCGTATCTGGGCGCAACCAAGCGGTGTGGACTTTCGCCTCGCGCACGGATTTTATTGAACAATCTTTAACCCGCTGGATAAACTCGGAATACTCGCTTTCGGCAAAGGGAAATGCTCCCAAGAGGGTTTGATAAAAGAAATATTCATCATTGGCAGTGGGGACGACTTTATCGGGGAGTTTGGTTTTATGTCCTTGATTAATTTCCCGCCAGGATATGAGTTGCTGTTCCCATTCATCAGGAATTTCTGACAGGACATTGATGCGGGCACGGACATCTTCTCCCCGCTTGGTATCATGGGTTGAGGTGGCATTCATTTTATGAATCCAACTTTCTTTTTGTTGAGTATTAAACTCATGAAACTCTTCTAAGGTTAGGCCAAATTTCGCCGGATCTCCCCCAACTTCGTTGAGAGAGACTAATCGATTGTAAACGTAAAATAGGGTATCTTCAATCCCTTTTGCCATCAAAGGCCCTGTCCACTGCTGAATTCGCATCACGGAATAAAGACGCTGTTCTCGTTCTTCTTCCGTTAAATAATCAGCATTTTCTAGTAACATTAATTTTTCAATAAAATCCAGCTCTTTTCCCTGCAATGGCAGAAGCTGTTTTGCTTGAGCAATCACCTCTTTGATATAGTGGCGATCGCGACTGCTGACTCCCTCTCCATTAATATAGGTGCGATACACAGGAAACGCAACTAGCACCTCCACCAGGGCTCGTTTCAGGGAGTACAAGGTAAAATCTCGTCCCTCCCGGGATTGATTGGCAATGGATTTTAACAAATTCGCCAGATTGTCCGCATCTCCTGCCATATTGCGATCGACAATCAGGTGCTTTTTCTCAAAAAATAAGTCTTTATAAGCGTGATTTAACCCCGTAAACTTGCCATAAATCTCCGTGAATCGGTCTTGATTATTCCCATTACAAAACAATCCATTGAGGCGATTCATAAAATCATAGCCACTGGTCCCGGCGATCGGCCAATTGGAGGGCATGATTTCCTCCATTTCCAGGATTTTCTCCACGGTAATATAGATATCCCCTAACTTTTCTCGCAATCGTTCTAAATATTGCTGAGGGTCATAGAGTCCATCAATATGATCGATCCGTACCCCGGTAAATTTTCCCTCCTTAACCAGTTTTGCAATTAAATCATGGGTATCATGAAACACCCGTAGGTTCTCCACCCGAACGGAAATCAGTTCATTCACCGTAAAAAATCGTCGGTAGTTAATTTCTTCTGCCCCCACTTTCCAAAAAGTCAGGCGATACACTTGTTCCCGCAGCAATTCTTCCAGTAAATTAAAGCTTTCCGGTATTCCCGGTGTGCCATTAAATTCCTTTAAATTATCTTGAATAAATTGGCAAATATCGGGATTTTGGTCATACAACTCCCATAATAAACCTTTAACAAAGGTTAGTTGATCATACCGTTCTCGCCCTTTAGTTTCGGCGGGAATACTTTTTAATAAGTAAAGGATTCCCAGCAGTTTTATAAACTCGGGATGATTTCGCCCCAAGGTTCTTCGCAGTTGCCCTAAATTATGAGTCAAAAAAGACACATAAGACTCAATCCGAATCGGCAGTTTAAGGCTATAATAATGGACGGTTAACCCCGTGGCATCATAGTGAAGCTGAATTTCGCCATTTTCCAGACATTCTTGATAAAAATTTCCCAGCAAAGGAGCTAAAACCCCTTCACTAATATCCCCATAAGGAGCATTCCAGGCAATATCAAAGTAACCGAAATAATCCGATGATGCCCCATTTTCTAGCACATCCATTAGCAGGGAATTTTCGCTATCGTATGCAGTATGGTTCGGGACAATATCCTGTACCCATCCGAGGTCTTTTCCTTGGACTTTTTCTATTAAAGACTCAAATGCTTCTGGAGTTCCCAGTTCCGGATTGAGTTGATTAGGATCTACCACATCATAGCCGTGGGTACTGCCTTGACGCGCTTTGAAAATGGGGGAAGCGTAAATATCAGAAATTCCTAAATCTGCTAGATATTCGACTATCTTTTCGGCGTCGGCAAACTGGAATTTAGAGTTAAATTGAATTCGGTAAGTTGCTTGGGGAATTCTCATGTTTGATTTTTTTATGCTAAAATAAACGGGTTGGCAAGTTGTTCTAATCTCAAGCTATTTTGTAGGCTTGAGTAGATAGGAGGCAGAGCCTCCTATTTTGCATTCCCAGGCAGAGCCTGGGAACGAGAAAGGGGGATGTTTTTTTTATCCAGCAATTTCATAAACCGCGACGGTTAAAGGGGGAATTGAAAGGGACTGTTGGGGTTCAATTCCTTGGGGTAAAGACGACCCTGGACCTTTCCAACTTTCTTCAGAGGAATCTAAGACTTTCTGCCAATTTCCCTCGGGAATCTTCGGTTCAAAGCTGACCGAATTGGTGCTGAAATTAATCACATAGAAAACTTGACTATTTTCCGTCCATCGCCGGACAAATAGGAGATTTTCAGCTTCCAGGCAGCCACAGTCTAGGGTTTCTTTACTGAGGTTTTTCAGGGCAGGAACTGTGCGCCGTAGTTCAATTAACCGATGGTAAAAGTTCCAGAGGACCTGGTGTTGACCTTGTTGATAATTTTCCCACTTGAGCTTACATTTCTCGAAGGTATTAACATCTTGAGGATTGTTAAATTTTCCGGACTTCAAAGCGTGTTTAAATTCTTTTTCTTTATCTTGGCGAATGGCTTCAATTAGATCGGGGTCGGAGTGACTGACAAAATACAAAAATGGGGCGGTTTCTCCATACTCCTCTCCCATGAATAAAAAGGGTAAGAAGGGAGAGAGTAAAACGGTTGCTGCTGCTAGTTTTAATCCATCAAAGGAAATTAAAGTAGAAAGGCGATCGCCCCCAATTCTGTTCCCGGTTTGGTCATGGTTTTGAGAAAATACAATAAATTGATGAGCCGGTTGGTCTTTTGCTGAATTTCCATGTCGGCGCTTGCGATGAGGAGCATATAGTCCATCATAAACAAACCCCTCTTTAAAGGATTTAACCAACTGTGTAATTTGCCCAAAATCTTGATAGTAACGGTCATTTTCTCCTGTTAGCAATGTATGCAAAACGTGATGGAAATCATCACACCATTGGGAGTCAAGTCCATAACCTCCCAATTCTTGGGGACGCAAAACCCGAACATCGTTTAAATCGCTTTCCGCCGTTATATAAAATTTTCGTCCTTCCTGCTTAGACAAGTCCGCCACCGCAGCGGAAAGTTCCTGCAAAAAGGGCCGCGCTCCCATTTCAAAAATGGCTTGAATTGCATCTAATCGTAAGGCATCGATGTGATAATCGCGCAGCCAATAAAGAGCATTTTCAATGAAGTAATTGCGAACTCCATCGCTGTACTCTTCATCGAAATTCATGGCATCTCCCCAAAGGGGCCGATATTTATTAGTAAAATAGGGACCAAAATCTCCTAAATAATTGCCTTCAGGACCGAGGTGGTTATAAACCACATCAATGATGATGGCGATGCCTTGTTGATGACAGGCGTCAACCAATTCTTTTAATTTATCAGGTCCTCCGTAAGAATTTTGGACGGCGTAGGGAAAAACACCATCATATCCCCAGTTACGATCGCCAGGAAATTGGGCAACGGGCATAATTTCAATGGCGTTAATTCCCAAATTTTTTAGAACTCCAAGACGGGGAATAATCGCCTCAAATGTTCCCTCTGGGGTAAATGTACCAACGTGCAGTTCATAGATGATATACTCTTCCAGGGGAAGATTACACCAACTGCGATCGCTCCAGGAGAACGCTTTGGGGTCTACTACGGCTGAGGCTCCATGTACCCCATCCGGTTGCAAATGAGCGGCAGGGTCGGGTCTCATCAGGTTCCCGTCTAAGCGATAGAAATATCGAGTCCCGGGTGTAATCCCTTCGGCAGTTGCCTTCCAGTATCCTTCCGCTTGCTGTTCCATCGCGATCGCCCGTTGTTCCTTCCCGTCAGAAATCACCACCGCTACTTCCTTAAGGGTGGGTGCCCAAACCGTAAACTCACAGCGATCGTTTCCCAAATAATTAGAACCTAGTGTAACCGTCATACGTTTTAATAGAACCTACTGATTAGAGTGGGATATAGACCCTTCAAGTCTCAAATAAACTCAATCCTGATTATTGCTGCAAACAGGCCAACGTTGCATCTTTCTAAAGAGAGAAGATTTAAGGGGCAAATTCGTTTACAATACCATCGCATTCAGAAGGTATCGGCTAAATGGTATCAGAGAAAACAATTGCATTGTTTTTGACCGATAAAACAATGCAATTCAATGCCAAACTAGAAGCGAAGAGAAGACCCTCTAAATCGTTTCCAGCAACTTCCACAGTTCCGGGTCGGTGAAATCAGGAACCGCCATTGACGCACCCAAATCTTTGAGGTGCTGCGGCGATTGAGTTGAGGCAATGCCAATGGTGTAAATACCGGCCCCCACCGCTGAGCGAATCCCGGAGGGAGAATCCTCAAAGGCGATCGCCTCCGATGCGGAAATCCCTAATCCTTCCAATGCCATTCGATAAGGGAGCGGATCGGGCTTGCCAGCAGGTAAATTTTCTGCTAAGATTACCGATTCAAACATCTCGGTTAATCCCAACACTTGTAACATGAATTCTACATTTTTCGGGGGAGCATTCGTGACGAGCGATCGCAATAATTCCTGTTCCTCAGACCAGGCTAAAATATTGGATACCCCCGCTAATGGCTCTAGTTTTGAGGCGAGTTTGCGGAAACACGCTTCTTTTTCATCCGCAAGCTGCTTCCCCTCGGACGGGGAAAGTTGTGGTAACAAATCTTGAATAATTGCCTCGTTCAGCCGTCCGGTAATCCGCGCTCGATAAAAGACTTCATCAATCTCCATCCCATAGTCCCGCAACAGTTGCACCCAAGTTTCAAAATGAGTGGGGTCAGTGTTGCAGAGGGTTCCATCTAAATCAAAAAGTAATGCGGATATCATTGTTTCTCCAGAAAGCCAGTAAACTGAGATTAGCCGAAAATTCAGTTTTTTGAATAACCTGCTTAGGAAACTGACAAACTCGGGGATGACAACCCAGTAACCTTTGAGTCTGAAAATCTAAGGATATTAAATTAAATGACCATCACTAAAGCCTTGGCCATTCTGGCCCCTGTTCCCGAACCCCACTTAATTTCCGGCAAGGAAACTTGCGATCGCGAGGGGAAAGTTGTCTTTGGAAGTGATGCCTGGGAACTGTTTCGGGAAGCGGATGAAATTAGAAAAGGTCTAGCGGTAGAAGTGTTTATCTACCCCTCCCATTCTGACTCAGATAAACCTCTTCTGATGTCCGTAGCATGGCACGGCATCTATCAAGGACACCAGCCCTCCCGGCGCGGTCGATATCCTGGGGAAAAGCGATTTCGCCCCGATTCAGCGCAACTGGATAAAAGCACCTGGGCTGTATTTTGGGAAGTGGAAAACCTGAGTGAATTGCCGGTGAGTGAACAGATTCCCATTGCCTCTTTTCATGCTCTCAATAAAAAAGCTCATGCCGATCGCCGCTTGCTCCCGCAGGGACCCTTAATTGTTGAATATCCTTAACCTAGAGGGCGATCGCCTCTCCACCCCTCCCTCTAATTTTGCCTCAAAAAATTGCGATCGCCCCTCCCTTTTGCCGTACAATACCTATTCACCCTTAAAGGAGTAATTTTCATGTATATCACAATCTATTCTGACGGAGCCTCTCGCCGTAATCCCGGCCCCGCAGGAGCTGGTGCAGTCCTCCTGGATGAACAGGGAAATATCCTGAACAAAGTCTGTAAATACCTAGGCGAAACCACCAACAATCAAGCCGAATATCAAGCCGCTATTCTTGGCCTAAAAACAGCCCTAGAAATGGGAGCAACCCGCGTCCAACTCCGCGCCGATAGCGAACTCATGGTCAAACAACTCCTCGGCCAATACCAGGTCAAAAAACCCGAATTAAAACCCCTCTATGACCAAGTAAAATCCCTGCTTAATCAATTTGAAAGCTACGCCCCCCCGCAACACGTCCGCAGAGCCGACAACGCCCTAGCCGACGCCGAAGCCAATCGAGCCATAGACGAATACCAAGCCTAACTCAATGACTATTTATTCCCAATAAAAACTAACCTAAATTCAGTCATTTCTTAACTGGGTATCTAGTACAAAGCAAGTCGGTTCGGATCTAACTTCAACCTCACGATTTCACCGGCTCGTTCCGATCTAGACCCCGTACAGAATTGGACTGTCAGTAGACCAGAAACCGGGGTGAATTAGGGTAGCCTGAGCCCAGGCTGGAGGGGGATTTAGAATCCCAAAAGAGCAAAGATGGGTCCCTCTCTACCCCAGGAGGGTTGACGGATTAGGCTCAATTTTAAAATCCCCTCGGCTTACCTCTTTTGATAGATTACCTCTCAACTCACCGGGGAAATAGAGATTAAGCTAACTTCGGGTTAAGATATCTTAAAAAAAGCGCTCTTTGAAACTGGGAAAGCGGCTATCAGGGCGGCTATCAGGGGTATGGCGAAACCTCGGTAAAAAAAATCTCTATAGTAATCTTCCCAGATTTGGGGTAGGGACTCGATAGATTTTCGCCCACAATCCACTGATTTTTCCTTAAAAATAGTAAAAACTCTGGAGCAGCAAATCGCCTAGGAGCAGGGGATAGGATAGGGTGGCAGGGCAGGCTTAAAGGTAGGATAGGCCATGTAAAATATTAGTAATTCATCCCGTAGGTAGAGGGCTTTTGTGTCGGGGGTGGATACAATCGGTGTAAGTTTTTTACAGCGTCAATTCTTATAATTACCTGTTTAAAGTAGTTTCCCAGACCTTTTTGCTCTCTCTTTTTTATCCATTTCAAAAGGGTTCATCCTGATAATCGGGAGTAGATAAGCCAGGAGAGATAATAGCAGAATTGGTCGATCGCCCCTCGGGAGATTTGCACTCTTACGGACAATCGCTACTCCTGGAGCATCTGCCTTGTAGCGGAAACTCCTTCCTAGGGGTAACTTTATATATTGCCCAAAGGGAACTAGACTTGCCAATCCTTACGCTTCTTTGGTTAATCCGAGAAAAAGAATGAATCAGCAAACTCAACCCTTTGTTTCCACAATCATTCCCGTGTTAAATGATCCCCAACGACTTCAACTGTGTTTGGAGGCATTAGAAAACCAGACTTATCCTAAACATCTTTATGAAGTTTTAGTGATTGACAATGGATCTGATGAAAGTATTGAGCCAGTGGTTCGCCACTTTAAGCAAGCGAAAATGCTCCTAGAACCTTCTCCGGGTTCCTATACCGCCCGCAATAAAGGAATTTTACACGCTAAAGGTGAAGTGCTGGCATTTACGGATGCTGATTGTATTCCCCAGTCAGATTGGTTGGAGAAGGGAACGGCTCATTTATTAGGGGTTCCTAATTGTGGATTGGTGGGAGGTAATGTGCTGTTTTCCTTTAAAAATCCCCACCGTCCAAACGCTGCCGAACTCTACGATCAGTTTTTCTTTTTGCAGCAAGAATATTATCTAAAATATGAACAATTTGCGGCAACGGCCAATGTTTTTACTTATAAGCAAGTGTTTAAGCAAGTCGGGTTATTTAACTCAATGCTGAAATCTGGGGGCGATCGCGAATGGGGAAAACGCGTTTTTGCTGCGGGTTACGCCCAAAGTTATGCCGCTGATGCTGCTATCTGTCATCCCGCCCGCGATTCGGTGCAAAAACTCCAGAAAAAGGTGAGAAGGGTGGCAAGGGCAACCTATGATCTCAATCGCCATCGACCTAATTTTCCCTTAGTTCTCCTCAAGTTTATTCTCTCCGATTTAAAGCCGCCGTTACGAATCTGGTTTAAAATTGGAAATAACAACAGGCCCAATGATTTACCCTACAAACTAGAGTTTATGACTATTCTAATGTGGATAAAGCTGGTTAAAGCGGGAGAAAAAAGCAGGTTATTTATTAGCGAATTTATGGGAGAAGCCATTGGAATTAAATTGAGCCGTCCCGTTAACTCAAACAGGAGTCAACCGAGAGAAAATGCATAAATTCCGTCATTGCAGGGCATTTTAAAAACTCGGGGGACGGCGGAGGCTTTACTATTCTAAACCTAAGTCCGGGCGGGCTGAAGCTTGTGCCCTAATGCCAACTCCTAAAGAACTGATTAAAATTGTTGCAAAAATCTAGCTGAACATCCCGGGATGAGAAACAACGATGAGAATAGCTTTGATTGTCCGCCATTTTCCAGTATTATCCCAAACTTTCATCCTGAATCAGATTACGGGATTGATTGATCGGAATCATCAGGTGGATATTTATCCCCTCGAAGGTATCCCTGCCAAAAATTTGGAAAAGGTGCATCCGGATGTAGAGAAATATCACCTGCTCGATCGCACCTATCCCTTGCCGAAAATTAGCTCAAATTACGCAGTCCGTTGGCTGAATGGGGTGAAATTATTCGCCACGAATTTCTTTAAAAATCCCGCAGTAGTGTGGCGATCGCTCAACGTTTTTAAATATGGCACCCCAGCGGCAACCTTCTGGTTACTCCATGTCGCCCTCCCCACCTTGGATAAAGAACCTTATGACATCATTCACTGTCAATTTGGGGACCTGGGATTACGGGGAATTTCTTTTCGGGATATCTGTTTTCCTTCGGCTAAATTAGTTACAACCTTTCGGGGATTTGATATTAGTCTTTACCTGCGCGAACATGGCGATCGCGTTTATGAACCCCTGTTTCAACAAGGCGAATTTTTTATGACCAACTGCGACTATTTCAAACGGGAACTCATCCGCATTGGCTGTGACCCTAATCGCCTCGCTGTGGTCCGTTCCGGACTAGAACCTCGGGACTTTACATTCTCCCCCCCTCGTCCTCCTACGGATGGAAAAATCTGCATTGCCACTACGGGACGACTGAGTGAAAAAAAGGGAATTGAGTACGGAATTCGTGCCGTGGCTCAACTGCTACCCGAATATCCTAATTTAACTTATAAAATTATTGGCGACGGCCCTTTAAAAGCAAAATTAAAACAATTAATTGCCCAACTAGGAGTCAAAAATTCAGTCCAGTTAGTCGGCTGGAAAACTCAGCCAGAAATTCAAGAAATTTTAACCAAATCTCATCTCTTTATGGCACCCAGTGTCACTGCTGCCGATGGCGACTGCGATGCGCCAATTAATGTTTTAAAAGAAGCAATGGCGATGGGATTGCCTGTGATTAGTACCTATCATGGAGGGATTCCCGAATTAGTTCGAGATGGGATTTCGGGCTTTCTAGTTCCCGAACGAGATGCCGAGGGATTAGCAGAGAAAATCAAGTTCCTGATTGAGCATCCGGAATGCTGGAAAGAACTGGGTCAAGCAGGGCGCAGGGAAGTAGAAACGCACTACAATATTAACCCCCTAAATGATCGCCTCGTAGATATTTATCAGCAGGCACTCAACGCCCCCTGCACAGCCCAGTCTCCCTACACCTCTGAGTTGATTCCCATTCAAAATGAATAATCTAAAGCACTTAATTTTTTAGTGCAAATCGGCGCAATTTTGCAATTTTTTAATTAACAATCACAGGACAAACTAACTATGACTGACCCTCAAGTGACCCTTGTTGTTGTTCCTCGGGAACGATTTAGTTGCACCAGGGAATCCCTGGAAAGTATTTATCAATACACGGATATTCCCTTTAAATTAGTCTATGTGGATGGCAATTCTCCTGCAAGAGTGCGCCAGTATTTAGAAGAACAAGCTTGCTTGCACGGGTTTCACCTCATTCGAGTCGATCGCTATTTATCCCCGAATAAGAGTCGCAATCTAGGCTTGAGTCAGGTTAAAACCAAATATGTCGCCTTCCTAGATAACGATGTCATTGTCAGTCCTGGATGGTTAGAACGATTGATTAACTGTGCGGAAGAAACGAATGCTACCGTCGTCGGTCCCCTGATGTGTCAAGATAAACCTGTTCATGAAATCATCCATTTTGCTGGAGGAGAGTCCCATATTTGGACGGATAATCATGGGGAGAGTCCCCGACGCCGACTGCGGGAAAAAATGTATAAGCAAGGGAAGCGGGTGGCTGAAGTGCGCGACGAACTCCAGCGACAGGAAACGGAACTGGCTGAATTTCATTGTGTTTTGGTGCGTCGTTCGATATTCGATCGCCTCGGACCCCTGGATGAAGCGATGCTGAATACCAAAGAACATTTGGACTTCTGTATGAGTGTCCGAGAAGCCGGGGAAACCGTCTATTTTGAGCCTGCATCCCTGGTGACTTATGTTCCCGGTCCTCCCCTAGAATGGACCGATTTACCCTTCTATATGCTGCGCTGGAGTGATGCTTGGCAGTTGAATAGTTTGCATCGCTTACGGGATAAATGGAATTTAGACGAAGATGCTTATTTTCAAGTCAAGTATAAACGGATGGGATGGCGGCGCAGAAAATCAATTTTGATGCCGTTAAGTGAACGGTTGACATTTGGGATTAAAAGTGGCTTTTTTGAGCGGACGATTCTCTATCCTTTGGATAAGTTGCTTAACCGTTATTTAAGCGATCGCCACCTCAAACAAGAATCTGAGCCAATCCAAATTAAACCTCTGATGGCAACAAAAACTCTACCGGAGGAACAGGAATTGCCCACGCCCTCATTATCTCAATCGTAAGTAGTTTATAGCATCCTGAAATCCTGCAAAAAAAGCAATTTCTCAGAGGGCGATCGCGAAGCGTCTCGGAACGAGAATCGCCCCTTTGTTTCCCCTCCCAGTTCTTTCTTATGTCCAGTTAGTAAACCAAATATGCGACCCGAATACATTTATACTCCCCGGAGTGAACTCCGAGATCCGAAACGAATGTTCCGCCAAATGTGGCGGGATTTGCTGGCAGGGCGATCGCTCGCATGGCGGCTGATGGTTCGGGATATTAGCGCTCAATATCGTCAGTCCTTTCTAGGAATTGCCTGGGCGTTTATTCCCCCGATCGCAATGGCAGTAGGATTTACTTTAGCAGGAAATGCTAGAGCCATTTCCATTGGAGAAACCGACCTTCCCTATCCCGCTTATGTCATGTTTAGTACCGCCCTGTGGCAAACTTTTGTAGAATCCTTACAAGGTCCCGTTCAAGCCTCATCCGATGCTAAACCCATGTTAGCCCGAGTCAAATTTCCCCGGGAAGCCTTAATTTTAGCAAAATTAGGAGAAGTGGGGTTTAACTTTGGCATAAAAATGATTTTAATTTGCGCTTTATTTCTAATATTTAAAGTCCCCGTCAGTTGGACGGTAATTTTAGCCCCCGTTGCCTTAATTCATCTCATTTTACTAGGGACATTTTTGGGCATTCTATTAGCACCCCTGGGTCTTTTATATAAAGATGTTTCCAAAGGATTAACCATGCTTACGGGATTGTGGTTATTTATCACCCCAGTGGTTTATCCCGTTCCCCATGAAGGAACCTTTGCGACAATCGTCAAACTGAATCCCGTCACCCCCTTACTCGTCACCACCCGAGAGTTAGCCACCACGGGAATCTTGTCCCAGCAGACTGGTTTTTGGATTGCCAGTGTGTTCACTTTACTGGGATTAATGGTAACTTGGGTGGGATTCCGAATTGCCTTGCCATTTGCGATCGAAAGAGTGAGTTCCTGATGATAGTCGAAGAATTGAAACAACAAAATTTTACCCCTCCCACTTCCGATGATGCTGAGTTGTTGGTTTCCGTGGAAAATCTTTCTAAGAAATTTTGCCGAAATTTAAAGAAATCTTTGCTTTATGGGGTGCGAGATATTGCCGCTGAATTAATCGGAGGAGGTAGAAAAAGCGATGTGCTGCGAGAGGGGGAATTTTGGGCGCTGCGGGATATTGAGTTCCAACTCAGACGGGGGGAAGCCCTGGGATTAGTGGGAGCAAATGGAGCTGGAAAAAGTACCCTATTACGGATTATTAGTGGGTTAATTCATCCCGACACCGGCTCGGTCAAAATTAGAGGCCGCGTTGCCCCCTTAATTGCCTTGGGAGCGGGATTTAATCCTATTTTAACCGGGCGAGAAAATATTTATGCCAATATGTCAATTTTAGGGTTACCCACCCGAGAAATCAAGGAAAGATTTGATGAAGTGGTGGAGTTTGCAGAGATTGCCGATGCCATTGATGCGCCGGTTCAAACCTATAGTTCTGGGATGGCGGCGCGATTAGGATTTGCTTGTGCGGCGCATATTAATCCAGATATTTTGCTGATTGATGAAGTGTTAGCCGTGGGAGATGTCAAGTTTAAAATTAAATGTCATCGCCGCTTGGCGCAATTGCGGGAAACGGGAACGGCTTTTATTCTGGTGTCCCATAATTCCCACAGTTTGCTAAATGTTTGCGATCGCTCGATTTATTTGAAAAAAGGGCAACTAATTACCTCGGGAGAAACTGAGTCGGTGATTCGTCACTATGAGGAAGATCTTTGTTTGAGTGGCACAGATAAAGCAAACGGCGCAATGGTACTCCCGGCAAAATCCCCCCAGGAAAGCATGGGATTAGATATTACCCAGGTTTGTTTTAAAGATGAAACGGGCAATATTTTAGAATATCTCAATTCTGGGGAACCGGCTTATTTATCCGTAGAATGTAAATCATCCGGCTATTTTGATAATGCCAATTTGGGGTTTTTGCTCACCGGATTAGGAGGCGATCGCGAGTATGTGTTATATCTCACGACAGCCAGTGATAATGAGTTGTTGGAAATCTCCCCAGGACGAGTGGAAATTCAGATGCACTTGCCGCACTGCGGTTTAGTGCCCGGTACATATAGTGCCAAAATTTATATCAGAACCGGGGTGAAATCCTTGGATATTGTAGAATCATTTAGATTTACGGTCAAATCCAATAAAGTAACCAGCCGATGTCAGTTTTATCAGCCCCGGAGTTGGAAAGTGCTTCATCATCAAGATTAGATCGGTTGCAAAATACCGGATTGATCCCCCCAACCCCCCTTAAGAAGGGGGGCTTTTCCTTGTGACATGGCGATCGCCCCCTCACGAGGATAGGACTATCTATAAAGGAACACTCCTCCCCGTAATAGGTAGAAATCCGGGCTAAAAGTTATCCCGATTGGGGGGTTGACATTGGATTTGAGCTTTGTTAGGTTTAGTCTATCTAGGACTACATTCAATTGACTCATCAATCTCATCATCATGTTAAACCGCAGCCCCTTCTTTTATTTTTGGTTTACCTTGGTTCACCAGCAGTGAATCCATTTTGACATGGAAACCGCTGGTGAACCGCAGAAGCAACGCTGCGGTTTTTTGTTGGTTTGAAGCACTATCTCGCAAAGGAAAAAGGCGATCGCCATGACATCCCATCTCCCTAACTGGTTTTTTGGCTTTTACTTTTGGCTCAGAAAGAGTTCTGGGTAGGTTTTGTCATGATGCCAAATCGCCTTAGCCCGGAACTTTAAACAGGTTCCGGGCTTTTTTATCGTCCATCTTGATTATTTGTACATAAGGAGTAATTCCATGAAAAATGCCAAACTCGTCAGCAAATCTCATCCCACACAGCAAACCGCCATTTCCATAGGCGATCGCACCACTATCGGGGGCCAAGACTTATTAATAATCGGCGGTCCCTGTGCCGTAGAGAGTCTTGAACAAATGGAAACCGTCGCCCGTCACCTCGCCCATGCACCCGTGCAAATGTTACGCGGTGGCGTCTTCAAACCCCGCACCTCCCCTTACTCGTTTCAAGGCATGGGAGATGCGGGGTTAACTATTTTATCCGCAGTGCGTCAGCGCTATGGAATTCCCGTGGTGACAGAAGTAATGTCAGTTCATCAAATTGAAAGCATTGTCGCCCACGCCGATTTGTTACAAGTAGGCAGTCGGAATATGCAAAATTTCGACTTGCTCAAAGCATTAGGAGAAGCGGGTAAACCTGTGTTGTTGAAGCGGGGACTGGCAGCAACCCTGGAGGAATTTGTGTTTGCTGCTGAATATATCCTGTCTCATGGTAACCCCGATGTGATTCTCTGTGAACGGGGGATCCGCAGTTTCGATTCATTCACGCGGAATATTCTGGATTTGGGGGCAGTAGTGGCCCTGAAACAGATTACCCATTTGCCGGTGATGGTGGACCCGTCTCATGCCGCAGGTAAGCGAGAATTGGTAGCAGGATTGGCAAGGGCTGCAGTAGCAGCAGGTGCTGATGGGTTGATTATTGAGTGTCACCCGGAACCGGAACAGTCGGTTTCTGATGCCAGACAGGCTCTTTCTCTCCCCGAAATGGTAGAGTTAGTGCAGAGTTTGGCACTGGTGGCAGAGGCTGTAGGCCGTCGCGTGCCAGGGGTGGAACCTGTGCGGGAATTATCGGCAGCTTAACCGGAGTGGGAGACTCAGATGGGTTGAGTCTCCCCCTTGGAATCTGAGTCTCCCCCTTCTACATGAAATAAAAATACCTCTTAGTGGCGGGATGTTGCCGCACCGGATTAGTTGTGGATACAATACAAGCATTTGGATAAGTCGCAAGGCCGGAGTGTATTTACCCAAAAGGTTTATGATACGGATGAGTGTCAGTGGTCATTGGTCATTGGTCATTGGTCAGTGGTCGTTGGTCATTGGTCGTTGGTCGTTGGTCGTTGGTCATTAGTCATTAGTCCTTGGTCGTTGGTCGTTGGTCGTTGGTCGTTGGTCATTGGTCATTAGTCATTAGTCCTTGGTCAAATGACAAATGACAAATGACAAATGACAAATGACAAATGACAAATGACAAATGACAAATGACAAATGACAAACGACAAATGACAAATGACAAATGAGGAATGGTCCCACTGCAACACCTCACCGATTTGACATCGACAATCTGGCCCATTCCGAGGGAGTAGGATATTCTTCAGGGTAAATATTCCTGAATTAGACTGCGATCGCCCCGATTCCGGCAAAAAATAGTGCCTCCCCCTTCAGGTGTTAAGACGGTTCTCTAGCCCGCACTCCCCTGATCCAGTTCCCCAGCCAATCCGCTGAAGAATCCCCCGCTCTATTTTTTGGTGGTACTGTAACCCAAGTGCCAATTGTGAATAACTAATTTAGCCACTAGAACCCCCTTATGACAGAGATATTTGGAGACTTCATTGAGGAGTTGCCCTCGGGAACGGAATATTTGATTTTGGGATTTTCTCCTGCTTCGCTCCCCCTCAAACAGCGATGGCGAAACAATGGATTATCGGCGGATTTTCTAGCAGACTATTTAACTACATTTTTTCCCAGTAGCGATGAAACCGCTTTAAAGCTGGATAAAAAAGCAGAAATTCAATGTGCAGTCAGCTATGTTGCCAATGAGCTTTTAGAGAATGCGATGAAGTTTAGTGTGGAGACTCAGGGATATCCGATTAGTATTCAACTCCATTTAAATTCTGAAAGAATTATTTTTGTGACTACTAATAGTATTTCTCAGCAGAAAGTGGCGGATTTTCAGGCATTTTTAAAGCGGTTAAGCACGGAGGACCCCCTACAACTCTACATTGAGCAACTGGAAAAAAATGCCCAGGAGGGTGGCAGCAGCACCTCGGGATTGGGTTTTCTGACTATGATTAATGACTATGACGCTAAGATAGGGTGGAAATTTCAGGATATGAACGGGGACCAAAAAGCGATCGCCGTAACCACAATGGTACAGCTCTTATTATAGACTCATTAATATCGCGAGACTTGCAGCCCTATCTGATTCTATTCTTTGGCTGGTGGGACAATTGCTCCTAGAGAGCGAGGCGCAAGTGATCAGAGGTGCTGCCTTGACGAAGGACCAGGGTTGTCAATGGACTGAAGGGGTCATTCTACTGAACGGTATCCTGGCATTGTCCCGTACCATTAACTAGGGAGTGATTCGACGAGCATCCGTCAGAGTTGGGGAGTGCATCGACTAGAACCGGAGAGAAACGAGAGAGGAGGCAATCCAATCTGGGCAAACTACGGTTAGGATCGGCAAGCTGACCCTCCTACTCCTTATACCCCCCGAGATCCCTTATTAACGACTGACTACTAATGATGGAAATTAAGACTGACGATTATCGCCTGTGGTATGAGAATGAAACCGCGACACTAAACTGCCTAGGTTCCCTGCGGTTGAATGGTATGGATGAATATGACCCCATTATTCAACTCCTCGAAAGTGCGATCGACCAAGAACCGGAGACGATGATCCTCAATCTCAAGGGCCTAGAATTTTTAAACAGCTCGGGGATCAACGTGCTTTCCAAGTTTGTGATTAAGGTACGGCAGAAAAAAAATGTGAACCTGATTGTCAAAGGTTCTACAAAGCTGCTGTGGCAGGGAAAATCATTAAAGAACCTACAGCGTCTGATGCCGTCTTTAAAACTGGAATGGGAATAGGGAGAGACCCCAGGGGAGTGGGTCGTTATCAGGGGCATGATACCCGTCGCCATCTTGTAGACGACAGCAGACTGCTCTGCCAAAGGTAGCTCAAGGGTCAAAGCGGCTGATTGCCCTCAGTTGAATCCCTGGTCCTCTTTCAAGTCTTCAAAAATACTTTAAAGCGACCCTCAACCGGAGCTTGATCGGTAGAACTTTTAGAAGGCTTGAACAAGGCGAGTACAACGGGGTAAAGCGGCAAACGTCATGCGATCGCCAAAGGAAGAAATTAAGTCTATGTGGGAAGAGACAGTAACAAGAGAACAGCTCCTTTTGGAGGTCCAGACCCTGCGCCGGGATATGGAAATACTTAAGCAGGAAAAAAATGACCTGGAGATCCTACTGGAGAATACCACGGAACATTGCGATAATATCGAAGCCGAGCTGTTAAAAGCCAAAGAGGTGGCCGAAGTGGCAAGCCGTGCTAAAAGTGAATTTTTAGCGAATATGAGCCACGAACTGCGAACCCCTTTAAATGGCATTTTAGGCTATGCCCAACTGATGTTGGAAGAAGAAGAAGACCTCACGGAACAACAACGACTTGACCTGACTAAAATTTATCAATGCGGCGAACATCTCTTAACTTTAATCGCCGATATTCTCGATATAGCTAAAATAGAAGCGTGCCGATTAGAAATCGATGCACAACAATTTCACTTTCCTCAATTTCTGAAAGGAATTTGTGACTTATTTGATATGCGCTCTAAACAAAAGGGGATCGAGTTTACTTACGAGCGGGTTACCTCTTTACCCAATGGCATTTACACCGATCAGAAACGATTGCGGCAAATTCTGATTAATTTATTAGGAAATGCGGTTAAGTTTACGGATTGCGGTTGGGTTGCCTTTAAAGTGGGCTATGCGGTTAATGGACAGTGGTGTCATACCGATCGCCTTCCGGGTTGTTACTCCCTCCCTAGTAGCCACGGAACTACCGAGGAACTGAAGCCGGAAGCAGAGAACAGCGGACATCTGCCCCCCCGAAAAATTCGCTTTGAAATTCAAGATACAGGCATCGGCATTCCCGAGGAAATGCTCAACGAAATTTTTCTCCCCTTCCATCAAGTTGGAGATAAAAGCCGGATGGCAGAAGGCACGGGACTCGGACTGGCGATTAGTAAAAAATTAGTAGAAATGATGGGAGGAGAGCTCCATGTTATCAGTCGCGTCGGCGAAGGGAGCATCTTTTGGATGGAGTTGGAGTTGCAAGAACTTCCAGAATGGGTAGATAGCAACTCCTTACCTTTAAGAATCGGAAATTAACCTTTACAACAATGCAGGAAAGGGGAAACCCGATTCCTGTTGTTTAGGCATTGTTTTACCCAAAAACGGCGGGACGACTGCTGGATAGGATGGAATGTAAATTGACCACTTGACCAATCACAGCGATCGCTGGGGCTTCAAATCCAGTTTCTTCAACCCGTTGGGCAATAGTTTCGAGAGTACCAATCAGTTCTTCTTGATCTGGGCGGGTCCCCCAGCGAATTAAGGCGATCGGCGTGTCGGGACTGAGCCCTGCACTCAGCAGTTCCTGAGTAATATAGGGTAAATTGTGTACGCCCATATAGACGGCGATGGTTTCTGAACCTTGGGCGATCGCCTGCCAATTCACCTGGGGTCGATATTTCCCCACCGTCTCATGTCCCGTGACAAACGTCACCGAAGAACTATATCCCCGATGAGTTAGGGGAATTCCCGCATAAGCAGGGGCCGCAATTCCCGAAGTCACCCCAGGGACCACTTCCACGGACACCCCAGCGGCAATTAAATCCTCCATCTCTTCCCCACCGCGCCCGAACACAAACGGATCTCCGCCTTTCAACCGCACCACAACGGCATGAATCTGCGCCTGTTCGATTAAAATCTGGGTCGTCTCATCTTGCTTCAATGAGTGCCGTCCCCGGCGTTTTCCGGCATTAATTTGTTCAGCATGAGGATTAATCAGGGCAAGAATTTGCGGACTGACTAAGGCATCATAAATCACCACGTCCGCACATTCTAAGAGGGTTTTGCCCTTAATCGTGAGCAGACCCGGGTCTCCAGGTCCGGCCCCAACTAAATAAACTTTGCCCAATGTTTTGGCCTTGGACCCGCTTGAGTTTGCCGATTGTACTACCATATTGACTCAACTTTAATTCTTGACTTTAGTTGCTGTGAATCGGTCCGATTGATCTAGGTTTATTGCGTTAAAATGTATCAATAATATCCAAAAAAGTTCGGGTCAGGGAATTCCAGACCGCTCTGTTATTTCTAGTTTAGGCTATTTGTAATCTGGATGACAATTCGTATCATTGATTACCAGAATGGGTTAATCATGCAAGGATTGCATTGAGATTATCCTATTTTTGCATGATTTTGAGGGTGAACCACGGATTTCACGGATTTTCACGGAGTTGGAGGAGGGGGAAGGGATGGAGTTTGTGGATTTGCATGAACCGTTTCTGCAACAGTTAAAAGTGTGGGCGAGACAAGCGGGACTGCGCGATCGCATCACGATTCGTCAAGGAGATATGGGTGCATTAGAGGACCCACCGGGCAGTTTTGACCTGATTGGGTCATAAGGGGCCATCTATCTCCTGGAATGGCGAGTTTTTTGGTTATGTCTTTTATCTCATGAAAAAACCAGGATATAGCCAGTCTAAAGGACTTTCTCTCGGGATCCGCGAAAGAACCTGCAACCCCCACCGATCGTCCCTAAGAATCAATCCTGGATCATCGCACCTGTAAAGTCCGCAACCGATTGAGGGCCGCAGCGAGTTCCAGAGGCCGAAATCGCACTAAATCCCCTTCCGGAAATCGGGTTAATACATCTAACCCCTGTTCATCAATATCCGCCATGACCCGATCGAGAATCTCCCGCAGCGATCGCCTGCCGTCCATGTAGCGGTCCTTGCCATATACCATTGCTGCTGCGATCGCCCGTAATTGTCCCGGGTCCACAATTTGCTCAACGGCAGTTAAATCAATGTCTTCCATGCCAAAGCGCACTTCATCCACATCTCGCACCTTCAGACGCACATCCCGTTTCCCGGAACTTGGGTCCAGACTGTTGGGGATGGGAATCCGGTTGGCGATCGCCCCGAATTCTTGTCCCCCTTCTGATTGCCGACCCGTGGCATATTCGGCAGCGACTGCCTTGGCGCGATCGGTGACATCATAAGCGACAAAATTATCCATTGCCACAGCGCGATCGGCCACATCAAAATAATCGCCACTGCCGCCCATGACTAAAATGGTCGAGATTCCCAGAGTGGTCAGGGATTTAATTTTATCAATAAAGGGTGTAATCGGTTCCTTTTCTTTAGCAATTAAAGCTTGCATCCGGCGATCGCGAATCATGAAATTAGTCGCTGCTGTATCCTCATCCACCA
The DNA here is from genome assembly GCF_025370785.1 of Laspinema olomoucense D3b. Taxonomy (GTDB): domain Bacteria; phylum Cyanobacteriota; class Cyanobacteriia; order Cyanobacteriales; family Laspinemataceae; genus Laspinema; species Laspinema olomoucense. The sequence goes on from NZ_JAMXFA010000019.1 coordinate 86,909, forward strand.
GTAATACAGTTGTTCCCGCTTCCAATGCTTCCATAATATTAGCAGCTTGTGAGGTACTGCCACTGGCATTGGTGGTGGAAAATTGTTGAGTAGAACGACCTTGTGGTAAATGATTGATAAAGGGTGAAATATCGACTCCGACGACGCTGCGACCATCTTCTGCCCGGATTTTCATTGCCCCCGGATCGGTGACAACAAATTCCCGTCCATCTCCGGGAATGTGATTATAAACGCCTAATTCGATCGCCCGCAGTAAGGTAGATTTGCCATGATAACCGCCTCCGACAATCAGGGTAATGCCGGTGGGAATTCCCATTCCGGTAATTTGGCCGCGATTGGGACAATCAAATTCCACCTGTAATGATTCCGGAGAGACGAAGGGAATTGCTTCCGTAGCACTTAACGGGCGATCGTCTACTCCACTGCGGCGGGGTAAAATAGCACCATTGGCAATAAAGGCGATTAAATTTTGTTCTTTGAGGCGATCGCGCAACCAGTCGGCATCTTCAATGGTTTCCACCTGGGTGCGAATTTGCGCCGCCTTCAGATTGCGGTAAAACAGCGCTTTTTCTACAATTTTAGGAATATCATCGCAAAGCATTTCTGCTGCCAGATGCCCCAAAATTCGCCGTCCTTGGGCCGGAAGTCCTACGGTGAAGCGAATTTCTACCCAATCGGAATGGATGGAAGCACAAGTGCGTTCTAGGACCTCTTGGGTCACCTTGGCGATCGTGATTTGACCGCTTTTCCCCGTTCCCCGTCGGGTGGAAACCTGCCTTGCCGCCTGAGCAAACTCCCGAGTGAGATAATCCCCCAGGGCAATATTGCGACTGGGAGAGTGATACAATTCTCCAGGAAAACCCGCCACCGATTGCGGCACTCGCACGGACAGTTTACTCGGTGATGCAAATGGGTCGCCCTGAACATAATCAATAGACAGGGTAAAATCCGGGAATTCGTAGCGACCCTGGATTTCTTTATACGCCTTATAACTGCGACCATCCAATTGATTTAACTGCTGTTGTAACCGTTGATATTGCATGAAAAGCCCACAGAAAAATAACCCTTAGTTAGAGCCGTGAATTTCGGCTATTCCGAAGTTCCGTCCCCCGCTCACAATTATCCCACAAGATGAACCGTTAATTCCAAATCAAACTCAAGGTCACGACTGGCTGTCGTTTTCTAATGTGCAACGTCCCGAATTCAGGGATTTCCCCTAGTGATTATCACCACCCTTCCATCAATTTCCCATCTCCCCAAGTCTTATTAATAGGGGCTAATCCCGAAAATAATCGAAAGGGCGCATAACTTGCGCCCCCAATCATTCAAGAATTTATGATAAGTAATATCCTCAAAAACGGCGAATTGATTTGACCCTATCCTGATTTGAGAAAAACTGAGCGGTGGGAGCATCTCAGTCTGGTAATGATGGGGGTATAAATGACAAAATCCGGTGAATTAGGCCACCTCTTGGTGACCGATCGCCCGGTCGATGAAACGCTTCCCCGCCGCGATCGCCACCTCGGGAGTGGGATAGGGTTTCGTATCGCTGAGGACCTCAGTTTCTGAAGCAAGGCACAAGGGACGATATCCATCCGTTCCGGGAAAAACCAAAATCGTCCAATCCCGATAATTAACCTGATGGGGTTTTGCCGTTTGCAAGTCCCGATTGGGGTTCATGATTGCCCTTCCTTTTTAATAAACCGTCTTAACATACAGGACATTCCCTCGCGATTCCGTCACCGAGCAAACAACCCGAACCCGCGAGCCCCAGGTAGAAGACCCACGAATGCCTATTTAAGGGTCTTTTCCCCCCAGGAATTTTCTAGAAATCGGGAAATTCGACAGGGTTTTGGATCCGAGCGTATAGTGAGGATATACTGTTTCATTCTGATGCTCTATGCCCAGACGCATCACCATTCAACCTCATCTGAGCGTAGCAGAACTTGAAAGTCGCTATCGCCACTCCAAAGACCCGGTAGAACGTACCCATTATCAAATCATCTGGCTGTTGGCAAAAGGCTTCCCCACGGAACAGGTGGCAGAGGTAACGGGGTATTGTCGGGAGTGGATCCGGCAGGTGGCGCGTCGTTATAATCAGGAAGGCGGCGCAGGAGTGGGCGATCGCCGTCATGATAATCCCGGTGCCGAACGGTTGCTGTCTCCCCAACAGGAAATCGAGTTATGGAAAGCACTCCAAGGCCCTCCTCCCACTGGCAGATTGTGGAATAGTCGCACTGTTGCCGATTGGATATCGGAACGGATTGCCCGTCCCGTGGCGGTGCAACGGGGATGGGACTACCTTCAACAGATGAAAGCAAGACTGGCTGCTGAGGGGACTCTCAGCGGATAAGACCGCCTCATGAATGCCCTGAGCCTCTCCCACTCCAAATTAGTCCAATTCCGAGTAGAATCTTTACAGGGTTAGGGCTCAGGAGACGGGCCAGTTAAATCAACTGTGGTGCCAAACTCTCCCGGTCCCGCGCTGCCACTCTCTTTCTATGATCACCAACTCTGCACACTTATGTCTGCAATTTCTTCTGGACAACATCCGCCGGTCCCTTGGCATACATTCGACATCGATACCACCCTGGAAAAACTCCAGGTTGATCCCGCGACGGGTTTAAGCTCGGCGGAGGTATTGGAACGCTTGGAGCAGTATGGCCCGAATGAACTACAAGAAACTGCCGGTCGCAGTCCGTGGATTATTTTACTCGATCAGTTCAAGAACATCATGTTATTGATGCTGATTGGGGTTGCCTTTGTTTCAGGTTTTTTGGCCATTCAAGAGAAGGAGTTTCCCAAGGATGCGGTAGCAATTATGCTGATCGTCATTCTGAATGGGGTATTGGGCTATCTTCAGGAAAGCAGGGCTGAAAAAGCCCTCGCGGCATTGAAAAGTTTGGCCTCTCCTCTGGTCCGAGTTCTACGGGATGGCAAACTGCTGGAAGTTGCCGCAAAGGATGTGGTCCCGGGAGATATTATGTTTTTAGAAGCGGGGGTGCAGGTTGCAGCAGATGCCCGACTCCTAGAAGAGTCTAATTTGCAAATCCGCGAGTCCGCTTTGACTGGGGAGGCGCATTCAGTGGAAAAAGATGCACCCCTGAGTTTGGCGGAGAATACACCCCTGGGCGATCGCCTGAATATAGTCTTTTGCGGCACGGAAGTGGTCAAGGGACGGGCCAAGGCGATTGTTGTGGGGACCGGAATGCACACGGAACTCGGTAAAATTGCCGCGTTGATTCAGGGGGTGGAAAGTGAAGATACCCCCCTGCAACGACGGATGACTCAACTGGGGAATGTGTTGGTCACCGGGGCCTTAGTGGTCGTGGCGCTCGTTGTCCTGGGTGGCACCCTGGTTCAGGGAATGGATGCATTTAGTAATCTGTTAGAAATTTCCCTGAGTATGGCGGTGGCGATCGTCCCCGAAGGGTTACCGGCAGTGATTACCGTGACTCTGGCCCTGGGGACCCAACGCATGGTCAAGCGTCACGCCTTAATTCGCAAACTACCTGCGGTGGAAACTCTGGGGAGTGTGACGACCATTTGCTCGGATAAAACCGGCACTTTAACTCAAAATAAAATGGTGGTCCAAGGGGTAGAAACTGCGAGTCACAGCTTGACTGTTACCGGAGAAGGATATCAACCCACGGGAGATTTTCTCCGGGCAGATGGGAGCAAAATTGGGGTGGGTCAGTTAGGGGACGCTCCCGACCTGGAAACCCTGCTGCTGAGTTGTGTGCAGTGCAATGATGCGGTATTACAGTACGAGAATAATGACTGGGGGATTGTGGGTGACCCGACGGAAGCGGCGTTACTGGCCCTGGCGGGTAAGTTGGAATTCACTAGCGATCGCCTCTCTCCCCAACTGCCTCGGATCGCTGAGTTTCCCTTCTCCTCAGAACGCAAACGGATGAGTGTCGTCTGTCGAGTCTCCAATGCTGAATCAAAGGTGCTGACTCAGAACTCACCGCCCTTCGTGATGTTTACCAAGGGTTCTCCCGAATTAACCTTAGGCTGTTGTACCCAAGTTCTCATTGGCAACCAGCTTCAACCGCTTTCTGAGGCACAACGGCAGCAGATTTTAGCCCGGAATAATGATTTAGCCAGTAGGGGGTTGCGCGTTCTGGGATTTGCTTACAAACCGTTAAGTGTACAACCACCAGAGGGTTCAGAAGAGCAAGCAGAACGGGAGTTAGTCTGGTTGGGAATGGTGGGGATGTTAGATGCACCCCGACCGGAAGTGCGTGAGGCGGTGGTGAAATGTCGCAGGGCCGGGATTCGAGTGATTATGATTACTGGGGATCATCAACTCACGGCAAGCGCGATCGCCCAGGATTTAGGAATTGCTCAAGAGGGCGATCGGGTCCTCATCGGTCAACAGTTGGAAGAAATGTCCCAGGATGAGTTAGAACGGGAGGTGGATCACGTTAGTGTATATGCCCGAGTCTCTCCCGAACATAAGCTCAGAATCGTCCAAGCGTTGCAAAAACGGGGTAAATTTGTCGCTATGACTGGGGACGGGGTAAATGATGCACCCGCCCTCAAACAAGCTGATATCGGTATTGCAATGGGGATTACCGGAACCGATGTGAGTAAAGAAGCCAGCGATATGGTCCTGCTGGATGATAATTTTGCCACCATTGTTGCCGCAACGGAAGAAGGTCGGGTGGTTTATACCAATATTCGCCGCTTTATCAAATACATTCTCGGGTCTAATATTGGGGAACTGCTGACGATCGCGGCTGCACCCCTGTTAGGATTACCGGGTGTTCCCCTCACGCCCTTACAAATTCTCTGGATGAACCTGGTTACCGATGGGTTTCCCGCTTTAGCCTTGGCGGTAGAACCCCCAGAACCGGATGTGATGTATCGTCCCCCCTTTAGTCCTCGGGAGAATATTTTTGCTCGCGGGTTGGGGTTGTATATGGTGCGAATTGGGATTGTGTTTGCGATTATTTCCATTGCCTTAATGATGTGGGCCTATTCCCACACTCACGCCGTTAAAAGCGACGTACTGGATGCGGACCGTTGGAAAACGATGGTTTTCACCACCTTGTGCGTTGCTCAAATGGGTCATGCGATCGCCATTCGGTCCCATAGTCAGTTGACGATTCAGTTAAATCCCTTCTCCAATCCCTATGTCTTCGGGGCGGTGATTATCACCACCATTCTCCAGTTTATGTTGATTTATGTCGCACCGTTACGGGCATTTTTTGGAACCCATTGGTTGCCGCTGAATGAATTGGCCATTTGTTTAGGGTTTAGTTCTTTGTTGTTTGTTTGGTTGGAGCTAGAAAAGGTATTCTTTCAGGTGTTTCAGAGCCGGAAACAGCCAGCAGGTATCCAGCAAAAACCCTAATTTAACGTTGTAGCTAGAGATTAGGGAATGGGATTTTTGCCCGTTAGTCGGGGTCAAATCCTGACCCTAAAAGGGTTATAGTCGGATAAATCTGACTCAAAGCTAGTAGCAGGGGGTTTTTACCCCCTGCTCTTGTCTCTACGGTGGTTATCGCTACCAACATCGGGATAACAACTCAAGTCTCTATTATAAAGAGGAGGATTTTTTATCAAGATTAGGGATTAATTTTATTTTAATAAACTAGATTTAATTATGTTTATAAAACAACTGCATTTGAGACAGTTTAGAAATTATAGAGAACAGGAAATTGAGTTAAACGCCCCGAAGACTATTTTAGTGGGGGATAATGCTCAGGGAAAAACCAATGTCTTGGAAGCGTTGGGGTTACTTTCGACGTTGAAGAGTTCTCGGGTCTCTCGCGATCGCGATTTAGTTCGGGAGGGTGAACCCCAGGGACAAATTATTGGGATGGTTTCGCGGGAATATCGGTCAGTTAAATTGGGAGTGGTCCTGCGGCGCAGTGGACGACGAACGGTATCCGTAGATGAAGAATCCTGTCGGCGAAATGTGGATTTTTTGGGTTTGTTAAATGTGGTTCAGTTTTCTAGTTTGGATTTGGAATTAGTCCGTGCTGGTCCGGAAACGCGGCGCAATTGGTTAGATGGTTTGTTGGTCCAGCTTGAGCCGATTTATGCTCATATTTTACAGCAATATAATCAAGTTTTAAAACAAAGAAACGCGTTATTAAAGGAGATTAGAAATGCGGAGGCCCGGGGAGAAAAATCCTATCTAGGTCCGGAAAAGCAGGCTCAATTGGGGTTATGGGATGCCCAATTAGCGACCCTTGGAGTCCGGGTGATGCAGCGGCGATCGCGGGCGTTAGACCGATTGGTTCCCATTGCCGAAACTTGGCACGCGGCAATTAGTGGGCGTGTGGAATCTTTATGTATTCATTATGCCCCAAATGTGGAAGGAATGCAAGATAAAGCATTGCGCGATCATCCACAACAGGCAACGCAGGCTTTTTTAGAAAAACTCCAATCCCGGGCGATCGCTGAGTCATTTCAAGGAACAACTCTGGTTGGTCCTCACCGCGATGAGATCGAGTTTACTCTCAACGAACTCCCCGTGAAACAATTCGCCTCCCAGGGTCAACAACGCACCCTGGTTTTAGCCTTAAAATTGGCGGAACTTAAACTGATTGAGGAGATAGTTGGAGAACCGCCGATTTTACTCCTAGATGATGTTCTCGCTGAGTTAGACCCCAAGCGGCAAAACCAACTCCTAGAAGCGATTCAAGACCGATTTCAAACAGTGATTGCCACGACTCATTTAGGCGGATTTGAGCATGATTGGATTAATTCCGCCCAAATTCTCACGGTGAAAGCGGGGGAAATATTTCCCTCACCCTAAATCCCTCTTTGAAAAGGGGAGAGAGATTTAGGATGAGGGTTTTTCTGCTAATCCCCTCCCCGTTGAGGGCCTTATTAGGCTATGCTCTATAAACATAACCGGGTAATGACCCTCTCGGTATGCAAGGGGAATCAATTCGTGCTATCTAAACGCAAAAAATCCAAATCAAAACGCGCTCAACTTGGTCAAAAACCTGCGGGTTCAGTTAAATTCCCTGATTTTATCCCCTCTCCACCCCCTCGCCATCCCCTAGATGTGGTTTATGAACAGTTTAGTAAACCTCAACTCAATTTTATTTTTAAAAAAGACGAACCCTCGATTTATGTGCGGCATACCGAGGGACAAATTATTAAATGGAACTATCAGGTGGAAAAGGTATTTGAAGATAAAACAACGGGATTTTATGCCGAGGGTCGAGTGCCTTTATCGGGCAATGCACCGCCGGTATTAGTGATTCGCGGATATGGGTCTTGGTATCCCTTGGATGGAGTCATTCAAGATACTCCAGAGGTGTTTATTGCTCACCTAGATTGGCAATCCAAAGCTGCGGAAACCCAAGGCGCGATCGCTTGGATTAAGGAAAAATGTGAACAGGGCGATCGCCCGGACGTGATTGGCGAAAGTCTAGGCGGAAAAATCGCTCAACAACTGGGGGTTAAATACTGCGATCGCATCGCGTCCGTTGTCACCTTTAATCCCTTAGGAGTTTCCCGAAAATTAGCCCAATCTAGTCCTCATCCGTCGGTATTTCATTACTTTACCCTCGGGGAACGTTACGCATTTTGGGCGAATCAAGGAGAATTCATCCCCGGGACAATTTTGCAAATCTCTAAACGAGGAACTCGGTCCTGGAAATACCGCTTAACCGAGTGGTTGATTCAGCGGACTCCCTCCCCCCTGGAACATTTTAAAAGTCGCCATTGTTTAGGGCGAATCATCGAGATTATTGAGCGTCTGGTTGTCCAATTTATCCTCGTTTATCGCCACAATGGCTTAATTTTTACCCATCCCCGTCCCGTGGTTCGGGTTGTTGATTTAAAAGAGTTGCTTCCCTGAGCTAAAATAAACCTATCCCCTAAAGCATGGGGCTAATCCAACCCTGTCTCCTGCGGCAGGGTTAGATGAAAATTTCACCGGATGAGTTGCGGTTTTAGTAAAAATAATTATTATGTCAATCATTGTTGCGGAACATCTCAGTAAAGTTTATCCCGTTGCCATCAAAGAACCGGGACTCAAAGGAACTCTGAATCACTTTTTCAAACGGACCTATCGGAATATCGAAGCGGTTAAAGATGTTTCTTTCCAAATACAACCCGGGGAAATGGTGGGATTTTTAGGACCTAATGGGGCAGGAAAAACCACGACTTTAAAAATGTTAACCGGGTTAATTCATCCCTCAAGTGGGCGCGTCGAGGTGGCGGGTCATGTTCCGTTTCAACGCCAAGAAGCCTTCCTGCAAAAAATTACGTTAGTCATGGGACAAAAGCAACAATTAATCTGGGATTTACCCGCCTTAGATTCGTTAAGAATTAATGGGGCGGTGTATGGAATTCCCGAGAAAGAATGTCGGAAACGGATTGGTCAATTAACGGAAATGCTTTCTTTGGAAGGCAAGCTGAATCAACCTGTGCGCAAACTATCCCTCGGGGAACGGATGAAAGCGGAATTGATGGCGGCATTGTTGCACAATCCGGATGTTTTATTTTTGGATGAACCCACTCTGGGATTAGATGTGAATGGACAAGCATCGGTTCGGGATTTTTTACGCGACTATAATCAAAGGACAGGGGCGACAATTCTGTTAACCAGTCATTACATGGCGGATATTACTGCCCTGTGCGATCGCGTGATTTTAATTTATGCAGGGCAACTGATTTATGATGGCAGTTTAGATGGCTTAGTTGAGCGTTTTGCTCCCTATCGAGAGGTGCAGTTAGAGTTAACTCATGCGGTTACTGACCCGGAAAAATTGCGGCAACAAATTTCTAAGTATGGAGAGGTGGAAGAAATTGCGGGTCAGTCGGTGCGATTATTGGTGCGTCGGGATACCCTAACTGCTACCGTGGGTCAGATTTTAATCGATTTTGAAATATTAGATTTAACAGTGACTGAACCGCCGCTTGAAGAAGTGATAGGACGAGTCTTTACCGCTGGGGCGATCGTCTAAACCATTGGGTAAAGAACCGAAACCGGGTTGAGTCCCCCAATTTATACGAATCACCGGCAATTAAGTCCAAAAAACCCATTTATAACTTCTCTTGTACCCCTACCCTAACCTCTTAACTCCTAAAATTCATGAGACGTTTTTTAAGAATTGCTCCAACTTTACTCTCAGTTCATTATGCTCACATGGTGGAATACCGCGCCGAAATTGTGTTGTGGGCGCTGTCAGGTTGTCTCCCTTTTATTTTAATGGGACTGTGGTTAGAAGCCTCTCAAGGAGGTCAATTCGCCTTAGAGCCTGTGGAGTTTGCTCGTTATTTTTTGGCAGCGTTTATTGTCCGTCAATTCAATGTGGTTTGGGTGGTTTGGGAGTTTGAAAAAGAAGTGGTAGAAGGAAAAATATCCATGAGGTTATTACAACCCTTGGACCCGGTGTGGCATCATGTTAGCGCTCATCTGGCGGAACGGGGTGCTCGCCTGCCCTTTATTGGGGGCTTGATTTTAGTTTTTTTTGCCTTATATCCCGATGCGTTTTGGCTGCCCAATTTAGGACAGTTTTTACTCTGGATCGGAGTGGTGGCGCTGGGGTTTACTCTGCGCTTTTTGATTCAATATACCTTTGCACTCCTGTGTTTTTGGATAGAACGGGCGAATGCGATCGAGCAATTTTGGTTTCTATTTTATCTGTTTTTCTCCGGCATGGTTGCTCCTTTAGAGGTGTTCCCCGAAGCAGTTCGCCAAGTGGTTTTATGGACACCGTTTCCCTATATGATTCACTTTCCAGCGGCGTTATTGGTGGGATTACCTGTTAATGTAGTCCCCAGTCTTGCCATCATGTTAGGTTGGGTGGCAATCTTTTGGATCCTCAATCGCTGGTTGTGGCGTCGCGGGTTGCGCCAATATTCCGGGATGGGGGCTTAATTTAAGCTCAAATCATGGATTTCAGATTTAAGGCGGTTTCGTTGAGTTTTTGAATCCCGGTTTTGACGTGAGTCATACTCGTTGCGGTTTCTGCTGCTTCATGGGTGAGATCATTCATCGCAGTCATCACCTGTTCGATCGCCAGGGACTGTTGTTGTGCAGTGAGGGCGATTTGTTGGGTATGTTCCACAATTTGTTCCATGCCACCGGCAATATCGGTAAACACTTCGGCGGTATTTTGAGCGATTTTCACTCCAGTTTCTACATTGGTTTGTCCCTCATGAGCAGCTAGGGCCATTGAATTAACCGCCCGTTCAATATCTTGGACTAAGGTGGAAATATCCTGGGTAGATTGTTTACTGCGATCGGCCAGTTTTCTAATTTCCGAGGCAACCACTCCGAACCCTTTTCCCTGTTCTCCTGCACGCACTGCTTCCACTGCCGCATTCAGCGCCAACATATTGGTTTCGGTGGCTAAATTGCTGACTAAATTGGAGATGGTGCTAATTTTATTTGTCTGTTCATTTAAGCTGAAACTCCGGGAGGCGATCGCCTCGACCTTTTCTTTCAAAGTTTCCATTTCCTCAAAAGTTTGGGAAACCGCTTTGCTCCCTTCTTCCACTTTAACTAAGGCGTGTTTTCCACCCAGAGCGGCATTTTGCGCTTGTCGCGCTGAGTCGGCAGAAGCAGCATTAATCCGATCAATCGCCACGGTTGTTTCTTGCACTGATGCCGACTGTTGCACCGTCATTCGTTCTTGCTGTTCAATAGTTGCTAACAATTCTATTGAGAAGGAGGAAACTACCCCGGTAATATCTCGAATAGAACCGAGCAAATTCTTTAAAATCATACTCCCGACTTGCAGGACAACCACCAAGGCAACCCCAGTAATCATAATAGCAACGGTGCTTAAGTTATTAATTGGGGCAAAAACCACGTCTTTCGGCGCGGCATAGACCAAAACAAACCCATTTTTCAAATTTTGGCTATTTGGGAAAATTGGATTATAGCTAATCACCCAATCAATTCCTTCAGAAATAAAGCCTGTTTGAAATGACAATAACTTTTGACTAATTTCTTCAGGATAGTCCTGGACTACCGTCTCCTGCTTATTTAAGTCAAATCCCCATTCTTTGCTTTCGTTTCGGTGATAAATGTAGTAGCCTTCAGGGTTTATAATAAAGGCTTCATGGGAGTTTTCTCCCGTTTTCCCATCCACCATTTCCAAAAAGGCATCGGCGAACACATTGGCAATAACAATACCCTTTTTTTCTCCTGATGCACTATAAATCGGGGTGCTGTAGCGAATCACTGGAGTATGAGGAACTTCTATTTCTCCATTTTCCCGATTCAAGTCAACCTGTGAAACAAAAATTTCACCGGAACTTAATTTCATTGTTTCAAGGAAATAGTCCCGATTAGCCTGATTCTGAAGCTGGGAATCCGGTATAGTCTTAATCGTTCCATTTCGTGAGTCCATCCGGACCAACTCATCGCCCTTTTCATCCAAATAGCGCAGTTGATAATAATAGGGTTTAGAGTCTAGGAAAGAATTAAAAATGATTTCTAATCTATTTTTCCAGTCTGGATACGAGGATTTGTCTTGGGGGTCGATTCCTCGATTAGCTCTGGCTCTCACTATCCCTTGAACCGGAGGGGTTTGGCTGAGGTATAAGACATCAGCTTTAACATTTTTTAGAAAAGAACTAATTTTTGATTCACTATCTGTACCTTGACGCGCCATTTGGTTATAAAGTAACTCGGTTAGAACCTTCCGGTAGGACAGGGTACTATATCCCCCGACGATCGCCACCGGAATTAATGTACTCAAGAACAGTAAAACCAAGAGCTTATTTTGAAATTTGCTGAAGAGTTTGGTAATCATTTGAGTCTCCCAATTCACCGAAAAGCACTAACTTGTTCTGGATGCAGTTGAAATTTCAAAAACCCATTAATGACCGAAGAAGAGTGGCATCGGACCCCTGAATAAATAGAGAATTCTCTATGCTTCTGTCACTTTTATTCTTTAAGACTAGGGTGGTTAACCCCCAACATTGACCCCTTCCGGTTTGGTTATCTGACTTATCGCTTTACTACTTATTTTACCAGAAAAAATACTTATCAGACATCCGCTTTTTTGCTGAATTTTAGGGACTGCTGATCAGGGGTTTGGGTCTAAGTTGATAAAAATAGGGTAATAAAATATAGCATAACTCGACTAAATTGTCAAGACAAAAAACCCCAGACTTGGGGGACCTGGATCAAGCAGACAGGCTGTAGTTTTATGTATAGCACAGGGTGGAGACCCGAACGGTTTCTAACTCACTGAAACCGGGCTTCAGGGGTTTAGGAAGACTGGATTTGGTAGGGTAAAGTCACTGTAAAAGTAGAACCCACATTCACTTCTGAAACCAACTCAATGTTGCCTTGCAACAACTTAACCAAACGAGAGACGATCGCCAGCCCCAATCCCGTACTATTCGCCAAAAATGTGTTATTGGAACCCGCTCCTCGAAAATAGGGTTCAAAAATCTTAGATTGCTCTTTTTCCTCAATTCCAATGCCGGTATCACTTACAGTAATTGACCACTTCTCTTCCGAGATCACTTGGCAGCGAATGAGGACTGTTCCCTTGTCGGTATAACGCACTGCATTAGTAACTAAATTGGTTAGCACTTGCTGTAATCGTAACGGGTCACTCACGATTAAATTAAAAGATTGATCACAGTCCACTTCAATTGTGATATTTTTAGCGTGGGCCATATATTCAACCATTTCTACGGTTAAATTAATGACATTACGCACATTAGTTTCCATCAAATGCAGGGGCATTTGCCCAGATTCATAGCGCGAAATTTCTAAGGCATCGTTAATCAACTGGAGTAACTGTCGTCCGTTGCGAAGCACTTTTTCAATATGATCTAAATGAGGAATCTCATTCTCCCATTCCGCTAAATGTTTTCGCTGTTGACGTAAGAAGAGGTCGGAATAGCCGATAATGGAAGTCAGGGGGGTTTTCAATTCATGGGCCAGGTGGGCCAGATTTTCTTGACTCGCACGGACTAATCGCGCCAGTTCTTGATTAGTGAGCTTAAGCTGGGCGTATAAAACCTGCAATTCTTGCAATTGTTCTTCGGTATAGCTGCTAAAACAGAGCCTGATGACTTCATCCATTGCATGATCAATCAGGCGCAGGACCCGAATCACTTCTCTGGGATTGCTTTGTTCGAGTTTTTCCTCAATGACATCTACAATTGTCTCTCGGGCTAATCCATATTCTCGGACAATTTCGGGCGCTTTGTAGTCCGGTTGCAGGTTTATAAAACCCTGAGCTAAAGCAGTTTGTAATAGAGTGCGTTGATCATTTTTGGGGAAGGGTTCCAGGAGAGAAGCGATCGCCTCAATGATTTTAGGTAGGGTATCCAGAATGGCTTGATAAGGGACCTCACCCGTTGTGCCTATCGCTTGCTCATGGCGAACCAAGATAATCCATTGCTCCAAAATTAAATCTTTTTTATTTCTTAATAATTCGCTAAAGTCATTCATTTGTTATTTCCTCTGCTAAATTGATTAGACATTCCCAATGGCCTTTTACTCCAGCCGTAACAAGGCTTTTGAGGTGAATTTTTGAGATGTAAATTATAAAATGACTCCTGGCAATGACCTAAAGCTTCGGAAGATGAACCGCTGTTGGCGAATCGAGGTCCCTGGGGAGTTTTGAATTTCCTCAAGGGGCGATCGTTGCGCTACGCTAATAAAAAACGGACTAATTTTGGCCCTTCCCAATTTATTATCTTCTAAAATCCCCAAGAAAAATGAAACGATATTTGTCAGTATTCTGGCTATATTTGTCTGTACTCGTGCTATTTTGGAAAACTGCGATCGCTGCTGAACTCGAATATCGGGTCAACTTTGCGATCGCCTCGTTCAGCAGCCTGGGAAACCTCGCCGGGAGTTGGTTTGCCCTTTCCCTATTTTACGCCACTGACTACAATTTTGCAGGATGGCAATGGGAAGAAGCCCTGGTGGTTTTGGGGGTGTTTACCATTCTCCAAGGCTTTTCCTCCACCTTGCTCGCCCCTAATTTGAATACCATTGTCAAACAAGTGCAGGACGGCACTCTCGATTTTGTGCTGCTTAAACCCATCAGTTCTCAATTTTGGCTATCGGGACGGACAATTTCCCTTTGGGGGCTGCCGGATATTATTTTAGGCTTACTCCTGATTTTTTATGCAGGCAGCCAATTAAATTTACCTGCGGTTAACTATCTAGTCAGTTTCATTCCCCTACTCTTTGGGGCAATCAGTCTCTATAGCCTCTGGTTTATGCTAGGTGCGATGAGTATTTGGTTTGTGAAAATATATAATGTTACGCAAGTCCTCCGAGCATTACTGGAAGCGGGTCGATTTCCAATGGTGGCTTATCCCACTGCCTATCGCTTTTTCTTCACCTTCATTGTCCCCGTTGCCTTTCTCACTACCGTCCCTGCCGAGGCGGTTTTAGGACGGGTCGAATTCAGTTGGATTGCGGGGGCTGCCCTCTTGGCGATCGTCCTCTTCTTGGCTTCGATGGCATTTTGGCGCTTTGCCCTCCGGTTTTATACCAGCGCCTCCAGTTAGCAGCAAAAGGGGGGTAGAGACGGAAAATGCCCCGCCTCTACCCGGATTACGTCTGCTGTTTAACACCTTCAGTTTTTATAACGGGAGACAGCAGGGAAGCACAACACAGCCAAAACCCGATTTCGATGTTCCTTTTAAAGCTTGGTGCGCGTTAGCACAAGCGCGGAACCGTTCCCCAGACTGGGCAAGGGCAGCGAGAAAATTCTCACTGCTAAACATCCGGTAAATATAATCTGAGCAAGACTCGTCTTGATGTAACATCCGATGAGCGCAGGCAAACCCTTTTCTGGGAGAAAGGTGGGTTTTATAGGAAGCGATCGCCTCTAAAGCTAGTCCTCGGGCGATCCCATCAACGCGGGTTAGTTGCATAGCTTAATTTGGGGGTTTAGATTCAGAGTTCCTTTTTAATACAATTGACGCTTTTTTATCTCTATCCAAAGGATGAAAGCTTGAAGATTATACTTCATTTTTAGCCAGTAGTGAGTCAATTTTCCCTGAAATTACAGCTATCTCGGCTATAACTGAAGGGAATTCATCAACTCGCCTGGGGAGACTAGGGTCATATTTTTCCAGGCGATCGCCTCCTTCATTCCAATAAATCCGGCTGCTGACGAACGATCATCTCATAAAGTGACTGAAAGCTAAACCACCCCATGTAATGACTTCCCACCTGAGAATAAGTCAATTGAGCAATTTCTGGCGCAATAGAGATGGGTTCTCCTGCTGCCTCTGCCATCAGTTGACTTTGACAGGACCGATCCATTGTGATAAACCACCAGCTTGCCTCATCTACGGAATGACCCACGGTGAGTAATCCATGATTGCGAAGTACAATCGCCTTAGCGTTTCCCAAGGTCCGCGCTAATCGTTCTCCCTCACTCACATCTAACACCACGCCGGTATAGTCATCCAATAAGGCATGATCCCCGTAGAAAGCACAGGCATCTTGAGTGAGAGGGTCAAGGAGTCGTCCCAGGGTGGACCAGGTTTTGCCATAGAGGGAATGAGTGTGTACTGCCGCGATGACATCGGGACGCGCTTTGTGAATTTGGGAATGAATGGCAAATCCAGCGGCATTGATGGGGCGATCGCCTTCTAAAATTTCCCCTTGATGATTGACTAATACCAGGTCCGAGACACGAATATGACCGAAATACATTCCAAAGGGATTGACCCAGAATCGCTCAGGAAATTCCGGATCGCGGACCGTAATATGACCCGCCACGCCTTCATCAAATCCAAAGTGAGCAAACAGGCGGAATGCGGCTGCCAAGCGTTGTTTGCGATACAGTCGTTCATCGCTGAGGCGATCGAATGTGGGGGGTTGGGGGAGTCCGGGTTTGATTAAGCGTTCATCCATAATTGTTACGAAGTAGTGAGAGGGTGTTTAGCTTGGATTTGAGTGTTTATAAAGTTTAATTGGGCGTAAAGCATTGATATTTTGGGGACAGGGATTTGTTTGGCGATCGCTGCTTGCAGAGGATTGCCTACAATGGATTCTATTTCTAAGGGTCGCTGGTGGTCATAATCCAATTTCATACTGGTGATATAGGGCTTCATTTTAGCCGTATGGTCCAGCATTTTTTGAATAAAGCTTTCAGGAATTTCCCGATTATAGGCAGCAGCAACCGCCCCCACTTCGCGCATTAACTGTTCCGATAACAGGCGCGTGTATTCATTTTCCATAATTTCATCAGTTCGGGCATTGAGAACTACTGACAAGCCGTTATAAGGAATATTCCAAATCAATTTTTTCCACCGGGCCAGGAGTAAATCTTCAGCAAATTGGGTGGGAATTCCAGCAATTTCCAAATCTCCAGCAATGTCTCGCAGGGTAGGGGTGATTCCCAAGGGTTGATAATCTGGTGCATATTCCCCTAGGGTAATCGCGCCATAATCGAGGTGGTGAATATGGCCCTCTGCGACTTTATTAGAGCAAATAAAGCATAATCCGCCCAAAATATGAGTTGGACCAACAATCGGGGCGACTGTCTCTTCGTTACCCAGACCATTTTGTAACATTAACACCGCCCCGGATTCTTTCAAAACTGGCGGCAGCAAAGTGGTTAATAAAGAATTGCGGGTGGTTTTTAAGGCAACAATAACAACATCACAAGGCGGCATTTGGTGGACATCATTATAAACATTCAGGGAGTCGAGGGTAAAGTCCCCCCAAACCGAATCCACCCTTAATCCGCGCTGCCGCACGAACTGATAATCTCGATGCAGCAAAAAATGCACCTCAAACCCCGCTTGCTGGAGTTTCGCGCCATAAAATCCGCCTATCGCCCCGGTGCCAATAATGGCATAACTCCGATTCCTCTGAGACTGCAACGCTGTACCCATTCTCCCATTACTTTCAACTCGCTACTCTATCAATTTTAACATTGATGAACCTATAAAAAAGGATATATCCTTTCAAGGGCAAGGCTCACGGAGACAGAGCAAACACCCCAGAACTTCGCTCTAAGTTGGGGAATTCAATCATTTCGGGTCCTGGGGTAGGGGTGAGAAACCGGGTTTTTTTTCCTAATCTGTGCTAAATCTCTACAATCCGTGTCAGAAACCCGGTTTCAGGGTCCTGGGTTTCTGGCCCTTCCCAGTCTGGATGTCCTAGATTATGATAAAGAGAGTTTACTAAACTTAATAATAGAGACCGTGACTACACAACAGCTTAGACTACCGACTGCGATCGCCAAGGAAACCTGGATTTGGAACGGCCATAAAATACAGTATGCCGTCCAAGGGGTCGGTCGTCCCCTCGTCCTGATTCATGGATTCGGGGCCTCTATCGGCCATTGGCGCAAGAACATTCCCGCCCTTGCAGAAGGGGGATATCGCGTGTTTGCCTTGGATTTGCTGGGATTTGGCGGTTCAGATAAAGCCCCCCTGAATTACACCCTGGAACTGTGGGAAGAACTAATCACGGATTTCTGGAGGGAACATATCCAGGAACCGACCGTATTTATCGGCAATTCCATTGGTGCATTGTTGAGTCTGATGCTGGTTGCCAATCACCCCGAAAAGTCAGCAGGGGGTGTTTTAATCAATTGTGCCGGGGGGTTAAATCATCGCCCGGAAGAACTGAATCCGCCATTGCGGTTGGTGATGGGTACGTTTAGCAAATTAGTGAGTTCTCCCACACTAGGAACCTTCCTGTTTAACCGCATTCGCCAAAAACACCGAATTCGCAATACCTTGCGCCAAGTGTATCGCAACCGCGAGGCGATTACCGATGAATTGGTCGATTTGCTATACGAACCCTCCTGTGATGCGGGGGCACAAAAAGTGTTTGCCTCAATTTTGACCGCACCTCCGGGAACCCCTCCGTCCGAGATTTTACCAAATGTTACCCATCCGTTATTGGTGTTGTGGGGGGAAGATGACCCTTGGACACCGATCGCCGGAAGTCGGATTTTTCAACAGTCTCACCCACAACGGACCATTACCTTTAAGTCGATTCCCAATACCGGGCACTGTCCCCATGATGAACGTCCCGAGGTGGTGAATCCCCTGATTTTAGACTGGTTAGAAACCAGTTGGACCGGGAACACCAACGCCTAACATTTTCGTATTCACCGAGTTGAGGACAGGGCCGTGCCCTGTCCTCAACTCGGTGACCCTACAACAGTTTTCCTCACATTTGCGCCAAGTTTATTGTTTCATCAATGAATTAATCTGTGTCTTATAAGTATATTTTGTTTCATAAACCCTATAACGTTCTGTGCCAATTTAGCGATCGCGACGGCAACAATGCAGGCATTGAACGCCCCACCTTAAAAGATTACATTAACATCCCCGATATTTATGCTGCCGGTCGCCTAGATTTTGACAGTGAAGGACTGTTGCTGTTAACCAATCACGGAGCCCTTCAACATCGCCTCTGTTCCCCTAAATATGCCCATCCCCGGACCTATTGGGTACAAGTTGAACGCATCCCCGACGAACAGGCCCTCGATTCCCTCCGCAAAGGCGTCCAGATTCAGGATTATCGCACCCGACCGGCAACGGTGCAACTCTTACCCACCGAACCCGAACTCCCCCCCCGGGATCCCCCTGTTCGCTTTCGCAAAACTGTCCCCACCGCCTGGTTAGAAATCACCCTCACCGAAGGGAAAAACCGCCAAGTCCGACGGATGACTGCCGCTGTCGGGTTTCCCACCCTCCGCCTCGTGCGATCGCGCATCGGCAACCTCTCCCTAGGGGGGTTACAACCCGGTGAATGGCGGGATTTGACTCCGCAGGAGGTTAAATTTCTGTTGAAACAGTTGCGTTCTTAGGGAGATGGGGAAGGTGGGGAGGATGGGGAAGATGGGGAGGATGGGGAGGATGGGGAGGATGGGGAGGATTATTCTCCCCTATCTCCCCTATCTCCCGTCTCTCCCCTATCTCCCGTCTCTCCCCTATCTCCCGTCTCTCCCCTATCTCCCGTCTCTCCCCTATCTCCCCTATCTCCCGTCTCTCCCGTCTCTCCCCTATCTCCCCTATCTCCCGTCTCTCCCGTCTCTCCCCTATCTCCCCTATCTCCCCTATCTCCCGTCTCTCCCCTATCTCCCGTCTCTCCCCACCTCCCCATCTCCTACAATAAAAACAGCCCCTAGCGATTTCCAACCATGAATGATTTTCCCGACTTTAGCGCGAACGGCTATAAAATTATCCGAGAACTCGGCCATAATCGCGCCGGGGGTCGGGTGACGTATTTGGCGGTGGATCAGCAGCGACAAGAATCCGTTGCCATTAAACAATTCCAATTTGCCACCAGTGGTTCGGACTGGTCCGCTTATCGGGCGGTGGAACGGGAAATTGAGGTATTACAACAGTTAAATCACCCCGGGATTCCCAAATATTTGAATTCGTTTGAGACTGCCGACGGGTTTTGTATGGTACAGGAGTATAAAGATGCTCAATCCCTGGCGGTTCCCCGTAGTTTTGAGGCGGATGAGGTCAAGGAACTGGCGATCGCAGCTTTAAACATCTTAGTTTATCTGCAAACTCGGACCCCGTTGGTGATTCATCGGGATATTAAACCCGAAAATATCCTCGTCAGCGATCTCCTAACATTATACCTCGTCGATTTTGGCTTTGCTAAACTCGGTTCGGAAGATGTGGCGATGAGCAGTATGGTCAAAGGGACAATGGGATTTATGCCCCCTGAACAATTGCTGAATCGCCAACTGTCTGCTGCTTCAGACCTTTACGGATTAGGTGCGACCTTGATTTGTTTACTCACCGGAACCCGGTCAGTTGCGATCGCCGAGTTAGTCGATGACGATTATCGCATCCAATTCAAACATCTCATGCCTAAAGTGAGTTGGCGCTGGATTGAATGGTTAGAAACAATGGTTCAACCCCATCCGGATAGTCGCTTCCCTGATGCAGCAACCGCCTTGGCCGCATTGGAACCGATTTATGTCGTCCGCACACCGGAAGTCCATCTCAGCAAAACTCACTTCACCGCAACCGCCTCAACCCTAGGAGAACAAATCACCCACACCCTCTCGATTAGAAACCCGGTTCCCGACACCCGACTCCAAGGAAAATGGCAGGTTGCTCCCCATAGACAGGACCCGCCTCATAGTCCCGATGCTCATGCTTGGATTTCCTTTTCTCCTGCGCATTTTAAAAATAACAATCGGTTAGACACTAAAATTATTATTGATACCCGTCAATTACGAGCAAATCAAACTTATAAAAGAGAACTTTTATTAGAAAATAATGGCATACCCAACCCGATTAGAATTCCTGTCGAAATTACCACAGCTCCCATTCCAATTTCTACTCAAAAATTACCTTACAGTTCATTAGGATTGTTATTTTTAGCAGCCGGTGTTGGAGGAATGTTAGCCCTTCATTCCATCGCCACACCAATTGCGATCGCCCTGAGTGGATTTCTAGCTTGGGCGGGGCTGTCTAAACTTGCTGGAAAGCAGGGATTTGTCGTTAAATTCCTGCTCACTTCCGTAGCAACGACCCTAATCGCGGCGATCGCCGGATTTACCCTGGGAATGGCTGCCGGGGCCAGTCTAATGGGGTCCTGGGCCACAGCTGGAACCCTAGCTGCCACAGCGGTTACCGGGGTTGCTTTAATATTGGCCGCCTCCGGGATTACCAAGGAATTTGGACTGCAAATCGCCACTGCCCTTTCCCTACTAACTGCCGCCTCTGGCATCAGTTGCGGCATTGCTTTACAATTAGGATTCTGGACTCCATTACTCATTGCTGCTGCTGCCCTCACCGGCGTTCCCGTGATAGGAGTCATGGTGTGGCTTCCCATCAGGCGATCGCGTCTCAAAGCAAAATATCGCCGTTCTGAGCAACATTTAATCGCGCCTTAAAGCCTAATTTTTGAGGTCATCAAAGGACCAAGGACCAAGGACCAAGGACCAAGGACAAGGCACTGCCTTGTCCCTACTCGCCAAAAAAGGGGGAACCCCGCTAACGAGACTCCAGCCAAGTCACTAAATCGGTGACTTCTGTAAAATCGAATAATGCCTCGTTCAAATCTTCCAATTGAGCTGTTGTAAGTGCATCAAGGCGGTTTATTACATCCGGTTCTAAGGAACCAAACCGTCGGGTAATCGGACGCATAATCATGGCGATCGCCTCCTGTTTTTTCCCTTGATTCAGACCCTGTTCGAGACCCTTTTGAAGGATATCTTGATAAATCACAGATTCTTGCATAATTTCCTCCCGAAAAAAGTTAGCAATCACATCTTTATTAAACCGTAAACCCGCTAGAACCTGGGTACAAGCAGCGATTTCTTGGCGCAGTTCAGTTTCTCCTATTTTAGCCACTTCCTGAGCAACTTGCGCTAAGAGTTGGTTCGGTTCTTGAGTCGCCGATAACACCGCCAAGGGGAGCAATGCTGGGTCTTGGAGCAACGGTTCGGGAGATTCCTCCCACATCCGAATAACATCATATCGATGTCGAGTATTTTCGCTGATAAATTCCCTCTCAAACACCGCTGGATTGCTGGTGGGTTTGAGCCAAATAATCACCTGTTTCACCGGGAGGCCATATTGCCAATATAGCCGCACCCAATAGTTTAACATCCGCAAAGGCATCGGTCTATCTGTCGGGACTTTTACCTGAAATTCTAAATGCAGAATTTCCCGGTCCGTCTGTAAAAAAATCACCGAATCGGCCCGCACGGGTTCTAGGGTTAATTCAGTTTTTAACACCTCCACAGGTGAGGTAATGATTCTGCGTAGTATCCAACCGGCAAAGCGTTGGGGATATTTCGTTGCCAGGTATTTACATAGGTTATCTAGTGGCATGGAACTGGGCTTTAAATGACTCCTCAACTGATTGGGTTTGGGGCCGTTAATTAACAGCCCCAAACTTGATTTTAACGGGACTGCAACCAAGTCACTAAATCCGTAACTTCGGTCAAATCAAATAAGGCTAAACTTAGCTCTTCTAATTGAGTTAGGGTGAGAGATTCAAGGCGTTCTTGGACATGGGGTTCCAGGGAACCAAAACGGCGGTTCAGCATCCCCTGAATTAGGGCGATCGCCTCCTGTTTTTTCCCTTGATTCAGTCCCTGTTCAAGTCCCTGTTCGAGACCCTTTTGAAGGATATCTTGGTAAATCACCGATTCTTGCATAATTTCCTCCCGAAAAAAGTTAGCAATCACATCTTTATTAAACCGTAAACCCGCTAGAACCTGGGTACAAGCAGCGATTTCTTGGCGCAGTTCAGTTTCTTCTATCTTAGCCACTTCCTGAGCCACTTGCCCTAGGAGTTGGTTCGGTTCTTCCGTCGCTGATAATACGGCTAAGGGTAGCAATGCGGGGTCTTGGAGCAACGGTTCTGGAGGTTCCTCCCACATCCGCACAACCTCATATCCATGACGGGTTGATTGGAACTGGAATTCTGTCTCAAAAACTGCTGGATTGCGGGTAGGTTGGAGCCAAATAATCACCTGCCTCACGGGTAGTCTATATTGCCAGTATAGTCGAACCCAGTAATTTAACATCCGCAAAGGCATGATTTGTTCCTGGGGGACTTTCACCTGAAATTCTAAGTGCAGGATTTCCCGCTCCGTCTGTAAAAAAATTACGGAATCCGCCCGAATGGGTTCTAGGGTCAATTCGGTTTTTAAAACTTTGACGGGGCTGGAAATTGGGGTTCCCAGTCTCCAAGCGGCAAACCGTTGTGGATATTTGGCGGCGAGGTATTTACATAAGTTATCAATCGGCATGATCCTTGAGGTTAATTGCCAGGTTTTATGGTTAAGTTTAATATAAAAAGGTTCATAATAATTCCCAGGGTTAACATGAATTGACCTGCACCGGGAGTCCATCGCTTGATAGAATGGGGGAGTCCGTTCGGATTGCCGTACCCGGAGTGGGTGTGGATAATGGAGAAAATTTCCCTCATAATAGAAGTAGCAAATTGTTACAAAGGAGTGCTACTTTGGTTCAAACCCCTCAATCCCCGGCGATCGCTCAATTGGAAAATCCCCAAGAGTGGGACTTATCGGACCTTTATCAAGGGTTTGATGACCCGCAGATCGAGCATGATTTAGAAGTCCTTCAGCATCGTGCTGCGGGGTTTCGTCGCACCTATCGCGGCAATGTTGCCACGCTCAAACCGGAGCAAATCGCCGATTGTTTACAAGAATTGGAAGAAATCGCGCAAACCTCGGGTTATGTTTATGCCTATCCTTCCCTGACCTTTTCAGCAGATACGCGCAATACGGAAGCGAAGCAACTGCTGGATCAGGTGATGGAAGCTCTAACAGCAATTGAAAATCAATTGCTCTTTTTTGACCTAGAATTACAACAGATTTCTGAAGAGAATTTCAATCAATTACTGGGGGCAGCAGAACTCGCAAGTTATACCCATTATCTCCATCGGATTGCGGAGTTTCGTCCTCACACCCTTTCGGAAGAAATCGAACAAACGCGCAATCAAGACAGTCTGACGGGTCGGCAAGCGTTTATCCAATTGCGATCGGTACATTTGGGAGAACAAGAATATGAACCCGTCACAACCCCCGATGGCAAAAGTGCAAGCAATGAGGCAGAATTAAGTGCCTTGTTGTTTCATCCCTCGCCGGAAGTGCGGTACAATACCTATCTCTCCGTGCGAAATGTCCTCAAACAGCACAACTCCCTTTACGGATTTATTCTAAATACCGTCACTCAGGATCATCGCATCGAAAGTCAGATGCGGCAGTATTCCTCCACATTGCATAAGCAATTGTTAGCTGATGAGGTTTCTGAACCTGTTTTCCGTGCGATTATGGACGGGACAGCGAGTCGATTTGAACTGTTCGAGCGCTACTATCAACTCAAAGGAAAGGCACTGGGTCAGAAAATCCGAATTTGTGACCTCTATGCACCTTGGACCACTGAGGATGAGGAACCCTTACCCCCAGTTAAGTATCAAACCGGGGTAGAAACCTTGCTGAAAGCCTTACAAGAGTTTGATGTCAATTATGCGCGGCGTGCAGAAGAGTTTTTCCTGAAAAATTGGATTGATGCCAAGGTCCGTCCAGGTAAACGGGGTGGTGCATTTTGTGCTTACTCTCACGGTAAACACAGTTATTTATTGCTCTCTTACACGGACGATTACAATTCTTTGTTTACCCTAGCTCATGAAATGGGTCATGGGTTGCATTTTGCTTGGATTGATGATGCTCAGTCCTATTATAATAGCAATCCGCCTTTGGTTTTAGCAGAGATTGCTTCGACCTTTAATGAGCTGCTGTTGCTGGATTACCTGCTGAAAACTTCGGCAGACAATAAGGCACTGATGAAGTCGTTGCTCACTCGGCAGTTGGAAGACCAGTTTAATTTGCTATTCCGGCAAAGTACGATTAGTCGTTTGGAATTAGCAATTCACGATCGCGCCAAAGAAGGCAGCTTTGATGCCAAGTTCGTCAATGAAAAATGGATGGAGTTGTATCGCAATCTCTGTGGCAATGCCGTAGAATTATTGCCCGAACATCAGTATGACTGGGCGCGAATTGGGCATATTTTCTTTAAGCCTTTTTATTGCTACCAGTACGCCGCTTCTAATATTGTGAGTTTAGCCTGCTATAAGAAGTATCTGGAAACGGGTAAAGATTTTATTCCCGGCTATCTGGAATTATTGGCTGCCGGTGGGAGTATCAATCAGGTGGACGCATTGCGGAAGTATGTGGATGTGGATATCGAAAATCCCCAGACGATCGCCAGTGCCTTAGATTATATCGAGGGCTTATTGGATAAGTTGCAGGCGAGTTTGTAATTGGACATAAGAACAGTAGGGGCGATTCCCGGTTCGCCCCTGACAAATACGCTTTATCCTCCGGCTGAAGGGTACAAAAAAAAGGAAGCTTTTAGGCTTCCTTTTTCTGCAAGGGTCTCACAATTTAGGCGTTTTTGACTCCTTTGCGCTTGGCTGTGGCAAATAGACCGCCAACAGCCATTAAAGCAAGCATCGTAGAGGGTTCGGGAACTGAGGTGACTGGGACGCCAGCTAGTTTAACTTCATAGTTCCCATTATGAGATATCCCATCTGCACCAACGCCGAGGTTGTTGGCTTGACGCGAATCGGTGGCAGCGAAGCTATACAGGTATTTAGCAGGACCATTGTCATAGATCACTTTAACCAGTTCGCTGGCTTTTATGCTGGCGGGTACCAAGGAAGCTAGAGGTACCGTTCCTAGAAATGGCACTTGTATTGTGGCGTTTCCGACTGCCAGTTTTAACATATCGGAGGCATTGAAGTGTCCTGCCAGTCCAATACTAATTTCCCCTGTTGTATCATTTTGATTGACGTAGGAAATATTGGGGTCACTGAAGCGCTGCAATCCCTTCTTGCTGATCAAGGCAGCCTGAACTGCTGGTTTGACGAAAGAGGGGACGTTGTTCGCTAAAAAGGCATCGTCTAACCATTGAGACAGTAAAGTTTTGCCGTTCCCCATATCGCTGTACCAGTCGGCTTGGGTTAAGCTGCTGATGACGATATTTTTGCCGCCGATTGTACCCGTTAAAGTGGTGTTTTTGGTAAAATCAAAGTTAGCTTGTTCGCTGCTTTTCGCTAATTCGATGTTGCCGCCTGGGGCGCTGCTATTGCCCGATAGGATGGTGGATACAGAATCCGTGCAGGTGAGTCCGGTGAAGGTGCTAGTGCCATTGGAACAGTATAATAAGACGTCGGTGGCAGCAGTTCCTCCAAATTGGGGATTGGTTAAGGTGCCTGCAAAGGCGGGGGCGCTACCGATCGCAGTCATACCAACAGCAACGGAGGTGGCGAGTGCGAGTTTGTTGATGAATCCGGTCATGGTGGGGGTCTCCTCAAGAATGTGCAAGTGGGTTTAGGTTGGGGAATCCGCTGGGTCTTGCGGATGTCTTATTAAATCTCGGGGTTTCCCGGGATGGTGCGATCGCCATCACGTTAAAGACGCGATCGTTTGGAAGCGGGCCAGTAAATACACTTACCAAGGCTGGGGTCGGTCGGCCCCCCTCTCTATCTGAGAGGGTCTCAACATTAAGGTTGAGTAATAACAATAGGATTTCTGACTATCTCTCCTCATCTTATCCGCAACCCCTCTCACCTTCCATAAAGTTATGATGGAATCTCGTAAAGTTTGTGTAAAGAGTTGCTAAACTTGCCCCGTTGCCAGCCTATATTTTTACTAAAGTTTTCTCCCGGTGGGGCTTTTGTAAAAAACAACCGATGAGACGCTCTCATCGGTTGTTCTTTGGGACTGGGGGACTCGGTAAAATTATGAATTCAAAAACTGGGCAATTCGTTCCACCGCTTCTTCTAAAACCGGCGGATCCCAAACTAAGGCAAACCGCACATATCCTTCACCCATTTTTCCAAATCCGGAACCGGGAGAAGCAGCTATGCCGGTTTTTTCGACCATTTGCGTACAAAAGCCGATGGAATTGTTGGCCCACTGTTCCGGGAGTTTGGCCCAGACATACATGGTAGACTCGGGCATCGGCACTTGCCAGCCGATGCGATGGAGGGCATTAACGAAAGCATCCCGACGCTTCCGGAAGATGCTGGTCATTTCGCCTACGGTGTCTTGGGGGCCGGTGAGGGCAGCGATCGCCCCGGTGAGAATCCCCTGATATTGGTTGAAATCCACTGCCGCCTTGACTTGCCGCAGGGCTTTAATGAGTTGGGGATTCCCAATGGCATACCCCACCCGTAATCCGCCCATATTATAAGATTTGGACAAGGTAAAAAACTCGATAGAAACGGTTTTTTCTGGGTCCGCTTGCAGGATGGAAGGGACGGAAATTTGGGCATCAAAGACTAAATCCGCGTAGGGAAAGTCGTGCACCAGGACTAACTGATGCTGCTGACAAAAAGCAACCGCTTCTTGGAAAAACGACAGGGGAGCGATCGCGGTGGTGGGGTTGTGAGGATAGCTGAGCACCATCATCCGCGCTTGATTGAGAACCGCTGAGGGAATTTCCTCAAAGACAGGCAGAAATCCATTTTCTTCCCGCAGAGGCATCCCATAAATTTGACCACTGGCTAAGTACACCCCACCCGCATGGGAGGGATAGCCCGGATCCATCAGTAGGGCAAAATCTCCGGGATTTAAAATGGCTAAGGGTAAATGAGCGGTGCCTTCCTGGGAGCCAATTAACGCCAGGACTTCAGTTTGGGGGTCTACTGCAATGCCATAGCGCTCGTAGTACCACTGGGCAGCCGCTTCGCGAAAGGCTTGGGTGCGGTGAAAAAGGACATAGCCGTGAGAGTTGCGATCGGGCAAAGATGAGGCGATCGCCTCAACGATATGGGGTGCCGGAGGCAGGTCCGAGGACCCCAATGATAAATCAATGACCTTCAATCCTGCGGCTTTTGCCTTAGCTTTAGCGTTATCCATATCCGCAAAGACATTGGAACGCAGGGGTTCTAAACGGTTAGCAAACTGCATGATGGTTAACGGGTGAGAAGCTGATGGAGTGCAACTGATTCGGAATCCGGTTTACCGGGGTCTGCTAAACCCGCACCCTCAAGGGTGGGGCTATACTAACAAAGCCTGCCTACGCAGGCTCTCATCATAAAGCAGGTCCGGTTAGGGAATCCCAATGGGTTTTTAGAGATGGGCGTCGATCAGGGCGGCTAATGCCTGTTTGGTAATGGCTCCCTCAAAGGATTCCACGATCGCCCCCTCTTTAAATACTCGAATTGCCGGTACGCCTTCTACACCGCACTTTTTCACTGATTCAGGATTGGGATCGACTTCTAGCTTAAGGACTTTGAGGCGATCGCCATATTCTGAGGCGGCCCAGTCTATATAGGGAGAGACCAATCGACAAGGGCCACACCAACTGGCCCAAAAATAGGCCAATACTGGGGTGGTTGCTTGTTCTACTTCGGTTCCAAACTCAGTATCTGTGACTTTGATAATGCTACTCATGCCCACCGCTTTCAAATATCAGGTACTAGGCGATCTCCACTCTGGGGCGATCGCGCACTGTTATTAAACTTTGATTATTTTACAGCAGGGGAGGCAATGGGAGATGGGGGGGATGGGGGATGGGTCATTTGTCATTTGTCATTTGTCATTTGTCATTTGTCATTTGTCCTTTGTCCTTTGTCATTTGTCCTTTGGGGTTTCCAAGAAATAAATCGTCCAAATGCGATGGTTAAGGAACTAACAAGACTTCTTCAGCCCGCGCAGGCGGGCTTCGTCCGTATAGCCCCACCCTTCAGGGTGCGGGTTTTTTGGGTATTTTATTTTTTGGAGTTCCCTTAAGGGATGGGGGGGTGGCGGATTTATAGAAAAAAAACCACAACTCCCTGGGTAGAGGGCCGCCTTAGTCAGAAGTAAAGACAAGCCAACTCATGAACATCAGGGAGTTGTGGAGAATTGGGGGATTAGTTAACTGTCATTGAGTTGCGATCGCAACTGTTCCAATTCATCATCCACAGCGGTTTTGGGTGCGCTGCTGTTTCCGGCACTGGGGAGTTGACTTTGAGCCGGAGATGCGCCGGTGAGTTGAGCTTTCATGGCTGAGAGTTCATCATCCACATCGCTTCCCGCCTCCAATTGCGCAAACTGATTTTCCAGATTCGTGCCGCCAATTTCATAAGCCGCTTGAGAGCGAGCTTCCATTTGCAGCACCTTTTCTTCCATACGCTCGAAGGCTGCCATTGAGCCACCCGTGTTGAGCGAACCGAGGGTATTTTGAAGCTGTTCGTTCGCCTTGGCAGCTTGCGCCCGAGCTTTGAGCATATTTTTCTTGGTTTTCGCTTCGGAAATCTTGCTTTCCAAACCGATTAAATTACGCTTTAGGCTATCAACCTGAGTTAACTGCCCATCCAGTTGGGTTTTTAACATGGCAGCGGTTTCAGCGTGGGATTTTTTGCGCACAAGAGCTTCGCGGGCGAGATTTTCATCCCCTTTTTGGAGGGCAAGTTGGGCGCGACTTTGCCAGGTATTGGCTTCGGTGGTGGCTTGCTCGTATTGTTTCTGGGTGCGTTTTTGGTTGGCAATGGAGCTGGCAACGGCTTGGCGCAACTGCACCAAGTCTTCCTGCATATCGATAATAGATTGCTCTAGGACTTTTTCTGGGTCTTCTGCTTTGCTGACTAGATCGTTAAGATTGGCTTTGACAACTCGGCTAATGCGATCGAACAATCCCATGATGCTATTTTTCCTTTTCGGGTTTACAAGGTAGGTTGTTATGGACAGGTTGTGAGCCTGAGATCCCTCGGTTGATTGATTGGGTGGCAAGGGTCCTTACCCATTCCATCTCCTTTGATGGTACTCGGTGTCAGCCGGAGACAGAAGGTGACTGCGGCGATCGAATACCCGAGACTCTCTTGCTGAATCTAGTGTAAAAACTTCATCCGCTTTCGCGCTACATCCCGATATATTTTGGGGTGGATGGACTGCCTGGAATACTGACTCCGAAGGCCCTGCTGCAAGCGTTCCGGGTTGAGTCAAGGGGAACGGGATAGGGGATATCAGCGCCTGGGGAGTTTTTCTAAGTGGGTTTAATTCCTATTTTAAAGGGTAAGGCTTAAAGTTTTGATAGCTCATCAGCGCTTGCCAATTCACAATATTATCAAATTTGACGGGAAGCAACGCAACGGATTTCTGGCCAATTCACCCTACCTGGGGCGGGGAACCGGAGGCTGGCTAGTGGGAGGTTACTCCTGGAGGACGGAGGCAAAAGAAACCCTCTTTCCAGCATTAGTCGTCCATGCGATCGCGGAGTTTTTGGAGTTCTCCTTCTATTTCCGGATCTCGGGGAGCAGAAACGGGCTGAAGTTCAGGACGAGGGGGGTTACTCCCGCTGATTTGCGCCTTCAGTGCGGTTAATTCCTCATTTACGTCACCTCCAGATTCTAGGGAAGCAAATTTTTTTTCTAGGTCATCGCCACCGAGGGACGCGACTGCTTCCGATCGCGCTTCGAGTTGCATGACTTTTTCTTCCATCCGCTCAAAAGCCGCCATTGCATTCCCAGTCCCCACGTTCCCGAGCATCTCATTGAGTCGCTCGGATGCCTGGGCAGACCGCGCCCGAGCGATATAAAGGTCTTTTTTCGTCCTGGCTTCGACGATTTTACCTTCTAAAGCCCGCATATTTTGCTTAAGCTGTTCCACCACTCTGGTTTGCTGGTCGATCTGTGCTTTCATGCTCGTCGCGGTATCTTGGTAGGATTTACGACGGGTCAGGGCTTCGCGAGCAAGGTTGTCATCCCCTTTTTGCAAGGCCAACTGCGCCCGTCGATACCATTCGTCTGCGGTGGATTGGGCTTGACTGTACTGACGCTCGGTGCGTTTTTGAGTCGCGATCGCCACTGCTACGGCTTGTCGCAGTTGGGTCAAATCCCCCTGCATCTCAATCATCGTCTGTTCGAGAATCTTTTCGGGGTCTTCGGCCTTATTAATTAAACTATTAATATTAGCTCGAATCACCCTCATGATTCGGTCAAACAATCCCATAACGGACTCCATATAAGTTAGGTAGTGCCTCCAAGGTCGCCCCGGGTCCCGGGCTAAAATGTCAGGGTTTTCTCAAGAAGGCGATCGCCTTCTATGGCGTGACCAAGGGCTGGCAATTTTTTAAAACCACCTTCCCCCAAGGGGCGATCGCCCAGAGTCTAGCGCTCACATCCTGCCCGTTGCGGACCGGGTACAAAGCCTAATCCTATGCTATCGCAGTCTAAGAAAGGCTGGGGAGTCTACCCCTTAAGGGTTATAAATTTGCCCCGTTATCCCTTGCTGCTTCATTTGTTCCAGCATGGCTTGAGCTGAGGCTTGATCTTCAAAGGCAGCGACCTGAATCTTAACCCCGATGGGATACTCTCGTAGGTAGGCATCCGGTACAACTTCTCGCGCCTTCCATAGGCTCTCCTCATTCTGATAATCCATCACCACATAGTAAAACCCAGGGAAGGACGCTGGACTTACCCCTGTAGCCGGTGCTCCCGGTGCTCCCGTTGCTCCCGTTACTGCCGTTGCTCCCGGTGCTCCCGGCGCTCCCGTTGCTCCCGGCGCTCCCGGCGCTCCCGTTGCTCCCGGCGCTCCCGGCGCTCCCGGTGCTCCCGTTACTCCCGTGGGAGCAGTTCCCGTAGCCGGTTGAGTCACCACAGGCTGTCCGGATCCAGCCAGATAATCCGTAGTCAGATTCCTCAAACCCGGGGAAGCTGGGGCCGGAGTGCCCGGGGCGGGGTTAGGAGTGACCGTGGGGGCGATCGCCACCGTCTGCGAAGGGACAGACCCTTGGGGACTGGGGGCCGGAACTGCAACCGGCGGTTTTTCCTCCAGGGTTCCGAGATTGCCTAAATCCAAGGGTTTAAACTGGGAATTGGTTAAATCTGGGGTAATGGGCGCTTCATTGGTTGAGCCAGACTCAGGGACTTGATTATTCGCATTTGTGCCTCCATTGGCTTGTTGCCGAGTGGCTGGATCTTGCCCCTCTCCCATCTGAGTTACGACATAAGCTAAAGTGCCACTGGCTGCCACAAATAACAGCATTGACCCAATTCCCAAGGGACTCAGGAAGCTATTTTGGGACCGAGTTTTTCGTCTAGCTCGCAGTTCGGCCAGCTTTTTGGCGTTTTCTTGATCTAAACTACTGACTAATTTTTCTGAAGAGTCAAGATATTCATGGGGGTCTTTGGAATCACTTCCCTGAGTTGCTCCAACGATCGCACCGGGGCTTTCTGTAGATAAGCCGATGCCATTGGTCGTTCCCGGAATGCCGTTGTCCCCAGAGGTGGCGATCGCCGGAATACCCAAGGGCTGATTCTCACTCCCGTTAACGGCAGCACTGGGCGTTTCTGCTGCGTTAGGTCCAGGCATCGGTTTGAGGGCTTCAAATTTCAACGTCTGAGCGCTAGGCAATTCTAAGGAAGGAGACTGCTGGGATGAGGTGCTACTGGGGGAGAGGGTAATTAAATCCACTGCAGTTTTTTGAGGGGGGGTCAACCCATTCCCGGAGTAGGACGGTTGCACAGCATCACCCCGCTTTTGTCGTCGATAGCGGGTTAATTCTGACTCTAGCTTGACGTCTAAACTTTCTAGCACTGCGGCTAATACTGGTTTTAATCCCTGCTCTGGGGAAACTGGGGCGGGACTCGCCTTGGGGGACCGATCGCTCATGCCGTCTCTCCTGTGTGATTTCGTGATGATTTCGCCTGGTGGGTTGCTCCCGGAAGATGGGGAGTTTGACTGATTCTGGCCGATGCCCATCCCTATAATAGGAGGCATGGCAAGAGTCACCGGCTGTACTGTTGCACCCAATTTTAAATGTTTCAGTTCAATTCAGTTCAATGTTGAGTTTGACTCGATGGCTTTTAACTCTCTGGATCATATTTTAGGCGCTCTGGCGGCTCAGACCCTGGGACAAAAGCAATGGGAATATCAGCAGTTGGTGGAGTCTTGGGCGATCGCAGTGGGTCCGAAGATTAATCAACATACTCGTCCCTTGGCGGTGGAACGGGGGGTGCTGCGGGTGGCGACTTCTAGTGCGGCTTGGGCCCAAAACCTGATGTTTGAGCGGCGACGGATTTTGCAACGGTTGAATGTGGGACGCGCTGAGGCGATCGCGGATATTAGATTTTCTCCCAAGGATTGGTCTAAATCTGATGTTAAATGTCCAGATTTGGCGGATCAAGAGATACTTTGGCAGGATCATCCTTCTCGGCTGGCTGAGTTGAGCGGTGATGCCAGAACTCCCAAGGGTTCTCAGGCTGAGAATGCTCAAGGGACTTTTGATCGCTGGGCTGCTCGGGTGCAGGCGCGATCGCAAGGGTTGCCCCTTTGTCCCGGTTGTGGTTGTCCCACGCCTCCCGGGGAACTCGATCGCTGGTCGGTTTGCGCCCTCTGTGCTCCGAAACAGTGGTAAGGCTGGGGGGCGATCGTCCCTCTTTCTTGAAAGCAATTCCGCTCCTCCATTCGGAGTGATTCACAGATCGGGCGTCCGTGCTAACACCCCCCGGGGGTTTCCGGACTACCTATCCCCCCACCTCCATTGCAAACATCTCCCTCAAATCTCTGTCTTGAGTGCCTTGACTTATTTTGATTTTGGATCACCAACTGCTGACTTACAAGACCAACGCTCAGTATTTATTGAGGTTATTTTCCCTGAACTCTACCCTTGTCAGTTCGGTGAACAAGTGGCTAGAATGTTGATCCCCATAAATTTTGGGCTTGAACTCATCCAGTTAGGAGGGGTCGAGATGAGTTGGTACTTAACTGAATTGTTGCTAATTCTTACAGAATAATAAAGAAAGTATTAAGGTTAATTTTTATTGGGGATCGCTTAAAGCTATACGGGATAAAGGCTTGATGCCTTTCTTGCGTAAAATTACCTTACACCATAATAGAAGCATCATTTGATTGTCCCCACGCACCCCTATGAAGACCTCAAATTGCCCAGCATCATCCTGCCGTCATTGTCGCTTTTATACCCCTGAAGGCCGCAGGGGTGGAAACTGTCAACAACTCGGTGTACTGGTTCGAGGAGGCTGGAAAGCTTGTTCCTTAGCTTTACCTCCCTTTGCTCCTTCTTGGGAAGAGATTAAACCCGAAATGATCATTTTGGAAGACCAACGACTGCGAGTGGAGGGGACTCTATCCCTAGAACGGGCATTCTACCAACCTTCAGCCGAGCGACACAATGGTCAAACTGACTCGGTAGTTGTCTCTACAAACCTCAATAAACCGGATAACGGTGAGCATTTTCTCTCAGTGAGCTAACGCTACAACAAATTTGACATTCACGTTCATTTCAGAAAAGTTAAACGATCGCATGATTGGGTTGAATGGCTCAGTAGAATTACTCAGCAAATCTCGCTTTTGGGGTTAAACTTCAGAAGCGATCGCGATCGCAACTTTTAGACATCAGGGGTACAAACCCGGTTGGATTCCCAAACCGGGTTGCATAATTTAAAGGCAGTGAATGATCTAGGCAATTAAAAAGTTATGGCAACCAGGGATACTGACGAAAATCTGGTTGCCTTTTTTCTAGGAATGCTTGCTTTCCTTCCGCCCCTTCCGCCGTCATGTAGTACAACATCGTCGCATTTCCCGCCAGTTCCTGTAACCCCGCTTGACCATCGCAATCGGCATTAAAAGCAGCTTTCAGGCAACGAATCGCGATCGGGCTTTTCTCTAAAATTTCATTCGCCCAGGTGACCCCCTCCGCCTCCAGTTGTTCCACCGGCACCACCGCATTCACCAACCCCATCTCTAGCGCTTGGGTGGCATTATATTGCCGACACAGAAACCAGATTTCCCGCGCTTTCTTTTGACCCACGATTCGCGCCAGGTAACTGGCCCCAAACCCGCCATCAAAACTGCCCACTTTCGGTCCCGTTTGACCAAAAATTGCATTCTCCGCCGCCAGGGTTAAATCACAAAGCAGGTGTAAAACATGACCCCCCCCGACTGCATATCCCGCCACTAAGGCAATCACCACTTTCGGCATGGACCGAATTAACCGCTGCAAGTCTAGGACATTTAAACGGGGAACTCCCGCCTCATCGATATATCCCGCTTCCCCTCGCACACTTTGGTCCCCACCGGAACAGAAGGCATATTTGCCATCAGTATGAGGTCCCGCGCCGGTGAATAACACCACCCCAATGCGACTATCTTCCCGCGCATTAGAAAAGGCATCATACAACTCAAACACCGTTTTTGGACGGAAGGCATTCCGCTTGTGGGGACGGTTGATAGTAATTTTGGCAATCCCATCAGTTTTGTGATATAGGATATCTTCGTAAGTTTTGGCGGTTTGCCAGTTGATTTGCATTTTATCCAGTAGCTGCGCGACGTCAAATTGTGCATTGTACCTTGCTTGGGGTGTTTACGCTTCCCCTAGCCCCCTGATCGCCGCTTGTTGAGAAGGATTCTCCCGGCCCTATCTTGAGAATTTTGCGAATTACTCCCGATTTATATTTTTTTAAATCCCTGACTTATCAAGCTTAAATAAGCTTGAAATCCTGAATTTTTTATAAATATATGGTGAAAAATTCTCTCAATTGGTAAGGTAATCCCAAAAATCCGGGAATAAAACCTCTCTATATTCCTGCCTAATTCCAATGATTTATAAAGTTTCTACCCGCTGAGTTGTTGCGTATTCTCACTTAAACAAGCTCTGTAAACAAAAAAGATTTACCCCCCTAACTCACCCCGCTTGGTGAATCTTTACGTGAATATACGGACTATTTAAACTTAATGAATTAAAGTGACCTAATTCAACAGTCTTCAAATAACCCCTATGGGGGGAGCTTGTAGGGATTTTCTTTACTCAATCTTTAAAAAAAAGACTTGTCTTACCCCAAAAAAGTTCATAGGATTGTGAATGTAAGAAGGAAATTTTAACACCTGTGACGAGGGGAATATGATGAAAGCAACTGTATTAAAAACTATCTTAGGAACCGCTGCTGTTACCGTTGGTTTGATGGGGGTTACTGCACCCCAAGCGAATGCCGGAACGCTTCATAACGGCTGGAACTACGCTATTGATTCATTTAAGGATGGGGCAGAAGGGAATATTATTGGGGCTAACAGTGCTTATGAAATGTATGGCATGGCTGTTAAAGAGGATACCCAAAGCAACAGTATTTTTGTAGCGATTAATGCCAATCTCCCGATTACTGGCGACAACTATGGTGGTGCAGCAGATGGTCATATTGGCTGGGGTGATTTAATTTTTAACTTTTCCGGTCAGAACTTGCAAACTGCTAATGCCAGTGGCAATTTGTTTGGCATCCGGTTTGCTCAAAATAACGATTCTGGGGTGAGCAGCGTTGGGGTGTATGATAATGTGACACTCCGAAGTGTGACGAGTACAAACTCTGGATTTAACAATTTAACACACCATGCGAACCTGGTAGCTAGTCAACGGGGTAGCGCTTCTATGGGTGACTTGGCTTACAATGACTCCTACTTTGCGGGTCAAATTACTGGAACTCATACGGTTCTTAACTCAATTAAGACAGGGAATTTGTTGGGTGGAATTAATGTCATCAATAATTTCGCCGGGTTAGGGTTGGATTTCGGTAACTTTTCGGCGACTGGAACTCATACCTTCGGGTTTAGTTTTGATAAGTCTTTAATGCCGGTGGGTGAATTTGTGGCGACTTTGTTCGCAGAATGTGCGAATGATGGAATCGCATTAATGGGTGAGTTTACTGTGGCAAGTGTTCCAGGTGACGATGTTTCAGTGCCGGAACCGTCTAGTATGCTGGGGTTATTGGCGTTAGGTTTGACCTTTGCTGGGAGTCTGTCCCGGAAAAAAGGTAAGGCGATCGCCAGTGAAGTGTAGATTAGAATCTGACTGTCAAACCTTACAAACCAAAAACCGGGTTTCTGCAATAAGTTGGGCTTTCTTTTCCCAAATTGTTGTCAGAAACCCGGTTTTTGAGCGTGATGGGGTTGATGTTATTGCAAAATGGTTTTGGAGACGATGCGGGTTTTTTTGCGATCGGCTTCGGAGAGTTCTTGTCCCTCTTGGAGGCGGGTGGCACTGGTTTGGAGGACGGTTGCTGCGCCTTTATCGCCCATTTGTAAGGCGGTTTTGGCAGCAGTTTGTAACATGGTGGCAGCACCCACGCGATCGCCTTGTTGGATTTTCTGTTCGGCTATTTGGGTTTGCCGATATTTTGCTAAGGCGAGGGTATGCTGTTGTACCGTGGGGTCGATCGCCGGGTGATAGGCACTCAATACATTAGCATCCACGAGAACCGAATCACTGAGAACCTGTTTCCGTCCTGCGGAAGGGTCATCGTAGCGAATTTGCAATTCCGCGAGGGTTTGTTTACCTTCGGCAAATTTGCCAATATACAGGTTAGCTAAGATCACCCGTTCGGTGGTCATAATATCCCCTAAGCGCACTTCAAATAGTCCATTTTTGGCTTCTACGGGGAGTTCGATGGTTTCCGGTGAGACTTGGGCGATGGGTTTGAGTTCGGCAAGGCGAACTTTCGGCATCAGCTTCAGTTGTAGGTAAGCATTGGTTAAGGCAACGGATTGAATCCGACTGAATAAGCGGCTAAACTCTTCTACGGCTTGTTCTGGGCGTTCGATATGGCACAATGCACCTCGGGCGGCAGTGGCAATGGATTCGAGAACATCTAAGTTCCAGTGATCGCCAAACCCAAGAGTGTTGAGGGTGAGGTTGGCATCTGCTGCTTCGGAGGCTAATTTCAGACAGCGATCGTTGCTACCATGTTCGTTTTCGCCATCAGTGAGGATGAACGCTTGGGAAACGGTGCCGGTTGCCCCTTTTTTGAGCTCTTCCATGCCTTTTTTCATGCCTTCATCGATCGCAGTCCCGCCATCGGCTTTGAGTTTTTCAATCTGTTTTTTGATGCGATCGGTATCTTCGATCACCTGATTGGAAACAATCACTTTAGCGCGATGATCAAAGGCAACAATGCTGAGGCGATCGCCGGGTTTGAGTCGGTCAATCAGTCGATAGGCAGCCTCTTTGACAGTGGTTAACGGGCGTCCGGTCATGGATCCGCTATGGTCCAAAATCAGGCAAAGGTTCAGGGGAACTGAGGTTTCTAAACCGGCGGCGATCGCGGAAATGGATAGGGAAAGTTGACGCTGAGAACTGGTTTGACCCGCGTCTATATTGGCATCACTCAGGGCTGGATGGATAGCAACTTTCATTAAAATTTCTCCTGGCAAACAAAAAAGCGGTCCCGATCCGGGTCTCTAACTATCTGGATTTTGGCACATCCGCTATGGACACCGCTAATGTTGCCAGGAGAATCCCTCTTTAAAGCCCCCCTTTTTAAGGGGGGTTGGGGGGATCAAACAGGTATTTTGCAGCTAGAGTTCTCCATTAAAGGATTCGTAAACCACTTGGGACATTTGCCGGATTAACTCTTCTGCTGCGGGGTCATTGTGGGGACGTTTGACGATCGCCGCGATTAAATAACGCTTGCCATTAGGCATATCCACCAATCCAGCATCGGAAATAGCGGTACCTATATCCCCGGTTTTGTGGGCGATCGCTGCGCCGGATCCCAATCCTTGGGGGAGTAGGGAATTATTCACCGTACCCTGCATAATTTTGAACAGGCGATCGCGACTTCGCAAAGACAGCACCTGTCCGCGTTCCACCTGTCCCATCACCTGCACCAAATCTTGGGGACTGGTGGTATTAGTTCCGGCTAAATCCGGCAGAGGGTTGGCGATCGCTGTGTTGCTCAATCCCCAGGATGCAAAGCGCTGATTCAGGGCCGCTGCACCCCCCAAGCGCTCAATTAACATATTAGTGGCGGTATTATCGCTAATCTCGCTCATTTTCGTTGCTGTCTCTAGGGCGCTGTACTTCGTCCCCGGTTCGCTGTACTGCATCTCCCCGGACCCTTCGGCAATATGCTCCTGTTTCATGGTCAGCATTTCATCCAGGGTGATTTTTCCCGCATCCACATCCTGAAAAAATGCAATTAAAATCGGCACTTTAATCGTACTGGCAGCGGAAAAGCTCTGGGCCCCATTCAAGTCCAAATATGCCCCCGTATCCAATTCAACGGCATAAACTCCCGGGGTCAATTCCGGATATTCTGCCGCCATTGCCTGCAATTTTTCTTTCAGGGTCGTGATTTCCTGGGTTAGGGGTAGGGCCTGGAGATTATAGGCGGGTGTGACCTGTTCCTGCTGTTCTTCTTGTTGAGTTTCGGCGTTTCCAGCCGCCCCTACGGTGTAGTTATCCGCCGGATTCCAGATGGATAAGAGGGTGCCCGCGAGTACCCCGAGTCCCACCCCGAGAATCAATAACCGCGCCCCATAAATCAGGGGAGAGAGTTTGGTCTGTTTCGGTTTCTTCTCGGTGGGTTTCCGGGTTCTAGCTTGGGGGGAACTTGGTTTGGAGGAAGTCCCGGCAGTGCGTTTAGATTGCGCTTTCGGAGTTCGCTTGCGTGGGGGTTTATTTCCCGAGTCTGGGGGTTTTCGCCCAGGAACGCGTTCCCGGGGAGAGTCGGATCTTTCCTGGGCCACCGGACGACTCAGGGGACTAGAACGAGTAAAGGTTGAGGGTCGTTGTTCGGCGAGGCGATCGAGGGATTTGGACCCACGAGGGGGGCGGGGATTGTCCAAACTGGCATAATCATCGGGTTGGTTCCGGGAACGGGGGACCCGGCCCATGCGCAATTGTTCAGCTAACTGCTGAGACTGTTGCTGTTGTTGGGCCTGATGAGAGCGAGATTGGGGCGCTTGTGCCGTTTCGCCATCGCCCAAGGGTGGGATGGCAGATCCCGTTTTTCTGGGGTCCCGGGGTGGCGCTTCCAGAGGGCGATCGCCACGGGTCCCGGGGGCAGATTTGCCGGAAGCTGATTTTGTTGCTTTTTTCCCCGCTGTCTTGGTTTTGGGTTGTTTTACCCGCTTTGTCGGTTCGCCAGACTCCGATTTTTCCGCAGGCACCACCGACAAAAATGACCGAATTGGAGACCTTTGAGCCACACCACACTCCTCTTGTTTCGTTCTTGCTGCTTGTTCGGCTAACCCAGCCCCTAAGTCCTATTTCTTAGGATCAGCTTTGCCCGCAGCACCGTCAATCGTAACCCCTTAAGGTACTCTTTTGGCGATCGCGCGGATAACCTGGGCAGAAACTCCGGGGCAGAAACCGGGTTGCTTGAGAATTTCTCTGTTCAAGGGCGATAACGCTTATAGCGTATCACCAACCCCTGCTCCTTGCGACAATGCCCACTCCATTTGTGTCAAGATTCCCCGCAACATGGCGACTTCTTGAGTTGATAATTGAGCGCGATTGTACAACCTTCGGAATTTTTCCAGTCTCCGGGGCGCAGTATGAGGATAAAGATACCCAATTTCTAACAACAATCGTTCTAACTGTTGATAATATCCCTCTAATTCCTCTAGGGAGGCGGTGGGAATGCTGGAAGTGGCGCTGATGAAGGGGGATGGGTTGTTAGTGTTGTCTTCTGCAAGTCCAGTCGC
Source organism: Laspinema olomoucense D3b (assembly GCF_025370785.1). Classification (GTDB taxonomy): domain Bacteria; phylum Cyanobacteriota; class Cyanobacteriia; order Cyanobacteriales; family Laspinemataceae; genus Laspinema; species Laspinema olomoucense. The sequence continues at coordinate 126,790 of NZ_JAMXFA010000019.1, forward strand.
CTGTTGGTACAGTTCGGCGGCGCAAACGGCGACGGATTGGGCCAAGTTTAAGGAAGGATACTCGGGACTGGCGGGAATTTGCACGAATCGCTGGGCGTAGTTAAGTTCATCGTTGCTCAATCCTCGGTCTTCCCTGCCAAAAATTAAGGCGGAGGGGGTTTCTAATAGCCAAGGGAGGGCGACTCGGGGGGTTTCTAAGTCGGTGGGTAAGGACCGGGAACGCCCGGTGGTTGCGATCGCCCGTTGACATCCCACGAGGGCCTGTGGCAGTTCGTTGACAATTTGGGCCGCTTCTAAAATATCTGCCCCATGTACGGCCATTTTAATCGCCCATTCATCTTGGCGATCGCACTGGGGATTCACCAGGACTAACTGAGACAACCCCATATTTTTCATGACTCGGGCCACTGAACCCACGTTCAAGGGGCCAGCAGGTTCTACGAGCACGATCCGAATTCTGGCTAATGCGCTTTCACTCATGGTGGGAATGATCAGGGTGGGGATGCTTCTCTACTTTACTCTTCTAGCCCGCGCAGGCGGGCTTTGTCCGTGGAGCCAGACCCTTGAGGGTGCGGGTTTTTGCAGACGAGCTACGAGTACCGGATTGGGGCTGAAACTGTGGATTATAGAGGAATCGGGGACCCAATGCAACTGAGGGAGACTCCAATCTGTGGCGATCGCCTCGAAGGGTAAGCGATGGGAGATTTCGCAAGTTTTTAGAACATCGGGCATAGCAGCAGTTTATTATCTATAAACAGCCCAATGGCTTGCCCTGTGTTTGGATTCTGGATAAACCCATGAGCGATCGTCCTTCTGCATCTACCCCGACTGATATGACTGGGATTAAAACTACCCAGACCCATATTACCAATGCTGACTATCGAGAACTCGATCGCGATCGCCTCTCGGCGATGTATCGGCATTATGCGGAGATCAAGGATCAATATCCCCATTCTCTGCTGTTGTATCGTGTGGGGGATTTCTTTGAAACCTTTTTCCAGGATGCGATCGTGGTGGCGCGAGAACTGGAATTAGTTCTCACTAGCAAACAAGGGGGAGATGTGGGACGAGTCCCCATGACGGGAGTACCCCATCATGCCTTAGAACGGTATGCTATGCAATTGGTGGAAAAAGGCTACGCTGTCGCCGTGTGCGATCAAGTGGAAGATGCGGCAGAAGCAAAAGGGTTAGTCCGGCGGGAAGTCACCCGGGTGATTACCCCGGGTACACTCCTAGAAGATGGAATGCTCAAAGCGCGCACAAATAACTTTTTAGCCGCAGTCGTGATGGCGGGAAATCAGTGGGGATTGGCTTATACAGATATTTCCACTGGGGAATTTTTCACTACCCAAGCGGAAGATTTAGAACATCTCGCACAAGAGTTAATGCGTCTGCAACCGTCGGAAGTGCTAGTCCCGACCAATGCACCGGATATTGGTACATTGTTGCGCCCCGGGGAAAAGTCTCACCATCTCTCGGAGTATCTTCCCTCCTGCTTTTGCTATTCTCTGCGATCGCAAAAAACCTTTACCTTGGTTGAAGCGCGGCAGCGGATTCTCCAGTATTTCAAACTCCGCAGTCTGGAAGGGGTAGGATGTGAAAATCTCCCTTTAGCGGTGCGTGCAGCAGGGGGTTTATTAGAATATCTGGAAGCGACGCAAAAGGAAAATCGCATTCCCCTGCAATTGGTTCGCAGTTATACGTTAGCCGATTATTTAATTGTCGATGCTCAAACTCGCCGCAATTTAGAAATTACGCAGACTGTGCGGGATGGGACATTTTATGGGTCGTTGTTATGGGCGATCGACCGCACAAAAACAGCGATGGGTGGGAGAGCATTACGGCGTTGGATTTTGCAACCCTTGCTACAAATCAAAGGGATTCGATCGCGACAAGATACGATAGAGGAATTGGTCCACAAAACCGAACTGCGCGAAGAAATTCAAAAGTTGTTATCAGAAATCTATGACATTGAACGCCTCACAGTTCGCGCCGGTTCAGGAACTGCAAATGCTCGGGATTTAGTTGCTTTAGCCGATTCTTTAGCGAAATTGCCGGAACTCTCCGTTTTGGCACAGCAAGGGGATTCACCCTATTTGAAACCCTTACAGCAAGTGCCCTCGGAACTAGAAAGCTTGGCGGTTCGTTTGAAGCGGGCGATTGTGGAATCACCGCCGCTACATTTAACCGATGGGGGGTTGATTCGTCCCCATGTTTATGAGGCGCTGGATGAGATGCGATCGCTGGTTGAAGGGGATCAACAATGGTTGGCGAATTTGGAAGTCCGGGAACGGGAACGCACGGGAATTTCTACGTTAAAAGTGGGGTACAATAAGACCTTTGGATATTATATCAGTATTTCGCGATCCAAAAGCGAACAAGCGCCGTCCGATTATGTGCGTCGGCAAACTTTGACCAATGAAGAACGGTATATTACTCCTGAATTAAAAGAAAGAGAATCAAGGATTCTGACGGCACAGGAAGATTTGAATAAATTAGAATATGAGATCTTCGTGCAGTTGCGATCGCAGGTGGGAGAATATGCGGCAATGATTCGCAATGTGGCAAAAGCAGTTGCGGCGATCGATGTGTTAGCGGGGTTGGCAGAAATTGCGATCGACCGGGGATATTGCCGTCCTGAAATGGTGGAAAATCGAGAACTGAGAATTACAAATGGTCGTCATCCCGTCGTAGAATATTCCATTCCAGCCGGGTTATTTGTACCGAATTCCACTCGCTTGGGGAATGCCGAAGACCCGGGCAAATCTGAAAGTGATCATCGCCTTGCGCCGGATTTAATTATTTTAACCGGACCGAATGCAAGTGGAAAAAGTTGCTATTTACGGCAGGTAGGATTAATTCAGTTATTGGCGCAAACGGGTAGTTTTATTCCAGCAACTTCCGCCACTTTAGGAATCTGCGATCGCATCTTCACCCGAGTTGGCGCCGTAGATGATTTGGCCACAGGTCAATCTACCTTTATGGTAGAAATGAATGAAACCGCTAATATCCTCAATCATGCCTCTCCTAAATCTCTAGTTTTACTCGATGAAATTGGCCGAGGAACCGCCACCTTTGATGGATTATCTATTGCTTGGTCTGTTGCCGAATATTTAGCCACCGAAATTCGCTCTCGCACCATTTTTGCTACCCATTATCATGAAATGAATGAACTTGCCTCTATCCTCTCGAATGTTGCTAACTATCAAGTCACCGTTCGGGAATTAGCCGAGGAAATCGTATTTTTACATCAAGTCCAACCCGGAGGTGCGGACCGTTCTTACGGCATAGAAGCAGGAAGGTTAGCCGGGTTACCCCCCGTGGTGATTCAACGAGCAAAAGAGGTCATGAGTCAGATTGAAAAGCATAGTAAAATTGCTGTAGGACTCCGCAAAGGGGCCAAGAAAGAGAGAGAAAATTCCTCGGAATCCACCGAACAATTAGATATGTTTGATTTTTAAACAGGGTTCGGGTTTTAGGGGAAGAACCCCACCCTAACCCGGACCAAGAATTAGGGGAGGGAACTGGAAGAACCCCACCCTAACCCGGACCTTAGTAAGGGGAGGGAACTGGAGGGGTTGCCACTTCATTCCAGATTTATAGTGGTTTTAAACAAAGTAAGCCATCCATTTTCATCTCGCTGTCCCCCAAACAAATCAAAGCACACTTCCATCCCTTCCGCTTCTTTTTCCGTAACCCGAAGAATTCCAAAATTATTATAACGACAGATGGCTAGGTTCTCAAAATGGTAGGGAATATTCCCGGGGCGATCGCCTAAATCTCCTTCCTCTTTAACTAACATTTCCAAAATCCGCCGTTCCAGTGCTTTCAAATGGGCATAAGCAATCCCACTAGAAGTTACTTGAAATACTTTAGCCCCGGGAAAATCTGGATGAGACAGTTTAAAAGCCGCCCCAATATGAACATCCCCACTAATAAAAATAACGGGTCGCTGCGTCTCTTGGGAAAGCTCAAACACCAACTTTAACAAATTATTCCGCTCATCCCAATTGCTGTGATGTTCCCAATGGTCCCGTTGATCATCTTGATATCCAAACAAAGTTAAGTCTATTTTGTTAATCACAAAGCTACTTAAATGAACCACCGGGACAGGAGATACAATAAATAAAGCCTGGGCATCGGATTCATACTGACAGGCCATCCACTTTTGAAACCGACTCCACTGTTCTAATCCTAACGTGCGATGGTGTGGGCGATTGTAATTGCGATTTCCGCGCATATCAAGGACATAAAACCCACAGCGTCCGCAATCAAATCCATAATCAAACTGCTTATTAACAAAATCAGTCTCCGGATTATGACAATGTTCATATTCCCAATAAACCCGTCTGGCCGCTTCAAACATTTCCTCGGCAAAGTGCAATTGTTGCGATTTATTTCGCAGTTGCCAGGAGGTATCTAGCAATCCTGCTAGTTCATCTGGAGTATAAGAACCCCATCCATCTAGAATTTCATGATCATCCCAGATCATATAAGTGGGAAAGCGGCGATAAATGCGTTGCACTTGGGGAATTCCCCAGTATCCCCGAAAAATATCCCGATACCAGGAAATCATATCCTCGCGAGTCGGGTTCTGAGATTTGACCTTGCGCAACCATTCCCAGATACTCAAGTCAGAGTTGCCATCGACATAGACTTGATCTCCGGTTGCTAACACAAATCGGGCATTCACCTTGGAGAGTTCTTGCTCAAATTGGTCCCACATTTCCATACTGGCAAGCTGCCGCCCTTCGTAAGGCATATGACAACTATAAATGCCAAAATTAATGGTTTTCGGATGTTCCGGAAAGGTCTGAAAGCACAGGAGTTCGTCATGTCCCAACTCCCAAGGAGAATCGCGATTTGGGTCAAATAACGCATAGTAATAGCGAGTATCCGGCGTGAGATTCATCAGTTCCATCACGCCGGTGAGGTCGGTTTCGAGGGTAAGTGAGAGGGGGAGAACGATGTCCGGGAAAAATTCTACCGTATGAGTGGGAGTGGTCAAGCGTAACTGGTATTCACGGCGATCGCCTAAAATCAATAAGGGAATCCCCTGAGTGGGAATGGGACGGGTAGAAACCACTAACCAGTATTCCCCTGGTTCACCAACCCGGAACCACAAACGCACCGTTGTGGGGGTCGTATGACCGATAATACTGGTTTGCTCTAAGGGTGAATTCGGCCAAGGACGTTGTTCGGGATCATAAAACTTCAGAGGGCGATTCATGACGGTTTCTGGTCTCCATTGCACGGATAGGGAAGGACAATTCTATTATCTAGGCAATGGAGACACTGGATTCACCCCTGGGGAGTTCGGATTGCCTTTATCGGGATTCTCCAATCAGACTGCGGATCTCAGGCATCTCATCTTTTCGGGATTTATTGTCCGTGATCGCCATTCTGATGGGGTTGGGGTCGCTTAAAAGCGGGCGATCGCGGCAACCGCACCCTCTCCGGGCATTTTCTCCTGGGGTTCCACATACACCGTCCCCCCATTCAGCGCCGTATAAACCGCCGCAAAATCTAACAGGTCCTCATCATCCGGTTGAGCTTCCTCATGAATTTCTACTGTATTTGTTTCCGGATTGAACTGTCCCCATTGATGGTAATCCGAGGCCACAAATAGAGAATCCAGACGTTGATAATAGGCCGCAGAAACAATTTCCTCCAGGTCGGTTACGGTTTTCTCCGGTTGAGCACCACTGAGGTCATAGTAGCGTTGTACCGCCTCTGTATAGGATTGCTCAAAATACGGCTGAACAATCTCCCAAGTGAGGGTTTGCAATTCTTCCGGTTTGAGCATTTTCGGATTGCCTGTCATGCCATCGGCGAGCAAATGCTGATAAGAGTTGGCCTGATAATACAGCGGTAACAGATACTCCACCCCGGCCAAAACCAGGGGTGCATCCTCATCTTTGAGGCGATCGAAAATCCCCTTATCCACCTGATAAAAATATTGCAAAATATCCAGGTAAATCTTATCCACATCCGGGCTACCCTGTCCGTGATAAGCCCCCGCTTCCGGTGCCGGGTTCCGGGTTCCCCCGCTCGATGTGAAAATTCGGAATTGGGTGTTACTGAATTCATCATACATCAGTGCTTGGTCGATATTTTCGGGGATATTTTCTACATGAATTTCCCGCGCACTGAATTGTGTTGCTTCAATCAGACGGACATTATCTTGACTGAGGGCTAAGATAAAATAGCGTCCGTTTTTGTTGACCAAGGGAAGGAGGGGTTTGAGGTGGAAGCGATCGCTAACCACCACAATTTCATCCACCTCAATCGGGAGACAATAGTAGTGAAAGGCTGTGGGAGAAATGAAAATTGCCAGACCCAGTTCTTGGTGTTCCCAAAACTTTAACTCATCCAGCTTTTTGGCTTGTTCCAACCACTCGGAGGCATCCGAAAGCCGAATCCCTATCTCTTCCAGCTTGGATTCTGCCTCCTTCATTAAATTCTTAAAGCGAATCGGATTTTGCTGAGTTTCAGAACCCACCTTTACCGTGGGCATATAAAGAGATACGGAGGGTTGTTCGTGATGCTCTAATAAAGTTTTAAGGTCACTTTTAGATAAAAAATCCATAAATTCAGGCTCCGATTATGACAGTGTAAACTTAACTAAAAATCCACCGCAACCGGCTAGAATTGTAGTCACGGCTGGAAATAATAGTCAAACGCCTGGGCTGAATTTTCCCAAGGTCTATTTTCATTCCATCTAAAAACTGGTGATTTGCCCTCTTTCTTTTGATAGAAGATTGAGGGTATAAATTGTAAAAATTTACCATACATAAGCAGCGATCGCGACAAGCGGGATCGGATGAAAAGTCAGACAATTTACAGGGTTTGCCAGTGGGTAACCCGGAGGCCGCTGCCCCGATGGGACGGGAAAGATTCCCTTGCTAACTCCCTTATGCCGGACCCTTCACCAGGCTGACAATCCGTTCCACAATTTCCGAAATAGGTAGAGAGACATCCAAATGAATCGCCTCTTGTGGGGTTGGTTCTTCTAAAGCCTCAAATTGACTATTCAGCAAATCCGGTGACATAAAATGCTCCGATCGCGATCGCATTCGTTCCTCTATCACCGCCTGAGAACCCTTCAAATAAACCAGCTTGATCGGTTCCAAAGGACAATCCAGAATTTCGCGATAGGATTGCTTCAAAGCCGAACAAGCTAACACCACATTTTTATCTTGCTGTAACCAAGCGGAGATTTGTTGCCGCATTGCCATTAACCAAGGGTGGCGATCGCCCTCATCTAAGGGGATTCCCCGACTCATTTTCTCCACATTTTCCGGGGAATGTAAATCATCGGCATCGATAAACTGCCAGTCTAACGCCTCTGCCAGACGCTTCCCGACGGTGGTTTTCCCTGAACCCGATACTCCCATGATGATGACAATGGTCACCGTTAACGCTCCTTTTTTTGCTGACTGTGATTGCTTTGGCGTGTCTCTCAATTCCTGAGTGGAGAGCGATCTCGCTTTTATGGGTTTCCCCTGCTACGGCGTCCCCCTGTGGGTGCAACTTAATCATTGTAAAACATCTTCACCCCTAAGATAAACCCTCCCAGTCCCAGAAGTGTCACAACCCCACAAAAATTTAGCCAATTTATGGTTTTCATTAGACAAGAGAGACGGAACTCAGCCTTAAAATAGCCCTAAAGTGATTTCCCACTCAAAGGACAGAGTAAAATTAGAACACTCCCTAAAATGGAATTTAATATTATCGAATTTTATAAGGCCATTAATTTCATGAACCAACGGGTTAATCCCCTTGGTTCAGAAAAACATAAATATTATGTTGATTTGTCTAAAATTATTGGAAATGAAGTGAATAAAATTCATTCAAAAATTACAAGTTATTCACCGAATGAACCCACTTGTACGGTATTAACGGGCTATATCGGTTCAGGAAAATCCACTGAACTGCTCCGATTAAAAAATGACCTGGAAGTGGAAGGGTTTCATGTTGTTTATTTTGTAGCAGATGAAGAGTTAAACATGATAGATGTATCTATCCCCGATATCTGGCAGGCGATCGCCTGCCGGATTGTGCAAAGTTTGGACGCCATAGAAATTAAGGAACCGGCAAAACTTAATAAATTTTTACAAGAATATTTGCAGATTTTGGATATTGAATATCCTGCGAAAATAAAAGAAAACATTTCAAAAGCCACGTCAGCAAAAATAGGAAAAGGCAAAGATATTTTTACTTGGTCATTGGGAATTAGCGAAGTTTTAAAAACCTCTATAAAAAAACCCTTAGATCACAAAAAACTGACGCAATTTTTGGATGCTCAAAAAACTCAACTTATAGAGGCAATAAATCAGGAGGTAATTGAACCCATGATCACCCAAGTAAAAGCCCGTGGAAAACATGGATTAGTAGTAATAATAGACGGGGTAGACCGAATTGATAATTTGAGAAAACCCTGGGGGCAGCGGCAACATGAATATTTGTTTATCTCCCAGGGAAAATATCTAACCAAGCTCAATTGTCATCTAGTTTTTACCTTACCCATCTACCTCCTATTCTCCAATCATTATGAAATTCTGACTCAGCACTTTGGTGAACTGAGAGTCTTGCGAATGGTGCCGGTGCGATCGCGCGATGGCAGTGAACATCAAGAGGGAATGGCACTCTTACGACAAATGGTTCTAATTAAAGCATTTCCTGACTTAGATGAACAACAACGTTTAGAGGCAATTCCGCTAGTTTTTGAGAATGCTGAAGCCTTAGATCGGTTATGCCACCTGAGTGGGGGTCATATCCGAAATTTAAATGGTTTATTGATGAGTTGGGTGATGGAAGAAGACTATTTTCCCCTAAAGCGGGAAGCTTTAGAAAAGGTAATTTTTTCCTATAGAGAAGACTTGAGAGCAGCGATTCTTGATGAAGACTGGGAGTTATTACGGCAGGTAAAAACCTCTAAACCCATGAAAAATGAAGACCCCAGATATCAGATGCTTATCCGCGCTATGTTTGTCTTTGAATATCGCGAGGGTGATGAAGTGTGGGTTGATATCAATCCCGCCCTTAGTGAAGCCGAAGAACTGCAAACATGAGCCAATCTAATCCTGATTTTTAGATGAAGCAGGACCGGGCTGATTTAAACCCACTCCTTCGGGCGATCGCAAGCAACCAATTCCACCACTTACCCACTCTAGCCGTTTTGTCACGGTTCCAGCTTCTAGTATTGAGAGTCTACAACCTGATGATTTACTGTCGGTTCGTCGGTTAGTCTGGGGATGAAGCGATCAACGGGGTGGGTTTGGTTACTTTAGGGGGAGAATGAGTGAAGGGGGGCGCGGAACTTTCGCTGCTGTCGTAAAATAGGCAGAACTCTCCAGACTCTAAGAACGTAAAATTTCCATGACTCATTCCACTGATATTCTGACTTTGGCGCGTTGGATGGCGTCAGATTTTAGCAATTTTGACCAGGCGATCGAAAATCCGCCGTTTTTTGCCCATATTCGGGTCTGTATGCGGCCCCTGCCTTATGAGTTCCTGGATGGGGTCAGTCTCTATTTAGAGCAGGCTTATGATTATATGCTGGATCAGCCTTATCGGGTGCGGGTGTTGAAGTTGGTCCCGAAGGGCGATCGCATTGAAATCGAAAACTACAAGGTCCAGGATGAAGCCTCTTTCTACGGATCCGCCCGCGATCGCCAGCTTCTGCAATCCCTCACCCCAGACAAGCTAGAAAAAATTCCCGGGTCCAGTTTCATCACGGAATGGACTGGATCCAGTTTCAAGGGCGAAGTCGAACCGGGCAAAAATTGCATTGTGGTTCGCAAGGGTCGCACCACCTATCTGGATAGCACCTTTGAAATTGATGAAAATGTCTTTATCAGTCACGATCGCGGACTGGACCCCGATACCGATGAGATGGTTTGGGGTTCCGTTGCGGGTCCTTTTGTGTTTAACAAGCGGATAGCGAGTTTTGCTGATGAGGTGGTTGGGAATTGAGAGTGGGGAAGGGAACCACTGATTTCACGGATTTTCACCGATTGGGGGCTTACAAGAGTAGGTTTTTTACGTTCAAAGGGATTTACCTCAGATTTAACTACACTTCCGGTCCCCTCCCCTGTGTCTTGGGGTAGGGCTGTTTCATTCTCCCGGCCCAATTAATTTTTGCACTGTTCAATCGCTTTATCTGGCGGGGGATACAGGCATATTCCCCTCCCTTGGAGGGGTGTCCCGAAGGGACGGGGTGGTTTCTTGATTGGGAAGATCCAGATACTTTTGAGTAAAGAAGCATAGCTCAATACTTGATTACTAGCTAGAATTGACCACCCTGCCCCTCCGGGGCACCCCTCCAAGGGAGGGGAATTTTGGGGCATATTCACCTCCTGTGGAGGGGTGTCCCGAAGGGACGGGGTGGTTTCTTTTTCTTAGTTTCAACTGATGAATGAGTGGGTGGTGAGTTCACGCGCAAGCGCGATCGCCCTTGCGCGTAGAAAGACCTTTTCCCAGCCTCCATACAGGCGCTTAAACCGTTAAGAGTGCGTGACGTGGCGATCGTTACATCAGAAGAACCCCACCCTAACCCTCCCCAAGACACAGGGGAGGGGACCGGAAGTCTGGCAAATCCAGAAGAACCCCACCCTAACCCTCCCCTGTGTCTTGGGGAGGGGACCGGATGCGATGGGATTTTGTGGTGTGGTATTCCTTAATGCAGATTTTTTGCGGAATTCTGTCAAGTCGCTGGGGTGAAATATCCCACAGGTGGCACAAACCTGGTAGAGTTACCGAGTATTGGCAAGCAAGATTCATCTACCTATGAGAGTCCTGGTTATTGGCGGTGACGGCTATTGCGGTTGGGCAACTGCGCTTTACCTATCCAATCACGGTTACGAAGTCGCAATTTTAGATAATTTGGTGCGTCGGCATTGGGATGCACAACTTTGCGTTGAAACCCTAACACCGATCGCCCCGATTCAGCAACGGTTGCAGCGTTGGCGCGATCTAACTGGCAAGTCTATTGATCTGTTCGTTGGGGATATCACTGATTACGCTTTCTTAAGTAAGGCCCTCCATCAGTTTGAACCGGATACGATTGTTCACTTTGGTGAACAGCGATCGGCCCCCTTCTCGATGATTGATCGTGACCATGCGGTTCTCACTCAAGTGAATAACGTGGTGGGAACTCTGAATCTGCTTTATGCCATGAAGGAAGATTTCCCTGACTGCCATCTGGTGAAGTTAGGCACAATGGGCGAATATGGCACGCCAAATATCGATATTGAAGAAGGCTATATCACCATTGAGCATAACGGGCGCAAAGATACCCTCCCCTATCCAAAGCAACCGGGAAGTTTCTATCACTTAAGTAAAGTTCACGATAGTCACAATATCCAGTTTGCTTGCAAAATTTGGGGTCTGCGTGCCACAGATTTGAACCAAGGGGTCGTCTATGGGGTCCTGACGGAAGAAACCGGCATGGATGAGATGCTAATCAACCGCCTCGATTATGATGGCGTGTTTGGGACGGCACTCAATCGCTTCTGCATTCAAGCAGCAGTGGGACATCCCCTGACGGTGTATGGCAAAGGCGGACAAACCCGAGGATTTTTGGATATTCGGGATACGGTACGCTGCATGGAACTGGCGATCGCCAATCCAGCAGAACCCGGACAATTCCGCGTCTTTAACCAATTTACCGAACTATTCAACATCGGTGAACTGGCAACGAAGGTGCAACAAGCAGGGATGGCAATGGGACTAAAAATTGAGATTGACCACCTGGAGAACCCCAGAGTCGAACTCGAAGAACATTACTTTAATGCCAAAAATACCAAACTGCTGGATTTAGGTTTACAACCCCATTATCTATCCGATTCCCTACTCGATTCTCTGCTGAATTTCGCCGTTAAATACCAGACCCGAATCGACAAAAACCAGATTCTACCTAAAGTATCTTGGCGACGTTAAACTTTGCTATTTAGCGGCATCTGGTGAGACTAAAGGGTTTTATATCCTTTCTAACTTTCTGAAGGGAGTGCGAAATTCTAGCTCCCTAGTGACAAGAGCTAGAATCTCGCACTATCATACAGAATTCGGTTATCAAAGTCTATAAAAACCCACACCCTAAAGGGTGGGGCTATACGGACGTAGACGCGCTAGCGGCTTCGGTGAAGGGTAGCCCGCCTGCGCGGGCTAATTCAGAAACCCGAGTTTTATCAACCGGATTAGGTATCATTTATCAATTGAAACTGTTGAAGTTGCTCATAGGCTGACCTCAAACCCTTGTGTAACTAAAATTTGATATGAGAATCGCACTTTTTACCGAAACCTTTTATCCCAAAGTTGATGGCATTGTCACCCGACTTTGCCGCACCGTCGAACAACTGCAACGCGCTGGAGATCAGGTCCTCGTCTTTTCTCCAGACTACGGCATTACTGAATATAAAGGAGCCGAAGTTTACGGCGTTACTGGGTATCCCTTACCCCTGTATCCAGAACTGAAATTAGCTTTTCCGACTCCATCTATCCGGCGGAAACTCGAAGCCTTTAACCCCGATTTAATTCATGTTGTCAACCCTGCTGTGTTAGGAGTCGGGGGAATTTACTACGCCAAAAGTTTAAAAATTCCCTTAGTTGCCTCCTACCATACCCACCTGCCGAAATATTTGCAACATTATGGGTTAGGAGTGCTGGAACCCTTGCTCTGGGAACTGCTGAAAGCGGCTCATAATCAAGCGGAATTGAACTTATGCACCTCAATGGCAATGGTGGAAGAATTGCGAAATCATGACATTGAACGGGTGGATTTGTGGCAGCGTGGGGTGGATACGGAGTTATTTCAACCTCATTTAGCCAGTCGAGAAATGCGCGATCGCCTCAGTCAAGGGAACCCCGACAGTCCCCTGCTGCTGTATGTGGGACGACTCGGTGCCGAGAAAGAAATCGATCGCATTAAACCCGTCCTAGAAGCCATTCCCGATGCCAGATTAGCCTTAGTCGGCGATGGACCCACCCGGCAACAACTCGAACAACACTTTGCCGGAACCCCCACCCATTTTGTCGGCTATTTACATGGCGAAGAATTAGCCAGCGCCTTCGCCTCTGCCGATGCCTTTATTTTCCCTTCCCGAACCGAAACCCTAGGGTTAGTGCTGTTAGAAGCAATGGCAGCCGGTTGTCCCGTCGTTGCTGCCGCTAGAGGAGGGATACTGGATATCGTCACCGATGGGGTCAACGGATACCTATTTGATCCTGATCAGGAGAATGGTGCGATCGCCGCCACCCAACGCCTCCTCGCCAACCAAATCGAACGCCAATCCCTCCGCCAAAATGCGCGCAAAGAAGCCGAACAATGGGGATGGCAAGCGGCAACAGCACAACTCCGCCGCTATTATCAAACCATTTTAGAGTCGGGGAGTTTGCCTATGGCTGCCTGACGGAGATGGGGGAGATGGGGAGGATGGGGGAGGTGGGGAGGATGGGTTTTTTACGCTCATGATGATTTGCCTTTCTTGAACTCCATCTCCTGTCCCCTCCCCTGTGTCTTGGCTATGCGTTACTCACATATTTCTTAACAATCTCGTAAACCTAATGCCTGTATTGGTTAGCGGGATAATTAACCTCA
>NZ_JAMXFA010000001.1:0-39315 GCF_025370785.1 Laspinema olomoucense D3b
AACTCGGACGTGAAACGCGACTGCGGCGAAGATACTTGGAGGGTAGCCTCCTGGGAAAATAGCTCGGTGCCCGGTCACTTTTAAACACAAAAAAGCCTCCTGTTTCTCTACATAGAACAGCAGGCTTTTTTGTTTTTAGGGTTAGAGTTTTATTAAAATCATGAACAAAACTGCTCGACGCAGCGAACAAAGATTTCGACTCCTATGCTCAGAGCGGTTTCGTCAAAATTAAACCGAGGATGGTGATGGGGATAGGCTAGGTTTTGAGAGAGATTGGCTCCGCCTAGAAAGAAGTAACAGCCGGGGACTTCTTGTAAAAAGAAGCTCATATCTTCTCCGCCCATTGTTTGGCACTCTGGAACAATTCCGGCGGGGGTTTCCACTACATTTTCTGAGACCGATCGCACTAATTGAGCGATCGCGGGATGATTAATCACCGGGGGATAAAGTTTTTGGTAATCTAACTCATAACTGGCGCCATGACTGTGACACACCCCCGCAATGATTTGCTCAATTCGTTTAGGGATAGTTTCTCCTAATTCCGGATTAAAATAACGGACGGTTCCGCTCAAGTGGGCAGAGTCAGCAATCACATTTAACGCTTTCCCGCCATGAAGTTCCCCTACGGTTACCACAGCAGATTCTAAGGGATTGACATTCCGAGCCACGATGGTTTGCAGGGCCTGGACGATTTGGGCGGCGACTAAAATTGAATCGACGGTTTGATGAGGCATCGCACCATGTCCGCCTTTGCCCTGAATATGGCAGCGGAAAAACTCGGTTGCTGCCATTAAAGGACCGCTGCGCACTCCAACGGTGCCTAGGGGGAGGTTGTTCCACAGGTGCAATCCGATGATGGCGTCGATCGCCGGATTTTCCAAAACTCCTGCTTCAATCATGGGTTTAGCACCCCCCGGTCCTTCCTCTGCCGGTTGAAAAATGAATTTGACGGTTCCCGAAAATTGCTCAGGGTGTAGGGAGAGATAGTAAGCTGTACCTAGGGCGATCGCCACATGACCATCATGTCCACAAGCGTGCATTGTCCCCGGATGCTGCGATCTGTAGGGTATCTCATTCTCTTCCAAAATTGGCAGTGCATCCATATCGGCGCGAATCCCGATCGCCTTGCCAGGATTTTGGCCTTCAACAATGGCAACAATCCCCGTTTCAGCAATCCCAGCTTGATGGCTAATTCCCCATTCTTGCAATTTTTGCCTAATGAATTCAGCACTCAAATGTTCTTTAAATGCCAGTTCGGGACGTTGATGTAACCACCGACGCCATTCTACAAGTTGAGGCTGTAAAACCTGTATTTCCGAACGAAGGCTAGATGCATTAATTCGCTGTGGATTGAGAGACGTAGAAAACATGGGTTAAGCTTTGTGAAAAATAGAGGCTTTAACGATAATTCTAGTTTTTTCTACCCCAAAAGCCTGAATTATAGGTTTTATAGGGGCAAAAAAAGGAGCTAATCCTGTGTGATTTAAATAAGCAATTGGACTCTTTTAGATTTTTATTCTATACCCTATTTTAAGGATTCCAAATAGGTAAACGGGGCAGAAGTATCTCCAGGTCGAGATTAGAGGCCACTTGAACGAGTTGGTCTAAATTATGGGAATCCTCCAAACAGGGAATCGTCCCCAAGACGCGAGTTTGAGTGAATGATTCGATTAAATCGATGGGAGTTAAATCGGCAATTTCTGATTCAGAACGAGGTTGGACACAATTGAGGATGATGCCGACTAACCGCACTCCAGCTTGTCGGGCTAGGGCAACATTGGCAACGGCAGCGGCGATCGCCCCTAATCTTACGGGTACAACTAACACCGTGGGAATGCCCCAATCGTGGGCTAAATCCGCTACAGTCAACTCCCAAGAAATCGGGGAACCCAATCCACCTACACCTTCCACCAGGACGAAGGAAAAGCGCCCTTGCAGTTGGGTAAACACCGGCCAGAGCTGTTTGAGGTCTACGGAACGCCCCTCGCGGTGGGCGGCGACTGGGGGTGCGAGGGGGGCATCGAAATATAAGGGAGTAATTTCTTCGGGGGATTGTTTTAACTCAAAAAGCCGTTGATAGAGTTCCCGATCGCCGGTTCCCGATTGTAGCGGTTTCATCAGAGCCAGGGAACCCTGGGGATAATACCGTTGCCAATAGGCGGCGATCGCCGTTGTCACCACAGTTTTACCCGCATCGGTATCCGTTCCGGCAATCAGTAATGTGTTCAAAATTTTCTCCCAGTCCTTGGTCATCAGTTTGGCAATCTCTTACGTTCTAGTCGATGAGGCTAATCTCAATTTCATAGTTGATCCCGGCTCCGGCGGCTACATCAATTTTATAGTCTCCAGGGACAGAAACCTGCGATTGCCATTGCACCAGCATCGCACCATCTTCAACCATTTGACCGCTGGGATAGCGGATATCGAGACCGACGGCCCCTGAAACTACCGCTACTTTCAGAATTTGCCCTCTGTTAACATTCACCACATAGCGTTTCTGTTGGCTTGTAGTGCGCCCATTAATTTGCCGGTTACTCCCCCCGGAGAGATCAACTCGTTGGATTTCTAACCCCGCAGTCGGATCCGAGGTGGGTGTGGGGACGGGTATGGGTCTGGAATCCGGGGTCTGTTCGGGACGGGTTGGGGAACCGGGATCCGGGGTAGGTTCGGGTCTGGGTTGCGGAGTCGGACTCGGTGCAGGACGGGGGGTAGATTCTAAGCTTTCTGGAGGAACAGGAGACTGAGCTCCCAGGGAACCTGGAGGGGCCGATTCTGGGGTGGAGGATGCCCGAGTTGCCCGAGTGATCCGAAGCTCAAAATTACTCGGGGAAAATCCAGGCAAGCTAAATAATTCGATCTCATAATCGCCGGTTTCTTGTAACCTTCCCGCCCATTGAGTGACCCCTCTGGATTCCCCAAGCGCCATCCGATTTGGACCCCATACGTTCATTAAGATCCCCCGGTTGGCGAGGCTTGCACTTAACACTTCACCAGCAGTTCCTGGAACGATGTATTTAATAATTTCGTTTTCTTCCACGGTGCCTTCTACGGCAGTGGTTACCCCGTTGGCAACATTCAGGGGAATGGTAGAAATAATGGGGTCGGCTGGGGGTGGGGGTTCCGGTTCTTGGGAACCTGGGCGTGGGACGCGGGGATTGAGCAACGGGTTAGAGGATGTTGCCGGAGTAGAAGGGGTGGAGTTGGGATTGGGTGAGGGGGTTGTGGTGGAGTTTGGGATAGATGAGGAAAGCGGTGGAATGGGTGCGGGTTGGAGGTCCGATTCAACATTGGAAAATAATGGAGCAGGATTCTCCTGGACATCGGGGCGATCGAGCTTTAAGAAGGAACGAACGACATTCCAAGAGCCTAATCCACTGAGGAGAATGATGGTAAAGATGCCCAGGGCGATCGCAATGGGGTGGTCCAATAAAGAATCAGAACTCGCAGAGATCGCGGGTCCGGGAGAATTGGGGTCTAGGGATGGAGAAGCAACGGGGTTCCGCCCGACGGCAATCGTAGCCAGTTCCGATGCAGTGGGATCGGTGCGTTGAGGAATAGGACGTTGGGCAGTCAGTTGGGCCAGGACGAGTTGTACTTCCTTGGCATATTGGTAGCGATCGCCGGGTTTATAACTTAACATCCGATTTAGGACCCGTACCAATTCGGGCTGTATGGGATGGGCAACAAATCGTTCCCAGTGCCACACCAGCTTGACATCATCAAATAGGTCTTGGGGTTCTCGTCCCGTGAGCAAGACGACACAAGTCACGGCTAAAGCATACAGATCACTACTGGGATAAGCTCGACCCGTTTGCATTTGTTCGCTGGGAGCATAGCCTAATTTTCCCACCGTTGTGGCAGCAGTCGCCTGTTCTGGAAACTGAATCAGGGTAGCTAGTTCTTTAACCACCCCAAAATCAATCAAGACGGGCCAGCGGTCGGATTCGCGGCGAATGATATTTTCCGGAGAAATATCGCGGTGAATAATTCCTTGGGTGTGGATGTAATCCAAGATGGGTAAAAGTTGCTGCATCAACTGCAAAACTTCAGGTTCAGAGAATCGTCTGCCTGCGGATTTATACTCTTCGAGCAGGGTGCGATAGGTTTTTCCGGCTACATAATCTTGGACTAAAAACAGCCGTCCTTCTTCTTCAAAGGTGGCTCTAAACTGGGGGATTTGAGGATGTTGAATTTGATAGAGAATGGCTGCTTCTCGTTGGAACAATTCCTGGGATTTAACCTGGGCATGACTGCCATTTTGGGCGGGAATAAATTCTTTGAGGGCGCAGCGTTCGTTGAACCGCCCTTGATCTTCGGCTAGATAGGTGCGGCCAAACCCTCCCTGACCTAAAAGACTGAGGATATGATATCGATTTTGTAAGATGGTTCCACTAAAAATTGCGGTTGGCATAGAAGTTAAGTTTTTGTTTAAATCAGAGGGATTGAGGTTTCAGGATAGGGTTTAATCGAAAAGAGGCGATCGCCGCCGCCGTTCAAGAGGTCCGGGAGGGGTGGCTGAATCAACCCTGGTTCATTGATCCAGGGCGAATTTAGCCAACCGGGTTGATTGCACCTAGTCTCCCTTTCCCTCTGTTCCCGTTGGCTGTACTGGGCATTTCAGCCTGTCCCCTCGTGAGTCCCCAATCTGCCTCCGGGCCCGGACTGAGTTTCCTCCTACTCTCTATTCTGGCAAAGTTATTTCAGGAGGACTCTCCTCAGAAACCCGCTCAACCTCAAAATCCTCAATATTTGATTCATAACGATTGAAGATGACGCGCATTTCATCATAAGCCAAGGCCGCAGACTGACCGCGCGAGGTGGGACATTGGACCCGCAATAAGGTTTGAAAACCGCCAAACTCTTCGTTAACATAGAAGGTTTTGGGACACTCGAAACTGATAAATCCTTCTACAGCTAACTGATTGAGGGCAGCAATTCCTAAGGGCGAGTTGAGAACATATTCCCATTGTTGCGAGACTTCTGAATCGTTCATGGGACGCCACTGCTGGGATTGAGCTTGAGGGGGATTAGGGTTTTGGCCGAAGTTGGGGGAGGCTCCTAAACAACTGGCGATCGCCAAAATAACTCCGACTCCTGTATAACGGCCAATCCGACTAGCTGCACGAACAATCGGCTGAATTTTGTCAGTTGGTTTCATCAAAAACTCCCATTTTAAAACTGGATAGAGGTCAACCCGACAACCCATCAGGGCCAGAAATGCGGTATCTGGTCCCACCCATTCAGGCTGTATTGATATCCTAGGACTGGCCGGAAAGCTTGGCTTTTACCATTTCTTGAACTTTTTTGCCTTCGGCCTTGCCTTTGAGCTGTTCCATCACCGGACCCATCACCTTGCCCATATCTTTGAGAGAAGTAGCACCCACTTGAGCCAAAATTTGATCAATCACTGTGCTCACTTCTTCATCAGACAGCGGCTTGGGCAGGTATTCTTCAAGAATTGCCAATTCTTGGGCCTCTTGGGCAGCGAGTTCCTCGCGACCGCCTTGCTGATATTGTTCAATAGACTCTTTGCGTTGCTTGGCTAGTCGGGAGAGGATCTCTAGTTCTTGTTCTTCAGTTAAGGTATCCTGGCCCAAAGGTCTGACGCTTACTTCCTTTTCCAGAATCAATTTTTTAATGCTGCGTACCGTTTCCAGACGAATTTTATCCTTGGATTTCATCGCCGTTTTGATGTCTTGGTCAATTCGTTCCTTTAAGCTCATAACTCCTCCATTTGTTTAATGATTAACCTTTAATTTCGGAAAACCGAGTCAGGGAGGCAAAGGAGCAAGCCAGCCTACTTCTAGCCTAGCCGCAACCGAGGGGAGTCGGCAATGATCCGGGGGACATCGGAGAATGCGGGGGAAGTTTCGCCGGAAAAAACAGGGCTGGAAGCTCAATGGCTCTAGCTGTGGCAAGAAGGGAGCCTAGGGATTAAGCCTAGGATTAGGGAGTGGGTAGGGGGTGGAGGCGATCGCTCCCATTGCCCACAGTCTAAGTTAATCAATATTACTGGCTAAATATAACCCCAAAAACCTGATGGAGCATAGATTAGAGGGTCATCTGTTTCCCGAAGTCCGAGTGATTAATTGAATTTGGGCGCTAATTTCTATATGGCTTTTGATAGAGATCCGAGAAAATAATGACGAAAATTTCCGATTGAGGTGATAAAATTTGAACCAATGAACGTCCGATAAAGTGCCTGCCGTGATCCGTTCTGCTACTTTAACCCTCCAGCCATCTCTGGCTACCTTTGCTGACCATAGTCGTCTGCGACTGTTTTCAGGTTCTGCTAACATCCCTCTGTCTCAGGAAGTGGCTCGCTACTTGGGAATAGATTTGGGACCAATGGTCCGGAAGCGGTTTGCTGATGGTGAACTTTACATCCAAATTCAGGAGTCAATCCGGGGATGTGACGTTTACCTGATTCAGCCCTCTTGTTATCCGGTGAATGACCACCTGATGGAATTGCTGATTATGATCGATGCCTGCCGCCGAGCCTCGGCAAGGCAAATTACCGCTGTAATTCCCTACTATGGCTATGCTAGGGCCGATCGCAAAACAGCGGGGCGAGAGTCCATCACAGCCAAATTGGTGGCGAATTTGATTACCCAAGCCGGTGCAAGTCGGATTTTAGCAATGGATTTGCACTCCGACCAAATCCAAGGTTATTTCGATATTCCGTTAGACCACGTTTATGCCTCGCCGGTCCTCTTGGACTACCTGGTTAGTAAACAACTCTCTGACATTGTGGTAGTCTCCCCAGACGTGGGAGGCGTGGCGAGAGCCAGAGCATTTGCCAAAAAGTTAAACGATGCGCCTTTGGCGATTATCGATAAACGTCGGCAAGCTCATAATGTGGCCGAAGTAATGAATTTGATTGGTGATGTAGAGGGCAAAACGGCAGTGCTGGTCGATGACATGATCGATACTGCTGGTACGATCTGCGAGGGGGCTCGCTTACTCCGGAAAGAAGGAGCCAGACAGGTTTATGCCTGTGCAACTCATGCAGTTTTTTCTCCTCCGGCAGTTGAGCGCCTTTCTACAGGGGTGTTTGAAGAGGTGATTATTACAAATACAATTCCGGTACCCGAGGATAAACGCTTTAAACAGTTGACTATCCTTTCGGTTGCTAATTTATTAGGTGAAACGATTTGGCGGATTCATGAAGATAGTTCCGTTAGCAGTATGTTCCGCTAAGTTGCAGCGGATGGACTCCCCGGAGAAACCCACCGCATAAGTAATGTCAACGCAGGTATCAGCCTGCGTCTTTTCATGCTTTAGCCCGCCTGTGCGGGCTTCTTTGGGTGGAGTTGAAGTCATCAAGCTTCGAGCCATCAGACTTCCCTGAGCTGGCACGGATTCGGTGCGGGCGATTAAAGCAATTTTGAGGCGCTTTTTCAGGAACTGAACCGCTTAGTTTTATATAAAAAATGAAGCCTAAATTTAAAGATACTCTGGCATGGCAGCAAGCCGAAATCTTGATGCAACCGGCTTTGATTCGCGTCCTGGATAATATTCGCAAACACCTAGAAGATTCCACTTGGGAAGGCTCTTACGAAGATGTGCAAACACCTTTTCCCGGCTATCTGCTCTGTTTAAAACAGGGAGAAGCGGAACACCAGTTTAATGTCTGGGAACTGTGCTTTGAAATTTGCTTTCAAAATTATAGCCCCACTCATGCCGCCCAGGAAAGTTGGGAGGTAGAAATTGATAGCAGTTTGATTGATGAGGAGGGGGAAGTGGATTGGAATCGACTGGATGAAAAAGCAAAGCAGTTGGTTGAGGAAATTTTTGCCAATTTGCCCAAGCTGTAGCCCGGTTGGATCTGTGTGATCCCATAAGAACAGGTAATTTAAGGAAAACCAGGGATGGCTATGACTGAGGAATTGCGTAAGCTTCAGGGGTTGAGTGGCGCAGTCTTTGCGGATTCGGACTCGGAAATTCAGGTTCCGGTGAGTTATGGGAACGACCAAGGGGCGATCGCCTCGGCATATCAGGGGATGGCATTATGCGATCGCTCGGATTGGGGTCTGATTCAAGTCAGTGGTGACGATCGCCTGCGCTTTTTACATAACCAAAGCACGAATGAGTTCCAAAAACTCCAACCGGGACAAGGGTGCGATACGGTTTTTGTCACCTCTACGGCAAGGACCATCGATTTGGCAACGGCTTATATGACGGAGGATACGACTCTGTTGGTGGTTTCTCCCAGTCGGCGTCAGAGAATTATGGAATGGCTCGATCGCTATCTGTTCCCTGCCGATCGCGTGGAGTTGCAGGATATCACCAACTCGATGGCGATGTTTAGTTTAATGGGTCCGGAAAGTTTGGCCCTGTTAGCCCCCTGGGGAGTGGCAGGCGACTGGCCCCATGCCAGTCATCAACTCCTGACCCTGGGCGAGATTCAGGTGCGAGTCGCGGTGGGGAGTGGATTGGCCCTCCCCGGCTATACCCTGATTTGTAATGGCAATGATGCCGCATCCCTGTGGAAACTCCTCACCGATGGGGGTGCCGTTCCCTTGGGATCACAGGGTTGGGAACAACTGCGAATTCAGCAAGGACGTCCTGCACCCGACTGCGAACTGACGGAGGATTACAACCCTTTAGAAGCGGGATTATGGCACAATATCTCCTTTGATAAAGGCTGCTACATCGGACAAGAAACGATCGCCCGCTTGAATACCTACAAAGGGGTGAAGGTGCAACTGTGGGGGGTAAAACTCAACGCACCTGCATCCCCAGGAACGGTGGTGACGATGGGAGAGGAGAAAGTAGGGACCCTCACCAGTTACACCAACACTCCGGAAGGACCTTTTGGATTAGCCTACATTCGCACGAAGGCAGGAGGTGCGGGTTTGCAGGTGCAAGTGGGTGAAGTGACTGGAGAGGTTGTGGATATCCCCTTTGTCACCCGAGGATATTTGGGGTAGTCATTTGTCAATGGACAATGGTCATTAACCAATGTCCATTGTCCATTGTCCAATTTCTTCTCAGTTGTGAAGTTAAACTGGTAAGGTAAGAAATCAAGCAATCGTGAGGCGACAATGGCTACACTTCAGATTGAAAACTTACCCAACGACTTCCAAAGAAATCTTTCGGAGTTATTATCTCGTGTAGAACTTGGCGAAGAAATTATTATTTTAAATCAAGGAGTGGCGATCGCTAAGTTGATCTCGATTCGTCCCTCATCTAATCGGCGAGCCAGTTTAGGGCTAGATCGAGGGAAAT
The DNA here is from genome assembly GCF_025370785.1 of Laspinema olomoucense D3b. Classification (GTDB taxonomy): domain Bacteria; phylum Cyanobacteriota; class Cyanobacteriia; order Cyanobacteriales; family Laspinemataceae; genus Laspinema; species Laspinema olomoucense. The sequence goes on from NZ_JAMXFA010000001.1 coordinate 9,232, forward strand.
TTATCGTTCCAGAGGACTTTAATGAACCTTTGCCTCCAGAGATTTTGGCAGCATTTGAGGGAGACGAAGAGTGAAACTCTTATTGGATACCCAGTGCTGGTTATGGTGGTTTGCCCAACCGGAACGATTAAACAAGCAAGCAACCGCACTGATTGCAGATGACCGCAATGAATTGTGGTTTTCGGTGGCAAGTATCTGGGAAATAGCTATCAAAGTTGCCAATGGAAAATTGCCGTTACCCGAAACGGTTGATACCTACATTGATAGCCGCCTAGGGTTATTAGATATGCGAATACTAGAAATTAAAGCCGGTCATGCGTTACGAGCCGCTGCTTTACCATTACATCATAAAGACCCCTTTGATCGCATCTTAATTGCTCAGGCTCATATTGAGGATATGACCCTTTTGAGTGCCGATAGAATGTTCAGAAAATACAATGATATTTCTCTTATTTGGGCTGCCAGTTAGTCCAGTTACTCAGAAACCTTGGTTGCTTGGGGGGTGGTTCTCTCGCCTGAGCTTCGCGATTCCCTCGCCTGAGCTTCACGAACGCGCAAGCAGACACCGAGTTTCTTCCGACCATCTGTGCCACCCCACTAAAAGGTTCATAGAAACCCGGTTTCTTTCGTTGCTGAGGGTCATTGGTCATTGGTCCTTGGTCCTTAGTCCTTAGTCCTTAGTCCTTGGTCCTTAGCCCTTAGTCCTTAATCCAAATGACAAATGACAATGGACAAATGACAAATGACAAATCGATGTTTTTCCCTTAATGAGGGTGAAACTTGGGGTATAGCATTCCCTTAACGGGAATGCCTCCTTGGAGATGTTTCTCGACTACTGTTTTTACTTCATCCGGTTGCACCTGGGAATACCAGGTTTCTTCTGGGAGAATGAACACCATTGGTCCATTTCCACATTGTCCTAAGCAGCTACTACTTTCAACGGTGACATTAGCCACGGGCAAGGATTGAAAGGCGGCGAGGACTTTTTGTGAACCTTGTTTTCGGCAGGTCCGATTTGTACAGATTAGGACTCGTTTAGGGGTCAATTGCCTCAAAGGAAAAAATTAAAGAGCGGGTAATCCCTAATTTTCTCATTAACTCGGCACGGGCGGTAATTTTGGAACGGATAAAAATGCGGCGACTTTTGATTTAGTCGGGGGAAAGTCCTTGGGAGGCTAACCAGTTGCGATCGTATAAGCGGGATTGATAGCGTTGTCCGCTATCACATAACACCGTTACTAGGGTATGACCTGGACCCATTTCTTTGGCTAAAGCGACAGCGGCAGCAACATTAATTCCAACGGATCCTCCCATAAATAAGCCATCTTTTTGAAGGAGTTGATAAAGGACGCGAATTGCTTCTTGATCATGGACTTGAATGGCATCATCCATCGGTGCACCTTCCATGTTTTTGGTAATCCGACTATTGCCGATGCCTTCGGTGATGGAATTTCCGATGGGGCTGATTTCCCCGGTTTTTACATAACTATATAATCCACTGCCCATAGGGTCGGCAACGATACATTTAATGTCCGGGTTTTTGGCTTTTAAAAACATAGAAACTCCGGCATAAGTCCCGCCGGTTCCCGTTGCAGTTACCCAAACGTCGATTTTACCGTCGGTTTGGGACCAAATTTCGGGTCCGGTGGTTTGATAATGGGCCATTCTGTTGGCTAAGTTATCAAATTGATTGGCCCAAATTGCATTGTCCATTTCTTCGGCTAGTCTGCCGGAAAGCTTGACATAGTTATTGGGATCGCTGTAGGGAACTGCCGGAACTTTACGCACTTCGGCCCCTAATAGGGTGAGGATATCTATTTTTTCTTGAGATTGGGTTTCGGGAATGACTATCAGGCATTTATAGCCTTTGGCGTTGCAAATATGGGCTAATCCAATGCCGGTATTTCCTGCGGTTCCTTCGACAATGGTCCCCCCAGGTTTGAGTAAGCCTTTGCGTTCGGCATCTTCGATGATGAAGAGGGCGGCTCGGTCTTTAACGGACCCTCCAGGATTCAAAAATTCGGCTTTTCCTAAAATTTCACATCCGGTTTCTTCGCTAAAGCTATTGAGTCGAATTAATGGGGTATTGCCTACGGTTTCGATAAACCCCTGTTTAATATCCATTGTTTGTGGTCCTATGGCTGGCGATTAAAGCTGTTTGTTTGATTGTTTTATGAATTCATTCCACGGAAAAAGGCGATCGCCCTGTTTAGAGGGCTATCTTTTGTCAGAAAATCCTACAAAAGAGCTGGGGCGATCGCCTTGTCAAAGCAGAGTCACGGGTTGATTAGACCTCTTATTTTTATGCGATGACCGATCCCCCCAACCCCCCTTAAAAAGGGGGGCTTATAGAGAATTCTGCAAGAAGTCTATTTATTGGGGGGTGGGGTTAACCGCAGGTAAGGTTTAACGGCAGTGTATCCTTTGGGGAATTTTTCCTTTAATACTTCGGGGTCTTTGAGGGAGGGGACAATCACACAATCATCGCCGTCTTTCCAGTTGACTGGGGTGGCAACGCTGTAGTTGTCGGTGAGTTGTAAGGAGTCGATCGAGCGCAGAATTTCCACAAAGTTGCGTCCCGTACTTGCCGGGTAAGTTAAAACCAACCGCAGTTTTTTCTGAGGGTCAATGACAAAGACCGATCGCACGGTGAGGGTATTGTTGGCATTGGGATGGATCATGTCGTACAGATCGGATACCTTGCGATCGGCATCGGCCAAAATTGGATAATTTACGCTTACGTTGCCGACTTCTTCAATATCGACGATCCAGCCTTTGTGGGATTCCACATCATCCACACTCAGGGCGATGGTTTTGACATTGCGCTTGTCGAATTCAGCCTGGAGACGGGCCACTTCACCGAGTTCCGTGGTGCAAACCGGGGTGTAGTCCGCAGGATGAGAAAAAAGCACCACCCAACTGTCTCCTGCCCAGTCGTAAAAGTTAATCTCTCCCTGGGAGGATGCTTGGGTAAAGTTCGGTACGGTATCACCTAAACGCAGAGACATAGTAAGGTTCCTGTAATTTCCAATACAAAAAAGAATCAATTAGGCAATTCTGCCCGATAACTCCGGTTTGTCCGGCGGATTTTAGATCTTTTTTAGATTTTATCAGGTTGCTTCCTTTGTGGTATGAGTTAAAAGCAGATTTTGATGTCATTTATTGGAGTATTGGCCTGTGTTGCAACTGCTGTACTCTCTGACTCGCGCCATTGAGCCCTTTTTAGTGCCAATTTGCTTTGTCAGTGCTTGGTTACTCGTGATGTTGCTGGGGTGGAGCCTTTTTAGTGCGATCGCATCGGCAACGACGAATGCCAAGCGAATGCACCAGATTCCCTGTGCCTATTGCGTCTTTTTTACCAATGATCCTCGTTTGAAGTGTCCCGTCCATCCCACTCGGGCGATGTCCGAAGAGGCGATCGATTGTGTGGATTTTCGCAACTGAGGGATTGATCCCTTGTCATTGGTCCCTTGTCCTTAGTCTTCAACAATCCAAATGACAAATGACAAATGACCAATGACATTCTAGTCGCTAATCTCTAACAACACTTTCAAAACCCCTCGCTGTTGGGCTTGTTCAAAGGCGGCGATCGCCTCGTCGAGGGGATATTTCGCTTGAATTAAAGACTTGACATTTATCTTGTTTTGTGCTAAAAGCTCTAAGGCTTTGGGAAATGGACCGCAGCGGGACCCGATTAGGGTAATTTCATCCACCACCAGGGACGAGATATCTAGGGTGAGGTGACCCGCATAAGTGCTTTTGAGCACGAGGGTCCCTCGGGGACGTAAGGCGCGACGGGCAATGCTAAATCCTTCGGGGTTGCCGGTACATTCCACGGCGATATCAAATTGGCGGTCCGTAACGGCATCGGCAAATCCGGTTTTAATGCCTAGGGACTCCAAATTCTCCAGTTTGTCCCGATGTCGCCCGACTGCCAGCAAGTCACAACCCGTGAGGGCGAGGGTTTGGGCGACTAACTGCCCTAATTTGCCATCGCCTACTACCAAGATGCGATCGCCTGGAGTGATGGCAACTTGTTCTTGTATTTCTAAGGCAGCGGCGATCGGTTCAGTGAAGGTTGCCATATCCGTTGTAATCGTATCCGCCACTGCATACAAATTTTTAACCGGCAGGGTCAGATATTCAGCAAAAGCGCCATTGCGATTGACAATTCCCAACACTGTGCGCTTTTCGCAGTGGGTGGGTTGTCCCTTCCGACAAAACCGACAGTCTCCGCAATAGGCGTTAATTTCTCCGACAACGCGCTGATTTTGCAGGGATTCTGGTCCGCGTTCCACCACACCGACGAATTCATGGCCTAAAATGCCACTGTAGGGATAGTAACCCCGCAGCAGTTCCAGGTCGGTATTGCAAATTCCCGCCTGTAAAACTCGGATGAGGGCTTCTCCTTCTGGGGGTTCGGGAATGGGAAGTTGCGATCGCAGTTGCAATTGCTGATTTTCTAGCCAGAGTCCTTTCATGGTTCTCGGTCCTGACAACAGAATTACATTCTATTTTACCTGGAATTGCTTGTTCTAAACTTCTGAACTTTTCAGCTTAAAACTTTATCATGTCTGCATCTTTACCCCATGAATTTCCCAATCCTACCCCACCTGGGGCGATCGAAGTGAAAGAGTATCCCGAGTATCGGGCGGTGACTTACAGCCATTCGGGAAATGTGCAACAAGCCAGCCAAGTTGCTTTTAATCCGTTATATCGGCATATTAGCACCAATCAAATTGCCATGACGACTCCGGTTGAAGTGCGATATTTGGATGGGTTAAGTACAGAAGTGACAACGCCACAAACTGCGGAAGTTTCTTTTTTATATCCGAACCGGGATATTTGGCCGCAAACTCTGACGGATGAGGTTAAAGTCACCGATTATCCCCCCATGACTGTGGTGAGTATTGGTATTCAAGGGGCTTATAGTTGGTCGAATTATGAACAACATTTGCAACGGTTGCAAGGCTGGCTGAATGAACATTCGGAGTATGTGATCAGTGGCCCGCCTCGTCGGTTGTTGTACAATTCTCCGATGACTCCGGAAGCGAGTAAACTTAGCGAGGTGCAAATTCCCATTGCTGGGGTTAATCCTTAGCGGAATTTTACAATGTTGCCGGATTCTGGCTTATTTTTAAGTGAGTCCTTGAAAAATGGGAATTTCTATAGAAAATTCTGACCCTAAATCTGGGGTAGCGTGACAAGATAGGTGACCTTTATGTTTTTCTACAATAATTTGATAGCAAACAGAAAGTCCTAGTCCGGTTCCTTTACCCACGGGTTTTGTGGTGAAAAAGGGGTCGAAGAGTCGGGCTTGGATTTCTGGGGTCATGCCGGGACCATTGTCGATGATGCGAATGGTGACCCGATCGCCCGTGACTGCGGTGAGAATGCGAATAGTGGGGGAATCAAAATCCGGCGAGTTTGGTGGAGTCTCTCCTAAGTTTTTGCGATACTTTTCCTCTAAGGCATCGATCGCATTATTCAGGAGATTCATAAAGACTTGATTCAATTGTCCGGCATAACATTCCACCGCTGGCAGTATGCCAAATTCAGGGATAATTTGGATTTCTGGGCGCTCAACTGTGGCTTTTAGTCGGCCTTGCAAAATCAACAAAGCGCTTTCGATGCCTTCGTGAATATTCACTTGCTTCATTTCCGCTTCATCGAGGCGGGAAAAGGTGCGTAACGATCGCACGATGCCTCGGATGCGATCGGTTCCCACTTTCATTGATCCTAAAATCTTCTGTAAATCCTCTTGCAAAAAGTCCAATTCTATGTCTTCGAGTTTATCGGCAATTATTGGGTCTGTTTCTCCATACTGTTGTCGATAGAGTTCGACTAAATCCAGTAGATTTTCCAGGTAATCGCGAACATATCCCAAATTCCCCGAAATAAAATTCACGGGATTATTAATTTCATGGGCAATCCCCGCCACCATTTGACCTAGGGAGGACATTTTTTCCGATTGAATTAACTGGGTTTGAGTCCGTTGCAGTTGAGTCAGGGTTGCTTCGAGTTGCTGATTCTTTTCCTGCAATTCTCCGGAAGTTCGATGCAGTCGTTCCACCGTGTCACGCAAGGCAGTTTCCGCTTCAACACGACCGCTAATATCTCGGGCGACGCCTATTAATCCAATTGCATAACCTTGGGCGGAACGATAAACTGTTTTTGAGGTTAAATAGGTCCGGGGTTGAGATGAAGTTGAACTAGCATTCAATGGCACAATTTCTTCTTCTAAAAGCTGAGTCTCCCCTTCTAACAAAATCCGGTGGTCATTTTTCATCCGTTGCCGTGCAGTTTCTGGGGATAATAATTCTGTATCATTTTTCCCTAAAATTTCATCTATGGGCTTGCCCATTGCCTTGGCCCCGGCAGAGTTAATGGAGAGATAGCGACCCTGAAGGTCTTTAACAAAAATACTATCGGTTGTCCCTTCGGAGATAGCTTGCAAAAGATTGTAGCTTTCTTGCAATTTCTCTTGGGCGCGTTTGCGTTCGGTGATGTCGCGGACAAAGAGGGTGTAGAGTTGACCTTGGGGTAACCGAACATGAGCGATCGCTAGTTCAATGGGAAAAGTCGTGCCATTTTTACGCTGTCCCACTAATTCATACGCCGCATTGCTTTCCCCCGGCATTTGCCGAGTATTTAGAAAAAGGGTCAAATAAGCATTAATTTCTTGGTGCATTAACCAAGGCATCAACAGTTTCAAATTTTGCCCTTGTAATTCTGATTTGCTATAGCCAAACAGTTCCAAAGCAGCAGTATTTATCCAGTGAATCTTACCGCCATCGGTGATGGCAATGGTCCCCTCGGGGGCTGCTTCTAACATGGCTTGATATTGTTGAGAATTGCGCTTTTCAAGGGTAAGGAGTCGGTTCCCCTGGTAGACAAAGAGTATCCCTGTAGCGCAAATCATCAGGGAGGCGATTCCCGAGGCGATCGCCAGACCGGGTAGGTAAGATGAGCGAATTTGTCCGACTTCAAGCTGGGTCAAAACGGCCCCCTTTAATTCGGGAATCGGGGCATAAGCGACGATCGCCGCAATGCCCTGTTCATCGGCAATCAACTGACTGTCGGTTTCCCCGACAATCGCCCGCTGGATGAGATGGGCGAGTTCTGAATCCGGGATGACGGGAATCCAGGGGCGATCGCGGGCTGTTCCCTGTTGCCACATCACCGGGGAACCGTCGGTTTCCACCCAGGCGATCGCCACCCGCATCCCTGAAGGTGGAGGGAGTTGATAGGCTTCTTGGGCGGACTCCCAGGCGGTTTGCGGGGTAGCGGTGAGAGTGGCAATCCCCTGGATTAGCTGGGCTTGAATCTGGACGGTTTGCTCTAGGTGCGATCGCCCTTGGGAGAGGACCATCCGATCCAGGAGATAAATCCCAATTCCCGCCACTGCTATTGCGATCGCAGTGAATCCGACTGTCCAGTAGAGCAGTTTCTGGCGGTTATGCGGGCGATCGGCATCGTCGCCTATTTCCTGATTCTGGGAAACACCCCTCATGGAATTCCTCACCGAGACTTGCTTGAATTTTTAGAGTCTACTGCCTCAGTTTAAGCCAGCTTACGGATCATCATTCCCCCTGAATATGAACCACTAATTCTCGATAATGACCCTGTTGCCGGTGTTCCCAAATATAAATTCCCTGCCAGGTTCCCAGCACTAATCGACCTCGATTGATGGGAATTTGCTCACTCGTATGGGTGAGGGCCGTGCGAATATGGGCAGGCATATCATCGGGACCTTCGGTACTATGGCGGTAGCGGCGTTGTTCAGGGACTAAATCAGAAAAGAAATGTTGTAAATCTTCTAATACATCCGGGTCAGCATTTTCTTGCAGCAATAAACTGGCGGAGGTATGGCGTAAAAATAGGGTACAAAGGCCGGTTTGTACTCCGGATTTTGCCACGACTTCTTCCACTTTGTTAGTGACTTTAGCCAGGGATTTTCCCGTGGTTTTCAGTTGGAGGATTTGTTGATGGTAAGTCATAAATTCAATCGGTAAAAGGGTTAACGTTCAGAGGCAGATTCCATTTGGAAATAATCGACTACTGCCTGGGCGATCGCTTCCGTCCCATTCTTGACTAAGGGTTCCGTTGATTGCGGGGGGAGAGGGGGTTCTCGCAAAAAGTCCCAATTCCCCTCAAAAAACTCTTCAGGGCTGACAATTCTATGATGAGAATGCTGTTGGATTCCTGAGAGTAATAAGGGGGCTTCAGCAAACCCTTCTCGGGTGAGGGAGATCAGCGGCACATTTTGACGACAGGCTTCTGAAAAGGTGCTGAATCCAGGTTTAGAAACAACTCGCCCACAAACCGGCATAAAATCGACAGGACGAAGGCGATCGCCATTGGTTTGATTGTCAATTTTAACTAAATTGGGCAAATCTGGCGCATTGCGATCGAACGTGATAAATTGCCAGTCGGGAAAGTCCTGCAAATTATGATATGGAATTTGTTCCAGTCCCAATCCGCCAAAGGTGAGTAAAATTGTTTGTTCTAAGGGAGATTTTAGCCCCCATTCCCGGCGGAGACTGTCCGTTTGATAGCGGGGAGTCCCGCCAGTTAAACCCACATCTTTAATGAGAGGAAATGCCCTCATGGGTTCGTGAAATGGCAGACGAAATAGGCATTCACATTGACTGAAACACTCAGCAATCCAATCAGCGACTGCCTCAAATTTTCCTCCCCAAGGACGATAGATAAAATCCCAGCCGAAATTGCTCATCATCCAGACAGGAATGCCTGCGGCTTTACCAATTTTTGCCGCCAAGGGGGGAATATCACCCAAAATTAATCCTACGCGATTGAGGTGAATAAAGTTCACTTCCCCAGCAATAATGGACGATTCTCGCTTACGAATCTCCTGCAATTTTTCCAGGGTTGCCACCTTATCCATGTTCAAGCTATCTGCTTGAATCACTCCCACATCTAAAGCCCTTTCTCGGAGGATAAAATCCCCGGTAATATAACTTTCTAGTAACCAACGGGGTGCGGTGGTGACTAAAATTAAGAGAATATCCGGATTTAGCGTTTGAATGGATGCCGCAACTGAGGCGGCACGTACTGCATGACCAAAACCATGATTGGTAATGGCAATATAAACAATGGGTCGATTTTTCACGGCCTATATCCGCTAGAAAATAACAACAGGATAGAGGGTAAATCTCCCCTAGAGAACCCAAATATTGCGTCTCTAATGCCCTCGTCAGATAATTTTAGCCTATTTTTCTCCGAAAGCCAGGAATTTAGGTCAGGAGAGGAGAGATATTCAGGCTATTTTCACCCGGTTAAAGGGAGTTAAATCTGCTGACCATAATCTTGGATTCCTTCAATCAGTCGTTCTATTTCCGATTCTAAGGTTAAATAATGAACCCCAGCGCGCACGCAATACGGCTGGAGAATAGTCCGGACCATGACGCGATGTTTTCTTTCCAAAAACTTCACCATTTTATCAGGAGTCGCCCCAGCTTGTTGGAGGGTTTCATTAAGCTGAAATGAGACTAAACCTGCTTCCGGTGGAGTTGATTTTAAACAAATAATATCGGGTAAATCTCGGAGTTTGGTCCAGAGTTGATGACTTAGGGATTGGATGCGATCGTAGCGTTCCTCCGAGGTTCCAATATCTTGATGAAAGGCGATCGCCTTTCGCAATCCTGCTAATAATGGATAAGCGGAGGTTGCCATTTCAAAGCGTCGTCCATCGGGTTTAAATCCACCCAAACCCCCGGTAGAATTTAGGGCAATGCTGCGCCAACTAATAAAGGTGGGATGGAGGGTTTCAGCGGCATCAGGACTGACATATAATCCCCCTAATCCTTCGGGTCCACACCACCATTTATGGCCGGTAAAAGCATAAAAATCTACGCCTATTTCGGTGAGATTTAAAGGTAAAACGCCTACAGATTGGGCCGCATCTACAAGGACTCGAATTTTTCGGGAAGGGGTCGCATTTTGGCTGAACACATGGCAAACTTTAACAATATCCGTGAGGGGTAAAACTTGTCCGGTATTCCACAGGATATGACTGAGAACGACTAACCGAGTAGTGGGGTGAAGATGGGAGGCGATCGCCAAAATGGCATTGCCCTCATTTAAAGTTTCCATCAAGGGACAAGTTGAAACTTGTAAATCGAACCGACGGGCGAGTTCATCGACAGCAGCGACAATTCCCGGGTGTTCGCAGTCGCCGATTAAGATGCGATCGCCCGGTTGCCAATCGATACCCCACAAAGGAATATTGCATCCAATGGAGACATTTTCGGTGAGGGTAATCGTATCCGGAGTCACCCCCAGTTCTGAGGCGATCGCCGCTCTTGTTGCGGCGATTTCTTCATCGATCCAGAGTCCCGCTTCTGCGGTAAACGGTCCTTTTTCCTGAATCGATTGATAGCATTGAAAAATGGCGCTTAATGCCGATTCAGGCATCGGTCCTTGTCCACCATAGTTAAAATAGGCTTTATTTTTTAAAGCGGGAAATTGCTGGCGATCAGGTTGTTTCACCGGGATTTACCTCATGTTTTAATCAGGTTGAAAGTAGGGATTCGCCTTGAAATATAGCGATTCCCAACCATTCTAACAATCCCCGTAAGGATTGGGAGCATTTTACTCCCTAATGTTCATCGGGGAATTAGCCAGTTCCTCTCAAGTCAATAAACCCCTCCACTTTATTAAAATATCATAATTAGTGAGTGTTATTATTTAAAATATTAAATCATCCAGGGCTGATAAATTTACCCAGAACTCCCTTTATCCTCAAAGTGCTTAACTTTATGATTACCCTGAAAAGGAGCAAATTTTAAGAATATAAGCCCTGATTTAAAAATTACCTATATGGCAAAAATCAAGTGGAATTTAGATATTTTTGGTTGGCTATCTTCTCCAGAATTGTCTGGAGTACAGTAACTTTGACGGGCTTAGTAATATACTCATCCATCCCCGCTTCTAAACATTTTTGGCGATCGCCTTCCATTGCACCTGCCGTCATCGCCACAATCCGAGGGCGCTGGGTGAGGTCCCACTCCTGGCAAATCTGGCGAGTGGCTTCTAAACCATCCATTTCGGGCATTTGAACATCCATCAATACCACATCATAACGATGCTGATGCAATGCAGCTAAGGCTTCTACCCCATTATTAGCCACATCCGCCTGATATCCCATTTGGCTTAAAATTTTTAGGGCAACTTTTTGATTAATTCGATTATCTTCAGCCAGGAGAATTTGTAGCGGAAATCGTTCCGCCATTTGAGGATCAATTTGAGGAATAGAAGGAGCTTGAGACGAAATAATGGCCTTCTTGTTAGCCATCACATTCATCAATACTTCATACAAATGAGAACATTTAATGGGCTTTGTAAAATAACCAGAAAAATGGGGAATAGAAGCATTTGAAGATTGACCTATTGAGGCCAATAAAATCAGCGGAAGGGTTTGGGGGTCTCGCAACTTGTGCAACTCAGAACCCAGGGTAATCCCATCCATTTCTGGCATCTGCATATCCAGAATTGCCAAATCAAACGATTCACCACGATTCAGGGAGGCGATCGCCTCCGATGGCAAACTCACCGCCACTGGAATCATTCCCCACTTCTGAGTTTGTCGGATTAAAATTTGCTGATTGGTATCATGATCATCCACAATTAATAGTCGCTTACCCTCTAACTGAGCTTCAATTCCCATTTCATACACCGGCAAGGACCGGGAATCTTTGGCTACAATAATTGTAAAATAGAAAGTCGAACCCTCCCCAACCGTACTTTCTACCCACATCCTCCCCCCCATCAGTTCACACAACCGTTTGCTAATCACTAAACCTAACCCCGTCCCTCCATATTTTCGGGTAGTGGAAGCATCAATTTGAGAAAAAGAGCGAAACAGTTGATTCATATTCTCAGTCGGGATTCCGATCCCTGTATCTAGGACCGAAAACTTGATTTCAAAGTAAGACTGATTAGGGTCCGCTTCTGGGAGTTCAGCCTCTAGTTTCGGGTTATAAAACAAGCTAGAAAACGGGGACCACTTGCCGATTTCTTCAGCTTCTACTAACACCCGAACTTCACCCCGGTCCGTAAACTTGACCGCATTGCTGAGAAGATTAGCTAAAATTTGGCGCAAGCGAGTAACATCCCCGATAATGCGAATGGGAGTCTTTTCATCCATGATGTAACCCAATTCTAGGTGCTTTTCAGCCGCTTTAGCCGCCACCAGAACCAGCGTATCTTCCACTGCCTCACGCAGGTCAAAAGGAGTCTGTTCTAAGGACAGCTTTCCCGCTTCAATTTTAGACAGGTCTAAAATATCGTTGATAATCGTCAACAAAGCTTCGCTACTGTTGCGAATCGTTTCCACAAAATCTCGTTGATTCGGGTTCAGTTCGGTATCGATTAATAGCCCAGTCATCCCAATCACTGCATTCATCGGCGTCCGAATTTCATGACTCATATTAGCCAAAAACTCAGATTTTAATTGCGTTGCCGATTGCGCTTCCCGCAGGGCTAAATCAAGTTCCATGTTATTCTCTTCCAGTTGGGCCGCAATTCGGGCAGTTTCCTGCTGAGACTTGCCGATTTCTTGGATATAACGCTGAATATGCTGAACCGAAGGACGAAAAATAAATAAAGCTTCTAATAATAAAACCAACAAGCCAACGCTTAAAAACAACCACTCTAATAGGATCAACCGTTTAACCCGCTGCCGCGCTTGTTCGTCATACTCCGCAACAATCGCATCCATTGCCAAGAAAAATGAGGCTTCATTCTCTAAAATTTGTTGAGAATAAGGCAAAATATCCTCACGTTTGGCCTCGGTTCCTTGTTCAGTTAAAACCGAAAGTAAACCGACCCCACCTTGTTGCAACGCTTGATAGGAGGGTTCGAGTTTTTCCAACATTTGGGAAATTTGAACGTTGTCGGGTTTAGGCAACCCTATTTCCGGATCCCCATATTTTAAGGCAAGATGGGATTGGGAAAAGAGGCTCACGGTATCTTGGAGTTCTTGAAGTTGGGCTGGGCGATCGCCCAAGGGGGGAGATTCCACCCAAATTAGTGCCGCCTTACTCAATTTTTGGCTCAAGGCTCTTTGGCGTCCAGCAAGATTGATTATTCTCGAATCGTTAGAAATGACCAAAAGCGATCGCTGCCTAATGAATTCGCTGCCCAGAGAGAGGATAGCCAGGAGGCTGAGGGCGGTCATATACAGTGCGCTCAGGCGGCGCGTTGGAGAGTTTCGCTCATAGATAGAAGGCATAGAACAGGTACCGAGTGAGTGGGTAGATTCTGAATGAGTCTTATGGTGCAATCGACTAATTTTTTCTAGGGAGTTTTACAAAAAATTTAATAGTTGATTCTTTATAATTAAATAAACCTTTACTGAAAATTCTATCAATTAATGTTCTCTACCTTTTGGCTGTCTTTATTTAAAGCATCATTTCTGGGCGATCAGCTCACCCACTGAAAGAGGGGTCAAGTTTGAACCGCTACCGATCTGGATCACAGCCTCTGCCTCGGGATCCCCACCCGCTCCCGAGGTTGTTCATGCACCTGAGTATTCTCCCCGACTGATTCTTGCTATGTTAAAGAGATGCTACTAACTGACGACCTTTTATTTGATTATCAACGCTGTGCGCGCCTGTCATTCCTCAACCTCTATGGAAATGGCGCTCATCCAGAACCCCCGAGTGATTTTGCCACAAAACTGAAACGGGATAGCGAAGTTTACCGACACAACGTTTTGGCAGAATACCCCGCTCAACGCCCGAGTTATCCCTATGGAGACTGGGCGAAGGGTGCCGAGGCAACCGTAGCGTTAATGAAACAGGGTGTCGATCGCATTGATCACGGCGTCTTGATGACGTCAGGACCCCAAGGGGTCACTCTCATGAGTCGTCCTGATTTATTAATCAAAAAACCCGGGGCCTCGGTTTATGGGAATTGGTCCTATATTCCCGTGGATATTTGTTTTAGTAAACGCCCGAAAGCGCAACATCAAGTTATGGCAGCATTTCACGCCCTGGTGCTGGCGGGGGTCCAGGGGGCATGGCCCCGGGACGCCTGGTTAGTTTGCCGTGAAAAAGGCGAATATTGGGTGAATTTAGAGAAATATGTCCCTCAAATGCAGAAGGTATTAGACCCTTGCATTAAAATGTTGACCGATCGCCAAGAACCCGAAGTCTTTATGGCACGACATCCTTGCAGTATGTGCCAGTGGCAGAGTCGTTGTTATGCGATCGCCCAACAAACGCAGCACCTCTCCCTCCTGCCTGGAGTAACCCCAATTCGGTATCAACAGTTAAAACAACTGAATTTGACTCAGCTAGAATCCCTCGCCCATGCGGATGTACTTACTTTAGCTAATGGTTTAGTTGAAGTTTGCAATCATCAATATGAACCGGAAACTGTCGCCCGGGATCTGATCATACAAGCCAAGGCCACCCTAAATAATCAACCGATCGCTTTACCCAAAAAATTGCCCCTTTCTCCCAAGTTTCTCCCCGTATCTCCCGTTGAACTTTATTTTGATATTGAAGCGCAACCGGAATTAGACCTCGATTTTCTGCTGGGAGTATTAGTGGTCGATCGCCGCAATCTTAGCCCCGGAGAAGCCCCAACGCAGAAATTTTATGCGTTTTTAGCCGAAAGTCCCGAAGAGGAATTTAAAATTTGGGAGCAGTTCTTAGAATTAATTTGGACCTATCCCATTGCCCCAATTTTTCATTTTTGTGACTATGAAATTCAAACCCTTAAAAAACTGGCACGACGCTATCATACCCCCCCGCACCGATGGAAAGTGATTCTGAATCGGTTTGTGGATATTCATAAATTAGTCACCCAATCCGTGGTGATGCCAGTGGAAAGTTATGCCCTCAAGTCGATTGCGCGCTATCTCGGATTTGAGTGGCATGAGGCATCAGCATCCGGCGCTCAATGTGTGGTGTGGTACGATCGCTGGTTAGAAACGGGCGATCGCAATTATCTGGATTTGATTTTAACCTATAACGAAGATGATTGCATTGCCACCTTTGTTGTCAAAGAATGGTTGGTCAATTTTTCTCAAAAATTTCCATCGTTTTAAATCTTTCAATTTTTATTGATTTAAGCTAAACCCAGAATTTAACGGATTCAAAAGGCGATTAATTGGGATATTTTTACCTTTTTAAAACTTTTATACCCTCCCCAAAAAACTTACCATCAATCATCTATGCTTTTGGGTAAAATTAATCCTATTTTATGGATAACTTTGGGATTGTCTTGTACTTTTGGCATGGGTTGTCAACCGCCAACCATTCCAGAAACCTTCGCCAGTCCTTCCAATTCACCGATTCCTAACTCTGCATCGGTGAAAACTTCTCCGATTGAATATCTAGGGGAATTCCAAATACCCACCGGCTTTATTTTTCAGGATACCCCCCTCGGAGGGTTCTCCGGAATCACCTACGATACTCAGCGCAATCTGTATTATGCCCTATCGGACGATCGCGCCATCCAAGGACCCGCGAGATTTTACAATCTAGAAATACAATTAAATCCTCTCGTTGTTACCCCCATTGGTGTTACTCCCTTGGTGGATCAAAGCAGTCGCCCTTTTCCCTCTTACAGTCTAGACCCTGAAGGGATTGCCTTAACCCGTCGCGATAGCCTATTTATTTCCTCCGAGGGAGATGTGGTGCAAGATATACAACCCTTCATCAAAGAATTTTCCCGTGAAGGAAAAGAAATTCAATCTCTACCCCTTCCCGATAAATTTCTACCCCAAAATAGTCAAGGGATTCGGGATAATCAGGCTTTTGAAAGCCTAACTTTAAGCCCTAGTGAGCAATTTCTCTATACCGCCACCGAAACGGCTTTAGTTCAAGATGGAGAACCCGCAAATCTGGAAAAAGGAACTCCTGTGCGCATTTTGCAATATGATTTAACCACAGGACAACCCGCCCAAGAGTTTTACTATCTAACCGAACCCGTACAGACTGAACCTAAGTCTCCCGATGGATTGACAATTCATAGTTTAGTGGAATTACTCGCCTGGGATGAAACAAAATTGCTCAGTTTAGAACGGGGCTTTACAGAAGATGTAGGGAATACGGGTTTATTATATGAAGTTTCTCTGCAAGGCGCAACAGATATTCAGCCAATCGAGAGTTTAAAAGATGTTGATATTCAAAACATCCAACCGGCTCAAAAACGCCTGTTGCTGGATTTACAAACTTTAAATATTCCTCTGGATAATTTAGAAGGAATGACCTTCGGTCCCAAATTAGCTGATGGACGACGCTCTTTAATTTTAGTCAGCGATAATAATTTTAATCCCTTGCAAGTGACGCAATTTTTAGTATTTGCCATTAACCTAGAAGAGTGAAGGCGAATCCTGGACAAGCGGGAGATAAATTTTGGATAATAAAGACAGTAATTTCCCAGAGCAATTCATGGAGGCTCACATCATGAGTAGACAAACTTCGGTGGGAAAATCCAACAGTAAAACTGAACAAAAACTCCTTCTTTTAGAGAATGGCGATCGCTTCACTCGTACTGAATTTGAGCGCCGCTATCACGCCATGCCGAATTGCAAAAAAGCTGAACTAATCGAAGGAGTCGTTTATAAGCCATCCCCCGTCCGTTTTACCCCTCATGCCGAACCCCACGGACTCTTAATCACCTGGTTAGGCGTCTATAGAGCGATGACTCCTGGAGTCAGACTCGGAGATAATGCGACTATTCGTCTAGATTTGGACAATGAACCTCAACCTGATGCCTTACTCAGATTAGAGGAAAGTCTTGGGGGACAGTCGCGCCTTACGGATGAGGGATATGTTCAAGGTCCACCAGAATTTATAGCAGAAATCGCCGCCTCAACTGCCACTTACGATTTACATGATAAAAAACAAGTCTATCGTCGTAACGGAGTGCAAGAGTAGCTGGTATGGCGCGTGTCTCAAAATCAACTGGATTGGTTCCGACTCATGGAAGGAGAATATATTTCCCTCAAACCGGACGAAAATGGAGTTTTGTGGAGTCTAGTCTTTCCCGGATTATGGTTAGACTATTCCAAATTATTATCGGGAGATTTTTCAGGCGTCCTCGCAGTTTTGCAAGCAGGATTGAATTCACCCGAACACGCCCAGTTTGTCAAGCAATTATCGGAAAAGCCGTAGAATGGATAGACTTTTATAGAGCGATTTTAGCAATTCACAGATTAAAATCGCTCCTTTATTTCGATTCCCTAAACCCTCACAGTCCGACCTGTTTATAAATTTCTGAGAGGGGGAGTTGTAATCCAACCGACTTTAACTCAACGATATCGTCTTGGTAAAAGGTTTCTAAATTCCAATCCCCGCGATCGCCTCGTCGATATACCTCCACCTTTTTTTCCGTTTGTGACACCAACACATACTCTTGGAGACTCTTTAATTCCCGATAATTGATTAGTTTCTCTTGTCTATCTATCCGTTCGGTACTCGGGGAAAGCACCTCGACAATGAGACAAGGGGATTCTAAAAAATATTTTTCCTGATCCTGGGGATTACAGGTAACCGAAACATCTGGATAATAAAATAAATTGAGTCGGTTGATTTTGACCTTCATATTGGCCGAGAAGACCTGACACCTACCACCGTCAAGATGAATCCGCAGGGCCATATAAATATTACCGGAAATCAAATCATGTTCTCGGCTACCTCCGGACATGGCATAAACTTGACCCTGAATATACTCGTGACGAATGTCGCTGAGTTCTTCATAGTGCAGATATTCTTCGACCGTCAGAACAGATTTTAAGGCTTGATTAGACATGATTTTGCCTTCCCTTGAGAATTTGGGGGGGTGATGGCTGGTTAAGGTGGCGATCGCCCCTTCCCTCTAGGATAAATCATCCCCTAGCGCCTGACGACAGCAGCAGACAGGCAGCACCCACGAGTCCCCAATCGGCGAAGATTGCCAAGCTGTAACCGGCTCATTCCCCGGGCAAAAAACTTTTTGTGAAAAAGGGGTTGACAAATCCCAAAGCATCGTGCAAGATATAAAAGGCTCAAGGAAAGGGACTGTAGTTCAATTGGTTAGAGCACCGCCCTGTCACGGCGGAAGTTGCGGGTTCGAGCCCCGTCAGTCCCGTTTAAAATATAAATCAGGTTACGCGCCGTGTTTTCCTAAATAGTAGGGGGCACGGCGTGTCTCCTTGAAAATGAAGTTAATTAGAGAAAATAATTGTGACTGTTCGCGTGAGAATAGCTCCTAGTCCTACTGGGAACTTACATATTGGAACAGCCAGAACGGCTGTGTTTAACTGGTTATTTGCCCGTCATGAGGGAGGCCAGTTCATTTTACGGGTCGAAGATACCGACGAGGAGCGATCGCGCCCTGAGTTCACCCAAAATATCCTGGATGGACTCACCTGGCTGGGTTTGAACTGGGATGCAGGCCCGGTTTTCCAGTCCAAGCGTCTCGACCTCTACCGGGAACGAGTCAAAACTCTCATTGATAAGGGTCTCGCCTATCGGTGTTACACCACCGCCGAAGAACTCGACGAAATGAGAGAAGCCCAAAAAGCGCGGAATGAAGCCCCCCGCTACGATAACCGTCACCGCAATCTAACGGTGGATGAAATCGCCAGATTTGAAGCGGAAGGACGGCCCTCGGTGATTCGGTTCAAAATCGAAGACGATCGCGAGATTGTCTGGAATGACTTAGTGCGCGGTGAAGTCTCCTGGCGAGGCAGTGACCTTGGCGGAGATATGGTGATCGCCCGGGGTTCCAGTGGTGCCGACATCGGGATGCCACTCTATAACCTCGCTGTTGTTGTCGATGACATTGACATGAGAATCACCCAAGTGATTCGCGGGGAAGACCATATTGCCAATACCGCCAAACAAATTCTGCTTTATGAAGCCTTTGACGTCGCGGTCCCTGAGTTTGCCCATACGCCCCTGATTTTGGATATTTCCGGCAAAAAACTCTCAAAACGAGATAATGTGACGGGCATTTCCGAATTTCAGGCAATGGGATTCCTCCCCGAAGCCTTGGTCAACTATATGACCTTGCTGGGTTGGTCCCCGCCGGATAACCAGGAACTCTTTACCCTGGAGGAAGCGGCGCAGAAGTTTAGCTTCGATCGCGTCAATAAAGCCGGTGCCAAATTTGACTGGGATAAACTGGATTGGATTAATAGCCAATACCTCCACCAAATGTCCCCGGAAAAACTCACCGCCCACTTGATTCCAGTGTGGCAACAAGCGGGATACCCCGTTGATCCGGAGGGCAACCGTCCTTGGTTGGAACAACTATCTGCCTTAATTGGTCCGAGTTTAACTCGCTTGACCGATGCAGTCGAACTCAGTCGGATGTTCTTTGTGGATGAGGTCGAACTCAGCGACGAAGCGGCAGCCGAACTGGAAAAAGAGGGAGCCTCCCAGGTTCTCGAAGCGGTAATCGGACATTTAAAAAGTCACGAAAGCCTGACAGCAGCAGATGCCCAAGACATCATTAAACAGGTCACCAAACAGCTCAATGTCAAAAAAGGGCTAGTAATGCGATCGCTGCGGGCCGGATTAACCGGCGAACTGCACGGTCCTGACCTGATACAATCTTGGGTATTACTTTATCAGCGGGAGCTCGACAAAACGCGCCTGCACAAAGTCTTAAAGGTTGACGAACAAGAGGGTAGTACCTTGACTCAAAATCCTGAACCAGAAACACCCCCAGATAAGATTGTGGTAGAAATTCCTACTTCAGAAATTCCTGTGGACGAGATTCCTGAACCACCGGCTATCCCAGTGGTAACCACGGGAATCCCCAGTACAGAGGCCACGAATGACCAGTTCGAGCGGATCGGCAAACAAGTTCGCGAAATCCTCTCTTATCTCCCGGATTACGTGACTGGGTTTGTTAAAGACAACCAAAGACCCTTAACCACCGTTGGTTTACTGATTGCGGCTTTGGTGTCCCTCAGAGTATTGGTTGCTGTCTTGGAAGTGCTTAACGGCATTCCCCTAGTACAGCCAACCTTTGAAATCGTGGGTATGGCTTACTCGGGCTGGTTTATTTATCGGTATTTACTCAGTGCAGCGACTCGTAAAGAGTTGTCGGTCAAAGTTGAGGAAATCAAAGAACAAATTACCGGGAACCATTCCCCCAAACCCTAGGGAATTGGACTGTCGGTTGAGGGTCCCAGCCGTGTCCTGACCCTTCCTGAAACTGTTCCCCGGTTCTATTTTGCCTTGTGCATCCACCGTTTCGTTCCACACACTCCTTTGAGGATGCGGTGAGCAGGGGGGCTTATCCCCAGGACGGGCAGTCGGCTGGACTATCTAGCTGTCTCCTCTGAGTCTGCTAAACCGCATCGCCGTTCTAGGCATCAACTTTTCCGAGGAATCGGGACAGTCTGGGGGACGTTTAAAAAAAACCGATTGATACAAGATTCATAAAATGGGCGCATCTAGGTGCGCCCATTTTTGCTTTTTGTGAAATTGTCTTAACATAACTTAAACTTAAAGAACGGTTTTCCGAACTATGCCGCAAATTGGCAGAGTCACTGAGTAGTCGGTTTACCTGATTCTGAGAGGGTTTTACCGACTTTTAGGGGAGTCAGTTGCATCGATCCTGATAATTAAGTTAAATTTGATTAAGATTCTGATCGGGATGGACGGTTTTACTCTATACCGGGACTCGACCCCTAGGGGTAGGAGCGGAAAGCGGCAACAAGAGAACCCCCCGACTCCCCTCAATCAACTCGCTTGGGTCTAATTACACCCAATTTGCTTTTAATCTCATTGTCTGAATTTGTACTAGAGGCCACCGCATCCTATGAAATCTTCCTGGAGAATAATTTTACTGTGGGCATTACCTGCATTAGTAATCGCCTTTTTCGTTTGGCAGGGAGTATTTTCCTCCCCGGCTATGAATATGGGAAATAATGCCGCCAATACTCGCATGAGCTACGGTCGGTTTTTGGAATACCTGGACGCCGATCGCGTCACCAACGTAGATTTGTTTGAAGGTGGCCGGACGGCGATCGTTGAAGCCGTCGATCCCGATCTAGACAACCGAGTGCAGCGTTTGCGAGTCGATTTGCCAGGAAATACTCCCGAACTGATCGCCCGCCTCAGAGACTCCAACATCAGTTTTGACTCCCACCCCATCCGCAATGATGGAGCAATCTGGGGACTCTTGGGCAATTTAATTTTCCCCGTCCTGTTGTTGGCTGGATTATTCTTCCTCTTCCGTCGTTCCAGCAATGTTCCTGGAGGTCCAGGACAAGCCATGAACTTCGGCAAATCCAAAGCTCGTTTTCAGATGGAAGCGAAAACTGGGGTGATGTTTGACGATGTGGCAGGCATTGAAGAAGCTAAAGAAGAACTCCAAGAAGTCGTTACATTCCTGAAAAAACCGGAACGCTTTACCGCAGTCGGTGCAAAGATTCCTAAAGGCGTCCTGTTGATTGGACCGCCGGGAACGGGGAAAACCTTACTCGCTAAGGCGATCGCCGGAGAAGCGGGCGTCCCCTTCTTCAGCATCTCCGGGTCTGAATTCGTAGAAATGTTTGTGGGCGTCGGTGCTTCCCGTGTCCGGGACCTGTTCAAGAAAGCTAAAGAAAATGCCCCCTGTATCATTTTCATTGATGAAATTGACGCCGTAGGTCGTCAACGGGGTGCAGGCATCGGCGGTGGCAACGATGAACGGGAACAAACCCTTAATCAACTCCTGACCGAAATGGATGGATTTGAGGGCAATACCGGCATCATTATTATTGCAGCCACTAACCGTCCTGATGTCTTGGATTCGGCCCTGTTGCGTCCGGGCCGTTTCGATCGCCAAGTCATGGTCGATGCCCCAGATATTAAGGGTCGTCTGGAAATTTTGGACGTCCATGCGCGAAATAAGAAGCTATCGGATCAAGTCTCCTTAGAGGCGATCGCCCGTCGGACTCCCGGTTTTACCGGCGCCGATTTAGCCAACTTGCTCAACGAGGCGGCTATCTTAACCGCCCGTCGCCGTAAAGAAGCGATTACCATTCTGGAAATTGATGATGCCGTAGACCGGGTTGTAGCCGGGATGGAAGGCACTCCCCTGGTGGATAGCAAGAGCAAACGCTTGATTGCTTATCATGAAATTGGTCATGCGATCGTCGGGACCTTGGTCAAGGACCATGACCCGGTGCAGAAAGTTACCTTGATTCCCCGAGGACAAGCACAGGGTTTGACTTGGTTTATGCCGAATGAAGACCAAATGCTGGTCTCTAAGTCTCAGTTAATGGCCCGGATTATGGGTGCTTTGGGTGGACGTGCCGCTGAAGAAGTCATTTTTGGGGATTCTGAAGTGACCACGGGTGCCGGAGGTGACTTGCAACAGGTGACTGGAATGGCGCGTCAGATGGTGACTCGCTTCGGGATGTCCGATTTGGGTCCAATGTCTTTGGAAACCCAACAAGGGGAAGTGTTTTTAGGTCGCGATTTAATGACGCGATCGGAATATTCTGACGAAATTGCCTCTCGCATTGACGCTCAAGTGCGTTCCATTGTGGAACATTGTCATGAGGAAGCCAAGCGGATTGTCCGGGAAAATCGGATCGTAATTGACCGCTTGGTAGATATTCTGATTGAGAAAGAATCCGTAGACGGCGAAGAGTTGCGTCAAATTGTGGCGGAATACACGACGGTTCCAGAAAAAGATCTGTTTGTCCCAATTTTGTAAGGGATTTTAGGGGATACGGTGCTGGTTATTTTAACCCGTTCCCCTGGACTTGAATCAAAAAGGAGGGGGAATTTTACCCCCTCCTTTTTTTGTGGATACTTCGGCCAATGGGAGAAAGGGTTTAAAGTTTCGACCATTTCAGGAGGAGGAATTGTTAAGCCCTATCTGAATAAAATAGCCCTCTTGCAAAAAAAAGGATTGATCCCTCCAACCCCCCTTGTTAAGGGGGGCTTTAAAGAATTTTGCAAGAGGTCTAATAAATGAGAGATGAGGGTTAAGTTTGGCTTAGGTTACGGGTAATGCGCCTTGGACAATTAAAACCGAGCAAGGTGCGTTATGGGTAATGTAGTTACTGACGCTGCCTAAAAAGAGTTCCGTCATCCCTTTGCGACCTCTGCGGCCTACTACAATTAAGTTAGCGCCCCAGCTTTTGGCTAACTCACAAGAGAGGGCACCGGCATCGCCGACGCTATGATGGCACAGGGTGGGGATATTGCGGGCCATTGCCATTTCTGCATATCCCTGGAGTATTTCTTTGGTTTTTCCGAGTTGCGCTTCGAGTCGTTGTTGTTGAATTTCGGGGATTTCTCGTCCTAGAGATGGACTTAATCCCATGCCGGTCCCCACCATTGGGGAGATCTCTGCCAGGGCTTCGACTTGAATGGCATGAAATAGCATCAGTTCGGCTTTTTCTTTTTCTGCTAAATCGATAACCTGATTGATGACCAAATCAGATTCGGGGGAACGATCAATCGCGACCAGAATTTTATGATAAGTCATGGGGAATTCTCCAAGTGTCGTTACTGGGGCGATCGCCCCACGGAATCGGCCTCTTGTTCAAGGTAACCCGATTATTAGGTTGGGCGCATCTTCTCCCAGGGCGATTTGTTGTTTCAGCCCTGATTCCTTTCCCAGTTCCTCAGCTTACCCCTATTATCCTTTCTTTATCACTTTTTAGATATTTTGTCAAGTAAAAATGACGATCGCATTCCTGAAGCGCGGGGATTATTTTCTCGAATCATAGCGACAGAGGGAGCTTAAAAAAACTTAACTGAAATCCGGGCAAATTGGCCTAAGTTATACACAAATCATACAGCCCGCAAACGCGATCGCAAACATTCGGATGATAAATTGAACACTAAGTTCAGATTTCCCGGACTTCAAGACCAATTTTAAAGATTTGTGATGGAGAGTAAAGATATGTTAAAACATCAGGTCGGCCCGTCCGATATCCCTTCTACCCAGCTTCTAGTTGAGGCTCAGTTGTTAGGCTTATGGTCTAGCAGCGGGAATCAGTGGAGTCCGGTGATTCAAGAAGAGTGCTTGAAAACGCTGCAAGGTCCGGTTAAAGCCGCGAAAAAAAATCAATTTCCCTCAAATTTAACCCTATTTGGGGCTTGGTTACTTTTATTCATAACCGTAGCTGCGATGTTAGCTCCTATCTCTACTTCTTGGGGCCAAGAGTCTTACTCTAACCAGATAGTACCCGAAGAAAGTGGGTTCACACTTCCGGAATAAAAGCAATTGACTGGGGATAAAAACGGAATTAAAATATTACCCGAATTGGAGGGAATAAAAATTAGTGCGGAGTGCTTTTAAGAATTTATCTAAATTCCCCGCCCGGAAAAGAAATAGAAAATTGTAATTAGAACGCTGATGGATTGGCGGGGCTTACTGACCTTTATAAATTGGTGGAAATGTATGAAGGTCCAAAGTTAAAGTAATGAACTAGCCCGGGCTGTCCTCTGTGCCGGTGGAATAGAATCTAATCGCAACAATTTAATAGCTGGATTATTCCATCGCTCAAACCCTACGGGGTAGCCCCCAACCTTGAAAACTTTACCCTAGATAATTTGACCGTGCAATGCGATCGCTGAGGTTAGAGCAAATCGATCGCCCAGAACCCCAAGTCACTCTGATTGTTCGTCCGTCAGGGTTCCAGGTAATGGCTTTCCAGAACAATAGGCTGAGGCACAAACGGGGTTTCTGCCTGAGTTGAGGTGATTTCATCCTTTTTCAACCTGAAGTTTATATATTTGGGATGGTTTTCGGCCCTAAACGCTCTTGCCGATAGCAAAATCAATAGATACACTGGCATTTGGAGCCGCTGCACGTTCACGGTTGCTCAAGTAACCAAGGGAGTTAAAAAATAAATGCTCTGGAAGAATAGGCTAGATCAAGTGGGTGGGCATGGTGATGGTTCGATGCAGAAGAACATGATATTAAACGCTCTGCGGTATGGATCTTCAATTCCAGTATTCTTGGCGATCGCCAATTTTTCCGGGGGTCAAGCCATAGCAGCAGACAGCGAACCCTTATTACCCGGGGAATCAGCAGATTTGGTGAGTCTAAATCCCCAGGAAACAGCCCAGGAAAAAGCCCTCAACAGTAGCGATCGCTTCCAGATATTTGGAACTCCGGAAAAAGCAGCCGATCGGACAACCACTCCTGGAAAATTTGGAGATTTGGGGTTGCTAGAGGAGGGGGAAAGGAGTTGCGATCGCGAAGCGTCTCGGAACGAGAATCGCCAAGCGTCTCGGAACGAGAATCGCCAAGCGTCTCGGAACGAGAATCGCCCCTGTGATGACAGTCTGGAGACGCATTTACAGAGCATTCCCTCCCCAACCACACCCACGGTACTGAGCGCCGGTATGCCAGAGGCGATCGCCCAAACCCCTCCTGCCCAGCCCCCGCAACCTCCTACCCAAGAGCCATTACCCCCCCTACCCGAAGTAGAGCCGACCCCTCCAGAAGACCAAGAACCCCCAGTCTTGACCCCTCCAGAAGAACAACCCGACCCCGATCAATCTCCCGAGGTAGAAATTCCCATTCGCCAGGTGAACGTCACTGGCTCTACCGTACTCACTGATACAGAGATTCAAACTCTTGTTGCCGAAGTTGAGGGACAAACCGTTTCCCTCGATCGCCTCCGACAAGTGGCGGATAAAATCACCCAAATTTATCTCGATCGCGGTTATATCACCTCCCGCGCCGTACTCGGGGATCAAGTCATCGAAGATGGCATCGTCGAAATTCAAGTCATTGAAGGGACTTTAGCCGCCATTGAAGTTGAAGGGAACAACCGAGTGAGAGAGTCCTATATCCGTTCTCGGATCGAACTTGGGGGAGGTGCGCCCTTGAATACTGCCCGCTTGGAAGATCAGTTGCGGTTACTGCGCCTCGACCCTTTATTTCAAAATATTGAAGCCAGTTTGCGTGCCGGTGATCAAATTGCGCAGAGTATTCTCACCGTGCGGGTACAAGAAGCTAATCCCTTTGGGTTGAATGTAGGCGCTGATAATTTATCCCCTCCCAGTGTCGGTTCGGAACGCTTAGGGGGAACCGTGCGCTATCGCAACGTGACGGGGTTTGGGGATGAAATTGCCGCGAGTTACTATTGGGGAACCGGAGACTCGCAAATCTACGACCTCAGCTATCGAATCCCGGTGAATGCCATGAATGGAACTTTGGCGTTTCGGGTGGCTCCCAACCAAAATGGCATCATTCAGGAAGAGTTTAGAGAGTTGAATATTGAAGGGGAATCCCAACTATATGAAGTGAGCTTCCGACAACCTTGGGTGCGATCGCCTCGACAAGAATTCGCCACTTCTCTTGGGTTTACGTTCCAGGAAAGTCAAACCTTTGTTGACGGTGAACCGTTTGGGTTTGGCAGTGGTCCTAACGAAGATGGGATTACCCGGACTAGCACCTTCAAGATCGGCGCTGACTACCTACGCCGGGACGTTCAAGGCGCTTGGTCCGTGCGATCGCTGTTGAACATCGGGACGGGGTTATTTGATGCTACTAACAATGATGACCCCATCCCCGATGGACAATTTTTGAGCTGGATTTCTCAGGTGCAGCGAGTACAACGGTTAGGTGGGTCACAACTGTTAATTATTCAAGCGGATTTACAGTTAAGTCCCCATAGTTTGCTCTCCTCCCAGCAATTTGTGATTGGGGGCGGTCAATCTTTACGGGGGTATCGTCAAAACGTGCGATCGGGCGATAATGGGTTTCGCTTCAGCGTAGAAGATCGCATTGTTATCCTCCGGGATACTTCCGGAATTCCCATCTTTCAATTTGCCCCATTTTTAGACGTAGGAACGGTTTGGAATCATGTGGATAATCCCAATGAGTTACCGAGACAAACCTTTCTAGCCGGGATAGGAATAGGTGTACTCTGGCAAGTTTTTCCCGGGTTGAATGTGCGGGTTGATTATGGACGACCTATTTTCCAAATTGATGATAAAGGCACGAATGCCCAAGATGACGGATTTTATTTTACCGTCAATTATCAACTATAATTCTATCCTTTTCCACAATTAAATTACTGAGTTTGGCATTAAGATATGCAGTAGTAATCTTGAGGCCAAACTGGGTATAATACCAAATCCGCTTGTTAAAAGTCGTTTTTATCCCATAGCGGGCTGAGGCAGGCTTTGTCCCTGTAGACCCACCCTTGAGGGTGTGGGTTTTTATAGGTCTTTAAAAACCGGATTCCGTATAATTTATTTAAAGTATTAAATGGAAGCCGAGAGACTATTTTATGATTATAACCCTTACGGGAAAAATATAGACAACTCATTGATTTTATTTTTTATCAACCGCTCCGCTCATTGTTGAGAGCATCACTTTTGAGCATTCCCATAAGTGAACCGGGTCCCCCTACTACTTGCCCCATTTGTTTTATAAAAATCCCTAACAACTAACAGGGACTCTAGAGATCTATCCCTCAACCCCTCCATCGAACTCACAGTGTCATGAACTCAAGATATTCAACGGACAGCGCTGTCCGTAAACCTAACTGATGATGAATTAGCGCATCAGTGTACAGCGCTGTCCGTAAACCTCATTGAATATCAGAAACCCGTTTTCACCCCCCTTTCTTTGCTACTTTCAAAAGCAGCGATTTCTTGCAGAAACCTGGGTTATCTGGGTGACTCACCCCCGGGCTTAATCAAACAGCAGGTTTTTGGGGAAAACTTCTGATTGAATAAAATAACAAAAAATGTAAGCGCTTCATTAATTCTATTTAGCTTTCTCGGTGAAAATACTGAAATAGGGAATTAGCTATTGACATGGGAACAACTCCTATGATAATTCTTTAGAAAGAAAGAATTAAAAATTAGCTAATAAATTAATAGGTTGCCCCATTCTATCAATCCAGAGGGGCTGGCAATTATTGCAGACTTCTTCATAATTTTTAGCTGATATCCCTGCCAAATTAACCCCTGAGCCGCCCTAGGGTTTCTCCTGGTTCACCTACCACTCAATCGCCTTGCTGAAGTCCAATTTCAGAAAGGTTAATTATCAACCATGCATCTATTACTGAGGATTTAGGGACTCATGTTTAACTTATTTTCTGGTTTCACAAAGCGTTCTAAAGCGACTGGATTCCAAGCGCAATCCAAACGGTATCAAGGTCCCGCAATGCGTCTGGAAACAATGAGAACTCCCAGCGGACTCGTGCTTGACGACACCGAAAGCACCGAGGAGTCAGGAGCCATTGAAGAGCAGGATTTAGACTGGGATGTAACAGAAGAAAACAGTGAGGGTGTAGGGGAATTTTCCGGGGAAGAGTCGGACAGTAATGATGGGGAAGTTGTTGGGGAAGGCAGTACAGAAACAACAGTTGGGAATGAAGAGTTAGAGGAACTGCCATTTTTTGATATAGAGCCAGAAGAGGCGATCGCCGACGGACCCAGCAGCGACACTGAGATTGATGCTGGAACCAATATTACGAACAACTCAGATACCCCCGAGGAACAGGGAGAGGATGTAGAGTTTATTGAAACTGCTGGCGAAATTGACGAGAATACCGGGGATGAAATGGCGATCGACCCCGAAGAAGAGATCCTCAACGAGACGGGAGAAGAAGCAGTAGAGGCAGAGGAAGAGTTTGAAACTGCCGCAACTGACGAAACTGAAATCGGGGAAGAAGATCTAGATCAGGCAACCAATGAAATTGAAACATCGGAAGAAACGGGGAATCACGAACTAGAGACAGTTGACAGTCAAACCGATGAAACCGATGCTGAGGATACCCAGATTGCCGAACCCGAGAACATTGCTGAAGAAGAGAGTGAATCAGACGCCATTGAGACAGTAGGAGAAGAGTTTGAAACTGCCGCAACTGACGAAACTGAAATTGGGGAAGAAGCTCTAGATCAGGCAACGAATGAAATTGAAACATCGGAAGAAACGGGGAATGACCAACTAGAGACAGTTGACAGTCAAACCGATGAAACCGATGAAACCGATGCTGAGGATACCGAGATTGCCGAACCCCAGAACATTGCCGAGGAAGAAAGTGAATCAGACGTCATTGCTGAAACCGAGAATAACAGCAGTAACGAGGAAATAGAAGAAACCGATACCGAAGAGAGTGAGTTAGTCGCCAATGCCAACTTGAGCAATCCGCAACCGAGATTCGAGTATGGTACGTTCACAGTCGGACAAACTGGCGAAGTCGAAGTAGATTTCCTGGTTGATGGGGGTGCATATAAAGGACAAGTTGCCATTGTCAGTTTATCGGGAATGGAAGGACTTGACCCCAGTTCAAGAGAGTTTGTTTTAGAAGCTATTACTCGCGCTGGTAGTAATTCCGAACTCGGTTATATCGTGATTAACGATACCGCTGAAGGCGCGAGATTTACGGGACGCTTAGGGGAACCGGATTTCAATACCGGGGAGTATCAAGGGGTAAAAACCTTTATGATGCGACCGGGAGATGAATTTTTCCTGATGTTAGTCCCCAATGGAACCGTACAGCAGGTGTTAGATAATCCGACTGCTGGCGGTGCATTGCGTCCGTTATTTTCCCTAGCAACAGCAAATCCGAATGATGCCTATCACTTCGGACAAATTGCGGATATTACGGGAGATGGCAGCGCCTTTGCTTGGGAAGATATTCGAGTTGATGGAGGAAGCGATAAAGACTATAACGACATCGTTTTACAATTCCGAGGAGCTACAGGGAAAGCTGCCTTAATGGATGATGTCATTGCTGAAGGCAAAGACTGGCGCGGCACAGAATTGGGTCAAGCCGTGATTGAATATGTCAAAACTTATGTGACCCCAGAATCTGCCAATTTTGATGCAGCCATCGAGAATTTATTAGCGGATTTAGAAAGTCTGCTTGATGATGAAGCCGATAGTTTCGATGAAAACTTTGATATTGCAACAGATACAGAGGTTAAGGATGACATTTCCCTAGCCGATGAAGTAGCAGAAACGGATGTTGAGGAAGAAGTTATTGCTGCTGAAGATAAAACCGCAGTAGCCGATGAGGAAGAAGTTATTGCTGCTGAAGGTGAAACGGAAGTAGTTGATGAAGTAGCAGAGACAGATGTTGAGGAAGAAGTTATTGCTGCTGGTGATGAAACTGAAGTAGTTGAT
>NZ_JAMXFA010000001.1:39415-42405 GCF_025370785.1 Laspinema olomoucense D3b
GAAGTAGCAGAGACGGATGTTGAGGAAGAAGTTATTGCTGCTGAAGGTGAAACCGAAGTAGTCGATGAAGTAGCAGAGACGGATGTTGAGGAAGAAGTTATTGCTGCTGAAGGTGAAACCGAAGTAGTCGATGAAGTAGCAGAAACGGATGTTGAGGAAGAAGTTATTGCTGCTGAAGGTGAAACCGAAGTAGTCGATGAAGTAGCAGAAACGGATGTTGAGGAAGAAGTTATTGCTGCTGAGGGTGAGATTTTTTCAGAGACGCTGGTAGATGCGGAAGAAACTCAGAACACTGCATCAAGTTCAGAGGCAGATGACATCGAGCAAGTCAGCCAAACCAGTCCGATAGAGACTCGGGAAATTTCTGACATAGAGGAGATCGCCACCCCAGCCTTATCCTCGAACGATTTGGCTAAAACCGAGCTAATTTCCCGGTTAGACAACCTCACTCAAACCTTAAAAATTCAAGCCAATAACAGCCCGACCTCTAGTGTTTCTGTTAATACTGCCCTGATAGAGCGACTAGAAACCTTAACTCAAACCCTGCAAAATCAAAATACTTCGCGATCGATTAGTGAAAGCACCTTAGCTTTAGTGAGTCGTCTGGAAAAATTTGTTGACCAGACATTTGTGCCAATTCCGGTAACCCCACCCACCTTGAGTTTTCCCTCCTCTAGTCAACCCTTAGTAGGGATTATCGGCAGCGGATTCGCCACAAATAAACCTGATATTGACTACTCCCGAATCACCTGGGGACGAGACCATATTGATGGAGATAATGACCCAACTTTACCGGAAGGGTCAGCCCACGAAAATGCCACTGATATCCTAGAAATTATTGCCGCTCAACCAGACAACGGTATTGGCATTGATGGCATTAATCCCGAGGCCACCATTTGGGCCGGACGGGCGATCGGTTCGGAGAAATGGATCCAATCTTTGGTTGAGTTTGTGGACGCGGCGCGCGAGTCAGGTCAACCGAATGCGGTGGTTAATGTGAGCCTGGACTTAACTCAGATTGATGCTGAGGGAAATGTCACGACTCGGTATGAATTAACGCCCCAAGAACGAGAGGCCCTTGAATATGCCCGTCAGCATAACGTACTGATTGTTGTGCCAGCCGGTCGTGAGCTGGGTCAGATTTCTGCTCTAGGTAGTGCGAGTTTAGAATTTGATAACGTTGTCACCGTAGGTGCTGCAACACGAGTTAATGATGCGATAGCTCTGTCTAAAGCTTATCAGGTAGCCGATGACTCCGGAAGTGGGATAGCACTAGACTTGGTTGCCCGTGGAAACAGTTATGAAGCTCCGGCTAAAGTGACGGGAGCTATTTCTCAAGTCTGGGCTGCTAATCCTCGTCTTAACTACACTCAGGTTATCGATATCATCAAACGCACGGCCACCGATTTAGGTCAACCGAACTGGGATAGTCAGACAGGTGCAGGCTTGTTAAACATGATCGCGGCGATTCATCTTGCAAAAGCAACGCAACCTGAAGACAAAGCTAAAATCCCATCGAAAAACCTAGCCGACGACCAAATAGACCCTGACATTCCATCAGACGACAATGATGACATTGATATCCCAGTAATACCTTCTATCTCCAACGAAGAGGTGATCGTCGAGGAAGAGCAGCCAGATAATCCCGCTTTCCAAGACGACGAGATTCTCCGCGATGACTGGATCTCTAGCACCGCTTATGACCCAGATGTTTTGATTGGACAAGACGATATTCCAACAACCGTAGATCCTGAATCCGTCATTAACCCCTGGGATATTGAGCAACCTAATCGAGATTGGAACCCCGAAGAAGACGGCTTCGGCTCCCCTGGCACTAGCACCGCCAACCGGATGCCAGTCGTGACAGTGCATAATCAACTGATGGGGGTTAACGAGACTATTGCTGCATCCAGTTTCTTCTCTGCATTTGACCCAGATAGTGATGCTATCCTAGAATATAAATTTTATGAGCCTGATCAAACGCCTGGTAGTGGCTACTTCACCCTAAATGGCGTTAAAATTGGCTCCTCTTTTACCATCAAGGCAGACCAACTCAAGGATTTGCAATTTGTGAGCGGCAGTGAACCTGGAAAGACTGAGATGTTTTCACTGCGGGCTTTCGATGGTAAGGTGTGGAGTTCAGAGGTTAATGCTGTCGTCAATCCTCAGACCATTAATGGCTCTATTCAGGAAAATAAGCGACCAGAGATCCTTGTACAAAACCGCGCATTTAACCCTGGTGAAGCTGTAGCACTGTCTACTCTATTTAGTGTCAATGATGCTGATGGCGATGCCATGCAAATCTATCACTTTTACGACCGAGATCGTGGTGATAATAGTGGCTACATCACTATTAATGGTGTGAAGACACCACTTGGCTCAATTTATGTCAACGCCAGCCAGTTGAAAGATATGCAATTTGTTGCGGGTAGCGAAGCCGGAAAAACTGAAGCTCTTGCTATTCGGGCTTTTGATGGTAAGCACTGGAGTGAATACAAGAATTTTGTAGCCAATCCACTTCCCATCAACGGCACTGCTGTTACTAACCGTTTACCCGTGATTAGTACCAACAACGTTGCTCTATCCCCCGGTGCTACTGTTCCTGCATCAAGCCTCTTCAGCGTCCAAGATCCTGACGGCGACGCAATGCAAATCTACTACTTCCATAACCAAGACTCCAGTAGTAACAGTGGATACTTCACCTTAAATGGTGTAAAACAGCCTCGCACACTGCACATCAACGCTAGTCAACTTAAAGATTTGCAGTTTGTTGCTGGAAGTGAGCTAGGTAAAGAACAGTCAATTATCATTGCTGCTTTCGACGGCAAACACTGGAACGACGCTTCAGTTGTTCAGATCAATCTATTAGCATCAGTAGGAGACACCCAACCATCGACGCAGCAAGTCAACCGCGCTCCAGTGGTCACCACTTATAACAACACCCTGAACACAGGCACAAGTCTGAGTGCCTCCAACTTCTTCACCGTGTA
>NZ_JAMXFA010000001.1:42505-337490 GCF_025370785.1 Laspinema olomoucense D3b
GCTCCAGTGGTCACCACTTATAACAACACCCTGAACACAGGCACAAGTCTGAGTGCCTCCAACTTCTTCACCGTGTACGACGCTGACGGGGATGCGATGCAGCGCTACTACTTCTACGATGCCAACAGCACCAGCACGAGCGGTTACTTCACCGTCAATGGGGTCAAACAGAATAGCTCCTTCTACGTGGATGCCAGCCAACTGGGTAATGTCCGCTTCGTCGGTGGTAGTCAAGCAGGGACGGATACGGTCTACGTCCAATCCTCTGATGGCAAAACCTGGAGTAATTACCCCTCCGTGACCCTGACAACCCAGCAAGTCAACCGTGCTCCAGTGGTCACCACTTATAACAACACCCTGAACACAGGCACAAGTCTGAGTGCCTCCAACTTCTTCACCGTGTACGACGCTGACGGGGATGCGATGCAGCGGTACTACTTCTACGATGCCAACAGCAACAGCACGAGCGGTTACTTCACCGTCAATGGGGTTAAACAGAATAGCTCCTTCTACGTGGATGCCAGCCAACTGGGTAATGTCCGCTTCGTCGGTGGTAGCCAAGGTGGGACGGATACGGTCTACGTCCAATCCTATGATGGCAAGGCATGGAGTAATTACCCCTCAGTTACGCTGACAACCCAGCAAGTCAACCGTACTCCGGTGGTCACCACTTATAACCGCACCCTGAACACAGGCACAAGTCTGAGTGCCTCCAACTTCTTCACCGTGTACGACGCTGACGGGGATGCGATGCAGCGGTACTACTTCTACGATGCCAACAGCAACAGCACGAGCGGTTACTTCACCGTCAATGGGGTTAAACAGAATAGCTCCTTCTACGTGGATGCCAGCCAACTGGGTAATGTCCGCTTCGTCGGTGGTAGCCAAGGTGGGACGGATACGGTCTACGTCCAATCCTATGATGGCAAGGCATGGAGTAATTACCCCTCAGTTACGCTGACAACCCAGCAAGTCAACCGTACTCCGGTGGTCACCACTTATAATCAAACAGTCAAACGTGCTCAGAGCATCACACCAAGCTTTACCGTAACGGATGCTGATGGTGATACCATTACACAGTATGCAATTTACGATGGCAACACTAATAGTAACAGTGGTTACTTCACGCTGAATGGAGTTAAGCAATCTGCGGGTCAGACTCTTTATCTCAATGCTAATCAGTTGAATGGTCTGAAGTTTGTCGGTGGCTCGACAGCTACCAGCGATAATCTCCAAATCGCTGCCTATGATGGCAAGACCTGGAGTAATTGGTCACAGTACCAGGTGACTACTGAGGCAGGGTCAGCCCCAATAGTGAGCATCCAAAACGCTACTGTGAACGCAAACACTGCCATGTCGCTCAACTTCACGACCAGTGACAAGGATAGTGATAAAGTCACTCGCTATGAGTTCTTCGACAGTAATGCCCAAGCAACCAGTGGTTATTTTACGGTTAATGGTGTCCGGCAGACCGCAGGTCAGAGCTTCTTTGTAGATGCCGATAAGCTCCACACTGTCAAGTTTGTTGGTGGTGGTGCTACTAATACTGATCCCATCTCAGTGCGGGCCACTGATGGGATCGATGGTTGGGGAGCATGGAGCTACGCAAACTTCACGACTCAAGCACCTGTTACTAATGACTGGTTTGATCTGAATATCAAGGACACAACAATTCGCGCTCTTGCACGCAAACATTTTCAAGATGGAATATTTTCTCGCCAGGAGATGATTGAAATCTTTGACTCTGCTAAAGATGGTGGGGTGGTTGATGCGAATGAGTTGGCAGACCTGAAGCTACTCTCCAGTGATGTAACTTACATCAAGATGGCAGATCATGTCCGAGTCTTGAGCCAGAAGATCGCCCACGGCAACAAGGCTAATGAAAAGTATCTTGGTCAATCCTCGGGTAATCTTTATGCGGGAAGCAGTCAGGCTCATCTTCAGAAGCTGATTGATGAACACTTCTTCGGCAAAGATTTGCCTCTTGCAAAGGGTGAATATGCCTATGGAGAAGCGAATCAAGCCACCTATCAATATGTCCAGGGTCAACTATTCCAAAACGGTATCCAATATACCGATGTTCGTCAAGGAGCTTTGGGTGATTGTTACTATCTTGCTGCATTAGCTGGTATTGCTCTAGCGGATCCCAACAAAATCAAGGAAATGTTCATCGACAATTATGATGGAACTTACACAGTTCGCTTCTTCAACAATGGTCGAACAGACTATGTAACAGTCAATCGTTTACTGCCAACGAATCCTGGTGGGACATTATCTTTTGCTAAAGTAGGCAATTCGTGGAATACTTACACTAACTCCAGCAATGAGCTTTGGGTCGCACTAGCCGAGAAAGCCTATGCTCAAATCAATGAGGCGGGTTGGATTGGTCAGGATGGTACAAACAGTTATAAAGGTATTGAAGGCGGTTGGATGCATCATCCAGTAACTCAAGTGTCAAATTGGTCAGGAGGTATTTACTACCTTCAAAGCGCTAGTCAGATTCTTCAGGACTTTAACAATGGAAAAGTAGTGACTTTTGGATCTTATGGCCAAGACTCTACAAAAGGTTCTCCTGTTGCTTCTAGCCATGCTTACACAATGGTGGGTTACAATCAATCTACTGGAAAGTTCAAACTATTTAATCCTTGGGGATCTGAAGGCGGATACGAGTATGGCGACTCTGCTTTTAAACCGGGCATATTAGAAATGACTTGGAACGAGATTAAAACATACTTTAGCCGTTGGACAGTCAATGGCTAGGGTAACTAGAACTACTTCTGACTTCTAGTGAGGTTGCAAGAGACAAGAAAATGTTTTTCCTGTCTCTTGCGGAGATCAATCCAAGCCGCTCCCCTATTTGTTTCTACCAAAAAATAATGTATTTCATGAATAACTTTGACTTTTTGCGTATTGGCGATGATGTTCTATCCATCCAAGAGGTGATGACTTACCTCAAGGATTCGGGGAACTTTGGTCAGTTGATGTCCACTGTATTACGAGAGTACCTCGTAGATCGAGAACTTCAATCCCGTGACTTTCAAGTGTCAGACTCTGAAATCGAGCAATTTATTCTTGATTTTCGCCTACAGAATAATGCTGTAGAGCGTCCGGCATTTGAGCAATGGCTTTCTGAGCATCAGTTAAGTTATGAGAGTTTCCGGGAGAAGGCAATCAAGGGGATTAAGTTTCAAAAACTGCGCGAACAGGTTGCTGGGGTTGAAGTAGACCAGTTTTTTGAAGCGAACCACAGTCTTTTTGACCGTCTTGCTCTTTCCCGGATAGTCGTTCAGGAGGCTGGTCTTGCCCAGAAAGTGAGTGAAACGCTACAGCAGGATCCTGGAGAATTTAATTACTTGGTGGCAGAGTATTCTATATCTGAAGACCGACATTTAGATGGCCGGATGGGTGTGTTTCCCCGTGAGGAAATGCCGCCACAATTGCAAGCAGGTTTTAACGACAAATCTCCCGGAAGTATTATTGGCCCTATTGTTGTCGAAGATCTTCACTGCTTTTTCCGGCTTGATCAGTTAATCGAAGCTAATCTAAATGATAGCCTCCGACGAACAATTGAAGATCGGCTTTTTGAGGAGTGGCTCAGAAGTAAAATGCAAGGGATAAATCTTCAGATTTTGGTTTAGGGCAATGTGCTAAAAATTTTAGTACAAGCTAATCAAGTTTAGTGTTATTAATAGGATAGTTTAGGCCGTCAGAATATTTTTGATTACCCGAAAAATTAAAATTTTCCGCCTAGATGTCCCCACCTTCCCAAAAACCACGCCAGTTTTGGTGCGTTACGCGGTCAACCTAATTCCTTCCAATGTGACGGAATTGAGTCCCCATCTAGCGCACCCTCCGATCGCCAAACTTTTCTTTTTCCTTAAACATACAGGAGCATCAAAATGTTGAAATCTACTGAACTCGTAAAATCCCTAGGAATCATCGGTGCAACCGCAGGAATTGCCCTCACTTCAACCCTTCCGGCTCATGCTGCTTCCTTCACCCTGAGCAACATTACAGGTACTTGGGATAACGTCGAAGGAACTTCTGTATTCAATGGCACTGATACTAATCAAGTGCGTTGGGGAAGTCCCGCCACCCTTGCGGGTCAAAGTGGTTTGAACTTTAACAGTTCTTCTTCGTTAGTTTCTGTTTCTAGTGGGAGCAACTTTGTCCTTGGACAATTGACTCATTTGAACTTCCCGTTGTGGGCAGGAACGGCAGCATCAGGAGCTGATTTAGACCTCTCAATGGCAATCGATGGAGTCCTTCATTCATTTAACTACAGTTTTTTGATTAATGAGACTTCAAATACTGCTGGAACCTGTCCGTTTTTTCAAGTTAGCAACACTCCCTGTGATGATAAGATTGACTTTACCAGTCCGTTTAGCAGCACGACTTTCCAGAAAAATGGCTTTAACTATAGCTTAGAACTGTTAGGGTTTAGCCGCACTCTTGATGGACTCTCTCCCGTTTCCTCATTTATTACGGAGGAGCATAAAGCTTCTTCTGCCTTCCTCGTAGCGCGGGTTGTAAAAGATGGCAATAATGATGTTTCGGTTCCTGAACCGGCATCAGCGTTGGCTGTTGTTTTAATCGGACTGGCAACCACTCGGATGCGACGGAGTAAAAACTATAAATTGGTAAGATAATTATCTCAGCAATTTGTAACAATTACTAAGGCATCTTTTTTAAAGCCTTTGTATCTCAGCAGATATTTTGGCTTTTAACCCGGTTTCTAAGCTCCCAGGGGCGATCGCGCAGCGTCCCGGAGGGAATCGCTTTTTTGGAGGCGATCGCTGTTTAGATGGGCGATCGCTTTTTTTGGGGATGCGATATCCAAGCTATAATGTCCTCAGAGTAATCATCGAAAATTCATCTGAGCCATGAAAGTTATTTCTTTATCAGCATATTTTGATGGTCAGTCTATTCAGCTAGACGAACCCTATCAGCTAGAACCCAACACCAAACTGATTGTGACAGTAATTCCCGAACAACCCTCCGAACGAGAAACGTGGTTATCCTGGTCAAGTCATCAACTGAACAGAGCTTACAATGCGGAAGATGAATACCCACTGGATAGCATCAAAGTAACGAACCCTGATTATGAAAGAAGCTGATGTTGCTCTGACTCCCATTCCCCAAGCAGATGGGACACTAAAAAATCGTCCAGTGGTTCTGCTCAGGGAATTTCCCCCTTATCAAGACTTCTTAGTTTGTGGCATTAGTACCCAACTTCACCAAGAAGTGGTGGATTTTGATGATGTCATTTCTCCAGACGATTCAGACTTTATTGCTAGTGGGTTGAGAGTAAAATCTCTAATTTGATTGGGTTTTCTTGCTGTAGTTCCTCGTAATAGAGTGATTGGTTCTATCGGGTCAGTCTCATCAGCAAGACATGAGCGTTTGCGCACTACCTTGAGTAATTATCTGGTCAGTAATTGATCGGCATCTAGAACATTGATCGTCGATCGCTTTTTACCCAAGCAAAGAAACCGGGTTTCTAAGTCATCTGAGAGGGCGATCGCTCTTTACCAGGACCCAAAAACTTGCCGATCGCCCCCTGTGTTTGTAAAGTTTTGCAACAAAATTGTTCAGGCTGCATAATTCAGGGGGATTACTCCTAATAAAGAAATAGAACCGTAACCCACTGGATGAACCCCTAGACCCTCTCACCCCTGATGCGATCGCTATGAACCCTCAACCCCTTAACTCTCAAAACCACTATGATCACTGGATTTGTCCGAATCTCGGCACTTACTGGCAACTGGCTAAAGTCCGAGATTCGGATAGGGTGGTGCTAAAGTCGCGCCAAGGGGAGGGTCAATTTACGTTTTCCCCGATGGAAGGATTTGTTTTACAGCATTTCACCGGGAAGTTGCCGATCGCCCAAATTCAGCGGCGTTGTCACCAGCAATTTGGCGACTCCCTTTCTCCCTCTTTTGTTTGGGAACTCCTCCAAAAATTGATTGAATTGGGGATTTTAGCGGCTGAGGATGAGACGGCTATGGATTGGATTTGTCCAGATTTAACTCCTTACTGGACTCTATCTCCTCTCCCTGATTCTGACCAAATTCTGCTCAAAGCTATTGAAGGCAATCTCCGGGTAATTTTTTCGGCGGTTGAAGGATATGCTTTAAACTATTTTACGGGTAAATATAGCGCTTTTGAGATTCAAACTCGCTGTGAACAGCAGTTTCCTGGGGAAATTTCTGCTGATTTTATCCCGGATTTGCTACAAAAGTTGATTGATTTACAGATTTTAGCACGGGATGATTCAGGGCAAGAGCAATCTGATGCCGAAAAACCTGCGGGCGATCGCCCTCCAAATTCTCCAGGTCTGAAAGCGTCTGTTCAGTGGATTAACCATCCCGATGGCTATTGGATTCTTCGCAATCCGGAGGATTTTACTTTTTTACAATTGAGTGATTCAGATAAAGTAATTATCGACCAACTGGGACGGCGATCGCCGTCCTCAATTATTGCAGAATTCTGTATTACTCCCCAAGAGTTGAAAAATCTCCTGCGACTGTTGACGACATCCGCAATGTTAGAAGGAACGACGTTGCCAACTCCTCCTCGGGGTAAATTTAACCCGATGCAGTTGCTTTATTTTCGGATTCCTTTATTCAATCCCGACCCTTGGCTGACTCGGCATATTGAGGGAATTCGCTGGATTTGGACGAAGCCATTTGCGGTGATTTTATTCCTGTGTTTATTTGCTGCTGCTGTCTTGGGAATTCGTCAGCGGGAAATTATTTTTTATACGGGACAGAAACTCATGGAAGCCAATGGTCCCGCTTTAATTATTCCTTTTGCTCTGCTGTCAATGCTGGTGGTTGCTTTTCATGAATTGGGTCATGCGTTTACGTTAAAAAACTTTGGGGGTGTGGTTCCAAATATGGGATTGCTGCTGATGATGTTTATGCCTGCGGCTTATACGAATACGACGGATTCTTACTGTTTACCTCGATTTAAACGGGTGTTGGTTGTAGGGGCGGGTTTGTTGGTTCAATTTGCCATTTGGGCCGGTGCTTTGTGGTTTTGGAATTGGACTAATCCCGGTAGTTGGCTACATACGGCGAGTTATTTACTGATGGTGGCGGCTTTAGTCACGGTGGCGATTAATTTTAATCCAATGGCTAAGTTTGATGGCTATTATCTGGCAGTGGCATTGACGGGAATTAATAATCTCAGAACGCGATCGTTTGCTTTATATGGTAATTTCCTGCGCGGGAAACCGTTACGAGAAAAAGCAGGGGATATTTTAATTTTAACCATTTATGCGCCTTTAAGTTTGGCATACATTTATTTTGTTTTCGGATTCTTGTTTGCAAAAATTGCCGATTGGAGTTTAACAAATATTCCAACAACGGCTATTTTACTTTTAATAGTGTGGTTGATTTACTTTTTATATCCAAATAATAGGCATTGATTTGTTAACTTTGTAGTCAGGGCATTTACTGTTATGAGTTCTAATCCGAATCAGCCCCAAAAGTCTCCGCTGAAAGTGGTGCCGCCGAAATCGGTGGTTCAACCACCTATCCCACCTACGATGCCCGCTTCGCCGACTCCTGAAGTGGTTTCCCCGGCAAAAGCACCGGCTGCCTCTCCCTTTTACAAGAAGGGGTTAATGCTGCTATTTTTATTGGGGTGTGGGGTGGCGATCGCCCGAATTCCCATCGCGAATCATGTCACAGGGGCAGGAAAAATTACCTCCCGCAGCTATGAACGTCACCATGTTACGACTTCAGTAGCCGGTACGGTTAATCTGAAAGTTAAGAGTAATGGATTGGTGACAGAAGGGGATATTGTTGCGGAGGTTTATAGTGCCGAAATAGAACAGCAAATTGCTCAGGCACAACAGAGTTTGCAGCAAGCCAATTCAGCACTTGATGATGCCAAAAGTCGGCTAAAAATGGGCGAGATGCAACTATTGAAGGCTAAACAGGATGTGGCGATCGCCCGCAGTCGTGCTGAAAAAGAACAAGGGGAGTTTGAAGCAATTATCGCCGGAAACAACTCACCGCAAATTCGGCAGCTAGAAAAAGAAATTAACAGTATTGAAAGTGAAATAGCTGGGGCTAAAAATAATCAGCTTGGCATTGAAGAGCAAATTACTGGAATTCAGTATGAAATTGCGGGTTTAGAAGGAGATACGACAAATTATCAGAAAAATTTACAAATTTTACAAGCGGAAATCGAACAATATCAAGCAGTTCTTCTGGAAGGGGCATTAGCCCAGAATGAGTTTAATAAATCTCAGAAGGAAGAAAATATCCTGAAAGCTCAGATTAATCAACAAATGAGCCAAATAGATGTGAAGCGCCAGCAAATCCGCCAATATGAAAGCGAAATCCGTCAACGAGAAAATTTGATTGAGCAAAAACAGGGATTAATTGCTGCTAAATATGAACAGATTGCAGAACTTAAAAATAAAGCAGAAGAGTTGCGCGATGAGC
Source organism: Laspinema olomoucense D3b (assembly GCF_025370785.1). Lineage (GTDB taxonomy): Bacteria > Cyanobacteriota > Cyanobacteriia > Cyanobacteriales > Laspinemataceae > Laspinema > Laspinema olomoucense. Next base: position 50,965 of record NZ_JAMXFA010000001.1, read on the forward strand.
GAGCCAATGAGCTGGAGCAACAGTTAGCATTACAGCGTTCTGTGGAAACCGAAGTGGAAGGGGCAGTAATACAGATCCAGAATGAATCGGAAAGGGTGGCTAAGGCAGAAGCGGAACTCGCCCGATTGCGCGATCGCCAACAGGATCTGATTTTAAAGTCTAAAATCACCGGAACAGTCGTGACGGCTGATTTAGACTTAGTAGATCAAGCCCCGGTACAAATGGGTCAAGAACTGATGGAAATTGTTAATTTATCCGAGCTTACTGCAACGGTAGAAGTCTCCCAGGAAGATGGAAATTTGGTCAAACGCAATCAACCCGTAATTTTTAAGGTTCGTGACCCTTATAGTCCGAGTTACCGGGCCACGGTTCAAGAGATTTTACCGAAGATTGCTTCGGATCAATCCGGGACTAATCCGATGTTGACTTTGACTATTTTAATTGAAAATCACGACCAGAGTTTACGCCCTGGAAGTGAAGGATTTGCCCATATTGCAACGGGACAGATGCGAATTTATCAAAAAGCTCAACATGAATTAAATAAGTTGTTTAATTTGGATAAATATTTTGTGGGATTTGATAAATAAATAGGCGAAACTTTATGAGGGACTATAACAGTCCTGGCGTGCTTTTGTGTCGGGGTTCGACCTTTTTTACGCTTGAAAACCCAATTTACGGTGAAATAGGGGTCTATAGAAGAGAGGTTAGGGGCAATCCGATCGCGGGTGGTTGCCCCTAGGGTCTGAGGTTGACCTGAAAGGGTGGGTCCTAAATCATCGCCGATCGCGGGTTGAGGTTTGCTCCGGCTCCAGAGTGAGGAAAGGGGCCTGAGCAACTTCTGAGAGGTTGACGGATTCTAGGAGCGCATTCCATTTTTGCCGTAACAGGGAGTCGTTGGGGTTTTCCTGGAGAAGCTGCGCCAGGGTACCGATCGCATCAAACCACAGCAGTTCCCGCTCGTAGACAGCAATGCGATCGCGGGATGGTAGGGGTTCGAGTTCCTGAGTCAACGTCGGTGAGGGTTCGATCCGTTCTATCCAACCTCCGATGGCTAAAATCGAGGGGTCTGATGCTTTCGGATTGCAAATCAGTGAGAAGTACCAACTATAAAATTGATTGACTTGCAACGGGGGGAGATTCTCATCATCGGGTAGAGTGAGAGCAATGGTTCCCCCTCCTTTAGGTAAAGGCGCTCTATGGTGATAAATTTCTTGGGCGTTTTCGGGGTCCGATTCATCCACCAGGATAAATTCCATCTCAATTTGCCCCGGATTGGCGTCATCAATTTTAGGGACGTAAAACAAAAAGGTAGGGGTATTCGAGAGGGTCAATCCCAGATTATTCTCAGGGACTAGAGCAATCATGCCGGATGCACTCTTCGGACAGGTCCCCCGAGTTCCGCCGCCAATCCGTCGTCCAGGTGCACCTTCGGGGGTCTCAAATACGTTCCAATTTGTGGGCAACTCGTTTTGGGCGATCGCGCCAGAGACAGAAGCAGAGTTCGCGGGGTTGGTAAAAGCGGCACTCCCACCGAATGCCACCGCGAATGCCATCGATAGAGCAATTAAGGAGAAAGAAGACTTTCTTAAAATCATAATAGAGGGGCCTTGTGGTGAATTTAGATAGTAAGAGCACGCGGGATAAATCAAGATGGACCCGTCCTGCCGAGAGTGAAACGCTCTCTCTGAACACATTGAATCCCACTAAAATTGCTAAATTAGCAACCGTGCACCCCAAACCATAGCGATCTCGGGGTTCTTTACCCCCACTCGTGCGGTTTGCCAAGGATTTGCACCCTTCAAGAGACATCACCCTGCTCTTAGATGGGATGGCGATCGCGGATTCACACCGATCACCAGTTTAAACCCTTTGATAAGTGTTTAAATCCATCATAACCGCTCTCCACCCAAGGACAAACTTTCCGTCTCTTGCGGGAGACAAGTTAACGAAGACTTGAGAAAGCCACTGCCATGACTCTACCCCCAGTTATCCGTTGATCTCCTATCCCTTTTAGCACCCTTAGATTAGTTTTCTATGAGCTTTGATTCACCTGTCCTCTCCCATCAAATTAACCCCTGGTTACGCACGATTAGACCTTATGGCGTCTATGAGCTGCACTCTATGGCCTTTGTTGACGATGCACTGATTGCCATTGATTCCGCCCGGGGCTATCTCCTAGAAATTGACTGTACCAACGACAACACAAAAATTCTTAATCCCTATCATGCTTCTGAATTTGTCGATACCACTGGTCTTTGCTTCTGGGAAGATACCCTCTGGCTCACCCGGGAAAACAGTGTTTATTTTTGTGAAAATGCTCGCTCGGGTTTGGAAACCCAAGAACTCAATCCCCAACATTTCGTAACCTTGCCATATCCCGCCAATGGGGTAGCGGTTTGGGGTTCTACGGTTTATGTCAGTTCTCAAAAAACTGGCTATATTTTGATTTTTAATCGCAAAACTGGGGAGGAAATTACCCGATTTTACGCCCCGGGAATTGGGGTAGAAAGTTTGACAGTCCAGGCGGAATATCTCTGGGTTTCCGATTCGGAGGAACAAACGGTTTACTGTCTCGATCGCGCCACGGGTACTCTAGTTTTTAGTGTGCTTACTCCCTTTGAACGTCCCTCCGGTTTGGCCTTCCATCGCCATCCAGAAACTGGGGAAGAAATTCTCTACGTTGCCTATGCTTCGGAAGAAATCTATATTCGGGATGACCCGAATTCCGCCGATCCGCACCAATTGGCCTTTCGCGATCGCACGTTTATTCATCCGTTGCATTTTCATTACCATGAAGATGAATATTTTGCCTTATCCAACGGCTATCTCATGGAAATTTCCTACGTTGAGGAACTCTCTCCCCTGGATGAATTGGATCTGGCTCATTTGGAATGGCGGATTGCCTTTCCCGCTGAAACTCCCCGGCAAAAATTGAAGAAAATTGAGGCGATCGGACTGCCCTTTGAGGAAGAAGTTCTGGATGGACAACGGATTGCCGTCTTTAAGTTCGACAGTCTCAAACCCCACGAGGCGCGGGTCTTTGGTTGGAAAGCGCTTTTAGAGGTCCGCAGTATCAAGTACCGTCTTTCCCCTCGGGATGTGGAAAATCTGCCGGAACTGCCGCCGGAATTTGCCGATCGCTATTTAGTCGATAATGACAATCTGGCAATGGATACGGACATCGTTCAGAAAGCAGCCGTTGAGGCGATCGGGACTGAAACCAATCTCCTCCGAAAGGTCCTAAGTATTCGCGATTATGTTTATGAAAAGCTGGACTACGGCATCAAACCCCACATTGATACCCCAGATATCGTGCTCGAACGCGGTATCGGTTCCTGTGGCGAATATGTGGGTTTAATGCTGGCGCTATTGCGTTTAAATGGGATTGCCTGCCGCACCGTGGGACGTTACAAATGCCCACCCCACCCCGATCGCCAAGGGGTTCCCATGCAACCGGACTACAATCATGTCTGGTTGGAGTTCTACATTCCCGGATTAGGTTGGATCCCCATGGAATCCAATCCCGATGATAATCAAGATAGCGGCCCTAACCCGATGCGGTTTTTTATGGGATTAGCTTGGTATCATGTGGAATTGGGCAAAGGGATCCGGTTTGAAAGTCTCAAACTCAAGGGAGTACCCTTACATAAAAGCGAGATCCGTCTGGGGGATTTGGCAATCAATCACGTCCGATTCACGATTTTAGGTGAACTGCCACCACCTAGCTAAAATAGCCCACCCTCAGCGGTCCTCTGTTCAGGTGACTTCCTCCGAGTGGATGACTGCCGTCCCTTAAACTCTGACTCTGTGAACACTGATTTTTGATTGGGGAGGACTTGTGGAGACGACTATCTATACTGTTCTAGCAACTGGAACCCTAGGATTGATGGTCCTGGTAACGGGAGGAATTATCTATCTCACTGCAGCGGAATGGCGCGATCGCCGCCGTCAGGAAAAGGAAAAACGCTCTCGTTAAGTTCTCAGGAACTAGGGCCTCGGTCCAGCATTTAGATATAAGGGGACTGTTACCGGGTTTTTGGCCCTTGGATCTCATCGGCTACCGATGTTCTAGGGATTCCTCCAGGAGTCATACCAAATCCGGTTGTCAAAAGTCGGTTTTTCTTCAGCCCGCGCTTCTCGGGCTAATTCCGTGTAGACCCACCCTTGAGTCGCGCTTCTTTTTATAGACCTGGAGCCACCGAATTCGGTATCACCCTCTGATTCCGGACTTTAGAAGGAAGCGGGGAATTAAACCCCCCGCCTCCAACTGGAAGTCTCAATACGGTTGAATCTATACTACTTTATCCCTAAAGACTTGGCCGAAAAACTCGCTTTTTATTTAGACGATACCCAAACCCGGGCTGGAAAATGGATTAACCTTATTTTGACCAGTCTGGTTTTATTATCTTCGGCAATATTTGTTATTGAAACCTATGAAATACCGATTCAGGTTGTCTTAATTTTAGATAAACTGAATACTTTGATTTTGCTGGTATTTTTCCTGGAATATGTTTTACGCTTCTGGGCTGCACCCCATAAAATAACTTACTTTTTTAGCCTTTATTCGCTTATAGATTTAATCGTAATTCTCCCCTTATTTATCGGAAATTTCGGCATTAGCTACTTGCGCCTCTTGCGATGGTTTAGAATTTTGCGATTGCTGCGCTTTGTAGAAAGTCAAGTGTTTTTTGACAGTACCGAGGGTGAAGATCAATTAATTATTCGCCGGATTATCTTTACTCTGTTTACCATTGTTTTTGTTTATTCCGGGTTAATTTATCAAGTCGAACATCCCATAAATCCCCAGGCATTTCGCACCTTTATCGATGCGGTCTATTTTTGCGTAGTTACCATGACAACCGTGGGATTTGGGGATGTGACGCCGTTATCTCAGGGCGGGCGATTACTGACAATTTTGATGATTATTTCAGGGATTGCGCTGATTCCAGGACAACTGGGGGCGTTAATTAAAGAATTGGTGAAAAATGCTAACCGGGTGGAAACCCCTTGTGAAGGATGTGGGTTGTCTCGTCACGATCGCGATGCTCAGTTTTGCAAAGTTTGTGGCACTGCGTTAAATTCTTCCCCCTTGAATCCGGCGCGATCGCCAGATGCGGAAAGTTAAAACGGTGGGTGGATAGGTTACTCAGTTGCGGTGAAGAAATGGGGCAATTTTTAGGCACAGCAGGGAGGATTGATGGAACCCCTTTCCGGGCAATTTGCTACGCGAACGACAGCGGCGATCGCAGATAGACTTTATCGCTTCTGATGCCTCACTGATGAGAACATAGTTTGTCTTAATTGTCAAGTTTTTACAAAAGTTAAAATTTAGATGAAAATATGCTACAAATTGTTAAGGATTTTGGCTAAAATGCCAAAAAAATCACGTCGCCAGAAACTACCGCTGAACCAAAATAGACTAACAACTCATCAGGAAGGCTAGAAGGGAGTATCTCGATCTGGAGATCCGAGGGCCATGCTCTCGACTTGCATCTATATCTCAATTTTGAAGGGGTTCGGCGAATGGTCGGGGTTTGCATCACTCTTTCCAGGCGGCACTATCATTCGGATGCGTGGGATCCGAGGACCGCAGTCCAAATCGGTCTTCAGTGCGATCGCGATGCGGAACTTTTGAACCTGGAAGAAGACCAGTCAAAAGCCGGAACTCGGCGATCGCATGAGGGAACTCCACTCCACAACTCCGGAAACCCTATCTGCATTCCATACCAGGAGGATTCCCACCATGCAACAGATTTCCGTTAATCACTCCCTCAAGGTGCAACCCAACCCCAACCTCAATAGCAACAATCCCAAAACCACCCGATCCGCACCCGCAAAAATCCCCACCGCTTTCCAGCAAAGCGAAGGGGTGTTATCCCAATTTGTGGAATATGTTCCGGCAGCGGTGGCAATGGTTGATCGCCAGATGCGCTATTTGGCCTGGTCGCGACGTTGGTACAGTGAATATGGTTCCGGCGATCGAATCTGTGCCATTGGGCGATCGCATTATGAACTCTTTCCCCATCTGGGCGAATCCTGGCAACAGCGCTATCAACATTGTATAGAAACCGGAGAACCCTTGTGCCATGAGGATTGTCTCCTTAAACCCAATGGCAAACAGGAATGGGTTAAATGGGATATTCAACCCTGGCTCGCCGCTGATGGCGAAATTGGTGGGTTGATCATGTCCGCCGAACTCGTCACCGAGTGCAAACAACTCGCCGACGCCTTACAACTCACCCAGTTTGCAATGGATAAAGCGGCAGATGCCGTCCTCTGGATGACCCCAGACGCCCGCTTTAGCTATGTCAATGAAGCCGCCTGTCAGTTACTCGGCTATACCCCAGAAGAGTTACGCACCCTCACGGTTTCTCAAATTGACCCCGCCTTTTCTCCCCCAATTTGGGCCGAACATTGGCGAGCGATCAAACAGTTTCAAACCTTTACCTTTGAATCCCATTTCCTCACCCAACAAAATCACGCCATTCCCGTGGAAGTCCGGGTCAATTATTTAACCTTTAATGGTCAAGAATATCACTGTGCCTTCGTGCGGGATATTAGTGAACGCAAACAAGCAGAAGCTGACTTGCACAATGCCAATGAGCAACTCCAAGCCGTTTTGGATGCGGTTCCCGGTTTAGTATCTTGGGTCAGTTCCGATTTACGCTATTTGGGGGTAAATCGTCATTTAGCCGCCGCCTTCCAAATGCCTGCCGATAGCTTTGCCGATCGCCCAGTGGGGTTTTTGCAAACCAGTCCCAAATTCTCTGAGATGGTTCAGGACTTTTTTGCCCGTCCTGAACTCACCCAATCCACGGAAATTACCCTAGAATCCAAGGGGGGAACCCGCAGCTATTTAGTAGTTTCTCAGAAATATCAAAAAGGGACAAAAGCCGTTTTTATCGGCATTGATATTAGCGATCGCAAACAAATGGAGGTCGCTTTACGCCGGAGTGAAACCCTCTATCGTACCCTGGCAAAAAACTTTCCCAATGGGACAGTTTGCCTCTTCGATCCGGAACTACGTCATACCTTAGCCGAAGGAACCGAACTCCCCAAAGTCGGCTTATCTAAAGAATTAATCGAAGGTAAAACCCTAGCAGAAGCCTTTCCCTCAGACATTGCGGCCCTCTACGAACCCCTCTACCGCGATGCCTTAGCGGGCCAGGAAAGCGTTACTGAAGTTCCCTTTGGAAGTCGTCTCTATCTCACCCATACCTTACCCCTGAAAAATGAACAGGGAGAAGCCATTGCGGGAATGATTATGACCCAAAATATTACCGAACGCAAACAAGCCGAGGATGCCTTGCGCCGTTCGGAAGAACGATTTCGACAAAAAGCTGAAGAACTCAAACAAACCTTACAGGAATTAAAACAAACTCAAACCCAACTGATTCAAACGGAAAAAATGTCCAGTCTCGGTCAACTGGTTGCGGGAGTCGCTCACGAAATTAACAATCCCGTCAGCTTTATTTATGGAAATATCGCTCATGCTCGTCAATATGTTCGAGACCTTTTAGCGCTTCTGGAATTGTATGGAGAAGAATATCCCGAACCCACTCCAAAGATTCAACAGCAGATTGAAGGAATTGGCCTGAATTTTTTAATGGAAGATTTTCCAAAACTGATGTCTTCCATGCAAGTAGGCGCCGATCGCATTCGGGAAGTGGTGCTGTCTTTGCGAAACTTTTCCCGCCTGGATCAAGCTCAGAAAAAGTCGGTGAATATTCATGAAGGGATTGATAGCACCTTACTGATTTTACAAAATCGTCTCAAGGCAAAAGCCGGAATGTCCAGCATTGAGGTGATTAAAGAGTATGGGGAACTTCCTCCCATTGAATGTTATGCGGGACAACTGAATCAGGTGTTTATGAATTTACTGGGCAATGCGATCGATGTTTTAGAGGAAGAGGGGAAAGAACAAATCCAAAAGCGCGGAAAGGGACAGATCCTGAGTGGTAGTTCTACCGGAAACTTTACCCCCAGAATTTGCATTAGGACCGAACGGGTAGGGGACCGCGCAGTGATCCGAATTTCTGATAATGGTCGAGGAATGACAGCCGAGACTAAAAAACATATTTTTGAGCCGTTTTTTACCACCAAAAACCCGGGTAAAGGCACGGGATTAGGTTTATCGATTAGCTATCAAATTGTTGTAGAAAAACACCGGGGCCAAATTGACTGTAAGTCCGGGCCGGGATTGGGAACGGAATTTATTATGACCTTACCCATTCCCTAAGCTCGATGGAGAGATTGGATAGGGCGGCGAAATTGAATCAGTAAGGGACACTGGATTTCCGTGTCCCTACGGTTGACAAGGTATTCTGAGTTGAGTTAATCAATGGAGAAAAGTTTGACAACTGGGGTTTAGCGGGAACAAAAAGGCTCTCCCTGTCACCTTAAGACTGGGGGTTTTTAAATTTCTTTAAATTTTATTAAAAAAAATTAAAGGGGGTCATTCTTCTGATATCTTTTAATCAAACGCTGGCAACAGCGATGATTGAAGGAGTTACAAATATTCACAATAACTCAGAACTACCTCAACCAGAAGTTAGACGAATTTTCGGGAACTTTTGTGTCGGAGCAAACAACGGTTAATCGGAAAGAAGTCCTAAACTATAAACGTGATGGGTGGGGAATGGGGTAAAAATGAAGAGTCAGAGGGGGCAAAGAATGAGCAGGGCAGGAGTGGCCCTGGGATTAGTGGCGATCGCCGTGGCTGTGCTTGGACTGGAGCACCCGGGGGGAGGATGGGCCTGGGAACGTCCACCGGCCCTGACCGGAGGGTCCGACGCAGTGGCGGCGATCGCAGCAACTCCTGCGGGCTTCTCCCCCGTTTCGAGTCATCCTGATTTTTTCCCCAGTCGTTCCAGGAGGGTGGCGGAACAAGCCTTAGAAAAAGTTAGGGATATCCCCTGCGGGGATATCCGGCCCCATCCGGTTCACTTAATAAAAAATCGCTTATGCATCGACCTGGAATTTATCATAAATTTGAGCCAATTTATCCGGCTTCCCCGCTGCTATTTTGTTCCAGAAAATGCCTCACTCCCGGGAAAAATCAGAGCGCCGATCGCCAACTCTAGCACCGCGTTAAAACCTCAGTCTTCTCAAGATGTTTCCAAATCATCCTTCCTGGTGGTACTCAACCCCTGGGAAACGGTCCAAAAGCCCTATCAAATTGCCCTGTTGATCTTCCTAAGTACCACCGGAACCTTCCTGATGCTGCATCATATTAGCCTGAGAATGCAAAACCAGTTCCAAGGGCATCTCACTGAGGAGGAGGAAGCACTGCCTGTCGCCTCAGACGGGTTGTTGAGTCTACTCGATACCAACCCAGCCTTTAACTGTGTCATCAAACCCAATGGCACAGTTTTCTTTATGAATCAAGCCATGTTGGAGCGCGTCGGTTATACTCGTCCGGAAGCAGTGGGGATGAATTATATTCATACATTTATCCCCGAACCTGACCGGCCATTGGTCTGTGCAAGCTTTGAACAACTCACCCAGCACACTCAACCTCAACGAATTCAAAACCGCCTTCTCACAAAAAAGGGAGAAGAAATCTGGGTGGAGTGGTGTGTTCGGGCCGTGTTCAGGGGCGATCGCCAGACCTTAGACTATTGGATCGCGACCGGAATCGAGATTGAAGACCCCAGTCGAGTCGATGCTCACATTCGTCTGTGGGAAAACATGACCCAGGCCGTGAGTGCAGCGCCCGATTTTGAATCTGCTTTAAAAATCGCACTTTGTAGCCTCGGAGAAACCCTGGGATATTCTGCAGGGGAAGTTTGGGTGGCCAACCCCGAGGGAACGGCTTTAGACTGTTCCTCGGTGGGGTACGCGGCACCGGGAACCGCTTACGCCGCCAGGAGCAGTGGCTGGCGGTTAGAACTCAATCAGGGGTTACCCGGACGAGTCCTGGCATCGGCAGAACCGGAATGGATTGAGGATCTCGCCGCCGAACCCGAGAAAGGGTTTTCTAGCCATCACAGGGCGATCGCCTGTGGACTCACCAGTGCCTTGGGGATTCCAATTCTGGCCGATCGCCGGGTCCTGGCGGTGTTGGTCTTTTTTCTGTCAACCCCCGGGAAACTGGATCGGCGAATGCTGCCGCGCATCTCCTCGATGGCGATCCAAGTGGGGTCAGTCTTACATCGGTTACAGACTTTAAAGGCACTCCAGCAAGCAGAAGCTAACTATCGCAGTATTGTGGAGAATGCGGTAGAAGGAATTTTTCAGACTACGCCGGATGGACGGTATATGAGCGCGAATCCAGCTTTGGCGGCGATCTATGGTTATGCTTCCTTGCCAGAATTGATGGCGGCATTGTGCGATCGCTCCCTTCAACTCTATGTTGATCCTCGCTGTCCACAGGAGTTTATTCGCCTGTTACAGGAACAAGATGTGGTTTCAGGATTTGAGGCTCAGGTTTATCGGGCTGATGGTAGTATGATTTGGATTTCTCAAAATGCTCGTGCGGTGCGTGATGTTAGTGATCAATTGATGTATTATGAAGGGTCTGTGGTGAATATTACCGATCGAAAATGGACAGAGGCGCAACTCCGATACAATGCCTCTCACGATGCACTCACGGGGTTATGGAACCGAGGCTTTTTTATGGATCGGTTGGTCAAAGCAGTCTCCCGCGCTCAGAGTGAAGCGGATTATGAATTTGCGGTTTTGTTCATGGATTTGGATGAGTTCAAGTTGGTGAATGATAGTTTAGGTCATTCCGTGGGCGATCGCTTGTTGATGGCGATCGCCGGACGACTGGAACAATGTTTAGGTCCTAATGATACCCTAGCCCGTTTTGGCGGGGATGAATTTACCTTGTTGTTGGAAGATATTCCCCGGGTTGAGGATGCGATCGCCGTCGCGCACCAAGTCCACGAAACCTTGCGTCAGCCTTTTAATGTGGGAAATCACGAGGTGTTTGCCGGGATTAGCATTGGCATCGTTCATAGTACCGCAGGCGATCGGCGTCAGCCCGATTTTCTGCGGGATGCCGATATTGCCATGTATCGCGCCAAGGCTCGGGAAAAAGGCGGATACGTGGTCTTTGATACAACCATGCGTGAGGAAGCCATCCTGCGCTTGGAGTTAGAGACGGATCTGCGCTGGGCGGTCGAACGCGGCGAGTTTCAGATGTTTTATCAGCCCATTGTGAGACTGTCCACGGGAGAAATTAGTGGATTTGAAGCCTTGATCCGATGGTATCATCCCCGCAAAGGGTGGATTTCTCCTAATGTATTTATCCCGGTGGCTGAGGAAACTGGCGCGATCGAACAAATCGGCGAATGGGCGCTGGTTCAATCCTGTAGTCAGTTAAGAAGCTGGAAAAAGCAATTTCCCACCTACCCTTCCCTGAAAATGAGTGTGAATCTTTCCGGGAAGCAATTGACTCAGAATTTGAGCGATCGCGTTGAGGAAATTCTCCAAGAAACCGGGGTTGATGGCTGGGATTTGAAATTAGAAATTACGGAAACGGCCCTAGTGGAAGACCCGGAAGGGGCGATCGCCATCCTGGATCGCCTCAAAGCCCTGGATATTCAGTTATGCATTGATGATTTTGGCACAGGTTACTCGTCTTTGAGTTATCTCCACCGCTTTCCCGTGGATGTATTAAAAATCGACCGCTCTTTTATTAGCCAAATGTCCGCGCTCAATGACGATTCAGAAATTGTAAGAACTATTGTGACCCTGGCGCATACCCTAGGATTGGATGTGATTGCAGAAGGCATTGAAACCCTAGATTCTATGCACGAACTCCAAATCCTCCGCTGTAAATATGGTCAGGGCTACTTCTTTTCCGCACCCGTTAACGGTGAAGCGGCTGCACTCTTATTAAGACGGGGCCAGTTGAGTGACCTAGAGGTAAGTTAAACACCAGGCGGGGGTTTGTACCCTCGCCGGATCTGGCTCCAAGTGCGTTCGCTGTAGCTTCAACCCGATCCCTATCTCTACTTCACAATTCAACTTTTTGCCCTTGAGCTTTTCAGAATTGCGACAAGTCGGAAGTTTTTTCGTTACAATAAAAACCAGCCTTTAGGGGAAATCTACTCAAGCGCGATCGCGCTTTTACTGGGTGACATTCAATTTCATCACCGCCTCAAAAAAAAGCGAATTTAGCGAATAGTAACTTTTCCATGAAATTAACATTTTTCAATTCCAGCTCAAAACTGCCTTTTTTCATTTCTAGCAAACACTTTTGGTATATTCTTCCTTTTTTATGTTCTTTGGGAATCGCCTTATTTCCCTCCCGGACTGCCGCTAGTGATGCTCCGTTTTCTGCGGTTCCCCCCGGCATATCCCTATCTCATCAAATTGCTCAATTACAGGACCGGAAACCTCAGAGCAGCCCAGGTATTGTTTCAGGTGATTTTGCCCCCGCTGTCACGGCAATTGAGGGACAATGGGAAACTGTATTTGAAGATTATTTTGGCCGCAATTTATCGGAAGTTACCCTTCAGGGGGAAGAGATTGGCGAAGCGTTGGCCCTTGTTGAACAAAAAACGGGTCAAAAGTCGGCGGTGATTTACATGATTCCCGGTGAGGACCAACTGGAACTGTTGTTAGTCACTGCTGATGGAGGAGTCACGGGTCGCACGATCGCGGAAACTAATCAGGAGATGCTGAAAGAAACGGCACAACAATTACGGCAGCGCATGACTAGCCCCAGCCGAAGAAGTACCCAATCCTATCTACCTCAAGCCCAACAGCTTTATACTTGGATGATCGCCCCCTTGCGCGATGAATTGCAGTCCCGGGGAATCGAAAATCTGTTGTTATGTGTCGGTCCAGGGTTGCGATCGGTCCCCTTTGCCGCCTTACATGATGGGGAAAAATTTCTGGTGGAAGAATACAGTCTAGCACTGATTCCCGCCTTTAACATGATTGATTTGAACCCCAGTGAACTGGCAAATACAGAAGTTTTAGCAATGGGGGCTTCCCTGTTTAAAACCCTCTCTCCCCTGCCTGCGGTCCCCGTGGAACTCTCTCAAATTGCCCGTTATTTGTGGCCGGGAGAGGTGTTTCTTAATCAAGATTTTACCCAGGAAAACTTGCAGTCGCAATTGCAAGAATCCCGCTATGGAATCGTTCACCTCGCCACTCACGCAGATTTTAAGGAGGGAAACCCGGCTCAATCTTATATTCAATTGTGGGATAGTCAACTCACTTTGGATAATATGCACCAGTTGAAACTCGATGAATCGGCGATCGGATTGTTGGTGTTGAGTGCTTGTAAGACAGCAGTCGGCAGCCAAGATGCAGAAAAGGGATTTGCCGGATTAGCGATTCAAAGCGGTGTTCCCTCTGCCTTAGCGAGTTTATGGTATGTGAGCGACCTCGGGACTCTGGCGCTAATGTCTGAGTTTTACGATATGTTCAAAACCAACGACGACAACTCGCGATCGCTCCTCAAGGCGGAAGCACTGCGCGAGGCACAATTGGCTATGCTACGAGGAGAAGTGCGCCTAGAAGAAGGGAACCTAGTCAGCGATCGCGGGGTAGTTCCTCTCCCGGAAGAATTAGGGGAATTGACTGGGGAAAATTTAGCTCACCCTTACTTTTGGGCAGGGTTTACCCTAATCGGCAGTCCCTGGTAAGAAGTTGTTGCCGCGATCGCTTTTCTGGGTCAGGGTAAAACTCAAGAAAGGCGATCGCTGCATAAGGTTATCTCACTTTTCCGGCAGTAGGTTCCCGAGTTGGCTCACTTACTGTAAAAATTTCTAATAGAACCTATCCAGTTTTATAGCATTGTTTCCGAGTTGTTATTTTAGCAAACCCCCACCCCAGAAATACGGTACAAGTGTTAGAGCGATCGTCAGCTATTTTAAAGGTGGACCGATGGAATTGCTCACTCTAACCCTTGTAAAGTTCCCCTCTCCTATCAGCGATCGTCGTGATTTTATGTGATTACCATAACGCAATCAATCGGCGTTAATGGTATGCTTAGACTGATCCATTGAAAATCATTCACCGGCCCTGACTTAAGTGCGGTTTATTCCATCAGGGTCCGTCCGTTTTCCCGAACCCTATTCCAACATCCTACAATTATCCCAGTGCCGGGGATTTTTATAAATCGGGTTTTCCACCCCATCCCAAAAATCGATGAAAATGTTTGTTCCAGGTCGTCTTTGTTTATTTGGAGAACACAGTGATTGGTCCGGGGGATACCGAAGTATCAATCCTGCTCTCCACAAAGGATACACCCTCAGCGTCGGTACTAATCAAGGGATTTATGCTGAAGTCAAACCCCATCCGACCCACCTGATTCTTCACTCTTGTCTCACCGATGGTACTCGTAAAGAATTGTTACAAATTCCGATGGAACGAGAGGTATTACTGGCCGAAGCAAAAAAGGGTGGTTTTTTTAGTTATGCCGCCGGAGTCGCCTATCAAGCATTGACTCTTTATCACGTCCAAGGGATAGAAATTGATAACTATAAAACTGATTTACCCATTCAGAAAGGGTTAGCCTCCAGTGCAGCTATCTCCGTTCTCGTCGCCCGTGCATTCAATCAGTTGTACGAGTTAAAATTAACCCTTCGTGGTGAAATGGAATTAGCTTATTCCGGTGAAATCACCACTCCATCTCGCTGTGGCCGCCTCGACCAAAGTTGTGCTTACGGCAACCGCCCGGTGATGATGGTGTTTGATGGACAGCATATTAATATTATAGAACTCCACAGTCTAAAAAATTTATTTTTTGTAATTGTTGATTTAGCCGCTTCTAAAAACACCCATGAAATTCTCAGCATTCTCAATCAATGCTATCCCTTTGCCACCAATGAAATTAAGCAAAACGTTCATAAATATTTAGGAGAAATTAGCGCCCGAATTACCCAGGAAGCTGCCACTGCCCTAGAACAGGGGAACGCCGAATCCCTCGGGGCCTTAATGAAGCAAGCCCAAACCGAATTTGACCGCCATTTAATTCGGGCCTGCCCCTCCCAATTAACTGCCCCCGTCCTGCACTCGCTTCTCAAACATCCGCCGCTGCAAAGCTTAATTTTGGGCGGAAAAGGCGTCGGTTCTCAAGGAGACGGTACAGCACAGTTCCTCGTGAAAAATCAGGAGAATCAACAGCGCGTGATTGAACTGATTAAACGAGATTTCCCGCAAATGCAGTGTTTGAAGCTGGTGATTTCCGCCTCTGCGGCTGAAGTCACACCAGAAGAAATCTGATGGCCTTTTTTTTTACATTTTTAATATGAAAAAATCAACTTATCCAATTCGCAAAGCAATTATTCCCGCCGCCGGATTTGGCACGCGCTTGTTTCCCGCCACGAAAGCTGTAAAGAAAGAATTATTACCGATTATTGACGGCCAGGGTCGAGTGAAACCCACGATTTTAGCTATTGTGGAAGAGGCCATCAGTGCCGGAATCGAAGAGGTGGCAATTATCGTCCAACCCAGTGACTGTCACCTGTTTGAAAGTTTCTTAAAAGCCCCGCTAAACCCTCATCATTATAACAAACTTTCCCCGGAAAATAAAGCTTATAGCGAGTATTTACAAGAATTAGGGGAAAAAATTACCCTGTTAATTCAGGAGGTTCAGGAGGGGTATGGTCATGCGGTGTTTTGTGCGAAAGACTGGGTAAGTGATGAACCGTTCCTGCTGTTTTTAGGGGATCATGTTTATTTGTCAGATACGGAACTCTCTTGTGCCAGCCAACTGGTGGAGGTTTATAACCGGGTGGGAAAAAGTACCGTTGCCCTCACGGTAACCCCTGGGGAGGAAATTTATCACTGTGGTTGCGTGACGGGGAATTGGCAAGATAACGACAAAATTTTATCCCTCACCCAAGTCTGCGAAAAGCCGGATTTAGACTATGCCCGAAAACACTTAAAAGTGGAAGGATTAAGGGGCGATCGCTTCTTAACCGTCTTTGGAATTTACGCCCTGACTCCCACAATATTTGACTTTCTCGAAGCCAATATCCGCAATAATCTCCGAGAGAAAGGAGAATTTCAGCTCACCACTTCCCTAGAACAAGTCCGGCAAGCTGAAGGGATGTATGGCTATCAAATCAAAGGACGGTGTTTCGATACAGGAATGCCCGATGCCTATTATCAGACCTTCATCGAGTTTCGCCAGGGGTGAAAATTGGGCTGGCTCCAACTCAGCCGGATTGACATTTGATACCATAGATTAGAAACTTAGCAAAATTGACAAAACTCCGATGAGAAAACTTGGCTTTGGATTGATATGGATTGGACTAATCATTTATGCTTTTGGATTTGCACCCCCGGATAACCCCACCGCCACCTTTAACTTAATTAAAAACCTAGTAACTGGAGAATGGGAGGGAATCAACCCCCTGATTATTGCCCTGTTTAATATCATGGGAGTATGGCCGTTAATCTATAGCGGAGTCCTATTTTTAGATGGAAAAGGTCAAAAAGTTCCGGCATGGCCGTTTGTCACCCTGTCCTTTGGAGTCGGTGCATTTGCCTTGTTACCCTATCTCGCTCTGCGCCAGCCTAATCCCAACTTTTCGGGGGAGAAAAATTGGTTTTTAAAAGCAGTAGACTCGCGAATTTTCGGTGCGATCGCCGCCTTATCAGCCCTCATTTTAGTGGGATATGGCATTACCCAAGGAAATTGGACGGATTACTTCTACCAGTGGCAAACCAGCCGATTTATTCACGTCATGACGTTAGACTTTTGCCTGCTTTGCCTCCTCTTTCCCACCATCCTCGGGGATGACATGGCACGACGCGGGTTAAACAGTCCCGGGATATTTTGGCTAGTCGCCTTAATTCCCCTATTAGGACCGGCATTTTATTTAGCCTTACGTCCCCCCGTCCAAGTTAGCGAGGAAGCAATACAGATGAAAACTGCTGTCACTCAGGAATAGTACAGTAGCGGCAGAAGAAGGGCAAACCCATCATCTGCTGGGTTTGCTCTTTATTTTCAGAAAACTCAGTTTTTGTCAAAATCCTTTGACAAGTTTTCCCTATAATAGCGATAGATTAAAAAATCAACTTTTACAAAAGCTGACCCCCAACCCTGGAGAATCAAACCATGAAGGAGACGATCGCAGGCAACCTAACCCGCTACCGCAAAGCTATAGACTTATCTCAAGAACAACTCGCCAACCTCGTCAGCGTCACTCGCCAAAGCATCAATAACTACGAAAACGCCAAAACCTTACCCGATAGCAAAACCCTCTCAGCCCTTGCCCGCACCTTGGGCGTCACCCTGGATGACTTGCTGCGCCCAGAATCTAGACCAGTCACCCCCTTTCGATTTCGCGCCCATGCGGGCATTGACAAACAACCGCAATTTGCCACGCAAGTGCGACGGATGCTGGAGATTTATCAAGCCTTAGAAGCCGCCGCAGGCATCCCCGCTTATGCCCCAGAAACCCATTCCTGTCACCAATTACCCGGCAACGAAGCACTTATTCAGGCAACAGCCGCCCGGTTTCGCCGGACCTTGGGATTAGGGGAAACGCCCATTCTCAATTTATTTGCCGCAGTAGAGGAATTGGGGTTAAAAGTCCTCCGCCAACCCATTGCAACTAAAGGCTTTTTTGGGTTAAGTGCCTGTAGCTTTGCTCAAGGTGCTTTTGTTTTAATTAATACCCATAATATTTCTATTGAACAGCAAATTTTTACTCTAGCTCAGGAAATTGGTCATTTAATTTTCCATCGAGACGACTATCAAGATAACCTAATAAAACTGGAGAATCAAGGGGAAGAAGGAGCCCGGGAAGCCGTTGCCAATTATTTTGCCCAACATTTACTGGTTCCCCAAACCGAATTTGAGCGGTTTTATCAAATTAGCCCGAACTTGATTCAACTCAAACAGCATTTTAGAGTCAGCTATCAAGTGATTTTAAAGCGGTTATCGGATATGGGTCGCATCGACTATGGGCGTGAAATCGCAAAGATTCGCAAGATTTATAAACAGCGAAATGGCTTATCTTTGAGCAACTGCATCGAGTTACCTCCCACCTTAAAGGCAGAAGATTTTCCAGAAAACGAACGGTATCAACAACTCATCTGGCAAGCCTTAAATCGGGGGAATATCTCAGAACTGAAAGCAGCCGAACTGCTGAATATCACCCTGGAAGAACTGGGGGTTCGTCGTCGAGAGGCGGAGGTCTATGCTATCCCGTAACGGCACGATTCTCGATGCCACTGCCTTGATTGACTTTCGCTATCTTGACGAGTGGGAGTGGCTGCAACGACACTATCAGCCCTTGTACATTGCCCAAGAAGTTTTAGACTCAGATCATCTCGAACAGAGTACGCGAGAGACTGCGAAAAAATACTTAATTCCGCTTCCGTTAGAGACTGAAGAAATGTTTGCTAGTTTTCTGGAGCTTGGCAATAAAGCGCCGCTGCTGAGTGAAGCCGATCGCTCAACTCTAGTTCTTGCTCGTCATCAATTATTATTATGTGCCAGTGATGATAATTTAGTGGTGAAAATCTGCAAAGAATATGGAATCGCTTACATCAGAACTCTGCGTCTCCTGACAGAGATGGTGCAGACGGGACATAAAAGTAAGATTGAAGTCAAGAGGATGGCCGAGTTGTTAATTCAAGAGAGAGGTAAACATATTCGGTCATCCATTTTAACCAATTGGTATAATGAGTTGGGGAAGTAGGACGAATTAAGCAATCTATTTTTCCAGGTTGTAAGATTAATTCCTTTGAGGTCAAATTTCAGGCGATCGCCCCTGGTTTTTGGCGAGAGGCGATCGCTTTGAGGGCTGTTAATCAAATAGGGTAGGTTGAATAAATACAGGCGATGGAGTTACAGGCTTTTTCTGCTTTTTCCCCCCCTCCTTAGTCGCCAAATCAACGCCGCGTAGGGTTTGTGGTCTCCAGAGTACAGTATCTTCAAGATCGTGGTCTTGCGATCGCTTTAAAGCGGTATCACGCCTATTCGTGGCATAGCAATAGGTACAGCCAAACATACAGGTTTCATAAGCCCCGATATCCACAGCTTCTACACAGCCACAATCTTGCCGGGTAGGGGCGGCTTTGAGTCCCAAATCAGAATCAGATCTGAGCATTTTAATAATATCCATATCGATACAGTGAGCTTTCTCCACCCCCATACCGAGTAAAGCATCTTCGCAGCAGGAATACAACTTAATCCCTCGGGGTTCAGCAATATCATGCAGTTGCTGAAGCAGTCTACTTTTTTCCTCTAAAGAAGGGCGCTGAAACTTGATGCCATGAGTTTGGGAAACTTTACCCAGGTTACGTTCAGTTTTGCCGTAAAAATCCACAAAGGAAAAATAACAGCGTCTGGTATAGCCTTCTAGTTGGCGAGTTAGCAAGTCAAACCGTTCCAAATGATAGGAAGCAGGGGTCACATCACTGAGTACAATGGGGTCATACCGCCACTGCACGAGATCGGGAGAAAGACGCCGTGACAGTTTTTGGAAGGTTTCGATAGATACTTCAATCGGAGGATTATGGCTTTCTATCGCTTTCGGATAACCGATAATTGTAAAGTGAAAATAAAAGTAGTAACCCTGCTGTTCCAGGAAATCCAGATGCGGCAGTAGTGGCTTCGGGTTGCGAGTCCAAAAGGCGATCGCCAAGCAGTCCTCTGGTAAAAGCGAGACCCGGTACACCTTGCTGCTGATGGGGTTAAGCCAGTGACAGAACCCAGCCTGGATTCGGTTGAGAAACCACTTGGAATAGAACCCCGGAATATCCGTCCGACGACTGGCGCTAATAATCTTCATAAAGCTGACGGAGTTGAGACATACTGGTATTCTATCAAAAATTGACTAAAAAATCAACTTAAAAATCAACTTTAATCCATAACTGCTGTTTTCTTCCATACTCCTTGTAGTATCCTAAGAATGTGGCAAATTGAGTGCATAAATTTTTCTCTATATGCCCCTGCTGTTCTGGCTGATGGACTTTCTCAACCAGCTATGCTGTTGATCGGGTTACATCAACCGCGTCCTACAACTCGGGGAGCCTGATGACAAACAATTCTCCATTGAACCTTTACTCTTTTCATCCTCACACGGCAGAAGTCTATACGGCTGTCCATAAATGGCTGGCTACCCAAAAAGATGCCGAAAAATACAAGAGTGTTCGTTATCCTGGGGGAGATCAACGTAAACAACAAATGGAGGATTTGCTAAATGAACCTACCCTTAAAATGGCGGCAGCCCAATACAATATTTTCTTTCCTACCCATTATTTTAAGGTGCTTTACACTTTAGAAAATATCGTAACCTTAGAAAAAATTTGTAATTGGTTTACGTGCAATCCTCACCTATATTTTATCGATATTGGATGTGGTGCCGGAGCAGCATCTGCTGCATTTTTGCAAACCACTCTAAGTCTTGTTGAAAATCAAGATATTTGCTTAATTCATCCTTTGTATATTTCCTGCGTGGGGATAGATGTTAATAAAGGTGCATTACCCCTTTATAACCAATTGATGCTTGAATTTCAAAAAAAATTAATCCCTTGGAACATTAATTTAGAATTTACTCTGGGACTAGGAGGAATTAGAGAAAATATTTTAACAATAAGAAACCATTTAATTAAAAAGCGCGAAAAATGGAATCAGCCTTGCTTGTCAAATATTTTAATGTTCCAATCAAACGTA
Organism: Laspinema olomoucense D3b; assembly: GCF_025370785.1. Lineage (GTDB taxonomy): Bacteria > Cyanobacteriota > Cyanobacteriia > Cyanobacteriales > Laspinemataceae > Laspinema > Laspinema olomoucense. Next base: position 71,567 of record NZ_JAMXFA010000001.1, read on the forward strand.
ATTGATATGTTGGAACAGGAGCATAGTAAACGGCGACAGGAAGATAAAAGTTTAATAGGATATAACGTCAACTCCAACGTTATTTTAAGCGACGATAAATGGTTTGCCGATGATTATGCAATGGTTTATAAGCAGTTATTTGAAGAAATTCCTGGTGACCTAATGCATACGATTACGATAGGAACTTCAAACAGTGACAATCATCGGGTAAAACAAATGGGCGCTGCAATTGATAGAATTTTTGGAAGCAGTCGTCATCAGTTTGAATCTGTGGGAAAAGGGACAAAATCATTAACTTTTAAAAACCCTCAAAACTCTTACTGGGAGAATAACCCAAAAGATACGCATATCTATTTTCATGTTGATGTTAGTAAAATTACTAGCGTTAAGTTAGAAGAAGACCAAGACTGGCATAATGTAACTAGCAGAGACAATTTAGAAGTAGCCTGGGTACGTGCAAGAAAACACCTTTTGAAGGAGTCTCTTTGTGATGAAGTAGAAATCCGGCTATTTGAGAAAAATCTTGAAAGAAACCTAAATCGGCTGCAAGTGTTTTTAGTAGCTTATGTTAAAGAAGTCGATCATGAAGAGGACTATATTTCCTACCCTTTTCCAAAAAAAATCTCCCAAGCTCGTTGGAGAGGCTTATCTGGCTTAGAAGAAGAAATATTATCCGTGGCAATTATTCAAAAATTAGGCAATAAAGTGGCCGAATTACGAGGCAGCAGCTATGCGTATCGAATGACCCGGGAACCCGGAAATAAAACTACAGAATATTTATATTCCTCTTGGTTTGGGGCCTATAAAAATTTTGTTAAAGATGCTTGTTTGGCCGCAGAAAAATTTCAAGCTTGTTTAATTATTCGCGCTGATATTAAATCTTTTTATACCCATATAATTCAGGATAAATTAATAAGTTTAGTTTCTCAAGAATTAATTGAAAGTAAACGCATCCGCTGGTTGCTGAGATTATTACTTTCAAAAAATTGAACGAACATGATTTGGGTTCGGGGGTTACTCAAGGACACATTGGTTCAGGTTTTTATGCCAATGTTTATCTAACTTCCATAGATATGAGATTCGGCTCTAATAATGAGTGGGGTCTTAAATTCTTCCGGTATGTTGATGATATGATTATCGTTATTCCAGATCCAGAAGATGAAAAAGATGTTTTAGAACAGCTTAAGAAAGAACTACAAGAAATTGGACTGGAACTAAATGAGGATAAAACAGAAATTTTTCACTCAGTATCCGATTTTTTAGAAATATGTAGTGAAGATGAAGATTTAACGAATTTGGGCAATGAATTTCAAGGTATTATTAATCTTTTGTGGATAATGAACTCGGATTATCGAACTGCATTTAAATCAGCCTACCGAAAAGAAGATGATAAACTGTGGTGGCACTTAGTAGAACAATATCAATATTACCTTCAATCACTAAAAATTTACATTCACACACCGGATCTTAGCCGTCGAATACATTCTTATATTTTTAACAGTAAAAAACGCCTGAAAGATTTAAAGGAAAAACAAGAGTTAAATTTGCCCAGCCTACCTGATGAGCATCAAGATATAATAAATTGGAAAGAAAATTTTGAAAATGCCAATCTAAATTGGAAAAACTCCAAAGACAGCTTAAGAGCCAAACTTGTAAGTATGTTTTGCGAAAGCTGGGAAAACTTACAAGCACTTGCTCCAAATGATGTAAAGACAGCTAGAAACCTCCAAACACGGATTCGTTTTGCCTTGAACAAGCTCTCTTTATTGGGTATAACAGAGATTTCTAAATATTTGGCAGATATTTTGTGTCAAAGCCCCTGGACGGTCCGCGAGCCTTTACAAGCTGTAGAAAGTTTGGCACGCCAAGGATGTTTATCTGAAGTCATTGGGATACTTGCCTACTATCAACATACCTCATATCCCATGAGTGAATATATGAGATCTGTTACTTTAAGAGCCCTCAGATTTTTACCTGAAATGGAGGTATTTATCTGGGAAAAAATTGTAGAATTTGCAACTATTGGGACTCTGGTAGAACGACTCATGGCAACTGAAACCTGGATAGCTTTGGGGTATATATCGGAGCAGTTCGTAGAGCCACATCATATTGATGCTGTATTAGTTGCTTTACATGGCGAACCCAAGCCCACACCCAGACTCAAGAAAAATTATCTGCTTATTTTGGGACTGCATGATAGCCAACTTATTAAGAACGAGCCTATAAACACTCAAGATTATTTGTTAGATGAAGCCCGTAATCTTGTATTAGAAGAAAGTGTTGGTGATTTATTTAGCTACCAGGAGCCTCAAATAATTCGAGAAAAATACTATAGTGGAAAGGGTCAATCCGAGATAGGCGATGAAGTCGATTATCCCGTCCTGAGATAAACAAGGAAACTGATTATGACGCTTCAATTTATTAACTTTTAAGAAAGGTTGGCTTCAGCTTGCTAACTGGAAGTTGTGCCGATCGCCCCCTAAACGTCCTCAAACCTCCGAAAAAAACACAAAAGGCGCGATCGCCGCGCCTCCTGTTACTTATCCAAATTACGACTCCCAGTCGGGACAGTCGCCATCGGCTTCCCAGCCATAGGGATGCATCCCACAAACCAGTAAATTGCCCCCGTAAACCTGTCCGTGATAGTTTTTACAACCGATACAGGCTGAATATTTTTCCGCTGTGGGTTCCACAGATGACACAAACCCATCCATGTCCGTCGGGAATTCATCTAGTCCTAAATACAGGTCAAAAAAGGGATCAACTAACTCTTCAAAATATTGGTCGAGTTCGGTAAAAATTGTGGTTTGCAATTCTTCCGTGAATTCTTCAGACAGTTCCATGATATCTGAAGAAAACCTTCCCAAAATATCAACGAATTCCTCGACCTCTTCCGTCACTTCTTGAACAAAGCGATCCACTTCTTGTCCCGCTGTTTCTAACATCTTGAAAAATTCTTTCGGCCAATCTTCCATAACCCTTTGCCTAATGATTTCCGGAAGCAATCTTTATTCGTTCTGGAGTCGCCGTAGTTCATCCTGTAACGATTGTACCTGATCGCGCAGGTTATTCACCTCCGGAGGTTTCTCCGGGGCGGGTTCTTCATCGTCTTCTAAGATTTCAATGCGACGGGGCTCTCGTGGCGTTGTGGGTTCAGATGGGGGCTGCTTGATCTGCTGCTGGCCCTGTTTCATCATGTCTTCCACGAAGCGACGCGCTTCTTCGGTGCTCATTTCGCCCCGTTCGACCATTTCATCGGCAAGTTTTTGGGCTTGGTCCCGCACTTCGGCTAATTTTCCGGTTGCTTTTTCGCCCGCGTAAGACGCGATTCCCACTCCCAGATAGAAGGCCTTTTGTACCATATCACCGAAACCAGGCATAGGCAGTATTGCTCCTTAGTCGCTGAGGTTACTGCTTCTAGGATAAGGCCAATAGAGGCGGAGTGACCACCAAAAAGCGGCAGTAAAAAAAAGTGACCCGGATACCACGCCTGTCACAAGCATCCCGTATTGCTGCTACCTTCCGGTCCTGACAAGATTTGGGCGTTATGACCGCATGGGTCCAGGTCATTTACAACTATATCATTGTTGTCCGACTCTTGTCTAGGGGGTTGCGGAATATTTTTTAAAGTTGTGATTTCAGCCCGTTATTCAACGACGATACACCACTCATAGAGGTCGTAGTTGACGCAGCCATGCTTGACGAGAGGGTCCTCAGCGACGATCTGCTGGGCTTCTTCCATTGACTCCGCCTCAAATAGCAGCATTCCGCCTCCGCGTCGTTGCCAATAGCCAGTTTTGGCGTTATGTCCTTTGGCAATTAAATCTTCAACGTAGGCTTTATGGGCAGGAACGTGGCGATCGAAGGTAGGTTTATCGACGATTCCTTTTTCTATCTTGACAAACCAGGGCATTTGAGGGTGCACTCAGGGGGTAGGGGTTAAAGAGGATTGGCCTGGGACTCGCAAGAGTGCAGGTCATCGCAAATTTTAGCATCAAATGCGCTAAGGGTTGGGGTTGCCCTTAAAAACAGGCTTTGAGGCGGGTGGGGGGGATGGAATGGGGGATGGACCGATCGCCCAATAACTGGCAACCCTGACGCACTAAATCATCCAGTTCCAGGTTCCAAACGATCGCCGTTCCATCGTCACTGGTGGAGGCTAATTCTCCCCCTTCTGGAGACCAGGATACATGAGTGATGGCTTGTTGATGTCCGCGTAAGGGAGTGAGGAAACTGCCGTCTCGGTTCCAGAGGTTAACGGTCCCCTCAGCAGTTCCGGTGGCAAGGATTTGGGAATCGGGGTGGAAATTGAGGCTAGTGACGGGGCTAGAATGTGGGAGAATACTTAATAATTTACCATCGGTTTCTCGCCAGAGTCGGACGGTGCCATCATCACTGGCGGAGGCTAATAATTGACCATCGGGACTGAAGCGAATGGCAACGACGCGATCGCCATGTCCTTCGAGGAGATGAATCAATTTACCATCGCTGGTTCTGCGAAGGAATATCCGGCGATCGCTACTGGCAGAAGCGAGGGTTTTGCCGTTGGGTGAAAACCTCACGGATAAGACTTGATCCTGATGTTCTGTCCAGGTTTGCAGCAATTTTCCATCTTTGATCCGCCAAATTTTCACGGTTTTTTCTTCTGCGGTGGCGATCGCCTCTGTTTTGGGACTAAAACTCACATCGGTGATGGGACTTGAATGAGGGATTGTCAGGGGTAATTTTTTTCCGGTGGTTGTCCAGAATTGCAGGGGATGATCCGGGGTTGCGACTGCGAGGATTTGGCGGTTAAAACTGATAGCAATGCGGTGGATTGGACTGGGAATATTGTCTAAATTCTGGGCAACGGTGCGATCGCCATTCCACAGGGTAACAGTATGAGGGGTAGCCGTGACGATTCCCTGACCGTTGGGGGTAAATTCCAGGGCGATCGCTGGGTGAGGATGGAGGAGGCGATCGGGTTCGATGAAACCATAGATCGCCTGATGTAACCCTAGGGCCACGCGGAACTGAGTGGCGGAGTTGACCCCAATAAATGCCTTGAGTTCTTGGGCGGCTTCCAGGCTTTCTATCAGGGCCAGTTCTGCTTTATTTTCCGCAATTAAAACTTGAGAAAGCAAGGCAATGGCATTAAGTTTTGTATGGGTTCTATCAATGGATTTATTAACCCAAAATACGCCAATTAGGAATGACAAAATAGCAATAATTGCACCGCTTAAGGCGATTATACGTTGGGAGAGATGGTCCCGATATTCTTGAAGTTTGGCGTCGCTGATTTCCCGGAGATTTTGTTCCTGAGTGAGTTTTTCTAATAATTCTTTTTCTCGATAAAGTTGCTGAATTTTGAACTCAGTTTGTTCCGCATCTTTGCGAAATTCGCTTAATTCGGCTTCTTGACTGGCGGCTAAAAATTGATAATCGCGATCGCTCAAATTTTTCCCTTTGGCCCATTCACCGGCATCTTGTAAGGCTTTTCCTCTCAGTAAGCGGGAAGTATCCTGGCAGTTGGATTGCAACCAGGCTGCTAATGCTTCGGCATAAGGACGCAAATCAAATAAGGATTTTTCCACCCATTTGGGGTTAAAAATTGCAGCATAAATGGGATTGCTAAGGGTTAAGTTTACGTCTACAACTCGGACTAAACCAGATAGGCGTAATTCGGTTTGTTCCGGACTATCATCGGCGGGGATTGCTTTAAATTGTAAGATTTTTTGATAGCATCCTAGTAAACGTCCCGCCCGTTGTGGGTTTCTCAAGAGGCGATCGCGAACAGTTCGCAGATGTGCCGGTTCGTCCCGAGATTCCCAATTGTCAATGATTTGGGTTTTAATGAATCCTTCGACCCATTCTGCTTCATTGCCGGATTGGGGTAAAAATTCGGGGCTAACTTTTCCCGTTTCAAGAACCAATTGACATAATTTTTGGGTTAAAAAAGGTTGTCCCCCAGTCCAATGGAGAATCTGGTGGATGACTTCTTGGGGATTAGCCACGATAGCAGCTAATCCAGCGACTAGCGGTTGGACTTCATTGAGTTGAAAGCCCGATAAATCAATCGCATGGCCGATATTAAAGGGGGTACGAGTGCGATCGCTAATTAAATCCGAGGGGGTGGCAACTCCCAAGAGGGCAAAAGTCAGGCGATCGTAATGGGAATTTTGCGATCGCTTATTGTAGCAAGACCGAATTAAGGCAAAAAAGTCTTCCAAAGATTCATTCACGCTTAACACGCTATCAATTTCATCAATAAAAATCACAATTCGCTGAAAAACCTGTTGCAACAACACCGTTTCAATCAGTTCCCCCAAACGATGAACTGGAGAAATTGACTCCCGGTCCTGCCACCAGTTCATAAACTCCAAAGCATCTAATAAATTAAAATTGCTGGTGAGTTTATAGGCAACGCCTCCATACCATTGTTCGAGAGAAATTTGTTTACTACCAATATCAGAAATATCAATCGTAGCACAGGCAACTCCCTCAGCAGTTAGACGCTGCACTGTTCGCACCAGCAAGCTAGATTTTCCCATCTGCCGAGAATTAAGAATGTAACAAAACTCGCCAATTTTTAACTTTTCATAGAAATTAGAATCAGCTTTTCGCATCACATAGGTAGGAGAAGTTTCCGGCAAACTTCCTCCCGCTTGATAATAAGTTCCTTTTTGCATAGTGAGGGCTAAATTAAAAACAAAATATCTCAATTTAGATAGACCTGAGATTTTGCACCCGTTGCAACAACCGGCGGAGGTTAAAACGAGTGGCGGCCTCATAGCTTGCATTCGGTTAAAAACCGACTAAAAACAACATACTATAAGACGTTTAGTCGGTTGAAACTGACTTGATTCTGGTAAGCCGCCAATTGTTTTATCCCCTGCCAGGTATTGTCACTAATTCTAACCCAGGGTTTAAAGAGGTCAAGACAACTGCTTGACTTTGCCATTATTCTGCTGAGAAACGAGCGATCGCACGCCGTCTAAGGTAGCTGGGATCTGACGTGGATCGGGGATAGTTCCTTTTCCCTCTCCACCCATTTTTAGGGATATATCCAGATAAGTTTGAGCCAATAAAAATTGCATCGCTTCCGTAGCGTAGGGGTCAGATTCTAGGGTTTTGGCGAGGGTGGAAACGGCTTCGGCTGTGCCTTTAGCATTCAGCACTTGTTGCTGTTGTTGCGCTTCAGCTTGCAAAAGTGCCGCTTGCTGCCTTGCTTTCGCTTGTAAAATCCGGGCCTCTGCTTCCCCTTTCGCATTATTAATCGCGGCTTCTCGTTGTCCTTCTGAAGTGAGAATTGCGGCTTGTTTTTTCCGTTCCGATGACATTTGCAATTCCATCGCTTCTCGGACAAATAGAGACGGAATAATATCTCGTAATTCGACTCGGGTTACTTTAATTCCCCAAGGTTCGGTCGCGATATCGAGTTGCTGTAAGAGTAATTCATTCACATCACTACGGGCCATGAAAGTTTGTTCTAGTTTTAATTTGCTCATTTCTGAGCGAATTAAGGTGGTTACCAAAGTGACCATTGCAGACTGAAGGTTTTTAACTTTATAATAAGCTTTTTCAATGTTTAAAATCCGCCAATAAACAACGGCATCCACGCTAATCGAAACGTTATCCCGGGTCATGCAGGTTTGAGGAGGAATATCGAGAAATTGCTCGCGAGTGGTTTCTTGATAGGCGACTTGTTCCAGGAAAGGAATCATAAAATTGAGTCCGGGTTGGAGTTTCTTGCCGTCATATTTGCCGAGGGTTTCCACTAAAGCTTCATCCCCTTGTTTGATGATTTTGACGCTACCGGCGAGGGAGGTTCCAGTTACGGCGAGAAAGATTAAAAATAAGGATTCGTACATGATAAAACTCCTGATGGGGTGGGTGAACTGAATGGAGTAATGGAATGTATAGGGCCTAAGAATGAAAAAGCTGTTGAGGAATGACAATGAGGGTGTTGCCTTCGCAGCGTAAGACGTACACTTTTTGGTTAGCGGCGATCGCCAAGTCACGAACATCACATTGTGCGAGCCAGGAACTGCCTTCATAGAGGACTCGCCCGACTTCCCCGGGTAAGATCGAGGATAGGGTTTTAGCTTCGGTTGCATCCGGGACGGCGATCGCCCTTTTGCTTTGGATAAACATTGGACGTAACCAAATCACCGAAACCGTAGACAATCCCATCCAATAGAGAACTTGCCACTTAAACCGAACCACCATCAGTACCCAGGAGAACCCGAGGACCATAATCAGGGCTGTAATTCCCATACTTAAGGCGATCGCCTTATATTTATGACCGAAATATTTTCGGACCACTAACTCAATCGCACAAAAGCTCACACCCGTTAGCCCCCAGAATAGGGGCCTTAACCAGCTAGGCGGACTTACAGGCATCGGCAACAAAGCATATACACTCATCGTTGCACTTTGTATCGGCATGGTTAGTAGGGCGATCGCAGAAAAATCAGTTACCATTGGAACTTCCTCCAAACTCGATTCGCTGTTTTTCTCATTACATCCTGGGACTGACTGAGATCCACACTGAGTTCTTTGAGTTCCCTTCGAGTTTCTATCGATTTGAGTTTTAGCGTAAACTCACAAATCCCGCTTTCCGAATTAATTCTTGCCCCTGTTCAGTTAACAAAAATTTGGCATAAGTCTCCCCCGCTTGTTGGTCAAGTTGCCCATTTTCTTTAACAACCACCACCAATCGCCGACTCCAAGGATATTCTCCGCTTCTAAACACATCTAAATTCACTTCATTGCGCCGCTGAGGACATTCCGACAGCGGAACAAAGGGCAATTTATAAGGCGGGACAAAGTTATTAGAAGTCCGTCCCACAGCTAAGGGTTTTACCATGCATTGAGACACCAGCAAGGGTGCAGAAGCCCAATAAATTCCCCCGAGATTTGAAGCCACTCCCCTTAAGGCTTCGGTGGTTGTGGAGGTTAAAATAACACTCGGGTTAGAATCTCGGTCAATTTTGCCATAGGGTTGAATTTTTAAATCCGGTCCGCCCACTTGATTCCAATTGGTAATTTCTCCCGCATAAATTGCATCAAATTGCTCTATCGTGATCCGGGAAATGGGTAAAGAGGGATGGACCACGATCGCAATCCCATCAATGGCAACGGGAATTTCTTTCAGCGTAAACCCTCTATCCCTCGCTTTTTGATATTCCGCATCGGAAATTGGTCTAGCCGACATCGCAAAGGTGAGTTGATTATCTAATAACATTTGAATGCCCGTTCCTGAACTCGGTGCACCTCTGACTGGATCAGTATAACGGAGTTGAAACTGCGGCCAAACTGTTTGAATGGCGGGGTCTACGGCGACCCGTATTGACACCCAAGTGCTACTCCCCCCGTGACTAAATAATCCTCTAGGAACGTTCTGCACCTCGGCTAAAGTTTCCGGGTAAGTTTCTCCCCCGGGATTAACGATTTCTTCGGACGGGGTGGGATTTTCTGAGTCCGTCAATAATCGTCGTCCCCAGTCTAATTCTTTCGTCAGCCACCAGACTGAGGCACCCATCAACCCTAGGGCGATTACTAGGGCTATAATTAGCGTAGTTGTTTCTTTTTTGGCAGACATAGATTCCTCATCTATCCAGTTTTTTGGGTTTATTATATCAGAACATCCAGGCTTTAATTATTTCTGGATATTTAACTTTCATTAAGCTACTAGGCGACGAGGGAGGAATCGCTATCAAGCATCAAACCGGATTTCGACTAAAGTTAGGACGTTGAATACCGGATCACCCCCGATGTTTTTATCCCTTGAATAAATTGGGCTGGGGTAAACCTATAAAAGCGCGAATGATATTGGCGGTTTCTTGATGAGTTTGCCAACTGGAACTCACCCCCTCTAAAGGGATAAATCCTCCATTCTTTAAAAATAAAACAATCTGAAAGTCTTGGGGAATATCTCCCTCCCAAGTACGAGATTCTATTAAAATCTCTCGGATTTCGGCGAGGGAATATTCAATCCGTTTAGAAGCGATCGCCCGATCATACTTCAAAATCAGGCGATCGCACTGTTTATCCAGGGTACAAGTTACCACAGGGCCCCAGCAAACTAAGGTAAAATTTCCCATCCCAAGGGTCAACAATAACAGTAAAGGTATCCACCACAGATGAACAATCCAGGTTAAAAAAGAACCGACTGCCAGCAACAAAAACGGCAGTCCCAGAACCAAACCCCCAGAAATCAGCCAGACGAAATAAGGGCGATGTCGGAGTTGGAGTTGCGTCGGGGTTTTTTTAATAACAATCATCTCATGTACCTGTTCTTTCATCTCACAGAGGACAACCCTCCTCCCGGGGTTTACATTCTTCCATCCTAGAGATTCCCCCGGCGAGTACCCCCCTGAGTTATTTTAAACTTCATCGACTTCTCATCGACTTTGGGAACGCTGCCGTTTAAAATCAGGGTGGTGTCTTCCGGTTTCGCCATTATGCCCCGATCCCTAAAGGTGCGTCCTTCCTGTATTTCTACCCTCAAATCCTCATTATTACGTCATGGGTTTCCCAGTCAAAAAATCCTTGCGGAAGAGTTGGGTTTTGCCCAATCTACGGTGAGTAATTTCCTGAATGGTAAACCTGTAGATTTTGCCAATTTTATCGAACTCTGTCGAGTTTTGGCGCGAGAATGGCGGGATATTGCAGATTTTGAGGATAATTCTTTACCTCTCCCCGAATCTCCCCACTCTTGGAAAATTTTAATTAGCGATCGCGCGCCTTCTTCCCTCTCGCTGCAATTTTACCAGGGGTTAAGTACAGCGGGGCATGAGGTAATTTTACCCCAAGCAACCCTGAACAAAACTTCATCCCTACAAGACTATACCCTTGCCCTAGAATCGTTTGATTATCTACTCTTACTCTTATCTCCTAACAGCTTAGAAAGCGAATTAGTGTGGGAACAAGTCCGACAAGGGCGAGAGTTGCAGAGAATGAATCCGCAAAAACTGGCGATATTACCGATTTATCAAAACCTAGGACAGCCCCCAGGGATTCCTTTTGAATTACAGCATTTATTAGAAGGAATTCAACCCTGGCAATGGCGGCATGACGGGGATACAAATGCGATGATTTCTGACTTAATTAGCCTCTTAGGCGAAGGACGTATTGCGTTAGGTTCGGGTTATCCTTGGGCAGTTCAAGGCTTACCTCGGACTCTGAATCATTCATCCGGGGCAATTGCCGAAGTTCCCCTTCCCCTTGCCCCTCCAGAATTGCCCGAGGGACAGGTAGAAATTGCTTCTACCTTTTATATCAATCGCCCTCCGATTGAATCCCGCTGTTATGAAACTATCACCCAACCGGGGGCATTAATCCGCATTAAAGCCCCGCGACAGATGGGCAAAACGTCATTAATGGCGCGAATTCTCCATCATGCCGAACAAGAGGGTTCGCAAACCGTGGCGGTGAGTTTGCAACTGGCCGATCGCCGGGTATTTAGCAGTTTAAATACCTTTTTACAGTGGTTTTATGCCAGCGTTAGCTTGGAGTTGGACCGATTAGATTTAGAACGATTGGCGAAGTATTCCCAATTAGCAGAGGCGATCGGCAGTAACCAAAGTTGCAAAGCCTATTTTGAGCAATATTTACTCCCGGAACTCAACGGTCCGTTGACCCTAGGATTAGATGAAGTCGATCGCCTGTTTGAATTTCCTGAGATTGCCGATGATTTTTTTGGCTTATTGCGATCGCTACATGAAGAAGCGAAACGGCGAGATATTTGGAAACAGTTCCGCTTGATTGTCGTGTATTCCAGCGAAGTTTACATCCCCTTAGATGTCAACAAATCCCCCTTTAATGTGGGATTGCCCATAGAATTACCTGAATTTACTCCCGCCCAAGTCACGGAATTAGCCCAACGGCATGATCTCCAGTGGCATAGCAATCAGGTGGAAACATTAATGGAATTAGTCGGGGGACATCCCTATTTAGTGCGATTAGCCCTCTATCATATTGCCCGAAAAGATGTAACTCTCACTCAATTGGTGCAAGAATCACCGACAGAAACAGGATTATATGGGGATCACTTGCGTCGGCATTTGTGGAATTTAGAAAAATATCCCCCTCTAACTCAAGCCATGAAAGCGGTAGTTGCCCAGGTAGATCCAGTCCGCTTGCCTGGGGAACAAGGGTTTAAATTGCAGAGTATGGGATTAGTCAAAATGAGGGGCAATGATTGCACTCCCAGATGTCGGTTATATGCCGAGTATTTTGGCGATCGCCTTAAAGATTAGAATCCCTTGGGGATGGGGGAAAACGGGGACGGCGATCGGCTATTCTGGATGCCAATGCGTTCCGTAAAACCGCCCATGTCCTTTTCTTACTCTCGCACAATTCGCTTTGCAGATACTGATGCTGCTGGGGTCGTCTATTTTGCCAATCTTCTCTCCATCTGCCATGAAGCATACGAGGCATCCCTGATGGCAACGGGGATAGAGTTGCGAACTTTTTTTAATAACCCCAAGGCTGCCATTCCGATTGTTCATGCCGATATTGACTTTTTTCAGCCCCTGTTTTGTGGGGACGAAGTGGCGATCGCCCTGACCCCTCACGCCCTTACTGGCGATCGCTTTGAAATTACCTACGTGATCCAGGCTGCCTCAAAGCCTAAAGAACGCCCCCTGGCAAAAGGGCGAACTGAACACGTTTCCATTGATCCCCAACTGCGAACCCGCCAACCCCTGCCTCGGGCAATGATTCACTGGATCGAGAGTTGGTCCGAGTGAGGGTAAAATTTTAAAAAATTCACAAAAATTTGTAAATCTTAATACGGTTTTAATCAAAGTTTAATATTATAACTATATCTCAATAAGAACACCGTGGACTCGACAGAGCGCCCACGATACTTTCCTTGTAGAACACTTAGCAATAATGAAAATCGAACAAGAACTTTACGAACAGATTCGGCAATTAGGCTATTGGGACCGGACCGATCGGATTAATGAGAGTAACGAGAGTCAGCCCTTAGCAAGGGCCTGGTCAAATCCAAATACCACTGCTGCCCCAGAAACCATGTTTCAAATTGTCTGGTTACTCAGTTCGAGTAAAAGACGGCAACGACTCAACCCGATTGATGTACGAATTTTAGATCGGGCGGCGGCGGATTTGGCCTACGATCGCCGAATTGTGCCGTCTAATCAGTCCTATGTAAAATATCTTTGGGAACAGGTTTATCACATGGAATTTCCCCATGTGATGCGGGAAAATTAAGACCATTCCATTACTTAAAGTGACCCTTTAATCTCCTTTTGAAACCCGAATATTGCCTTTCAAATGGGTTTTTGTTTACGGTGTCACCTGATGGGAGAGTTGAATTAAAACCATTTCTTGAACGAAACTTCTGGATATTTTCCCCCGATTATTCCGAGGCAAACTGTCTATTTGTACCCAATATTTAGGACGCTTAAAGGGTGATAAGGTAGCGGTGAGTAACGAGGCGATCGCCTCCGACTCCACTACGCCCTTGGGAACATAAACCGCTGTCACCACTTGGCCCCAATCGCGATCCGGTACAGCGATCGCACAGACATCTTCAACCAAACCAGTCCCCAGAATCGCCGCCTCCACTTCTGCCGGGTAAATATTTTCACCCCCACTAATAATTTTATCGCTGTGGCGTCCCACCACAGTTAAATACCCCGCTTCATCCATAAACCCCAAATCATCGGATTGAAACGAATTCAAATCCGAGGAAAATGAGGCTAAATTTTCCCTAGGATAATACCCCTTTGCTAGAGAATCAGCTTGGATGGTAATCATCCCCGTTTTACCCACTTCTAACGCTTCCCCTTCAAGATTCGTAATCGTAATTTTGGCATGAGGCAACAATCGCCCACAACTCGGATTTCCTGCCAGAAACTCCGCCGGTTTGAGGGTAACAATTTGGGAAGCAGTTTCCGTCATGCCGTAGGTGGGAGAAAGGGAAATATTGTACTGTCTCGCCCGTTCCATTAATTCCGGCCATGCCGGTGCACCTCCTAACAAAACTGTCTGAAATCGTGACAAATAATTGATAGATTCGGGAGTATTTAAAAGTCTATTTAATTGAGTCGGAACTAGGGAAATAAAAAACTCTTCCGGATTGATTTTAGAAGCCGTTTGCTCTACAATGCTTTTATAATCAAAAATATTTATAAACCTTCCTCCGGTGGTGAAAGACCGGAGAAATTGCATCAAACCGCTGACATGAAATAGGGGTAAAACACAGCAGGAATTAACCTCAGTGAGTTGGAAATACTGGGTAAATCCAGCCACCGATGCCATCAAAGTGTCCCAAGTATGAATCGCAAAGCGCAATTGACCCGAAGAACCCCCGGTGGGAATCATAATTCCCGAGGGGACAGTATCCGGGGGATTTTGACAAGCCTTTCCGGGAAAGTCCTGCCCCTGATGCCATATTCGGTCCGGTTGAATCTGTTGGATAGCCGACTGCCATTCCTGATCAACCCAGTTAGGATTGCCTAAAAACAGGGGACACTCAGCGGCAACCGCTGCAATAAAACCCGCTAAAAATCTGACTGGATCTCGTTCTGCTAGTAACAGAGTCTGGGGAATTTTACCCTGGGTTAATTGGGAAAAGAACTCCCAGGCAGTCGTCCCTAAAGGTCCTGGTTCTTCCTCCATCCAGGGGATTAAATCTGATTTTGACCAACCCAGCCCCCCTGCCTGAGTTGGGATAGCACCTGGTTTAATTGTGGGGAAGGTTCCCCAGAAAAACTCTACCATAAGTCTTCTAAAAATTTCTCCGATTCCAATAAATGATCCACCCCGAACCCGAGGGCCCGTTGGCTAGAATGTTGAATTTCTCCCGCTAATTTCAAAGCTACTTTTCTGCCAACTTCTGTCTCAAATACCGAAGAGAAAACCGCATCAATTTTGTTTAAATGGCAAAACTGCCGCAATTCCGAGGGAGAACCGGCGATACAGGGTTTAATCACATAAATTCCCCGCCAACCTTGGCGATAGACGGATTGCATTTGGGGCAAAGTAGCGATGGATTCATCTAAAGCGATCGGCGTTGAAAACCGATCAAGCAACCCCACCATCGCCTCCAACTCCGTCACCGGCAGAGGTTGTTCCAAATATTCCAGGATTCCGCCGAGTTGATCGCAGATTTGCAGCCATGCTTCAGCCTCCGCCAAACTGAGTCCCCCATTGGCATCGAGGCGGAGGGAAACCGGGTGATCGCCAGTGGCTTGCTGCAAGGCGATCGCCAGTTCCTGCAAAATGCGTACTTCTCGCTGAAATGGCAAGACACCAATTTTCCATTTAAAAGTGCGATATCCTTGCATCCAGAGGATTTGACGCCCGAGTAAAGCCCCTTCTCCCCCGGGTAATAATCCGCTATAGTTTGATCGGGAGGAGGGAGTTTGGTCTTCCGAAAAAGCCGATTTGAAGTCAGTTTTTAAGGTAGCAGATTCCCAGGCTGATTCTAAGCCAAATTGACAAGCGGGTAAGTTTGGGGGAAGGGAAAAAATAGTGCGATCGCTAATCACATCCGGCAGGTTACGACAATAGTCTAAAGCTTCTAAGAACGTTTCCGAACCAAACCAGCCAATGGGTGCAATTTCACCCAAACCGATCTTCCCGTTATCAGCAGTTAGGCGCAGAATAATTCCCTCCCGAATTTCCCAAGTCCCATGACTGGTTTGTAGAGGGCGTTTAAACTTGCGTTGATAGGGACGAAACTCGAATTTATAATTCATAATATGATGCGGTTGCCATGAAAGAGGGAGGAAAGTATCAGCCAGTGGGGGACAGCTATCCCATCCGTTTCACCGAACCCCTCCTCATGAAGGGGTGATCACCCTAACCTGAAAAGAATTTTATCACTGATTTGAGATAGGCAGAGGGATTTTCCAAATGGATAGTATGCCCGCTATCGGGGATAATTTCCATTTGGGCAAGGGAACAGACTTGGGTAATTTTATGATTAATTTCTTGAAATTTCTTATCCCATTCTCCCACAAGTAACAGCAGGGGAACGGGTTCAGACGCCAGCATTTCCCAGAGGGAGGGTTGCCTGCCGCTTCCCATCTGTCGCAGCGAAATTGCTAAGGTTTTGGGCTGATTTTGCAACCGATTCTGGAAGAGGCGATCGAAGGAAGGGTGATGGCGAAGTGACTCAAACAAGGGTTGCTGATACCACTGACTTAAAAATGAGTAAAAATCGCCCGTTTCCAGTTGGTGGGCGAGAATTTCATCCCGATGACGACGTTGCGATCGCCCCTCGGCAGACTGCAAACCTGGTGAAGCGGATTCTAAAATCACTTTTTCAAAGCGTTCCGGGAAATGTAGGGTTAAATACAATGCCAATCGCCCTCCCATTGAATATCCCAGTAAATAACACCGTCCAATTCCTAACTCATCTAATAACTCAATTAACCCTTGGGCTGTCTGAGACATTTGATAACATTCATCTCCGCCAAAAATTCGAGTTTTCCCATGCCCAGGCAAATCTACGGTCACACAGCAAAATTTATCGGATAGATGCTGAATTACTTCAAAAAAATTATCACCCTTACCCATAAAGCCATGCAAAAATAAAATTAAAGGGTTTTGGGTGTTTCCGAAAATTTCATAATTAAACTGATACAAACTGGGCATTTTTATCAACATGAGGGGGACAGAAAAACCGTCCCCCACCCCTATTTTAAAATTTGATGACCGGCAAATATCCTTACAGAATAAATCCCAGACCTAACAATAACCCACTCCAAAAATGAACGGCGATCGCAATAAATTTGCAGTTACTCACTTGGTCAGGACTGTCATGATAAGTAGCAACATGACGGCAAAGTTTCAGACTCGAAGGCAACCCCGCAAAACAGAGTAATGTCCAAACTGGGAAGCTACCCATCGTCACCAAAACCCCTGTAATCGCGAAAATACTCCCACAAAACCAGGGCAAGAGTTGAGCACCTCGCAGAGTCCCCATGCGAACCAAAGGCGATCGCTTCCCGGCGGCTAAATCATCCTCCACCTGGTGAAAATGGGAACAGAATAACACCAAAGTGGTCGCAATTCCCACCACAAGGGAAGCCAATATACTCAGGCTGGACCAACTTTGGACTTGACTATAATAAGCCGCCGAAACCCCCAGAGGACCAAAGGCAAAAAAACAGAGAAATTCCCCCAATCCTTGATACCCCAATCGAAACGGGGGACCCTGATACATATAGCCCAAGACACAACAAAGCAGAATTAACCCCAGGACTGTTAAATCTTGTTGCCACCAACAAATTGCGCCAATTCCTAAAATACCCAGGGCTAAGCACAAGTTTCCGGCCCAAAAAATCAAAGATTTATTTCCCGTTAAATTAACTAAAGAGTGCTGCTTTTTTTTGTCAATTCCCGTGTCGGAATCAAATACATCATTGCTAATATTTTCCCAAGCCAAAATTAAAATGGCCGAACTAATAAAGGTGGAAAATATCGACCAGTTCAGGGAATGATGCTCATACCAAGCCACCGCAGTTCCCACCCAAATTGGCATAATTGCCACACTATACATGGGAGGTTTAATAGCAGCTAACCATAATTTGTAATTCGAGGGCTGAATGGTCTGAGTTGTCATTGATTATTCCTATTATTCTTCCAACCAGCCCCATCATTTTACGATGGAGGATAGAAAAGTCTGAGAGGATGAAATAAAAATTAAGAATTAATACGCAATCCGGTGGTCTCCTACGGAATCCGGTTGTCAAAGGTCTGTAAAAACCCCCACCCTTGAGGGTGTGGGTTTTTACGATAACTACCGGATGGGACCCTATCCCATCGCTGCGGACAAAACAGCCGATCGCCGCTGTGTCACCACCAATTGAAAATTAGCCGAGGGGACAAAGGTAATCCCCCGACGGTGAGGGCGAATCGGACCTTTATCGCACAGGGCCAATTCATAGCGAGAGAGGACCGTTGCCAGGACCAACTTCATCTCATACATCGCTAGGGCCATACCGATACAACTGCGACTCCCACCGCCAAAAGGAAAATATTGATAGGGTGAAAACTTGCGATCGCAAAACCGCTGAGGCTTAAATGCCAACGGTTCCGGATAGACATCCGGACGCCGATGGGCTAAATAAATGCAAGGAACCAACACCGTCCCCGGGGCAAATTCATACCCCTGGATTTCCACCGATTCCTTTACCACCCGAGGTTGAGAAATTAAGGCGATGGGATACAGACGGAGGGCCTCTTGACAAACCGCTTGCAGAAAGGGCAATTGCGCCACTGCCATCGGGTTGGGGTGACTTCCCAGACTATCCAGTTCCGCCACCAACTGCGATCGCACCTCGGAATCCTGATGAATCCAATAAAACGCCCAAGTCAGGGCCGATGCTGTCGTATCATGACCCAACAACAGCAGGGTAATCAACTGATCGCGTAATTCCGCCTCCCCCATTCCCTCTCCCGCCTGATCTTGCGCCGACATCAGCATGGAAAGGACATCACTGCCATCAGTTTGACCCCGGCGATCGCGGATTTCTGCATAAATTAACTCATCAATTTGCTGCTGTTGGCGCAGAAATTTCCCCCAAGGACTCCAGGGACCCAAATCTTGCTGTAACGGATTCCAAAAAAATTGCACCGAGTTGAGGGTAGAGTTCACCGACTCTAAAAACGGTTCAATCAGGAGTTCGAGTTGGTGGGCACGTTCCCCTGGGTTCATGCCAAACACCACCCGCAAAATCGTTTTGAGAGAAATCGACGACAGGGCCTGACGCAGATTCAGATTAGAACCCGGTTGCCAATGGGCGATCGCCTCCGCTGTAATATCACAAATCTGGTTGCCATAACTTTGCAACCGTTCCCCATGTAAAGGCGGCATCAAAAGCTGGCGCGTTCCTTGATGCTTGGCCCCATCCTGCATAATCAGGGATTGAGACCCAGTGAGGGGGCGAAAGGGGTCGGTGATTTTGCCTAACTCAAACGCCCCTGCCGCCGAGGTAAAAATCTGTTGAATCCCCTCTGGATGACTCAAAAACACCACCGGAGGAGAGTTTCCCCCCAATAAATGCAGGGTGAAAGGGTCACCATAGCGACTGGCATTCCGTTCCAGATAAGCCACTGGATTGGCAATCATTTGTAGCGCTTGCAGAAAAAACGGTATCCTAGGGCCTGCTGGCAACTTCATTGAACCCCCTGTAAATCCCTCAGTGACATACAATGCTGAGAATGCGGGATCTATTTTACCGGGTAGATGTCCCCATCAAGTGCGCGTGTACGATTCAACCGTGCGATGGTTAGATAGATAGGAGGTACTTTTGAGGGTACCCTCCGCAAACCGGGGGCTATTTCCCCCAACCAGCCCAAGAAGCCATCCTTTTCTCCATGCTAGTTGTACCGTCTGATACCAACATGAAGCCAGACCGCAAGGATCTTTATCAGTTCCTTGTCGCTTGTCAGCAGGTATCCGTTGAGAAAGAATGCCCCCAGATTGCCACCCTATCCCTGGAACTTCCCCCTCTGGACCCCCTAGCGGTATGCCAAGCGATCGCCCAACCGGAGGACCCACATTTTTATTTTGAAAATGGCAATAAAGGGGAAGCGATCGCGGCGATCGGGGCGGCGATCACCTTTCATGTCCCCTCGGGTTCCTCGCGATTTGTTAAAGCGCAAACCTTTATCCAATCCTGTCTGGCCAATACCATTACCACCGGGGCCACCGACCTCCCGTTTGCCGGACCCCACTTTTTTTGTAACTTTACCTTTTTTGACGACCTGCGCCCCCCAGAATCAGCCTTTCCTTGCGCCACGGTGTTATTACCCCGTTGGCAAGTCGCCCGATGTCACAACCGTTCTGTGTTCGTCGCCAACTTTTCCCTATCGGCCCGAGATAATATTAAAGCCTTACATCAAGATTTATGTAATAAACTCACCCAAATTCGGTGGGCCAATTCTCGCTGGCTAGATCCGGTAAATTTTCCCAACCAATCTTTACAGAAACACGATTTTAAACCCACGGACAATTTTAGAAAATCTGTTTATTCCGCCCTAAACCGGATTAACAACAAAACTTTAAATAAAATCGTTTTAGCCGATGCCATTGATTTAAACTTTCCCCTTCCCATCAATTTGGTTAAATCTCTCAATAATTTACGCCGACTTTACCCCGATTGCTACACCTTTGCCACGGGAAACGGTGGCGGCACCAATTTTATCGGGGCCAGTCCAGAACGCCTACTTGCCATTTATAATCACCAATTAATCACCGATGCCTTAGCCGGTTCTGCCCCGCGAGGTAAAACATCCGGAGAAGATGCAGAATTAGCCAAACTGCTGTTATCCAGCAAGAAAGAAATTCATGAACATCGAGTGGTGATTGATTTTATCTGCGATCGCCTAACCCATTTAGGGCTAACTCCCAACATCCCCCCACAATTGTTGTTATTACAACTGTCCAATATTCAACATTTATGGACACCCATCCAAGCCACCTTACCCCCCGGCATTCATCCCTTAGACATTTTAGCTGACCTCCATCCCACTCCCGCCGTTGCTGGCGTTCCTCGGGATACCGCTTGTCAAGAAATTCGCCGGTATGAAGCCTTCGATCGCGGCTTATATGCCGCCCCATTAGGCTGGATTGATGGCTATGGTAACTGTGAATTTATTGTCGGCATTCGGTCGGCTTTAATTGAAGGCGATCGCGCCCGATTATATGCCGGGGCCGGAATTGTTGCCGGGTCGGACCCAGACAAAGAATTAGCCGAAGTGCAACTGAAGCTCAAAACTCTGTTAAAAGCCTTAGTTTAACCTTAATCACCGGGACCATCAGGATTCCTTTTCCCCTTAAGAATGCCAATAGATTTCCGCAATACTAACACCGTTTGGGCTTCTATTTTAGCCGAAACATTCCAACGCCTCGGATTAACTACCGCTATCGTCTGTCCCGGTTCCCGTTCCACCCCTTTAACCGTAGCCTTTGCCACTCATCCGCACATTGAAGCCATCCCCATTTTAGATGAGCGATCGGCCAGTTTTTTGGCATTAGGACAAGCCAAACAAACCGGCAAACCCGTTGTCCTAGTTTGCACCTCCGGAACCGCTGGAGCAAATTTTTATCCTGCAATTATAGAAGCAAAAGAAAGCCGCGTTCCCTTATTAATTTTAACCGCAGACCGGCCCCCAGAACTGCGCGATTGCCATTCCGGTCAAACCATTGACCAAATTAAACTGTATGGACATTATCCCAACTGGCAAACGGAATTAGCCACGCCCTCTTTAGAACTAAAACAACTGCGCTATCTCCGCCAAACCCTAATTCATGCTTGGGAAAAAACCTTATTTCCCGTTCCCGGTCCCGTCCATTTGAATCTCCCGTTTCGCGATCCATTAGCCCCTTTCCCGGAACCCCAAGCCGCCGATTTAGCAGCAACCTTCCAACCCGAAGAATTCTTTACCCATCTCCCCCCATCTCCCCCATCCCCCCTATCTCCCCCATCCCCCCCATCCCCTCTCCAACAATGGCAAAACTGCCAACGGGGAATCATCATTGCTGGCATCGCCCAACCCCAAAATCCTAGAGACTATTGTCAGGCGATCGCCCATCTTTCTAAAACCTTAAATTGGCCGGTACTTGCCGAAGGATTATCCCCCCTCCGCAATTATGCCGACCTCAACCCCTATTTAATTTCTACTTATGATTTTATCCTCAGAAATCCCATAATTGCCGAAAAACTCACCCCAGAAATGGCGATTCAAATTGGTGAATTACCCACCAGCAAAACCCTTCGCAGTTGGCTAGAAACCACTCAACCTTTAACCTTTTTAGTCACCGAGAGCGATCGCAACCTTGACCCCCTACATGGCCACACGATTCCCTTACGAATGGCGATCGACTCCCTTGCCGCCAGCTTAAATCCCATCCCCCCAAATCCTTCCCCCACCCTCTATCTACAACAATGGTGTAATTCAGAACGCCAAACCCGAGAGAAAATCGATACCACCCTATCATCCATTCCCCACCTAATTGAACCCAAAGTCGCATGGCTGATTTCTCAACATTTACCCCCAGAAACTCCCCTGTTTATTGCCAATAGTATGCCCGTCCGAGATATCGAATATTTCTGGAAACCGGGTAACCGCCATATCCGACCCTTTGTCAACCGAGGCGCAAACGGCATTGACGGAACATTATCTACCGCCTTAGGCATCGCCCATCGCCATCAAAGTAGCGTCATGTTAACGGGAGATTTAGCCCTTTTACATGACACCAATGGATTTTTAATCCGTCAGTATTTTCAAGGACATTTAACAATAATTTTAATAAATAATAACGGCGGTGGCATTTTTGGAATGTTACCTATTGCTAAATTTGACCCCCCCTTCACCGAATTTTTTGCCACCCCCCAAAACATCAATTTTGGCCGGTTATGTGCCTGCTATGATATTGAATATCAGAGGATTGAGTCTTGGCAGCAATTACAATCCCTGTTAAATCCTTTACCAAGTTCGGGTATTCGAGTCCTAGAGGTAAAAAGCGATCGCAACCTCGATGTTAAATGGCGACAAGACCAATTTCAACGCTTTGCAGAAGCGATTTCATCACCCTTATAGAAGCTGTAGGTTGAATCACCCTAGCACCTGCTCCAACACTGCCGCCAACTGTTGATATTGCTCAAAAATATTATAAATCTGAGCTGAAATTCGTATGACTCGTTGGGGCGATTTCGGCCAAGGCATCACCTGTAATTCAATCTGATGGCGATCGAACAGTTGATCATGTAATTCGTCGGCGGATCCATCAGGAATTGGAATACAAGCCATCGATCCAATTAAGTCTGAGGGGGCCGGTATTTCGACTCCCAGAGTTTCGCAAAGCATCTGCCTTGCGGACAAAACGAGCTGATGGTTTCTTAACATTAATTCGGCCCACCCCCCAGGCAGGAGGGACCCCATAAACTGAATAGCCGCAGGAACGGCTAAATAAGCCGAGGGGTCCCCAGTTCCGGTCCAATCAAATTCCAGTTGGAAGCGAGATTTATCAGTCCGGGGGGAATTGGCCCCATGACTGATGGTAAGGGGTCGAATTTGCTGCTGGCGATCGCCCCGAACGTACAAAAAGGCTGCCCCTTTTGGTGCAGACAACCATTTATGACAGTTGCCGCTATAGTAGGTCGCCCCAATTTCTGATAAGTTCAGAGGTAGCATCCCGGGTGCGTGTGCGCCATCAATCAGAGTATCAATCCCATATTGAGAAAGCTGCTGAATGAGTTCCTCAATGGGAAAAATTAATCCAGTTTGGCTACTAATATGGTCTAAGAGAACGAGTTTGGTTTTTTCGGTGACCCGTCCCATGACCGCATCGACAATCTCCTGCTGGTCCGCGAGGGGGAAGGGAACTGGGGCCACCACAATTCGGGCATCAGCGCGATCGGCAACAAATTCTAAGGCGTTGCGACTGGCGTTGTACTCATGGTCCGTAGTCAGTAACTCGTCTCCGGGGTTAAACTGGAGCGATCGCAGCACAGAATTCACACCCGTTGTTGCATTGGGCACAAAAACCAAGTCCCGCCCATCTACCCCGACAAATTGGGCTAACTGTTCCCGCGCTTGATCCAGAAGTGGCTCAAATTCGCGCACGAAAAACCTTACAGGTTCCCGTTCTAGCTGCTGCCGCACCTGTTCCTGGGCTTCTAACACCGGAAAGGGACAGGCCCCAAAAGAACCGTGATTCAAAAAAGTGATCTGCGGGTCTAGGGACCAATACGCCGAAAATTCGGTGGGTCTCGGCCCTTCTAAATTCGTGTTTTCCAACATAATCTTCTATATTTTTAAACCTTGAATCTGAAGAGATTAGATTGGAATTCAATCTAATCTCTTCAGTCCAAAGTCTAAAATTAATAAACTCCCCGGGTAGGATTCGAACCTACGACCAATCGGTTAACAGCCGACCGCTCTACCACTGAGCTACCGAGGAACGTTTCGGTTTGCTTGGCTCACCGTTATTAATAATACACATACCTTTCGGATTTTGGCAACCCCTTTTCCAAAAATTTTTGATTTTTTTTTGAACGTGGGGATTTATTCTGATTGGGTATAGGTGGCGATCGCCTCTCAAGTCAACGGGCCATAGAGTTTTGACCCCCCTACAAACCCCGTCGCAACTGAGCGAGTCGCTGTTGGGCTTCCGCATCCAGTCCCGAGACCAGAAACCGGCTAGAGGGTTGGTTGCGGGTTTTCTGTTTACTCCGGCAACGGCGTTCCGTCGCTTCTATCGATTGGGCGAACTGAAGCGCTGACATCCATTCGGCCCCATATCCTAAAACCGTTTGCTGTTGAGCCCGATCAGAGGTCGCCACAATTAACCGGCGATGGAGGTTTCCCAAATTTCGCCGAAAGGTGGCACAGGTTTTTTCAATATAGGTATCTGCGGTTTGCCCAAAGTCGGTGTAGCAGACGGATAAACTTTTCGATATGACTTCGGTATAGCTTGGCTCATGCCGAGAATGAGCATCAAAAACCACCAGAGTATCTAATCCTTCAAAGGCGCTGTAGTTGATCAGCGACTCGATTAGTTCTCGGCGGGATGCTTCTAACCCGTCCAAGTCTCGCTTGGTTTTGAGCTTCGACCATAGTCCTATGATGTTGTATCCATCCACGAGCAATAAAGGTCGCGCTGAGGAGCGTGGCATGGCGTTATCTTTACATTTGTTTACTATTTACTCAGAATCAGACTAGGTGCTTCGCATTTTATCATTTTTTGTCCTAATCCAAACTTAAATTTAGTTTAAAATTTTAAAACTAAACTAACGCCAAGCATAACAATATCTTTCCAAGGGGAAAGGACCGCGACTCCTAAAAGTAGCAGTCACGGCCCTCGGTATCACTCTAAGTCCTCAGATTCCATCAACCGTTGGATCAGAGGCTGTGGATTTCCCTGCGCGACCATCCGACCCCGCTCCAGCAGGAAAGCCCCATCGCAATAGGCTAATTCCTCAAAACGATGGGTGACCCACAGCGCCGTTAAACCTCGGCTTTTGACCAACCGTTGGACTTGAGCCACCAGGTCTAACTGACTGTCTGGGTCTAGTAAAGCGGTTGGCTCATCTAACAGCAGAACCTCGCAATGGCGGGCGATCGCCCCAGCAATAGCCACCCGCTGCTTTTGACCTCCACTCAGAGCATAGATCGGACGTCGTTGCAGAGCGAGTAAGTTGACCGCTGTGAGGGCTTCTTCCACGCGATGGCGAGTTTGAGCCAGGGTGAGATTTTCCTCCACCAACCCAAAGGCGACATCGGCTCCGACTGTGGGCATCACTAACTGATGATCCGGGTTTTGGAACACGAACCCCACCGGACGAGAAATGGAAATTTGACCATCCCGAGGGGTGAGCAAACCAGCCAGTAACCGGAGTAACGTGGATTTTCCACTGCCATTGGTCCCCAAGAGCATCCAAAATTCGCCCTGGGGAACTGCCAAGGAGCAGGATTTTAAAACCTCTGTTCCAGAGGGCCAGTTAAAGCAGAGGTCCTGCACAACGATCGCCCCAGGGCGATCGTCACTGGGAGACTGGGGGTTCATTGACTCAGGGATTCCACCAACGCTGCAAATCCAGGCGCTTTGCCTGCCGCCGCCGCACCAGACTTTTCAGAGATTTGCACCGCTGTGAGCTGATTAATAAAGACGGCGATTTTTTTCTCGGGCATTTTCTCGCAGGTGAGTTCCAAAATCTCAGAACTCCCTGAGCGCATCGCTCCGACCACCTGCTGGTAGAGGGTCTCGGCATCTTCGATAGTCTTCCGTTGCACCGATAGAGGTAAAGGGGTGTGTTTCAGGGTTAAGTCAATCGTAAACATGATTTGTGGCAAAGTTCATTGGACCGCACCTTTCTAGTATCCCAAAATCTCAGCATTCCGGGGATGTCTGGAAATGAACGACCCAAATTAACTGGCGATCGCCCCCCTATCCCTGCCCGGTTTCTGCTCACTGTGGCCCTCCCCAAGGCCAAACCCAGGGAATCAAGTGGGCTGCTGGCATCACCCGTTCTAGAGAAAAGTCCCCTCCGTGAGCCCCACCCCCACCTCCAAACCCATAGCGTCACTCTTCATAAAATTTTTAGATGAAAGGGTTTAAAAATTTTCAGGTTTCCCCCTATAATGAGAAACATAGTAAAGAAACGTAAACTCTTGAACCGCGATCGCCCATTTTCTGCTATGGCTGGCAGAAACCCAGGACGAAAACGCTCATAAAGAGTTAAGCGTAGTCATATTTAATTTGGAGATTTTGCGTTATGACGATTGCAGTCGGACGCGCACAGGCAGAGCGGGGATGGTTTGACGTCCTCGACGACTGGCTAAAACGCGATCGCTTCGTCTTTATCGGTTGGTCTGGCCTATTACTCTTCCCCTGCGCCTACCTCGCAGTGGGAGGCTGGCTGACCGGCACCACCTTCGTCACCTCTTGGTACACCCACGGATTGGCCTCCTCCTACTTAGAAGGTTGCAACTTCCTCACCGTGGCTGTTTCTACTCCCCCCAACAGTCTGGGACATTCCCTACTGTTCCTCTGGGGTCCTGAAGCTCAAGGGGACTTCACCCGGTGGTGTCAACTTGGCGGTCTGTGGACCTTCGTCGCCCTACATGGGGCCTTTGGTCTGATTGGCTTCTGCCTGCGTCAGTTGGAAATTGCCCGCTTGCTCGGGATCCGTCCCTACAACGGACTCGCCTTTACCGGACCCATTGCGGTGTTCGTCAGCGTGTTCTTGATTTACCCCTTGGGTCAATCTGGCTGGTTCTTTGCTCCGAGCTTTGGCGTCGCGGCTATCTTCCGCTTCCTGTTGTTTTTCCAAGGGTTCCATAACTGGACCCTCAACCCCTTCCACATGATGGGAGTGGCTGGTATCCTCGGTGGTGCACTGCTGTGCGCCATTCACGGAGCCACCGTGGAAAACACCCTGTTTGAAGATGGCGAAGGTTCTAACACCTTCCGCGCCTTTGAACCGACTCAGGCGGAAGAAACCTACTCGATGGTTACCGCTAACCGTTTTTGGTCCCAAATTTTTGGGGTCGCTTTCTCCAACAAGCGCTGGTTACACTTCTTTATGTTGTTCGTCCCAGTCACCGGCTTGTGGATGAGCGCGATCGGGGTCGTTGGCTTAGGTTTAAACCTACGTGCCTATGACTTTGTTTCTCAAGAACTGCGGGCTGCTGAAGACCCGGAATTTGAAACCTTCTACACCAAGAATATTCTTCTGAATGAAGGGATTCGGGCTTGGATGGCTCCCGTGGACCAGCCTCACGAAAACTTCGAGTTCCCTGAAGAAGTTCTACCTCGCGGTAACGCTCTGTAGAAAATTTAATTGCAGATTTTTGATTTTGGATTGGATTTAATTCCCCTCTAAAACCTAAAATCTAAACAAGCGATATCATCTGTTGTCGATCGCAAAAAGAGGTTCTCATCCGTGCAAACATCTTTCAATAGTTCGATGGTCATGGGCGGACGTGACCAAGAAACCTCCGGGTTTGCCTGGTGGTCTGGAAACGCCCGTCTGATCAACTTATCCGGGAAACTGCTGGGCGCTCACGTTGCTCACGCTGGATTGATTGTCTTCTGGGCTGGAGCGATGACTTTATTTGAAGTCGGTCACTTCATTCCTGAAAAGCCCATGTATGAGCAAGGCTTAATCCTTCTGCCTCACCTGGGTACCCTGGGCTGGGGTGTAGGTCCGGGCGGAGAAGTCATCGATACTTTCCCCTACTTTGTTATTGGTGTTCTGCACCTGATTTCTTCTGCCGTTCTCGGTCTCGGTGGTATCTACCACGCCGTTCGCGGACCGGAAACCCTGGAAGAATACTCTTCTTTCTTCGGGTATGACTGGCGCGACAAGAACAAGATGACCACCATCTTGGGCTTCCACCTGATCGTTCTGGGATTGGGTGCCCTGTTGCTAGTGCTCAAAGCCATGTTCTTTGGTGGGGTGTATGACACCTGGGCACCCGGTGGCGGTGACGTGCGGGTGATTACGAACCCAACTCTGAACCCCGCTGTGATCTTCGGTTATCTAGCCCGGTCTCCCTTCGGTGGCGAAGGCTGGCTGATCGGTGTCGATAACATGGAAGACATCATCGGCGGTCATATTTGGGTTGGCTTTACGTGCATTATTGGCGGTGTTTGGCACATCCTCACCAAGCCTTTTGGTTGGGTGCGTCGCGCCTTCATCTGGTCTGGAGAAGCTTATCTGTCCTACAGCTTAGGTGCTCTGTCCTTAATGGGCTTTGTAGCTGCTTCCTTCGTTTGGTTTAACAACACTGCTTATCCCAGCGAATTTTACGGCCCCACCAACGCTGAATCTTCTCAGGCTCAAGCCTTCACTTTCTTGGTTCGTGACCAACGCTTAGGTGCCAACATCGGTACTGCTCAAGGCCCCACGGGTCTGGGTAAATACCTGATGCGCTCTCCTACTGGGGAAATCATCTTCGGTGGTGAAACCATGCGCTTCTGGGATTTCCGTGGCCCCTGGTTGGAACCCCTCCGTGGACCGAATGGCTTGGATCTGCGTAAGCTGAAAAATGACATTCAACCCTGGCAAATCCGTCGGGCTGCTGAGTATATGACTCACGCTCCTAACGGTTCCATCAACTCTGTGGGTGGGATTATCACTGAAGCTAACGGCTTCAACTATGTGAATCCCCGCGCTTGGTTGGCTGGTTCTCACTTCATCTTGGCCTTCTTCTTCTTAGTGGGTCACCTGTGGCACGCTGGACGCGCTCGCGCCGCTGCTGCTGGATTTGAACGCGGTATCGACCGTGAAGATGAGCCAGTGTTGGCCATGACTGAACTCGATTAATTTCTTCTGAATTGAAGGAATGAATTTCGAGTAATCAGTTCATCATTAAAGGCTCCTGCATAAAGCAGGAGCTTTTTTGTTAGGAAGATAGTTTTAAAGTGTTAGAGAAGTGGGATTTGCTATTACAATAAAATAAATGGCACTGCTGTAGATTTACAGATTGCCATTTAAAAATTTAACATTTAACCGGATATTATTTATGTCTAATTCTGATTTATTTGATGACCTGGAATGGACGGAAGAAGCGAAAGTTAAGCTCAAGAATATTCCCTATTTCGTGCGATCGCAGGCAAGACAGCGAATCATCCAGTTGGCGCGAGAAGCCGAACTGGATGTCGTGACGCCGGAGATTGTGGAAAAGGCGCGGGTGGAATTTGGTCAATGAAGGATGGTGTTAGGGTTTTTCCATCCGGACTCGATATCCACCATTGCTGGTTTGGTTTGACGCATTAATCGTTTCCCAAATTGGGCATAAAGCGCCGGAATTACTAACAGCGTTAAGGCGGTAGAGGTGAATAAGCCCCCTAAAACCACAATGGCTAAGGGTTGTAAAATTTCATTCCCTGCGCCGGTGGCGATCGCCAAGGGAAACATTCCCAAGGCAGAGGTTAAAGCGGTCATCAAAATGGCATTCACTCGGTCGAGGGAACCGTTGATAATCACCTCTTTCAAAGGCATTCCCTCAGCAAATTTTGTGTTGTAATTATCCACCAGTAACAACCCATTGCGGACTGCTACTCCAAATAGGGTAATAAATCCAATCAGGGAGGCAATGGAAATTACGCCGCCGGTTAAGGCAATGGAGATGATTCCCCCGACTAAGGCTAAGGGTAAATTCAGCATAATTGCGATGGTTGCCGGGAGCGATTTAACGGAGAAAAACATCAGGATAGCAATCGCGACTGCTGCTAAAAGGCTAAACCACAATAAGCTATTACTCGCCCGTTGTTCTGATTCAAATTGTCCGCCATATTGGATAAAATATCCCTGGGGTAAGGTCACTTTTTCCCGAATTTGCTCTTGAATATCGCCGACGACACTGCCTAAATCTCGATTTGCCACATTCGCCGAAACTACAATTAGCCGAGAGACATTTTCCCGATTGACTACATTTGCTCCCATGCCATAACTTAAACGGGCAACATTTCGGAGGGGAATTGTCTCTCCCGTTGGGGTAGAAATGGGAATTGCGCCCATTGCATCTAAGCTGTTGCGCCCCGTCTCAGTCAGGGTGATAAAAATATCAATCAGTTGTTGATTTTCTGGCACTTGAGAAACAACTCGACCATTGAGGGCAGTTTCCACAACTTCTGACAATTGTTCCATTGTTAAACCATAAGTTGCGGCAGCTTGCCGGTTGTATTCAATTTGGACTTGGCGAATGGGAAGTTGCGGTTCTAGTTGCAAATCAACTACCCCAGAAATCGGGGCGATCGCATCTCGAACTTGTTCACCAATGCGGCGCAGTTCCTTTAAATCTGGACCAAAAATTTTGACGGCGATCGCACTTCTGACTCCCGAGAGGACTTCATCCATGCGGTGAGAAATAAATCCGCCAATATTAGGCGCAACACCCGGTAATTTTAAAAAACTTTCGCGCAGTTGTTGAACACTGGTTTCTCGGTCTTTTAACGCTAAATCACTGAGTTCTACATCGACATGAGCCATGCTTACCCCCGCGCCATCGGCATCCCCGGGAGTCCGTCCGGCGCGAACTTGTACCCAGTCATAAAGGGGATTGTTTTGCAGGGATTTGGATAGGGCGATACCGGCGCGATGGGTCATATCTAGGGAAACTCCGGGATATAAAACCATTGAGTTAACCATTGATTTTTCCCGAAATTCCGGTAGGAAAACTTGTCCCAAGGAGGGGACAATCGCCAGGGTTGCTACTAAACTCGCGAGGGCGATCGCTAGAATAATTTGGGGGGCGCGTAAGGATAGATTCAGCAACGGGCGATACAATCTTTCCGCTAATCGGGAAACAAAAGTCCCTTCCTGGGGAAGGGTTTGATTCGCTAACAGAATGGCGCAAAGGGCCGGGGAAAGGGTCATGGCGACCAGGGTTGAGGCGGCGATCGAGAGTAAATAAGCCAACCCCATTGGCACAAAAATCCGTCCTTCCACCCCCGTTAAACTAAAAATAGGCGCAAAGACAACAATGATAATCACTGTGGAGAAAACCACCGCCAGTCGGACTTCAACGGAGGTATCATAAACCACTTGAAAGGGATGTTTCGGATTACCTTGCGCTTGATTCGTGCGGAGTCCCCGATAGCAGTTTTCCATATCAACAATGGAATCATCTACGACGGAACCAATGGCAACGACTAATCCTCCCAACGTCATGGTATTAATGCCCAAGCCCAAGGCTTTCATGAACAATAAGCCAATGACTAATGAGAGGGGAATGGCACTTAAGGTAATCACTGCCGTGCGCCAATTCATCAAAAATAGCAGCATAATCACGGAGACAATGATAATGCCTTGAATCAGAGAACCGCTAACATTACTAATCGCGGAATCAATAAAATTCGATTGGCGAAAAGTGCGGGCAATTTGGATATCGGCGGGAAAGGTTTCCTGGAGCGATCGCATCCGGGATTCTACTGCTTTGGTGACCGTGGGAGTATCGACATTAGGCTGTTTATTAATCATCATCACCACAGCCGATTCTCCGTTAAAACTAGCATCGCCCCGTTTTAGGGCTGCTCCAGTTTTCACCTCTGCCACATCTTTAAGTAAAATCGGGGAGCCTTCTTGGACTTTGACTACCGATTGCTGTAAGTCTTCGATGGATTTAATCTGACCGATTCCTCGGACTAATAATTCTTGACCTCCACCAATCAAAAACCCACCCGGGGCATTGGAATTAGCGCCTCTAGCCGCTTGAGCAACTTCCGTTAAAGACACATTCAGCGATCGCAATTTTGCCGGATCAACGAGCACTTGTTCCTGCCGTTCGTCACCGCCATACACCGTAATTTGGGTTACCCCGGGAACCGATAAAAGTTGCTGGGTGAGGGTAGTATCCACGAAATGCCGGAGGTCCATTAAGGAAGTTTCCCCTCCTTCCGTGACGGTAAATGCATATTGCAAAATCGTCGCTAAGGGGGAAGCTAGGGGGGAAATTTCAGGGGGATGTGCCCCTGCCGGAAGTTGATTGGTAATCTGTTGAATTCGTTCAGTAACCGCTTGCCTTGCCTTATAAATATCGGCTTGGGAGTCAAATACCACTTGAACCATTGAGAGTCCAACTTTGGAGGACGATCGCACCGTGGTGACTCCCGGTAAACCATTAACCGCGCTTTCAATGGGAACCGTAATTTGCGATTCCACCTCCTCTGGTGCCAATCCCGCTGCTTGAGTTTGAATATCAACTTGAGGCGGTGCAAATTCGGGAAAAACATCCAAAGGCATTTGGGTAATGCTGAAGATTCCCCAAATGGTAATACAGATAGCACTAACAACGATTAACCACCGTTGAGCAATGGAGTTTTTGAGGGTAAGATTGAGAAGTGAATTTAACATCTGCCTACTTAACGATCTCCTTGGTTATCGGAAAGGCTGCTGTTTTTTTTGCGGGAACTGACTAAGGCGATCGGGGTTGCCACGAGAAGGATAGCGATCGCAATGCCGACGAACCAACCCATCGGAAATGTGCTTTCGGTTGGGGTAGTTTCTAGGGGTTGTTGGGCGATTTCCAGGGGTTGGGGTGTCGAATCCTCAATCAGGGATGTACTCTGGGTGGCGACGGGTTGTGGAGTGGCGGCAGTCTCCGGGGATTGGGTTTTGCGAGATTCAGCATAAAGAGACAAACTGCCTTGGGTGACGAGATTTTCCCCTACGGATAACCCCTCCATGACTTCAATCAGTTCCCCTTGGGTTGCGCCGGTGGTAACGGGAACAGGTTCATAGAAGTTTTCATATTGGACAAAAACGAGTTGCTGATCGTCAGCATTGACTAAGGCGGTGATGGGGATTAAGGTGCTGGCACTACCATCTGCCGCTGGGGCGATCGGGGTAACCACAATACCTAACATTTGGTCGGTTTCCGGGTTCACTGCTACCCGTTCAATCCCGCCACTGGATTGGAATTCATCCCCATGTCCCACATGAGATAAAGCTGGTTTGGGGAAGGAGAAAAGAACCGTTGTGATTAAAACAGCGCGAATTAGATATTGATGTGAGTAACCCATGATTCACTCCTGTAGGGGATAACAATCTTCCATAGTTTGGCAAAGGGTAGATGAAATTGAGATGAAATGGAACTACCTTGGCTAAAATCAAGCCTGTAGTGACTTTCCTAAACACAGATGAGAATTTTGCTGGTGGAAGATGAGGCGGATTTAGGACAGGCAATTAAGCAGGTGTTAGTGAATGAAAAGTATGTGGTAGATTGGGTTCAAGATGGGTTACAGGCTTGGGATTGTCTGGAAAGTCAGTGGACGGATTATACAGTGGCGATCGTGGATTGGTTGCTACCGAAGTTATCTGGGGTCGGGTTATGTCAGCGATTGAGATCGCATCAAAATCCGTTACCTGTGTTGATGTTAACAGCGTTGGGACAGCCGGAAAATCGGGTGGCGGGACTGGATGCTGGGGCGGATGATTATTTGGTGAAACCGTTTGTGATGGAAGAATTATTGGCGCGTTTGCGTGCATTACAGCGGCGATCGCCTCAACTTCAACCCCAAACTCTGACGGTGGGTGGATTTACTTTGGATTATGGGAATAATGCCTTATATTTCGCCTTGACTCAACCGCCTCAACTGATTCCGTTAACGGTGAAAGAATTTCAACTGTTTGCCTATTTGATGCAAAATTGCGATCGCATTATTTCCGGGAGTAAGATTCGCTATCAACTCTGGGATTTGGATGAAGAACCGATTAGCAATGTAGTAGCGGCACAAATGCGATTATTGCGGCGCAAGTTATCGACTTATGGTTGTCCTTGTCCCATTGAAACCATTCCAGGTCAAGGATATCGCTTTAATAGTTCTCTTGCAAAATTCTAAAAAGCCCCCCTTAAAACCGCCAATCGGTTGGGGGGATCAATCCTTTTTTTTGCAAGAGGTATAATACATCTGTGTAAATCTCTTCGACCATGAATAGTCATCAATTATTTCGCCGCAGTCGCATCCGTCTTGCTTTTTGGTATGCCGGGGTAATGGCGGTGATTTTGAGTTTGTCCGGTGTGAGTTTGTATCGATCGCTGATTCAGTCAAATTGGGAAGCAATGGAACGGGAAATGGAGTCAATCGCCGGGACGTTGCATGATAGTTTGGAACCGATGTTACCGCCTTCCGGAGAAGCGACAACGGTTTTAAAGCGGATTTTGCCGGAACTCTGTGTAGCGGGAGAATCTTGTAATATCAGTCCGACATTAATTGAACGTCATACCATCGGAATTAGCGATCGCAATACTTACTATATTCGCCTATTTAATCAGCAAGGAAAACTTCTCGCTTTTTCTCCTAGTCAACCCCTAGGCATTTCCCGAACATTCCATCCTGAACCCTGGCAAACGTTTCAGAGTCTCCAGGGGATTCGCTATCACCAATTTACGATTATTTTACACAATCACCATCCCAGTGAATCTTCCTCTTTCCATCATTCTCATCCTTCTTGGGGATACTTACAAATTGGCCGAACGTTAGAAGCCTTTGACGGAGAAGTGCAGCGAATGCAATGGATTTTAGGGATGGGGTTTTCCATTGCATTAGGGTTGGTGATGATTTCCAGTTGGTGGCTATCAGGATTAGCCATGCAGCCGATTTATCAGTCCTATCAGCAACAGCAACAGTTTACGGCAAATGCTGCCCATGAATTGCGATCGCCTCTAGCCAGTCTGTTAGCAACAGTAGAGGCTATGTTACGATTACCCCCCGCCCATCAGTCGGAAATTCCCATCATGCTGCAAACGGTGGAAAGGCAGGGACGGCGGTTGAGTCATTTAATTTCTGATTTACTCTTGTTAACCAGTTTGGAGCAAAATTCATCCCCAATCCCCTTTAAACCTTGCTGTTTAAATGATATAATCAATGATTTAACAGAGGAATTTTTAGAGTTAGCCATCGGGGGCGAACTGCATCTCATTAGTCATGTTACCGATGCTCAAATTTATGTTTTAGGATATGAATCCCAGTTGTATCGATTGGTATCTAATTTAATTGCTAATGCGATTCACTATACACCGATTGGGGGTCAAGTTGTGCTTGAGTTAACGCGACGCGATCGCCTTGCCGTAATTACCGTGAAAGATACCGGAATTGGCATTGCATTGGAAGAACAAACCCGAATTTTTGAACGGTTCTATCGTGTGGATAGCGATCGCAGCCGTCAAACTGGGGGGACGGGATTGGGTTTAGCCATTGTCCAGGCGATCGCCCAGAAACATCAAGCTAATCTTTCCGTGGAAAGTCAGTTAGGATATGGTAGCATTTTTAGGGTGGAATTAGCAATTTCTTCGGTTATAAATGAAGGGGAAAAAGCCGATATCCTAACTCTATTATAGTTGCAAAATCCCGGAGAGATCCCCCCAACCCCCCTTAAGAAGGGGGGCTTTTTAGAACAACCCTGCACCCCCAAGGGTGAGGCTATACGGACACAGCCAGCGGGCGCGGGCTAAAACAGAAACCCAACTTTTTCCAACCAGATTTAATCTAAAAAAAGCCGATTGGCGTTCTTAAGGGGGGTTGGGGGGATCCTCCGGAATAAAAGCAACAATTCTATTCATCCATCGCGACTTAATGCTGATAAAATTGCCTGCTGACTCACAGTTTGATAAATGCTTGTTAATGACTGCATCACCGCTTGTCCCGTTGCTGCCGGTTTAATGGGAATTGGTCCTAAAACATCTAACACGGTTTCACTACTGGGCGCAGGGGCAATTACCACTAATCCCGATTCTAACTGGTCATCATACTGCCAAAATTTTTCGACTTTTAGAGGAGATTTATGCAGTTTTGATTTATGTTCTTTGACTTTAGATTCCCCTAGTTCGACATTCGTATCCGTACCCCGAATCTGTCGGAGTGAAGCAAGAATTTGGGCTTGAGTGCGTCCCCGTAATTGAAATAATACAAACGGGTCATCACTAAAGCGATCGCCTAACAAGTAATACACTGCTGCAATATGTTTACAGGGATTAGCTTTATCCGGACAGCTACAGCGGGAATTGACTTGTTCTAGGGTAAATGGAAACAATCTCACCCCATTGGCAGCAAACACTTCTTCGATATTTTGTGGCATTTCCCCCGCTAGAAGTTTAGCGGAAAAAATTGCCCGTTCTGCCATCGTTTGAATGACATAGGTCCAATCTTCATCGGTTAATGGATCTAACCAGAGAGAAACTTTGTAGGGTTCTGGGTCCGTTCCTTGGACTTGTGCTAATACCTTTTGTCCTTCAAAATCGATACTTAAAACATTTCCCTCTCTCGCATAAACTCTAGCCCGTTCTAACCGCTTTTTAAAGCGATAGGAATTAAGTAAGTCTAGCCATTGTTGTGTCCACCATTCTTTGTCTTGGGTCATTGGTCCTGGGTCATTTGTCATTTGTCCTTTGTCCTTATTATGAGTCGTCTTCATCGATGACGGCATTGCGATCGAGGATGAGTAAGTTGCGTAAATTATCGCTATCTAAGTCGGCTAACCATTGTTCACCTGCGCCTACGACTTGTTCGGCTAACTCTTTCTTACTCTCAATTAAATCGTGGATTTTCTCCTCTAAAGTGCCGGTACTGATGAATTTATGCACTTGCACATTTTGGGTTTGTCCAATTCTAAATACGCGGTCCGTGGCTTGATTTTCCACGGCGGGATTCCACCAGCGATCGTAGTGGAAGACATGATTGGCGCGGGTTAAGTTTAAACCCACCCCACCGGCTTTGATGGATAGTATCATTATCGGCGGTCCTTGGGGGTCTTGTTGGAAGCGATCGACCATTTCCTCCCGTTGATTTTTGCGGGTTCCTCCATACAAAAATAGAACTTCTCGGCCTAATTTTTCGGACAGATAGGGTTGCAGCAGTTTCCCCCATTCTGCAAATTGAGTAAAGATTAAACCCCGATCGCCTTCTGCCAGCATCTCTTCTAGCATTTCCTCTAAGCGCAGCAATTTGCCCGATCGCAGCGGTTGATTCAGGGTTTTTTCTTTTAAAAACTGCGCCGGATGATTACAAATTTGTTTCAATCTAACCAGCAATGCCAAAATCAACCCATGCCGCTGAATCCCTTCTGCTGCATCAATGTCAGCCAAGGTACTATCCACGATTTCTTGATACAATTTTGCCTGTTCCGCAGACAATCCACAAAATACCGGATTCTCCTGTTTTTCCGGCAAATCCTGAATGATGGTTTTATCACTTTTGAGGCGACGCAGGACAAAAGGACGAACCAGCGATCGCAATGCCTCCAATGAATCCGTATCCCCATATTTCTCAATCGGGGTAGCAAATCGCCGTTGGAAAAATTGTCGCGCACCTAAATAACCCGGATTCAAAAAGTCCATAATTGACCACAGTTCTTGCAGTCGGTTTTCCACCGGCGTTCCCGTTAATGCAATCCGAAACGGTTGGGTTTCTTCATCAATCAAATCTCGGACAGCTTTGGACTGTTTCGCCTGGGGATTCTTAATATTTTGCGCTTCATCTAAAATAATACCTTCCCAAGAAACACTCTGTAGTTCTTTTTGATCCCGATAAACCAGGGGATAACTGGTAATGGCTAAGTTTTTGCCCTGAATGGCTTGTGCAAAGGCTTTCCCCTTGGCCCGTTTATCGCCATGATGAACCATGACTTTAAGCTTGGGTCCAAATTTTTTAATTTCTCGTTCCCAGTTGCCTAAAACTGAGGTGGGACAAACTAACAATACGGGATTATTTAATTCTTTTTGGTCTTGCAAATACAGCAAAAATGCAATAGTTTCAATGGATTTCCCTAATCCCATATCATCGGCTAAACAAGCGCCTAAACCCCATTTTTGTAAGAAAGCCAACCAACTGACACCGCGTAATTGATAGGGCCGCAATTCCCCTTTGAAGTTGGTAGAAACTTCTAAATCTTCTAGCGATCGCTTGTTAGTGATAGTATTCAGCAACTCCTCCAGATGTCCCCCAGCTTCAAATTTAACCACGGGGAGTTTTTCCATGACCTGAGTATCTCCCGTCGCCAAGCGCAAAGCATCTTCTAAGGTCAAAGACATCTGATTTTTGCGAGATTTAAAGAAGTCCGTGGCGGCGCGAATATCTTGGTCCCGCAGTTCCACCCATTCTCCATTAATTTCTACTAAAGGAGAATTCAAGGCAATTAAACGGTCAAATTCTTTCTTGGAAATGGTTTGTCCACCAATGGTTAATTCCCATTTAAAATTCAGGAGATTTTGTAATCCTAATCCGCCTTTGGGAAGAGTTGGACTATCGGCGCGAATGGATAATCCTAAGCGAGTGGCCCATCCATCGCGAGGGGAAAGACTTTCAGGTAAAATGACGCCTAATCCACTATCTTCAAAACGCCAAGTGACAGATTTAATAAAGTGATAGGCTTGCAGAGGTGCGATCGCACAGGATTGGGGACATTGCGTATCTAAACTCGCTTCCAAGGGCGGAAATAGGCGGGAAGCTAATCCTAATCCCCGCAACAAAGTTTCCTGGGGGTGTTCAATGGTGCGACCTTGATATACAAACTGTTCCACTGGATTATTCCAGATGGTTTTGGCATCGACTAAACAGTAAGCATCATCAATGGATTGCAAGAAATATTGCAACGTCCAACGATTATCGCCATATTCCGGGGGGACGAGTTCAAAGGCGGCGCGAAACGGTTGCTGTCCGGCGAGATGAGGGGCAACTGGGGCCGTCCAGGTGGCGATCGCCGATTCAATTTTGGCGATCGCATCGGGTTCCCCAGAAATCATCCCCGGTTCAGAAACTAACCCTTGCAGCCATTCTTTCACCGGAGAGACCAAATTTGGCATGGACTCCTGCCCAGCCGCCTTGCGGATGCGAATATCCAGGGCTTGAGAGAGAAATCCTTGTAACAACTCCTGGGGTTCTGGGGGGAATTGGACTGCTAATTCTTCTGGGTTGCCGAGTTGATAGGTCCGGCAAGCCGTGGGCATTTGCTGGGTGAAGCGGTTGAGGCGTTTGCGATCGGTGTCGCTATCCAGGAGGGGTTGCCAATGGGCGATCGCGCCTCCGGTGAGAGGGCGTTGGATTTGGGGGAGAAACTTACATCGCGCCTGGAGGTCCAGACTCCACCGGGCAATGTGGGACCAGAAGCGCAAGTCAGACCCGATAAAATTATCCGCAGGGTCGAGGGTCCCCAAGGGCAATGCGGATAAAAAGTCAATGGTATCTGCGGCATTCAGGCAGAGTCCCTCAACTTGCCAAGGATACAGCACAATGTCTTCTTCTGAAGGTTGACTCCCGGAATGGAGGGGAATCGGACCCTGAGAGGAACTGAGATCCGTTGGCAGGGCGATCGCCACCTTCTGCCAAGGTTCAATCCCTAGCTTTTTGTCAGTCTTCTTTTGTTTTTTGCCTTTTGTAGCAGTCGGATCCGCCCAGTCGGGTAATTTCCAGGACAAGCGATTTTCTGTGTTTAAGCGGGTGATAAACTCGCTTAATTCACTGGCATTCATGGCTAAAGGATGGACGAGGGCCTTCCCTAAATTTGGCGTTTCATCGGGATTGAATCGCCGCCAAGTTTCTCCCCAAATTAATAAATATTCACCGATTTGTTTGCCTTCGGTTGAATCCCCTGATTGAATCCAACTGCCATGTAAAATTGCCATGCCTGTGAAAAATCCTCTAACTGACGACTTATTATGAAATGGGTCTGTTTAAAACGCTTGGGTTCAATTTTAGATTAAAAAAGAGGGAATTCATAACAGTTGACCCCGCCGGATTGGATGGAACGGATGGTAATTTTCCGGCTGAATTCCAATGCCCTGGAATGCGACTGGCCTCAATTTAACATTTTTCCGGCAACCCAAACCTCGGATTCAGGGCGATCGCACCAGGGGATAGGAATAGGGCAGGGATAAGGGTCACCCAGGAGGAATCCCGAGAACCGCTTAAGGCTCAGGGGCGTCCAAACCGAACGACTCCTGTCCCTGATTCGCTGAAGATTTTGCCGGATTGCGGGGATGATGTCTGGCGTGTAAAGCTGCGATCGTGGGCTAAAATGGATCAAAAGGCTTGAAACATGGGGACGAGTACCCAAAGAAAGCATCCGCGCAGGGGCGGCGGACCCAAAGAAGGAGAGATGCACTCAAGCCAAAACCGCTCCGTAAAGACCGGGCGAGATCATCAGGGATCGTGGCCAAGAGATTGCTGTTGCCTGATCAGTCCGAACCCCTGGTTGCGTCTAAAGCGATCGCACTTTAGAAGTGTTACGATTGCCACAGAAAAGAAAAGAGAGCGAATTAGAAGGAAAAAGGACTGCATGAAAGAAATTGAAAAGTCAATATCCTTTGATGGACGGGATATTCGACTCACTATTGGGTTGTTTGCACCCCAGGCGGGTGGTGCAGTATTAATTCAGTCGGGAGATACGGCTGTATTCGTGACGGCGACCCGTTCCCAGGGCAGAGAGGGCATTGATTTTCTCCCCTTATTGGTTGATTACGAAGAACGCCTCTATGCAGGGGGGAAAATTCCTGGAGGCTTCTTACGACGGGAAGGAAGACCACCGGAAAAGGTAACCTTAACCTGTCGATTAATTGACCGTCCCTTGCGGCCTTTGATTCCCCAGTGGATTCGGGATGATATTCAAATTGTCGCTACAACCTGGTCAATGGACCCCCAAGTGCCCCCGGATGTCTTAGCAGTGACGGGTGCTTCGGTGGCGGTGCAGTTAGCCGGAATTCCCTTCTATGGTCCCATGGCAGCCGTGCGCGTCGGTTTGGTGGGTGATGATTTTATCATTAATCCCACCTATAAAGAAATCACCTCGGGAGATTTGGATCTGGTCGTCGCCGGGAGCCCCGATGGGGTAATCATGGTAGAAGCCGGTGCGAATCAGCTTCCCGAACAGGATATCATCGAAGCCATTGATTTCGGCTATGAAGCAACCTGCGATTTGATTCAAGCGCAGCGGGAAATCATGGAAGAGTTAGGAATTGAGCCAGTCATTGAGCCACCGCAAGAGGTGGATCAGACCCTGGAAACGTTCATTCAGGAACGGACAACCGATGATATTAAAGGGATTTTGTCTCAGTATTTAGACAAAACCCTCCGCGATACGCGCTTAGATGAGATTAAAGAAACCATCCAAGAGCAAATAGCTCAAATGCCCGAGGAAGAACCCGTGAGGGTTGCGGCAACGGCTGACAGCAAAGCGTTGGGGAAAGTCTTTAAAGAAGTCACCAAGAAACTGATGCGGCGGCAGATTGTCGAAGATGGCGTGCGCGTCGATGGTCGTAAACTGGACGAAGTACGGCCTGTTTCCTGCCGCGTGGGACTGTTGCCCAGACGGGTTCATGGTAGCGCTTTATTTAACCGGGGATTAACTCAGGTGTTATCGTTGGTGACCTTGGGAACTCCGGGAGATGCCCAAGATTTAGCCGATGACCTGCATCCGGAAGATGAAAAGCGGTATCTACACCATTACAACTTCCCGCCGTTTTCCGTGGGAGAAACCCGACCGATGCGATCGCCTGGACGTCGGGAAATCGGTCACGGCGCTTTAGCAGAACGCGCCTTACTGCCGGTGTTACCGGATTATGACAAATTCCCTTATGTGATTCGCGTCGTCTCTGAGGTGCTCTCGTCCAACGGTTCCACCTCAATGGGTTCGGTGTGCGGTTCGACCCTGGGTCTAATGGATGCCGGTGTTCCTATCAAGAAACCCGTTTCCGGTGCCGCAATGGGTCTGATCAAAGAAGGGGATGAAGTTCGGATTTTGACCGATATCCAAGGAATTGAAGATTTCCTCGGGGATATGGACTTCAAAGTAGCAGGAACCGACACGGGAATCACTGCCTTGCAGATGGATATGAAAATCTCCGGGTTGTCTATGGAGACGATCGCCCAGGCGATTCAGCAAGCGAAACCGGCGCGACTGCATATCCTGGAAAAAATGCTGGGGACAATTGATACAGCGCGCGCAGAACTCTCACCCTATGCGCCACGCCTGTTGACGATCAAGATTGACCCCGAATTCATTGGCATGGTGATTGGACCGGGCGGTAAGATGATTAAGAGCATTACCGAGGAAACTGGTGCCAAGATTGATATCCAGGATGATGGAACCGTCACCGTTTCGGCGATCGAAAGTGAAAAGGCACAGCGTGCAGTAACGATTATTCAAAACATGACTCGCAAGTTATCGGCGGGGGATGTTTATCTGGGGACCGTCACGCGGATTATTCCGATTGGTGCGTTTGTGGAATTCCTCCCTGGTAAGGAAGGAATGGTACACATTTCTCAGATTGCCGATTATCGAGTCGGCAAGGTTGAGGATGAACTCGCCGTGGGTGATCAAGTCGTGATTAAAGTGCGCGATATTGATAACAAAGGCCGAATCAATCTCACTCGTCTGAACATTCATCCTGATGAGGCACAAGCGGCCCGGGAAGCAGCGGGACTGGTGTAGAAAAGTCTAGCTTTATCCCTCCAATTTGACCTGGAGGGGTTGCTTATGGCCTGCCTACAAGGATTAATGATCCGTGATAAGTGAGAATGGGTGATAGAAAGCTTCTGAAATCAGAAGCTTTTTGCATTTCAAGTAGGCGATCGCCCCTGTGAGGGTAAGACAGAAACCCCACCCAGGATTCCCCCGGGTGGTGGGGTTTATGCTAAGAAAGCAAATCAAAGCACAACGGTGAGGGTGGACCTAATCTAACATGACTCGTCGAACCAATCTTCCCGACCTAACAAATCACAGATGCGATCGCGCAGCAAAAAGTCATTTTGTTCTAACTCTCGCTCGATGTTTCCCCATTCACGAGCGGGAATGTACTTGCAAAGGGTATAAATCGGCTGCTGACGGCTGAGAATGCCTTTTTTGACGAGTTGACGAGCTTCTTGTTTGATAAAGCCTATGCTATATGAGATCGTCGCTTGAACCATATTGAAAATCGCTATCCCCTTCAGGGCGGTAGGAGAGTCACTTAATTTTATATTTAAAATGGCAGTTTCGGCTACAATTGACGCCGATATCGTTCCCGAACCATAACAATTTCTATAGCCTTTTATCAATTTGAATCAGCACTTAAGCTCCCTAGCTTCCTGAGAAAGTAAGGTTTAGGTTGGGTCATGCTCGTTCTCTTTTCAAGACAGAAGAACGACTGAAGTCGTTACTACAAATGGAGGCTAACCGGGGAGGACAACTTCCTGAGTTTTTTAAATTCACCGGAATGACTTTAGCAGTTCGGCGGGTTTTTGTAGTAAGCACTTCACTGCTGTCTTCATTAAAATTAATATGAATCATTAAGGATGAGCAACAGAAAACTCCCGACCCAGAGTCGCGAGTCACCCCCGAGGCCCTAAACAGCCTACGGCCCCACCGAGAGGTTTGGCGACTTTTTCGCCAGATTGGCGTGAAACGATCCCAATTCGCTTTACACTCATATTCAGTATTTTGTCGAATTCTGTATCTGACTGAGCTAACCGTGCGAAAAATCATTCTGGCCGGTAATTGGAAAATGTACAAAACCCAGGCAGAAGCCCTGGAGTTTTTAGAGGGGTTCAAACCCAACGCAGAGGACGCCCCGGAGAATCGGGAAGTGGTTCTGTGCGTGCCATTCACTGCTTTAAGCGATCTGTCCAAGAATTTGCACGGGAGTCGCATTCGCCTAGGTGCTCAGAATATTCACTGGGAAGAAGCGGGTGCCTATACGGGAGAAATTTCTGGCCCGATGCTGACGGAAATCGGCGTGCGGTATGTCATTATCGGGCATAGCGAGCGTCGGCAATATTTTGGGGAAACCGATGAAACGGTGAACCTGCGCCTAAAAGCAGCCCAGAAATATGGACTGATTCCCATCCTCTGTGTAGGTGAAACGAAGGAACAACGCGCCGCTAACGAGACGGAATCTCACATTTTAGGTCAACTGGAAAAAGACCTGGTAGATATCGACCAAACCCAGTTGGTGATTGCCTACGAACCAATTTGGGCGATCGGGACTGGGGAAACCTGTGAACCTGACGAGGCAAACCGAGTGATCGGGTTGATTCGCTCAAAATTGGACAATAAAGAGGTCACGATTCAGTATGGTGGATCGGTCAAACCGGATAATATCGATGAATTGATGGCACAGCCGGAAATTGATGGAGTATTGGTCGGTGGAGCCAGTCTCACCCCGGATAGCTGGGGCAAAATTGTCAACTATCGCGCTTAGGTTGAAGGGATAACGG
Organism: Laspinema olomoucense D3b; assembly: GCF_025370785.1. Classification (GTDB taxonomy): domain Bacteria; phylum Cyanobacteriota; class Cyanobacteriia; order Cyanobacteriales; family Laspinemataceae; genus Laspinema; species Laspinema olomoucense. The sequence goes on from NZ_JAMXFA010000001.1 coordinate 115,731, forward strand.
TTCATTTCCGAACCGGAATCCATTCTCCGAATCATGCAGGAGGGGCGCTCTGCGGTGCGCCCTGGACTGTCTAGGGAAGAAACCCGCAAGAAACCCGCACCCTGGAAGCGGGCTAAAACCATCCAGAAACCCGCACCCTGGAAGGGTGGGGCTATATGAACAAAGCCCGAGAAGCGCGGGCTAAAGAGAAAATTTTAAAAACTAAATGGGGTATGAATCGTTATCCCCCGTTCACAGCAAATCATGCCCAATTCGGTTATTAAAAGTCGATTTTCTGTATTAGCCTGCGTAGGCAGGCTTTGTCCGTAGAGCCCCACCCTTGAGGGTGCGGGTTTTGATAAACCTTTCAAAACCGAATTCCGTATCACTCGTTAACCCCTATCTCTCAAAAGTCATTAATCCTGGATGAATCATCAACCCTTGCCGCTGAGGATTCGCGATCGCCCGTTTGTGTGGGGTCAGCGGACCTATTTGATGGCGGTCCTCAACGTTACCCCGGATAGTTTTAGTGATGGGGGCGAATTTAACACCCTGGAGACTGCGGTTACTCATGCCAAGGCGTTAATTAACGCCGGTGCCGATATTTTGGACATTGGGGGCCAGTCCACGCGACCGGGGGCCTTGGAAGTCTCCTTAACAGAGGAACTGAATCGTGTGGTTCCGGTGGTGCGATCGCTTCGAGAAGACCCCGGTTTCGCCACCTGTCCCATTTCTATCGATACCTCGCGATCGGCTGTAGCAAAAGCTGCCATAGAAGCGGGTGCAGATATTGTCAACGATGTGACTGGGGGAACCGGGGACCCAGAAATGTTCTCGGTAGTGGCAGCATTAGGCGTCCCCTTCGTCCTCATGCATAGTCGAGGCACTCCGGAAACCATGCAAAAACTCACCCATTATCAGGATTTAATCGGGGACATCACAGAATTTTTCACCGTTCAAATTCAGAAGGCAACTGCTGCCGGAATTCAACCCTCTCAAATTATTCTCGATCCGGGGATTGGGTTTGCTAAAACCTGGGAGCAGAACCTGGACCTGATTAGAAACTTATCCCAGTTTCAAACATTAGGCTATCCCCTGTTAGTCGGCCCTTCTCGTAAAAGTTTTATCGGACATCTGGTCAACCAACCCGACCCCAAACAGCGAGTCTGGGGAACCGCTGCCGCTTGTTGTGCGGCGATCGCCACTGGCAGTACCGATATCCTCCGCATCCATGATGTTGCTGAAATGCACGACGTTTGTCGGGTGGCTGATGCCATTTATCGACCCAAAACCTAAGTAGGATTCGAGCCATTTCCCGGCGGACTGGGGGGAGGATTTCCTCCTGGGGGGGTAGGATTATTCGGATTAGTCAGGTGTTGGCCAATTTCCGGCGTATAAATCAGCTCTGATAGGGTATCATTTAACGCCTTGGGATCCATAAAAATTACCTTAGAATTAGGACTTTTACTCAGTTCTTGATTCGCATCCACATAGCGTTTAGCCAGCAAATATCTCATCACTTCTGTGGTTGTCATCTGAGGTTGTAGCAAGTCTAAAATCAGTTGCACAGACTCGGCAGTTGCTTCAGCATCAACAATAGTTGCCCGTTTGCGAATTTCCGAAGCGCGTTGCATTTCCATTGATTCTAAAACCGTTTTCGGCGGGTCAAGGTCTTGAACTTCCACGCGCAAAACTTTAATTCCCCAACTAAATGTTGCTTCATCTAAACTTTTTAGCACCCGCTTATTAATCTCCTCCGTGGAATAAAAAGTTTCCTCCAATTCCATGTGACCAATGGTCGAACGCAGGGTGGTTAAAACCAGGTTTTTAATCGCTAAATTGATGTTATTGATCTCATAATAGGCTTTTTGCAAATCCATGATTTTCCAATAGACTACCGCATCTAATTTAATAGCGACGTTATCTTTGGTAATGGCATTTTGAGGCGGGACATCTAAAACTTGTTCCCGAGTAGTATCTACTACCACGATACTTTCGACATAAGGAAATACCAAATTAGGACCGGGACTCAGTTTGCGATTAAATCGGCCTAACCGTTCAACTAAGGCTTCGTTTCCTTCATTAATAACTTTAACGGCGCTCACGGTATAACCGAGAATGCCAAAAATTAAGGGAACTACAAAAGCAAAAAATGTATTCATAATGCAGGATATCAGCCCAAAATAATCTCAAAAAATGCTGAAATTTTAGGCCCAACTTAGAGAAATAGGGCGAGAGTTTAATTCCTGAAGCAATCCCGATGTTTTTGGTTCAGGAATAGGGGGAAAAAATCTCTAAGACAGGTATTGTCTCTAGTTTAATCGGTTTGTGAAGGTTAAGCATCCGTACAAGGGCGATCGCATCTTAAACACAGGATGCGATCGCCCTTGTCAATGCCTCAATCCAACCGCCCGAGGGCCGCTTCACTGGTTGCCAACCACCGCGCCAAGCGCGTGGGGAGGGTTTCATTCAGGCGCAAAGCTGTTTCTTCAGTTCCCAGGGATTGGGCGTAGGCAGCGCTTAAAAATGGGGCGTAGGTACTCGCTTCCGGTGTCTGCTGTTTGACAAATGCCAAGGTGACCCCGCGCAATAATTGCCGCAGGTTTTCCGTCTGTTCCCGAGTGGGGTCATCGGGTAAGACGGTTTGACGTTCTAACAGACTGGGATAGTCGGGGTCAGTGACGCTGAAATGTGTCCCCCCGATCGCCGTGAGGAGATATTTCGGATCTTCCAGTTGAGTAAAGGGCCGCAATTGATGGGTGACTGCCGGGGCCCAAGCATCATCACTGGCGGCGACTAACAGGATAGGAATTTCAATTTCACTCAGTCCTTTTTCCCCAAATAAACTGCCAATATTCGGATTTAGGGCGACTGCCTGCTTAATCCGCCGATCGCGCAAGGTAATCTGATTTCCCGATAATTCTGTGGCAGAACATTGCAATAAATCCGCAGGCGATCGGCCTAATTTACGGCCCTCACTACAAAAGTCTCGTAATTCGTCTAAATTTAACTCGCCCCCCGCTACAGCTAATGCGGCATAACCGCCTAAAGAATGACCAATGACTACTGTTTCTGCTGTGTTCAATTTCCCGGCAAGAGAACCGGGTTGGCGGTTCATTTCGGTGAGTTCATCCAGGACGAAACTAATATCTTTGGGAAGTTCTAAAAAGACGGAAGCGGGGATGAGATTGGTGGGGTCTAAGGTGACGGGGAGATTTTCAACGGATGCCTCATTAATATCAGGATGTTCAATAGCAACGACGGTGATGCCGTGGGAGGCAAGATGTTGAGATAAATAGTTCAATAAGAAGCGATCGGACCCTAATCCCTGGGAGAGAACCGCTAGAGGTCCTTGGGGATTGGTGCCGGAATACAGTTCAGCAATAATATCTCGATTGCGCTGGCGATCGCGAAAGGTGAGGGTTTGCTGAGAAACCTGTTGGGAACCGGGTAAGGCGGGGTCGAAACTGGCGAAAAAGGGTTCGGTTTCTACTTCGAGGTCACTTTCTAAGCGAGATCTCAAAATCTGCCCTTCTAAATAGGGTAGATTCAAACGTGATGCAACGCCGATCGCCGAAGTTGCATCAAAAACAATATTATCCCCGGGCAAGGCTTTTAAAATGCCTAATAAACTCAGCCCATTACCTTCGGTGGCAACGAGTTTAATAGCATCTTTAATTTGCTCAATGGTGCTATCAGGAACGAGTAAGAAAATAGCACGAATAAAGCGGTTTCCTTGGGGGGATTTGATGAGACGATCCAGGGCGCGATCGCCAATATCGGGGTCAATTTCCACCCGTTGCGCCAACACCTCTTGCAATCCGTCCGGTAAAAAGGGACCTAGGGGGGCAAGATTGCCGGGAAGTTCGCCAGTTCTAGCATACTCTTCTAAATCAGAAATGGCGATCGAGCCTTGCCAGGGACCGAGACGAAAGGTCAAACTTTCAGCGGCAAGAGTGGCGACATTTGCACCAGAGGCGACTGCCACCATAGCAGCAATCAGGGGTGCGATCGCCCGATGATGCCAGCGCCTAAACCGGCGATTAAAGCCAAAAATTCCCGAGAATTTTCCTGATGAATCCCAACCGATTATTTGAGTGCGTTTCACAACTTTTATCCTCTCCATTACGCGCGATCGACAATGAGATTGAACCCCCCCAATCCACAGGTGTTCCCGACTCCATAACCCCAGTCTAACGTACAACACCCGATTCCCAAAAGGGTCACCCAGTTGTAGCAGGCAATTCCTAACTTTTCAATAGACTTATTGTAAAACCCTAAAAAGCCCCCCTTCTTAAGGGGGGTTGGGGGGATCACTCCGTTATTTGGCACAAGCTAAAATCCAGATTAAACAAACAAATAAAAACTGTTATTTATTGTTGCTTTTAAGAACCAATCGCGGTAAAATAAGAACAAATCAAAACAACTAATACGAGATATCCCCAACTCACCTTCATCTCAGCGCCCATGAGAACTGACACAATTTTTTATACCATATTCCAAAAATATCCGACTATCTTCTTTGAATTACTCCACCGTCCGATTCAAGAAGCCAGTGCCTATCAGTTCACCTCCATCGAAGTCAAACAATTGGCTTTTCGGATTGATGGGATATTCATACCCACCGACGAGGAACCCAACCGACCCTTTTACCTCACCGAAGTACAATTCCAACCCGATGATGAGCTTTACTATCGGATTTTTGCCGAACTCTTTATCTACCTACGCCAATACAAACCGGCAAATCCCTGGCAAGTCGTCATCATTTACCCCTATCGTCATATCGAACCCAAAGACCAGTTACAATTTCAGGAACTGCTCAACTGCGATCGGGTCACCCGCATCTACTTGGATGAACTGGAACCGGAAGGGGAAAGCACATTAGGTCTGGGAGTTGTTAAACTAATCATAGAACCGGAAACGGCTGCGGTAGAAACAGCCAAACGCCTAATCGCCCAAGCCACCACTGAACTCCCCAATCCCAACCACCAACGGGACCTCATCGAACTCATTGAAACCATCATTATTTACAAGTTAACCACAAAAACTCGAAAGGAGATAGCCGCCATGTTAGAACTAGGAAGTTGGAAAGACAATCGCTTCTATCAAGAAACCCTTGCCGAAGGTGAAATGCGGGCCAAAATTAAGGCTGTTAAACCTTTAATGCGTCAGGGATTAAGTTTAGAAGCTATTGCTGAATCGTTGGAGTTGCCACTATATTTAGTTCGGGAAGCTGCCGAAGATAGCAATAGTCAGGAAGATTAACCCCACTCAATGCCGATAAAAATCCGTAGGTTGACATAAACCAATCGACCCCCTCTAATCCAGGTGAATCGAGGGGGTTTTATCCCAAATTTTAGGTTAAGAGGAGATAGCCACCATGTTTGAACTAGGAAGTTGGAAAGACAATCGCTCCTATCAAGAATGTTTTGCCGAAGGCTGGATTGAAGGTTGGTTTGACGGGTGGAAGCAAGGCCAGATTGTGTTGATCAAACACTTGATTTGGAAAGGGGTCAGTTTAGAAGAAATTGCCCAGACGGTGGAATTGCCGTTAGAGTTAGTTGAGAAAGTAGCCCTGTTGACGAAGGGGAAGGAAGATTAAATCTATTGTTTCATCACCGGCTAATGTTTGAATTTAAGCCAGTGATGGGGTGACTAAATCCGAATTTTTTTCAACTCTAGATATCTGCCACATCCCACAACCGGACTACCCCCTCATGACTTGCAGAGACGAGATATTTGCGATCGGGACTGAAGGCAACGCAAGAAACCGACCTTGTATGTCCCTGAAATGTACGCAGTTGTCTGGCCGTTATTGAATCCCACAGCCTCACCGTATTATCCTGACTCCCAGAAGCGAGGAATTTACCATTGGGACTGAAGGCCACGCTTTCCACTGGGGCGGTATGTCCAGAGAGTTGGCGCAGTTCCCTTCCTGTAGCAACATCCCACAGCCTCACAATATTATCAAAACACCCCGCAGAAGCGAGGAATTTGCCATTTGGGCTGAAGGCGACGCTTTTCATTGGGCCAGTAGGTCTCCAGAATTGGCGCAGTTCCCTTCCCGTAACCACATCCCACAGCCTCACCGTATTATCCTCACTCCCAGAAGCGAGGAACTTGCCATCGGGACTGAAGGCTACGCTAAACACTACGGGGCTCGTATGTCCACAGAGTTGGCGCAGTTCCCTTCCCGTAACCACATCCCACAGCCTTACCGTATAATCCCCACTCCCAGAAGCGAGTAATTTGCCATTGGGACTGAAGGCGACGCTAAAAACCCAGTGAGTATGACCAGAGAGTTGGCGCAGTTCCCTTCCCTTAGCCATATCCCACAGCCGCACAGTTTTATCGTCACTCCCAGAAGCGAGATATTTGCCATCGGGACTGAAGGCGACACTTTCTACCCACAAACTATGACCAGAGAGTTGGCGCAGTTCCTGTCCCTTAGCTACATCCCACAGCCGCACGATCTGATCCCAATTGCCAGCAACAGCGAGGTATTTGCCATCGGGACTGAAGGCGACACTGTTCACAGATTCGGTATGACCAGAGAGTTGGCCCAGATCCCTTCCCGTAGCCGTATCCCACAACCGCACCGTATTATCTAAACTCCCAGAAGCGAGGACTTTGCCATCGGGACTGAAGGCCAAGTTAACCACGGATTTGTAGGTATGACCAGAGAGTTGACGCAGTTCCCTTCCGGTAGCGGCATCCCACAGCACCACAGTATTATCTAAACTCCCAGAAGCGAGGTATTTGCCATCGGGACTGAAGGCTACGCTCTTGACGGTCCTCATATGTGCACTAAGTTCACACAATTCCTTTCCTGTAAACGTATTCCACAACCACAAGGTATGAGGCCCACTCCCAGAAGCGAGGACTTCGCCATCGGGACTGAAGGCCACACTGTTCACGATACAGGTATGTTCACAGAGTTGGTAGAGTTCCCTTCCCGTAACCACATCCCACAGCCGCATGGTCTCATCCTCACTCCCAGAAGCAAGGACTTTGCCATCGGGACTGAAGGCCAAACTAACCACGGATTTTGTATGTCCACAGAGTTGGTGCAGTTCCATTCCTGTAACGGTATCCCACAGCCGCAGGGTCTTATCCTTACTTCCAGACGCGAGTAATTTGCCATCGGGACTGAAGACTACGCTATTCACCCCGTCGGTATGTCCCTGAATTTGACGCAGGAATTGCCCCGTCATTAAATCGCAGAAGTAAATAGTTTGTCCCCTCGCTAAAGCTAACAGTTTTCCGTCCAGACTTACGGCTCCAGAATTAGCAGGGCAGTCGATTTCCCAGAGTGCTTCACCACTGCTTAGGTTAAACAATGCCGCGCCACCTGTGGCACAGACAATCGCTAATTCCTGATTCAGCAGGAACACATTTCGGATGGCTCCACGTCCAAAGCGTCGTACCATTCCCTGAGCTTGTAGTTCGGGCAAGATAAAATAGCCGCGCAGATCTATTACGCTTTTGCCGGGACCGGACGCAGTTGTTGGCCGGGGCTTTAAAACCGGGGGTGAAACCTGGGGTTTGGGTCGAGGGAGTGTTGCCGATCGCATATTCCCAGAGCTATTTACCTCAGATGCTGCCGTGTTCCACCACTCACTGATATTGTTAGGGCGCTGATTTTTCTGTAGCGGTAAGGCGGAGGCGACTAAACCCTGCCAGGGTTCCTCTAATTGGGGTTCCCAGGGTTCTCCGATGAGGCGACTCAGGGCTGGAGGTGGTAGGGTCCCGGTGAGCATTTGATGTAAGAGCATCCCCAGTTCAAAAATATCGCTTTCTGGCCCGATCGCCTGGTTGCCAATCAGTTCCGGTGGGGCGTAATCTGGTGTAAATGCTCGGGTACTCCGGGTGGGACCAATGGTGGCGCTTTCTTGTTTGGCTGCCCCAAAATCGATTAAGACGATTCGCCCTTCCGGTGTCAGGAGAATATTGTCGGGTTTGAGGTCGAGATGATAGACTCCGGCTTGATGAGTTGCCGCTAAAGCACTGACTAAAGATGTGATGATTTCCCTAACTCGTTGCGGGTCTAATTTTTTCCCAGGCTGCTCGTCTAACTCTTGTCCTAATGTTTTCCCGGAGAGCAGTTCCATCACCAGATAGGCGGTGTTTCTTTCTTCAAATAAGTCTTGCACTCGCACTAAACTGGGATGATTCAGTTTGGCTAAAATCCGCCCTTCTCGCAAAAATCGGGTTAACCAACGCTGATACATTTCCGTCTTGTTTTGGGGAACGGTTAATCCCCCATTATTGCTGTGGCGATGGGCGAGTTCTTGGGGATAGTATTCTTTGATGGCGACAGGTTGTTCCAGGCCAATATGATGCGCTCGATAGGTAATCCCAAATCCCCCTCGTCCTAAAGCATATTCGATTTCGTAGGTGTCGGCTTTTAAGCGAGTTTGTTCCGGCAGGAGGTTTTGCTGGAGTGCGGGTAAATGAGCGCCGCATTTGGGGCAGTATTGATTCGTTGACGAGATGCCTTCTGCATGACAGTTTAAACAACGCATGAGCCTATATGTCTACACCTACTCCGATTGTAATAATTTATCATGAACGGGTGAGGAATTTAATAAATTTTTGTAACAGTTTGGAAGGAGGGTGCAATCCATCTGTTTTTAATGGAATGTCTACAGTTATTCGCGTCCATTCTTGGGAGTGCGTCAGCGTTTTACGCACTCCTGATAGCCTTTGACTGTTAAACGATGTTAACTTTCCTCGATGACAGCGGAGATTTCTGTTGCCATATTGATTAAAAATGCGGCAGAATCTGGCTTGCCATTTTCAGTCAACATTTGAGCAATTTGGGCGAGGACTTGGACGAAACCTCGGTCTACTAAATCGGAGTTGTTATCTAAAAGAAGTGCCACATCTTCCCCTCGATCGCAAGCTAAAATACCTTCAATGAGTTTAATATAGGCCCCGGTCCGATCGCTGCGATCGGGGTTCATCATTTCCGTCGATTGTCCAAAGGCGAGTTGTAATTGTTGGGCTAAATCCCCTAAAAAACTAGCGGCTTCTGTTTCCCCTTCGGTTTCGGCTTTGGCGGCTGCTTGTTCCAAAATGTAGATAAATTCAACATCGACTAAATCTTCATTCTGTCGAAGTATATTTATTTCTTCTCCTTCGGGACAATCTAATAATTTTTGAATGAGTTGGATATAAGCCCTGATCCGGTTATCAGTCATCGGGTTTTTTTAGGATTTTACTGTTTTTATGATACGTCAAACTTTACCGCAATTTCGGAGGGATATTGCTTAGAGGTTAACGAGGCGATCGCAGGGTTGGGGTTGAATGGGGGGAACGATTGAAGTCGTTACTACGAACGAATAAAGAGAACGAGTGAAGTCATTTCCCATAAGACTTTCAGTCGGTTTTAACCGACTTAAGCTATGAGGCGGGGGTTTTAACCCCTGCCGGGTTTTTTTTGGATTGAATCAACGGAGAGGGGGAGATTCGAACTCCCGGAACCCTTGCGGATTCATCTGATTTCAAGTCAGACGCAATCGACCACTCTGCCACCTCTCCAGTGCGGCTCTGTTTTATCTTACCCCGAGTTGTCTGGAATTGAAAGAGGCAAGGGGGGAAAAAATCCAGTCGCCCCTAGGCGAGGGTGGCAACGGATTCCGGGTGTTGTTGATAGAGTACCTCTTCGGAGGCGATCGCGAAATCTTGATCCACCCAAACCAGGGAGGCGCGAGTCACGGTGTTCCCTTGTAATTCAACCAGGGAGAAGTTCCGCAATTGACCCGTTTCTGTAGGAACAATCCGGGGAACGCGGGCTGCATTCAGGTAAACAGTGCCATCGCTGGTGGTATGCAGGGATTTCCGCAAGCGGGTTTGAGTGTGGCGCAGACGGTGGTGCATATGTCCGAAAGTGACGAGGGGGATGGTTTTGCCCATTTTGCGGGTTTGGGCGATCGCATCGGCAAAATCCGGGTCCCCAAAGTCGCCTCCCAGAGGTTTCCAGTCCTTGCCGCAGGGGTCTTCTGGGCGATCGCCTAACCCTTTGGGTCCATTATGTCCCAGAAAAATAATCGTATCGAAGCTGGCGCGTTTGACTGCTGCCATAATGCGATCGGTAGACTCCACAAAACTGCTAACATCGCAGCGATCGCTATAAAAATCCGCATATTTCCATTCCGACCCTCCCCAGCTAAAAGGACGGGACCCCACCACCGTCAGTCCAAACTGGGGAAAATCTAACTTGCCATACCCCACATGAGTCTCGCCGAGGATATCCAGTTGAGACTGGACCCAATCCTCACTGCGGCGATTGTAGGGACAGGTTTTGCGACCCCAGTCCGTCGCCGTGAACCAAGCGTCATGGTTTCCAAACGTCACCGCTTTGGGAATGTCCAAGGAGGCGATCGCCCGAACAATCGGTACCGACTCATTCCCAAAATCCCCTACAAATAGCGCTAAATCAACCCCAAGACGGGTTAGCGCTTCCCCATCTGCCGCTTCCCATTGTTCATGTACATCTCCAACAATGGCAATTTTAATCTGACTTTTCTGATAATTGTGTCCGAACATCCCTGTTTCTCTCGCTGCTCTTTATCTAGGATAGGCAATAGAGCGCCTGAATGTGAAGAAACTCCAGCCTTTAGCGGGTTCAAAATTAGGGATGAACCGTAAATCCCTTCTGCCGGTTCCTCTGGCAATTTCCCCTGACTCGGGTATTTTTATTCAGAACAAGGAACAAATATCTTTGTGGGGAGAGGCTTTCCGGCTTCCCCTTCCCGACTCTTGGCATTACTCCCCTCTTTCTTAGCAATCTTATCTGCCCAGTCCCTGTCTGGGTTAGCTGGATAATTCCCGATTTGCAGGTGCAGCCCCCCTTCCCCTAAGTGGGAAACCGGAGTGAAGCTCCCACGTTCTAAAATAGAAAGGGAGCCTCCAAACTTTCCATGTGTCCTGACACGACCCTGAAGCCAAGAAGAGGTAGGGGCGATCGGGTTACAGTGATGTAAGCAGTCTATTAAAAACGATAGGCTAGAAATAAGACAAAGGCGTTCAGGCTAGTTTTTAGCTGAATCGCCTTTCGTTGATCATAGAATGAGTAGAAACTAAGAGATACAGATGGCGCAACAAAGCGAAGGGATCAAGATAGTCAGTGATAATCGCCAAGCCCGTTTTTTATATGAAATTCTGGAAACATACGAAGCGGGGATTGCATTAAAGGGGACCGAGGTCAAATCCATCCGGGGAGGGAAGGTGAATATCCGAGATGGGTATGTCTTGTTTCGGGATGCCGAGGCGTGGCTGCTTAATGTGAATGTTTCGCCGTATGAGACGGCCAGCCTCTATTTTAACCATGAGCCGACCCGGAGTCGAAAGCTTTTGCTACACCGCGATCAAATCCGCAAGTTGATTGGTAAGGTGGAACAGAAAGGCTTGACAATGGTACCGACAAAGATGTATTTCAAGCGTGGGTTAGTTAAGGTAGAGATTGCTCTAGTCCGAGGCAAGCAACTCCACGATAAGCGAGCGGCGGTGAAAGAACGGGACCACAAGCGGGAGATAGAACGGGCGTTAAAGCAGTATTAGCGCTTCTAGCCGACTGCTTCCCACTCCCGGACTATCTAGGGCAAAGGCAAATGATGACCCCCGCTCCGATGAGCGGGTTGAGGGTCTTCTATCTGGAATATCTGCGTTTGCGTCTGCGTGCGATTTCTTTGCGCTTACGCTTTTCTAAGGGAGTTTCAAAGTGACGCTGACGCTTCATGTCTGCATAAATTCCCTCTTTTGCAACTTGACGCTTAAAGCGGCGCAGTGCAGATTCGATCGCTTCATTTTCGCCTACAACGACTTGAGTCATCCGGTATCCTCCTGAGTATCAACAATAAGATGGGCGGGTGAAAAGTGCTCTACCCCAACTCGGGTAAGCTTAATATCCCAGTTACGGAAATAGCTGATGGAGGCGATGGTCCTCTGTCGAGCCGTTGGCGAGGGTGGGGTTCACAATCGAAGGCTCGCAGATAGGAGTAAAAAGCCCTCAAATCGCGCTTTGTCCGAAACTGGCTATCTGTTATGAATTGGCTTTAAAACCCGATAGTGTTTGTTGGCTTGTCTGTATCGCAACAAACACGACAATCAAACTTTATCTGCGAAATATATTTTAACACAGAATGCCTCGGGTTCAGGAAAAATCCCTGATTGCCAGTCATTAGCTCATGCGATCGCCGCCCATTAAATTGTGCTCTCCCCTTAAGGTGAGTGCAAGCGGGCGATCGCCTCACGCATTCAGAGAAATCGGATTGTAGCATGAGAAGGGGGATTACGTTTCCCTGGGTGTTTCTCTAATCCGGGAGAACCTTGGGGTTCTGTACAGCCCAAAGCCCGATGAGCAGTCTCCCCGTCCAGTTCCCCTCCAGGGTGGGAATGGGGAGTCTTGCTCGCCCTTGCGGTAGGGGCCGCACCTGGTCATAATCCGATCGCCCTGGTCCCGGGTTGCTGGTCCTGGGTGGCTAGTCCCTGGTCCCTTTTCCCTTGTGCCTTTACTAAAAAATATTAAAACACTGGCCCCATTTTAATATTTTCTGCTTAAAACTCCTAAAATTAATATAAATACTTTGGGGTTGGGTAATCCCTAAGCAAATTAACCTGTAGAACCTAGGATAACCGCCCCAAGGCACCGGGCTGATGTTCGGGCTTCGTGACTAAAAATTTTTCGGTGCAGTAGTTCGCTCATGCCTGGGAGCAGGGGTTTAGTCTCCCCCCACAATCCGGGTAGCCCCGATTAAAATTACCATCCTACTGAAGGGTAGAACTCAGCAATGATTCGTAGAAAAATAAAGCGTAGTGCAGTGACTATATTAGACCGAGAAAATTTATTAAACCGGATTGCCAGTCGGATTCGGCAATCTTTAGAATTAAATGAAATTTTAGAAACTACTGCCCGAGAAATTCGGGCTTTTTTAAATACCCATCGGGTCAAAATTTATCGATTTGAAGAAGATGGCAGTGGAGAGGTGATTGCGGAATCGATTCACAGCGATCGCTTACCCTCTATGTTAGGGCTGCGGTTTCCCGCTACAGATATTCCCCTGAAGGCACGAGAGTTATTTCTAAGTGCCCGTCAACGGGTGCTGGTAGATGTGGCATCGGGACGCAAAACGACTGAAGAGCTTGATTGCTCAGACAATGGAGAAAGTATCAGCCGAGGAGGTACGCGCTATTGGCCCGTAGACCCCTGTCATGCAGAATATCTGACTAATATGGGGGTATCTTCTTCTTTAGCAATTCCGATTCTCCATCAGCACCATCTGTGGGGATTGTTGGTTTCCCATCATGCTAAACCCAGAAGATATTCAGAGCGAGAAATTGAGATCGTTCAATTGCTGGTGGATCAAATGTCGATTGCGATCGCCCAATCAGATTTGTTAAATCGCACTCGTCACCAAGCGCGGGATGAATCGGTGCTTAATAAAATCAGCGGATTGCTGCACTCGCCTTTAGACCTGAAAAAAATTCGCCAAACTGTTCTGAAAGAAACTGTACTCGCCTTACGGGCAGATGCAGGCCGACTCTATATCAATCCTGACATGATTGGGGGAGTGGCTCAAATCTATACTTATGGCGTTCAACCGAGTATTGCTTGGATTGAAGAAACAGACTGTTGGCAACAGTTGATTAACGGCAGTGAGCGCAATGCGCCTCCCGAGACCAAGCCCGGGACTCATTATAAGGACAATATTTCTCCCCCCGAACCGGCGATCGGTGATGGCTCTGGATTCGATTTACCCTCTCATTTAAAGGGGAATAAAGAATCCCTATCTTCCACCCACTCTACCGTTTATCTACACAGTGTCAGTATTGGTAATTTTTATCAAAGTCCCGCTTTCAGCCCCTTATTGCCTGCTTTTAAAGGGACTAACCTGCGCTCGGTTTTGATTGTCCCCTTAAAATACAATAAACAATATTTAGGATGCTTAACCTTGTTCCGAAATGAAATTGAAACGGAAACTTTATGGGCGGGACAAAATGATTTAGACGACCGGAACCGGAAACCTCGGGCCTCGTTTGAAGCGTGGCGAGAAATTAAAAAAGGACAGACGCAAATCTGGAAGGTTGAAGAAATTAAACTAGCCGAATCGGTGGGGACTCATCTCTATATGGCTGTCATGCAACGGCGAGTGGAAAATTTGATTCGTCATGAAGCCTCTCACGATCGCCTGACAGGTTTAGCCAATCGTCTGCTCTTTAACGAGCGCCTTTCTTTGGCACTCGCAGATACCCAACACCGGGCAGAAATGCTAGGGGTGATTTTCTTGGATTTAGATGGATTTAAAACCATTAATGATACCCTCGGTCATGCTCTGGGAGATTTGCTCCTCAAAATTGTCGCCGAACGGTTAAGTCATTCTTTGCCCGAAGAAGATATGCTGGCGCGTTGGGGTGGGGATGAGTTTACATTTTTAATCAATCATTTGAGTTCCGCTGAGGATGTTGCAGAAATTAGCAATAAAATTTTAAAGTGTTTTAACGAGCCATTTCGGTTAGATGGTCAAGATTTTTATGTCAAAGCCAGCTTAGGAATTGCCCTCGCTCCTTATGATGGAGAAGATGTAGAAACCCTGTTGAAAAATGCGGATGCTGCCATGTATCGCGCCAAGCAACAAGGAAGGAACAACTATCAGCTCTACACCCCAGCGATCGGCACCAAAGCCTTTGAAAGACTCGTCTTGGAAACGAGTTTGCACAAGGCTTTAGAACGGGACGAGTTCCGGATTTATTATCAACCTCAAATTGATTTAAAAACGGGACGAATTATTAGTATGGAAGCGCTGCTCCGCTGGCAGCATCCAGAACTGGGGTTAGTTCCCCCCGGTGAATTTATTCCCTTGGCAGAAGAAACGGGTTTGATATGTCCCATCGGGAAATGGGCGATCGAAGCGGCAACCAGGCAAAATTACCAGTGGCAGTTAGCCGGACTTCCTCCCATTAGGATGGCGGTAAATTTATCGGCGCGTCAGTTTCACCAGCAAAATTTACTGCAAGAAATCGCCCAAGTTTTATGTCAAACACAACTCCATCCTAGCTATTTAGAGTTAGAAATCACCGAAAGTATTGCCATGCAGGATGTTGACTTAACGATTTCTCTCTTGCAGGGGTTCCAAGAAATGGGAATTGGTATTGCTTTAGATGATTTCGGCACGGGCTATTCATCTTTATCCTCCCTGAAATATTTCCCGTTAGATCAATTAAAAATTGATCGCTCGTTTATTCAAGAAGTCACCAGTGAGCCTCATGATGCCGCTATTATTGAAGCAATCGTCACCCTGGGGCATGGTTTGAATTTAGAGGTGATTGCGGAAGGAGTGGAAACCCCCGAACAATTGGAATTTTTGCGGTCCGTGAATTGCGATGCGGCCCAAGGCTATTTATTTAGTAAGCCAGTTCCCGTGGAAATTGCCACGGAACTATACCGGCAGTCTACATTTTCCTTCCATCTGAGTTCATAGTTTACTCATAGAAAATTACCGGCACTAATATCGGGAGCTCGTCCGGTTGGGTCCGGCTGTCTCCGGAACTGACCCGTCGAGTTTAACCTTCCCTTTTTATTGCAAGGTGATGTTTGTACCCTATAATATAAAATCACTAGACCCCCAAAGGGAATAGTTCGTCTTCTACTGCTTGCTGCATAGCCCAGTTGAATCGGTTTTAGCTCGTTACAGATTCACGGCACTACCCCCGGGTCAACCCGCATTATGCCGCTTTAAATAATTCTTTCAAACGCAGATGCTAGGGGATGTTAAAGTGATGCAGCTAAGGCATTTTTCTTCGCCCTAAATTGTCACCGAATACTTTATCCTATAGGATTGAACGAAAATGGGTGAAAAATTTTATTTTCCAAAGCTTGATGCCATTCGGGGAGCCGCTTGTTTTTATATTTTAATTCATAATTTCATTTACGGATTATATAGTTTAGACCTCGTTCCTGAGTTTGTAAAATTAATATTTGCGGCTGGACAAGAAGCCGTAATAGTATTTTTTATTTTAAGTGGATTTTTAGTCAGAATCTCTATTTTTCGTCATCCGGAGTTATCTTTTCGGAAATATTTAATTAAGCGATTTAGAAGAATCTATTTTCCCTTAATCATTTCCATGTTGCTTTCGGTTCTAATTCTTGCCGGGAAGGGAACGCTGCTTCAGAGGCTATCCGGGGTGGACATTATTGGTAATTTTCTGTTACTCCAGGATTTTGGAAGCGTTAAACCCGGGACTTGGTTTTACCCCTTTTTAGGTAACCTCCCCCTCTGGTCATTATCCTATGAATGGTGGTTCTACATCATGTATTATCCCCTCATTCATTGGGTTATAAATCCAACCCAGCGAATTTACTATATTCTCTTATTTTCGGCAGTGTCTTATGGAATTTATGTAGGTTTTCCTAATCAAATCTCTTTGATTTGTTCTTATTTTATTGTAGGTTGGGTGGGGGTGGAAATGGCAAATTTGTTTTTAAAAGACAGGAAATTTACCTTTACAAATATGCGACCTATCTTAATTTCCTTGTTAGTAATGGCGTTTATTTCAGCAATTCCTTTGTTAGGTGAATCAGAATTTAAGGCCGGTCACTATCCGTTTTTAATGTTTCGGCACTTCTTCGCGGCTTTTTTACTCCTGAGTGGCGGACTGTATTGGTATGGTCATAAACTGATTTATTTTAATCAGATTTTAGGGGGTTTTTCCATCTTTGCTCCTATTTCTTATGGAATTTATGTATTTAGTTATCCGATTTTAGTTCAATGGGGACTCAATGCTAATTTCCCGAAAAATTGGGCGTTTTATGGATTAAATTTCCTGATACTAATCGGCCTTGCTTATCTAACTGAGCGCAAGTGGCAACCGGCGATCAACCGTTGGATTAAATAGACCGATCGCCCATCTAGTTACCCCTCCCCAATCTCCCCTAAAACCGACTTTTCAGCCAATCTAACCAACGGGAACCTTGGCGGTTTGTCTGGGAATGTGGCTGATTGGCTACCCATTGATTTAACTCTAGGGCAGTGGGAAATGGCACCGGGCTACTGTAGCGTGATCGCAGCGGTTTCGCCAAAGCATTATTATCTTCCCGTAACCCTTCATAGAAAAATAACACCTGTCCCGGAAGCCCACAAGCCCGATTGTAATCGATCGCGCTTAACAAATATTCCGGACTGATCCGATATTTGCCTAACTTAATCAATATCCCCGGAGAAATTCGCGGTAACTGTTCTGAGAAACCAGGGCTTTTCACCATTTGATTAACCACCCGTTGATAACTCTGAAAATCCCGGCGATAAATCTGAGGATGCATCAAATCCGTCAGTCCTCGGTTCAGCCAGGTTTGCGAGTCTTGCAGGTACTCATTCAAACACCAGGGATAAATATTCGGAGAAAGGGAAACCAACAAATTGGGATTAATCCCCTTAACTTGTTGATAGAGTTGCGATAAAAATTCCGTGAGTAAATCCGCACGCCACTGCAACCAATGGGAGTCTTGACAATTGGACGGGGGATCGCACTGAAAGCTTTGCCGGTAAAGGTTTCGCGTAAACTCATCATAGCCGCCTTCCCTGGGGAATGCCGGGAGGCGATCGTCACCTTGGATGCCTGCGATCGGGTAATTTTGCACCACTTCTAGGATTAACTTTGACAAGAAATCTTGAACCTCTGGGTGCAAAGCATTCATCCACTCAAACCCATTTTTGTTGAGGAGATTTCCTGATAGGTCCTTGGCTGCCCATTCTGGTTTTTTTTGCAGCAACATTCCCCCATTGGACTGATAGGAACTGGCGAATCCATATTCAAACCAGGGAATCACAGCAATCCCACAGGAATTGGCCGCTTCGATGAGTTCAGCCAAGGGGTCTCGACCTTGATAAAGGGGATCAATTTCCATGCCAAAAGTCTCCCTTAAAACCCGACTGGGATAAAGGGTTAATCCTTTGGTCCAAACAACGGGAAAAACCACATTAAATCCCGTCTCGGAGAGAAAGGCGACTGCCTCATTGATTCTTTCTTTGGATCGGAAGACTTGACTATCAGTAGTCGTCATCCAAACGCCGCGTATTTCCATGATATTTTGGGTCAGGGGTGAGGAATCAGGGGCTATCGAAAAACCCCGTAGGCCGGTTTAAACCTACGGGATCGGAAGGAATGCAGCAGGTTAATGCCGGGAAAATAGTTTCTCCAAAAACCGATTTTAAGCGATCGCTTTTTTTAGGTGCGGTTCGATGAAGGTCTCTGTCAGGAATTCCTGATAAAGTCGGCTTATACTTAAGAGCGCCCCAGGAGTGGTAAACGTGGACTTACTTCATCCGCGATCGCGCCCATTAGTTTGAACACACTTGGTTAAGCAGCAACACCGCTTCTTACCTGATTCCCTCTCACTTTACTCCCTTCCGGAGTTAACGTGAGAGAAAATTCTCTACTATATAGGGTTGCTATTCATCATCCAACCGGCTTGAGGGCTTGGGTGAGTTGAGTCAGGTAGCTCACTTTGGATTGAAAGTTTCAAGAGTTTATCATCTTTTAATCTTTTGGGAAAATCTCCCCCAGAAGTCTTGCTAGGTTTGACTGTAAGGGAAAATAAACCGGCAAAAATGAACCCATTTCACCCTAATTTACCCACTCCTGCCTGATCCGGGGTACAGCATCGGGAAGAGCAACGGACTTTCTGGACACCATTTTTACTACCTGGCTCACAAAGCAAGGGCCAGAAAACCCATGTCAGGTTCCCTGGCGGTGATTTAGAAACCGGGTTTATTTCCTGAATCGCGCAGTGGGGTTCAGTTTCATGGAGTTTTTTTAAAAAATTTGCAAAATTCCTCGCCAAAGGTCTTTTCAGACCGAAAAAAACCTGCTATGATGTCTCAAGACAGCTTGGAGAGGTGGCTGAGTGGTTGAAAGCGGCAGATTGCTAATCTGTTTTACGGTTTTAATCGTAACGAGGGTTCGAATCCCTCCCTCTCCGTTCTAAATCAACAAGACTCACGGGATTTAACTCTCGGCAAATCTGAGCAGATATCAGCCAACTCTGGATTTGAATGAGTCAGTGTAGAGCAATTTATTTTGAATAATCCCCCACTACTTTTGCAAGGCGTGGGGGATTTTTGATTAGGGGTGGCTCTGGTGGAGCGATCGCGCGTTACCAACGATAGCCCACGCCGATATAACCAACCGGGAAGGGAATTACATCGTCAAAGAAGTACAACCCTGCACCGATATTGCCCCCAGCATACCAGCCATTATCCCACTGATAATCCCCACCAATCGTGGCATAGGGTAATACCACCGCAAGGGTTCCCACCCCCCAGGAGCCCGTAAACTGCCCGGGAACCGCAGGCTGAAAGTATTTTTTGTAAGAGACGCCGAGTCCAACGTTAATACCCAGAACGCTATCTACTCCGCGTTCGTCCATCCGGACCCATCCAAAGTTGGGTAAATCAAAACCGGCGCTGTAGCGATAACTGGTAAAACGCGCCTGAGCAAGATCCGATTCCGGGGGGGATTGCGCTTCGGTGTTTTCCGGAAGGATAGCCGCCTCCCTTACAAAGTCGTCTTTATTAAAGTCAATCGACAGTTCTAAATCCTCAAGAACGGCGGGGTCAGTTGCCGTGAATGGCGCGATCGCCCTTTCGCGATCGTCCTGAGTCGGTTGTGCTTCGAGATCCATTTGCGCAGGGGATTGCGCTTCGGTGTTTTCCGGAAGGATAGCGGCATCCTTTAGGAAGTCCCCTTGATTAAAGTCAATCGCAAGTCCCAAATCCTCAAGACTGGCGCGGTTAGTTTCCGTGAGTTGCGGTATCCAAGTCTCACCAGCTTTCTGCATCGGTTGTGCCTCTAGGTCCAGCAGTCCCGGCATCTCCACACTGAGTTGCGCTGGGAAACTCGGCTCTTGCGCTGTAGCCGGTAGCACCTGTTGCATCGCTAAGCAGGGTAATACCATCAAAGCACTATATCCTGCCCATTTTTTCCTCACACCCATAATATCCCTCCAAATACATCAATAAACGTGAATTATTTCGCTTTGTTTTTGCATGAGTTCGGGTTCAGGGAAATGAAATTGACTCGAAAGGAATTGGCGATTGAACCCAATGGATTCTTGAGAACAAAGCACGGAGATATTCCCCCTGAATCCGACTGTTCCATAAACCGCGAAATCCGCAAACTAAAAGCAAAAACTTCTAGCAATCTGCCATTCCACAACCAAATTGGGATAATCCAGAAGGGCAGATGCTAAAACATTGCTAATCTAATCCATCCTCGCCTCAGATGCGCTCTTCCCGGAGATGTATTTTGGGGGTTGTGTGAACAAAACTTAACAAATAGTAGAGGGAGGAATCCTGCACTTTTAGTGAATAGGGAGGGAAAGGGGGAGCGCTGCTTAAGATAAAGAAGCTAACCTAAAGGGGTTACAGCAAAGCCATTTAGAACCGATACCCTCCCCCCACAAATATCCCAACTTCAACCTCCTCGACATACCCAACATTTAAGGCAGCATTGGCGACAAATCGGTCAAATAAGACGCGATCAATTCCCACAGTGCCAAAAAATCCAATGAAATTATCCTCATCCGTAGAAAGAGCAATGCCACTGCCGATATAAGGAGCAACATCGGCTTGTAAAGTATCTTCCGTATCCGCCAAGGGAAAGTCAATGGTGAGCGGAACCATCACCATCAAGTGTTCGGCAAACAAGACGGAAGGACGCAAAGACACTTGCTCGGCGAGGCCAATTTTACTCGTTAAGGCAAAACTGCCTCCTCCTAAAGGACTAGCATCATCACTCAACCCAATATTAATGGCAGCACCGATATAGTTACCCACTCCCCGACTGGTTCGACCGAGTTCGATGTCGTTATCTCGTTGAGCCAAAACCGGATTGTTGTCCGCTTCAGGAGCAAGGTTTTGGGGAACTGTTGGCTGCCTGGGGATCATGAAATAATGGGGGGAGGCGATCGCGGTAGTGCCGGTCAATAATTCCGCAAAATTCCCCGATTTAGCCGCCAGTACCGGGGGTGGATTAATCCCCTCAGACTGGACATCCCAGGAGAGTGGTGCAGAATAGGTATCCTCCGGCAACTTCGCCATCGCCCTTAACCCCAATTCCCTAGCAACATCCCCCGAGAATGGCTCGGCCATCGCTTTTTTTACACCACCCTCACCACCGAGAGCAATCAGACCGAATAGAAAAACACCAGTTGCGATCGATAGAAACTTCACAGTTACTCCTAATAGATAGTTCAATGTTAAATCGGGGAATTTTTTATTTTGAAAAGGAGAATTCAGCCTTAACGGATTAATCGCCAGCGGCAGATCTATCCAGAAACCGAACCCACGCCAAACCCAGGCGATCGGCTGGAGCTTTCACCCAGAAAATCCTCATCCCCAAAGAAGGCCAAAACCAGCCCAGTTTTACAGCGAACCCACCGCCTGAGCGACTTGTTGGGAAACAAAGGGCAAAATAGCTTCATTTTTGCTGTGCGCCTTCCCTTCGGTAAAGACCACCAATAAATAAGGGCGATGTTCCGGTAATTCAATATAAGCCGCATCATGGCGGACTGTACTGGTTAAACCCGCCTTAGACCAAATCCGAGTTTGGCGATCGAGACCCGCACCCAAAAACCCCGTGACCTGATTTTCTGGGTCCTCCGCCAGGTCCTCGGGTTCGAGCGATCGCTTCATTAACTTCATCATCGCCGTAGTTGCCTTCGCCGAGACCGCTACCCCACCGACAATACTATGCAAGAGGCGTGCCGTCGCATTCGTGGTCAGCATATTCCGATTTTCCATTAACTCTCCCAGGAAAACCCGCTCCCGACCATAGGCTCCATCACACCAGGTTTTGTGATTGACATTAATCGATTCCAATTCCGGCCAACCCAGAGACTGAAAGTAGCGATTCACTAAATTACGCTGGTGCTTCCAAGTTTCAAACGGTCCAGAAGACAATTCCGGACCACTGGTGGTCCCGGTTAACATATCTACCACTAGACTTGTGGCATCATTGCTAGAGTCCACAATCATATCTCGGATGGCCCGTTCTAACTCCGGGGAAGTCTGAATCATCTCTTTTTCCATCCATTCATAGACAGCGACGAGATAAAACAGCTTGACCACACTGGCGGGATAAATCCGTTCTACACCGCGATAGTTAAATCCGCGCACGGGATGGTCCCAAAATGCATCGGGACTCAGGGCACCGCCAGTATTCACCGATACGGGAGGGTCGTAAACCACCCAAGTCATCGCCAGTTGATTGCGGTTTAATTGAGGGAATTGCTCCCAGGTTGCCGCTAAAATGCGATCGCCAAAGTTTTCCAGTTGTTCGTCTTTGCGGAAAAATGTCATAGTTTTCTCTGAGGTTGTTCAAGTCAACGGGTAGGGGTTAAACATTCAAAATTTAGAAGTCAGAATCAAGTATTCTCTCTTCTAGCCACTTCAGTCCGGCTGCTGTAGCCTTACTGTGCTTTCTTCTATTGCTGCATTTATTTCTAACTATGGTCTTGGTGAGTCAGCTTCAATTTAATCTAGCTTCTAAAGGGTTCGATGCACCGCAATATCGCTGCCAAGTCGATCTCAATCTGTATGATTCCCCGCAGTGCGAGGCCCTGGCAACCCAGGCATCTGAGGGTCGTCTGCTGAAAATTGTGCTCCCTCCGACCGATGGGGCCGTGGGGGTGAAATTATGTGAAGATGACTATCCCGGATGGGTGGCACTCCCGGATTTGGAAAATCTGGAATTAGCCGAGTCCCCTTACCAGGCGATCGCCCTGGACCGCACCCAGATAGAACCGCAGATTCCCACCATCATTGCCTTTACCCATCAGGCCATGAGCGTCCCCAATCAGTATTTCTGGGGAGGGACCGTCGCCCCGAACTATGACTGTTCTGGATTAATGCAGGCAGCCTTCCGGACGGCTCAAGTTTGGTTACCTCGGGATGCCTATCAACAGGAAGCCTTTACCCAATCCATTCCCCTGAACGAATTACAGGCGGGGGATCTCATCTTTTTTGGAACCCCAGAAAAAGCCACTCATGTTGGCCTTTATCTCGGGGAGGGTCGTTATATCCACAGTTCCGGGAAAAAAGTGGGGCGCAACGGCATCGGCATCGATGTCCTTTCAGAAAATAGCGATGATCCCGTCAGTCGTTGCTATTATCAACAACTCCGGGGTGCAGGGCGAGTTTTAAGCAGTTATTTGCCTCAAGACTCGGAAACCTGAAGCGTCGAAATATTAACATTCTTTAACAAACTGCAGAAAAATCATTAGCATGAAAGAAGGGGGCAGCAGATTGCGGCCTCCTCGGGCATCGGGAGCAGATGAGTCCCCGAGACAAGCAACCGGGTTTTTGGCTCTTTCTTTGTGGCGTTCTGGGCAGAAATGTTGTCAAAAGACCCAGTTTGTCTTGCCGTTAGGAGACCGATGCCCTAGCTCACTCATTTGTTGCAGTGGAAGAAAAGGAAGCAAGGTTTTGAAGGTATTTTTAGAGATAGAGCCGCAGCGTCGCCATAGCCTGTTGGGATTATTTGCGGCAGGCTTATTGTTTTGGGCTTCTCTGGCTTCATTGCTGCCCACACTGCCGCTCTATGTCGAGCATATCGGGGGGACGAAAGGACAAATCGGTCTGGTTATGGGGGCATTTGCCCTGGGCTTACTGCCTTCCCGGGCTTGGTTAGGACCCCTGAGCGATCGCCGGGGTCGCAAAATCGTGTTACGGTTGGGGACGGCTGTGGCCACCATCGCCCCGTTAGGATATCTCTTCGTTGATTCTATTCCCCTGTTGATGGCATTACGGGCGTTTCACGGCATTAGTGTCGCTGCTTTTACCACCGCTTACAGCGCCTTAATCACCGATTTAGCCCCCGATCGCAATCGCGGCGAATTAATTGGATATATGAGTTTGGTCAATCCTTTAGGGGTTGCCATTGGACCCGCCCTGGGAGGGTTTTTACTAGAAGCTGCTGGTTACCCACCCCTCTTTGTCATGGGATTTGGATTGGCACTACTGAGTTTCCTGTTGCTCTATTTCGTCAGTGAACCTCTGCGGGAGGATTTTACCTCCCCAGCACTGGGCAAAGACTCGGAAAATGCCAAAGCCCCAGCGGATTCATTTTGGCGGCTGTTATGGAGTCCTCGCATCCGAATTCCCTCCCTAGTGATGCTGCAAATCGGGCTAGTCTTTGGCGCAGTGGCGACCTTTATCCCCTTGTTTATTAAGGAGACAGTCAGTGATTTTAATCCGGGATGGTTTTATACCGCAGCAGCTATTGTGAGTTTTAGTATGCGTCTGCTCACGGGTCGCGCCTCGGACCGTTACGGACGCGGATTATTTATCTCCGGGGGTTTGCTGGCCTACTTTGTGGCAATGGTTTTGCTGTGGACGGCCCAGGATAGCCGAGGTTTTTTACTCGCTGGGGCGGTAGAAGGATGTGCTGCCGGAACGTTTTTGCCGATGATGGTGGCCCTGGTTGCAGACCGTTGTGAACCTCGGGAACGGGGGCGGTTGTTTGCCCTGTCTATTGGGGGTTTTGATTTGGGCATCGCTCTGGCTGGGCCAATTTTGGGGATTATGGCGGAAGATATAGGGTATCGAAGTATTTTTGCGATCGCCTCGGTGATGGCCTTTTTAGCATTGGGGATTTTTCTCACCCAGTCCAATATGAATTTACGTCAATCGCTGAAGTTTGCCCTGGGTCGCGATCGCGACCTGTATGCCCTGGAAAAATCATCCTAAGCGAGGGCATAAAAAGTTTGGGTGCTGAATTAGCACAAGCCAACTCAACACCCAAATTTTGTTTAGATTTTAAAAACGGGCTAGGAGGGATTCGAACCCCCGACACCGTGGTCCGTAGCCACGTGCTCTAGTCCACTGAGCTACAAGCCCTTACCGCTTAATCATATTAACACAGGCTTTTGGAAAATGAAACCCCCTTTTCAAAAAAATTCTGAAAATTCCCCAAACCCTTATCAGTTAAGCCATTTGGATGCTGAAGGCCAAGCCAGAATGGTCGATGTGTCGGAAAAAGCCGTCACCCATCGACAGGCGATCGCCTCGGGACAGGTGCGGATGGATCGGGCAACTTTTGACCAAATTCAAGCCGGGAATGCACCCAAAGGAGATGTTTTGGGGACGGCGAGACTGGCGGGAATTTTAGGAGCCAAACAAACATCGGGGTTAATTCCCTTATGTCATCCTTTACCCTTGCACAAAATTGATGTAGAAATTTTGCCTGACGAGGAACTTCCCGGGTATCGGATTCTCGCCGAAGTCAGGACCAAAGCAGAAACCGGAGTAGAAATGGAAGCATTAACGGCAGTCTCCGTGGCCGCACTGACCCTCTATGACATGGCCAAAGCGTTATCGAAGGCGATCGCCATTGAAAGCATTCGCCTAGAGAGCAAGACTGGGGGCAAATCGGGAGACTATCACGCGGATTAAAACGCTTTGGGGGTGGCATAAGGTTTGAGCACCTGCTCACCCAGGGTGACTAACTCCTGGGACCCCTCAATCATCAACAAATACCCGCCCTGGCGTAGATGATGATGATAGACTCCCACCGTGGAACCCTCGCCCAAAAAGCCAATTAACCCTCCCACCACCCCTCCCAAAACAGCGGCGATCGCCACCACACCTGGAATGAGCAACAGAGAGTTAAAACCCAGGGGGTTAATTAGCCCAAGATGGTAGGCCAAAACCAATGCCGAACCCACTAGGAATCCCATTGTGGCAAACCCTATCAAAAAACGGCGAGCTTGGTCCACCGCAATTTGCGTAGGTTCTAATAAACCCACGCGAGCTGGAGAACTATACCCTTGACCCACAATCGCCAGATGCTCCGGGGAAATCCCGTGATACTGTAAAAGTCGATAAGCGTCAAAAGTTGCTGCTTCATTAGCTAAGGGAATGATTGCCAGAGCGGTCTGGCGATTGCGAGAATGTTGCCGGAATAATCGCGAAGGAATCACAAAGCTGCTGGGGTGGGTGGGGTGGTGAAGGTTGATACTTGCATTTTATCCTTTGTTTTTTGAACTAAGACTGTCCAGTAAATCTTCCTTCTGCCTTTTAAGGGGCGAATCAGTCCGGTCATCCCCTGGGGAACGGGATTGAAGAGCGCCCTATTTCTGAAGCTCGTTAACAAATCGGGGTTAAAAACCCATGATGCCCAACCGCAATCAGGGGCGATCGCTCCTTCATCCGAGGTAGCGAAGACTTACAATTTTAAAAGTACAAGCCCGGGCCAAAACCCGAGCAACTTCCTTAGAAAAGAAAGGAGATCTATGCCACCTCGTTGGCCTCGTCAACCCGATCGCAGCGAACCCGCTTACCGGAAACTCGATGATCGCATGAATTTCGCCGTCCATGTCGCCCTTTTTGCGGCCAGCAATTCCGGCCTCTGGTTTTTCCGGGCATGGCAATCTCCCCCCTGGCAGTGGACCCCTTGGCTCACCGCCGCTTGGCTACTGCTGTTAATCGCTCATGGGGTTTATATTTTCGCAATTGCAAACTATTCCGAAGAATCTAATGGCTAATTCCAGTAACACTGAAAAAATAGAAGCCCTGGCTGCTCAGATTGCCGATCGCGTTTATATCGATGTCGCCAAATGGCGTCTGCGCTTAGATGACGCTCATCTGCACACCCTCCTGGCTGAACAACTCTATCCGTTAGTCAGCACAAATGCCGCCGTCAATGAATCCGACGTGAGCAAAGTGCTTGCGGGAATCAACGTTAATCTCGGCGGAGGACGCCGACAAATTCCTCTAAGTGATCTGATTCCCACCGGAGAACAAATGGACCTCCTCCGCATTTTAGAAGAGTTTCAGCGCGACCTTTAGTCCTGGGGCATCCACAAACACCAGTATAATTCAACTCCACAAGAGCTTTACCCCAACTGGAGCGCTTGAGGAAAACATCCCTCGGGGGCATTTTTGGCCCCTGGGTCAGTTTCTGACCGGGGCAGTATTTTGCAGGTCCAAATCACGGTTTCGCGATCGGGAAGCCAGCCTCACCAGGAAAAGGATATTCATGAAAACACCCTCTATAGTTTATTTGATCCGGCACGGGATCGCCGAAAACCGCGTAGATAATGTCTCCGATGAGAAGCGCCAGCTAACCAAGGAGGGAGTTCAAAAAACCCGGAAAGTAGCGAACCGTCTGCATCAGTTGAATATTCATTTCGATCTGATTTTGACCAGTCCTCTGCTTAGAGCAAGGCAAACGGCTGATATTCTCCAAACCGCTGGTCTCGGCCAGAAAATTAAAGAGTCTACTTCCCTGGTCCCGAATGGGGATATCAATAACTGGCTGAACTGGTATCAGCAATGGCGTCAAAGTGGAGGGCATTGTTTGGCCCTCGTCGGACATCAGCCGGATCAGGGCAACTGGGCAGAAATTTTGGTTTGGGGAGAGTCCAGAGAAGGACTGATCCTCAAAAAAGCTGGGGTGATTGGTTTGGTCCTCCCCGAAACTGGGGATCCCGTGGGAAATAGTTCCCTATTTTGGCTGACCTGCCCCAAATTATTGCTATAAATTGATTGGGGATTGGTGATAAGTTATGGGTGAGCTAAATCAACAATTCATAACGAATCCGTCCTCAGTCCTCGGACTGCATTGCTGCACTGAAAGCCCTGAAAGCATTGAAATCCAAACCTTTTATCCCCTTAAGAGCATCGGATTTTCCGAGGGTTGCTCCATAAAGGATTTTTCTAAAAGCAGGAACAGTCCAAGCAGATCTGATAAGTTAGCTTGAAGATATTTAATTAAAGCGAAGGCTAAACCTATGACTGTCGCGGACGAACTAAAGACCGGTTTTGAATTTAAGCCCGGGTTAGAAGGCGTTCCGGTCACCCTATCCAGTATCAGTTTCGTGGATGGGAAGAAAGGAATTTTGGAATATCGCAATATTCCGATTGAAGAACTGGCCCTCAAAAGCACCTTTCTGGAAACCTCCTATTTATTGATCTGGGGCGAACTCCCGACCCAGGAAGAACTCGATGCATTTGAAAAGGAAATTCGCTACCACCGCCGCATTAAATATCGCATTCGGGACATGATGAAATGCTTTCCCGAAAGCGGTCATCCGATGGACGCCCTCCAAGCCTCCGCTGCGGCCCTCGGCTTATTCTATTCCCGTCGGGCTTTAGACGATCCAGCCTATATTCGTGCTGCTGCGGTCCGGTTGTTGGCCAAAATTCCCACAATGGTGGCGGCATTCCAAATGATGCGGAAAGGGAATGACCCGATTCAACCCCGGGACGATCTGGACTATTCGGCCAACTTTCTGTATATGCTGACGGAAGAAGAGCCAGATCCCCTAGAGGCTCGGGTGTTCGATGTTTGCCTGACGCTTCATGCAGAACATACCATCAATGCTTCTACATTTTCAGCCAGGGTCACAGCTTCTACCCTGACAGACCCTTACGCCGTGGTGGCTTCAGCGGTGGGAACCCTGGCCGGTCCTTTACATGGGGGGGCCAATGAAGAGGTGATTGATATGCTGGAGGAAATTGGCTCGGTTGAAAATGTCCGACCCTACATTGAAAACTGTCTGAAGACTAAATCTAAGATTATGGGGTTCGGTCACCGGGTCTACAAAGTTAAGGATCCCCGGGCGATTATCCTGCAAAACCTCGCTGAACAATTGTTTGAGAAGTTTGGCCGGGATAATTATTATGACATTGCCGTAGAACTGGAGCGAGTGGTGGAGGAAAAACTGGCTTACAAAGGCATTTATGCCAATGTGGACTTTTATTCGGGTCTGGTTTATCGGAAGTTGGGGATTCCTACGGATTTGTTTACGCCGATCTTTGCGATTTCCCGGGTGGCGGGTTGGTTGGCTCACTGGAAAGAGCAACTGGGGGAAAACCGGATTTATCGTCCGACCCAAATTTATACGGGAACTCATAACGCACCTTATATTCCCATCTCAGAACGTTAATGCGATCGCGACGGAATTAGGTCGAGTCTGGGCTGGAGGGACCTCTACTCACGGATTGGGTCTGGGTCCCGGTTTTTCTTTTAAGGGGAATCATCCATCTAGCCGCGATCGCCATAATTGCCCTTAGATTGTCCTAATCTGAGGGTTTTTTGTTGGGTAAGTTCCTCCGAAATCACGGACCCACCCGATTCTGCCCTTGAGGACCTGCGCCGATATCCTCCGCTCAAGATTGGCGATCGCCTCAAATCGCCCCAAACCCTATAATCATCTGCCCCCTTGTCATAGGTCCCTCGGGCGATCGCCTCCCGACCCTTTCCCGGCTATCCCCCGAGGGCCATCCTCTTGCTTAAAGACTGAAACTCAAGCCTCTCGCAGAGTTCTGGCGTCCATCGAGCGTTATACTATTAGTGCATTTAACCGAGTCGTAAGTAATCTTCACACTCTCAATAGGAAGCATGAACCCAGGTATAGACCTACAAGGAAGTTTTATAAAAGCGCTCGCAGATTTGGGCCTTCCGGCGGGAGCAGCAAAAGCCATCTGGATGCCAGTTCCTATGGTCCTCATGCTAGTTGTCGCAACAATTGGCGTACTGGTGACCGTCTGGCTAGAGCGAAAAATTTCTGCTGCGGTCCAACAGCGCATCGGCCCAGAATACATCGGCCCTTTGGGGATTTTAGCCCCCGCCGCCGATGGGCTCAAACTCTTGTTCAAAGAGGATATCCTTCCGGCTAAAGCCGACCCCATCCTCTTTACCCTCGGGCCAGTCCTGGTGGTAGTCCCCGTGTTCGCCTCCTTCCTGATCGTCCCCTTCGGACAAAATCTCATCATTAGCGATGTCGGGGTTGCCATCTTTTTATGGATTTCCCTTTCCAGCATTCAGCCGATCGGCTTGCTGATGGCAGGCTATGCCTCCAATAACAAATACTCTCTCATCGGTGGATTGCGCGCAGCAGCCCAGTCGATCAGTTATGAAATTCCCCTAGCCCTCAGTGTGTTGGCAGTCGTCATGATGTCCAACAGCCTGAGCACCCTCGACATTGTGGAACAGCAATCCAGCTATGGCATCCTCAGTTGGAACGTCTGGCGTCAACCCCTCGGCTTTGTCATCTTCTGGATTGCAGCCCTGGCGGAATGCGAACGCTTACCCTTTGACCTTCCTGAAGCTGAAGAAGAAATCGTCGCCGGATATCAAACCGAATATTCTGGCATGAAATTCGCCCTGTTCTACTTAGGTTCCTACGTCAACCTAGTCCTCTCGGCACTCCTAATCGCCGTGCTCTATCTGGGGGGCTGGGAATCTCCGATCCCTGTAGAACTCCTAGGACAGTGGCTGGGTGTCAGCGAAACCACCCCTTGGCTGCAAGTGATTACCGGAACCCTGGGCATCACCATGACCCTGCTCAAGGCTTACTTTTTTGTTTTCCTCGCCATTCTGATGCGCTGGACTTTACCCCGCGTTCGGATCGACCAACTCCTCGATTTAGGCTGGAAATTCCTGCTACCCGTTTCTCTGGTCAATCTGCTCTTAACTGCGGCCTTAAAGTTGGCATTTCCCTTTGCCTTTGGTGGGTAAAGCGGGGTTTCTTTCGTTCAAAAACTGCCCAGTTATTGAGCGATCGCTTAATTTCATCTTGACTTCAGGTCACCACTCCCTATCACCTAGCAGTCATCGCCGAGAACACTATGCTCAAATTCCTCAATCAAGTTAGCAACTACGCCAAAGAAACCGTTCAAGCGGCCAAATATATCGGTCAAGGACTGTCGGTGACGTTCGACCATATGCGCCGTCGTCCGGTTACGGTGCAATATCCCTACGAAAAACTCATTCCTTCCGAACGCTATCGGGGTCGGATTCACTTTGAATTTGATAAGTGCATTTCCTGCGAAGTGTGCGTCCGCGTTTGTCCGATTAACCTGCCCGTGGTGGATTGGGAATTCAACAAAGAAACCAAAAAGAAACAGCTCAAACACTACAGTATTGATTTTGGCGTTTGTATTTTCTGCGCCAACTGTGTAGAATACTGCCCGACCAATTGTCTCTCAGCGACGGAAGAATACGAACTTTCAACTTACGATCGCCACGAATTGAATTTTGATAACGTGGCAATGGGCCGCTTACCTTACAAGGTCACCGACGACCCAATGGTGACCCCCTTAAGAGAACTTGCCTATCTACCCAAAGGCGTGATCTCTCCCCATGATTTGCCCCCGAACTCTCGTCGTGCGGGTCTGCGTCCTGAAGAAATTCGGGAACAGATGGAACAAGAACAATCCACGGAAAAATAGGGGAAATTTGTCAAAAAATTGCTGGGGATGATTTAATTCCCAATTAAGGATCACCCCAAACAAATGACCCCGGACAAATGACCCCCGACAAAGCACAAAGGACAAAGAACAAAGGACAAATACAGTGAATTTAGCGGAAGGCGTTCAGATAGTTTCGTTTGGCCTGCTGGCCGTGATGATGATAGGAGCAGCTTTGGGTGTAGTGCTCCTGTCTCAGGTCGTTTATTCGGCCTTTTTATTAGGCGGCGTGTTTATCAGCATGGCCGGTTTGTATCTGTTGCTCAATGCTGATTTTGTAGCAGCGGCCCAGATTTTGATTTATGTCGGTGCCGTTAACGTTCTGATTTTGTTTGCCATCATGCTGGTTAACAAACAGGAGGATTTTACGAACCTTCCCAATTACTGGATCCGTCGCGGAGCAACTGCCCTCGTTGCGTTAGGATTATTCGCGCTATTAAGCACAATGGTCCTCTCAACTCCTTGGGCCGTGACCCCAACTGCAGCAACCGCAGAAAATACGGTGGTGCAGATTGGAGAACATTTATTCAGCGATTTTTTACTGCCGTTTGAATTAGCCTCTGTACTGTTGTTGATGGCAATGGTCGGCGCGATTATTTTGGCCCGTCGGGAGTTGATTCCGGCGGAGCGAAAAGCCCAACTCGATTCAGCCGAACTGGATTTGAAGTTGCCGGAACGTCCCCGTGCACCTGTCCCCGCTCTCCGGGGAAATCAGGTAAAAACCCAAGAATGAAAAGGGTAATAAGGACATCAAACGTTGTGAACTAACGTTGTGAACTTTTACCGTTTTAAGGGGTGAATTTCACCGCCCCTTAATCATTCAAAAGCTAGTAAGATAGTGATGAGGATTAATGGAACTGCAACTCGAATACTTTTTAGTTTTGGCAGCGGCCTTGTTCTGCATTGGCATTTATGGCTTGATTACCAGTCGCAACGCCGTCCGGGTGTTGATGTCGATTGAGCTATTGTTAAATGCAGTGAATTTGAATTTAATCGCCTTTTCTAATTTCCTAGACTCCGCTACAATTAAGGGTCAGGTTTTTGGGGTGTTTGTGATTACTGTGGCGGCAGCAGAAGCGGCAGTAGGTTTGGCGATCGTCCTGGCTATCTATCGGAACCGGGATACGGTGGATATGGAGCAGTTCAATCTCCTGAAATGGTAAGAAGAGTCTGAGTCGCGAGGCTAGGACTCTATTAAACCGGGTTTTTTAAAAGAGACCCGGTTTCTAATTTTTTAGGTGTCGAGAGAAAATTTTCAACAGCGATCGCCAAGATGTCGAGGCGAAACACCTTAAGAGAATAGGCGGCAAAAATGTAGAGACGCCCAATTCCACAGATTTTTGAAGAGGGGAGGGGCTACTACAACAAGAGTTAGAAATAAATCACCGGGCTGAACGAACAATCGTTAGCTGAAGGATAATAAACCGTAGGAATTCGTACAATAACTCATGGGCCGACTGGATAAACTGATGAATGCCCAGAAAAGAACATAAAACGGTTAGGGGGTTAGTCTCAAGTGCAGCTTAAAAATGCAATTATTGCTCATAAAGCCGGAGATGACCTATCTCGGCGGTGGGCTGATCGATGCGCTCGGGAGTTGGAAAATCGCGGGTGTCATGTTTTGGTTGGACCCAGTGGGTCTAAAGATAATCCCTATCCCGTTTTTTTGGCTTCCTCAACCAGTCCAATTGATTTGGCGGTGGTGTTTGGGGGGGATGGGACGGCCCTTGCAGCGGCTCGACAACTTGCGCCGGAGGGAATTCCGATGTTAGCGGTCAATGTGGGCGGGCATCTGGGGTTTATTACGGAACATTTTGAGGAATTTAAAGATACTGAACGAGTTTGGGATCGCTTGTTAGAGGACCGCTATGCGATTCAACGCCGGATGATGCTGCAAGGACGGGTTTATGAGGGGCATCATACGAATATGAAACCGGCGAGCGATCGCTTTTTGGCCTTAAATGAAATGTGTGTCAAACCTGCCGCAGCGGACCGGATGATCACCTCGATTCTGGAAATGGAAATTGATGGGGAGGTGGTGGATCAGTATCAAGGGGATGGTCTGATTGTGGCAACCCCTACGGGATCAACCTGCTATACGGTTTCGGCGAATGGCCCGATTATGCATGATGGGATGGAGGCGATCGCCGTGACTCCGATTTGTCCCCTGAGTTTGTCCAGTCGTCCGATTGTGTTACCACCAGGAGCCGTGGTCAGTATTTGGCCTTTAGCAGACCCGGATTTAAGTACAAAGTTGTGGATGGATGGGGTAATGGCTACCTCAATTTGGCCGGGACATCGGGTGGATGTCCGGATGGCAGACTGTCGGGCTAAGTTTATTATTTTACAGGAAAATTATTCCTATTATCAGACCTTACGGGAAAAGTTACAATGGGCAGGAGCAAGAATTAAATATAATAATAATCACCGCATTTAAAGGCGGCAAAAAACCATGCGATCTCCTGAATAACCCTGGCAATTTAGGGGGAATAAAAAAGGCGATCGCCTGGGTTTTTGATTAATTTAGCCTCATTTTTTCCAAAAGTTTACACCGCCGGGAAATCTCATCCCCGAATCTTCAAAATGACTCAGGTTTATGGCCCCGGCGGTTTCAACAGTTTTCAAGCAGAATGTAGGGTCAAACTTGCAACATTAAGGATGAAGAATAACCCGAGATTTCCCTGTAAGTGGGAGTCATTGTACCCAATTTATCGCTCATGCTTTTGACGCGCTTTTGCCGATGTAGAGGAGACCCCCCACTGGGGCGATCGCATCGGCGGATTGTTCTTTCGGGCCCGACCCCGGAGACCTTTGTCAAATCTGGACCCTGGCCTTCCCTCCTCCTAATTTTTTTGTCCCGAGGCGATCGCAGAGGACAAGGGTGAGCAGACGAGTTCGGGGTAGCATCCGCTGGACTCACTACAGACGGGAGGCACCTCATAATCACATAAAACCAAGGGTTCAGATTTAATTTGTACCGCCGCTATTAGGGTGGCAGATAAACCCATAATGCTAATCCAAAACAGCCGGTTCATAAACGTTTCACTCCACAGCAGATGACTGCCTGATTATTCGGCTGCTGTAGAGCCATTTCCGAAGGAAGCGATCGCCTTAATTTCAACAATCTGCTCAGACTGTCCTCACAGTGGATCCAAAGCGGGCTGTGCTAACAAAATGGGATTCTGTATTTTAAGCTACAGCACCTCTGGGCAAGGGTGATTATATTGGATTTCTAACATACTTAATAAAATTACATAGACCTGTAGGTCTTTTTAGTAAAGGGATATAAAAGGCAATCCCGCCAGACTTGTTCTGGCGGGATTGTCGTTTTTGGCAGGAGCGTTAAACTTAGGAACCCAGTTTTTGCAAAAATCGTGGAGTCACAGATGTTTTGTCATGGACTTTAACCGAATTGTTCCCCATTATCTCTAAAAAAGGAACCCCTGCAGCAAAAAGTGACTGGGGGTTAGCAAAATCTCCTTAAACCTCTTCCTTGCGGGGTAAAACACGAGCGATCGCTGAATTTTTAGCAACCAATCCCACTCGGTGATATTGGAAGGACTCACAGGTATTTTATAGAGCCGACACCTCGGCAGTCCAGACTTGAATGAGATTTCTCCGGCGGCCCCCTCATCAGCATCAGCCTCACCTGTTGAACTCTATCAGAGATTAGCCTCTATAGTAAGCCTCAATCCTTCTGATAATACCATTAATCCCTAGGACCATCTTGCTGGCGAGCAGCAGTAGGGAGCAAGCTGCTACCCCAGATAAAAATTGTCCAATTCCTGCAAGAGTCGCTATCTCCTAGGTGAGAGCCCCAACCGAGGAGCTTCAGGAACCTGTTATAACAAAAGGAACTTGCAGGAGACAAACTGTAGCAATCATTAGCTTCTAAGCGAGAATAATCTCAAAGTGAAAGGATTGAGATCCCATCAGGATGTAGATAGTAAAATGTAGGGAATCAATATATCCTAAAATATAAAGGGGAAACCACTTGAACGGGAGGATCAAGGGAGATGTAAGTCTCCGGGGTCCCAGGAAACCCAGAACCTACCCATTCACCTTTAGGGCAGTGGATGAATGATCGCCTCCCTTACTTGGGTAATGTAGAGGTTAGAGTTGTGGAGTAGCAATGGGTAATTGGTTGTCTATATTTCCCCCAACCCTCAATGAACACAGACCCCAAAACTATGATTGAGATATTCGGAGATTTCATTCAAAATCCGCCTTTGGGCACCGAGTATTTAATTCTGGGATTCTCCCCGAGTTCGGCCTCTATTAAAACTCGCTGGCGAAATAATGGCTTATCAGCGGACTTTGTAGCCAACTACTTATCCACTTTTTTTGGTGATAGTGAAAATCAGCAGAATCCCGGGCATAAAAAAGCGGAAAGCGCTGAGATTGTCAACTATATCGCCAATGAGTTATTAGAAAATGCTATGAAATTCAGTGATTCTACATTGCCGGATCCCACGACCCTGGAAATTCATTTATATGAAGATTCTATTATCTTAATGACTAAAAATGGTATAAATGCCAAACAGGATGCGGAGTTGCGGGCCTTCATTGAGCGCTTAACGGTTTCTGAACCGGAAGAGTTGTACCTAGAACAGTTGGAAAAGAATGCAGAAACCGACAACCACAGCAATTCAAGAGTAGGTTATTTGACTATTATTAATGATTATCAAGGTAAAATAGGGTGGCAATTTGAACGGACTCCCGAAGAATCTCCAGGCATTTCTTTGACGACGATGGTTACTTTATTATTGTAATTAAAGTTATTCAGTAAAAAACTTGGATAAAAAAGTAGTAAATAAAGGGCGAGGTTTGGTTTATTTATAACGGATATTACCAGGGTTTAATCGGAACAAGCGGATTTTAGGGAGGCAGGGGGAAGGGGGATAAATTTCCGGGAGATTCCTACTCCAAAACCACTTTGCCGTTTAAAGTTTAGGAACTCCAAGGAGAGCAGTTGCTTTTAAAAAAGGGGGTCAAGGTGAAGTCGCTTTAGTCGCTTTATTGGATGGACTTGATGTCACTTCACCCCCTTAGAACATAAAAACCCGGGGTAAAAAACCCGGGTTTTTATGTTCTAATATCAAGTCTGTTGGATTAAACTAAAAAAACAGTTTTTCCTCTTCTCCCCCGGACAGGAATAAAAAATTGGATTCTTTTCTCTCTCCTTTGAGGAGAGGGCGTTAAGAGAGGGGGTTCGGGGGGAAAGGGGGTTAGGTCAGTATGGGTGAGGCAGCCAACATGATATAAGGGGTTCATGTGGGAATTGGGGACAACCTAGTTCAGTTGACAGAACTTGCGATCGCGGTCCGAATCCGGTTCTTGCCAAGAATAGGCAAAGTGACTGACGGAGTTAATCCGGGAAGAATAGCGCCGTAAGGCATACATTTGGTCTTCTAAAGGCGGTCGATTGGTGACTGCAACGCCCCAATCTCCAGCTAAAGCCGGGATGACCTCGGTGCCTTCAGGAGCCATGCTTAAAACCCGCTCAACTTCTTCCATAATACAATCAGGTTTTTGGCAATTGGCATAAGACATTGGATGCCATTCCATCTCCGGCAAAAAGCGATCCCAAGCTTGTAACCTCGAATCAAATCCCCCTTGACCAACGGGACGATTACCCCCGGGAAAAAAGACGGCCCCGGAAGGGATTCCTTGAGGTCGAACTTGGTCTACAGCCAGGTGGACAAAATCAATAATTCCTTGCACGGCATGAGCGACACTGAGATACCAGAGTTGCCATTGTAGGAGGGGCAGACGTTCCCCAGGGGTTCCCATTGTTTTAGCTCCAGGGGGGACATTCCGCCCTTGCCACATCGGTTCTGCTTCATTGGGATAGAGTGCATCGACCGCAGCAATATCATTCGCGGTAATGGAGCCTTGGGTAACGTAGCGCCGGATTAATTCCTGACCTTTCTGGTTGAGACCCCGTTGCACGAGGGTTTGCTGGGATGCTTCACTGTAGATCCAGAGGTCCGATGGCTTGGTGACGACGGAAGCAGGGCCGACGCCCCGTAGATAGCGGACATAATCAAATAACATCCCGTCCGGTTTGCGCTTGAGGATTTCCCGGATCACCCCCGCATAGTCTTGACGCGCTTGAGGACTGTAGGGGTCGATAAAGGCATGATTGGCATGACTTTGACCGACCTGTTCATGCAAGCTGGGGTCCTGCATGACGGTGAGGGTGGTGTGTCCTTGCCCATTCCGAGCGAGGGCTCCTTGGCGGTCGGGGAGTTGGGAGTAGCTATAGCCAAAGTTGATGGTGAACAACCAGGCGTAGACCTTGAGGCCGCGTTCTTGGCCTTTTTTGATACCTTCAGCCAGGAGATCGGCATTTTCATAGCCAGGGACTCGAACGACGGAAGGCCAAGGGGTGTTATTTTCGGCCTGGGGTAGGAGGGCTTGGCCGTCATAAAAGGCTTCGAGATAGACTTTGTTGTAGCCCTTGTTAACGATTCTATCCATGAGAGCATCTAGGGCTCCGGGTTGGAGATCGCAAGGATACAGGCGTAACCAGAGGGCTTGATTTTGGGGCCAAGTTTGCTGACGACATTCCTGTAAGCGTTCGGCTTCTTTGACCAGAAAGGCTTGATAGCGATCGCGAGCAGCCTGATCACCTTCGAGGGAGGCTTGGCGCAGTTGTTCTTTTTCGGCGATATCTGCTGGAGAAGCCAGACAGGACCCTTGAACTTGGGAATGGGCCGGTTGGCTCCAGAATGTAGGACTCACGATCGCGGTTAGAACCGTTGCCAGTAAACCGCGATAAAAATGCTGCCAGTCAAGCGTCATCGCTGTTTTAGGTTTAAAAGATTTTTTGAGACGATTAGACATCAGATACCCGTACAGAATCCACGCAGAAGTTTCTCAGCACTGTTCAGTTCTATCTTAGTTTTTCAGCATGATTGCGAGCCTTTGATTAGATTTAGGTTGGCAACGAGCTCTAAGCGCCAAGCGTGGCAAGTCATACCCTTACCCCTCAACTGGGGGACTAATAGATGGACTCATTTTTTTGGGCGAGGGCAATGTTGCGATCGCCCAAATAAAGACCCGCACAAGAGGAGTTGATTGTAAACTGAGCAACTCCATCCCGGATGGGAATTGGGGGAGTTAAGTTCCTCGACTCAGAGCCGATTCTACCTGTTTTAACTCCTGTTCAAGACGGTCTTTCAACTTTTTGGGAACCGGACGGTTGGGATAGGAATTATAATGTCCTGCTAACCCATTCAATGCAGTTTGCATGGTGGTGAATGAGGCCAGCTTCGCCACGGATTCATCCCGACGATAGCGGGCAAAAAATTCGTTGATTCTTAGACGGGCATCGGCCTGGGCAGAGGATTTCTCAGGGGAATCCTCGGGCAGTTCGATCGCCGTTCTCATACTATTAACCAATGACAAGGTATCTTGGCGATAATCGCCAGTGAGCAGTCCATTACCCGAACAGCCCACCAAGGCGATCGTCATCACCAAAACTAGGGCCAGGAGGCGGGACCAATATTGTTTTAGGAGGATCATACAAATCAATCGTGCTATCAAAATTAACGTCTATCGTATCTTGAATTGAGGAGTGGCGATCCCATCGAGGATTGGAATTTTTTGGGGGATTCATCAACTCAGCCTCGGTCAACTGGCTCCACCCGCTATGCGATCGCCAGCCAGAACAGTCCCCTCAATTCTTCTGGCTTCATCCTTCCCACCCGTAAGCGTTTGAGAAAGTTGTCCTCGATTGTAACAGATTGTTAAGAACAGTCCTCACCGGACTCCCGATGAGCTGGGAAGGAACATTCGGAGCAGACGGCGAGGGGAATGCCCTAAGCGCCCACTCAAAAGTTGCCCTCCAGATTAAGCGTTACAATAGAACCATTAACTGAATGTGGCTCACCCAAATCCACCAGACATTGCCAAAGTTCCCCTCAAAAGGTGATCTGCGATCGCGGAATTTTTAGTACCCTGGGGTACAGGGGAATAGAAAATACCTGTAGAGTCGAAGCGACAAGGATGCCGGTAACGGAATCGAGTCAACAGACTATTAAGCCGGAACTCCGGATAAGAAATGCGGGGAATCTCCATCTCCATTGCGTGGCACGGGGAAGGAGAAAAGTCAAATGATTAAACAGAAATCACGAATCAAAGGGTCAATGAATATGGCACAAGAGCCTGTTTCTCCAGTGGTGCTAGTAATTTTAGATGGTTGGGGAGTCAGCGAATTAACCACAGGAAATGCTATTGCTGCTGCCAAAACACCCGTGATGGACAGCCTTCAGGCCGCCTATCCGAATACAACAATTCGCACATCGGGGAAAGCAGTGGGACTGCCCGAAGGTCAAATGGGCAATTCCGAAGTCGGTCACATGAATATCGGGGCCGGTCGAATTGTCAAACAAGAACTCCTGCGGATCACCGATGCGGTGGAAGATGGCTCCATCTTACACAACCAGGCACTGGTTACAGTTTGCCAAGATATTAAAGAAAGAGGCGGAAAGCTCCACCTCATGGGGCTTTGCTCCGAGGGAGGGGTCCACTCCCACCAAAATCATTTAATGGGACTACTCCGCCTCGCCAAAGGCCAAGGTGTGACCAACGTTTGTATCCACGCCATCACCGATGGCCGGGATACCTCTCCCAGAGATGGAGCAGAAGCCCTGGGAAAAATAGAAGCAGCCGCCCAGGAAATTGGCGTGGGTCGCATCGTTACCCTCAGTGGTCGATATTATGCGATGGATCGAGATAACCGCTGGAATCGGGTAGAAATGGCCTATAAAGTCATGACCACCGATGGACCCGGTGACGGTCGTTCGGTCATCGAACACTTAAAACAGTCTTACCTCCAGGACCTCACCGATGAATTTGTCCTGCCGGTTCGGATTGCACCGGGAGCCGTAGAACCCGGAGACGGTGTAATCTTCTTTAACTTCCGTCCCGATCGCTCCAGACAACTCACCAGCGCCTTTGTAGACCCGAATTTCCGAGGATTTGAGCGGGAGAAAATTGAACCCCTCTCCTTTGCCACCTTCACCCAGTACGATTCTGAACTACCCGTTCTGGTGGCCTTTGAACCTCAAAACCTCAGCAATATTTTCGGAGAAGTCGTCTCTAATCACGGGTTGCGGCAGTTGAGAGCAGCAGAAACGGAAAAGTATGCTCACGTCACCTATTTCTTTAACGGCGGTTTAGAGGAACCCTTCGAGGGCGAGGACCGGGAATTAGTGCAGTCGCCGATGGTGGCAACCTACGACAAAGCCCCAGAAATGTCTGCTGAGGCTGTAACCGATGTGGTGGTTGCCGGTGTGAAAAAAGGGATTTACTCCTTAGTGGTGGTTAATTACGCTAACCCGGATATGGTGGGTCATACGGGAAATATTGAGGCCACCATTACCGCAATTGAAACCGTAGACCGTTGTTTGGGGCGCTTGCTGGATGCGATCGGTCGCGCCGGAGGCACTACCTTAATCATCGCCGATCACGGCAATGCCGAATATATGATCGATGAAGACGGCAACCCCTGGACTGCTCACACCACCAATCCAGTCCCGTTAATCCTCGTAGAAGGAGAAGGGCGCAAAATTCCGGGACATGGGACCGAAGTCAAACTGCGGACTGATGCCTGTTTAGCGGATATCGCTCCCACGCTGCTGGAAATTTTACAACTGCCTCAACCCCCGGAAATGACGGGACGTTCTGCCCTTGAGTCTCCCGTTTTTAACCTCCAGTCCTCTCTGGAACCCCTGCGAATTCCGGTCTAAAAAGCTCAGGGGGGGGGACCCTGCGGTTTGTTCAAAGTCATTTTTTAATTTGAAATTGACAAATGACCTTGAACAAATCAGAGTAAATAAAGAAGCACTCAATTTTACCGATTTACCCAGGTATCGCTCTGATGAATATCTCAACGCTCGTCGAACTCATTTGGCTATTTTCGGCCATCAGTTTAATTATTTTAGTCTTACTCCACAGCCCGAAAGGAGATGGAATTGGCGGGATTGGAGGACAAGCTCAACTGTTTACCAGTGCTAAAAGTGCAGAAACAACTCTCAATCGGATCACTTGGGCATTGACGATTATTTTTATGGGCCTAACCGTGATTTTAAGTGCCGGATGGCTTGCTCCGTAAAAGGCGATCGCCCCTGGTACAATTCACTCCACTTTAACCCGGTTTCCCCTCAGAAGCCGGGTAATTTTTCACGGATTTTCCACAAGACTACAGTCATGAGCTTTCTTCTTTTGTAGTAACGATTTCAGTCCTTATCCCCCACCCCAACATTCCTAATAACAACATCTTTTACCTGTTGTTACTCCTCATCCAATCCATGAAATTCTTTAAACCGAGTCTAGCCAATGCTGAGACTGTAACAGAGTCGATCGCCATCGGACGTGCCGTACTCCAATTAGCCACCCCGGCGATCGCCCAACTGCTGCTACAAGCCTTGGTTTTCCTCGCCGATCGCGCCATGTTGGGTCACTATAGCAGCACCGCCTTAGCCTCCATGCGAATTAGTGGACCCCTGCATTGGTGTCTCTATAGCACCGTTTCCGCCTTTTCCGTAGGCACGATCGCCCTCGTTGGACGCGCTGTGGGTGCCCAAGACAAATCCCTCAGTAACGCCACCCTGCGCGCCAGTCTGCTGCTGGCATTAGGGACGGGACTGGCGATCGCCCTTGGTAGCATCCTGGGTTTAAATCCCCTCCTGGCGCATCTTCCCTTCGGAAGCCCCGAAGTCCAACAAGCTGCCCAAGATTACCTCCAGATTATCTTCCTGGGAATGCCTCTGCAATTGCTCTCAATTGTTGCAGCCGCAGCATTACAAGCATCCGGCAATACTCAAATCCCCTTGTTTGTGGGACTCATTGCCAATGGGGTCAATATTTTCCTCAACTACTGCCTAATTTTCGGCAATTGGGGCGCACCCCACCTGGGAATAGCTGGTGCAGCGATCGCCAGTGTGACGGCAATGGCAATTAATACCCTAATTTTAGGGATAGTTTTGTATCGAGGGACTGCGCGCTTAACCTTGCGACATCGCGGAGGGGAATTGCCAGCCTTGCGGCGATTATTCCGCGTCTCAGTGCCAACTTTCAACGAACGCTTGTTCCGGAGTTTAGGCTATCTCGGGTTTAGTGCAGCGATCGCCACCTTGGGGACCGAGGCAATGGCAGCTTACGAGATTACCTTGGGAATTGAGGAAATTTGCTACTACATCGCCGAAGGATTTGGCATTGCCACAGCGGCGATCGTTGCCCAACAATTAGGGGCAAATCGCGCAGATCAAGCCACCAGCAGCAGTATCATTGCCACCGGATTAGCGGTTTGCTGTTTGAGTCTGGGTAGCCTGTTATT
Organism: Laspinema olomoucense D3b; assembly: GCF_025370785.1. Classification (GTDB taxonomy): domain Bacteria; phylum Cyanobacteriota; class Cyanobacteriia; order Cyanobacteriales; family Laspinemataceae; genus Laspinema; species Laspinema olomoucense. Next base: position 158,310 of record NZ_JAMXFA010000001.1, read on the forward strand.
TTTGGGGATTCCCGAGGTATTGTTGGGGATTTTTTCCAAAGATACCCAGATTATTGCAGCGGCAGTACCTTGTTTATATGTAGCAGCAGTCGCGCAGCCGTTTATGGCGATGAGTATGGCGATCGAGCAAGCACTCCGAGGTGCTGGAAATACGAAAACGGCTTTTTATGTCTCGGCGATCGGTTGGTTTGGGGTGCGATTGTTGGCTACCTATATTTTTGCATTTATGTTGAATTGGGGATTAGTGGGAGTGTGGATCGGTTCTACCTGTGATTGGATGATCCGGGCGATGATCTTGGCGATCGTGTTTTGGCGCGGCAACTGGCGGGAGGTTATAGTCTAGGGGAATGACCCTGGGCGATCGCCGCGATCGATTGGTGGTATCCAAAGGAGGTAACCCGAGGCGGCATAATAGAAAAGAGCCTCTGCTCGTCCACCTTCAGTGCTTTGAGCGCAGCTTTTATGGATAGATCCTCGATAGAACCGTTACTGGAAGACTTGAAAAACCCGACGGAGAGAATCCGCGATCGCGCTACTCAAGAGCTTTGGCGAATCTGGTTCCACCAAAAAGGCGTCTATGGGTTGGACTTCCTCCAGCGTGCTCAAGTGCTGCTCGATCGCGGCAATTTGAAAGAGGCAGAGGCGGTCCTAACGGAACTAATAGAAGATCAGCCGGATTTTGCTGAAGCTTGGAATCGGCGAGCGGTTCTGTATTACAGTATGGGCGACTATTACAAAGCGATCGAGGACTGCCGCGTGGCGATCGAACTTAATCCGGTTCATTTTGGAGCGCTACACGGACTGGGATTATGTTATGCCACCCTAGGCAAGTATCGAGAAGCAATTCAAGCATTCCAACAAGCTCTCGCCATTCAGCCTTTTGCTCTGATTAATCAACGCTTAATCCTGGAATGCACGGCTCGATTGAGCTAGGGTCAATTGATAATGGATAATTGATAATTGACAAGTGACAAGTGACAAGTGACAAGTGACAAGTGACAAGTGATAAAGAGCCATTGTCAATTGATAATGGAACCCGGAACTCTAAAAAAAAACTACACGATGTTCGTGTAGTTAGAACCCAAATATCTCACTAAATTGTTAATTTAAGAAGTAATTTAAAGTGGAATTGATGAGGGAATTTAATGTTTGAATCCAGAGATAAAGACGGTCAGAGTTTAAATTTTGAATTGTTTTGAGAAAGCATCAGGGGAGCAAAGGTTAAGGGTTCGGTTGATTACTCGGTGACTTTAATCCATCCCCGGCGCACGGCGTGCTGTAGACGGTCGATCGCCGCATAGTCTTCAGAATTGAGGGTATTTTCCACAAGGGCAGCCATCAGACCTTCCCGTTGATTGAGCGTTAGGGAACCGGCATTCCAGGCTTGACCGAAGACTTCAGCAATCAGGGAGGTGGAGTAAAGGGTGGGTACTTGCATGGCGAGGTGTGGTTGAACTCTACCCTTTTAATATCTCCTGAAATTCCAGCTTTTACAGCGATCGCAAGGGTGGGTAGCTCGTGATAATCGTCAAAGTGGGCGGTGATTTAAAGCCCAGGGCAACAGGGGATCGGATCAGATATCACTTGTGATCTGCATCACCGAAAACCGAAAAGCAGCCCCCGAATCAGACCCCGTTATCATCCCCCAGAGGCCAAAAAGTGGGAAACGGTTTAAATTTTCAAGGGAGTCAATTCTCCGAAAAGATCTGGATAGACCGACTGCTCTAATGTATTGCTAACCCAGACGAGAATGCCACCCAACTTGGAAAAGCGCGATTCCCTGAGCGAAGCACTGGATTCTTTCTGGCGATCGCTTGCCCGACTGGGAAACGGTAAGCAACGCCTGGAACTGCTGCCTAATCGGGTCGGTCAGCATCTCGAATCCCTCAGAATTTAGAGTAGATACCGGGATGATGGAATTCCCAATCTACGCTAACGTTATTAAGATTGTTGATGCAACGCGGGGTATCCAGCGGGATAGATGATGAAATTGATGCGCTTAGTATTCCGAATTTTCCAGCAAAGACAACCGAAGCGCCGCATGGGTGCCACAGGTCAGTTATCAACAAACCTGTGGTCCCTATGTCACCGCATCGTGCGTACTTTTTTCACGGGAAATCCACTCAAAATCCAGTTTGCAGTCTGGGGTTGTTTACTCTTGTTATTGCTCAACGTTCCACCGGGGACCGCGCAGTATCCCCGCCCAGTGATGCCGCCTGCGGTTGCTCCCCCCACGGCAGTCCCTGCACCCATCAACAACCCGGGAGGTGAGCGGAACTCCCCTGAAATGACACAACTCCAATTTCCACTCCAAGGCGATGATCGGGTTCAAAAGCTCGTCAGTGTCGGCCATCAGCACGAATTTAGAGGGGTCTGGGTGGCCTCGGTGGCCAACATTGACTGGCCCTCCGCGAGCAATTTGTCCGTAGACGAGCAAAAAGCGGAACTGCTGGAAATCCTGGACCAGATACAATCATTAAATTTGAATGCTCTGGTACTCCAAATTCGGCCCAATGGAGATGCCTTCTATGCGTCGCAAATTGAGCCTTGGAGTGGATGGCTAACGGGAACTCAGGGACAAGCGCCCCAACCTTTTTATGACCCCCTGGAGTTTGCGATCGCCGAAAGTCACAAGCGCAATATCGAGCTTCATGCTTGGTTTAATCCTTACCGCGCTAAAATGCCGGGAGAAAAATATGGCCTGACTCCTAATCACATGGCCTCTATGTTTCCCCAATATGCCTATCAATATGGGGATTTACTCTGGATGGACCCCGGGGCAAAAGAAGTCCAAGACCGGGCTTATAACGTGATTATGGATGTGGTCCGTCGCTATGATATCGATGGCATTCATATTGATGACTATTTCTACCCCTATCCACAAGAAGGGGTGCGCTTCCCCGATACCGCCACTTATGGCGCCTATCAAAACAGTGGCGGAACGCTTTCTCTGGCCGATTGGCGCAGAAAAAACGTCAATGATGCGATCGAACGGATTTGGAACGGGATCAAAACCGAAAAACCCTACGTTAAATTTGGAATTAGCCCCTTTGGAATTTATCGTCCGGGCAAAGCTGAGGGAATTGTCGGATTTGACCAATTTGATGGACTCTATGCCGACGTTAAAAAATGGCTAGATGAAGGGTGGCTAGATTATCTGGCTCCTCAACTCTATTGGCGGATTGACCCCCCCCAACAAAGCTATCCCGTCTTATTAAACTGGTGGAGTCAAAATAATCCCCTGCGCCGTCATATTTATGCCGGAAACTATCTGAGCAAACTTGATGGCAGTGGGTGGCCAATTTCTGAGTTTGAAAGACAGGTGGAAATTTCTCGCCGCGAAGTGGATAAACTTTCCCTGGGCAATATTTTCTTTAGCATGAAAGTGTTTAAGGAAAATTGGTTCGGAATCAACGAGCGTTTTAGAGCAGCAGTCTATCCGTCTCAAGCGCTGCCTCCTACCATGCCTTGGTTAGATGCAGTTCCTCCAGCCGCCCCAACGGGTGTTCGTGCGGGTGATAATGCGATCGCCTGGGATTCTGGTAATAATGATGTTCGCTACTGGAGCGTTTATCGTCGCAACGGGAATGAATGGCAACTGGTCAAAGTTCTGAATTCCGCCACCAATTCCCTCACCGGATTACAACCGGGAAGTTATGCCGTTTGTAGCGTAGACCGCATGGCAAATGAAAGCCCTGGAGTTGTGGTTTCTTTATAACTTTAAATTGGATTAAATTAGCCCCCCACCCTCAAAGGCGGGGCTATCAGAAAAAAGCCCTCCTGAGCGGGCTTTTTTTATTGCTCATAGTCACAACTGCCGTCGTTTCTTCCATACCGCAGTAAAATAGGGGGTAAAAATTGTTATATTAAATTAAAGAATATCCCATTGAATGGGAGTGTTTCGAGGTAAAATAATGGTCCAAAAGTTTTATACCTTAACCGATGAAGAACTGATGCAAATCAGTTCACAAAACCCTGAATTGAGATTTGAGCGGAATGCAGATGGAACGTTAGAGACTATGCCACCCACTGGAGGAATTTCTAGTAATCGAGAACTGAAAGCAGGGGCCTATCTTTTGTATTGGGTAGAACAGCACGATTTGGGGGAAGTCTTTAGTTCAAGTTGTGGGTTTAAATTAGCCAATGGTGCAGTGCGATCGCCTGATGCTGCGTTTGTGGCAAAAGGACGTTTACCCGAAGGATGGGATCAGGGAACCGATGAATTTTTAAATCTCCCTCCCGATTTTGTCATAGAAATTCGCTCCAAAACTGACGGGCTAGAAAAACTTAAGGATAAAATGCAAGAATATATTGAAAATGGGGTGCAGTTGGGATGGTTAATCGATCGCCAAAATCAACAGGGGTTCGTTTATCGCGCTGACGGTTCCATTACCCCATATCCCGCAACCGCAATCTTAAATGGTGAAAATATTGTCCCGGGGTTTACCTTAGCACTCAAATCCCTACTTTAAGGCTGGGGTAAATTAGACCTCTTTATTCTAACGTCTTAACTGTCAAGACTTGAGGCGGGACGGAATCCGGAGGATAAAGGAAATCAACCTGGACCGATCGCACCTCATTCGGGGCTAAATTTAAGGTTACTAATGGATCGAGAATCTGTCCCCGACGATGCCATAAATGTAGATAACGGGTGATGTTTTCTCCATTATCATCGGTGTAACGTAAGCGGACCGTTGAGCGGAAAAAGGGATAATCCCAAGGGGGTTGACGAAAGATTAATCCACCTTTAGATAACCGTTCTTCTTTCATCGGGGTTTCTAAGGTAACTGCCACTTTTTGCGGGCGATCGCTCTCGTTTCGTAGGGGGAGGGTTAAATCATAATGCACCCCATAGTTCGCATGGGATTCATAAGCCGTATCTGGATATCGAACTAACAGCTTGGCCGCTTGAATTTGACCTGTTCCTAATGTCCCAGCGCGTAAGGTACTAATTACATAAGAAACGGCTTTTTCCGGTTCAGGAAGCGCTAAATACTCACTTCCTTCATCCACTAAATTAGCCTGCCATTTTGACCCTTCCTGAACTCCTGCAACCCGGCTATAAATCAGTTGACCGCTGACTTGTTCCGGTGGACTAGGGGTTTTATCTCGGGGTAAAGCTAGATTTCCCCTAGTTAAAAGTTGCTGCCATTCTTCAAGATTAGGTGCGCGTTCAGTTCCCTTAGAATCCGTTTTAGCATATAGTGCTAAGGATGCTAAATATACCGGCCCATCACTCTGTAAGCGCAGAAAAGTAGAACGACCATTAATCGGTTTTTCTAAGCCTTTGACTGGAATCGGATGATTCATCAACATCCGACTTTCTCCCGGGGGAATAACTAAGGTTTCTGGTAAATCCCCTTGTCTAATTCCCCGCAATACGTTATCAACAGCACGAATTCCTGGACCTGAATAAATCTCCCCATTAGGATTATCACTCATGGCGGGTTTCTCTTGAAAGGGAGCATCGGGTTCTAGTAAATAACTAGCACCTTCCGGTACAGTTACCGTAACAGGTTCCGGGCCTGGATTGTTAACTATAATCCCGATATAGAGGGTTTGTAAATTGGGGGGAGTATGGGTAAAGTGATGAGCAAATAGCTCAAATTTATCGTTAAAGGCAAAGTTAAGATGGGCAGCGGGGACTTGTTTGCCTTCTGGGGGAAAGGTGGAGAGTAAAATGCCTTCAACTTTGACCCATTCGGGGCTGTTACTATTAAACATGGGGACTTGATCTAATCCACCGGGAAGCGATCGCACCACGTTGGATTGCACAATTTCTTGAGGGGATGCCGCTTGTGCAGAGTTGGGCGGTTTACCATCAGGAATTCCCGCATCAATTCCTGGCTGGTTGGGGTCAACCTTCGTAATACAGCCGCCTGTAAATAGCGCTAACAGCCCACAGAAACCTATAGCAATAAACCGACTGACCGAAATCTGCATAAAATTTCACTCGCAGTAATTCTGGTTTCTATGTTCTGACTCCGTGGACCTGCCGCAGAACCGCCCATGTCCTCTCGGTAAACCCGACGCCCGGTTGAATCGATCAGAATGGCGATCGCCACAGAAAAAAGGATATAGGGGAAGCAAGAGGAATAAATATTTAATTCTTAGGGGGCCTGTTAGAATTTTGCCCGCCGTCTTATAACGTGAGGCTGGATCTGAAGACTCATCGATTGAGTCAACCTGGAGGAAAGTCACCCCTTCAAAGGGTTAAAAAATAGCTGACTGTCTCGACTCAGCCTCTTGATAAATAGATTAACCGCAATTTAGGGGTTTAATGTTATTGATGATGCAGTTTTAACCGGGTTGACTCCTCAAACTTATGAGGAATCCAAATGGATGGATAAGTTTTAAGGACAACCCGGCTAGGATGGCATTAGCGCACTAAAGTTAGCTCTTTTTCTTCCACAACCGATGCCTGGGGTTCGGTGACTTCCGTGGGGAACACTTCTGATGAGGGAATCAACTCATCCGTTGAGGAAAATTCTGGATGTTCGGGACTGCGATCGCCTGCCAGACGACGGATTGCCAAAATACTAGCACCGGCTGCCAATACTGCACCGCCTAGAAAAGCAGCTTTCGTCGTTCCGTTATGAAATCCTGTAGCATTGGATAGGTTTTGAGTGGATTGATTTAGTCCTTTCGCAAAGGGACAGCCTGATGCCTGGGCCTCGGAGGTGATTAAAATTCCTGTGGCAACAGCGGCAGTAGAAAGAATTCCCGCTAAAACGTGCTTAGGTTTCATCAGCAATTTTTTAAAAGAAATGACAACGCTTTTCCCTATTATGTACAAAATTTTTAAAATGGCAAGGGTTCTGAAGAAAAGCCCCAATGTCTGAAATTTACACAGGGGACTAACTCAGGTTTTGGGCGGCAGGGCTCACCCCCAATTGAGTTACGGAGGGCAGAGGTAACGGGATTTAACTCCTGAAGTCTAGATCGGCGTCTGTCTCCAGGTTGATTTTTGGACAAGTTTCCCCGATGGCTAGGTGGGGACATTATCTAACGTAAAATTAAAAGCAAGGGAGAAAACCCGCTGGTGTTCCATGCCGGTTGCGATACGACTCCTGATAATTTTATTGAGTCGGGGTGGGGAATGTTTCGGAATTGGATAGACGGGGGTTGAATCTTGGTGATTCGAGGAGGGGCGACTTAAAAGGTGAAAATTTCTTAATCTTGACTTTTTTATCTCTTCAGTCGCCCAACTGTTGCCCGAGGGGAGGGTCTTGCCGGGTCCATTGGGGTTCTATAAATTGTAGAAAAATGATAGAGGAAGTCGATGACGGTGAGAATAATTTTGTTTGATTTTGATGGGACAATTGCGGATACCCTAGATTCTATTGTAAAAATTACCAATCGCTTGGCTGGAGAGTTTGGATATAAAAAAACAACTCAAGAAGATGTGGAGTATTTGAGGAATATGAATTCAATGCAAATTATTAAAACCTCGGGTATTCCTATTTTTAAAGTTCCTTTTTTATTGCAGATGGTTAAGCTAGAATTAAATCATGAGATTCAAAACTTAAAACCTATTCCCGGTATTGTAGAAGCCTTGCAAATTTTAAACCATAAAGAATATAAGCTGGGCATTGTAACTTCTAACTCTCTGGAAAATGTTAAAGGATTTTTAGAAAGAAATGAAATGACTAAACTTTTCAGCTTTATTCATGCGGGTTCCACCTTGTTTGGGAAAAACAAAGTCATTAAAAACTTTTTGAAAAAAGAAGGAATTCCCCCGGAAAATGTAATTTATATTGGAGATGAAACCCGAGATATAGAGGCGGCTAAGAAAGCTAAAATTAAAGTAATCGCGGTGAGTTGGGGATTTAATTCTAAAACGGTTTTATCTAAACATAACCCTGATATAGCGATTAATAACCCCCAAGACTTGATTGAGGCGATCGCCCGCTTACAGTAATCTAGCAGACCTCGATTATCCCGAGGATTCGAGGATACTTTTTCAAGGTCAAATTTTGAGTCAGTTTGCGACTCAAAACGACCCCAATGATTTAGACTAGAAATCACGGTCTGGCCTGGGTCGGAAAATCCCCCGAGGATGCGACTCCCCTATTCCCTCAAAAAGACGGAATCTGGTTTACCTGGGTCGGCTAAATCTGCCCCATCAAGAGTCTGGGGTTTGCTGACAAAGCCTGCCCCAGCTACGGCTGTCAACATCAAGCAGGTCTTTGACAATGGGATTTAGTCGGAGACAGTTACCCAGATTATGGCCCTTTCCTTGGTGGTGAGGGCTACAAATTTTGTCAAGAAAGCCGGTAACCATTCCTGGGATGTAAGGCTGTAAGGCTGCCCTGGTAAGATGGAGGCAAAAGAGGTAATTCCTGTTTCAGAATACTCTACTCTGAAAAACCCCAATTTATGAAGGATTATTTAATCCAAATTGAGATTTTTTTCAGCAAGAGAGATAAAACTAGCAGGAATGAGGGAGATAAATAATCTAAAAAAAGGGTGCATAAATAGGAAAAGTTATGGCAGAGATCAATCCAGTAGCTTGGTTGCAGGAACGAACGGCATTAAATCGTTTATCGGAACCTGTATTAACAGCGATCGCCCAAGTCCTCCAGGAGCAAATTTTACCCGCAAATCAGGCGATCGCCGAACCGGAGAAATTCCCCACCGGATTCTACATCCTCCGGGAAGGAGAGTTACAAACTTCCCTGAAAAATGCCCCCCCTTCCTCGGATGAATTGAGCCCCGGTTGCACGATTAACTTACGGGCATTACTCTTAGACCAACCTCCAGAACAGACGATTTCTACCGTCACCGAATCTAAATTCTGGTTTGTCCCAGCGGACCGAGTTCGGGAATTAGTCCGGCAATACCCAGAAATCACCCAAACCTTGACCCGACAACTCGCCCAAGAACTTGCCGAGGTGTCGAGTGCGCTGACTTATGAACAACAACGACAAGATGCTTTACGGCCTTATTTTGTCACCAAAGCAAAACGGGGAATTGTGGGCAGAAGTCGCTATGCTCAACGTCTCAGACAGCAGATTAGAGAGGCGGGGTCGGATAGGCGATCGGTCTATATTTTCGGGGAACCGGGATTAGAAAAAGATAATATTGCTGCCCTGATTCACTATGGTTCCCCCCACCGTCAGCAACCGATCGTCAAAATCAACTGTGGGATTCTCCAAAAAGGGGGGGCAGAACTCTTTGGACGGGCGGGAGGGAAACCAGGACTGATCGAATGGTTGGGAGAAGGGACCCTGATTCTCAACAACATTGATGAACTGCCCGAGGAACTGGTTGAGGCAGTCGCCACCCTATGCAAAACCGCCACTTATAGACCCGTCACCCGAGAAGGGGATGATCCCGCAGCCCCTAAATCCACTCCTGCCAAAATTCTAGCCATCTCAGAAAAACATCTTCCGGCGATCGCCCCGCATCTGGACCAAACCCTCAAAGTTCCTCCCCTGCGAGTCCGAAAAGCCGACATTAGCGCTCAAGTCGAGTATTATATTAGCTTGTACTGTCGCGCCAAAGCGCTGAGCAAACCCCAACTCACCCCAGAAGCTCTCCGTCGGCTACAATCTTATGATTTTCCCGGCAATATTCGGGAATTGCAAAACTTAGTAGAACGGGCGATCGTCCAGTCAGATTGCGCCCGAGAATTAACGGAAGAAATTTTTTGGGCAGCCCAAGGGAAGAAAAAACGATTCCGCTTGAATTTACTGAATGCTTATCCCCAATTGCGCCATTTTCTTCGCAGTCCTTGGTGGCCCGATCGCATTAACTATGGTTTTACCGTCGTTGCCTTCGCCCTAGTCGTTGCCATCTTATTTCTGGGTCCGCAAACTCGCGATCGCAACTTTGCCCTCAACTTCTTTTGGGCCTGGTGGTGGCCGTTAATTCTATTCGCCTTTCCCTTTGTCGGTCGCTTGTGGTGTGCCGTTTGTCCCTTTATGATTTATGGAGAAATTACCCAAAAAATCTCCGAAAAATTATTAAAACACAACCTCAAACCCTGGCCGCGACAGCAAGCCGAAAAATGGGGCGGCTGGTTTCTGTTCGGCTTATTTACCCTAATTTTCCTGTGGGAAGAACTCTGGGATTTACAGAATACGGCCTATCTCTCCGCCTGGTTACTCCTCTTAATCACCGCCGGGGCGATGATTTGTTCCGCCATCTTTGAACGGCGGTTTTGGTGTCGCTACCTCTGTCCCATTGGCGGCATGAATGGACTGTTTGCCAAACTTTCCATGACCGAATTAAGAGCACAACAAGGAACCTGTTCCGCCGAATGCAGCACCTATCAATGTTATAAAGGCGGTCCGCAAAAAGGGGAAGGGATGGAAACCAATGGCTGTCCGCTCTATTCTCATCCCGCCCAGTTAGAAGATAACCGGGATTGTGTTTTATGCATGACCTGTTTAAAAGCCTGTCCCCATCGGTCCGTTGAATTCAATCTACGACCTCCGGGAATTGATTTGTGGACCACTCATCAGCCTCGTAGCTATGAAGTCGCCTTGTTGCTGTTACTTTTAGGGGGAATATTTTTGCATCGATTGCCCGAGATTAATACAGTCCTGGGATTAGGCATTGATTTAAGCCAATTTTGGCCGCATTTGGGATTGTCATTGGCCGCATTAGGGATTCCTGCCGCCTGGGTATTACTTGCCGGGGTGGCCATTGTTGGACTAAACCGCACCTTCAAATCTAAACCCTTTGTCCAATTAGCATACGGATATTTGCCCTTAGTTTTAGGGGGAAGTTTAGCTCATTATTTGCGCTTGGGATTAGGAGAAGCGGGACGCATTTTACCCGTCACCTTTGCCACCTTTGGGTTGAGTGGGGAAGGGTTGCCCGTGTGGATTGCACATCCAGCAGTGATTACCTTTTTGCAAGGAACCACCTTAATTGCTGGAGTGGGGTTGAGCATTCTGTTAACGCAAAAAATTGGCCGAGAGTCCCTGCGATCGCTGCTTCCCCAACATTTAGCCACCCTCGGATTAGCTTTGGGGATGTGGGTTATTATCGTGAGGTAAAAAAAGATGGAGATGCATTCGCAGCCCCTCTGGAATCAGAATTAACTCAGGAGTAACGAGATCGTGCTCGATAGTCTCATTAAAATTACCGTGATCGGCGTCGGGGGTGGCGGGTGCAATGCCATCAACCGGATGATTGCCAGTGATCTGTCTGGGGTTGAATTTGTAGGGATTAACACCGATGCTAGAGCTTTAGCCCAATGCCGTGCCGATCGCCGCATTCAAATCGGGCAGAAACTCACCCAGGGGTTAGGAACTGGGGGAAATCCCCTCATCGGACAAAAAGCGGCGGAAGATGCCAGAAGTCAAATTGCCGCAGCGATGGAAGGGAGTGATTTAGTCTTTATTACCGCAGGGATGGGAGGCGGAACCGGCACAGGGGCCACACCCATTGTCGCGGAAATTGCCAAACAACAAGGGGCACTCACGATTGGGGTCTTGACTCGTCCCTTTGCCTTCGAGGGGAAACGCCGCAGTCATCTTGCCGAGGAAGCGATTACGGCATTACAGAGTCGGTTGGATACAGCGATCGCCGTTCCTAATGAGAAATTGTTGTCCGTGATTTCTGACAATATGCCGGTTCAGGATGCCTTTGGCGTGGCGGATGATATCTTGCGCCAAGGGGTACAAGGGATTTCTGATTTAATTGTGATTCCCGGGGTAGTGAATGTGGATTTTGCCGACGTGCGATCGGTGATGAGTCGCGCCGGAACCGCTTTACTGGGGATAGGAATTGGTCAAGGACAATCTCGCGCTAGACAAGCTGCGATTTCGGCGATGTCTTCGCCCTTTTTAGAGTGTTCAATTAACGGGGCCAAAGGGGTTGTTTTTAATATTACCTGCGGCATGGATCTCACCTTACATGAAGTGAATGTAGCAGCAGCAGAAGTCTATAACGTAGTGGATCCGGATGCGAATATTATTTTCGGTGCAGTGATTGACGATCGCCTGCATGGAGAGATGAGAATGACCTTAATCGCTACTGGATTTTCCAATGAACCGCAGGTTTCTCTTCCTCAAACCCGGGTAGTCCCGACTCCCCCCCCTCAATATCGGGTTGCCAAACCTCCAACCCCCACACCTCAACCCGAGATACCGCCTCAAAGTTGGCCCGGATTGGACCTTCCTGATTTTTTTCCCCCTCGGCGATCGCCTAGGTAGTTGGTCATTGGTCCTTTGTCCTTAGTTGATGGGGAGGACTGGGAAGATTTTTCGTAGTAACGACTTCAGTCGTTTCCGCCTTACTGGCCTTTATACGGAATCCGGTTGTGATAGGTCTATAAAAACCTGCAGCGTCCAGCCCGGAGGCTACACAGACGTAGACGCGCTAGCGGCTTCGGTGAAGGGTAGCCCGAGAAGCGCGGGCTGAAGAGAAAACCGACTTTTAAAAACCGGATTTGGTATTACTCCAAGTAACGCGATCCTTAAAGAGGCGATCGCGCCAGTCCCCAAACAACAGGTACTTAATCCGCTCAGGGATAAGTGTCATGGCGTCCGCCATCACAAGAGAGCAACGACTGAAGTCGTTACTACGAACAATCTCCTCAATCCTCCCTATAGCAGTCTGACCTGCACCTGGGAACCGGGGGTGGGTATCAGTTTTTTGATTGAAATCCCCATTCATAAGACGGCCAAAGACTCTTCAATGGCTTAAGTGTCGTCATGGGCGTAACGACCATAGAGGAAGTCGAGGGCTTCGTTGCGTAAGTCGTAGTATTCCACCTGTTTCGTGAGTCGGGCGCGATCGCGGGGCCTGGGGAAGGGTAAGTCTAGGATTTCGCCAATGCGGGCGGCGGGGCCGTTGGTCATCATGACGAGGCGATCGCCCAGGAAGAGGGCTTCGTCGATATCATGGGTAATCATGAGGATGGTGACTTTGTGATCGGCCCAGATTCTTAAGAGTTCTTCTTGGAGTTCTTCCCGGGTGATGGGATCGAGGGCACCGAAGGGTTCGTCGAGAATGAGAACTTTGGGGCGCACGGCCAGGGCGCGGGCGATGGAGACTCGTTGTTTCATGCCTCCGGAGAGTTCTTTGGGTTTTTTGTCGGCAGCGTCACTCAATCCGACGAGTTCCAGATGTTCTCGCACGATCGCCGATTTCTCCCGTTGTTTGAGTTTGGGAAAGACGGAGTTGACGGCCAGCAAGATATTATCGTAGGCGCTTAGCCAGGGGAGGAGGGCGTAGTTTTGGAAGACCACCATGCGATCGGGACCGGGTTCCTCAATCCGTTGTCCTTCGAGGAACACTACTCCTTCACTGGGTTGACGGAAACCGGACACCATATCTAGGAGGGTCGATTTGCCACAGCCGGAGTGACCAATCAGGCAAATAAATTCTCCTTCGCGGATGGTGAGTTGGATGTTATCGAGAACGGGATAGGGACCTTCTGGGGTGGCATAGGTTTTACTGAGACCGTCAATGACGAGGTAGGAGTCATTGGTGCTGTGGGGATGGCCGCTGGAGGTTGTTAAGGTTTGCATGGGTTAAAGGGAAGGCAAAAGGCAAAAGGCAAAAGGCAAGAGGCAAGAGAAGGCAATAGGCAATAGCCTGAGCGCAACGCTTGCCGGAATGCATCGCTTCGGGGTTAGGCGGCGGACCTTTCTAGGGAAGCTAGGTTGAGATCGATTTCTTTGATGGTTAGGTTGGTTTTGATTTGAAGTTGTTCTAGGTAGTGGATGGGATCGTCGGGGTTGAAGATGGCCCCGTCGAAGAGAATGACGGGGTGGCGATCGCGGCCTAGGTCCATCATATTTAACCCCTGGGCGGCTTGGGAGAAGAGGTCTAGGCGACGAACTCGATCAAGGACCTCAATCCAGTTGCGGGGGAAGGGGGTAATGCCCCATCGGGCCATTTGGGTGAGAATCCAGAGGGCTTCGGTGCGATCGGGACAGTTGGTTTTGTCGAAGAAGAATTGGTGATAACGGGCAATGGGTTCGGGTTTACCAATGCCTTTGTTATAGGCGTCGATGAAGCCCGGACGGGTGTAGATGGGATCGGATCCGATGTACTTGGGACGACAGATGAGGTCTAAAACTTCCTCCCGATGACGCATATCGTCACAGTATTCGCAGGCTTCGAGAAGGGCCTGGATCAGGGCGAGATGGGTGTTGGGGTGGGCTTTAGCCCAGTCTTCCCGCACTCCCAGGACTTTTTCGCAATGACCGGGCCAGATTTCTGGGTCGGTGGCCATAACGAAGCCGATGCCTTCGTGGACGGCGCGGGAGTTCCAGGGTTCGCCGACACAGTAGCCATCGATGTTACCCGCTTTGAGGTTGGGGATCATTTGCGCGGGGGGGATCATCACTAGGTCCACATCGCGATCGGGGTCGATGTCCGCCGAGGCCAGCCAGTAGCGTAGGATCAGGTTGTGCATGGAGGTCGGATGCACGACCCCGAGGGTGATTCGTCGGTCGGAATCGCCAGCGATGAAGCCTTTGAGGTCGGCGAGGGTCCGGATGCCCTCGTCGTAGAAGTGACGATGGAAGGTGATGGCGTTGCCGTTGCGCGAGAGGGTCATACCCGTGACCACGGGTAGGGGGGAATGGTCTTGACGACCGAGGGTCATGCCCAGGGGCATTCCGGCGGTCATTTGGGCAGCGTCGAGGCGTTGTTCTCGAATGCCCGACTCGATCGCGCCCCAACTGGGTTCGCGACTGAGGTTAACTTGGGTTAGGCCATGTTTTTGGAAGAACCCTAGTTCTTTCGCCACCACGAGGGGGGCACAGTCGGTGAGGGGGATGAAGCCGAGGTTGAGGTTGACTTTTTCTAAGCCTTCTAAGCCGTTTTCGTGGACTTGGATGAGTTGGGGTTGGGGTTGGGGTTGGCTTTGGCGTTTCTTGGCCCGTCGCTGTTGGTTGAGGAAATAGACGATCTCGTTGCGCAGACTGTAGTAGTGGGGATCTTTGACGGCGGAGACATGGGTGCGGGGACGGTCTATGGGAACATCGAGAATTTGTCCCACGTAGGAGCCCGGCCCGTTGGTGAGGAGAACCACGCGATCGCTCAGGAGGAGGGCTTCATCGACATCATGGGTGACCATGATACAGGTGACTTCGCTTTCCTCACAGATATGCATCAGTTGTTCTTGCAGTCCCCCTCGGGTGAGGGCATCTAGGGCCCCAAAAGGTTCATCCAGGAGGAGGAGTTTAGGGCGGATGGCTAGGGCCCTAGCGATCGCCACCCGTTGTTTCATACCCCCAGACAGGTGGGCGGGGCGTTTATGGGCCGCATGACGCAGGCCCACTAGGTCGATGTGATGTTCAATGATACCCCGTTGTTCTCCTTTGGGGCGATCGCCCATAGCGGATTGCACGGCTAGGGCGATGTTTTCCCGCACGGTGAGCCAGGGCAGGAGAGAATAGTTTTGAAAGACCACCATGCGATCGGGTCCCGGTTCCGTGACCTGGCGACCTTCCAAGATAATGCCCCCTCGGGTGGGTTGATCCAGCCCTGCAATTAGGTTTAAGAGGGTTGATTTACCACAGCCCGAATGACCCACTAAGGAGATAAATTCACCTTTACGAATCTTGAGTTCAATGTTACTCAGAGCAACATAAGTGCCTCCATTGGGGAGATTAAAGACTCGTTCGATATGGTCAACTTCAGCAAAAATAGACATGGACGTTAAGCAGGAGTAGAGGACAACAAAAGAAGAAAAGAAGACCCCCCATTACTGAGCCTAGTCTTCAGACACGACCAAACTCGCCAAGAAACTAATCAACTTATCCAGAAGTAGTCCCACAATTCCTACACAAATTACGGCCAGGATAATGTCACTCATGCGGGAACTATTCCAGGCATCCCAGATAAAGAAGCCAATCCCCACACCGCCAATCAACATTTCTGCTGCAATAATTGCTAGCCAAGATAGACCAATGCCAATTTTTAGCCCGGTAAAGATATAGGGAACCGTTGCCGGAAAGAGGATTTTGAAGAAGTAGGTTTTGCGATCGAGTCGTAGCACTCGCGACACATTATTATAATCTTGAGGAATTTGCAGCACTCCCTCCGTAGTATTGATAATAATCGGCCAAATTGCTGTAATAAAAATTACAAAAATCGCAGAAGGATTCGCCCGTTCAAAACCCGCCAGGGAAATCGGCAGCCAAGCCAACGGGGGAATGGTTCTCAGGATTTGAAAAATGGGGTCTAATGCCCGATACATCAATCGGTTTGTCCCCACTAAAATTCCTAAAGAAACCCCTACAATGACCGCCAGGGAGAATCCTAATGCAACCCGTTGTAAACTGGTCAAAATTTGCCAAAATAGACCTTTGTCGATTCCACCATGATCAAAGAACGGGTTAATAATCAATTCCCAGGTTTCTGAGACCGTGCGAATCGGACCAGGCAGAGTCGAATCCGAAACCGATGTAAACGCCTGCCAAATGACTAGAAAAATCAGAATAGCAACCGTAGAAGGGATAAGCTCTTTCCCCTTCTTGAGAGCGGCTTTAAACCACTGTTGGGGTATAAATCGGAACTTTTTGCGTCGGGGATAGGTTGGTGAAGTCATGGTTTTTATGGGGGAGAAGGGAATAGGGAAGATGGGGGAGATGGGGAAGATGGGGAAGATGGGGAAGATGGGGAAGATGGGGAAGTGGCGCGCCCTCTTGTGGGGCTGAACCTAAATTCGGGTAATTTCTAAACTCTTGAGGTAATCTAGGGGTTTTTCTGGGTCAAAGACTTTGCCATCAAAGAAGGTTTCAGGTCCACGGGAAGAACTTTTAGGAATCATGCTTCCCTGACCAATAGCATCTGCCGCTTCTTGCCAGAGGTCGTCCCGATTGACTCGGTTCACCATGCCCTGAATATCTGCATCTGGTGGGAGATAACCCCACCGGATATTTTCCGTGAGGAACCAGAGTTCATGACTCTTGAAGGGATAGGAGGCATTATCCAGCCAATATTTCTGCATCAACTGCGGCTGTTCTTTCGGCTCACGGATGCCATCGTTGTAGATGCCCCGAGAGCGATCGATAATGTCCTCAAAGGGGACATTAAACCAAGACCTGCGGGAGAGAATCTGACACATCTCCTCCACATTCTCCGGTTGGCTACACCAGATTTGTGCCTCTAGGGTTGCCATCAAAAGGGCCCGGGCCGCTTTGGGATTTTGGTCAACCCAATCTGCCCGCATTCCGAAAGACTTCTCGGGATGGTCTTGCCAGAGTTGCCCTGTGGTTAAGGCGTTGTAGCCAATCTCTTGGTTCACCAATTGTAGGGGCCAGGGTTCCCCGACACAGAAAGCATCCATGTTGCCAACCCGCATATTGGCTACCATCTGCGGGGGTGGGACGACAATCGTTGAGATCTCTTTGTCTGGGTCAATGCCTCCCGCTGCTAGCCAGTAGCGAATCCAGCAGTCATGGGTTCCCCCGGGAAAGGTCATGGCGGCCCGTAAGTCTGCACCGGCGGCCCGTCGTTCAGCAAATCGTTCTTTGAGGGGGCTACTGTCCACTCCCACCTCTAAATCGAGGTAGTCCTTGGAGAGACAAATCCCCTGACCGTTCACATTCAGACGCGCCAAAATATACATCGGCACCGGACGTCCATCGGTGACAATTCCTTCCGATAATAGGTAAGGCATGGGGGTGAGAATGTGGGCACCATCAATGCCTCCGCCCTTAGAACCGAGGACTAAATTGTCACGGGTTGTTCCCCAGGAGGCTTGTTTTTCAAGGGAGACCTCTGTCATCCCATACTTAGTAAAAAAGCCTTTTTCCTTGGCAATAATTAGGGGGGCGGAGTCCGTTAGGGCAATAAATCCTAGTCGTACTGTTGGGGTTTCTGGGGCATCAGCGGGGTCAATTTCAACCTCAACTTGGGCTTGGTCATTATTCTGTCCGCAGCTATGCAGGAACAAAGTTCCCGCCGTTGCTGCAACGGCTGTAATCAGGAATTGGCGACGGTTAAATCGGGGCATTTTTTAGTTAGGAATTAACAGTGGGGTTTGAGTATTTAATTGCGGGGGATAAGTGGTGAGAGAGAGCAGAGGGTTTGTTTGACGTTGTGCACACAAGTTAAGGAATATGACAAGGGGTTTATGTATCGGAAATTACAATTTTTAGACTTTTTTTTGATTTATGCATTTAAGTCATGCGTAACTTGCATCTGTGTGAAAAGGATGCATTAAATAGTAGAAAAAAAGTAGCCATTGATACGATTAGCCCAAGAGGGCGACCACAAGGGGACATCTCTCCCCCCTCTTGCCTTCTGTGATGTCCTAACACATAAATTTCAGCCTCGGGAATATGACTCACCCGATGCAGTTGAGCAATCAGCGCTAACTCTAAAAATTCCGTCAAATCACTGATTAAATTATTTAAACAGCAGGATTTAAAAGGGGTTGGGGATGAATTTTGCTTTAAACTGGTTAACTAGAGTAAATCAGAAATTAGATGACTCAAGCGACGTCCCTGCCTCTCCACGGTTTGCAGCAGCAGGAGAATGTCCCACTGATTTGAGGGGGGTAATCGTAAAATTATCTCTACCGTCGCTAACAGACTTGCTAGAGGCGATCGCAATTCATAGGCAGCATTTGCCGTAAACTTTTGCTGTTGCGGATACGACTGGGAAATTGGCTGCATATAGCAGTCCTGATACTCCATTCGGTTGTTAAAGGTCTATAAAAACCCATACCCTCAAGGGTGGAGCCTCACAGGACCGAGCCTCTCCTGCGCGGGCTAAAAGCGAAAACCGACTTTTACCAACCGGATTTGGTATGACGTGCCGTTGTGGAAGACGTCGGCGGCCCCTTTCTCGTTGGCGGCCCAGAAGGGGAGAGGGGACTGGGATGAGGTACAAATCATTTAGGATTGCTATCTATCTCCCCTATCTCGCTTGGCGGTCTCGATTGGCGGTCTCGATTGGCGGTCTCGATTGGCGGTCTCGATTGGCGGTCTCCCCTATCTCGATTGGCGGTCTCCCCCCCGATTCCAAGGCGTCCAAGGCTTCTAATCCCATCAATTGCAATAGGGTTTCCCATTCTTCTTGATTAGATGGATCATCAAGAGGGAGTTGACTCAGGTCGGCTAAGCTGCTGAAGGCATCCATCCATAGTCCCGCTTCCGCATAAATTTGAGGATGACTGCTGGGGAAGGCAGTTTGTAACTGAGTTGCCAGATTACCGGAGAGGGGGAGGCGCTGAACTGTTCCACTCAGGGTTAAATTCTGGGACACAAAGGCCGGATTACAAATAATTGAAAATGACCAGCTATAGATTTTTTGAATTTCCAGGGGTTCTAGGTTGATAAAAAGGGGGAGTTGTAGGCGAATTATCCCGGGATTTCCGCTTAGGGCAAATCGCAGCTTATAAAGGACGAGATCACTCTCATTTGATAAGATAAATTCAGCATTTTGAGCCGAAGTTTCGGGGAGGTAAAAGAAGAAAGAGGGAAGTCCTTTTAGGGTTGAAATCTGATTCTGATTGGGGGGTAGTAATGCCCTGAATGAGGTATCCGTTGCGATCGCCTCGGGGTTACAGCTATTCATTTCTGCCTCTGGGGGACTTTGAGTAACCCTTTGGGGGAAAATCCATCCACGCGATTCGGTGGCGATCGCTGGGGTGGCCAATTGAGAAGCCCCTAAGATTAAAAACGACACCAGATAAGTCACCCCGATCATTCTGCAAAGCGGTGTCTGCAACATAGTGGTTATGTAAGATAAAGCGGTACTACAACGGTAAATTGATTTATTTTAAGCCTTCAGTCGGATGACATGGAGCTGCCCCCCGGCTCAGACTATAACGGATTCTCGTTAAATTGGGAGTCCTCCTCTATAGTGTAGCAACATATAAGGTGGGGAGATTGAACCGTTTTTCGCTGAACCTTGTCAAAACTATAAGGAGTCCGTCATCCTTGTCGAAAGAGTAGATTTTTATCCATCTCCTTAATCCTTAAAATAGTGGAATTAACTTCTGCTTAAACAATTACGGTCTGCTAAGCGCTCATTATGCTGTCTCAATCTCCCCCCTCCATTCGCCAAGGGTCCCAGCAGCAGCGGGATAGTCCAATTCCCCATGACCCCCGATGCCGATGGCTGGGGAACTCCATGAAAACCGGGCGGTTGTTCTTCTGCATGGCGATCGCGGTGGGATTATTCGGGTGTCCCAGTATTTTTAACCGAGAGGCGGAAGGTCAACCCGCCACCCCGGGTGGGTCCAGAGAACGACAACGGGGACCCAGTACCCCCAGCGTCGAGGTGGCAGTCGCCCGCACAGAGACCTTAGGCGAACCTCTAGTTTATAGCGGCAATACAGAACCCTTTCGAGAGGTTTCTGTGCGCGCCCAAACCGAAGGACGCTTACTGGATATGACCGTAGACCTAGGCGATCGCGTTGAGGAAGGAGAAATCCTCGCCCAACTCGATGGCACTCTCCTAGAAATCTCCCTTGGAGAAGCCGAAGCCGAATTAGCCGCACGGGAATCCGATGTGGTCCGCGCCCGCAATGAGGTCAGAAATGCCCAAATTCAGGTAGATCAAGCCCTGGTGGAACTCCAACAAGCTCAAAAAGATGCAGAACGGTTCCTCAATTTAGCCGCTGAAGGGGCCGTTTCTCGTCAACAGGGAGAACTCGCCCAAACCGCAGCCGAAGTGGCAGCGCAAACCGTGCGATCGGCCCGAGAACAGATTCTGATTGAACAAGAATCGGTGCGTAGCGCTGAACAACTGGTGAAGGCCCAACGGTCGGTAGTGGCCCAAGCCCGGGAACGTCGGTCTTATGCCTTTATCCGGTCTCCCATTACCGGCGTTGTGCTCGATCGCCTGACGGAACCGGGAAATCTAGTGCAACCGGGGGGGGATGTTTTAAAACTTGGCGATTTTAGTCAGGTTAAGGCGATCGTTCCCGTGGCGGAACTGGCCTTAGCTGAGATTCGCGTAGGACAAGCCGTTACCGTTAGTTTAGATGCCTTGGGCGGGGAAGTGCTTGAAGGTCGAGTTAGCCGCATTTCTCCTGTCTCGAATGTGGAAACGCGCCAAATTCCGGTAGAGGTAACGATTCCTAACCCCGATGGTCGGATTGGGAGTGGGTTGCTTGCCAGGGTGACCTTTGACACCCAAACTACGGAACGAGTTGTTATCCCAGAAAACGCTTTACAAGGGGAAGATAAAAACACCGTGTTTGTGCTTCAGGAGGGAGAGGGGACCCCCACAGTGGAAGCACGAACGGTCCAAATTGGGGAACGCCTGAATAATCAAGTGGAAATTCTCTCGGGACTTGGACCGGGCGAACGTTATGTGACCCGCAGCAGTCGCCCCCTGTCCAGCGGGGATGAGGTGCGCTTGAGTGCCTTGTCAGAATCATAATTGGGGCTTTGGTTTCCTCATAATGCTGGGGAATTGAGGCGGAATTTGGTTTTGAAAGTCTATAAAAACCCGCAAAAAACCCGCAGGCTGTTCGCGTAGCGTTCCGTAAGGAAAGCCCGGAGGCTACACAGACGAAGCCCGCCTACGCGGGCTAAGAAAGAAAACTGACTTTTTGCAACGGGATTGGGTATGAGGCGATCGCCTGGAATTTGCTGCCATCAGGATTCATCCTACTTTTAAATCATCAATTGTCCGTGAATCCCTCCCCCACGGGCTAAATGTCCACCGTTAGAACCCGCAATATATGAATGGATTCAGCATCAGTGCAACCGCAATTCGCCAGCATATTGGCACCTTAGCCCTTACCACCACGGCGATCGTCCTGGGGGTATTCTTTCTCACTTCGATTCAAGTGGATCTGCTTCCCGCCATTACCTATCCTCGGATTGGACTGCGCCTGGATGCGCCGGGAATCTCCCCTGAAGTGGCGATCGAAGAAATTACTAAACCCTTAGAAGAGGCCCTGAGTACCACCGAAGGGGTGGTGCAGGTTTATTCCCAAACCCGGGAAGGTCGAGTCAGTGTCGATTTATTCTTTGAGCCCGGAGGAAATGTGGATCTCGCCTTGAATGAGGCCACTGCTGCCTTTAACCGCGCCCAAGGACGTCTCCCGGAGGTGGTGGACTCCCCCCGATTATTTAAGGTAGACCCCTCTCAGTCTCCGGTTTATGAGTTTGCGTTACAGTCGGCGTCCCTACAAGATGTGGATTTGCGGGTCTTTGCCGATGAGGAGTTAGCCCGAGAGTTAGGGGTGGTGCCCGGTGTGGCAGCGGTGGATGTTTCTGGGGGAATCACCGAAGAGATTCAGGTTCGCATTGATCCAGTGCGATTGCAATCATTCGGACTGGGGTTAACGCAGGTTTTAAATGAGTTGCGCGATCGCAATATTGATGTAGCTGGGGGTCGGTTATCCGGCGGGAGTGAAGAGCCCCTGACTCGCGCCCGGGGCCGATTTGAATCCGCTGAGGAAATTGCTAATCTTTCGTTTGAAATTCCCAATCAAGGCCGAGTCTATCTCCGGGACTTTGCCGATATCATCGATGGCACTGCCGAACGGCTGGTGCGGGTCACCCTGAATGGCGAACCCGCCGTCAAAGTGAGCATTCAAAAACAACCGGATGCCAATACGATTACGGCAGTAGAGGGGGTCAAACAACGACTAGAACAGTTGCGTCAGTCCGGGTTAATTCCCCCAGATATGGAAATTTATCCGACTTTAGATGAGTCGGTTTTTATTAGAAATTCCATTTCTAATGTGGTGGTCTCCGGGTTGACTGGGGCGGGACTCGCGGCCCTGGCAGTGTTCCTGTTTTTAGGTTCGATTCGCCAAACGGTGATTATTGTCTTATCCATTCCCTTGGCCACCCTAAGTTCCATTGCCTTAATGCAAATGTTTGGTCTCTCCCTGAATGTGTTTAGTTTAGGGGGATTGGCCCTGGGGGTCGGGATTGTGGTAGACAATGCGATCGTCATGTTGGAAACCATTGCCGAAGGGGTGGGGATGACACCGGGGAAAAGTCAGCAAAATCAACGGCTGACCTCTTCCAAGGCGATCGCCCAAGCGGAAGCCAGCAGTCGGTCTATCGAGTCTGCCTTACTCGCCTCAACCACCACTAACCTCGTCTCCGTCTTACCCTTCTTACTCATTGGTGGCCTATTTTCGCTCTTATTTAGCGAACTCATTTTAACCATTAGTTTTGCTGTTGCCTCCTCCTTACTGGTTGCCTTAACCGTGGTTCCGATGTTGACCTCGCGCTTATTAGCCATTCCCTATACCAGCGGATTAAGTCAATTTTTTCTACTCCGGGCATTTAATGCCGGATTTAATGGATTTACTCGCCTTTATCAATGGATTTTAAAATGGGTTTTACGGCTGCGAGTGATAGTGATTGCCCTGGCTATCATCGTTTTAGGAAGCGGGAGTTTTTGGTTAGCTGGAGGACTTCCCCAGGAAATTTTACCGGAGATTAATACGGGCCAAGCTCGCTTATTTGCCCAGTTCCCTCCGAATACGACATTGGCTCAAAACCTGAAAATTATGGCAAAGGTTGATGAGATTTTACTGGCTCAACCGGAAACTCTAAATGCCTTTACCACCGCTGGGGGCTTTCTTTTTGGTACCAGTGTCTCCCCGAATCCTCTGCGGGGTTCCAGTACCGTTACCTTGAAACCGGGTACAGATATTGACGCTTTTATTACCCGCGCCAGTGCGGAATTTGAAAAGCTGAATCTGGTGGATGCTCGCCTGCGAATGAGTCCCGAAAGTGTCCGGGGGATTATTCTGACAAATTCCCCAGTTCGTGCTGAGTTGGATGTTACGTTACAAGGTACGGATGTTCAGGCTTTGGAACAAGCGGGGAAAGAAGTTTTAGCGGCATTAGATGAACAAGCTACTTTAGCAAGTTTTCGTCCCGATGCGGACTCTCAACAAACTGAATTACAAATTCGTCCAGATTGGGTGCGGGCCTCCGAATATGGGTTGTCGGTAAATGACATTGGGGCAGCGATTCAAACGGCAATTCAAGGGGCAGTTCCCACTCAACTCCAACGGGGCGATCGCCTGGTTGATATTCGCGTTACCTTACCCGATAATATGGTCCAACGGGTCTCTCAGTTAGAACAATTACCCCTGTTAGTGGGCAATAATCGGTCAATTCGCTTGCAGGATATCGCCACGGTAGAACGCGGACAGGCACCGGGAGAAATTCAACGGATTAATCAGCGTCAGGTGTTTATTATTGGCGGTTCTTTGACCGAAGGTGCAACCCTAGGACAAGCAAATGCCGAGATTGCTGAAGTCCTAGCAGGCATCGATTTTCCTCCAGGGGTGAGTGTGGTTCCTTCTTCTTCGGCGCAAACCAATCAAGAGTTACAAGACTCTCTCAAGCTGTTAGGAGGATTAGCCTCCTTTCTAGTCTTTGTGGTGATGGCGGTCCAGTACAATTCCCTCATTGATCCATTAGTTATTATGCTAACGGTTCCCTTAGCATTAGCGGGGGGAATTGTCGGACTTTATGTCACCGAAACCCCGGTGGGGGCAACGGTATTAGTCGGGGCGATTCTGTTAGTGGGGATTGTGGTAAATAATGCCATTCTTATGGTAGAGTTTGCCAACCAAATATATAAAGAAGAAGGAATTAACCGACGGCAAGCTATCTTGAAAGCAGCCCCCCAACGCTTGCGACCGATTTTGATGACAACCATCACCACGGTGTTGGGAATGTTGCCTCTGGCGTTAGGCATGGGGGAAGGGGGGGAATTTTTACAACCCTTGGGGGTGGTGGTGTTCTCTGGGTTATCCTTAGCGACGGTTCTAACGTTGTTTATTATTCCCTGTTTTTATACCTTGCTTCATGACATCTTCGGGGGCCGACGTCCGCCTTTAAGTCCGGATCAACTGGAAACGGTGTTCCAGGAGTCTCCCGATTTGGACAATGTGCCATCTCCTTCTGGGGTGGACTGGCGCGGTCCTGAACCGGGGGTTTAATACCAAATCCGGTACTGATAGTAAAAACCCCCAGGCTCAAGCCTGGGGCTATACGGACAAAGCCTGCCTACGCAGGCTAAAACCCCCTTTCCTCGTGACTGGGTTCTACCCAGTCACGCTCTCCATGAGGCTCTGCCTCCAGTCTCTCACAGAGGCGCTTAAGCCAAGTCAAACAATAGCACTTCTGCTTCTTCAGACCCTACTAGGGTAAGGGTTTCTGGCGCGGAACAGGCGACCCCATCGCCAGTTTTCAAGGGGAGGTCATTGAGGGTCAGCGTACCCCGGGCGACTTGTACCCAAGCATGACGGTTGGGGGGAATGTCATACACCACGCGATCGCCTTTGTGCAGGATGGTGGCATACAGGTTCAAATCCTGATGAATGGTGACGGAACCCTCCCGACCATCTGAGGACCCGATTAACCGCAATTGGCCGCGTTTTTCTGCCTCGGAATAGTGTTTTTGTTCATAGGAGGGGACTCGTCCTTGTTGGCCCGGTAACATCCAAATTTGCAGCAGATGCACGGATTCGGTTCGGGAATGATTAAACTCACTATGTGCGACTCCGGTTCCCGCACTCATCCGTTGAACTTCCCCGGGAAGAATAACGGAAGTGTTTCCCATGCTATCTTTATGTTCTAACGCCCCTTCTAGTATATAGGTGACGATTTCCATATCCCGGTGAGAATGGGTGGGAAAGCCACCTCCGCCACTCACCCAGTCCTGGTTAATCACCCGCAGCGCACGAAATCCCATGTACTGAGGGTCGTAATAGTTGGCAAAGGAAAAGCTATAGTTGGTTTTGAGCCAGCCATAATTGCCTTGTCCCCGTTCTTCTGCTTTGCGTAGGGTTAACATGGGTTCCTCCAATGCGATCGCGACAGGTTTTATGGAATTTAGATGCTTTAGTTATTACTTACTTTAGAATGGGTAAAGTTGATTTGTAAAGTATGCACTTTTAAGTGGGTTAGTACCCAAAAAGTAACAATGGAAGCAAAAGCGGAAGGCAAAAAACAAGTGGGATGTCCGGTGGAAACCACTTTAGCGATTATTGGGGGACGATGGAAAGTCTTGATTTTGCAAGAGCTATTTTCGGGGGTAAAACGATTTGGAGAACTGCATCGGGCGTTAGATGGAATTACTCAAAAAATGCTGACTCAGCAATTGCGGGAACTAGAACGGGATGGGATGATTAACCGGATGGTTTATGCTCAGGTTCCGCCGAAAGTGGAGTATTCTTTAACAGAATTTGGGATGACTCTCAAACCGATTTTAGATACGATGCACGAGTGGGGGGTACGATTTGAGCAAGAACATCCCTGATTAAGCACAAACGACTCGATTTCGCCCGCCCGCTTTGGCGACATAGAGGGCTTCGTCGGCATTGGCAATCAGTTGAGCGGGAGTGGTTTCAGGAGTGGGAATCAGGGTAGCAACTCCTACACTCATGGTGATGTAAGGACTCACTGGGGATTTAGTATGGGGAATCTGTAAGGCAGCGACTTGAGTCCGAATTCGTTCGGCGAGTTCTAAGGCGTTTTTAAGGTCCGTATTGGGCAAAACAGCAGCAAATTCCTCTCCGCCATATCGGGCGATTAGTTCGATTTTGGGGTTGATACATTGACGCAGGGCTGCTGCCACTCGTTGGAGGCACTCATCACCGGCTTGATGTCCGTAGGTATCGTTATAGGGTTTGAAGTAGTCGATATCGCACAAAATGAGGGAGAGGGGATCTTGTGCCTCTCTTCGCCACTCGTGATTGAAAAATTCATCAAAACAACGGCGGTTGGCGACTTGAGTTAAGCCATCGAGAGAGGCAAGGCGGTGTAATTCTTGATTAGCGGCTTGCAATTGTTCAAAGAGGGTGGATTGTTGGATGGCGATCGCCACCTGGGTGGCTAATTGTTGAAGAAACTCCGTTTCCCAATTCTGCCACTGCCTTGGACCTTGGCAGTGATGAGCAATCAGCAATCCCCAGAGTTGGTTGTTATTCCCGGAGGAATTTTCTACCCAGTCCTCCTCAGAGTGGGCTTGAAGATCTTCATTTAATAAAATGGGGACGACTAAATTGGCTTTAACTTGAAACTGGGTGAGTAAATTCCGATGACAGGGACTGATGGGTTCGGTATAAATATCCGCAGTTGCTTTCAGCCGCCCTTTTTTATAGAGTTCGGCATGAGTTTCCCCAAAGCAAGGGTCGAGTATGGTGAGGTTGAGAATTTCTCGGACTCCATTGCTACAGGATTCTACGACAATTTTGCCACTCCAATCTGGGTAAAAGCGATAAATAATCACGCGATCGGTATTTAAAAATTGTCGCACTTCGGCAACAGTGGTGTTGAGAATTTCTTGCAGATTGAGAGAAGAACGAATGCGATCGCGCATGGCAGACATGACTTGTTCCCGTTCTAGCTGCAATTGCAAGGCTTCTTGGGCCTCAACTCGGCTAGTAATATCCCGTAAAATGACGGTAAACAGTCGTTCTGAACCGACTTCTAATTTGGAAATCGAGGCTTCTGCGGGAAATTGACTGCCATCTTTGCGGCGTCCGAAGACTTGCGATCTCGTCCCCATTGTCCGGGATACTTCCGGGGTGTAGCGGAAATTTTCAATATACTGGCGATGCTTCTGACGCAGATTTTCCGGTAACAGCAGATCTAGGGGTTGTCCCATCACCTCGGCTGCACTATAACCAAAGATTTTCTCGGCCCCTTGGTTAAATAGCTGTATCCGGTGAGTTTCGTCAATGGAAATAATCGCATCGTCGGCACTATCGAGAACCCCCGCCAAACGTGCTTGAGACAGGCGCAGGGCCGCCTCTGTATGTTGTCGTTCTAAAATTTCCCGTCGTAAGTGCTCATTGGCCTGTTGTAGTTCCGTTGTGCGTTCTTCGACTAATCCCTGCAATGCAGCGATCGCTGCATCGATTTCAATCGGTGTACATCCTTGCAGTAAACTGGTTTGGGTGATAATTCCCTGTAACCCCTCCCCCTGATCGGCAACAATCAATCGTCGGACTCGATACTCGCGCATTAACCGATGAGCAGTCCATAGACAATCTGTCGGTTGCACCAGCAACAGGGGCGAACTCATGACATCGGCAGCAGTCAGTTTTCTCAGATTGAGTTCTAATGCCTGTAGCTGGAGGATATCCCGTTCTGTGACGATTCCGATGGGGATAGGTAGGGGCGGTAGTTCTGAGGTTCGCTTTGCGTCGTCCCTGGGGCGATTCTGGGCGATCGCCACGCAACTGACCCGATGGATGTTCATTAAGGTGGCTAATTCAAACACCGATGCCGAGGGGGATGCTGTAATAACTTTGGGGTTCATCACTTCAACGACTCGCCTCAAGCGCATCCAATCGGCGGGTTGGATAATTTCCCGAATACTTTGGTAAGTAATCGTCCCGAGTAATTTCTCATCAGGATCCACGATGGGCAAATGGCGAATCTGTTTCTGACGCAACAAATCCAGGAGGTTGACGAGATTGGGAAGATGCTCCTCCTGTAGGATAAACGGCCTAGGGGTCATTAATGCAGAAATCGGTTGTTTACTAAACGCTTTGGTGAATGGCTCTATTTCGCGATCGCCACTCTGTGCCGTCAATTTCACCACATCCCGTTCCGTAAATATACCCAGTATTTTATCGGCTTCGACAATGATCGCGCAGCTCGATTTTATCTGGCTCATCAGCACGATCGCCGAGCTCACTGGAGTATCTGGCGTGACGGTTAACGGATTGCGGTCAATGGCTAAATGTACAGAAAAGGCGGTACTTTCAAGCATAAATTAAAGGCATTTAATAATTCGGCGCAGTGTCTTCCTCAATTGCAGGGTTTATCTTGACTTATCCTTGGTTGTTTGGGAAGGCTTACGAAAATTGAGGTCTAATCTCTTAATTCTCTAGTGATATTGTATTACTCCAGAGGTACCTTTCTGCCCTAGGGCTGTCCTATTGTTGCTTGTCCAATCCGAACTCTAGGTCTGTTTATAGAGTCTAGTCCCTGAAAGCTCAAGCGCTTGATAGGGTAAATTTCCCCCCGGATACTACTATCCCGGGTCGTTCATCCCACCCGGAAGAGCTCCAACTCTGGGATTTTCCTCGGGTGCAATCGGCGATCGCCTTCATCTTAACCACCCGTCACGGGAGATACTATCGTTGGAGAGGTCTCAAATGCGTAAAGTTCCACCCTTATTCCTCGCTGCTGCCACTACAGTTCTAATTTTTTTAATGGCACTGGTGTCCGCCTCGGCACAGTGGCGTCCCGTTAAAACGGGCATTCTTTTTGGTATTAGTGGCATCGCCTTAGTTGAACACTCTCTTGATGAGATGGGATGTCCCCCAGCCACTTGTTTTGTCATCGTCCATGACAATAAAAAAGAGGGAGACGGTCGTATTGCTATTTTATCGGTTCAGGGACAAAATTCTTTAAATTATTTACCCCTCCAGTGGCCTGATGGCGAAGAATGGCCTATCGATTTAGAGGCGATCGCCCTTGTCCCAGGTACTGAAGACTCGGCTTTTATGGCAGTCACCAGTTTAGGTCGCGTCTATTATTTCACCCTCGATTCTACCGGAACGATTCAACTGCGCCAAATCTTTTCTCTTCCCAATTTGCCCGACAATACTAATTTAGAAGGCTTTGATTTACACCTCATTGATGGAAAATTGCTAGGTGTTTGGGGTCATCGCGGTAGTCCCGATGATTCAGGGGTACTTTATTGGGGCTGGTTTGACTGGAACCGATACCAAATCTCGGGTCAAGGATCGGCAGTGATTACCGTTCCTTGGCCGCAGGAAGATGTTCGTCACATTAGTGATATAAAAATTAGCAATGCTGGCATTCTCTATATCACTTCCTCTCGCGACCCCGGAGATGATGGGCCTTTTGATTCGGCAGTTTATGCTGCTGGACTGTTCTCAATGAAGGGCGATCAGGTGGAATTTCGTCCGGCTTCTTCTCTGGTTCCTCTCTATCGGGTTAATGGTCATAAAATAGAAGCCTTAGAATTTTTACCTGGCCTTTCGGGAGGCCAAATTTTAGGGGCTGATGATGAAAATCAAGGGTCAT
This sequence comes from Laspinema olomoucense D3b, assembly GCF_025370785.1. Taxonomy (GTDB): domain Bacteria; phylum Cyanobacteriota; class Cyanobacteriia; order Cyanobacteriales; family Laspinemataceae; genus Laspinema; species Laspinema olomoucense. Next base: position 188,246 of record NZ_JAMXFA010000001.1, read on the forward strand.
CTATTTATCTCAAGCGCTAAGGCGGTTTAGGGGTGAGGATTGGGGATTTACCAGATTTTTATGCTAAAATAAGTACAGGGATAAGATGAAATCCACCCCTGAACTATTATGGCTATCACTCTGAACAAAGAACAGTTGCTCCACGAGATAGCACTCATCGATCGCCGTCAAAAAAGTACCGTATTTTCTCCGGGAATCATTGGGAAAATTTTGGGAACTCCCCAATCTTGGAGAAGCCTCAAAAAAGACGAACTCATCCAAGTTTTAGAGGCTTGGCATCATCTGTTAGAGTCCTGCCCTAAAACCAGTCATTGGGAAACCGTGGAGAGGGGCGATCGCCGGGTCTCTTTACTCGCTGACGGACAACCCTGGGTAGACTATTTTGGCTTCCCCTCTCTCAAGAGTGCGGAAACATTTTTAGAGCAAGTTTTACCCCATTGTGACTGGGCGATCGTGCGCAAAAGTGGAAAGCGCGTTAATGCCAGTTTTGAATGCAAAGTCTGGGGATTAACTCAGGATTACTTTGCGGCGATCGCCCCTCAACGGTTAGAAGTTTGTGCCCGATGAAGCATCAGGGTTTGAGTTGAAAATCTCCGTCTGATCACATCCGGTTCCCTCCTCTATGTCTTGGGGAGGGCGATCGGTTTCTACAACCTGACTTAAGGGGGTTGGGGTGAACAAACTGGTATTTTGCAAGAGAACGACAGCAAGTCGGGATGGTGAACTTAAGAAAAGGACGGAAATCGTTACTACCGACTTAAGAAAAAACTGAAATTTAGGTGTTATTAGTTGTAATCGGGATAATGAAATATAAGACAAAAACACAACCCAATCTTGCTAAAGATGCACCATTAGCAGCCCGGATGCGACCCCGGGTTTTGGAGGAATTTATAGGACAAGACCATATTTTAGGAGAGGGCCGGTTGTTGCGTCGGGCAATTCAGGCGGATCAACTCTCCTCTTTGATTTTTTATGGTCCTCCAGGGACCGGAAAAACGACCTTAGCGCGGGTAATTGCCAATAGTACCCAAGCCCAATTTATTGCTATTAATGCCGTGCTTTCTGGGGTGAAAGAGATTCGAGAGGCGATCGCCACTGCCCAACACCATCGCCAGGAATCGGCTCAACAGACGATTTTATTTGTAGATGAAGTGCATCGGTTTAATAAATCCCAACAGGATGCGCTTTTACCTTGGGTAGAAAATGGTACAGTTATTCTGATTGGGGCAACCACAGAAAACCCCTATTTTGAAGTGAATAAAGCCTTAGTCAGCCGATCGCGAATTTTTCAACTGACTCCGCTGACTCCCACGGATTTACAGCACATTTGTGAGCAAACCTTAACGGATAGCGATCGCGGATATGGACATCTCAAGGTCCATCTGGATGCCGAGGCAAGGGCTCATCTCGTTGATGTTGCCAATGGCGACGCGCGATCGCTCTTAAATGCCTTAGAATTAGCCGTGGAAACCACTCCCCCCGATGACACCAGCACAATTCACATCACCTTGCAGGTGGCGGAAGAATCCATCCAGAAACGGGCGGTTTTATATGACAAGGAAGGGGATGCTCACTTTGATACCATCAGTGCTTTTATTAAAAGTTTACGCGGTTCCGACCCGGATGCAGCCCTGTACTGGTTAGCTAAAATGGTCTATGCTGGGGAAGATCCGCGCTTTATCTTCCGGCGGATGTTGATTTTAGCCAGTGAGGATATTGGACTGGCGGATCCCTATGCCGTGGTAATTGTCAATGCTTGTGCAGAAAGCTTCGATCGCGTGGGAATGCCTGAAGGACGGTATCATTTAGCCCAAGCTGCATTATACTTAGCCACGGCTGCTAAATCTAACAGTATTATGGGCTTTTTTGATGCCTTAGCAACCTTGGAAAAGGAACGGGAGGCAGAGGTTCCCAGCCATTTAAAGGATGCCAACCGGGATAAAAAGGGGTTCGGACATGGTGCGGGATATTTGTATCCTCACGCCTATCGAGATCATTGGGTGGAACAACAATATTTACCCCAAAGTTTGCAGGGACAGGTATTTTATCAACCGTCTAATCAGGGAAAAGAGGCCGAAATTGCCACCCAGGTAGCGCGACGGCGGGAAGCGCAGTTGGCGGCAATGGTGGAAGGGGTGGGGGTGGCCCCGGCAGAAGTTCTCACTTATGGTCCTACCGATCGCACTGCCGATCGCTGGTTGCAGCGCACTTTAGGACAAGTCGGTGATCGCCTCGGAGAGGTGCGCGATCGCCTGTTCGAGATGGCGCAAACCCAGCGGCATCATCTGATTTTGGATTTGAACGCCCAAAGTGGGTTACTCACTTGGGAGGCAGTCCGACGAGTCCCAGAAGGGGGAGTGTATGCGATCGCCCGTCAGGGGTCAGAAGTGAGGGCTTTAATGGAACAATCAGCGTCCCTGCCAGAATTAATGCGTCCGAGGGTGATGGCATCCTCTTTATCTCAAATCCGGCAAACCCTGGACAAACAAGCCACTGGAGTCAAATTTGACAGAATTCTGGGCAGAAATGCCTTGGTTCGGGAAGCAGATAAAATGGCGATCGCCGGGAGTTTAGCGTCTCTGCTGTCAGAGTCGGGATGGTTAGTGTTAGGGGAAACCCTGCCGCGTTATACTCAGCGCTTGTATCGGTTGTTAGGAGAGAAAGGACTCTCGGGGAATTTAGGCGATCGCCTGATGGCAGCAGAAGAGGCGATTTATCAAGACTCTACAGATCCGCTGGTGAATTGGGATGGGGAGGATTTGCAACAGTGTTTAGAATCCGTGGGGTTTCGGGTAAAGTTGCAAATCGAGCGATCGCACCAGGAATTACAGATCACCTCCGCTATGCTCGATCGCTGGTTTACTCCCTCGAAATCGGAAAAACCCAGCTATGGGGACAGATTGGCACAGAGTCTCTCGCTGACGGAGGTTCAGGCAGTAGCGGAGGCATTCCAACGCCATCTCCTCCATCAAACAGTGCAATGGGAAAGTGCGATCGTCTTCATCTGTGCAACCCTGGAGTTTTAGCAGGCACGAAACCGATTCTTTGGCATTTTCCCCCTTGTAGCGATGCCCTAATGCGTCGTTGCTCTCCTGTGGTTCTTTCGGACTTAATTTAGGGTTAGGTTGACGATTCAAGGAAAACTAACACGCGCAATAGTTACCCGATCCGACTCTTTGGGTTCACTTTAGCCAACAGGGTTTGGGACCGCCAGAATAATGCTCTGCCGAGCCTTTTAAAGAAGAGAGTTCCATGCTTTTTGAGCCAATAAATGCCCCAAGGGCTGAAGGCGAGTTGGACTGCATAAGCTAACTGAGATTGCCTCAATTTTTGAGCGTTTAGAAAGGTCGAAATCGCTTGGAGGTCTTCTAGGTCCTGTGGGGTTTTGCGTGCTTGCTTGAGCGCAATTACCGTGTCTAGGGAAGCAAATTTTAAACCGGCGTAGTAGAAGTAATGTTCTGGATTGAAAATGATATCGTCTTTTTGTAGTCCATTGGCGGGAAGTTGGGAGTTGTGACTGGAGGCGATCGCTAGTTGAGTAATCTGATCAAATCCTTTGTGCAGAACATCTAACTGATCGCAATCTCGGATTCCGTATGCTGCAAGTACAGCGCGATCGCTCAAACAAACCCACTCCGAATCAATCTGATTTTCTTCTAACTCTTGGCGATACTTGCTTAATTGCTCGTGAAAGCGGGAAGAGGGATTCAATTGAGTCCTATTTAAAAACCTGATACTGTTTTCGTTTAACAACAGTTCAGCCAATTCTAGGGTCTGCTCATGGGTTTGGGTGAGGTACACCGACTCAGTTTTGTAATCCCATAAGGCATTGAGCTTCTGTTTTGCTGCGATCGCCTCCTCTAACGTTTCCGATTCAAACACATAAACTCGGGTAATTCCTGAACGCGGGGGTTTCTTTTTTTGTGACCCAGTGATGAGAGCCAAATGATGCTTGAAATGAGCCATTCCTGACTTCCATAAAAAAACATCTTTTTGATAATAAATTCGGCCCTGGGCCTTCAAAATATCTTCAACTTCTTGAGATTTGCCCAGGAATGAAGGTTCTATAATAACCAAATAAGTATTGGGCTTTAACCGACAATATTCTAAAGCCATTGCATCGGAAAATATTCCCTTAAATCCTCGGTCTTCAAAGTGGCGATAATCCAGGGGTATCGGAGGATTATTTTCGTCAATTTCTGTGGTTAATAAGGCTGCTATCTCGCAATTATATAACAGGCAAGCCACTGTGCGATGCCCGCCATCCACCAGATAATCATTCACCATAGGGACCAAACCATTTATGGTATCAAACCCGGACTCTTTAATCGAATCTAAAACCCGGTTAAACTCTTCAATAAATGCGGTTTTTCCTTCTTTACCTGATCCATCTGGTTCTTTATATCCATTCATGGTCTTAACATTGTTACAGTAGAGTTTCAAGGCCCAATCGGACTCTATGCCCAACTCGCGATATTTAGCATAGATATACTTAGCCATTAAATCAAACCGGTAATAATTAATGAGTTCTTTGGGGTCAACGATGGCTACGATATTTTCATCGTGAATTTTAGTATGTCTAAGTGCCAGTATAGTCAGCTTCTGAGTGACTTCTGGGCCGACAATTTTTTGGGACTTGGGCGAAAGAGAATAAGAGCGCTTCATCGTTCTATATGGGTAAGGATTATTTGAGGGCAACGGATAGGGAATCTTTTTTAAAGACTTTGGCGATCGCCCAGATTCCAAAGATTGGTAAAACCACCAACTGAGACAAAAGAACACCTGCCGCTACCGCCAGGATTCCCCAACGGACGCAAATCAATAACGTCAGACCAAAAATGCAGGTATAAATCAGATTAAAGTAAAGGGTAATTTTAGTTTTTCCGACGGTATTGAGGAGGTCATTGGTAAAGATAGAAAAAGAAAAAGGCAGGACCGACAGGCAAATCAAAATTAAGATGGGAATTCCTTCTGTCCATTTTTCCCCAAATACCAATGGGACGTAAAATGGTGCTAAACCGGCCTGCAATGCAATAAATGGGATGATAATCGAAAAGGTCTTTTTCAGGCTGCTGAAATATCTAACTTTTAGCTGCTGGATATCATGCTTAACTTGACACAAGTAGGGAAACAAGGCAGTGGTGAAGGCATTAATCACATTGCGACTAATTCCAAATCCGGCATTAAAAGCAAAATAATATAAGCCCAAGGCATCCATTCCCAACCCCCGGCCAATAATTAAGTAATCGATATTATTCCGGACCTGCTGTAATAAACTTACCCCCAGTAAGTTTCCGCCAAAATGAACAATTTCTTTCCATCGATGTAGGCTGAAGGCTTGCGGGGGCCGCCAGGGGTGATATCGCCAAAGAACGATAATCCAGATGGGAGTCGTTAGAATCATGGGCCAAACTACGGCCCAGACTCCCATACCTAATAGGGCTAATATGACAGTGATGGCGTTGGCAACCAGGGATTGTAAGACCTGACATAAGGCGGTAACTTTGAGGCGATTTTCTCGTTGAATTAATGCGCCATTAATCAGGTAAAAAGGCATCATCAAGTAAATTAAAGCTGAGGCACAAATTGGCCAAACCAGTTCGGGGCTTCCGTAAAATACGCTAATCGGAAACGCTAACATGAGTAGTAGAACAAAAATGCCAAAGCATAACATCCAGTTCAGCCAATAAGAGGTATTGCTAATTACCAAGAGTTCCCCCTCTTCTGCCTGAATGATTTTCGCCCCGATTCCCTTTCTCAGGGTGAATACATTGGCGAATTCAACAACCGTAAAAATCACGGCGGTCAGTCCGTACTCGGTGGCAGTAAAGGTACGGGCCAGGGTGACCGTGGTCGCTAATCGAAAGATGCGATTAAATAATTCTGCACCCCCCATCCAGCCAACATTTTGAATAAATTGGCCGGAAAAGATCTGCTTGATTTTCTGAGTTAACATAACAACATTAATTCCCTGGGTACGCTTTGACTGAGTTGGCAGCTAGAAAATCATCTCATTTTAATGCCGATTCATGAAGGTTTATTCCCAGGCTGTAACCGGGGATCTGGGATAGAGAGGCTTTTTCGGATGGAGTGAAACAGATAATTAGCCAGGGGTTTAGGCAAGAGTTTTTTAATCAATAATTTGACCAATATTTTTTGGAAAGTCCGATCGCCAATAATCAGGCTGGGTTGCAAGGCGATCGCAGCTTTCACGTGTTTTTGGGCTTTCACCATCGCATCCCTATCTTGACTGCGTTGTAAGTAAAGTTCAGCACAATATTTATGAAAATTGGTGAAAGTCAGCGTTTTGAGATGTTGCAATTCTGGCGGTGCAGCTTTATAAGCTTTCTCCATAGCAATTAACGCTTCTCGTTCCATCACTTCAACCTTAGATGACATCGATCCAGGCATCCGCCGATAAAAAATTTGGCATTTTTTAACAACCACAAAAGGCCATTTAGCGGCCAATCTGAGCCAATAGTCCCAATCGGCACAACCCGCACAGGTTTGGTCAAATTCACCCACCGATGCGATAGCTTCTCGCCGCATTAAGGTATTAGATCCACTATGAATAAAATCCTGAACTAATAAATTTTTATAAACGTTTCCCGTCCATTGATATTCCAAGGAAGGAAGAAAGGTGGGAGGGGTCTGGCTATCAGTTATATCCATAAAACAAGTCCAACTATAAGCAACTCCTGCCTCTGGATGCTCCTGGAGGGCAGTATATTGTTTCTCTAACTTATCTAATGTCCATAAATCATCCGCATCCAGAAACGCAATCAATTCTCCTTTTGCTAGGAAAATTCCCCGATTACGGGCAACACAAACTCCGCCGTTAGGATAGCTGATTACCCGGACCCGGGAATCAGAAATGCTCTCCACGACGGTTTGAGTATTATCCTGAGATCCATCATTAATGACTAACAGTTCAAAGTCTGTAAATGTTTGCTTTAAAACTGAATCAATTGTCTCTAAAATCGTGGCTTCGGCATTGTAGGCGGGGATAATTACAGAAATTTTAGGCATCAGTTAACCTCTCAATCGATAGAATAGGGACTTGGAATCTGGCTCCCCTTCTCTTCGGGGAAAAGGGGCAAAGGGGATGAGGGCTGCTAAACGGTCGGATGCACCGCCGTGTAGAGAAAGTTTCCCTCAGAACAAGAGAGAAGATTGCTCCGGTTGTCCGACTTTGATTTCTGGAACAGCCGGGGGGCTTACAACATTGGGTAGAAGAGCCTCTCGGAGTTGCTTGCCAATGACTTCCGGTGAAAAACAACGCTCTACGCGACGGCGAGCGCGATCGCCTAACTCTCGACTCCATGCGGGATCATCTAACAACCGTCCCAGGGCGATCGCCAATGCCGCAGCATCCCCGCGAGGCACAATTATGCCGCCGGAGTCTTCCCCTCCTTCCAAAATATCCGCAATCCCTGACGCATCCGCAGCAACGAGGGGAAGGCTACAAGCCATTGCCTCAATGGGAGCAACAGGAAAGCCTTCTTGACGGGAGGGGAAGGCATAAATATTCGCGGCAGACAGGTATCGTTGAATCACTGTGCGATCGCAGACAAACTGGTTTAACCACTGGATTCCCCGCAGTGACATCCCTTCAATCCGTTCCTGAAAAACGTCTGCCTCTGTACCCGTACCGACGATCAGCAGGCGTAAATCCCGATCCGGGCGATCGCTACAGATTTGTTGCCACGCCTCTAACAAAATATCTAATCCTTTGTCTTGTATGTCTATTCGTCCATGCCAGACGACTACCTCAGCATTCACCGGAATCCCCAAGCTATTTCGCGCTGCCGTTTGATCTTGGCGTTGCCATGCGGCGACATTTAAAGGGTTAAAAATTCGGGCAATTTTGGATGCAGAAATGCCATACTGATGACGAATCCGCGCCGCTTCCGTTTGGCTGGCAACAATCACACCGGCACAGCTATGTAACGCCAGATATCGTCCCGGAACTTCTATCAAACTCTTCGTGCGATCGCTCCCCTGGAAGGTGGCATAAGTCGGCAACCCCATCCACTTTCCTAACAACACCGAACTATCAAACCGGGCATACTCATACTCTTGGCATAAAATAGCTTGACAATTCTCCTTGCGTAATTCTTTCGCCAGCAAATCCAGGGGGGTAGATAGATAACTGCCTCCGCTTTGTACCAAATTTTTCAAAACGCTCACGAAGGACTTCCGCACAGAATTGCTATCCTGAAAATTTTTAAAGGTTTCCCCCTCTTGAACCCCATAGCCTCGCAACAATTTTAAGCGGATCCGGCGATAAACATTATAAATCGGCCAAGGGGGTAAGACACAGATTTGAGTCCCGGTGGGCTGGTGAATAAAGCGACAGGGTTTCTCAACTTGAGCGGAAATACAAAATAAGATAGTTCGGACTCCCACCCGGTTCAGGGCATCCACATAACCAAACATCCAACTTCCGACAAATTCTTGACAAAAGGTTTCTAAAGAAATATTGAGACTGTGTAAAAAGTCATCAATTAAGTCGGCGTAAGGAAGTAAGGCGATCGTAGGCTTTCCATGAGATTCTAAGGGTTCGGAGGATGGTATATTCACGATGGTTAGTTGAGTTTATTTTCTAATGGCTTGAGGCTTATTACCCAGGAGGAGTAATCATTGAGGGTTTAGGAGCCGCAAACCCTGCAAGCCGTCGGTTCCCCTAAAGGAGGGGCTAACGGACGACGCGGGGTTCCCCCACCCCCGATGCTACTGGGGGAATTATTTTTTACGATCGCCAGGGCTTGAAATAACTGATTTACATCATCGAAGAAATCCCCGGAAGTGCCGCCAAATGTATATCCATAGGTCGCCAGAAATTCTTCTTTAACACCGTTTTCGATGGCGATATTATGGGTATCAATCGCCGTATCGTCTACAATATAACCTCCATAATCTTGAAGGGCCTCGAACAATTTTTTCCCCGGAATAGTTTTTAGTCCCAGACTTTCTGCGGTAACATCTGGGGGAATGGCAAGCAATGCACCCATGACTAAATCGGGATTGGAACCCCCATACCGGGAACGGCTATCGGGATTAAAAGCATAAGCATCAGCCCGAATCGCAGGCCATCGATAGCCCGGGGGATTATTATAGAGATATTTATGAGCGTAAATTAATAACTTTAAGGCATGGCGAAGGGGAGGCGCTTCGGGTAGCAGTTCTCCCAGGCGAATGGTCCCGCCAATGCTTGATAATCCGGACCCCCCTTGTCCTCCAGTGATTCCCGGTCCATAAATATCCTCTTGGCCCGGGGTTGGATGTCCGAATACTGGGCCCCCGGCTTCGCACCGAGTGAGAGGATTCATTTGAATCAATGTTCGCCCATCTGGGGCTAAAAAGGCAGCAGCATTATTGGGGGTTTTGGTGGGGGTCGCGTCGGATAGAATTAAATTGTGCGGAACGTGAATTTCTCCGAGTAATTCTCCTCCCAGTTCGCAACGCCCCGGCCCCCAATTTAGGGGAAGATACCAAGGAACAACGGGGTCGCTATCGGTGGTGACAATGTAGTAGTTCACTTCGGCTGAAACCCAGGGTGATGGACCAATTTCCGCTGGAATATATTCCGCTTGGGACCCAATTGGCCGATTCCAAATGCTATCGCAGGAAAAGGGCCATTGATGTTTATTTCGGGGCCTACCGGGACCGCAGGCGTTACTATAGCCGTTACTATTTGCAAACAGGAGAGTTAGGCTCGTCACAGTTGCCCCCAGCAGCATGATTAATAAATAAATAATTTGCCTTTTTTGGTTCATCCCCACTTTTCGGAATCTTGTGATTAATTAAGATTAATATTTTCCATAATTGCAGTTTTGAGGAGTTCTTAGCTAACTTTTTTCTTTTTTGGGACCATCTCCTGAAAGGCCCGAAGACCTGACATCACCCCCCTGCCCTCCTCCCCAAGACACAGGGGAGGGGGGTGAACTATTCTAAATTGAGATGCTCCCACTTTTTTCAGCATTTCCTAAAAAAATAACCGCAGGATTGAAAAGCATAAAAAACTGATTTGTGGTTAGTTTAATTGTAGCTTGACGCGACGGCGCAGGGTATGAAAGAAGCGCAAAAATTTGTTGTAGTTTTCTGGTCCTAGTCCGGCCATTAAGGCGATCGCAATCCGCAGACGCAGATACTCTCGCTCCCAACGCACTTTAGGGTCGTGGGTAACCGCTTGAGTGGCAAAATCCAGGGCTTTTTTGTAATCTTTTTGAACGCTTTGTAAGGGTTTCCAGGCCAAACAAAGATGGGTTCGGGCATAGCTGCATCCCTTAAGATGTTGGTAACGGCTAGGGGCCGCAGCAAAGGCTTTTTCAATCACCAGGCTATAACTTTGTTCCATTGCGGCCCAATTTCGGGAAGCACTCTGGGAATGTTGCCGGTAATAAACTAGGGGTTCGGATATGGCTTTAAAAGGATAGTGTAAGGCAATTCGCAACCACATATCCCAGTCTTCTACAAATGAGCGTAAATTAACATCGAATACGCCACAGGTTTCAAAACACTGGCGACGCACCATTGCCCCACTGCCACTCTCCACAATATTCTGAAGGATTAGATGCTCCCAAACATTGCCTTCCTGGGAATTTTTAAACAGTCTTCCCGTGGGGATGCCATGTTCATTGATGAGTGCTACCCAGCTATAAACTAACCCCACATCTGGATTATTATCAAGACATTCTACCTGTTTTTGGAGTTTAGTAGGATGCCATAAATCATCCGCATCTAAAAAAGCTAAGTATTCTCCCGTTGCCGCTTCAATTCCGGTATTTCTGGCTCCGGACAAGCCTTTATTAACTTGAGAAATCAGTTTAATCCGAGGGTCAGTTTGTTGAGAAACCCATGCTTCCGTGTGGTCGGTACTGCCATCATTAATGATAATTGCCTCAAAATCGGAGTAGGTTTGAGCCAGCAGACTCTGGAGGGTTTCCGGCAGATAGGTCATGGAATTATAAGCGGGAATAATCACTGATACTTTAGGCATGAAAATAGTCTCCTAGGAAAAATAAACGGGATGAGGCTTGGGGGAAAGAGTCGGACTAGGAACTAAGGAATTTGGCGATCGCTTCTCGTCCCAATCCCAACCGGCAATGGCAACCATAGTCCACCAGTATAAAAATAGGCTGGTATGAGTCCAGATATTCTCGGTGATCATTCCCACCGGAATCGAGAGCCAAATTGCTAACAAAGTGAAGCAAAAATTGCGCTGAGCCGTCCCCGCAGGAGCAGCTCGAATGAGCCAAATGAGGCGGGCGATTGTGCTCAGCAACAACAACAAAAAGAAGACAAACCCCACCACTCCGCCTTCCACAAGAGCGCGAACGTAATCGTTATGAGGCTCCAGACCATTGGCACTAATATATTTGTTGGTCCCGAGCCCAAATCCCAATAAAGGATAATCCTGCCATTGTTTAATTAAATAAGTCCATTGGGCTAAACGCCAATTGAAGCTATTCCCATCTCCTTGGGCGAGGAGAATTGCCCGCCACAGCTCCATATCTGGATTTCCGAGGGGGGTTTCTCCCAGGGAACCCAGGCGTTCCTGGCCAAATTCGGTACTCCCAAATAAAGCAATAATTAATCCAAAGCCCACGATTCCACCCAGCAAACTCGGCAGACTCAATTTTGGGGCAATTAAGGCCAAAATTAAAGTAGCCAGCATCATTAAGCCGAATAGAGACTTGGTATTCACGAACAAAAACGCGATCACCGCCAGGGCGATCGCCCAGGGCCATCTAGGGTTAGACTCCTGCTGTTTCCAATAGGTTAATCCCAGGAATAGCACCAGGAAGGTGGTAAAGGTATTGGGATGACCTAGGGTCCCATTAATTCGAGAACCGGCTTCAAAGGGCAGACCATCAGTATTACCGGATCCATATACCAACATCGGAGGAAGGACGGAAGGGGGTAAGGCGAGTTGTAATATAGCCACAAAAGCAGGTATAACTAAGCCTAGAAACAGACAAGCGATCGCCTGTTGGGGAGTCACCCGGCCCTTAAGCTGCATCACTAACAAGTAAATCATCACCCAGGAAAAAAGCCGCACCCATTCCCGAATCGCTGAGGGTAAAAATGAGCCATCGAATCCCAAACCGCCCAGAGGGAGGAGGATGACCCATAGCCCTTGGATCACCAACCATGCCAGAAGGAACCACCAGAAACCATCCACCTGTAAGGGTTGGTGAATCAGTAGCCGGACCAGGACATAAAGTAACGTCAGGGCAATCATGGCAAGTGCCCAGAGTGCGGGCATTTGTTGTGCGGAAAATACATCCAGGGAGGTCCGCACAATCAATAAACCCAGAATGGATACCTCGAAATAGGTAAAAAAGCAATACAGGCCCCCGGCAGCAACAAAGGGTAAAGCCAGTAAAATGGGTTGAATGATGCCGATCGCCGTCCCCATTGCTCCAAGGACTACCCCCACCAGGGTTCCGAAAACCGTTAGATACAAACCAATCGGGGGGAATTTAGGACTTGCCATTTTTTAACCCTTTGGAGACAATTGCGGGGGTCTCTGGTTTCCAGGAGGTGAGATGGAGTTCCTTCGGGGCCTGATTTTTCACGGGGTAAGTGGGGCTTACAGATTGGGCAACCGCCTTTTGATAGGATTTTTCGGTTTTCGCACTCATCTGATCGATGGCAAATCCCAACAGGGGGATCCCATTGGTTTGTAAATAGGCGATGGATTTGACTAAGAGTGATTTTTGGGTAAATTCGGGTCGGACGATCGCCACCAATCCCTGACTATGTTGACTCAAAGCATGGGCATCGGCGCAGTCAATTAACGGCGGTGTATCTACAATTACCACGTCATACAGGGAGGCGGCTTCTAGCAACAGGGCTTGCATCCCCGGAGATTCTAAAAACCCTGCCGGACGCGCTTTCTGAAGCCCACAACTCAGGACCCACAGATTTTCAATCACTGTGGGTTGGACTATTTCTACTAAGCTTATGGCATGGGTGAGAGCATCGGTGAGCCCCGGTTGGGCTGCCACTCCACAAAGTTGGTGCTGACTCGGTTGATGGAGGTCCGCATCGATAATTAAAGTTCGCCGAGACAGCATGGCAGAAACTGCCCCTAAGTGGGCCGCTACTACCGATTTTCCTTCCCCAGCAACGGTGCTGCTGACGACTATCGGGCGTAGGTTATTTTGGGTCCGAAACTCTAAGGTTTTCAGGAGGAGGCGGTAGGGCTCCACTAACTTGGGGTTGTCTAAAAACTGGTCCGGGTTCGTTAGGGCGATCGCCTCCGGTGAGATGTCGGGCAGAATGCCCAACAGGGGGAGATTTAGCAGTCCTTCGACTTCCCAGCTTTCGTTCACCCGGGGGTCAATCAGTTCTAGCAGCAGCATCACGGAGATTCCCAGGACGGTTCCAGCGGCGATCGCGAGGACTAAAATAACTTTCTTTTGAGGAGCACTGGGCAAAAGCGGGATCGTTCCTTTTTCCATGATCCGCAGGTTGCTCACCAGTTGCGCTTCTGCCATCCGCGCTTCTGCCAGCTTGTTTTGTAAAAATTTTAAAGACTCGATCGCCTCGTCTCGCTCTCGCATCAGGGCCGAAAGTTGTTGTTCTTTGATGGGAAGGCGATCCAGTTCCATTTGCAGGCCGATCCGCTGCGATCGCAACCCCTGTAGCCTTTTTTCCAGTCCCCCTCGGTCCGTTTCAGCCATGATTAATTGGCCGGTGATCTCTTGGCTGAGGGGGTCGTTGGATTCTGTGGCGACTGCCCCCGGGCTGCCTTGAGCATTGGGAATTTTTGCTTTCTGGGTTTCGTACTGCGCTCGCACTTTGTCCTGTTCTTGCCGCAGCAATTGTACCGCTGGATGTTGCTCTGTAAATCGAGCGCCTGTCTGAATCAGTTCCGCTTCAATTTCACTGAGGCGATCGCGTAACTTTTGCAGACTTTCATCTTGTCCAATTCTTCCTTGGGCATAAGCCTGGGGAATATTCTCAAAGCTTCCGATTTCCTGGATACTTTCCAGTCGTTTTTGTGCTTCTTCCAGTTCAGCAACTGCCACACTTTCTTGCTCTTGAATGCTCCCAATCGTATCCAGCAGACTTTTGGTCTGTGCCTCCACTGCCACTAAACCACTCTCTTCGCGATACTGGTTTAAGGCCATCTCTGCCGCTTCTGCGATCGCCCGCTGTTCTGGAAGCGCTGACTCTAAAAAGTCTCGAATCGCTTTGGCCTCTACTTGAATCGCTTCCCGGCTTTTTTCAACCGTAATCTCTAATAAACTATTAACCAGATTCATCGCGATTTCCGGGTCCTCATCTTGATAGCTGAGTTCCAGGATATTCGTTGCTGGAATTAGTTTAATTTTTAAGCCTTTTTTAAATAGGGTTAAGGGGGGTAACGCTTCGACATTTTCCAGATTATGTTCTAATTTGACCCGCTCTAGGGCAGCCGTAAGCAATCCCGGAGATTTAATCAGTTCCGATTGAGTGGCTAGGGGGCTTGATCCTCCAGGAGTATGACTGGAAAGCTGGGAAAGGTTACGGCCTAGTTCGGAAAGACTCACCTGTTTTTCATCTAAAATCAAGCGTCCTTTGACTTCATAAACCGGGGGGGTCAACACTAAATAAGCGATCGCCACGGCGATCGCCGACACCAAGGTTGCTAATGCCGGTACACTCCGTCGCCGCAAAACTGACAGTAACATTGTAAGGCTTTTGTCCATGACACCCAAATTTACCGAGTCATTATTTCCAGTCATTCTATCGAGTCATTATAATTATTTCCCTCGACCTTGCTGTCGAGCTGGGCACTCTGTGACTCTATCTGCTTTACCTATCCATCTAATCATTAAACACTCTATTGACTGCTAGTATTTGACCCCGGACACCGGCCCCTCCTGTAGTGAGCAAACCTGATCCAGAAAACTCACGCCAAGGCTTAAACAAATCATCGGGCAAAAACTAAGTTTACCTCAAAATAGACCCGGTTCATTTGAGGACTGAATTCTCCTCATTATAAGCTTTATGTTTTGTTTTTTTAGTTCTTTATTAAAAATTCATACAGTGAGTCTAATCTCCTGACCTAGGGGTACTCAACCCTGGGACATAATCAGGGTTTACCGATGGTGTTCCCTCCCCGGGGCGTTTGACCCTAGATTGTCGGGTTTTTTCCGTCCCTGGGCCAATCCACCCTTATAAAAAGGCCCAATTTTTATAGACTTTACCTACAATATCCGTGATTGAGGGTTATGGAGGGGCAATCCTCTGGCTGTACCCCATGAGCTTGCCAAAGGGTTACCCCTGCTTCCAGTCTCCGGGGGTCAGTCCGGATATGATACAAGCACTCCCTCTTCACGACGGGTAGACAGGGGAGGCACTTCGGCGGTTACGTTCGTTAAAGGCAGCTCCCTGAGCAGCTCAACTCCATTCCATTTGGGCTTCTGAGCCAGTTGCTCTGTTCCGTTTGCGACCGGCACTCTCTTTAACGGCTCCATTGTTCTGAGTTTCTTGCTAATCTTCGCATACAGGGATAAATTCTCGAAGCCAATCCGATCCCAGCTATGGTTCTGTTTAACGTAGTCATGCGCCCGCGAAGCCATTTCGGTGAGTTGTTCCCGTTGGGAGAGGGCCTGATTGAGCCTTTGGATGCAGGATTCCAGATCGCCCGCTTCAAACAGTAATCCCCGGTCCTCTCCAATCAGTTGCCGATGGGGGGGGATGTTACTCGCTAGGACGGGAATTTTTTCCCGCATGGCTTCTAGCATCACCAGGGGCAAGCCTTCCACATCGGAGGGGAGTACAAACAGTCCGGCACCGCGAACAATCTGAGCTACAGACTCACCGTGAATTTCCCCGGTAAAGGTAATCTGGGGATTTCCCTGGCTAATTTGGACTAACTCCTCCCGAAAGCCAGGGGTATCGCTGACTCCCCCGGCTAAGACGAGCTTCCATCCCGGGGGTTGCAGTTTGGTAAAGGCTTTGAGGAGGAGATCCGGACGCTTTTCCGGAACCAACCGGCCTAGGAACAAAATGTAACGCTGGGGTTCTAAGCCCAAGGTGGTCAAATAGGGTAAGGTGGGGTCAGATTCGTGATAGGTGGCCGGAGCCGTGGGAATGTAGCTGGTTTCGATGCCATAGGTTTTCCAAAAGTAAGTTTGCAGTTCTTTGGAAACCACCACGATTTCATCAGCAAAACTGACGGCGGCTCTTTCCCCGCGATAGATAATCTCACTAGAAAGTTTGCCCCACTTCCTGCGCTGCCAGTCCAGTCCGTGACAGGTGACTACAACTTTTGCCGATCGGGTCAGTTTGGGCAGCCAGCAAAAGATGGCAGGGCCGAGGGCGTGAAAATGCACTACATCATAAGTGTTCAGGATGGAGGCGATCGCCCCCAATCCAGAAGCAAAGAAGGCATCCACTCCTTTTAAGGGAATGGAAGGCAAGGAGATCACGCGCACTCCCTTATAGTGATAGGTTTCAAAGTTAGAACCTTGGGTATAGCTCTGGCGAGCGAACAAATCTACTGTATGACCTTGCTCAACCATTCCCGGATACATTTCTTCGCAGTAACGCTCAATGCCACCTTGAAGAGCTGGTAAACCTTTGGCACCAACAACAGCTATTTTCATGGGTTTCAATCGTTGAGGAGTAAATGAAGTGAGTTGGAGGCTGAAAAATTTTGCGTAAATTGCACCGAGCTTTAGCACTGAAATAAAATGCAGTGCTAATCCCTTAGAATTACGCTGACAATTGCCGTTTGGGAGTTGGTTTTGATATCAACTGGGGTAGGGGGAAGAGATGGCGATCGCCTTGCGGTACTGCCAACGGTGCAGCATTTGGCGATAGACTTCCTGGACTATACTGGGTGCGCTATAGGGTTGAACGGTTCGTACACAAGCTTCTGAAGAATACAGGTCCGGATTCGCCAGGACTCGCCGCAAGGCATCGGCGATCGCCTCTGCTGTTCTTTCTTTGCAGACTACCCCACTATCGGGTGAGAGCAGTTTAGGAGTTTCACCACAGTCTGTTGTCACCACAGGAGTGCCGCAGGCAAGGGCTTCGAGAACGGTGACGGGTAAGCCTTCATAAACACTACTGAGCAAAAAGGCACTGGCTGCGCGATACAGTTGAGCCAATCGGTCCGAGTTGACAGCACCGAGGAGGGTAACGCGATCGCCCAAGTTCAACGCTTGGATCTCACGTCGCACCTGTTCCTCTAACTCTCCGGCTCCAGCAATTAGCAAATGGACTTGGGGATCAGCCAAGGCGGCGATCGCCTGAATCCCTAATACCGGGTCTTTTTGCGGATGCAATCGTCCCGCAAATAATAGGAATCGCACCGTTTCGGGTAACCCCAGCTCTTGAGCCAGTTCCCGGCGTTTGATTTCCCGTTCTTCCCGCTTATCGGGATAGAAACTCTCGGGATCAAATCCATTTTTTAAGAAAGCCACCCTTGGCGCTAATTCCGGATAGGCTTCCCGATAATGCTGCGCGGACTCGCTATTACAGGAATACACCTGCTCGAATTGGCTAATCAGTAACTTTTCTAACGCAAAATATACTTTCGGAAACTGTTGCCATAGAATCGCTTTCCCCCCCAAGTTGCGATCCATTTGCTTGCGAATATCGTTGTGAATAAAAAGGGTTTTATCTCCCGCCCAATTTAGACTGGCTAAAGTGGGTTCTATTCTATGAAAGTGCATAAAATCTGAGGCAAAATTATGCCGCATTAAGGAGGCTCCGTAGGCAATAGTCGTCGGAATCAACTTCCGGACATTATCCTCGCCTACTGCAATCACCGGCATGAATTGAATCGCTTTTCCGGCATATTCCGTCCATTTCCATACCCCCAAGGCAGATCCCGGCGCTCCGGTCCCTACTACCCTTACCACAAATTCATCGGGAGCATATTTAATAAAAGAACGAATAACCGTCTGAATACCACCAATACTGCTATCCCACGGATTAAATTGATAAAAAATTGTCAGAACTGGCTTGCTCATGCCTTAGTCGAAACTCCCTCCTTTTTGGAATGCTGTAACTCATAGGATGATTACCCTCAGTTACCTGAAGATCTCGGTTCACTGTTTCCCTAGATCAATCTAGGGGTTGACAAGCATCATCCCTAAATGGTCAATCCCTTGAGGCATTCCCAGAAAATTCTGGAGAATCATCGCCTCAGGATGTACCACCCTAAGTGTTTATGACAGATTCCCTTTAACAGGAGAAAGCCCTTATTTCCCCCTCTCTCCTCGGTCCCTACGCGAGGAAAAAAAATTTGTTCAACTATTAAGCTTGATGAACACTAATCGCCGTTGTCTTTTCTGAGAACACAAGGAGCGTCATTTTTGGATTCAACAGCATTCACTGTAATAACACCTAAAGATAACTCGCCCCATATTTGTCACGTACTTTACAACCCTATCCGACTTACCAAGGAAACTTTATCAACAGTTCTTAAATTTTTGATAAAGTTTGCTCGTCTTGACATCTCTGGATGAATTCCGACACTTAAAGTGTAAACCTGAATTCTTTCCCTACCCTAGGACAGCTCCAATATCAATCTGACATTCAGAAACTGTACGCCCTAAAGTTGTTGAAACTCAAGCATTTTTGCCAAACTCACTTTCTAGGCCATCCGCCCCAGGCCAAGGCCCTTGCTCGGAAACCCTGTGGTAGGCAACCTACCTGGGAGTTACTCTTCCCTTATCTATTTTACGATCACCGGAGTTAGGCCCTTTATCCCTTCACTCTTCTGGGTCAAGCACTGCCCTTTAAAATTGTGCTTAATCCCTGCTGCTTCCCCGATATGGGGCGTTAGCTTTTATAAGAATCTGCGATAACTTTAACAGCAAGTAAAGAAAAAGTAAAGGGGGTAAAACACGCTTTGCTTCTCAGAGCAGTTATATTGGGTGAAAACCTTTACCCCCAAGGGTTTCAGCTCTCACCCTTATGAAAAAACCTACATCAATTTTCCATCCCAGGAGATGTGGGAGCCACTGGAACGCTATCCCGGTTGATGAGCGGTCTGATTTTCCTCCTAGAGTATATCATTTTGATACAAAAAGCAGATATACCGACCAGCCCTGTATTAGTTCTACACAGGTTGAAAGGCTAAAAATGTGGGTACAAATGGTAGGCCACCCTCCCTATATCGGGTTAGGATAGGCTGTTGATGGGTCGGGTCCGGAATTTAGGATCAAGTTGACGGTTGGGGAGGCGGGGAAATGGGAACCAAGCATCGGAGGAGCGATCGCCTATAGTCATTGAAAAAAGCCGGGGATGCAGGGGAATTGCTTTGGTTATTAATTTCTGGATTGTTTTATTGACATCGGTGCGATCGCCTACATATTACAAGCCTTTGTAAGCATAATACACCTCTTGCAAAAAAAAGGATTGATCTCCCTTTCCCCCCCTTATTAAGGGAGGCTTTAAAGAATTTTGCAAGAGGTCGATTGATACCCCGATGCTAAACTTTGAGGCTGGAGGCGATAATATTTCCCGGGAGAAATCGTGGTAAAATATGGATCAAACATCTTTAAGAGTTCCTGTTCGATATCATCTACTGGGGAAGAGATAGGCCCGGAAGAGGAGCAAGGGAACAATTGAAAGACAGATAATGGGCGTAGTCTGATCAGTGGGTAAAAGTGGAGTCCGACTCTCCCAGGGAGGCGATCGCTTCTCGGGTAATTAAGGGATTGGAACCAGTGGCCCAAAAATTAGTAAGTAACAAATCTGCACAAACATTTGCCGAAAAAAGGAAGAGAACACTCGGATATTTGCTTGCTCATTTTGGGTTAAAATAACTTTGTCATACGGGTATCCCGGACTTTCAAGTCCTGTCAAGCCTCTCAAGAAATAGAAAAGGGTACGGGCTCTCGGTCAGGACCGATGGCCCCCCAAGGCGGAGGGAGTCAGTTTGAGGGGTGTACTGACTTGCATCCTATCTTGCTCCCGGGTCTAGGTTACTAACACGGCTCATTGTGAGCCAGATTTATGCCCTCGTTAAGGGGGATTCGGGGTTGCTTGGGGAAAGGAGGAACGGAGGTCAGAGGATGCCTGCTTCTATATTTTGGTAGAGGTGCTTTGGGGGTTCCTGGGACTACGATCGAAACTGCAGAAAAATATAAATACACAGGAATAAGGAGTTATGAAATTCGTATCGGATCCACCGAGTGCGGTTAAAATCGAGAAAATGAAAACCCGATTACGATCGCAACATCCCCTGCTACGGTCTAAAGGGATCGATCGCACCCGCTTTGAGCTGGATGATGGGAAATCAGGCGATCGCGAGTTTTCCTTTTTGGTCATTGGGGATAGCGGATCCGGACGCCACATCAAAAACAACCCGCAACGCCAACTCGCCAAACAAATGCTCCAACACCAGGACAACTGCCGATTTATTCTGCATACCGGCGATGTCATTTATCTGGTAGGTTCTAGCGAATATTACACCCAAAACTTCATCGAACCCTATCGGGAATTTATCATGGGTGGAGAACATCCCCATCGCATTCCCTACAACAAAATGGTGTTCAAACTGCCGATTCTCCCCGTCCCGGGTAACCACGATTACTATGACATCCACCTGTTGTACGGGGCACTCGCCCAAGCTGCCCAACCCCTGCGCCATCTCTTACGGGGGCACTTCAATCTCGATGTAGGATGGCATGGTTCTGAGCAAGGGAAAGCATACGCCCGAGCCTTTCTCGACTACCTCAAGGACATTCCCGAGTTCCAACTCGGCGCTCATTTCGATCGCTATTACACTGCCCAGACGGACACCGGACGCTGTTTACGCTATCAACCCCGAAAGTTTACCCGATTACCGAATCGCTATTATACCTTTCGCTATGGTGGCATCGACTTTTTTGCCCTAGACTCTAATACCTTTAATGAACCACCCCCCCTTCCCGACACCAAAGAAGGGCACCAATACCGGCGCTGGCTGGAAAAACGTCGGGATGAGTTGGAACGTCAGGAGGTCGAACTTACCGAGAGATCCAAAGAATTCAACCCCGATAATCCCCATCATGCCGAGCAACTCGATGAGCTTGAAACTAAGTTAGAGCAGCTCGAAGAAATGCAACTGGATATTGAGAAACAACTGCAATCCGATGAAAACACCGTAACCGATATTGAACAACTGGATTGGTTCAAACAACGACTGATTCACTCTTGGAATACCCCGGAAGTCCGGGGACGAATCGTATATTTCCACCATCCCCCCTATGTGACTGAGGCAACGAAGTGGGATCAAGGTCAGACCCTTGCCATTCGCCGTCAACTCCGGTGGGTTTTAGATCAGGTGGCGCAGGAGGTGGGCGACCAAACCCAAGGGCGGCCCCTTTTGGACCTGGTTCTCACGGGTCACGCCCACTGTCTGGAGTATTTACAAACCGGAGATACCGGACACGCGGACTCCCATATCCATTGGATTGTCTGTGGCGGTAGCGGATATAGTTTGCGCCGTCAGCGAGAAGAGGGTCCGGACTTAAAGGAGATATTTCCTGAAAGTGAGGAGGAGCGCCTGGTGGCCCGCTCGAAATTGTTTGTCGGGCGCAAAGGTCGGGGTTTTGATAAGCAGCGCCCCTACTCCTTTTTGCGCGTTGATGTCCTCGATGGGTCTCCCCCCAAGTTGCGGATACAACCCCTGATTTCCGAACGAACTCACCATAAATGGCACGATCGCCAGGGGGAAGCGTTTGTAATTTAAGTCCCTCCCCCGGTTTTGCGATACAGGAACCCGGCTTTTTCCACTTGTCCCCGGTTGACTGCTTCATCCAGCAGGATGGTTGTTGCTTCTATATTGAGATTCAGAGCAACGGCAACCTCGGGCACTGTGATGGTTTCCCAGTGGGTGAGATATGCGATCGCATCGGTGATTGAGCGCTGAGGTTCGAGATCCGGCGCAATGTGGGTGATGGCCTCTCTTAGAACCGAATAGGGCCGATATCCCATCATCAGCAGCGATCGCCCCGAGTTCGGGCGCAGCATGATGCTGGGAAACCGCGCGATCCCGCAATAGCGCATTTCTTTGAGATCCTGGCGGAATGCCTCCATAGAATCGGGATGGTCCAAATCCCTCTCAAAGCGATCGCCATCAAAGCCGAGTTCCGGGTTCAATTCCGCCCCCAGTTCCAGCAGAACCTCCCTTTGGGCAATATTGCGGCCCTCCAACATCACCGCCTCGCGCAGTCGCCGCAAATAGGACTCTCCAATATCGGGGCCTTGTTGTGAGGCAGCTTTCACGGCAATACAGGCGGGATAAGAAGAGGTAGGAGGGTTTTTCACCCAGATTCCTTCGTTAATGGGCATTCCCGTGAGATGTCGCACCTGAATCCAAACTGGACCCATCTGCACGGGTCGGGAAATATCGTTGAGGGGGTCGCTAAACTGCTCCCAATCCCGAAGGAGTCCCCCCATTGAATAGCGATAGACCAGGCGATCGCCAAACTCGTAGCGCAAGCGTCGCCACTGGGGTTCTACCGCCCAACTCCAGGAACAGAGGGGGTCGGTATAGTAGATGATTTCAAGAGGTGCCCCAGGAGGCGAGTTTTGGCCCAGGGTTTGGGGGTCCGGTGATTTCTCCAAGGAGGCGATCGGGGGATAAGTTTGCATGATTAATGACCTTTATTATAAATAGGGGTGGAAGAGAGGATGGCGATCGGGATTTTGATAATTTTTAAACCAGGCGATCGCCCGGTTAGCTTATGTTGTCTTGAACCTGACACCATGATAATTCCCCTTTCTTCCGGGGAAAGGGGAATTTCATCTCGCTTGGGGTTAAGCCTTCCGGGTGGGATAAGATTCAACGGCGATCGCAGCGATCGCCTTGAATCCCGACTCCCCCCAGTTAATGAGCCCGCGCTTTTCTGGCTTCGTCCGTAGAACCCGACCCTTCAGGGTGCCGATTTTCTTATATCATCGGCGATTTCGGACTACTCAGCTCAGTTTGCGGGTAGGAAGACCACTGATTCGGCCCTGGAGGAGTAGCCGATTTCACCTCCGCAGAACGCTTCATACTCAGCTCTTGTTCCTTTTTGAATACCTGTTCTTCCGTCAGATTCGTCCCTTCACTCGTCTGATTGCGGGTCATCCCTTCCGTCTTGATGACATAATCGAGAGGATCCTCTACATACACCCAATTTTCCCCAGCAGGCCAAGTCCCTTGACCTTCATTCCAAGGTCCGCGAGCGCTGGTTCCATTGGACATATTAAAGTACAAATGACTGTAGCGCGGGTCAGCTTGTAGCACTCCCGGCGGGAAATTCGGTTCGATGGTTTCCAGGGCAGCGGCAAACATTTTGTAGTGAGAAACTTCCCGCGTCATTAAGAAGCGCAGAGTGTCTTTTACATCCGGATCATCGGTAAATTGCAGCAAATATTCATACACAATTTTCGCACGAGACTCGGCGGCGAGATCTGAGCGCAAATCAACGGTCAAATCCCCATTGGCATTGACGTAGGTTCCTGACCAAGGCACACCTTGACTATTAGTGACCGTTGGACCACCGCCAGATACTGCTAATAGTTGCGGTCCCGTCATCGCAATTTGATGGATGAGTTCTTCCTGGCCCGCTTTTTTTCCACTCAGAAACTGCATAATCTCGCTGTTTTCTGCGGCGTTCTTGAGATCCCCATTGATGCCATCTAACAACATGGTAATCAATGCACCAACGATTTCCAAATGGCTAAATTCTTCCGTAGCCACATCCATCAACAGGTCGTATTTTTCCGGGTAGGCTTGCCGCGCTCCAAACGCCTGGACAAAATACTGCATGGCTGCCTTCAGTTCTCCGTTAGGACCGCCAAACTGTTCTAGCAGTAAGGTTGCAAAGCGGGGATCGGGCTTGGACACACGGGCATTAAATTGTAATTCTTTGACGTGATAAAACATTTGATTTCCTTGGGATAAAATTCTACTTCTTTAGGAGGAGGGCAATTTTTGATTGGACCTTATGATTTAATGAAAAAATAACCCGCAGGTTAAGTTTTTAGGTCAATCCTCCTCACCTAAATAACCAGGTTAGCGACTGAGCTATCCTTCAGTTTCTACCCCAGGGATGAACCTGATTCATAAATTGTCTACTGGATCTACTCCAATCCAAATCTTTTGCCGTTAACTCACCATTATCTAATTAAGCCCATGAAGTTAGTTTCGACTCAAGGCTTAGGCATCCCATCGGTATCCCCAGATACGGGCGAGGAAGGGAATTCCCCTTCTCTTTCGGTTTGATGCTCTAAAAAAGAGGAATTGCGCAACAGAATTCCATCTACAGAGGGAGGAGATTAATTGAAAATTAGAGTATCCTAAGCCTGATGAAAAGGTTACAGAATCTTAATTGAGATTAAGGTGTAGATAACCTTTGAATTAACCTGTCTGAGAGATTGTTGGAAGGGGTCAACTCAGAGTAAACAGCAGGGTGAATGATTTCGGTGTAATGGCTCTTTAAACCAAAATAAAGCCTGGTTTCTCTTTTGCCTGGGTCCGGGGGTTCATCCGCAAAAGCTCCACCTTTGAGGGGGATGGGTTTTAGGAAAACTCAGGGAGGATAAAAGGGAACCCGCACCGCGAGAGGGGCCTGAAGGGGTGGAAAATTCCTGGGGAGGCGGCTACTCTTGGGCCCTCTAAGCCAAATGACTCCGGCCCCGAGCCTAGTCAGCAGTGGATCCTAGACTCTGGCTTTCCGGGCGATCGCAAATCTGTTTCAATCCGGCAAAGCCACCCCAAACATGAGAAAATATAATCCTAGGTCTATAGAATAACCACAACCCGCTTGAGTTGGCCTGTCCCTGAGTTCTCTAGGGGTTCTAATCCCGAGTCCAAATAAACCGGACAAATAGGGCAACAACAGGATTCAGTCCTTTTGAAAACACCGGAGGCGATCGCCCTTCCGGCTTTCCCAGGATTGCTGCCAAATCGTCTGATGGCAGGTACAATCGGTACAGTATCCATTCCCAGGAGCCAGACACTCCCATCGGAGAGTCTTTTTTGTAGTCATTGTTAATCCGGAGCAACAAAGAAGCGTGTTTAATTCAGAAGCCGACCCCAAATCAGCATTCCTCAAAGGATTTGCCCTCAAGGGTCAGCCCTGGAAAATAGGTCTCCTGTTGCCGGTTTTAACAATCTCAAATTCCCGACTCTGCGCTATTACTTATCCTCATTCCCTATCTTAAATATCTTTCATGCAGACCGAAGCCTTTAGTGAGCTTTTCCCGCTATTTAGTGCCGCCAATCCAGAAACCCTGGAATGGCTTTTGTCCGTTGCGGTTGAGCACGAATATCCCTCAGGCAGAGCAGTCTTAATGGAAGATGCCTGGGGCAATGCCGTTTACTTTATCGTCACGGGTTGGGTCAAAGTCCGACGCCTATATGGAGACAATGTAGTAACTCTGGCGATTCTCGGGCGAGGTGACTTCTTTGGGGAAATGGCAATTCTTGATGAATCACCCCGTTCCACTGATGTGATCGCCCTCTCAACCGTACAACTCCTGAGCGTTTCTGCCCAGCGGTTTATCCAAACCCTGTTTAAAGACGCTCAACTCCATCATCGGATGCTCCAACTCATGGTGCGACGACTCCGACAAACAAATCTACGCTTTCAACTGCGGAACCGTCCCCCAGCGGTCAAACTTGCCAATACCTTAGTTTCTCTGGCGGAAAACTATGGACAATCTACCGAAAAAGGGACAGAAATCTACAATATTCCCTATAAAGACTTAGCAGATGTCACCGATATTGGCGTCGAAGAAGCCAGCAAAATCATGGAAAAATTGAACGCCAAAGGCTGGATTAAAATTGATGAAGCTGCTGAATCTCTTTATTTGGTCAATCTCAAACAGTTGACTCACTTAGCGGGCCACGTTTGAGCCATCTTCAGCGACAATATCCAAGGTTAGGGGCATTCTAAACCGCAGGGAAGGGGATTAAGGCGATCGCGCCTGAAGCACTCACCGCCATACCATCAAACGTGGCGAATCGACAGTCTAAAATACTGCCCCTAACCGAGTCTAGATTAGCCGATAACCTAACAAAAAATACCCATGACTGAAGCAACGACAATTCCACCGAGTACCATGCCTCGAATTGCCCCCGATGTTTACTATCAGGTGGCCATGTATGAGCCAGAATCTCATCTGTTTGACGTGATGTTAAAAGTGCGGGGATGGCGGGCATCGGTCCTGGATTTGAAAATGCCCGTTTGGACTCCTGGTTCCTATTTAGTCCGGGAGTATGCCAAACATCTCCAGGAATTCTCTGCTGAAGACGCCAACGAAATCGCCCTACCTTGGCGTAAAGTGAGCAAAAATCACTGGCAAATCGAAACCCCAGGACTCTCTGAAATTATCGTTCGCTATCGCATCTATGCCAACGAACTTTCGGTCCGAACTAATCACTTAGATAGCACTCATGGCTATTTTAACGGGGCCGCCCTCTTCTTCTATATCCCCGGCTTTGAAAAAAGCCCGATTTCCCTTCAAATTATCCCCCCAAAACCGGAATGGCGGGTTACCACTTCACTCCCTTCCAAATCGGGACGTCCCCACACTTTTACCGCCCCGGATTTCGATACGTTGGTGGATAGCCCCTTTGAAATTGGTACGCACCAATCCTATTATTTTGAAGTGGAACATAAACCCCATGAATTAGCTATTTGGGGCCAAGGAAATATCCAAGCTGAACGGCTGATTTCTGATATTGAAAAAATCATTGAAACTGAAAGTCGGCTATTCGGAGGGTTACCTTACGATCGCTACTTATTTATTCTCCATCTCTCCTCCCAAGGCTATGGCGGATTGGAACATAAAAATAGCTGTTCTTTGAACTATCCCCGCTTTGGATTTAGAAATTCCGAAAAATACAACCGCTTCATTCAATTAGTCGCCCACGAGTTCTTCCACTTGTGGAATGTCAAGCGCATTCGTCCCAAACCCCTAGAAGTGTTTAACTATGAAGGGGAAACCTACACGAATTCTCTATGGTTTTGTGAAGGAACCACCAGTTATTATGATATCGTGCTGCCTCTGTGGGCGGGCATTTATGATGCAAAAATTGCCTTACAAGGGTTGAGTAAAGATATTACCCGCTTACAAACCCTTCCGGGACGTCGTTATCAACCCCTGAGTGAATCGAGTTGGGATGCTTGGATTAAACTGTATCGCCGAGATGCCAATAGCGATAATTCCCAAATTTCCTATTATTTGAAAGGAGAATTAGTCTCCCTGTTGTTAGATTTGCGAATTCGGGCAAACTCCGGCAACGCGCGATCGCTGGATCAGGTGATGCAGCAAATGTGGCAGCGGTTTGGACCCCAAGAAATTGGCTTTACCGATGAGGAACTCAAAGAGATTATTGAATCCGTTGCCGAAGAAGATTTAACGGACTTCTTTAACGACTACATCCACGGGACTGCCGAATTACCTCTGGATGAGTATCTGCAACCCTTTGGGTTAAAAGTGCAACCCGTGGAAAATAATGATGCAGCACCGTTTTTGGGCTTGACAGTTAAGACAGAAAATGGTAAAGCGGCGATTAAATTTGTAGAAATGGGTTCACCCGCGCAACGGGCGGGAATCGATGCCGATGATGAGTTACTGGCGATCGATGGAATGCGCGTTACTGCCGAAGATTTGGGCGATCGCCTGAAAGACTATCAAACCGGGTCCAAAATCCAAATTACGGTTTTCCATCAAGAACAATTACGAACGGTTGAGACGGTTCTCGCCCAACCCCGTCCCACCACTTACAATATCGTTCCCATTCAGAATCCTACCGCGACTCAACAGAATAATCTCAAAGGCTGGTTAGGGAGTTCGGTGAGTCAACTTAAAGGGTAAATAGGCGGAAGAGGAAGAGACGCCTGAAGGCGTCTCTTCCTCTTCTGGCAACCCATTCCCTAAGATAACCTTACGATAGAAGCCCAACCCGGCGATCGCATGATAAGGTTTGGCCACAACTTCCCATATTTTGAGGAAAAAACAATGGCAATCCAACCCCCACCCCCACCCTCCATCACCCCGCGTCAGATGAACCTGTTACGAGTTGTAACTGCAATGGCATGGGCAGATGGAGAACTCGGGGCAGAAGAAGTCGAGATCATGCTCGATCGCTTTAGTCGCTTATTTTCCGTCAGTCCCCAACAACAAGACAAACTCAAAGAAGAACTGCGGGACTATATGATGCAAAACATCCCGCTGGAAGAATTAATCCCTAAACTCGCCACCCAACCCGAACGGGAACTGGTTCTGCAAATCGGCTATGAAGTCATCGCCTCCAGTTCCCGAACCCCCGATGAGCCTAATATTAATGCCGAAGAAGCTCAAGCCTACAAAAAACTCGTTTCCCTCCTGAATTTGCCCGAGGATGTAGTCCCGCGCATCGAAGCCGAAGCTGAAAAAAGTTTACAAAATGAGGAAGGAATCATCGAGAAACTTGCATCCCACCTTCACGCCTTTTTAAATCAATAATACCAAATCCGGTTGTTAAAAGTCGATTTTCTCTTCAGCCCGCGCAGGCGGGCTTCGTCTGTGTAGACCCACCATGCATGGGTGCGGGTTTTTATGGATCTATTACAACCGGATTCCGTATAATATTCGGTTAGGCAATCATTCATTGCCTGATTCCCAAAATAAAAAAAGGGTACGGCATTGCCCTACCCTTTTCGATTGAAACTAGCAAAAACCAACACCCTCCAAAGAGGGCTATACGGATGACCTAACGACTTGCTGTCGTTAGGTGTTCATCTAAACAATCGCCGCCTACCTGAGCTTGAAACAGCGGGATTTACTATGATTATGCGCTCATTTCTAGCATTCGTTGCATCGGGCGCAATGCTGCCTTGCGCGTTTCCTCCGGTAAGGTAATCTCCGGGGCGCGATTTTTCATAGCCAAATATAATTTTTCTAAGGTATTCAGCCTCATGTGAGGGCATTCATTACAAGCACAACTATTCAGGGGTGGCGCGGGAATAAACTGTTTATCTCCCGCCTGTTTTTGCATTTGATGAATGATTCCCGGTTCCGTAGCCACGATAAACACCTGGCTGGCACTATTTTGAGCATAGTTTAACAGCGCACTGGTTGACCCAATATAATTAGCATGGCGCAACACCGTCGGTTCACATTCGGGATGAGCAATGATTTCAGCTTCAGGATGTTGAATTTTGAGCTGAACAATTTTCTTTTCTGAAAAAGTTTCATGCACCATGCAACTGCCTTGCCACAACACCATATCCCGGCCCGTTTGCTCCATCACATACCGACCTAAATTGCGATCGGGGGCAAAAATAATCGGCTGATTTTCGGGGATTTGCCGCACCAGTTTGACTGCATTAGAACTGGTGCAGATAATGTCGCTCATGGCTTTAATGGCCGCCGAGCAGTTAATGTAAGAGATGACAATATGATTCGGATGAGCGGCTTTAAATTCCCCAAAGGCATCGGGAGGACAACTATCGGCCAGGGAACAACCGGCATCCAAGTCTGGAAGCAAAACCAGTTTATTCGGATTCAGGATTTTAGCCGTTTCTGCCATGAAGTGAACTCCGGCAAAGACGATGACATCGGCGTTGGTATTGGCAGCTTTTCGGGCCAGTTCGAGAGAGTCACCGATATAGTCAGCAATATCCTGAATGTCGGGTTCTTGATAGTAGTGGGCGAGGAGCACTGCATTGAGTTCCTGTTTCAAGGATTCAATGGCTGCAAATAAATCGTCTGGAATCGCGGAGGTTTGGGCAGAATTGCGCGGTGATAAAGTCGCAGTAAACACAATTTTCAGGGGGTGAACTTGCAGTTCTTTAGGGTGTTATTCCTAATTATAGTATTTTTTACCAAAAAGAGGAGATCTGGGGGTGGCGATCGCCCAGAGGCGACTTTCCCGAACCCAGGGAGGATGGAGGATAATACGGAATTCGGTTCTCAAAGTCTATAAAAACCCGCACCCTCAAGGGTGGGTCTACACAGACAAAGCCCGCCTGCGCGGGCTCAAGAGTATTGTTAGGGCTGTCACAACCGGATGCAGTATCGGACCCGAACCTTCCCCTCAAAGGAAAGGGAGAATCAGGAAATTTTTGAGGGCTGGAGAAGACCCGGGATGGCTCCAGGACTTAGAGGGCCGCCTAATCTTCCAGGGAAATCTTTTCCATCCCCAGTTCCCGACTGCCGGTTCGGGCCCAACGTGCAGTCGCTTCGTTGCCCTTAAATTCATAATCCAACACGGCGAGGTTAGAGCTAGTCCCCCAGCCAACAACGAGCCAATCATCAACGCGCAAACCGATTCCGCGATAGGTTTGGTCATCGACGTTCCAGGTGACTTGATAGGTATCGCGGGATTGGGTAATGGTTAATTCTCCACTGAAGGCAGAATCCTCTTCTCCAGGGTCGGTACTGCTAATTTGATAGGACCCGGCTAACTCTCCCGATCGCCCTCCTGTAGCTAGTTCTGTGCCGACTTCACCCTCGGCGCTACTGAGAGTCCATTTCCCATCTAAAGTACCATCGTCCTGAATTCTATACAGGGCCACGCCATAAATCTCCTCATCCAGTCCGGCCCCTACCAGCAACCGCCCCTCTTCATAGAACCCCAACCCGGAATAATTGCCTTCGGAGGTTTCCCAAGAGACTTGATAGAGGTTGTCCGTATTCCCGATCGCGGTAATATCGAGGCTGCCGGTGTAAGCTTGTCCCCTGGGAGTTTTACCCTCCGTAATCCCCCAGACTCCTTCGAGGCGATCGGGGGCGGACTGTCGCCTCCAGAAAAATGCGGTTTGATGGGATTCTACTTCCTGAATAACAGGCTGTGCGATCGCCCCGATGGTGGGGGATGCAGCCCCGGCCAACACCATCAGAACACTCAAGAAATAACGGGCTGTATTGCCATAGGTCACGATCAGGTTTCTCCTCAGTTGAGTCATGTAAAGCCTTGAGATTAGCCGAAACAGGGGCTTGCCGTGCAACTCCCCTGCCCCGATGAAGGGAGATGACCCGGTTGTAGTCAAGAGGGTTTCGTGGGGGGCGGAGTCTCTGAAAAAATAACCGGGGCAGGTAAAGGCTCTCCCAAACCTCCCTAATTCCCACCCTGTAAAGGTTTTGGCTCATGGGGCCGGGGTTAACCTATACCTTAAGAGGTATTTTTGGAAAAAAAGTCCAAAAACCCTTGACATCTTCTTTTCAAACGGTAACAATGAATACAGAAAGTAAATCGTTCATCCCTCACAACAAGCCAGTTCATCTCTAAACGGCATGAACCGGGCAAGGGACGGAAGTAGGGAGTCACTCCCGAAGGAACGCGCCTCATCCTACAAACAAGACTCTATTTAGGAGGCGAAAAACATGAAACTTTCATATCGTGGCACCACTTACGAATATACTCCCGCAGAAGTTGAGGTTACCGAAGGCGAACTCGCCGGTAAATATCGCGGGTTAGATTGGAAATTCTGCAATCAGAAGAAAGCGCCGGTCCAACAAGCGACCGTGGAACTGAAGTATCGGGGAGTTGCGTTGACCACTGGTGAACCGCAGTCCGCAAAAACCTCGGCACCGGAACAAGCTCGTCGTCTGATGATGGATCGGCAAGTTCAAGGGGCAAAACGCCAGCGGTCCATGTTGAGCCGTTTGACTGCTGAACTCAAGAGCATTCCTGTTCTCGCCCATTAAGGGAAAGTGATTCCATACCTAGCCTTGTCCGCTAGAGGCTAGGTACAAATTCTCAACAACTTAACTAATTTCAATATCTCCCGTCTGGGGGGTATTTTTTTTAGGGGCTTTTACAGGGCGAAGGATGAAAACTAGAGCATGGGTACAGTAACGGGAAGACCCTAAAAATGAGTAATACCAAATCCGGTTTCTCTTCTGGCTACTGAGCGGGAATCCTAGAGCAGAGGAAGGGTTATTTATATGTCAAAATTAAGTACAGATCAGCAGTCGGTTAAGCTTTGGTCAGTGGTTCAAGCTCATCACCCTGGATTAATCGCCGATCGCCGGGAAAAAATATCTAGACCCGTCTGTGAGCGATCGCCCATCGCCTGTCCTGTTTTTAGAACCTAGCCCTCGTTGATTATGACCCAATTTGACGAATTGCAACCCCCGCAAGGGTTAACCCCACCTCCATCGCCCCCGGAAAGTTCACCTCCGGCGAGACCGATTGCCCCGGTGTGGTCCTGGGTCAACCACTTACTGGGGGCGGGTTCTGACTTTGAAAGAGGGAACCGTCTGTATGAACAAAAAAATTATGCCGGGGCAGTGGCGTTTTATGACAAAGCGATTCAAAAAAAGCCCACTATGCATCGGGCATTACTGAAACGCGGCACGGCCCTGATGAATTTACATCGCTATGAAGAGGCGATCGCCGGTTATGATGGGGCGATTCAAGTCAACCCCGATGACTATTGGGGCTGGACCTTCCGAGGGCGGTGTTTATTTCACTTAAACCGATATCAGGAAGCCTTGGCATCCTTTGATCAAAGCATTCAAATTAATAGCAATCAATATGAAGCCTGGTATTTCCGGGGGCGATCGCTTTTAGAACTCCAACAATACAAAGCCGCCGTTACTGCCTTTAATAAAGTTATCAAACTCAAACCCAAACTCTCTAGCGGATGGTATTACCGAGCTCTTACCTTCCTAGCCCTCGATCGCCCAGAACTTGCCTTAACATCCTTGGAACAAGCCGTCACCCTGGACCCCCAAAACCCAGCGGCTTGGTTCAATCAAGGGGTCGCCCTCGACCTCCTGCAACGCTACGCCGAAGCCGTCAGCGCTTACGATCGCACCCTACAACTGGTCCCGGAAAATGCCGCATCCTGGTTTAATCGCGGGGTCACTTTAGAAAAGTTGCAACGCTATACCGATGCCGTCGCCTCCTTTGATCGGGTGATTCAATTCGCCCCCAGCAATCCCTTAGTTTGGTTTTATAAAGGTCGCGCCCTCAAACATCAATGGGTAGAAGCGGCGATCGGCTGTTTTGATAAAGCCATTGAATTACATCCCAACTGGCCCGAAGCTTGGATGAATCGCGGCATTGCCCTCTCCGATGGGGGTCAGTATGAAGTCGCCTTAAGCTCCTTTGACCAAGCTACTAAAATTAATCCTAATTTATCCACCGCTTGGTTAGGTCGCGGTATGGCTTTGTACGGGCTAGGCCGCTATAAAGATGCGATTCAAGCCCTGAGCAATGCCATTCAAATTCAGCCGAATTTTCCCGAAGCTTGGTATCACAGAGGTCTGGCTTTAGAGCAACTTCAAAAATATGAAGAAGCCCTGACTGCTTATGAAAAAGTTGTACAAGTTACCCAAGAACCGATGTTTCTTTATCGGTCCTGGGTGAAGCGGTCCGAAGTGTTGGAAAAACTGGAACGCTATCCAGAAGCTCTCGATGCTTTTGCGAAAGTGCTGGAAGTTAAACCCAACGATGCTCAAGCCTGGATGAAACGGGGGGATTTACTCTCGTTAGCGCAACGGTATATTGATGCAATTGTGGCTTATGACCAGGCGATCGCCATCTGGCCTAACCATTATGAACCCTGGATGAAACGAGGGCGGGTTCTGAGTAAAATTGGTCAATATCTCCAGGCGATCGGGGCTTATGATACGGTGATCCAAATGAAACCCACCCATTCTCCGGCTTGGTTGCGACGCGGAGAATGCTTGGAGAAATTGCACCGCTATCCCGAAGCAGCGCGATCCTACGGTGTGGCCCTCGAAGTTGACCCCGCCTGTACCGAGGCGATCGAAAAGCGCAACCGCCTCCATGAAAAACTCGCACAAGAGCCGGTTTTTCCTAATGAAACCGATTTAATTTAGAGGGAAAAATCAGTTGGTTTTCCTCCTATTCAGGGTGCAGCAATGTTAAAAAAAATCACAGTAGCAACAGCAGTCGGATTGATTCAACTGGGGATATTCCCTCCTATTGCCTTTAGTGCTAATCCAGAGCATCTCTTGCAGTTACAAAGGGGTAATGAATGTCGAAATTGTGACCTCAGTGGGTTCGATCTCACCGGGTTAGATTTACGGGGAGCGGATTTAATGGGTGCAAATTTGCGAAATGCTATTCTTAGCAAAGCCAATCTTATGGCTGCCAATTTAACCGCCGCTGATCTTCAAAATGCCATTTTGATTGAAACGAATTTGTTTAGTAGTAATCTCAGTTATGCCAATCTCAGCGGGGCGAATTTGCAAGATGCGATTTTAGTTAGCGCTAATATCAAGGGCACCGACTTTACAGGTGCGCTTCTTCAGGGCAGCAGTGGCGTCCAAGTCGGGCGTCAAGGCTTAGAATAAACGCGTCAGGGGACTAGGTTATTGGGACAAAATTACATCAAGTACATCAAGGGGACAAGAAACGAGGTTGCTTTCCAACATCTCTAAGCCGGTGCAAGAAATGAGGGCGAGAGGGCCGGTACAATTTTTGCTCCAAAGGACAATAAACCGGGTTTCATCCCCCTGATGGATTGGGAATTGGCCGTATCTTATCAACAAACCCGTTTTCTGATCTTTACCGGAACGACGCTCCCCAACGCAAATTTAGGGTTGTTTAATTTAATCGTTAAACCGAGGTGATCACCCGCGCTAACCCTGGCTAAATCTCCCGGATTTAAGTCCTAAAAATTACTCAAATCGTGCCAATTGACTATGCGATTATCTTATATTCAGTCCGGTTTATGGTTGCTGATGCTGGCTGCGGTGCAGTTCGCTTTGTTTCCCCTTTTCGTCGGGATGATGTTTCAGGAAAAATTCATCTTGGGGGCGATTGAATGGGGCGGATTGCTTCCCCAAACCCCGGGGAATTGGCAGTTAATTTTCTGGATACAGGCCCTTGTCTGCGTAGCGGGTATCCCGATGCTGGCCAAATTTTATTATCCCCAAATGGGAGAAGATATCAAGAAGATATTCGCGGGAGAAAATCCCAAGGTATTAAAGATTGCCATGCTGAGTGGATTTTCCCTGTTTGTGGCGTGGGAGGCGATCGCAATCGGCTGTTGGCTAATTCCGGCTGGGGTAGTGGTGGGATTTTTCTTGATTTACCCCATTTTAACAACCCTCGGGGCTTGGAAATTTTGGGGATATCGTCCCCATCAAACCCGGATTACGGCGATGACAATTGTCACGATTGGCAGTTTATTCGCCTTAAAAGTTCCGGCTATTTTTGCCGCTACTGCGATCCAAGGTTTCTTGGGAATTTTGGCGGCAATTGTTGGGGGGATTGCTTTTTCCAGTTATTTGCTGTTGACTTATCGAGGGACACGATCGCTTCATCCACTCCCCTTTAGTGCGATCGCTTTGGGAACCCTGCTGGGATTCGCTTCCCTGAGTTTAATCCTCCCGTTACCGGGTATCGCGATCTCGATGCCACTGTGGGAGTTACCCCGTCTGATGGTGGGGAGTCTCATCTTAGGGATTTTAGCCTTGGTGGGTTATGCGTTCACCGCTTATGGAATTTTACTCGCTGGGGTGACTCGGGGAGCGACGGCGATCGCCTGTGTCCCAGCATTGTTTGTTCTATTTGGCTCCATCCTGATTCAGGATTTCTTGGATCTCAAACAAATCTTTGCTTTAGTGATTGTCATTTTAGGCTTATTAGTATTAATTACTGAACCGATGGTTCGGCAAGATTGGTATGATTAATCCTGGGGCATTTAGGGAGCAAGGATTTGTCGGCGGGAGAATGCTCACCGGAGTTAACGCATCATTAGAGAAAAATTAGCCAATCCAGGGATAAAACATGGTAGAGGTCGATCGCTTAATCTTGCGGGACTGTCGCTTACTGACGGGGGAACGGGTAGATATTCAGGTGGAACAGGGGAGAGTCGCGGCGATCGCCCCCCACCTGTCCGGGGAGGCTCCTCGGGAACTGAATGTTCAGGGCAACTTAGTGAGTCCCCCCTTTGTGGAATCTCACATTCATTTAGATTCCGCCTTAACTGCCGGAGAACCCCGGTTCAATCAAAGCGGCACGTTATTTGAGGGGATTCAAATTTGGGGGGAACGCAAGCCCAAATTGACCCGGGAGGATGTCAAGCAACGGGCGATCGCAACCTTGAAACAATTGGCATCCCAGGGGGTGTTATTCGTTCGCACCCATGTGGATGTGAGTACCCCGGACCTCACAGCGTTACAGGCTATGTTAGAAGTGAGAGAAAATTTCCAAGATTTTCTCACGTTGCAAGTGGTAGCGTTCCCCCAAGATGGCATTTATGGAGCGGTCCAGACCGAAGAATTGCTGGAAGAAGCATTAAAACAGGGTGCGGATGTGGTGGGTGGGATTCCCCACTATGAATTGACCCGGGAGGATGGGGTGCGATCGGTTCATCGCATCTTTGAACTGGCGGAACAATATGACCGCTTGATTGATATTCACTGCGATGAAATCGATGATGACCAATCGCGCTTTCTGGAAGTGGTGGCCGCTTGTGCGATTCGCAGTGGTCTGGGTGAGCGAGTTACTGCCTCTCATACGACGGCTTTTGGGTCTTATAATAATGCTTATGCCCATAAATTGATGGGATTTTTGCGGCGATCGCAGATTAACTTTGTGGCTAATCCCTTAATTAATATTACCCTCCAAGGACGCACCGATACCTATCCTAAACGGCGCGGTATCACCCGAGTCAAAGAGTTATGGGAAAACGGTTTAAATGTCTCTTTAGGACAGGATTGTATTCAGGACCCCTGGTACAGTTTGGGAACTGGAAATATGCTCGATGTGGCTTATATGGCGCTTCATGTTTGTCAGATGACTGGGTTGGATGAAATCAATGCCTGTTATGATATGGTGACAACTCACGGCGCAAAAACGCTCCAAATTGAACAGGATTATGGTATAGAGGTTGGCAAAGCGGCTAATTTAATCATTTGGGAAGCAGAAAATAAATTTGAGGTTTTGCGCCGTCGTCCTCCGGTGAGATATGTGATAGCACGAGGCAGATTACTGGCGCAAACTCAACCTTCACTCACCACCTGGGAACTAGAGAACTGGGGGGGAAGGAATTTAGTTGTAGAGCAATCCAACTGTTAAAATTTCCCGCTTAGGAGGCCCGAAAGGGTTCAAGTCTGGGGGGTGGGTGCTTGAAGAGTAAATTTTTTCCCAGATTCACGAAGGAATACGGGAGAGGAAAGAGGATGCTGGAAGCATCATGATAGGAATTAAGCTAGAGGTGGGGTTTCTTCAAGATCCGCGATCGCCCGCAGGATATTTTGATAATCTAAATTCGATAAATAATATTCTAACTGTTCCGCTACTTCCCGGTTTTCGGGTTCGAGTTGAGCAATTAAATATTTAATCTCCCTGGCATCAGCACTGTAGATAGCCTGAGTCATCTGCACAATCCATTCACCCGTGAGATGGGAGTGAGCAAACCGTTCCTTTTTAGCTGTTTTAATGGCTTCTAAAATAGTATAATAATCAAAATTTTCCAGGCATTCTCGAATAATTTGTTCCAGTTCGCCACATTCGGAGGGAATTGCTGAAACCAGGCGATTGAGTCGTTCATCATCAAGGGCTAAAGTCGCGTATTCCAGATCACAAATCAGGGAAGTAGATAAATTTTTTAAATTTTTCCATTGGTTTTCCCTTGAGCGCACCTGGTCACTTAAAATAGAGGTCATTTCTTCGTAAATGTAGGAAACACCCAAGTGCTTAGACATTTTTTCAAAAACTAGGGATTCTTGAATGGGTTTAAGCAGAAAATCATCGTATCCAGCGGATAAAATAGCCCCTTTCTCTTCCTCAAAAACACTGGCCGTCACCGCGATAATGGTGGGGGGTAACCCTGTACAAGTGGCTTTAATTTGTTGGGTGGCTTCGCATCCATCCAGAACAGGCATTCGCACATCCATCCAGATTAAATGGGGTTCAAAACTGCGGGAAATTTCCAGGGCTTCTTGACCATTTATGGCTTCTCTAACCTCAAATCCTACCCCTGAGAGCATGGTGGTGAGTAGTTGCCGATTAGTGGCTTCGTCATCAGCCACCAAAATCCGATAGGGGGGTTGGTTGGGGGCGATCGCCACAACTCGCGGGGTCGAGGTTTGCCCTCCACAGTAGTCGGTTGATCCCACAGGCTTAATGGCAATTTGAAATTTAAAAGTTGTACCCACATTGGGTTCAGAACTCACCGTAATTTCGCCCCCTAAAAGACGCACATATTTACGGCAGATCACTAACCCAAGTCCCGTCCCTTCTGCCGCTGCCATGCCGGTTTCAGTCTGTACGAAAGGCTGGAATAGCTTGCTGAGCTCCTCGGGACTAATCCCTCTGCCGGTATCGGTTATTTCAAAACTTAAAAAGGTTTTTTCCGGGTCCCTGATGGCATTCACGCGCAGTTTAACTCCTCCCGATGGGGTGAATTTAATGGCATTGCTCAAAAGGTTGATTAAAATTTGCCGCAGTTTGAGGCGATCGCTCTCAATGGCGACGGGGACCCGATTTTCTAGGATAATGTCCAGCTTCAACCCTTTTTCTCGCAGTTTGAGGCGAAACATTTCTTCGAGTTCGATTAACATATCTTTTAAGATAAATTCCGTCGCATTAATCCCAATTTGATCCGCTTCAATTTTAGATAAATCTAAAATGTCATTAATTAAATTGAGGAGATGTTCACCACTGCGATGAATGATGCCTAAATTATTTTGTTGTTCGAGAGTTAGGTTAGAACTATGGGTCATCAACTGGGTGAACCCCAGAATCGCATTCAGAGGAGTCCGCAACTCATGGCTCATGTTAGCCAAAAAGCTACTTTTCGCTCGATTGGCCGCATTTGCTAACTCTATAGCCTGTTGCAGGGCTTCTTCCGTGCGTCGCCGCACCCCGATTTCTGTCTCAAGTTCCTGATTTTTTTCTTCTAGCTTTTTCTTGAGCTTTTTATTGGTTAACTGGGCTTCAACTCTGGCCAATATTTCCTCGGAGTGAAACGGTTTAGTAATATAATCATTAGCCCCATATTTAAACGCTTGCAATAAATTTCCAACATCATTACTAGCGGTTAAGAAAATAATGGGTATTTCGCTGAATCTGGGATCGTCCTTTAAAATTTTACAGACTTCTAGCCCGCTCATTTCCGGCATCATTAAATCCAGAAGGATTAGATCCGGCTGGGCTGTTTCTACCCGAGATAAAGCTTGTTGACCACTAGCCGCAAAGGTGGTTTCATAGCCTGCTATTTCTAATATTTCTCCAATGACTTGGAGATTTTGTCGGACGTCATCTACGACTAAAATTAAACAATCTTCGGGTTTAAATAGCAACATACAAGTTTAGAGTTGACGGGTAAGAATTAAACAGCGGCACAAGACCCTCATCCAATCGGTGCCATATCTATCGAAGAAAGTTACACAGAACTTTGCCCCTGAAGTCCCTTAAACAAGCGGAGTTCTGGTTTAGGTAGGACAAGGGGCTCGATGAGGTCTGGGTTGGGAGGACTAGAACTGGGGACGCTTGGGGAACTGCTTCCCTGGAGAAGATTTTCTCAACCCGAACCCTTCGCCTCAGTGAAGATTGAGTCATAATAACGAGCGTCTAACCTCGGGGAAATTTTCCAGGGTTTTAGGCAGGCGTTCCCAGTCAAAGGCGGCTATCTGGCTTTGGAGAGTCGTCGCATAGGCTAAGAGTGCCTGACACTGATATTCTAACGCCCAAGCGTGCAAGCGATCGCTAAAGTTTCTTAAGTCGCGCCGTTTCATGGTTTGAGACAACATGGGCCAAGTTGTTTCTTCTTCCTGACGCAGTTGCTCAAGTAATGCCGGTAATTTTCCTAACACTTCCACACTAACCGGATTTTCATTGTCCAAACGGGACTCAATCGGGGAACAAACCGTCAGGGTTTTCTCTCCTTCTTCCCGGGGTAAAATACTTTTTAACAGGGAAACCAGTTGCGATCGCCTCAGCGGTTTGCGCAGAAAACCCTCGCATAGCGATTTGACGAGGGCTTCATCACTCGATCGCGAAGAAGCGGTGAGGACCACAATCGGAATACTCTGGGTTTCTGGGTTGTTCTTGAGAAATTGGGCAACTTCAATGCCGTTGAGTTCAGGCATCCACAAATCCAATAAAATCAGATCAGGTTGGGAGGCGATCGCCTGTTCAATGGCTTCCCGGCCATCCCGCGCAAACAGCAGTTGGTGCTTTGTTTTGCCAAAATAGCCCGCAATTAAGTCCAAATTTGAGGGGACATCATCCACGATTAAAATCGTTCCGGGTTGGAACTGCTCTAAATTTTCATCCACAGGTGCAGACTCTATGTTGCCAATTTCGGTCCTGGCAATTTCTACATCAGGAAAGACAAAAGTAAAGGTACTTCCGTGATGGAGTTCACTTTTTAAATGTATTGTTCCTCCCAGCATTTCTGTGAGTCGTTTGGTAATGGCTAACCCCAACCCTGTGCCGCCATATTTCCGAGTTGTTTTACCATCGTTTTGGATAAACGCCTCAAAAATCTGCTCTTGGCGATGGGATGGTATCCCGATCCCGGTATCAGACACGGCC
The DNA here is from genome assembly GCF_025370785.1 of Laspinema olomoucense D3b. GTDB lineage: Bacteria > Cyanobacteriota > Cyanobacteriia > Cyanobacteriales > Laspinemataceae > Laspinema > Laspinema olomoucense. Next base: position 228,705 of record NZ_JAMXFA010000001.1, read on the forward strand.
AACTCTAAACATACATGGAACGGCTCGCTAGTCCTGGATAAATTAGCATTCACATGAATCGTTACGGACCCCATTTCCGTGAATTTCAGGGCATTACCCACCACATTAAATAGGATTTGCCGCAAGCGGACTTCATCAAATACAATCCCCTCGGGGACCGTCTCACTAATATTAATAAATATCCCTAGACCCTTGGCTTCTGCCTTCTGGGAAAAAATTTGCTGAATATCCCCCACTAAAGGGCGAATTAATACAGGTTCATAGTTCAATTCTAGCTTCCCTGACTCAATTTTAGACAGATCCAGAATATCGTTAATTAAAGCCAGTAAGGTTTGTCCACTTGTAGCAATGGTCTGAAGATAAGACTGCTGTTGTGGCTCATTCATCATCCCTTTGAGTAGTTCGCAAAATCCTAAAATAGCATTCATTGGAGTCCGAATTTCATGGCTCATATTAGCCAAAAACTCGCTTTTTGCTTGGTTGGCCGCTTCTGCTTTCTCCTTGGCCTGTTGCAGTTCCTCTTCGATCTGCTTGAGCTCCGTGATATCCATTTCAATTCCATCCCAAATGGTGCGTCCATCCTGCATCCGGCGCGGCACTGAACGCAGTTGAGACCACTGAATTTTACCGTCCTGGTTGTACTTCCTCATCTGCATTTGGAAGGGAGACACATTTTTAAAAGATTCTTCCGTAAGCTGGGCATTCAACGGTTGATCTTCGGGGAAAACTCGGCTGTGCAATAAGCTGGAGTCCGCGATAATGGCTTCCGGGTCTATGCCAATTAACCGCTTAATTCCGGCGCTGATGTAAGTAAAATGATACCGGCCATCGGGTTCGCGGACCAACTGATAAATCAGCCCTTTATCAAGATTGTCCCCGAGGGTTCGGAGAATTCTTTCGCGCTCTTGGAGGGCGAATTCCGCTTGTTTGCGATCGGTAATATCCTCGACAATATAGGAAAATCTCGGGTGAGCGCTCATGATTCCGAAAATGGGACAAACGCTGGCCGAGAGCCATTTTTCACCTCCAGGTGTTAGATGGTTGTACTCAAATTTTACGGGCTTTCCTGTGCGTTCGGCTGTACGGTAGTGACTCAACCACATCTCCAGAGCCACTTTGGAAACACCCATCTCGGTGGCGAAGTGATTTTTCATGGCTTCGGTGGTTGTGCCAAAAAATTGGGCACTCGCTAAATTGTCAGCCAAATGCAGAATATCCTCGGGATAGAGTTCGATAATTCCCATCAGCATCGAGGCACTGTTAAAAAAGCTGCGGAGGGTAGATTCGCTCTCCTGTACTGCTTCTTCCGCCTGTTTGCGATCGGTGATATCTTCGGCAATTCCGACAAAGCGGTAGGACTCCCCAGAGGGATTCTGGATGGGAAAGGACCGCGCTCGAACCCAGCGAATTTCTCCCTGGGGTTGCACGATGCGGTAGATTTCCTCAAAATCAGTTCCTTCGCTAATTTGGCGCATTAACCTTCTTTGGATATGCTCACGCTCCTCTGGATGAACCGATTGTAACCAGTCCCGAGGATTTTGATATAAGCTCTGGCAAGTCCTACCCCAAATTTCTTCATAAGCGGGACTGATATAAATCATCTCACCGGATTGAGAGAGGATAAAGAAAACTTCTTGAATATTTTCAGCGAGTTGTCGGAATTTTTCTTCGCTTTCCCGTAATTCCTGTTCGGCCAATTTAGCCTGGGTGATGTCTTGGACTGTGCCAAAAAGTTCGACTCTTTCTCCCGATTCATTGAAAATGGGCTGCCCTTTACCGAGGATATAGCGGACAGTCCCATCGGGTAAAAGAACCCGAAATTCATGTTCCTGGGGGAACTCTTGGGCAAGCAATTCGTTAAAATTACCGGGAAATTTGGGTAAATCTTGGGGGTGAATTCGCTCTAAAAAGTCGCGATAAGTGGGTTCGATGAATGGGGATTCAAATCCGAAAATCCGAAAAGCTTCTTCCGAACCTAGGAGCTTTTTCGTGAGCAGGTTAAACGACCAGTTACCGAAATGAGCGATGCGTTGGGCTTCGAGTAAAGCATTTTGGCTATGGCGGAGTTTTTCTTCCACTAATTTGCGATCGCTAACATCTAAAATAATGCCATGCCAGACTATATCCCCATTTTCTCGTTGCTCGGGTTGCGAGTTTCCTTGCACCCATTTCAGTTGTCCCGAAGGTGTAATCACTCGCCATTCATATTTAAACACTTTTAAGGTTTCGAGGGAGGATTGAATTGCTTCAAAATATCCCGCCTTATCTTCCGGATGAATCGACTTAATAATAGCCGCTTCAACATTTTCAAAAACCTGCTTTAAGGGAATTTCTAAAATTTCTTCAATGGCCTGATTAATGTATTCAAATTCCAGGGACCCATCGGGGTGTTGAACCAGAGAATAAATGTTACCCGGTACAGCCCTTGCCAGGTTTTGGAGGCGATTTAAAGTAATTTTTAAGATTTCTTCAGACTGCTTGCGATCGGTCATATCAATGGACATTCCGATCATGCGATTGGAAGTTCCGGTGGCATCGGTGACCACCTTAGCATGGTCCTGAATCCACCGCCATCCCCGAGAAGTGGGGGGAAAACTAATTCGATATTCTGTTTTAAACCCTCCGCTTTGGCAAATTGCTGCTTTATTTAAACATTGCAATTCTTCTCGATCTTCAGGATGAACCAAGGCGAGGTATTCTTCATAGGACATCACTTGAGGAACTGAATCACTACTTGTAGCTGAGAAGACGATCTGATTGGTGGTGAGGTTTCGTTCCCAAGCAATGGTATTGGAAACTTCTAAAGCTAACCGTAATCGCGATTCACTGTCTCGGAAAGCCGCCTGAGCTTCTTGGCTTTGCTGATAGAGATTTGCTTGATGAATCGCGATGCCCAAGGGTTCCACGACTCGACGAGCCAGTTCGATTTCTTCCTTCTGCCAAGGGAGGTATTTTGGACTCCATAAACTCAGGGAACCCCAGATCGTGCCGTTCACGGCGAGGGGAACTAATAGCCAAGCCCCTTGGCGATCGCGGGCCACTTCTTCATTAATCGGGTCGTCAATGGTATTGGTATCCACCACCACCACTTGCAGTTGTTTGAGTTGTGCTGCAAACGGATTGCCTTCATCGGGGATATCTTCAGCGACTTCTTCCGGTAATTCCGACTCTGGATTATAGGAATATAAATGAGTCCAGACCCCCTGTTCCGGGAGATAACGCACGATAGAAGCGCGCTCAAAATCCACCAGTTTGGCAATCCCGGTGGTGGCGGTGGAGAAGATGGTACTTAAATCCAGGGATTGATGGATCGCTTGAATCACCTGGTTTAAGAGGTGTTCCTGCTGGGTTTTTCGTGCTAGGGCCTGTTCAGCTTGTTTGCGGGTGGTGATGTCAGTCACCATTGCCAAACTCCCCATATACTCTCCCCCTTCATTAAAAATGGGCGCTGCTGAGAGCAGGGTCCAAAGGGGTGAGCCATTTTTGCCGTAAAACAGGAAGTCATGCTGTTCGAGGATTCCTTGTTTACGCTGTTCTAATTTTTCTCGGGCCTCTTGTTTTCCGCCTTCATCCATAAAATCAAGGAGGGATTTTCCTAGCATTTCTTCCGGGGTATATCCGAGGAGCTCAGCCATTTTGGGGTTGACAAAATTCGTACAGTCTTGGGCATCAATGCTCCAAATTCCCTCATTGGCGGTTTCCACAATCCGGCGATATTGTTCTTCACTCTGTTTGAGGGCTGCTTCTGTTTGTTTGCGATCGGTAATATCAACGGTGACTTGAGTGACAAACCAGCAATTCTCATGGGGTGCAAACCGGGAGGTATATCGGGTAGATAAGTAGCGAATACTACCGCATTTGTGCTGGAATCGATACTCAAAACTGCTGGTTTTTTCTTGAAGAATCTGCCCAAATAAAGGTAAAATAACGTTTTCTAGATCCTCGGGGACGATTCGACCCATCCAAATGGATTTATCTTGCAAAAAGTCTTGGGGGGTATAGCCGAAGACGGTTTCACACCCGGCAGATAAATAATCAATATCCCAGTCTTGATTATTTAAGATTTTAGTTCGCACGATCGCGGCGATCGAACTATTGAGAATATCATTTAACTTTTGTTCAGAGGCGGCGAGTGCAAGTTCCAGCGCTTTGCGAGAGGTGATGTCTTCCCCAAACCCGATGAAGCGATCGGGCTTCCCCGCTTCATCCTTCAGAAGGTTAATTTGAGCAAAAATCCAGCGAATTTCCCCATCGGGTCGCCGAATCCGATATTCTCTTTGCAGCGGCTTTCCAGTAAATTGTTCAGCGACAGAGGCTTCCACCAAAGCACGGTCTTCTGGATAAATTGCTTCCATCCAGGAATTATAATCTTGATACAAACTTTCACGGCTTCGTCCCCAGATTTCTTCATAAGCCGGACTAATATAAATGAATTCTCCCGTAGTTGCCGATCGCACGAAAAACATCTGTCCAATCGTCTGGACAATCTCCCGAAATCGTTCTTCACTTTTCCTTAGGGCTATCTCAATCGCTTTGCGTTCACCAATATCTTTCAGCATAGAAAGAATAACTGGCTCTCCATCCAGTTGGATGACTTCACAAGAAACCAGGGAAATTTTAATCTCTCCAGATTTCGCCCGCCAGTGCAATTCCTGATTTTTAACTACCCCGGTTTCCTTCAGTTGTTGCCGGATGATATCAGCTTCCTCGGGCTTAACAATTAGATTGATGTCTTTCGTGGAACGATTGATAATTTCGTCATATTGATAGCCCGATAATTCTAAAAAAGCATTATTAACATCCAGGAAGTGTCTACTTTGGACATGGGTAATCATAATCATATCGGGACTATGACGAAAAATGGTGGCATATCGGGCTTCAGACTCCCGCAAATTGCTCTGGAGACGCGCAAAAGCTTCCCGCAATTGTGCCGACATTTGATTGAACGATCGCGCCATCCCTGCTAGTTCTTGAATGGGTAAATTTTCATCCAGATTTCGCTCTAAATCCCCATGTGCTAAGGCGGCAGCAGTTTGGCTGAGAATCACCAGGGGACGGACAATGCCCTGAGTCAACCAGGTCCCGAGGGCCACTGCCACCATGACCCCTAAGACTCCTAACCCCATGCTCTGTTTAAAGGATTCCTGCAACGGTCCCATTAAATCCACTTCCGGGACCACCGTTACAATCTGCCAATTCAGCCCATTTTCTGTATTTTTATAGGGCAGGCTATGAGCAAAATAACCTTGACCTCGCTGCCTAAAATGCCACTTGTGGAGAGAATTTTTTTGACTTTCTTTCGGAAAATTTGAAAGAAAAAAATCACTGCTAGAGCGCACCAAAGGATGAGAACTTTCCTTCGCCCATTTCCGATGAATACCTCCCGGATGACTTTTAATAAGAGGGGATTCCCCGGTGGAACTCGCAATTAATTTTCCATCGGGTTCTATGATGAAAATAACCCCCGACTCTCCTAATTTAATTTCTTGTAAAAACTGATTAACATGGCTCAGGGGTAAATTAATCCCAAAAACTCCCGCCACGGTTTGAGTAATCGGGTCCCTAATTGGCCAACTCGCATTAATCGCTAACTCTTGGTTATCCCATCGTTGAAAGGTAGGAGTCCAGATAGGCCCTTGTTGCTGTTTAGCAGCGAGATACCAGGGACGTTCTCGAACATTCCAATCCGATGGCAGAATTTTGGTGTCTTTCGGCTCTAGGCTAGGTTGTCCGTTAGAATCAATTCTGTATTGATTAAGAGTCTGACCCTGGCGATGATTAATCACCCCCAAAGTCCTCTCACCATCAATATTACTGGCAATTCTGAAATCCCCTTGTTCATTCGCATAGAGAATATAGGGAATCTGATTGAAGCTGAAAATTTCCCAAATTAACTGGCGTTCTATTTCATCTAAATTCTGCGGGTCTAGGCGGTCAAATTCAACAGCCTTAATATTACTGCGGTTAATCTGTTCGGCTAGAGAGATATAGTTATCCAGGTACAAATCCACCCGGGCCCCGGCTTTTGCCATTAACTGGTGGGCAATCAGACTGAGCGCCTGATCACTGCGATGCAAAAAAAGGGAATTGGTCAGTCCTACGGTAAAGACTAACAGCAGGACAAGCGGTACATTTAAGAGGACTTGCAGGGGAATTCTTAATTGATATCTTGAAAAGATAGCTCCCATAGCCAGTTAGAGAACACTAAAGAACTCAAGAAGAAACATGAACGGAGAAAATTTGCTCACCTGGTCAACCCACCGGGTTAATTTTTTTAGTCCTCAAGAAATCATCCCTGATTAAGCAGGGATTGGGCCCTTGATGAGCTTCACAGTTGCCCTACTGCACTGAAGCTGTCTAAATCCCTTTCCCCTGAACTGTTCATCGGCATGATCTTAGGATTCAATATGAACCCGTAGGTGGTTGATTTTTCTCTCACCCCCCTAGAAATCATGATTCCGATTCTACTTCTGTCATTTAGTTTACCCGATTTTTATTCGTAATAGTCTAAAATCGCCTAAGATAGTTAATAACTACATGGAGATAGGAGTCTAAAAGTGCCTAAAGAGCAGGATAAGGATACCCAAACTCAGAGCGTTCCGGATAGCACGAACCCGGGCAGCCAAATTACTAAATTAGCCCCGGGCCCTCAGGGTCGTCCGATCGCCGCAAATAATAACCCCACGAAGGAATCGGAGTTAATGGGTTATCTGGATTAGGCTATGAAAAATGCTCATCAATTGGTGAGTCAATGGGCATCATTCACCCTTTCACCGTGAGGATCGAGCAGGTCACGACGCCTATATTCCCGCCCTTGTGGGGGTGGGAACGGGGGCGTTCTTCCGGTTTTTCTGGGATTGGGTATCCCGACTATCCGATGGATGGAGGTGCAGTCTCTTTAACCGGCTTGAGTTCAAGCTTTAAAGGGTTTAATGGCAAAATCTCTTAGGGTCACTGTATAGCTAGAACGCGCCTGGGCGATCGCAAACTCAATGATCACCTCACAAGCGACTGCCACGGTAAGCATGACTAAATTTCTCGCCAAGGGATAATCACAAATATCATCGAGAACTGGGGAAGGAATCCGATACACTTCGTTCCAAATGATTTCTGCATAATCTGTCGCGAGTCCTACATGAAGACAGGGAATTGCCTGAGTGGCACAGCAATCCGCTACCGCTTTTCGAGACCCACTATTGTCAAAGGTATCGATAACTAAGCCAGTTTGACTCGCGATAAGTTTACTGGCATTTTCGGGAGTCAATTCTTTAGTTTGGATATCCAGTTTAATCCCGACGGCGCGATAGAGACTGTTGGCTAAAATTTTGGCTTTAAATGCGCCAATATCTGAACGATAGTAAGGCTGGGTGGAAAGATTGCGCTCCTCAATGCGATCGCGATCAATCACCGAGAGCCGTTGTAAGCCACTGCGAGCTAAACTTTCAGTCAGATTCGCACCCAAAGCACCCGCCCCACAAATTGTCACCGGAAATTCCTGAAGTTTCCCCATGACTTCCGGCGTTCTATAGAGTTGTTCATGAAAATAAATCGACATTTTTCTGATTAATTACAGCAAAAAACAAGTGAAAAAATCAATCAAACCATTCATCCTGATTTTCAATCACCCCGATCAGGGATTGTAAATCAAAATCGCGGTCCCGTCCGCTCAAGCAAATTCCAGAACTGAACACGGTTAGATCTTGTTTAGAAATCGCTGAAGTATGCTGTTCCCCAGTCCGGGTAGTCCAGTGAACAGTCCAATATTCATCACCACTTTCCTGAAAGCTCTGTAACTCGCCTCCGCCCATTTTCAGCGCCGCTTGTAACCGTTTTTCATCCTGGTAGTGCTGCCAATTGGGATTAAATTCTGCCATTTTGGTGGCGACTTGTTCGTAAACCGTGCGCATTTCTGGAGTCAGTCCTTTAAAACTCAAGTTTTTGGGGTGGGTTAAGCGCTTTAACTCGGTTCTAAGCTGTTCCGTAGGTAGTGGGTCGGCACGGCGATCGCAGGCTTCAAACCAGCCATTTTTGCCATCCCAACGCACCACAACGGGTTCAAACTTTCCCCCTTCTCCTACTAAATGAACGACTACGGGTTTGACCGTTCCCGTGCGCTGACGCCAGTCTGATTCATTCATGGGATAAGCTAACCAAGTTTGACCACGCAGCGGGTAAGTTAGCCACAACCGCGCCTGGGGAAATTGCTCTAAATATTGGGCAATTTGTAGGAACGCTGCGGGTTCCATTAGCTGGGCTTTTCCAGGGGCAGTCGCCTTAAAAATTCCCCAACCTTCAAACCCTCTGGGCTCAATCTCAAAGGTATAAATTATCCCCGACATTCGCAGTCTGACTCGTCCCCCCTGGACCGCTGGCGCGAGAAACTGTTTTCCCGGCAAATCGCACTCTTGAGCCGCCAATTCTTTAAGGAGATGACGAATATTTTTCATAGGCTTTTCTCCAAAACTAATTTCCCTAATTTTCCCCTGAATTCTGGCTAATTTCAGCAGATGTTAGGGAGCGAGACGCTCCCACTCCTCTATCTATTTCATTGAAGTTCGGTTTAGGCCAAAACCAGATATTCTGGCGGAACTTCATCCACCAGCCAAACTCCATTATCGGAACAGTAAAATAAATGCCCATTTTGGTACATTTCGGCAGCTTTAATGATGAATACCACAGGTTTACCGTGACGCATTCCCACCTGTCTGGCGGTGTCAATATCGGGAGATAAATGAACATGATGGCGGGCTTTTTTTTGTAATCCCTGGGCCAGAATTGACTCAACCGCTTGATCTCTCGTGCCATGATAGAGGATATCCGGCGGACAACGGGGTTTGAGTTGCAAATCTATCGGAATACTATGCCCTTGATTCGCCCGAATGCGAGTGCCGGTGGAATCGAAGGAAAAGCGCTGTTTATTGTTCGTTTCTACGACTAAATCCAGTTGCGATCGGGTGATGGGGTACTGGTGAGCTTGTGCTGCTGCTAATAAGGCTTCCACCGCAACCCAGCCCCCGGGTTCCAGTTCTAATCCGATTTCCTCGGGATGGTGTCGCAAGTGATAGCTGAGATATTTACTAATTTTAATTAATTGAGAATTTGGGCTCATTAATTTTTTTGAATTCCGTTAATAAGTAAAAACCTGAGAAAGGGATAAAAAAATTATTGAAGTTCTACAGAAATTATAGTTCCCCGATAGCCTCCTGGGTGTTCCTGGAATAATATTTCTGTGGAAAAGTATTGCGAAGCACACTTTGGGGCATTTCTGATTTTGGCTTTTAGCTGAGGGCAGGATCCAAATCCTTTCTTTCCAGCCTGACTGTTTTTTAGAAAAGGGGATTGACAAATGGAAAAGGAATGATAGAATGTCATTTAACACATTTTCAGTAGGCCCTCAAGGAGGGTGTATAATGAACTCAAACTTTATGGTTAATCTGTCCTTCCGTTCTCTGCTCATTGGGTTGGCATTATGCCTACCTCTGGTGACTACTACAGTCGTCCGCGCTGAGGAAGCTGAGGAGACTGAGGAGAGCAGTGCTCAAGAGGAGACTGAGGAGAGCAGCGCTCAATATCAATTTACGGTTACTAATAATACAGGTAGCCCGATTACCGAACTTTATGTCGATGATACTGACGAGACCGCATGGGGCGACAGTATCCTAGTCGAGCCCATCGAACCGGGGGGTAAGGATCAATTTGAGTGGGCCGATGAAGACTGGAAAGATGGAGACCCGTGTCTCTATGATGTCTTTACTCGCAGTGAAGATGGGACAGAAGGCATGGCGACTGCCATAGATTTTTGCACGAATCCTGATATCGAGGTTTCTCCCAAAGAATAAGTAACTCGATAAGACGTAACCGGAAACTGGTTTTTATTCTAAAAATGTAGAAGAAGTGGGGCCGATCGCCCCACTTTTTCATTTTATCATTCCCGTAAAATTCCTTAAACAAATTGAGTTACAAATTCATAGATTAAATCAATCCGTCCTTTGCGTAATACAGCCGGATCTAATCGTTCGGTGGTGTTACAAGTCATTAAAAACACCAGCTTTTGTTGAGCGTTAATCCCCTCGGGTTCTAAGACACTTTGATATAAAGTGCCATCGAGTAAGCTGAGGATATGTTCAGTTTTATTACTGTGTTGGGCGGCTTCGCTTCCCCGGTCTTGGGCGAGGTTATCTGCTTCATTAATAATGATGCAAATTTTTTCTAAATAACTGGGGGGAACGAAATTTTCTACGGCATCATGGTCCAGAATAAAAATCACATATCCCAAGGGAACTAGAATTTCTTTGGCAACGGCTTGGGTCCAAGCTGTTTTGCCTGTTCCTGGTGCGCCATGAACGAGGACGGCGAGTTGAGGTTGGGTAAAGATGGCCTCTTGGACGCGATCGCTAAAGCCTTGAATATCAGCAGGAAAGGTGCGAATCGGAAACTCGCTCTGAACTTGACCCACACGGCTTTGATAGCCACTGAGCATGACTGCTAGATTGTAGGTGGCTTTGTTAATCAGCGATCGCAAATCATCGGCAATCAGCGTATATTGAAATTGATTGCGGCCCGTATTTTGAATGCGCCCCAGGGGGTCGATTTGTAGCCAAATGTTCTGTTTTTTCCAATAGGCATAAACGATCCCCATTGTTTGAATGCGCTCCCAAGTGGAAAACCGCTCGATGGGATAATAAAAATACCGTTCTAGGTAATATTGGGTAATCAAATCGGGACGACCTAAAAGGTCCAGGACTTTGCAAACGGTAATCTCTTGGAGGCGTTTGAGGACGTAATCAATCGGGATGCTGTCCCGGCTGACGAATTGAACAACGGGGGTTTCTGCCGTGATCATATCTGCGCTGAGACAATTGGGTCCCGCCGGTGGGGGAGTAATGTAATCCCAAAACTCATTAAAATCGCCTCGGGTGTATTCCGAAAATACATTTAAAATATTCGCCCACCACGTAAAATTTTGACGCCCTAACGCATCGGCAATATCACTACTAAAATCTAAGGTTTTGTGGGCTAATTCCCAGGGGTCTTTAGAGGCGAGATGGAAAAAATAACTCCAATCAAAGTCCCGGGATAAGGGTCGCCAACCCGCTCCCAGCAATCCCCGATCTTGGGTGGGGTTGCGATCGCGAAGCTCGTTTCCGTGGTCAAAGTTACTGAATGCCATAATTTAAGTGAGTTTTGCTCGCCTAACTGAACTGAAAGTTTGCACTAAGGCTGTAATGCCTGGGAAAAATTAACGCTTTATTGAAAGCGGCCCTTAGAAAACATTTGGATTTATCACATAAATAACCGGGGACGCTTATTTTCTGTTGATTCAAGTAATTATTTCCTTACATTGGTACCAGATTGGTGAGGCCAAAGTTCTGAAATGAAGATGATTTTTTTCATAAAGTACCTACGAATAGGATGTTAACAAAAATAGGGGCGATCGCTGAGTCAATGACCTGGGTGAGCCGTTTGAGTGATTCTTCTCATTCCCTGGGTCTCCTCCTGAGAATTCTGATAGATTCCTTTGGTCCGAGTCATCCATTGACAGCATGGCGATCGCGTAGCTTTCGATGGAAACTGATGTCTGGAGCAAACACGGTCAGCGTAGACTTCTATAAGCAAGGCGATCGCCCCCATTTCAAATTTATGGCAATTTAAAAATTTACGCTTTTGCTACTCACATAATACATCCATGTTACACCCTTGTCAAGAGAGGGAAAAAATTTTCTGCGCCGCTGTCTATCGCCAGTCTTGTAGGAATTCTCCAATTCCACTCCGGTGGGGCAGCATCTTGCTGTAGTAGGGAGTAAAATGCTCCACCGGATTAATTTTAGGGTCAGAATGATTTAGACCTGCTATCTCCCGCGTCTGGGGGGAAGACCAGAGGTAGAGATCCGGTGTTGACGGGAAATTTAGCATTACAGGTTGTTCCTACTTCTGTGGGCCCTAATCCTCAACCGAGAGTTTCTGAAGCAGGATAGGCGGGCTATAGTAAAAGAAAGAAGCCACCCAGGATAAAATCGAGGGGTTCTATTATGCAATTAGCCGATTCAGATATTGATTTATTTTACCATCTATACTATTCCATCTTAATTTATGTTAATCAAAAATTTGGTCTTTTTGCCGGATGCTGTGGTTCAGAGGAAATGTCAGAACTGACGCCGTTACAGGTTAATGAACTCCGCCAGCAACTCTATACTCATCCCTACCTCTTTGATTTATTTGCCGAAGAAAACCCCCTGAAAATTGCTCCAGATTTACTGCAAATTGTTTCCAGTTGGCACAATTTTATTTCGGGAAGATTTTATATTTATAGTTATCACCAAAATTATGCGGTGTTAATTGCCGATCGCCCTCCCAGTAAAGCCTACGGCGTGTTAGCCCTGGATTGTCCCTTTCCCGAACTGGTGGGGAGTGTTTTGCCGGTGATGGTGGAAACGGTACTCTTACCCTTTAAAAACAAAATTATCTATGATGGAACCTTACAACCCTATCCCTTTTATTTAGGTTTAAGCATTAAAGGGAGTCTGAGTGAAACCTATCATCATGCCGTTGAAAAATTTGGAATTATCGCCTCCTTGACGGAAGTTGCAGCAGCGGAACCACCCCCAGCACCTCAGCCCGATCATCAACTCAGCCCTCTGAGCCACGGCGAACTCCTAAAATTTTATCTACAGAGTGAAGAGAATCGAAAAACTTATGAAGTTCAAATACAAGAATTAGTCCAAAAAAGTGTAGATTTAAAAGTTACCTATTACCAAGAAATGGGGCGGTTGTACGCCGAAATTTATCAGGCACGCTGGCGAGAAATAGGGATAAAAAAGGGCTGGATTGCCCTGTTTGAAGAAATGCCGATCGCCAGCGGTGGGACCAAAGCCGAAGTCGAGGGAATTTTAAAGAAAATTATCCCGGCAGATCGCCGAAAATTCGTCTATATTTTTCGACTTAAACCCGGCGATCGATAAAATCAGAGGGACTCTAGCGATTTTCCCCTCCCCTGGGACTGGAAAAATCTTCACCCACTGACCCCTTACATCCCAGGGGATAGACTAGGAGCAGATAGGGTGCTACAGGGTCAGACATCGATTAGAATCACCCTCTGGTGAGCATTAAGATTTTCTACGGGACTCCAGAGGTGGCCCCACGAATGGCAAATCCACGAATCATCAAAAACAACAAATTGAGTTTACGAATAGGGCAAATTTACCGATGGATGGGAGTTTTTATCATTGTGTTAGCTGTGGTTTGCCTAGCTATTCCGGGGCGATCGCAAGATTCTGCCGGGGTGATGCGCTTGATGCAAACCAATCAGTGCCAAGCCTGTATTCTGACCGATGCCAACCTGAGTAATACCGACCTCACCGGTGCCGATCTGAGCGGTTCTAACCTAACGAATGCCAATTTCCAAGGGTCCGATTTGAGAGGGGCCAATCTGACTGGGGCCAACCTCACGGGGGCCAACTTACACAAAGTCAATCTTCGAGGGGCCAATCTAACCGGAGTCAACCTCACTGAGGCGAATTTATCTCAGAGTCAGCTCGTGGGTGCAGTTTTATTTTTAATTAACCTAGCGAATGCAGACTTGTCCGAAGCCAATTTAAGCGGGACAGATCTCAGCCGCATCTACATTGAGCAAGCGAACCTCAATGGTGCTCAACTCCAGGGGAGCAATCTCACAGGTGCCGAACTCTTCGGGGTGACCCTCAACAATGCCAACCTCAGTGGGGCCATCCTCAATAGTGCCAATCTCAGTGGAGCCAGTGCGCGGCAAGCGTTCCTGCAAGGGGCACAGATGCAAGGCGCCAGTCTCAGAAATGCTAACCTCAGCACCAGTAACTTACGAGGGGCCTTGTTAACCCAGGCGGACCTCTCCGGTGCTGATTTATTAGATGCGGATATGCATGGGGTTATTCTCAATGAAGCGATTTTGATTAATACCCAGCTCAGAAATGTCCAGCTTCAGGGAGCCAGCTTAGAGGGGACGATTCTCTCGGGTGCGGACCTAGAGGGGGCAATCCTCACGGGTGCCACCTTCCGCAATGTCGAACTCACGGGCACTAATCTGCGAGGGGCGGATCTCACTCAGATTGGGATTGAGAATGTAGATTTTACCCAAGGGACAATTTGTGACGCTATTTTACCCGATGGCAAAACAGCGCGGTGTCGTTAACCCCAGCAGGAACTTATGGGAGAGATCAAGAATGCTCCGATTTCGGAGCAAGAACCCCGGAATCTGTACAAGTTTCAGTTGAGGAGTATGACTTGAGTCGTTTTTTCAGGTTGGTATAACGATGGGAGTCGTTATTGGGTGTTAGTTAAAGGCGCTGCTGGGTTTCTCTCCAGTCCCAAGCCAGCGCAAGGACCCCGGCCCTGACTCAAAAATGCCTGAGTCAGGGCAATCTTTGGGGTAGGAATTTGCTCGGTTGACTGTTAAAATAATCGGCTGTGAACATTTTTGAATTGACTTGAACCCCCAAAACCGAGAGCCAGGGATTAGACATGAAATATTAACTTTAGGGGACAGCGCCTGCATTGAAGGTTGATTGCAACCTACTGAGTTATGACCTCGATTGTAGACCTGTAGCCAATCCCTATCAACCGGGTTGGATGAGGTCCAAAGTTGTTCAAATTTGAGCCTTAACCGGCCGGTAAAGGCAGCTTTCTTAGACGAGATTCTCTGGGGAGGAAAGCAGGGGAGGTAACTTATAAGCCTACAGGGATTCCATGAACCGATTACCGTTCACCCTTGATTGCCTCGGGCGAGGGTTAGAATGCAGAGAATGTCGGGTAATCTAAATAGGGTAAATTTGCCTAGAAATATAGTTAAAAGAGGGGACAGTAAAAGCGATCGCCCGATGGAATTAACGGTCAATTGTAGCCAAAATTACTTTTTTGGAGCAGTGGGATGGGATATCTCTACGGGGTAAATCGATCAACAATGTCAACCCCCTGAGGATGTTATAACAGCCGAAGAGAGCAAGCTCTGAAAGCCCAAAAAATAGAAGCCCAGAGGCATTCCTTCCGGTGGGTGAGATTCAAACCCCACCCTTTAAGGGATCCGCTGCCCTCCGAGGAATTGAAGCGTCCAAACCGAGTCAATTCTTGGGCAAGAGCCGAGAAAATTTCCCGGCAACTGCATCGAACTGGGAAGTGGTAGGACTTGATCCTCGGTGAGATATCTGGAATTTCATTTGGGAAACCTGGGGGAACCCAGCCAAAAAACGGATCAATTTTCAATGAAAAACCGGGTAAACTATTTCCAAGGGCGATCGCTCCCCACGCATCCTAGACTATTCCCCCCTATTTAGGGAACTTTTACCCCAGCGATCTCGGCTTAAATATTCAAGACCGGCGCTTTTAATCTGGCAAATTTTAGAGGGGGTTAACCGTGATAAGAACCAGAGTTCCGGGAGCGTCAAAGTCCGCCAAGAATAACCCTAGAGAAGTTCAGTATTCAGGTTATGCTCACCTCCCGTAAAGTCAACTTAATTGGTGCTTGTCTGGGATTCGTAACCGTGGGTTTCGGAGCCTTCAGTAATCCCATGATTAATCCAGAAAGCCACACTTGCCCAAATGCCCAAACCCTCGGAGGCCAGATTTGCCGGGGACAAGTTCCTAAAGAAATGCCTGAAGAAGCTTGGGGTCAATTTGGAGCGGTGGCTTATCAAGCAGCCGCAGAAGTGATGAGTTCCAATAATGCTGAACCGCAAGCTTTAACTGAGACTCAAAAACAATATTTACGCCCCCATTTTGGCGATTTAGTGGATCGGGTGAAAGTGGTTTATAATGCTACTTTAATGGAAGATTGGGTAGCGGCAAGTTTCAAAATTAATGTGGGTGAATCCAACGCTCAAGTTTATGGAAACACCATTTATATTAAAAAGGAGATGAAAGAACAGGACTTCGAGCAACTGGTCCTGCTCTCCCACGAACTAATCCACTGCCAGCAGCACGAACAACTCGGCAGCTTAGGAAATTTTGGCTATCACTATTTTAAAGAATATAAAAAAGCCGGAGAAATCTACAGAAATAATAAATTAGAAGTAGAAGCCTTTGAGTTCGAGAAAGAATTTGCCCAAGGGTTGGCCAAAAAAATTCCTGGATCTTATCGTCCAAGATAACCGGGGTGGCAACGGCTAAATATTCAACGGGGCAAGGGGGATCCGGGCCACATAGAGAGGCAGGTACAGGGTAGTCACTCCGGAGGGTTTGATGCTATCGTGGAAGGAACAAATGGCCAGCTTAAACATCATCCCAACTCAAGACACTCCACTTGCACAAGCAGAACTTATGATTCGATTTAAACTTGCTCCGGCCCTCAGTTTAGCGTTAACGTTAGCGATTACTTCCATCCTCGCTGCGGCGCAACCTTTCTTGGGGATGGCTAATCTGAGCCAACCTGTGGCTCAGGTGACGCAAATTGCTCCATCCGGGGCGATCGCCACTCCCCTACATCCGAGTCTGCTGTCTCAAGTTTCCGGCAACTTAGCATCGGTATGGATGAGTCCGGAAATCCGCCATCAGGGGGCTTTAATTGCTCAGGGATCCGGAAGTGACCCGATCCGAGATGCACTGGGATGCTCCTGTGCAATCTGCACGGGGCAGTCACAAATCGAAGTTTAGCAAAGAAACATCGCAGGGGAATCAGAGCGATTATATCCTTCAGATTCGCTCTGTCCTTTGCTGTTTTATGCCTCGGGATGCGGTTTTTCTGGGTCGGGTTTGGAGAGCGGAAGGATAACGCTAACGGTAGTGCCGAGATTAAGCTGACTGTCTACCCGAATCCAACCGTGATGATTTTCCACGATCGCCCGGACGATCGCCAGTCCCAATCCAGACCCCGTAGAACCCCATTCCGGCGACTGGTGAGGTTCATGACTCCGCGCCGGGTCCACTCGATAAAAGCGATCAAAAATATGAGGCACCGACTCTGCCGGAATGCCGATTCCGCTATCTTTCACCGTAACTTGGACACCGCTATTGGCACTCGGGCGATTGCTCACCCCGCTACATTCTAAGGTGATGGCAATTTGGCCCCCTTTCGCGGTGTATTGCAATCCATTACTGACTAAATTCGTAAACAGTCGCGCCAGTTGGTCCCAATCTCCGGGGATGGTAAAATCCAGTCCCGGTTCAGTTTCTGGATCCATAAGGGGGGAGAGGGCGTGATTGCCGCTATCGGGCGGATCAATAATTTCTAATACTAATTCAATGCCTTTTTCGGCGGCGATCGCCTCTTGTTCCTCCATCACTTCCATCAATAAGGCATCCATTGGCACAGGTTGTTTCCTCACTTTCACTATGCCGCTATCTTGTCGCGCTAAAAAGAGCAAATCATCCACCAATCGTCCCATACGGCGCGTCAAGCGTTCGACTAACTGTAATTGCTGGCGATGGATGGGTGAATCTAATTCCGGGTCCGCCAGGGCTACTTGCACATTTGTTTGAATCGTGGCGATCGGGTTTCTGAGTTCATGGGAGGCATCGGAGGTAAACTGTTTGAGACGCTGGTAAGAATCCCGCACAGGTTTCATGGCTAATCCTGACAGTAACCAGGCGATCGCACTAATGGCAATTGCCATGAGGGAGGTTCCCAAACTTAAATCAATAATTAATTGCCGAATCGGTTTGGTCACTTCAAACCAGGGATGACTGACTCGCAAATATCCTACCACTTGCCGTCCAATTTCTACGCGATCGGTAAATTGCCTCAGCAGTTGTCCTCCCGAAAGTTGTACCGTTTCCCCATTCTTTTTCGGGTGCAGGGGAATTTCTAAGGGTTCCCAAAGGGTAGACCACAATAATTCCCCCGTGGGACTAAACCATTCTAAATCGATATGGTCATCTTCGACGGTTTTGGCATTGTTGCGGAAACTGGCGACAACATTTACAGTATATTGGCCGGTGTTGGGGTTTTCATCGATCGCCAGCGAGCGTTCCACCACTTCCACAACGTGCTTGAGGGTGTCATCAATGCGATCGATTAAGGTACTCCGCACATACACATAAAATCCCGTCGCAAACACCAGCAGCAACACTGCTGTGAGTGCCGCATACCAAATCGCTAACCGTCGGCGGGTGGCTTGAAACATTTCTGCGATCGTCCTATAGGTTTCTTATAATTGTAGAGTGAATTTTCACTAGAGAGGTACAGAGATTTGGTATTCAGTATGGGAGAATTGAGGAGATAGTAAGGGAGGGGGCGAGCGGGCCTAAATCAAGGGGTTAACCATCTAAATTAATCGGCCCAAATTTTGTCAACCTCCTGCCACTCTTTACAAAAAAATAAAAATTTTACAACAACCCGATGAATGTGGTATAATTTTACCAATGTAGAACTGATCTTAAACATGACCCAACAACAAACCTATTATGAATGGTTTTGAAAAAATAGAGATTTATGGATTCCGTCGCTTACGCACAGTCCAAGTCGAAATGAGACCTTTAACGGTCATCATCGGGGCCAACGGAGTCGGGAAGACATCTTTTTTGGAAATGTTCTCCCTGTTATCAGAATCTGCAAAAGGTCAGTTACAGTCAAAAATTTCTGAATTTGGGGGCTTGAGTGATATATTGACGCGAGATCAGGCTGATAATTTGCGCGTGGTCCGGTCAGCTTATTTAGAAAAATATGGACAGTTTAACTATTTTTTAAAATTAGACATTAAAGGCCAACAATTTTATGAAATAGAGCAGGAATCTCTTACTAGATCGCCTTTGTTGTTTACTTACATAAATTCCAGCGGTTTAGATGTTCAATATTTTGCTAATGACAATCAGGTTCCGGTCCGTCCAAATTGGGAACATAATCCGTTAGAAACCTCGCTTTCACAAGTTCCTAAAATGTACCAAGAAGCGGAAGCAGTGCGTAAGCAATTAGCCTCCTGTAGCTTTTATCGAGCTTGGGAATTGAATTTATCGCCTACCAGCCCCGTGCGATTACCGCAAGCGATGCGTCCGGCAACTTTACCCGGAAATCGGGGGGAAGATTTAGTTTCCTGCCTTTATAATTTACGGGAAACAGACCCGGATCGATTTGAACTGATAAGCGATACTTTGTCTGCTGCCTTTCCTAGTTTTGAACGCTTGAGTTTTCCCCCAGTAGCAGCAGGCACATTGGCATTGACTTGGAAGGAGAAAAATTTTTCGCATCCCCTTTATATGCATCAACTTTCCGAGGGGACGGTGCGGTTTTTGTGGTTAGTCACCCTACTGCAAAGTCCGAATTTAACTGCTGTAACGCTTATCGATGAACCGGAAGTCAGCTTGCATCCAGAATTGTTGCGATTGCTGGTGGATGTGATGCGAGAAGCATCGAAACGAACTCAACTGATTGTTGCCACCCATTCTGATCGCCTGATCCGATTTTTGCAACCAGACGAAGTGCTGGTATGCGATGCAGATGAAGAGGGTTCCACAACCATGACTTGGGCGGATTCTTTAGATTTAGAGAAATGGTTGGAAGAGTATAGTTTAGATGAACTGTGGGCGATGAATATCATCGGAGGGCGATCGTGAAAATTGCTATTTTAGTTGAAGGCGCAACTGAAAAAGCCTTGATACCGAGTTTGCGGCGCTTTCTGAATTCCCGTTTACCAGGAAAAATGCCTAAATTACAGCCAAAACCTTATCATGGACGGATTCCGAAAAAAGACAAACTTAAAAGTGACGTAGAAAAGCTGCTGAGTGGCAAGGATGCTTATGATGCAGTGATTGCCTTAACCGACGTTTATACTGGAACCGAGGATTTTAAAAATGCAGCCGATGCTAAACAAAAAATGAAAGAATGGGTAGGAAACAATCCTAACTTTTATCCCCACGCTGCACAACATGATTTTGAGGCATGGCTTTTACCGTTTTGGCCGACCATTCAAAAGTTAGCCAAACATAATAAATCTGTTCCTAGCGGCAATCCGGAGAAAGTGAATCATCATAAACCGCCCTCGAAACATATTCAAGAAATTTTTGAGCAAGGCAAATCCCCCAGAAGTTATAGTAAAATTCGGGATGGTTTAAAGATTTTAGAGGAAAACGATTTGATGGAGTCTATCGAGGTTTGTTCAGAACTCAAGGCGTTTATTAATACAATTTTGTTGTTATGTGGGGGTGAAGAAATTCTGTAAAGTGCGATTAATTGAGGATGAGCGCCCTTCAAAAGCAATATTTTATACTAAGTTTTAGAAGAATAGAGACGATTAAGATAGCTAATCAACCCACAGGTTTTTCTCCTGGGGTTGATCTAGCTTAGGAGTTGGGATGACTATACCGATACAGGTATCGCCCAAGGTTGCCATGCTTTTTGCTGGACCGAAATGGTGCCACTACGGACCGAGGCATCCCAGCAAGTGCGATCGCCTTCGCGCCAAAACCGTAAGTCTATGGAGGAATCCCCCACCTCTAAACCGTACAGGGTCAAGTCGGGTAACCAATTGGGCAAATAGGGATCAACATATAAGCACCCTTGGGGTGCATTCGCTTGTAATCCCAATAGGGCCTGGATTAGGTGGAAGACGGAACCGGCAGCCCAAGCTTGGGGTATATTTGCTTCAATATAGGGGACGGGAAATGCTCCTATCTGGCGTTTTGTCCCGGCATAGACTTCGGGAACCCGATAGCAGGCGAAATGGCTGGCTGTCTCGAAAATATCCGCTGCTACACTTGCAACGGCTTCATGGAAGCCATAGCGTTTGAAGCCGAGGGCAATGATGCCGTTATCATGGGGCCAGACGGACCCGAGATGATAGGAAAAGGGGTTAAAAGAGGGATGATTTGAGGACAAGGTGCGAATTCCCCAACCACTGGACATATCGGGTTCTAGCAGCCGTTTAACCACCCGTTGAGCGCGTTCTGGACTGACGATGCCACTCCAGAGGCAATGACCCGGATTTGAGGCGATCGAGCCTACCGGCTGTTTATCTGGATCTAGGGTTAAGGCATAAAATCCCAAGTCTTCACACCAAAAGCGTTCCTCAAATTGCACTCGCAGTTTTTCGGCTTTGCCTTGTAATTCGGTGGCGCTATCCTTCTCACCGAGTGCCGCAAAGACTTCCGCCATCCGCATCCAAGCATCAAAGACATAGCCTTGGAGTTCACACAGGGCTTTTGGGGATTTGACTTGTGATCCATCGGGATAGACGATTGAATCTCCGGAGTCTTTCCAGCATTGGTTTTCGATGCCTTTTTCTGAGCGCACTTGATATTCCTGGAAGCCATCCCCATCGAGATCACCATAGCGATCGATCCAGTCCAAACAGCGGAGGGCGACATCGCGGTAATCTTTCAAGAGAGAGTCATCTCCTAACCATTTCCAAGTTTCGTGAAGGACGATTGTATAGAGAGGGGTGGTATCCGCTGCACCGTAATAAGGCGATCGCGGACTTTTTTTCAAGTAAACCAACTCCCCATGACGCAGTTCATGGAGGATTTTCCCCGGTTGTGCATCATGCCAGTCACTATATTCCTTCGCCTGAAACTGTCCTAATTTTTGGAGTGCACCTCGGGCAAACCCGGGATGAATAATTTGATTTTGCAAGCTGGCGGTTAAGCTATCGCGACCAAATAGCGCCACAAATTTGGGAACTCCCGCTGCGGCAAGCCACACATCCGGAGCCATATCGTAATCATAGAGACGCATCGCGCTCATATCTTCGAGACTCTGGCAGTACAGTCGCTGGACATCTTCATTCGAGGTTTCCATCGTGGTGCAGGTATCTTGCCACTGTCGCTGCAATTTTTGGATGTTTGTATCAACATCGGGTTTAATCGCTTCTTCATAGCACAAATCGAGCGGTTCATGACAGTGTTCGTTATCAATCAGAAGGTAGTAGCAGCAAGCGTGCCAACTTGCACGGGCTTCTAATTCAACCTCAAAGGTGAGGCGACCATTGGCATAACGTGGGGGTGAGGTGAAGTGATTCCAATGGGCGATCATACATCGATAAAAATCCCCATTATTATAGGTATGGCGCAGTTTATACTCTTTTTTATCCCACTCGGTTTCAATTTGCCCCCGGCGCACGAATTCCCCCGATTCAACTTCAAAAATATCTGCAAAGTCTGAACTGATCTCCAAATCTAAATGAAAGTTGACCGATTCGAGGCTATGATTAGTAATATTTAGATCTTCATGAATCCCCTGTTCTACAGTCCGAGCAATGGTTAAGGATAGCGCCCCTTTGGGAATTTCTCCGTTTTTGCTAGAGACGCTGGGATTTGTTAAATAAATTTTTGTGGCATAATAGCGCGTGACGGACGAAGTGAGCCGAACCCAAGGTTTATTGTCTATAAAACAGGCATATTCACTTAAAAAGCGGGTATCATCGGCAAAAATTCCTTGAAACTTGTCGCCTTGAATTTGGCCATCCAGTTCAGAAACCATGAAGATGCTGCCGTTATTAATCGTGAGAAAAGACGGTTCTACAGGGATTTTCATGTTAAAATAGGTAAGTTATAAATTACGTTACAGGATGAGGGTTCAGAGCCTTAACGCTGAACCCCTTGAAGGGAGAAGGTTTGTTAAGTCTTAAAATTACCCTAGGACTCAATTTTTTCTAACACACCCGTTCAGCCCTGTAGAATTAAGAGAGTCGGTGTCAGGAATTAACTAGCTTCAGAAGCACGTTCTAGGCGTCGGTTCACTTCTTCCCAATTGACGACATTCCACCAATTCTTTAAATATTCCCCCCGCTGATTTTGGTAGTTGAGGTAATAGGCGTGTTCCCAAACATCATTGCCCATAATAGGATATTTTCCATCCATCAGGGGACTATCTTGATTGGGGGTACTGGTAATTTCTAGTTGCCCTTGAGCATTGCGAACTAACCAAACCCACCCACTGCCAAATTGACTGGTTCCAGCTTGATTAAATTGCTCTTGGAAAGTCTTAAAACTGCCAAAAGTTTCGTTAATGGCTTGGGCGATCGCCCCGGTGGGTTCTCCCCCGCCATTGGGACTCATAATTTCCCAAAACATGGAATGATTGACGTGACCTCCACCATTATTTCTAACGGCTGTGCGGATATTTTCTGGCACCTGATTTAAGTTGCGAATTAATGCCTCAACACTTTGGTTTTGCAGATTAGAATTATTTTCTAATGCCTTGTTTAAATTACTAACATAACTGGCATGATGCTTATCATGATGTAACTCCATCGTCTGAGCATCAATATGGGGTTCTAGAGCATTATAGGGGTAAGGCAATGGGGGTAATTCAGCCGGAGAAGCACTCAGTTCGGTTCCGGGACTGGTTGTGGTTGCTGGGGTTTGAGACAGGTTGGTTTGACCCATTCCTTGACAAGCAATCAGCAGGAAGACACCTATAAATCCCCCCACAATCGAACCCAAACGCCATTTTTTCTTATTTTTCATGGTAGTAGAATCTCCAATTGATGAATCTGATTAAACTTTAGCGAGTGATGCGAAGAATTTTATCACCATCCGGGGGACAACCGCCGCGACCATCACAATTGCTGGTGGTGACATAAAGTTCACCATCAGGTCCGATTATAGCCTCTCGGAGTCGTCCGTACTCCCCTTGCAAATACACTTCATGCTGTTGCACTTGTTGGGGAGATTGCGGGTCAAAAACCACGCGCTGTAAATGTTCCGATCGCAGAGAAGCGATGATTAAATTCCCTTGCCATTCAGGGATTGCCGTTCCTGTATAAATGGCCGCACCTCCCGGAGGTAATGCCTCTCGCCAGACCATAGAAGGGGTAACTAATCCCCCCCGGGATTCACAGCGTTCCAGGGTCGGCCACCCCAGATTATCCCCCGCTTGTGCGACACTCAGTTTATCATGGCCTTGTCTGCCTAATTCCCCACTGGGTCCATGATCTGTGACTTGCAAAGTTGTCTCATTCACCCAATCAAACCCTTGAGTATTGCGAATGCCCAGAATATAGACGGGATTACCCGGAAATGGATTATCTGGGGGTACATCGCCCTCGGGGGTGACCCGGAGAATTTTACCGGCGAGACTGCTGACATCTTGGGATAAGTCGGGTTCCCGGGCATCTCCCGTGCCAATATACAGCATTCCATCGGGCCCAAAGCGAATCCGTCCACCATTGTGGTATTGTGCGACGGGAATATTATCCAATATCACGCGATCGCGACTGGCATTTAATCCATCGGGGGCAAGTTGCCATCGTTCAACCCGGTTGACTGATGAGTCATTGGTCGTATCGACAGTATTATAAATATAAAAGAATCGATTAGTGGCAAAATCCGGATGCATGGCAATTCCCAGCAGTCCCCCCTCCCCCCGCGCCGTAACCGTAATATTGGCGACTGCTTCGGGCCGCAGTTGACCGTTTTGGACCAATCGCACCCGTCCGGGTCGTTCCGTTACCAGCATATCCCCATTGGGCAAAAACCCAATCCCCCAGGGAACATCGAGCCCATTCACCACCTCTTCTACCCGAACATTGACTTGACCTTGGGGACCAAACCCATTTTCTACGAGGATGCAAGCGGCCTCACGACTGGGAGTGGGAACCCCTTGGGCCTGTTCCTGGGGCCGGTTTCCGGGTCCGGTGGTGCTATTTTCTAGCAATGTGCCGGAGGGGGCGGTACAACTGGCGACCCCGATCAGACTCACGATGGATAGGAGGGTGAGAATATGGGTTAAGTTAATCATCAACTCTAAAACCTCAGTCAATTGGATTCTACCGATTTAAGCAGGTAGATCGACCCCTTAATATAAAAGAGTAAACCTCAAGAACTGCCCGGATTCCGTGATAACGGGTACGGCGGTTTTTGGAATACGCATTCCACGCTATAATACTAGAGTAAGAACTGACATCTGTCCTGGGGAAGAGTCGCGCCGGATACCCGACTGAGATAGGTGAGGGGAAATCCGAGTTCAAGGGAGAATGACAAAACCCTTACTCTAGGCGATCGCCATTATTCCCTTTAATTAATAGGACCGATCTCCCGCAGAAAATGCTCTACAACTCTGGGATAAATCATAGAAACGCCCCCTCTGCTTTCACCGAAGTGCCGCCTATCCGGGATTAACCTGGAGTTTCTGTAATGATCAAGAAAAATAGTAGAGTCAGGAGTTGCCAAACCGTGATGTATTGGGGTCATTATTATCTATCTATTTTTAGCTTGATGAGTGCCTTGCTATTTTTGGACGGAGGGTTAGGACACAAATCCCTCCAGGCGCAGGTTATACCGGATAATACCCTTCCGAATCCTTCGGGGGTTCAGATCAACGGCAATACCCTCACGATTGAGGGGGGAACTGCTGCCGGTAGTAATTTGTTCCATAGTTTCCAGGAATTTTCTATCCCGACGGGAACTGCTGCACTTTTTAATAATTCCACCACTATCGCTAATATTATTACTCGCATTACCGGAGGCAAACTGTCCCAAATTGATGGGGCGATCGCCGCTAATGGCAGCGCGAATTTATTTTTAATTAATCCCAGTGGCATTGCCTTCGGACCGAATGCCACCCTGAATCTAGGCGGTTCTTTTGTCGGGAGTACCGCCCACAGTGTGTTATTTCCTGACGATCGCGCTTTTAGCGCCACCAACCCTGATTCATCCCCACTTTTGAGCGTGAATGTCCCCATCGGGTTACAATATGGGCCCAATCCCGAGAGCATCTTTGTGAGGGATTCGGTTCTAACTGTGCTGCCGAATCAAACTTTAACCCTAGTTGGGGGTGAGATTACCCTGGAGGGGGGGCAATTACGGGTTCCCGGTGGAACTGTCACTTTGGGGGGAATCTCCGAGGCGGGAGTGGTGGAATTACCAGGGGGAAACGCACTCAAACTGCCGGAAACCGTCGAGCGATCGCCACTCCATCTCACGAATGGGGCGCGAGTGGATGTGGCCGGTGCAGGGGGTGGAAGTATCGCCATTCAAGTCGAGAATCTGCTGATTTCAGGGCAGTCTGAGATTCGCGGGGGGATTGCGCCAGGGTCAGGAGAACCCGGTGCACAAGCAGGAAATATCGAAATTGATACCACGGGAAACATTGTTTTAACGGAAGAGAGTGCGATCGCCAATGAAGTCCAACCCAACGGGGTTGGCGATGGCGGTAATATCACTTTGAATACTACCACCTTTTCCGCCACAAGTGCGATAATTTCTACTAGCACATCCGGGGAAGGGGATGGCGGTAAACTGCAAATTACCGCCCGCGAGTCGGTGGTATTCGATGGACAGGGGAGAGAAGATTTCATCACCATCGCCTCGGCAGATGTAGCACCCGAAGGGGTCGGAAATGCAGGCGGCATTGAGATTCAGGCGGGTTCTGTGTTGGTCAAAGATGGGGCAGGCATGATCACGGGAACCCGGGGTCAGGGGAATGGTGCACCCCTGGTAATTCGCGCCTTGGAGTCGGTGGTTTTTGATGGATTGAATTCCAGTAACGATGTGCTAAGGCCCACAGGGGCGGAAAGTACCGTAGACCCGGAGGCAATGGGAAATGCGGGAAGTTTAGAGATTGAGACGGCAGTATTACGGATTCTGAATGGGGCGAATGTGGGTAGTACCACCTTTGAGGCGGGGGATGGTGGTCCTGTGCTTTTGCAGGCAACGGAAGTGATGGAATTTGGGGGAGTCGATCGCGTTGGCAATCCGGTGATTGTTTTTAGTGATACTTTGGGAGAAGGGAATGGAGATAATTTACGGATTGAAACTCCGAGGTTGATTTTGCGGGATGGCGCACAGATTAGTGTGGGTACATTTGGCGCTGGAGATGGGGGAAATTTGGAGATTTTGGCAACTGAGGCGATTGTTTTATCCGGTGCAGTTCCGGCAATAGAGGGGGGATTTTTCTTCCCGGATGAGTCTGGAATCCTATTTCCTACAGGAATTTTTGCTGCTTCTACAGAGACGGGGAATGCGGGGACGATGCGCTTGCAGACGGGACAGTTAATTTTAGGCGATCGCGCCATCATTTCCGCCAGTAGTGAGAAGACGGGAATCGCCGGGAATATTGAAATTGTGGGGCGGCAGATTGTGGTTAACAATGCTGCGATCGCCGCAGAAACGGTGCAAGGGGATCAAGCGAATATCTTTATTGAATCGCGGGATATCCAGTTGTGGAACCAAGGGGGAATTACCACAAATGCCAGTGGGAGTGGGACGGGAGGGAATATTGCGATCGCTACAGATACGTTAGTTGCCGTAGAGAATAGTGATATTACAGCGAATTCCAGCGCCAGTTTTGGGGGTCGCGTGGCGATCGCCGCCCAAGGCATCTTGGGGACTAATTTTCGCACAGAACTCACGCCACAAAGTGATATTACCGCCACCTCCGAACTCGGGGCGGAGTTTAGCGGCAGTGTCACAATTAATACCCCTGATGTTAATCCCTCCACGGGATTAGTAGAATTACCCGAAATGCTGGGTCAAGCGAGGGATAATAACTTTGTGGGTTGTGCCTTATCCGATGAGAATTCTTTTACCATTTCGGGACGAGGAGGATTACCCACGGACCCGACTCAACCCCTCCAAACCCAACCGATTTGGCATGATTTACGCAACTTTTTCCAAGATTTAGAGGGGGAAACGGTTACCGTTGAACCTCCTCGCCGTCGCACCCCTTCCTCTACAAATCCGTCTTCCCCACTCCAGGAAGCGACTGCTTGGCGACGGAATGCGCAAGGAACAATTGAGTTAATGGCGGCGATACCCGAGGGAAGCGTTTCTTTTCCCGGGTTGCGATCGCCTGAGTGTCAACCCATTGAATAATAGTAGTTGTGAATATCTGTAAATGAGTCTTGCGAGTTAGAGCATCCCTGGATATGATAGGAATTAGAGAAAATGGCGATTCCTGTTTTGTAAACGGATGAGGATACGCTATCTTGATTCTTTAACAACCCGTCAATTTCTCTATTTTCTATCAGATTGGATTGCTTTATGTCTAAAACTCCTGACTTGACCGATCGCCTCATTCGCCAGAAATCTGCCCCTGCATTGTTTAGCAAAGGCCAGTCGGATTATGAAGCGGGCAATGTAACCTCCGTGACTCGGCGAGGCAATTTACTCAATGCCGAAGTGATGGATAATGCAGACCAACCCTATCGGGTTCGGGTGGGGTTTGAGCAGGGCTGTTTGACCTCGGTGACCTGTTCTTGTGCTGATGATAAATCTGAATGGTGTGAACATATTGTCGCTACCTTATTGGTGGTAATGCGGCAACCAGAAACTATTCAAGAGCGTCCGACTTTGGAGCAATTGCTCGCTCAGCTCAACCGGGCCCAAATCCAAGGTCTAGTGCAAGAGTTAGTTAAACAAAGACCCGAAATTATTGATGAAATTGACTATTACATTACCTTAAATAATGAAATAATCAGCCCAATACAATCACCCAATAATCAGCGTCCTTCCCCTATCAATCCGGCTCCTTTTCGGCAGCAGGCGCGGGATATTTTATATGAAGGGATGCGGTATTTTGAAAGCTTAGACGGTGAAGATGACCCGGTAACCGAGGAGTTGTTAGATTTAATTGATAATATTCAAGGATTAATAGAAATTGGGGAAAGTTATAATGCTTTAATCGTGTTAGAAGCCATTGCTTCAGCTTGTGCAGCCGATTGGGACCGGGTGGAACAGTATGGGATTGAGTCCGATGAAATTGTCACAGCAGTGGATGAGGCGATCGCCGAAGCGATTCTCAGCGAATCCCTTAGTTCCCGTGAAGTGGAACAGTGGCGATCGCGCT
The DNA here is from genome assembly GCF_025370785.1 of Laspinema olomoucense D3b. Taxonomy (GTDB): domain Bacteria; phylum Cyanobacteriota; class Cyanobacteriia; order Cyanobacteriales; family Laspinemataceae; genus Laspinema; species Laspinema olomoucense. Next base: position 257,386 of record NZ_JAMXFA010000001.1, read on the forward strand.
TAAAAATTCTCCAAGAGGAGTGGAGTACCGAATTTCCCCTCAGCTTAGAATCCCTCAGCGAAGGATGGGATGATCCGCATTTGGTACAAGCCCTCCAAGGAACTTTATCAGAACCGAGAATAGCGGAAAATTCTTCCCTCAATGCTTTCCCAGATTTGGTCTTAATTCGCTTAAAAATTCTGGATCGGCAAGAGCGATATCAAGAGTATTTGAACCTGGCTAAAGCCCAAGGCAAAATAAAACAATATCTTACCATGTTGGGCAGTTTAGGACGAACTACGGAAGCAATGGAAGCCGCCCGGAACCAAATGAAAACAATGGAAGAAGCGTTATCCCTGGGTCAAACCTTACGCAGTAATGGGAAAGTCAACCAAGCCCTGGAAGTCGGGGGAATGGGGTTGAAATTACGGGGAGATTCCCAATATAAACTTGCCAGTTGGACCGCTGATTTAGCTCAAGAATTAGGAAATACTGAGGTAGAACTGGAGGCGAGAAAATCCGCTTTTTACGATAACCCCACTTCGAGGGATTATTTTAAAATAAAAGAATTAGCCGGTGAAAATTGGTTCAAATACCAGCCCAATTTATTAAATTCTCTGAGGGAACATAAAATTTGGAACAAAACTGAGGTTAAAGTAGATATTTTCCTAAGTGAAGGGTTAATTGATGAGGCGATCGCCGCCGTAGAAGGCTTTGGTTCCTATGAGATAGAGTTGGTGCATCGGGTCATGGATGCGGCGATTAAACACCGTCCAGACTGGGTGATTGAAACGGCGCAACCCCTTGCCGAGTCGATTTTAGATCGCAAAAAATCTGAATTCTATAATCAGGCGATCGACTGGTTGAAAAAAGTGCGGGCAGCTTATATTCAAAAAGAGCAGTGGACCCGCTGGAAAACTTATCGTCAAGAATTGCTACAAATCCACGCCCGCAAACACAAATTCCGGGGGATGCTGGAAGATAGGGGCTTGGACTAAATAAATACCCGCACCCGATCGGGTGGGGTATTTATAGACCTATCACAACCGGATTGGGTATTAATGGCTCTAAGTTATGGCATAATTGTAGCACTAACCCACTAGAGGTGAACGTATGTTTCCCTTTCAAAGGTTTACAATGACCACTTATCTCAGTCCCCATGAAGTCCAGGAAAAATTAATAGCAGTTGTGGAACCTCCCCCTCAATGGGTCCCGGTGCGGTGGAAAAGGCCGGAAAAACCCTACCAGGGACAAATCGGTGAACATTCTTTCAAAATTTCTCGAATCATTTCCCATCGCAATTCTTTTTTACCCCAGATTGAGGGGCGAATTCACGCCCAAGCTAAAGGCAGTAAAATCGAAATTCAAATGAAACTGCACCGGGCTGTTTTGATTTTTATGTGCGTTTGGCTGGGTATAGTTGGACAAGCTGCCTTGATGTTTTTAGCGGTCCTGTTTGAAGAATTTCACCCTTTGTTCTTAATGCCTGTGGGAATGTTCATTTTTGGTTTAGTATTACCGTTGATTGGATTTATCCCGGAAGCTAAGAAGTCTAAACAGTTTTTGATGGAATTGTTTCAAGGGAGTGAAAATTTTTAATTTAAGAGTGATAGAGGCAAAATTTTATGCCTCTATGACTAAAAAAGCTGTAAATAATTTTACAACATAGGGGTGAAAATTAAAAAATGTTGACTTATCAAAAAGTTACTATTCAAAGCCCACTAAAACCCTACCAAGTTCGGGAAAAATTAATGGGAATTGTGGACACCGACTATCAGATAGGGGAGAAAAGTATCACTCCACTCTATCGCGGAAAAATCCATCAAGACTCTTTTCAAATTTCCAAAATTATCTACCATCTCAGTTCGGATCGCTATCGTGAGTCTTTTTTCCCGGTACTTGATGGCCAGATTAGGGAACATAATAGCGGGAGTCAAATCGATATCCAAATTAAAATTCATCCAGGGGTTATGATTTTTTTGGGAATATGGCTAATAACTGCGGGAAGAGCAACTTGGGTCTCTTTAATGATGCTTAAAAGCCCATCTTTTGCAGTAGTTTTCAGCCCGATTGCGATTTTCTTAGCGGGTTTAGCAATCCCGATGATTACTTTCGTTGTCATGGCTCACCATTCAAAAAATTTTTTAGTCAATTTTTTGAAAGAATGATAAACTATAAGGTGGAGATGATTTCTCCAATTTGACTTAAAAAGATTTTTTATTTTGTCCTTAAAATACCGAATATTGGAGTTCATAAATGAGTAAATTTAGTCGGAATTTAATCCCGCTTCAAATCCGATAAATTATGCGACAATTGTAAAAAATAACCCCTAATGGTGAGCAGATGTTTCCTTTTAAACGGTTTACAATGACGACTTATCTGAGTCCCGAAGAGGTTTTCAAAAAATTAAGTGAAGTGGTGACACCTACCTCCAACCCAATCCAGTTCCGTTGGCGTAGGTCGAAAAAACCGTACCAGGGACAAATTGCCGAACACTCTTTTAAGATTTCCCGAGTTATCTACAACCGCAATTCTTTTTTACCTGAAATTGAAGGTCAAATTCAGGCCCACGGTAGAGGCAGTCAAATCAAAATAGAAATAAAACTGCACCCTTTTGTGATTATTTTTATGTCTTTATGGCTGATTATGCTTGTAGTAGTAGCCTTGATGATTCTGGGAGAAGCCCTATTCAAGGAAATTTTTAATCTGGCATTTTTAATTCCGATGGGAATGTTAATTTTGGGTTTAGCGTTACCCAGAATTGCATTTTTTCCAGAGGCTAAGAAGTCTCAAAAGTTTTTATTAGAGTTGTTCCAAGGCCAAGAAGAGAATTCAATTTAAAATCAAGGGACAGGCTTAATGCTAAAATATTAGTGGTCTAGGTGAAGGGAAAGGGAAACGATGAATAATATTCTGGTGTTCGGTAGTATCAATCTGGATTTAGTCACCCGCACCCACCGTCTGCCGAAACCCGGTGAAACTTTAAGGGGAATTAGCTTTTTTACTGCATCCGGTGGGAAAGGTGCAAATCAAGCGGTTGCTGCTGCGAAATTGGGGATGACAACATTTATGATTGGACGGGTGGGGGGGGATAGTTTTGGACAGGAACTCCTGGAGAGTTTGCAACAATCCGGGGTGAAGTGCGATCGCATCTTCATTGATAAAAACACGGCTTCCGGAATTGCCACGATCGCCGTCGAAGATACGGGAGAAAATACCATTGTGATTGTCCCCGGGGCAAACGATCGCATCAATGAGTCAGACTGCGATCGCCTCACTGATTTATTACCCGATGCGGCAGCATTATTATTACAATTAGAAATTCCCCTATCCTCCGTTCTGGCAGCAGCTAAAAAAGCTCAAAATGCCGGAATTCCGGTTATTTTAGACCCAGCCCCTGCCCGAGAACTACCCCCAGAATTGTATTCCGTGATTGATATCATTACCCCCAATGAAACCGAACTGAGTATCCTCACCGGAATTGCCGTGAGAGATATAGAAACAGCCCGGGAAGCCCTCACCGAATTACAAAAACGCGGAGTCAAAACAGCGATCGCCAAGTTAGGAGCAAAAGGGGTGCTTTGTGCTAGGGGAGAAGAGCAGTTTTTTGTGCCTGCCTTTGAGGTGGAAGCCGTGGATACCGTAGCGGCAGGGGATGCCTTTAATGGCGCATTGGCAGTGGCGATCGCCCAGGGATTGCCCTTGCCCGAATCTGTCAGATGGGGGGCTGCCGCTGGTGCCTTAACAGTAACCAAACCCGGTGCTCAATCCGCCTTACCCAGTCGCCTCACCTTCGAGGAATTTCTCCGGGAGGGGAAAATCAAAGCAGGATAGGTTAATCCAAAGGCTGAGTCGTGGCGATCGCCGCAATCCCATATACCCGAATCCCGGCGGTGGACAAAGTTGTGATAGCTTCTTGACAAGTTGCCCCTGTGGTATAAATGTCATCGAGCAAAATCACCCCCTGTTTTGGCTGCCTGCGGCGCAACCCCTCCCCCACCGTCATGGAATTGGCGAGAGTTTGCCTGCGTTGTGCGGGGGATAATTGATTTAACGCCTCTGTATCTCGCACTCGTTCTAAACCCCGAGGTTCTAAACGATATCCCGTCAGTTCGCAAAAGCTTTTTGCCAGTAATTCCGCCTGATTAAATCCCCGTTTTCGTTGCTTTGCGGGGTGGAGGGGAATGGGAACCACCGTGAGTCCCTGCGCTTTTGCCAGGGGGGACTGTAACCAAGTTTCAGCCAGAGAGTACCCCAGGGGTTGAGCGAGTTCCGGGCAGTTTTGATACTTCATCACCGCGATCGCCCGTTTCATCACCCCGCCATAGCGACCCCAAATTAATACCGGAGGGGTTTCCTTTAATAACCGTTGCTGCAAAGAGAATTTTTGGCGCTGCAACTGGCGATCGCAAGCGGGACACAGAAGCGGTTTTCCCGGGCGATCGCACAAAGGACAGTTAGGTTTCAAAAACAAATTTACCCACCCTTTCATCCATGCCGCCCAATTTCCCATTCGGTCCTAACCTCCCTTTCCTACACTAAAATTTTATCTTAGCCCCCTTCCTCGGAGTTAACCAGGTTTTTGCAATCCATGCAAAAGGGAGACACCCAGACTATGATAGAGGATGTCCGAATGCTTACTTGATTGTGGATCACCTTTACTGGCTGGACCAAATTCACCCCTCACAACGGTATTTAGTAGGGGACAATCCATTTTATTTAAGTCAGATGGCGCAACAGGGTTATCCTGTGCTGCCCGGATTTGTGTTGGCGGCCCCTGCATTGCGAGAATTTCTAGAAACCTATCCTTGGGAAGAACCTCTGTTTGCCGAGCTCCTGAGTTCCTCGGTGCATCTGAATGTAGATGATACCCGACAGCTTAAGGCGATCGCCCAACATATCCGGGAAGAAATGATGGCAGCAGAGTTACCCAGGCAGTGGATCAACGAGTTGGCAATGGCAGCGGAACAACTGAGTTCCCCGGGGTTAATCCTGTCCCCTAGCGTCACCCTGCCCAAAAATACCCCCACTCCGGTCAAATTTTCCGGGTTAGTGGAAAGCTATGTTTGCCTGTGCGATCCCGAGGAAATTGCCCTGGGGGTACTACAAACTTGGGCAGAGTTGTTTAGAGCAAGAAGTTTATTATATTGGCAGCGATCGCGCATTGAACTGCGTTCACTGAATCTGGCGGTTTTGGTGCAACCCCTACACAGTGCCATTACCTCCGGAACCCTCACCTATACCCAAGCGCACTGTGAAATTCAAGCCACTTGGGGATTGGCCCTGGCGATTAAACTGGGACAGGCAATTCCCGATTGGTATCAAATCCAGTCTAACAATGGGGAGGCGATCGCCCAAATTCTGGGGAACAAACACCTCGGTTATGATCTTAGGTTAAACTCCACCCCATCCAATGATTTAACCTTGGAAACCAGCTTGCTGAGTCCCTACAGTTGTCTTCAACCCTATTTGGTGAGTGACGAACAACAACAGGAATTTTCCCTCAAACCCCCGGAAGTGGCCAAATTGGGAGCGATCGCCCGCAACCTCGGCAGTCACTTAGACCGGAATTTCATCCTAGAATGGACCCTTGCCAAAGCTACAGAACAGTCCCCAGAACAGATCTATATCACCGGAGTGGAAGTGGGAAATCCCTTCCCCTCATGGGAAATCCCACCCCCTTTAGACCCACCTCCTGCCCCAAAATCTGCCCCAGTAACGGCAACCGAGGGAGAAGAGATGCTACAGATTATCCTCGGAACAGGGGCTGCCAAAGGAGTCGCCGTGGGATTAGCCTATTGCATGACGTCGGTAACGGAAGTCTGGGAAAATATCCCCCCAGGACGGATCTTGATTGCCACAGAAATAGCCCCCCATTGGCTGCATATCGTCCGCCAAGCAGCGGCAGTCGTCACCGAATCCGGGGGAATGACCAGTCATGCGGCAATTCTCGCCCGAGAATTTGGCATTCCTGCCGTAGTGGGGGCTGCCAAAGTCACCCAAGCGATCGCCACCGCCACGGAAATTTGTGTTAATGGCGATACCGGCGAAATCTTTGTACTCCCTGGGGGAACCGTCCAACCCAGTCCGGCGCCATCGCCTCAACCTGTTGCCTCTGTTATCTTAGAACCTCATCCGATGCCTTTACCCGACTCTGACTCCCTAACCCCTTCCTTCACCCAACCCTTTCCCACCGCCACTCAGTTGATGGTGAATCTGTCTCATCCGAGTTCCTTAGATCGAATTGCTGAAACCTACTTAGATGGAGTGGGTTTATTGCGATCGGAAATGATGGCCCTGGAAATTTTCCAATCCGAAGACCCCTACCAATGGCGCGATCGCCACAAAAACCAGGAGTTTATCCACCGAATTTCCCACCCCTTAAAGCGCGTCGCCGAATTTTTCTTTCCCCGTCCGGTATTTTATCGGTCCTTAGATTTGCGCGGGTACGATCTTCCCGCAATGCGATCGCCCGGACAAACCAGCATCAACCCCAATCGTAGCGCCCAAACCTTGGGGGTACATGGCGCATTTAGCTACCTCCTCGATTCGGCATTATTTGATTTAGAACTAGAAACCCTAGCCAAACTACAACAGGAAGGATTAACCAACCTGCGCTTAATCATTCCCTTTGTGCGAACCGTCGAAGAATTTATATTTTGCCGGAATCGAGTCCAACAATTCAAACTCGACAGCGTTCGGGATTTCCAACTCTGGATTATGGCGGAAGTACCTTCTGCCTTATTTTTAATCTCCGATTATGTGCAAGCGGGAGTCCAGGGAATCTCCATCGGCACCAATGATTTAACCCAGTTACTCCTCGCCGCAGACCGCGAAAATCAACAAATGTCCCAGGTGTTTGACCCCCGTCACCCGGCAGTCATGAGTGCCATTCATCAACTGATACAGATGGCAAAAGCAGCGGGAATTCCTTGTGCGATTTGTGGAGGCGCACCCACCCGGTATCCGGAAACCATTGATACTTTGGTGCGCTGGGGAATTGATGGAATTTCCGTCGAACCCGAGGCGATCGTCCGTACCCATCAGGCGATCGCCCGGTCCGAACAGCGCATCCTGTTAGAAACTGCCCGCCGTGACTCAGGGGACTGCCCCTTTTAACCCGGACTATGCCTCCGAATCCGTTGCAGGAGACTCCCCTGGGGCGACTGGACCCCAGGCACTTTTCGGCTGACTATTCCGGTGCATCAAGGCCAAAGTCAACTGTTTAAATAACCAGTATAAAACCGTAATCACCACAAAAGTGACAATCATCACCAAAAACGGACGGCGACCTATCAAATCATTCATCACACTTCTGACTAAAATATCCGGGTCCGTCACAATATCCCAACTATTAAACCTTTGAAACCGACCCAGATAAATCCCCACTGCAGTCAACCCATGTATCACCAGTTCCGCCAACCCAGTCCACCGACGCAACCCACAGCGTTCCATATACCAACTTAAATAAATCAGGGACAGAACATAAGATTGAAACCCCACAATCATAAATATCAAATACTGGGGAATCAAAGCTAAAGTAATAATCCAGACCGAGTATCCCGCGCGAATATCATTGATTAAATGAATCACATCCGTTAAGACATAAGGCGCATTCGGTAAAAAGGCGATAAACGCCACAAATCCCACCCACCATAACAGGGAACGCGAGCCCGTGGGGCTATTTTGACTGCGCCGCAACTGCCAAATTTCCGAAGACATCAAAATCAGAGTCAGGATGAGAATCCAGATTAAGTAATCCGCACTGATGCGTTGCAGCAGGAAAATTCCCGTCCGCAAAACCCGGTGAGCAGTCGGCAGAAAAGTGGCCCCTAAAATGAGAAACACCCCCCACCGCAACCATTGCGATCGGGGTTTATGAAACAGCCAAAAACTCAACGCTAAGGGGACAACCGCTAAAAACGTATTCCACACCATAAAGCGATGATTGCCTTGCAGGATTCCCCATGCAGCAGTCATCCAGTCAATCAATTGAGCAGTCATAGGCTTTTTCTTTCAGGGATTATTTTAACAGAGCTTGTTTTCTCCCTTACTATGATATTCACTCCATTCTGGGAGTTGCCAAATTGCTGAAAGTCTTGACAATTTCGATATTTTGTGGTATGTAAAAGATTAATTCAGATAGGCGATCAATTCACTCCGCTATACATAACTCAATGTTAATGGGTTCAGATAGAGAAAGCGGGGGCGGAACTAGAAGCGGGAGAGGAGGGTGAGACCGAGGGGGTGTCTAGGGCCGATCGCAGTTGAAAAAGAAGACCATCGGGCGCGGGAGTCATTATTCCCCTAATCGACGGATATAATCTCAAAACTATCGCGGTTATGAATCCGATAAAATAAAAAATCAGAGTCCAGGGTTAAATTTTGGCGCTGTCCGGTCTCTTCTGCTACCAGTACAAGAGTTGCATCGGCAAAGTCCATTGGGCGATCGCGATATTGTTCCATCAATGCCAACAAACGGGTCATCTGTTGCTCTGTATCAATGGAATAGGTGATAAGTCCGCCATGAACAATTAGCTTCCCCAGTTGGTTTTGCATTGTCCAGCCGCCTAGCCGATGACTCAGATACATTGCTTCTGTGAGGCAAGCCCAAGTCGTCAGCAAGGGGCAGGCGTAACCGCTAATGGCTTGGCGGTAAGCGTGGTGTTTGGGCTGTCGGCGATCGACAATGGTAATCAAAATGCCAGTGTCACAGAGAATCACAGATTCAATCCTTGATCACGGTATTTTTCAACAAGGTAATCACTGTAGTTTGGTGGTGCGGTTTGTACGTTAGGAGGTGGGGAATCGAGGGGGAGTGTATCCACTTCAGCAAACCAGTTTTCCCAAAGGGTAGTGTAATCGGTTTGGGGTTGAAGGGAGCGGGCAAAAGCGAGAATTTGGGTTAAGGATTCGGGGGGAAGGCGATCGAGTTCGCGATCGAGTTGTTGTCGGATTGGGGGAGGGTTTGGCATGGGTGGAGTTGATGGGGTAGTGGGTTGCTTGGGCAGTTGAGAAACCGGGCTTCTTAGGAAACATTATGCCTTACAATTACGGTTATCGCCGAAACCCGGTTTCTGGGCTTTCTGGGATTAGAGGCGTGAGCGAATTTGGTCATGGCGGATTCATGTCACGAGGAACAAGAGAAAACAGGAATTTTGTGTCCCTCTTGCTCCCCCTTCCCTGCCAGGGAAGGGGGTTGGGGGGTTAGGTCTATTCTCTCCCATTTCCCCCTGGATTAGATGGCACTCCCCCAATTAAGCCATTAGCGGTATTGAACAAATTAATCGGGCTTTTACCGTCGGTAATTAACACACTTTGTAGACCTAATCCCGCTAAGAGTCGGGCTTGCATTTCGGGTCCGGCTTGGGCGATCGCCCGCAGGGTGTCAGGTCCTAGGGCGGCTACTTTTTCGGCAAATTCGGTACTGGTAATTTCTGCCATGCGTTGGGCTTTTTCTATTTCTAGGTTTGTGAGAGCTTGTTGATGGGCGAATTCGGCTTCTTGGCGCGATCGCAGTTGGGCGAGTTCGACTTCGGCGCGGATGCGGGTGGCTTCGGCTTCTTGGGTGGCTAAATTCACTTGTAATTGTCCTTGAATCTGCGCGGCTTCGGCTTTGGCGCGGGCTTCGGCGGTGGCTTGTCCGGTGGAGGAAATGGCGGCGTTTTCTGCTTCTAATTCCAGCAGGTTTCGCCGTTCTGCTTCGGCGGCACTCTTATCAACGATCGCCTGTCTTTCTAGTCTCGCTTTAGCTTGTTGGGCAATGCGTTCTGCATCATGGCGGGCGGCAGCTTCTTGGGCGTCTGTGGTGATTTGAATAGCAATTTGTACGGATTTTTGCAGACTTTTTAAGGTCTCTTCATCCACGGGCTCGACGGATTGAATGTCGATGTTAGTAATGACTAAATTATTGGAACGAAATCGGAAATCTTCCCGAATATGTCCCTCGTCATCGACTCCAAAGACGGCTTGGCGGATGATGCGGGCGGAGTTGCGGTGGAATTCATCAAATTGGACTCCGGCAACGGCACCGCGCACTCGGGAGGCGATCGCCTTACAAGCAGCGCCGACAAAATCGGGAACTTGAAATAATTTCTCGGTCTGTTCTTCGTTATTTTTATCGACTTCAAAATACCAATTATAGGATAATTGTAATTGCAGTCGCGCATGATCAGAAGTTTCTACGGTGAAAATATCCGTCATGAAATCCGGACCCAATAATAAGGCTAAGGATTTAATGGCATTGGGTCGTTTGGGTTTATCCCCCGATAAACTTAACACCGTAAAGGCTTCATCGGGACCAAGCATGACTAAATCAGGACCGAATACATTCCGTGCAGTTCGTTCTTTATAGTCGTGAATTTGCACTACGGCATTTTGAGGAATATGAAACACAACCGCACGAGTTTTATCCCGTTGTTTGCTCTGATTTCGGTTTCGTCCGAGGGTTTCCTCACTACTGCCGCTATATTCCCCGCGATCGCCTAATGGGTCACTTTTGCGTTGCAGCAACTCTTCCACCACCGGGGGTAACTCTTTTTCCCAAGATTCTTCATGGGGGGCTAACAGATAAGCTTGGGGTCCACTCACCAGTTTAAGTTCCCCACTTTGAATATCTCGCACATAGATTCCTTCATTTTTATCTAAGGGAATCGCTTTGCGCCTTTCAACCACATGGACTTGTACCGGCGGAATATAATCGCGGGGTCCATGAATCATCCACAAATCCCCGGGTTGATGATGAATCGGGTTTTCTGGAGTCCCTTCGGTAAACGCTTCACAAGCCCAGAGTAACAAGGCTTCTTGTTCCCCCAGCACATACAGGTTTTGGATGCCGTTGTGGAGGGATTCTCCGGGATGTAAAAAGAAGGTAAGTCGCCCTTGTCGGACTTCCTTCATCCCAAATTGGGGTTTACCTTGGCGATCGATGGGGTCTACGACAATACACCATTCTCGGTCATTCAGGGTAGTCACTTCGACTTCTCCCACGACTTGTTCATAGACGTCGGGAATATGAATTTCTGCATCTTCTAAGGTGACTAACCATTCATCTCCGGCTTTCCGTTGCCGTCCAAAAATATCAGTAAAACTGCGTAATGCTTTCAGATGTAAAGCCTTACGTTCGGTTAAGACATAAGCGTCAATTAGACCGAGGATTTCTTCATCAATGCCCGGTAAATAAGCTCCTTCTTCTCTTAATAACCATTCTTCTCCGGCGCGGCGGTGAATTCCTTGGCGATCGCTACAGTTTTGACGGGCAAATAATCGAAGGGCTTGATTAGTTTTAATAATAGTGGCTTGCACAGTTTTAACGATCGCCACTTCCACCCGAGGGATGTAGGTTCCGGGTCCTTCAAATAGCCATTCATCTCCGGCAACGCGCTCAATAATTTGGGTTTGAGCGGTTTCCCCGGGGACTGTCACAGTATCGCTAAAATCCCGTAAGGCGCGCAATCGCAAAGCTTGGTTAGTTTCCACGACTTGCAATTGGGTGACGCTTTCGGCGAGTTCTTCCCCTGGATAGAGGGGAAAGGGTTCTTGAGATAAACGAATTTCCCGATCGCCATAACGCAGTTTAATTTGTCCCCGAGGATCAGTCAGGGGTGCGCGATTTTCATCCCGCATGACTGGATTGGCAACGATGCAATAATGGCGCGGTGGGACAACAATTGCAGGTTGTGGTTTTAAGATGAGTCGTTCCCCATCTCGTAGGGTGATAGTTTGGGGTCCAACTTCTAGGCGAGTAATTCCCGTATTATTATCTAAAACATGAATAAATTCCTGGGGTTTAAGACGAATGACGCCACTGGCTAAATCCGATTCTAATGTGAGGTTTTCTGAGAGTTTATCCGGTTTAATCATGTTTTAAATATTCTCTCAAGAGAGAATAGGTAATAGGATAGTTCTACTATAAACAAGGATTGCCAGGATGGGGTGATTTGGATCGCCCGTTCTTTAGGTGATAAAACACCGCCAATGGATGACGGCGATCGCTTGACTGCGGAGTGCTACGATCGCTGTTACGCTTAAAACTGAGGTGAGAAAACAGCGGTAAGTATTTTCGACTAGAGTGATTGCCATCGATGAAGTTGAAAGGTCATAGTTCTCCCTGGGGGGAAAGGAAAATGTGATTTTGCAGAGCAGAAAGGGTACAATCCTCCCAGGGGTATTTATTGTTTAGCCTCGCCACTAATGAAATGTATGATCGTTGAATTACTGCTCCTCGGGATTTTATTCCCCCCTGATGTCGCCCAAGCGGGCGAGGTAGAACCCTGGCAAGCAGAAGGGTTCGGGGAAAAGCTGGAATTTGCTGCTAATGCTGCTAATCTGGAGCCTTTATTTTTCCAACCCCTTCCGGGCGATCGCACTGAGGTCCTTTTTCCTAAACCGGATGCCGGGGAGGGGACGGTTCACCCCCAAGGTGAGATCGCCCAAGGGGAACCCTCCACAACACCGGAGGGAACGACCCCCCGCCAAGGGACTCCCTTACATCGGGGGACCCCGGGGGAACAACCCTTCATTCCCGAACGCATCCCGTTTCGTCCTCGCATGGATCTTACCACTCAAAGCAAACCCTATTTGGCTTCTCCGGCGATTACGGTGATGACTCCCTCCGGTTATGGTGCGGGTTGGGGAAGTGCGGGATTTGGACTAGGTTTACAGGAACGAACTCGGTTTACGGATACTAGCGATGGGGTTGGTGGATTCGGCATCGGGTTTGGAAATCCTCGGGAAAATATTGGCTTAACTGTTGGTATAACGGTAACGGATTTATGGGGTGATGCCTTCGAGGATGGCAGTGTCAGCTTAAAATTGCACCGACAATTGCCCAATGATTTTGGCATTGCGGCAGGGGTACAAGGAGCGCTCACTTGGGGAGAAACCGATGGCGGGACCTCTGGGTATGGCGTGGTGACGAAACGGTTTGTTTTGGATGACCCCGAGAACCTTTGGAGCCAATTGTATCTGACCCTGGGGGTCGGGGGTGGACAATACCGCTCTGAGTCGGATATCCAGGCGGGAGAGGGGACTGTAGGGCTGTTTGGCTCAGTGGCAGTACGGGTTGCTCCTCCCGTGAGTGCGATCGCCGAATGGACGGGTCAGGACCTCACTTTGGGGGTTTCCCTGGTGCCGTTTCGGAATATTCCTTTGGTGATTTCTCCCGCGATTACGGACATCACCGGAAGTGCTGGAGATGGCACTCGGTTTATTCTGGGGATTGGTTATGGGTTTACATTTGATCGGTTGTAGTACAGGCTTATTTAGAGAAGGATTCTCACAATGAAAGTGTTTAAGGGATGGATGAAATTAGTTTTGGCTATGACATTGGTGGCGATCGCTGCTGATCCTGCCATCACCCAGACAAACCAGTCGGATATCACAGGACCCCTAACTCCAGAGCCGGTATTACCTGTAGAAGAACCCCCTGTAGAAGAACCCCCTGTAGAAGAGCCTCCTGTGGAAGAACCGCCAGTGGAAGAGCCTCCTGCAATTATACCAAGCGGAGATATACTCCCTTTAGAAACTCCCACAGAAACTCCCACAGAAACTCCCACAGAAACTCCCACAGAAACTCCCACAGAAACTCCCACAGAGACTCCCACAGAGACTCCCACAGAAACTCCCACAGAAACTCCCACAGAAACTCCCACAGAGACTCCCACAGAAACACCTGGGGATAGCCCAGTAATCCCTGTTAACAGCCCAGGGGAAGTGCCAGCACCGATTCCCATTCAAACCCTTGAACCAATTAACACTCAAGCGCCCGAACCCAGCGCCCCGGTTGTCATCCCGGAGAATCCCCAGGTTCCCCGTGAGGAGGAAGTTCCTCCAACGGTGGGTGAGAATAATCCAGAACCGGACCCCACCACAGAAAGTACCAATCCGATAGAGGGTCAGATTCTCGAAGGGGGTGATAGCACAACGGAAGAGGCACAACCCATGACTCCCCTATCGGACCAAGAAGTCGATCGCCCGGGTTATGAAACTCAGTTAGCCGTTGCTGATGTTGGGGTGGCGGTTCAAATGTTGGAAGAATTTCAGGCAATGGAGTTTAGCAATTATCTAGCGGTGGAGTTATTGGGGGAAACGGCGACTCCCGATGAAATTGCCCAAAAATTGTATGATTTGTGGCAAGAAACTGACAATAAGAGTGCATTTATTTATGTCTCAGCCTTAGCAGAGCAATTAGAACTGGTGATGATTTTCCCCCAGAATTTTAGAGTAGCCGGGGGCAGTTCAGACTTAGTGGTTTCAGCGGATTTAGCCCAAGGACTGATTGAGAGAACGAGTGAGGTAGCTGTTCGCCAAACCGTGCCAAATATCTCTCGGGAAGAGCTGATTGCACAGGTGCAAAACTTGCGAGCAGAACTGACTAATCCCAGAAGAATAAACAGCCAGAGTTACTTACCGATCGCCCAACAACTCTATCAGTCCTTGATTGCTCCAATGGAAGCACAATTGAAAGCTAATGGGATTGAAACCTTAGTTTTTTCGATGGATTCTGGGTTGAGAACCCTTCCCCTGGCGGCATTACATGATGGCGAACAGTTTTTAATAGAAAAATATGCCGTTGCTTTAGTCCCCAGTTTTGGCTTAACTGATGTCACCTATTCTGATATCCGCAACCGAGAAGTGTTAGCGATGGGTTCTGCTATTTTTGAAAACCTCAATCCTCTGCCTGCGGTACCTAGTGAGTTGCAAAATATTGTGAGCGAACCCTGGAAGGGAATTGTTTTCTTGAATGAACAATTCACTGCCGCTAATTTCCGACAAATTAACCAGGAAAAACAATTTGGAATTATCCATTTGGCAACTCATGCGGAATTTCAAGGGGGAAATTTGGATAACTCTTATATCACGTTTTACGATGGCCGAGTCGGACTCAACCGAATTCGAGAGTTAGCCACGGAACTCGGGTGGAATACCTCGCAAAATCCTCCCATTGAACTCTTAACCCTAAGTGCTTGTCGGACGGCAGTAGGAGATACCGAGGCGGAGTTAGGATTTGCGGGGTTAGCGGTGCTTTCTGGGGCTAAGGCATCCTTAGCCAGTTTCTGGTATGTTAGCGATGCAGGCACTCTGGGATTAATGAGTGAATTTTATTCCCAATTAGGGGAAAAACCACTGAAAGCCGAAGCTTTACGGCAAACCCAACTGGCGCTGTTAAGGGGAGAGGTGCGCCTAGAAAATGGGATGTTAGTTCTCTCTAATGGCAAAACCGTCCCCCTCCCACCGGAATTGGTAGAACAAAAAACGCCGAACCTATCTCACCCTTATTTTTGGTCGGCGTTTACTCTAATTGGGAACTGGAATTAACCCGATTAGGACGGATACCCATCAGATTTTCGGAGGTTGACCCACACCCCCACCTCAAGGGTGTGGGGTGTTTACTCTGAAATCTGCATCTCGATCGCCCGGTTGATGTCATCGATTCCTGGGAATTTGGGTAGCTTTATTCCCCTGTTTTACTCCAGGCTGTTATCAAGCGTACTAATGCCTGTTTAATTCTCCCTCAAATGGGATAAACTAATTGGAACCCTGAAATGATGGGCGAGAATGGAGTGAGGGAACATCAATGAGTTATAAAATGGACCGCCGCGCTTATGCGGAAACCTACGGCCCAACGGTGGGCGATCGCATCCGGTTAGCAGATACAGAATTATTTATTGAAGTTGAACAAGACTTTACCACCTACGGCGATGAAGTGAAATTTGGCGGGGGAAAAGTCATCCGCGATGGCATGGGACAATCCCCCATTGCTAATGATAGCGGGGCGGTAGATTTAGTAATTACCAATGCGGTGATTCTGGATTGGTGGGGAGTCGTGAAAGCCGATGTAGGAATCAGGGATGGGAAAATATTTAAAATTGGAAAGGCCGGAAATCCTTATATCCAAGATGATGTTGATATTATTATTGGTCCAGGAACCGAGGCGATCGCCGGGGAGGGGATGATTCTCACAGCCGGGGGAATTGACGCCCATATTCACTTTATTTGTCCCCAACAAATTGAGGTGGCGATCGCCTCGGGAATTACCACCATGTTAGGCGGGGGAACCGGACCCGCTACCGGGACAAATGCTACCACTTGTACCCCCGGACCTTGGAACATTCACCGGATGTTACAAGCTGCCGATGCCTTCCCGGTGAATCTGGGGTTTCTGGGAAAAGGCAACAGCAGCAGACCCCGTGCCCTCGTGGAACAGGTTCTCGCGGGCGCAATCGGATTAAAATTGCACGAAGACTGGGGAACCACTCCAGCGGCGATCGATACTTGCCTAACCGTTGCTGATGAATATGATGTGCAAGTTGCTATCCATACCGATACTCTCAATGAAGCCGGATTTGTAGAACAAACCATTGCCGCCTTTAAAGACCGCACTATTCATACTTACCATACAGAAGGGGCTGGCGGAGGACACGCCCCAGATATTATCAAGGTTTGCGGCCAAAAAAATGTGCTGCCCTCTTCCACCAATCCGACCCGACCTTATACAGTCAATACTTTAGAAGAACATCTGGATATGCTGATGGTGTGCCATCACCTCGATCGCAGTATCCCAGAAGATGTCGCTTTTGCAGAATCCCGCATCCGCCGGGAAACCATTGCTGCCGAGGATATTTTACATGACCTCGGGGCGTTTAGTATGATTTCCTCTGATTCTCAGGCAATGGGACGGGTGGGAGAAACCATCATTCGCACTTGGCAAACCGCCCATAAAATGAAGGTACAACGGGGGTTTTTGTCTCCGGATGACCGGAAAGATGCGATTCCCAGTACCACAGAACATGATAATTTCCGGGCGCGGCGTTATATTGCTAAATATACAATTAATCCCGCAATTACCCACGGGATTGCTAATTATGTGGGGTCGATTGAAGAAGGCAAACTGGCGGATTTATGTTTATGGCGTCCGGCATTTTTTGGGGTGAAACCGGAACTCGTCCTCAAAGGCGGGGCGATCGCCTACGCCCAAATGGGAGATGCTAATGCCAGTATTCCTACTCCGCAACCCATCCATTCTCAGCCCATGTTTGCCAGTTTTGGAGGGTCGCGGACGGCGACATCTTTTACCTTTGTCTCCCAAGCGGCATTGGAGTTAGAAATACCAACTCAGTTAGGATTGCGAAAACAGGCGATCGCCGTTTCGGACACGCGGAAAATCGGGAAACGGGATATGAAATTAAATGAGACCCTGCCCTATATTGAAGTCGATCCAGAAACCTATCAAGTTTGGGCGGATGGTCAATTACTCACCTGTGAACCCGCCCAAGTGTTGCCCTTGGCCCAGCGATATTTTCTATTTTAAACAAATGGTAGGACTTACCCATTCTACCAAATCCGGTTGTTAAAAGTCGTTTTTTCTATTAGCCCGCGCAGGCGGGCTTTGTCCGTATAGACCCAGGCTTCAGCCTGCGGGTTTTTATAGATTTATCACAACCGGATTCCGTATGAAGTAGTTACTACAAACAAGTAGAGTAAAGAAACAAATAGCCCGAAAGAGAGTAACAGGAAATCTGCTATTATCTTTCGGGCTTTTATCCCGCCGTGTAACCAACAACTGTTTCTAAGCATTGAACGTGAAACTTAGAAACAGAACCACTCCGAGGTTGACTCAATTCTTTTGAATCCAGGTTTAAATTCGTCAATTCAAATCAGAATCCAATCAAGGATTAAGTTCTCTACTTTACCGTTAGCAACAGTTTTTAGTTCTGTAATGCTTTCTATTTAATAATTTTTAGCAAAAGCCACAGGGCAAAACTGTATTGAAAGTTACCGTTAACCGAATTTATGCAAAAATTTTACAAAGCTACCCCCGAGGGGTGATGGTTCCCTGGGAACGGGTCATTTCAAAGAGTTGGGCGGCGTTGGGGCCTAGGAACCCTTGAAAGAGTTCAGGATGTCCCGGGGTGGGTGCGATCGCAAATCGTTGGGCAATTTCATAATAGGCATAAGTCCAAGGAATTTGCACAAAAGGACCCTCGGGCCGACTGCGGATAGTGACAGATTCCTGTATCGCCTGGGTTGCAGTTTGACGTAACCCGACTTGAGCACTTCCTTCAATCTCAGCTTTCATGGGAACCCCTCGATTGCGAAGTGCTTGCGCAGTGGTTTCGATATCCGGGTAAGCGGGGGTATTTTGGCGGTTCACATAGCCGGTAAAATGGTTGACGGCATAGCCATGCAGCAAGACCCAGGCCCCATACTGACTCACGGCATTGACTGTTTCCAGGTGCGATCGCAACGGAGGCATCCAGGGACGAACAAACAGACATTTGAGTCGCTGGGCCAAAATGTGAGGTTCTGTGGGGTGAGTATCGATCGCCCTTAAGTCTGTAATAGCAGACTGGCACTCTAATAGTCCCTCTATATCTAAACCCCACTGTACCGTCTCTTCCAGATGCGATCGCACCTCCGGCGGCAACTGATCCACAATTAACTCACTGATAAACAGTTTCGGCAAATCAAACTCGTCCTGTTGTGGATGGCGATAGTGACGCGCATAGAGGTGTTGGGTAGGAAAAGCTAACTGTCCCATTTGCACATAACCCAACCCATCGAGAACCTGTTCCAGGTGACGAATGCCTAAATTTACCGTTCCGATCGCCGTTTCAATAGAGAGGGCCAGGGACCGAAAGGCGATATGATCATTCGCAACAGTTCCCCCCGCTTCCGAGATGACCCCCTCGTAAATTCGGGCGTAGGGAACACGGTGACTGTAGTCTAGCCAGAGTTGATGCCATAGCGCTTGGGCGACTAATGCTTGTTTCATCGGAATCCCTCCAGGAATTGTGAGATAAACACCGCCAATCGTTTAAACCCCCGCCGGTTGTTGCAACGGGTGCAAGATCTTAGTAATCCCCAACATTGTGGTTAAGAAACCCTGTTTCTTGTCCCTGTGACCCTATGCAGCAACCCCAAGGCGTTAGAGTGTGGCAAACAGTTTGGCGAAACAGGCATCGAGAATCTCTAACGCCACCTGAATTTGTTCAGCATCAACCACCAAAGGGGGACAAAAGCGGATCGCAGATTTGCCACAACCCAGCAGTAAAAGTCCGTGATAGAATGCCTCATCGATCGCGCGATCGCGTAAGGACGGGTCAAAACCACCGGATTTATCCAGTAAATCCACCGCCACCATTAACCCCTTCCCTCGCGGTTGTGAGAGTTGGGGATAGGGTATGGCTAATTTCCTCAACCCCTCCTGTAATAACTCCCCCATCTGAGTGGCATTGGCGATCGCCCCTTGCGTGAGGACCTGTAACGTCGCATTAGCTGCGGCACAAGCAACCGGATTCCCGCCAAAGGTAGTAGCGTGAGAACCCGGGGGCCAGGTCATCAATTCCGGACGAGCGAGAATTGCCCCCAGGGGTAATCCACTGGCAATCCCTTTCGCCAGGGTAATGATATCGGGCATCACATTCCAATGTTCCACGGCGAACAACTTGCCCGTGCGACCCATGCCCGATTGTACTTCATCCACCACCATCAAACAGTGATGGCGGGTGCAAATCTCGCGAATTCGGGCGAGGAATCCCTCTTCTGGAACCAGATATCCCCCTTCCCCTTGAATGGGTTCAACAACGATCGCCGCCAGTTCCTCCGGGGGTAACACCGTCTTAAACAGTTGAAACTCCAGGTAATCTAAGCTGGCATGAGTGCCGTAGGGAATATGGGTGATTCCCGGTAAGAAGGGTCCAAATCCTTGACGTTGCACCACCTTTGAACCCGTGAGGGACATGGCCCCAAAAGTGCGCCCGTGGAAAGCCCCCAGAAAAGCCACAATCTGAGACTTTCCCGTAGCATAGCGGGCTAATTTGAGCGCCCCTTCGTTGGATTCCGCCCCAGAATTGCTGAAAAAGACCTTGGCACCTGCGGGAAAGGGGGCGAGTTTTGCCAACTGTTCCGCCAGTTCCACCATTGGTTCATAGTAAAAATCGGTCCCCGACATATGTAGCAACTGGGCTGCCTGAGCTTGAATCGCTTGCACCACCTGGGGATGAGCGTGTCCAGTGGCGGTTACCGCGATGCCTGCGGTAAAGTCAAGGAATACATTGCCATCCACATCCTGGATCGAGCAGCCCTCTCCTCGGGCTACGACTAGGGGGTATCCTCGGGTATAGGAGGGAGAGGTCACGGCGCGATCGCGCTGGACCAGTTCTTGGGCGCGGGGTCCCGGTAAGGGGGTGACCAAATAGGGCCTCCGAGGTAAGGATTGGGCCGTTAAAATTTCATCCATCGCCTTTCCACTCTTAGGATTTACTAATGCCTACTCGACGAAATTCTAATGTAATTACAGTTGACCGGGTAGCAATTGGAGTTGACTTCACAGCAATTAAAGGAGAAAATAGAATGAGTCAAACTAAGTATATTTACTTGAAAAATCCGGGTTAAGTGGGTTTTATCGGTTTTTTCCCCAGAAATCAAGTCCAAATTCTAAAATGGTAGGAATAGAACGAAAAAGAGGCTGAGGTTAAATCGGAACCTGGGCTTAGCACAAAAAAAGGAAAAAAGCACCTCTCTTTATGATGAAGTGGTTTCTTAACGTTCTCCTGTTCCCGCCTTGAAAGTGCCATCCCCAAGATCCAGACTCCTCTGAATCATAATGAAAATCAGTCCATCTGTCCTCCTGCGTCTGTTTAGCAAACTGCCTCAGCTTTGCTATCCCAGAAACCAGCATTCAAGGCCATTGCTACAATTCCTGCACCCACTGGGCATTGCCCTCATCAGTGTCACCCTCGCCACGGCGGTTAAAAGCGCCCTAGCACCCTTAATCTTACGGGAAAGCCCATTTTTGGTGTATTTTGCAGCGATTATGGCTAGTGCCTGGTTTGGGGGTACGAAAGCGGGACTGATGGCCACCCTGGGGGCTGGATTAGCCAGCAGTTACTTATTTTTATCTCCGCTTTATCCCCAAATAGAAAGCAGTCCGGGCCAAACATTCCGGTTAATTTTATTTCTGCTGGAAGGTTCGGCAATTGCGATCGCCATCGGTTCATTGCAACAAAAGAAAGAACAGTGCGCCCAAAGTGCCAGAATCGCTCAAAGACATCTTGAATCTTTTCGGCGAAGCGAACAGCAATTTCAGTTGTTGGTAGAGGGCATCGAAGATTATGGACTTTATATGCTTGGGCCCGATGGACGAGTAAATAGCTGGAATCTGGGAGCAAAACACCTCAAAGGCTATGCAGCCGAGGAAATTATTGGACAACATTTTTCCTGCTTTTATCCTCCAGAAGCAGTGGCCCAAGGTCAACCGGAACGAGACTTAAAACAGGCAGTAGAACAGGGACGGTTGGAACAAGAAGGAGAACGACGGCGAAAGGACGGAACCCGCTTTTGGGTCCATGAAGTAATTACGCCTTTATACGATAACCAAGGTAATCTTTACGGCTTCTCTAAAATTAGCCGGGATATCACCCAAAGCAAGCAGGCAGAGGCGGCACTCAGAGCCAGTGAACAACGGTTTAAAACCCTCGCTGAATCAACAGTGGAAGGGATTTTATTTTATCAGGGCGATCGCATGATTGCCGTAAATCCTTCCTTGGAAAAGATATTTGGATATGACCCGGACGAACTGACCGGACGGCCCTTAGCCTATATTTTTACAGAGGAAACAGTAGAGTTAATGTTGGATGACTGCCGATGGATACAGGAGATATCATCCGAAGCGGTGGGGATTAAAAAAGATGGGACAACGGTGTTTCTAGAAGCGGTTATTCAACCGACGCTTTATTTGGGTCGCTCAGGATGGATGGCATCAGTGCGGGATATCAGCGCTCGCAAACGGGCCGAAGCGGAACTCCAACAAACCCTGAAAGAATTATCTGATTTCCAATTTGCTTTAGATAAATCAGCGATTGTTGTGACAACTGATGCTAAAGGCACGATTCAATATGCTAATGAGAAATTTAGTGAGATTTCTCAATATTCCCAGAGTGAATTGATTGGACAAAACCATCGCTTGGTCAATTCCGGCTATCATCCTAAAGAATTTTTTAGGAATCTCTGGGCGACCATTTCTCGGGGGGAAGTGTGGCGAGGAGAAATTAAGAATCGGGCCAAAGATGGAACTTATTATTGGGTGGATACGGTAATTGTACCCTTTTTAGATAGTCATGAAAGGCCGTTCCAATATTTAGCCATCCGCTACGATATTACCCAACGAAAACAGGCCGAGGAAGCCTTGCGCGACAGTGAAAAACGGTTCCGGGATATGGCAGATACGGCCCCGGTGCTGCTGTGGGTAGCCGATTGCCAAGGGCAATGGACCTTTTTAAATAAGTGGGGATTAAACTTCATTGGCGCATTACTGGAAGCGGACCCGGACCTCAACCATCGGGACCGGATCCATCCCGAGGAGCAGGTCCAGTGCGTCTTAAGTTACCAACAAGCGGTGAAGACCAGCCAACCCTTTACCCAAGAATACCGCCTGCAACGAGCGGATGGAGCCTACCGCTGGATGCTAGAAACAGGGGTTCCCCAGTTAAGTCCCGAGGGCAATTTACTCGGGTTCATTGGGTCGGCGATCGATATTACCCCCCTCAAAGAGGCGGAAGCGGAACGGATTCAACTCTTGCAACTCGAACAAGCCGCCCGAACTCAAGCTGAAGCCAGCGAGCAGTATTATCGATTCCTGAGCGAAGCGATTCCGCAAATGGTCTGGACCGCCCTACCGGATGGGACTTTAGATTACCTGAGTCACCGCTGGAGTGAGTACACAGGCTTAAGCGAGAGCGAACTTTTAGGCTGGGGATGGGAACCCATTGTGCATCCTGACGACATGGCCGAATGTCGCGAAAAGTGGACCCTTTGCCTGGAAAACGGACAACCGTATGAAATTGAAGCGCGGATGCGCCGGGGTTGCGATGGCGCTTACCGCTGGCATCTGGGATTAGCGGTGCCCATGCGGGATCCTCAGGGGGAGATTGTGAAGTGGTTTGGGACAAATACGGACATTCACGAACGCAAGCAGGCACAGCAAGAGCGCATGGAGTTGTTGGAACGGGAGAAAGCGGCCCGAATTTTGTCAGAACGGGCAACGGCGATGGTGCATCGGTTACAAGCGATTGTGGATGTGGCGATCGCCCCTTTATCTCTCCATGATCTGCTCCAAGAGTTGCTCGATCGCCTCACGATGGTGTTAGAAGTCGATGCTGCCGTCATTTTATTGACTAACGAGGACCGGACAGCCCTGATGGTGACCGCCACAAAGGGCTTAGATTTAGACGAACCCCTGTCGCCGAGTATGCCGATCCCGATAGGTCTAGGGTTCGCGGGAAAAATTGCCCAGACTCGGCAACCGATGCGGATTGAGCGCGATGCTCATACTCAAGTGATTAGTCCCCTGTTCCGACACAAAAAAATAGAGTCAATTATGGGCGCACCGATGCTCTTACAAGACCGGGTACTCGGGGTGATCCATATCAGTACCGAGTCGCCGCGAGAATTCATGGCAGAAGATGTCTATTTGCTGCAACTGGTGGCCGATCGCGTGGCCCTTGCCATTGACCGGGCCAACCTCTATGAGGCCGAGCAACAAGCCCGCGATCGCGCCGAAAAAGCCAACCGACTCAAGGATGAATTTTTGGCGATCGTCTCTCATGAATTGCGAACTCCCCTCAACTCCATTCTCGGCTGGGCGCAATTGCTCCGTTCTCGCACTTTGAAGGAAGAGACACAACAAAAAGCCCTGGAAACCATCGAACGGAATGCTAAGCATCAGGTGAACCTGATTGATGATATCCTCGATGTCTCCCGGATTGTTCGCGGGAAAATTCGCCTCAACCGAGTTCCTTTGTATTTGGAAACTCTGGTGGAACAAGCGATCGCCACCCTGACTCCGGCAGCGGAAGCCAAATCCATTCAAATCCACACCCAGTTCAACTCAAACGGACAGCCCATTTTAGGGGATAGTAGCCGCCTCCATCAAGTGGTCTGGAATCTGCTCTCCAATGCCGTAAAATTCACCCCCAATGGCGGACGGGTGACGGTGGCGATCGAGCAGGTGGGCGATTACATCGAGTTTCGGGTGCAGGATACGGGGATGGGAATTAGTTCGGACTTCCTGCCTCACGTCTTTGAGGGCTTTCGCCAAGCCAACAGTTCCTCCACCCGTACCCACGGGGGTCTCGGTCTGGGCTTAACCATTGTGCGCTATTTGGTCGAACTGCATGGGGGAACCGTCCATGCTTTCAGCCAGGGAGAAGACACAGGTTCAACCTTTACCGTGGCCCTCCCTATCGGGGTCTCCCAGAACCTTCTTTTGGATCCCGATTCCCTGACTTGGGACAAAAAAACAATGGGGAACGGTTCCTTTAACCTCGCTGGTTTACAGGTGCTGGTGGTGGATGACGATCGCGATACGGGAGAGCTGATTGCTCAAGTCTTAGGGGAATATGGAGTAAAGACGACGGTGGTTTTATCCGCTGCCGAAGCCCTAGCCGCCACCGAGCGATCGCGTCATGACATCTTGATTTCTGATATCGGAATGCCAGATGAAGATGGCTATGGTTTGATCCGCAAAATTCGCCAGCGCGAGGCGGGATACTCTAAGCCCATTCCGGCGATCGCCTTGACCGCTTTCGCTCGGGAAGAAGATCGTCAACAGGCCCTTTTAGCCGGATTTCATCTTCATGTTGCTAAACCTGTGGAACCCTTGAAATTAGCAACTGCCCTCGCCGAAATCGCCCAACAAACCGGCTTAATCTAATCCCCGAATTTCAGATTTACGCTTGATCCTGAGAAGTTCTGAATGTTTCAAGGCTAGAATTGAACTGAGGGAAGCACGGTTTGCCGGACCCCTATTTTCTTAAAATTAGCCTCTCCCAATTTACTCAGAATTAAAACCGATCCCTACGGTTTGAGTGTGGAAGATAATTTATGGGAGATCAGACTCCATAAATTTAACCCTTCTCAATTCCGAACACGCTTCGGAAAAAAATTCCTGATGTTCATGAATTAACCCCTTATGAAACAATCTAATTTTAATCTGGCAACTTTCCATCCAGAGGCTGAGGGACAAGGATTAACAAAATCCCCCCAAACCCACAGTAGCCAGCCCCAAAAAATCTTATTAGGGAGGGGTATAATATTAAGCTTCCTGGCCCTCTTAACTCTCCTCCTATGGCCCGACCTGCTGAGGAATCTCTTCGCCAAGGAGGGTTTTATCCCCCACGGCCATTGTTATCTGTGGAAGCCCTCCTTAGTCTGGCTTCATATTACCTCAGATAGCCTGATTGGGATATCCTATGTTGCCATATCTACCAGCCTTGCTTATTTCGTTTATAAAGCGCGGCGCAATATCCCCTTTCATTGGATGTTTTTGGCCTTCGGTGCCTTTATCATCGCTTGTAGCATGACCCATTTTCTAGCGGTATGGACCTTGTGGAATCCCACCTACTGGTTATCAGGAAATGTCAAATTGCTCACTGCCCTCGCCTCAGTTACCACAGCAATTTCTTTACCCCCGTTAATCCCCAGAGCGTTAAAATTATTGGACTCGGCTCAGATGTCTGAAGAACGCCGCTTGAATCTGGAACGGGCAAACCAAGAACTGCAAGCGCTCTATCGTCAACTTAAGCAACTGGATGAACTCAAAAGCCAATTTTTCGCCAATGTCAGTCACGAATTGCGGACCCCCCTGGCGTTGATTTTAGGTCCGACTCAGAAGTTGATCGGCGATCGCCAACTTTTGGACGAACAACGCCGGGACTTGCTCGTAATCGAACGCAATGCCCGAATGCTGCTCAAACAGGTTAATGATCTCCTGGATATCTCTAAGCTAGAAGCTGGCAAAATGGAACTCGCAGCAGTTCCTCTGGACTTAGCCAGTTTGATCCGCCAAGTAGCGGCGAACTTTGATGCATTAGCCTTTGAACGGGAGATTAACTTAACCGTCCAGACTCCGGAGTCCTTGGGGACCCAATTGGACCGCCAAAAAATCGAGCGGGTGGTTTTAAACTTACTCTCCAATGCGTTTAAGTTCACACCCCTGGGTGGCAAAATTGACTGTTCTCTCTCTCTAGCCGAGGGGGAGAATAAGCCGGTGACGATCGCCATCCAAGATAGTGGTCCAGGGGTCCCCCAGGAACGGCGGGAAACCATCTTTGAGCGGTTTAGCCAAATTGAAGGAGGGAGCACCCGTCGCTTTGGCGGGACTGGGTTGGGGTTGGCGATTGTCAAGGAATTTGTAGAACTTCATCAGGGAACTATTACGGTTGCGGATGCACCTCTAGGGGGGGCGATGTTTACCGTCCAGCTTCCGATGGAGGTTTTTCCAGATATCCCCAAGACGGCTTCAGAATCTTCCCTGTGGGATGATCTGGCAGAAGCGGCGATCGCGGAACTGAAGCTAGAAGTGGAGACATCTCCCCGGATTCTGGTCCCGAATGACCCTCGACCCCTGGTTTTAATTGTCGAAGACAACCCGGAAATGAATCGCTTTGTCTGCGATATCTTGGGACGGGACTATCAAATTGCTACAGCGTTCAATGGGGAGCAAGGATTGGAACAGGCACTCACCCTCAATCCAGATTTAATCATCAGTGATGTGATGATGCCAGAAATAGGGGGTGATCGCCTGGTGTCTTTATTACGCAGCAATCCCGATTTCGCCAATGTTTCAATTATCATGTTGACGGCGAAAGATGATGATGATTTGCGGGTACAGTTATTGCGCGAAGGGGTGCAAGATTATCTGATGAAACCCTTTTCTGTGGAAGAACTGCGGGCGCGGGTGGGGAATGCGATCTCCATTAAACGGGTGCGGGATTTGTTACAGCAGGAGTTAACCTCTCAAAGCTCTGATGTAGAAGTCCTCGCCTCGGAACTGGCTTTCCATAAGCGCGAACTGGAAGCAGCGCTCATCCTCCAGCAGCAACAGTCGGAAGAATTAGTTAAAGCCAATCAAATCAAGGATGAGTTTTTATCGATTGTTTCCCATGAACTTCGCACGCCCCTCAATTCGATTCTGGGCTGGACCCAGTTGCTTCGCACTCGCCAGCTCAATGAAACCACGAAGATAAAAGCATTAGAAACCATCGAGCGCAATGCCAAACAACAGGTTAATCTGATCGAGGATATCCTGGATGTTTCCCGGATCATTCGCGGTAAAATTCGCTTACAACTGCGTCCCGTTAATTTAATTCCTCTTGTGGAAGCTGCCCTGGATACGATGCTTCCCACGGCTGAAGCTAAGGGAATTCATATTGATTTCAACTTTGACCCGGCGATCGCCTTGGTTTCGGGAGATAGCGATCGCTTGCAGCAAGTGGCTTGGAATTTATTGTCTAATGCGGTCAAGTTTACTCCTAGCGGAGGCTCAGTTTCCGTGGCGATCGCCCAGACGGATTCCTTTATTACCCTCCAGGTACAGGATACGGGAATTGGCATCAATCCAGACTTTCTCCCCCATATTTTTGACGGATTCCGCCAAGCGGATAGTTCTACAACTCGCGCCTATGGTGGATTAGGCTTGGGATTGACCATCGTCCGTCATCTAGTGGAACTCCACGGGGGCCAGGTCGAGGCTTTGAGTGAGGGCGAAGGCCAAGGAGCCACCTTGATTGTCCAGTTACCCATTCTGCCAAAACCGCCACAAGACGAGGGCGATGAGACTTCCTGTTCCCGGGAAGACAGTGTGTCGAGTGAACTGTGGGCCCTGGATGGGTTACAGGTGTTGGTGGTGGATGACGACCCGGATACAGGAGACTTAATGGAAGCGATGCTGACAGATTATGGGGTGCGGGTTCGGGTTGTGACTTCGGTTTCCCAGGCGATCGCCCTGATGGACCAATTCAAATTTGATGTTTTAGTCAGCGATATTGGAATGCCTGGAGAAGACGGATATCACTTAATTCACCAAATCCGGCAGCATGAAGGTGACAGCAACAGTCATATTCCGGCGATCGCCCTGACGGCATTTGCCTCGGAGGAGGACCGTGCCCAATCCCTCCTAGCAGGCTTTCAAAAACACCTCTCTAAACCTGTAGAACCGGCCCAATTAGCTAAAGTCCTCGCTCAATTAGCCTCGACCCTGTGAAAGAGAACTTTGAAGATACCGCTATCCACCCTTCCCATTCAGAGTTAAGATCAGGGCATGAACAAATTGGGGCGGAAATGAAGCGGACCCACTCTAAAGTGAGTTCCCTCAATCCAGGGTTAGAGCTTGACTGCCAATCCGATACCAGGACGCAAGGCAATGGCAAAAATTTTGATTGTTGATGACTCTACCCTTTCCCGGGGAATCTTGCGACGCATCCTCCAGACTGAAGGCCACTTGATTATTGAGGCCAAAGATGGATTGATGGGCATTGAGAGTTACTATATAGAGAAACCCGATCTTGTTTTACTGGATATAGCCATGCCAGATATGCAGGGAACCGAAGTGCTCGAAAAATTACGCGCCTTCGACGATCGCGCCCGCATCGTCATGGCGACTGCTGACCTGCAAGAACTGACCCGGACTTCTGTGATGGCAGCCGGAGCAATGGGTTATCTGACTAAACCCTATAATCCCGAGGCGGTTCTGGATACTGTAAATCAGGTCCTCAAAGGAATCCCGGGAGGGGTAGGATGAAGCTGACAGAAGCCCAACAGGATGCCTTAAGCGAACTGCTGAATATGGGTTTCGCGCGTACGGCTGCGGCTCTCTCGGAACTGACAGGTCATCGGGTTTTACTAGAGGTTCCCCAGGTTTCCCTTCACCCCATTGAAGAACTCAGCGCTAAACTGGGTACGTTTATTAAAGGGGAAATTGCCACGGTCCAGCAAATTTTTACTGGACGGGTTTCGGGAAATGCCCTGTTATTGTTGAATTATGACGGCGCGGTGCAACTGACGGAGTTAGTGACTCCTGAACAGGCTCTCCATCGCGATCGCCTCGATGCCTCGGCGGCAGAAGTGCTGACGGAAATTGGCAATATTTTACTCAACGCCTGTCTGAGCGTTTTCGGGAATTTGTTACAAATGCAAATCTCCTTTTCCGTTCCTCGTTTACATTTAGAAGCCTTAGATGGGTTACTGCATTCTCTGAGCATTGGTAAGGCGGAAATGCGTTATGCAATGGTGGTTTATACCGGGTTTCGGATGAAGGAAAATTCAATTCAGGGGTATTTAGTGATGGTATTGAGTGTGGTTTCTTTAGAAAAATTACTTGAAGAAATTGATACCTGGGCCAAGGCGGAAATAGAACCCCATAACGTTTCTTTTTCTTCATAATGGAGTAATAGTTAGCTGTCAACAAGGGCTTAGTAAAATGAGCAGTTTCACCGACCCTCCCACTTCTGATCAGGATCTCCTTCATTGGGTCAATGACTTAGCAGACCGAGGGATATTTACGACCGATGCAGAGTTGAATATCCAAAGTTGGAATCATTGGCTGGAACTTTATAGTGGGTTGAATGTGAATCGGGTGGTGGGTAGAAATTTACTCGAAATTTATCCGGAATTAAAGCACCGGCGATTAGATCGATTTTTTTACCAAGCTCTAGCGGGACAAGTCGCCCTCCTCTCTCAGCGCTTACATGGGTTTTTGTTACCGATGCTCCCGGGGGATGTTTATAAGGGAGTGCCTTATATGCTACAAAGTGCGAAAATTGCTCCCATTGTAGAAGCATCCCAGGTGATTGGCACGATCGCCACCATTGAAGATGTCACAGAACGGGTCCTGCGGGAGTCAGAACTCCAACATCAAATTAAAGAATTAAAACGGACTGAATCAGCGCTGATGGCTACCCAAACCCAGCTTCAATACTTGTTGTCCTCTAGTCCAGCGGTGATTTATACCTGCCCCCCTGATCACCCCTATTGTCCCACCTTTGTGAGTGAGAATATTCTCGAACATTTGGGATATCGACCGGAAGAAATTTTAGGGGACTCTTCGTTTTGGCGCGATCGCATTCATCCGGATGATACACCGGAGCTATTCTCCAGCCTCAAACAGTTGTACCAGACGGGTTATTCCCTGAGTGAGTATCGGTTCCAGTATCCCGACGGCAGCTATCGATGGGTGCGGGATGAAATGAAGCTGATTTGCAAGGGAGAGAAGCAGGGTGAAGAAATTGTTGGGGCGTTATATGATATCACTGAGCGTAAACGCGCCGAAGAACAGGTGCGCCAGCAGGCAGCTCTCCTGGACGTTGCCACCGATGCAATTTGGGTCAAAGACCTTGAGCAAAATATTCTATTTTGGAATAAAGGGGCAGAAAAATTATACGGATGGACCCGCCAGGAAGCGATCGCCCAAACCAGCAGTCACCTTTTTGATGTTAAAAGCGCTGAAGAACTCAAAAGCGCTGAGCAAACGGTCCTCACCACTGGCGAATGGCACGGAGAGTTAGAACAAGTCACCAAAGCAGGTAGATCTATCATTGTTGCCAGTCGCCAGACCCTGGTGCGGGACGAGCGCGATCGCCCCTATTCCATCCTCGCGGTGAATACGGATATTACCGAGAAAAAACAGCTAGAAGCCCAGTTTTTGCGCGCCCAACGCCTGGAAAGTATCGGCACCTTAGCCAGTGGCATTGCCCATGATTTAAACAACATTCTCACCCCTATTTTGGGGGCGGTGCAACTGCTCCAAATGTTCCCGTTAAACGCCCAGCAAATGCGCTTAATTTCTATGCTGGAAATTAATACCTTGCGCGGCGCGGACCTCCTCAAACAAGTGCTTTCATTTGCTAAAGGGTTAGATGGCGATCGCGCCCTGCTCCAACTCAAACACCTAATTGATGAAATTACGGCGATCGCCCGCGAAACTTTTCCCAAATCCATTGAAATTTCCACGGCGATCGACCCCAAACTCTGGTTAATTTCTGGGGACCCAACTCATCTCCATCAAATCCTGATGAATTTGTCCGTCAATGCTCGCGATGCCATGCCAAACGGCGGCATTTTATCCATTGAAGCGCAAAATATCATCCTCACCAAATCCGACTTAATCCTAGACCCCGAGGCTAAAGTTGGCTCTTATATTAAACTCACGGTTAGAGATACCGGAACCGGCATCTCTCCAGAAATTTTAGAGCGATTATTTGAACCTTTTTTTACCACCAAAGGATTAGGAAAAGGCACAGGATTAGGATTGCCGACAGTTCGAGGCATCGTTAAAAATCATGGCGGGTTTTTATTGGTTTCTAGCCAAGTGGGTAAAGGCACCGCCTTTACCGTGTATTTGCCTGCAATTCAGGGAACTCAAGCTCTCATTTCAGAACCCACCGAACTCCCTTTTGGAGCAGGTGAGTTAATTTTAGTCGTAGATGATGAAGTTGCCATCTGCGAAATTGCCCAAGCTCTCCTGCAAAAATTTGGCTATAAAGTTTTAACTGCCGCTGATGGTATGGAGGCCATTTCTCTCTACAGTCAACGGTCCTCAGAAATTGCTGTGGTAATTCTGGATATGATGATGCCATTAATGGATGGAGCACTCACTTTAAAAGCCCTCCAAAAAATTAATCCCTCGGTTAAAATTATAGCCGTGAGCGGACTCGTCAGCAATCTTCCCTTCTCAGAATCGGGAGAAAATAGTTCCCCAAGCTATTTATCCAAACCCTATAAAACCCGCGATTTATTACGCTTAATTAGAAAAATTATTGAACTTTAATCCCCAATCCAGGTATCAAAACCGGATTCAATCGGAGAGATGAATCCGGTTTTGATACGCGGGTTTTTAT
This sequence comes from Laspinema olomoucense D3b, assembly GCF_025370785.1. Lineage (GTDB taxonomy): Bacteria > Cyanobacteriota > Cyanobacteriia > Cyanobacteriales > Laspinemataceae > Laspinema > Laspinema olomoucense. The sequence continues at coordinate 289,041 of NZ_JAMXFA010000001.1, forward strand.
CAACTTAAGCGTTTAATTTGGTTAACATTTGTGCTACTGTTGCACCGATATTTTCCACCGCTTCTTGCTTTTGGGGGTCGTTTAATGTTCCCGATTCCGTAAAGGCTTCAAATGCTTGAGGAATGGCTATTTGATGGGGTACCACAACCATACTAATATTCGCCAGGATTTCGCGCAGTTGAGCTAAACCCCGTAATCCCCCCAAACCACCCGGAGAGGTACTCATAATTCCCACGAGTTTGCCTGAAAAAGCTGCCAGCATGGGTTCCCCCGGCGCGGGACGAGATACCCAGTCGATCGCATTTTTGAGCAGGGGACTAATGGTGCTATTATACTCCGGAGAAGCAATCAACAAGCCTTGGTGAGCAAAGAATAGCGATTTCAACTCCTGAGCATAGGGTGGCATTCCCTCTGCTGCTTCTAAGTCTTGGTCAAACAGAGGCATGGGAAAATCTCGCAGGTCAATATAGGTGACCTCTGCACCGGCTTTTCTCGCGCCATTGGCTGCAATTTGGACGAGTTTTTTATTAAAAGACGCTTCGCGAGCGCTTCCGGCAAAGGCGAGAATTTTTGGGGGATTAGACATCGTTACTCCTACGGTTTTGAGTTCAAAAACGAATGATTCAAAAGGCACTTAGCCCAGAAGTCATCATAGCCCATTTGTAGGCCAAATCGGGGTGGGATTGAATGGTTCTGATTTGATTTTGCTCCCCGACTCATCCCTTACAAGAGTAAGTTTTTACGCTCAGGGGATTGGCCTCACATTTAAAATCACTTCCGGTCCGATCCCCTCCCCTGTGTCTTGGGGAGGGTTGAACCTAAAAAATAGAGACCACCCCGTCCCTTCGGGGCACCCCTCCAAGGGAGGGGAATATGCCCCAAAATTCCCCTCCCTTGGAGGGGTGCCCCGGAGGGGAGGGGAATATGCCCCAAAATTCCCCTCCCTTGGAGGGGTGCCCCGGAGGGGCGGGGTGGTAAATTCTAGCTAGTAATCAAGTATTGAGCTATGCTTCTTTACTCAAAAGTATATGTCTCTTCCCAATCTAGACACCACCCCGTCCCAATCTAGACACCACCCCGTCCCAGTCTAGACACCACCCCGTCCCAATTTAGACACCACCCCGTCCCAATCTAGACACCACCCCGTCCCAATCTAGACACCACCCCGTCCCTTCGGGACACCCCTCCAGAGGAGGGGAATATGCCTGTATCCCCGGCCAGATAAAGCGATTGAACAATGCAAAAATTAATTGGGCTGGGAGTATGAAACAGCCCTATCTTGCCAAGGGGAGGGTTAGGGAGGGGTCTTCTTGACGCCCTTAAGGGCGTCAAGAAGAAAGAGGTTTCCCCGGCCTAAATACAGGCGCGATCGCCTCATGAGAGTGCGTTATGTGGTGATTGCCAAAGAGAACCCCACCCTAACCCTCCCCAAGACACAGGGGAGGGGACCGGAGGTTCAGTTAAGGGTAAAAAAACTACTCTTGTAAGCCAACTCATCCGGGAGTTATCTCCACTCCAATCACCCACGATTGTCGATTTGCGCCCGCTGTAAGCGTCCGGAAAAGTCTACATAGACGGTTTTCCATTCCGTAAACACATCCAGGGCCGCTGCCCCCGCCTCACGATGTCCGTTGCCGGTTTGTTTGACGCCTCCAAAGGGTAAATGGACCTCGGCACCAATGGTAGGACCGTTAATATAAGTGATTCCGGCTTCAATATCCCGTATGGCTTGAAAGGCCCGATTCACATCGCGAGTATAAACCGAGGAAGATAAACCGTAGGAGGTATCATTGAGAATGGCGATCGCCTCCTCAAAGGAAGAAATTTCTATCAACGCTACCACCGGGCCAAAAATCTCTTCCCGCGCCACCCGCATATTCGGCATCACCCCATCCAGGATAGTGGGTTCAAAAAAGAAGCCTCCCGTGAGGGTTCCCTCCGTTGTGCGATTGCCGCCGATTAAAATTTTTGCTCCCTCTTGATGGGCGATTTTGATATACTCTTCAATGGTATTCAATTGCGTGGCATTGACAATCGGCCCGATGTCGGTATGGGGGTCTGTTCCGGGACCCAAACGGAGTTCCCGAGTGCGATCTAGCAGCATTTTGGTAAACTTATCCTTAATATCTCGATGCAGCAGGAGGCGACTGGTAGCGGTGCACCGTTGCCCACTCGTGCCAAAAGCGCCCCAGATTGCGCCTTCCAAGGCTAATTCTAAATCTGCATCTTCCATCACCACCTGGGCATTTTTTCCTCCCAGTTCTAAACAAACCCGCTTGTGCTGTTTGGCGCAGATTGCCGCCACTTCTGCGCCGGTTTGTGAGGACCCGGTTAATGAAATTAAATTGACGTCACGATGTTCTACCAAGGCTTTTCCCGCTTCTTCTCCCAACCCATGCACCAGGTTAACGACACCCGGGGGAAATCCGGCATCATGGAAAACTTCAAACAGCAAGTGAGTCACCGCCGGAGTATCTTCCGACGGTTTCAGGACGATGGTATTGCCGCAGACTAAGGCAGGCATGGCTTTCCAACAGGGAATGGCAATGGGAAAGTTCCAAGGGGTGATTAAACCACAGACGCCGATCGGCATTCGCACAGTCATGGCAAATTTATTATCCATTTCCGAGGTGGTGGTTTGCCCGAACAGACGGCGACCTTCTCCGGCATAATAAAAGGCGCAGTCAATGCCTTCTTGGACATCTCCATTGGCTTCAGTCAGGGGTTTTCCCATTTCTTGGCTCATTAAATAGGCGAGTTCGGCTTTGCGATCGCACAATAATTCCCCGAAGCGGTATAAAAATTCGGCCCGTTCGGGTGCCGGAACTCGTCGCCAAGTGCGATAAGCATGGCGGGCGGCAGTCACGGCCATTTCTATATCAATATCGCCCGATCGCCCAAAGGTGGCAACCAGTTCGCGCCAGTGGGCGGGATTGCGACTTTCCATTGTTTCCCCAGAGGCGGGGGGCAACCAGTGACCATCAATATAATTCAGGCAAGTGTGCATGATTAATCCGGGCTAAGATAGATAGAGACAGCTTACAACCAATGATGAGCTATCTCGATTCCCCGAGTTGTCATAATTGATTCAAACAACGGAGTGGATAAGGCTTGTTCTACGGGCCATACCCCAGGTTTGGTGAGTTTTCCTTTCAGCATCAGTTCGGCGATCGTCCCGGTGCCGATTCCGGTGGCAACAGCGGCGCTGTTATGAACTACTGCACTACAAAAGGTGGCGGGTTCTCCTGCGGCGTTTCGCCCGTTGACTTCCGATCGCACTGCCACCCCGGTCCCGCTAAATTTGTCGGTAACTCCCGTCATGCGGTAGCTAACTTGGGATAAAAACTCCACTACAGCGGAATTTTTTAGGGCGGCGGAAGGCCATAAATTAGCCACCATCCAGGTTAAATGGTTGTACAAATCTGGGGAAGTGCCAAATTTGGTAATAGCAGTTTTGACCGGGAAGGAGTCGGGTAAGGTGAAGGCTTCTGGCATATCAAACCAGTAAACTCCCACCTTGCCGTAGGGTGGAGGAAATTCGATGGTTTCGCGATCGGTATAGGGTTTCACCTGCTTCCATTCCCCATCAATCCAGGCATCAAAGGGGTTTTGTAAGCCTAAAAAGGTGGTGCGCATGACCGTGACTCCCGCACCTCCTGACCCACCGACAACATAGCTTAAATGGATGCGATCGGCTTCTTGAAGTTGTTCGACTCCTTGGCGAACCATACTATTAGAAATTCCGGGAAAAATGCCGGTATTAATAATGGCGGTTACGCCTGCTTTTTCTGCGGCGTCTTGCAATGCCAGCGCCCTGCGGGTGAATCCTCGACTATCGCTTACATCGGTATAGTTGACGCCACGATCGATGCAGAGTTGGAGGACTCGGGCATCGCGGTGATGGAAGGGTCCGGCACTATGGATGACGAGATCGCTTGCGGCGATCGCCTGTTCCAACTCGGCGCGATCGTCTAAATGTACCGCCCGAAACTGCACGCGATCGCCTAGGGTCTCCTCTACTGATTTTCCCGGTGTCTTGTCCCGTCCCGTTACCGTAATTTTTGCATCGGTATGGGTGACCAAATCTTGGGCAATGCTGCTGCCGATCCGTCCCCGTCCGCCAATAATCAAAACTCGTTGGGTCATGGGTCTTTAATCCGTAACAATACCTTTATTGCAACATTTTTCTACAAATCTGGCATCTATACGAAGAAGGATCGCCAGGGACTGAGTACAGAAGGGGTTCTGGACTGGATTTGGGCCAAACTTCCCCAACACCAGGGGATCAAGCGCCACCCTCGCCCAACCCTTGAGTAATTGTGCCCTAAATTTGCCTTCGAGTAGGGGATTGATTGCTTCAATATCACGTTTTTACAAAAATAGCTGCCCTAAATTTAGGGCAGCGATAGAACATCCTTCAGGGAGGGGGGGTTTGCATCATCAGGAGCGATCGCCCCGGAGGGTTACCTTTCTTTTCTCGACCTTCGACTCATACCAATTCATCAACGGAGTCGCACTAATTCCATGCACAATGGCCGAAATCACGAGGTTCAGAAAAACAATCCAAGCGATTTTTTCCCCCGTTTCTCCTTCTAACCCTTTGCCCAGCGCATAAGCCAGATAATACACTGAACCTACACCCCGAACCCCAAACCACCCCATCAATAACCGTTTTGAACGATGAAAATTGGAGCCAATGGTACTAATCCAAGTTCCCACGGGACGAATGATAAACAACAAAAATACCGCGACGATTAACGCATCTCCAGCAAATTGTAAACTCGGTTCTATTCTCAGCAGAGAACCGACTAACAAGATAGTTACCACCTCTAGGAGTTTTTCCACCCGTTCCGTTAATCTTAGTTGAGCCTCGGTTCGTTCTGAATCGCGGCTGTAGCTTCTGCGGACTGTTACTCCGGCAACAAATACCGCGAGAAACCCATATCCATTAATCACTTCTGTTAGGGAATAGGCCAGGAAAATTGTACTCAACGCAATAAAATCGTGCATGAGTTCATCCACGGGACGAACACGATGCAATTGTTTTTCGAGCCAAACAATGGCCAAAGCTACGACAATTCCCATGCCGATACCAGCGGCGATCGCCCAAATTAAATCAATCACTAACCACTGATAAATCCAGTTATTGACATTGCTATCTTTTAATGCATATAACCCAAAATAAACAAAGGGAAAAGCCAAGGCATCATTTAAACCCCCTTCAGAGGTTAAGCCAAAGCGCAGTTCATCTTTATCTTCAACATGGGACAGTTGCACTTCTGATGCCAAAACCGGGTCGGTGGGAGCAAGAATTGCCCCGAGTAAAATCGCCGCCCCCCAATCCAAGCCCAAAAATAAGCGCCCGACCACTGCGAGCGCTACAATAGAAATTGGCATCAAAAATCCAATTAATCGGGCTGTGGTCTGCCAAGCCCACAACTTAAGCGGGCGATTCATTTTTAGCCCACAACTAAACAAGGAAATAATTACGACTAATTCACTCAATCGCTCCAGAAAATTGGCATCTGGGCGCACCATAATTAATCGGATTCCATAAGGACCCATGAAAATACCAACAACTAAATAAATCAGGGCATAAGAAAGCGGCAACCGCTTAATCCACCCCGAAAATACCGTTACTGAGAGCAGTAACAAACCGATAGCCAGCAAATTGAAAATGTAAACGTCTATCAAAGCGATCGCTCCTATTTTATTAATCGATGAAAGCAACAAAAAATTAGCGTAACCAGCCACCAATTGAGATAAATAATTATCTCCCTAACTCCAGAAATCATGCTTTCGATTTGTGGGTTAAATAGGATTTCACTAAAAAAACCATAAACCTTCCGGCTTATGGTTCCTTAGAAGAATGAGATGCCATAGCCCTCCCCAATGCCTTGGGGAGGATACCGGAGATTGAATCAAGCTCTTGATCAGCACATTAGACGGGTAAAGCCGGGTATTTGTTAGGTCTTTAGATTCGTCCCCAAAATCTTGAACTCAACAATTCATCCGCATTAACTGGACAAATTAAACACAGAACTTGCCATTGATTTGACCGAATTGGTCGCATCTTTTAAGGTTTGGCTCATGGGTTGCTGTTGGAATAAGAATACGCGGGCACAATTCCGTCCGGGCATTCCCGAAATTGAACCACCGGGATGAGTACCAGCCCCAGTTAAAAACAACCCATCAATGGGGGTTTTGTAGTTGGCAATTTCGGGCAGGGGGCGGAAGAAAATCATCTGGTCTAAGGTCATATCAATATGGTAATGATTTCCCTTATAAGACCCGAGGCGAGCGCCCAATTCTGCTGGACTTTCGACCCGTCGCGCAATAATGGAACTCTTGAGATTCGGTGCATAATCGGACAGTTTATCAATCAGGCGATCGGCCACTTTGTTTTTGAGTTCATCGGTCCATCCGGTGCCATTTTGTCCGGTTCCTTCTGCACCATGAATCTGATAAGGGGCGAAGAATTCCACCCAGAGGGTATGCTTTCCTTCCGGGGCCATTGATGGGTCAAGAACGGTGGGAACTACCGCATACATGGAGGGATTTTCATCAGGAACTACGCCCAGTTGACAGAGACTATGACCTTCTTCCACATGATGAACGGAATCGGCAATAACGACCGAGCCAATTAAATACTCATCTTGGTGATTATAGGCTTCAAATCGGGGTACTTCTGAGAGGGCGCAATCCAGCTTGAGGATGCTTTCATTGTTGTTCACAATGCGGCGATCTACGCGATCGCGTAAGTTGGGGTCGGCGGCGTTAACCTCTCCTGGATCAAGCAGATCCAAAAAGACTCGTTTGGCATCAATATTAGAAATAACCCCTTCTTTGGCGCGGTATTCTTGTCCTCCATCCACGCGGACACCGACGGCGCGACCATTATCCACTAAAATTCGTTCAACACCGCGATCGCACAGAATTTCACCGCCGAGACTGGTAACTCGATTCACTAATGCTTGAGTGAGTGCGCCGGTGCCTCCTCGGGGTCTTGCCATACCAGGGTGATGGCGCATTGCCATCATAATTGCACCCACAGACATCCCCTTTTGTGAGGGAGGAATGCTCATTTCGGCGGCGAGTCTAGCTAAGGGTGCTTTGACGACTTCTGTATCAAACCATTCCTCTAACATATCTTGAGGACTACTGAGCATGGTTCGGGCAAAATCTAGGATTTTATCGGGGGTTCCCAGTAAAGACAGAAGGTCTTTAATTTTATCAAAATTATAATTGCCGGTGATATCGATAATGGATTTAGGCGGGGCGTTAAAAATGGGGGTTATTGCATTGAGAACTCGCTGCCAATAGTGGACAAATTCTCCATATTTCTGGGCGTCGCGCTCACTATAGCGGGCAATCTCACTACAGGTTTTGTCTACGGATTTATGTCCGAGGAAGTATTTCCCATCCGGTTGCGGACAAAAGACGACCGGATCGCAATACAGATACTCTAATCCGTATTTTTCGAGTTCTAATTCTTCCACCACTGGCCCCAGATGGATAAATTCATGGTCAATCGCACAGAGGTTAAATTTAAACCCCGGTGCTTCTTCGGGTAAAGATTCTTCCGTGGTTGCTGCACCCCCGGGAACTGAGCGTTTTTCTAAAAGTAAAACACTTTTACCCGCCTTTAAAAGGTACGCAGCACACACTAAGCCATTATGACCGGCTCCAATTATAATCACATCGTACTGGGACATGAAAAAAACTCCTGTAAAATTCCCTCGTTATGCTCTGAATTTTACAAAACTTAATCCTCCCGTGGATTCTACCTCCAGAAAGATATTCTGGCAGCAGGGGGATGATTTTTGAGTGATTCTGTCCCATAAAAAAATGAGTCAATCTATGGATTCTTACAGAAATTCATGCTATATTAAGTGCTGATTTAAGATTGAAGGCGATGGAGCTCGCCATAACCGCCGATTCAGCGATCCCGATGGGGGGCTGAAGGGCTGATGGCTCCTACCTGTCCGGGCTGAATGCCGGGAGGTAGGGCGCGTGCTCAATCCACTCCTGGATCAGCCACTCTACACCTGTTCAGGAGCATGAGCCATGTTAATCAGTACCATTTGGATCTTAGGGATGGGCTTTTTTGCGGGTCAATTCGCCCGTCGCCTCGGTGCACCCCCGCTCATTGGCATGATTTTGGTCGGAATCATCCTCGGTCCGGAAGTGGGAAATCGCCTAGAACCGGGAATTCTCGCCGCTGCCGATGATTTAAGGACCCTGGCGGTGATGATTATCCTGATGAAAGCCGGACTCGGACTCGATCGCGATAAGCTGGCGCAACAGGGAAGCGTGGCCCTGCGATTGGGCATTTTACCCGCTATCCTGGAAACCGGGGCGATCGCCATTGCTTCTATGTTTCTCTTCCAATTTGACCTCTTAACCGGGTTGCTCCTCGGTTGCATTATTTCCCCCGAATCTCCCGCCGTCATTGTCCCGGGAATGTTGCGTCTCAAACAATTGGGTTGGGGCGTCAAAAAAGGCATTCCCGATGCCATTTTAACCGGGTCTGCCCTTTCCGATGTTGTACTCTTACTACTCTTCAGTTTACTGTTAAATTTTTTACAACAAGGCGAAACCACGCCGGAAATTCGCCTCTTGGGTCTGGCCTTACATCCACTGGTTTTACTTCCCCTGCAAGCGATTATGCAGGTAGTTTTAGGAACCCTTGCCGGTTATTTAGCCGCCGAATTATTAGTTTCCCTGCTAGAACGGCAAAGCTGGAGTAAAAATCCCGTCCACGATGTTTTAATTACCTCAGTCTTAGCCGCCTTTACCGTGATTGCTGCTCGCGAATTTCCTTACTTTTCTGGTTATTTAGCCGTGATGTCGATGGGATTCTTTTTAATCAAACTGGATGCACCCCTAGCCCGCCGACTCCGCAATGGATTTAATACCCTGTGGATTGTGGCAGAAATTGTTTTATTTGTGTTAATGGGAGCCAGTATTCAATTACAAGTTTTGGGAGAAATGTTCTTACCGGGGTTGACTATTTTAGCCGTGGGTTTATTAATCGGGAGAACCCTGGGGTGGACACTTTCCACCGTAGGAAGTAATTGGACTTGGCAAGAAAAACTGTTCCTCTTGCCCGGAAATTCAGCAAAAGCAACAGTACAAGCGGCCTTGGGTGCATTACCTTTAGCCTACGGCATTGAAGGGGGTGAAATTATTTTAGCCGTTGCCGCCTGGGCAATTTTATTGACCGCTCCTTTGGGGGCTTGGGCAATTCCGACTTTTGCTCCAAAATTGCTTAAAAAAGGAGCAGTAGATCCAACAAAAGTGACGGTTGAGGGTCGGACTCTATTTTTGGCAGTGGTGGAGAGTTCCCCTCGGGCTATGGCAGTTTTGAAACAAACAGCAGATTTAGCTCGCCGTAGTCATGGAGAGGCGATTGTTTTGTATGTGTTCCCGGAAGAAAATTTAGGAGAAATTCAAGCAATTCAGGAGATGATTCAGGAAGTTTTAGCGGATATTCGTCATCAGTTTATTACCCAAAAAGGTGCAGTGTTAGAAACAATTCTGGCTTGGTCGCAAGCTCATCCGGTTACCGCCATTGTAGTGGAAAAATCCCCTAATTCTGAGGGAGAAGGGGTGGCAGTAGAGTCGGTTTTAAAAGGGGTTTTACGGGGGAGCCGCGTTCCAGTTTTGGTGGTATCAAACTCAGATATGGACGAGGAAACTCATCACAGTTAGAGCAATTTTCTTCGGGAATTTACCCCTTTTCAAGGGAGAAGTAAGGGGGTTTTGTAGGGGGTTTTAGAATTTAGCAAAGGGTCAGAAGTAGGGGCAATCTCTACCCAACTGCTGACCCAATGGAAACAAGGGAAAACCTGGTCCGTAAAAAAAAGCCAAAAAAGCTTGACCTGTTTTCTGAAGAGTGGTATAAAAAAAAAGGGCTTTCAGAACTCTCTGAACTTCCCGGTCTTAAATGCAACTTAAACAAGTAAGGAATACTCAAGTGGAAAGCTCTGGTAGTAGTTGTATTGCAACGATTACTCAGGCAGACTCAATGGCTGACGAGCCTTTAGATGAACCTCGACCGTTTCTCCACAACCGGGCGGTCTAGTCAGTGAAATGACCTAGTGTGACTCCACCTGCGAGTTTTCTGGTTCATCTCGTGACCCCCGGGTAAGAGGGCGGTCATGTTAGGAATGGAGATGAATCATGAATTACCGATCGCTTAAAGATTTAAAGGAAGAGTGAAGGTTAGGCTAACCAACAGGTAGCTTAACCCAATTCCGGATGCAAATTTAAAGTCCTTGTTACTGATTTCGGTTAGTATTTGGGGTCGCGATCGCCAATGGAAATCAAACCATTGGTCAATCGCGGACTAGATGCACTTGGGACTATCATGAATGGGAATTCTGCAACAGCGATCGCAACAAACCCGAGATTTTGTTGCCCGATTTCTGCTGCATTAGACCCGATCGCTTGGGGAAAACACCCCCCAACCACACTCGGAAATAGAGAACCGATTAGAGAGTGGCTTATGAATGATAATAATACCGAATTGCCGTCCGTCCAGCGGACAAGCCGAGAAGAATTGCGGGAACTGGTGCGATCGCAATTGCAGGCATTACTCGAACAAAATAACCTCAAAGGTGCTAAAGCCTTGCTAGTTCCGGTGCAACCGCCAGATATCGCCGAAGCGATTGAAGGATTACCCGAAACCATGCAAGCGATCGCCTTTCGCTTGTTGTCAAAAGAAGAGGCGATCGAAGTCTATGAATATCTCGACTCTAGTATTCAATATGCCTTAATCGAAGAATTTAAACGCCAGGATGTTTTAGATATTGTCGGTAAAATGTCCCCAGATGATCGCGCCCGCTTGTTTGATGAATTACCCGCCAAAGTGGTCAAGCGCATCCTTGAACAACTCAGTCCCCAGGAACGTCAAACCACCTCCTTGCTGTTAGGCTATCCCCCAGACAGCGCCGGGAGAATGATGACCCCGCAGTATATCGCGGTCAAAGAAAATATGACCGTGACACAAGCCTTAGACCGAATTAGAAAGTTAGCCCATGTCAGTGAAATCATTTATTATCTTTACGTTACCGATGCCTCTCGGCACTTAAGGGGCACGATTTCCCTGCGGGATTTAGTCGTCTCGGACCCGGAACAACTTCTATCAGAAATTACCCGGCGAGAACCCGTCTTTGTTTCCACGGAAACCGATCGCAAGGAAGCAGCGCGATTAATTCAACGCTATGATTTTCTAGCCTTGCCCGTTGTCGATAGCGAACAACGTCTCGTGGGCATTATCACCGTGGATGATGTCATGGATGTGGTGGAAGCCGAAACCACAAAAGATATTTATGCCCTCGGTGGGGTGGCAAGCGGCAAAGAAAACTATTTTCAAACCAATATATTCACCGTGGCGCGAAAGCGTGTGGTTTGGTTGTTGATTTTATTAATTACAAATACAGCAACCTCAGCCGTGATTCGCGCCCGAGAAGATATCCTCGAACAAGTGGTCGCACTGGCGGCTTTTATTCCCTTATTAATTGATACCGGGGGGAATGTGGGTGCACAGTCCTCCACCGTGGTGATTCGCGGATTAAATATCAATGCAATTGGGGAAGGAAAAGTCTGGAGAACGATTGGACGGGAGACAGCAGCCGGGTCACTGTTAGGAATCATGCTGTCGCTTATTGTCACCATTTGGGCCTATTTCCTAGCGGGAAATCTCCTGGTTGCTATTTCCGTGGGAGTGAGTTTGCTGGCGATTACCTTCCTCGCCTCCTTCGCCGGGTCAGCCCTCCCGTTTTTATTTGATCGCCTAGGATTTGAGCCAACCTTAATGTCAGCGCCCTTTATTACCACAGCAGTGGATGTCCTGGGGGTGTTAATTTATTTAACGGTGGCACAGCAGCTTTTGGGAGGTGCGGAGTGACTGGGAACCCACTGGAGAGGTCCCGTTCGACTCGCCCTGTTTCGCCTGGGGTGACGAGTTCGCGTCCCCTTAAATTGTATAGAATAGGGATCGGACTGGATCCAGGGAGTTTAACGTGACTGAACCTCAACCGATATCCTCTCCCCTCGGGACCCTGTCGCGGAGAGAAATACCTGACTTAGTGCGATCGCAACTGGAAGCCCTGCTCAGACAGGGGGACCTCCAGGGGGCTAAAGCGATTTTAGTCCCGGTTCAACCTGTGGATATCGCCGAAGCGATCGAAGGAATGCCTGAAGCGATGCAGGCGATCGCCTTTCGCTTGCTATCCAAACAGGAAGCAACGGAAGTTTATGAACATCTCGATACCAGCGTCCAACAGGTGCTTTTAGAAGACTTCAAGCGCCAGGACGTCCTAGATATCATTGGCAATATGTCCCCGGACGATCGCGCCCGACTGCTGGATGAATTGCCCTCGAAAGTCGTGCGCCGATTGCGGGCACAACTGTCTCCCACGGAATGGCAGTCCACCGCCCTGCTAATGGGCTATGAATCGGGAACTGCCGGGAGAATCATGACCCCGGAATATATTTCCGTCCGGGAAAATATGAGCGTCAGCCAAACCCTGGAACGGATTCGCACCCTGTCGCCAGTGGCGGAAATTATTTATTACCTCTATGTCATGGATAGCGAACGCCGGTTAACCGGAATCGTTTCCCTGCGGGACTTGGTGATTAGTTCCCCCGAGGAAAAAATTAGTGAAATCATGACTCGGGATGTGGTATTCGTCCATACAGATACCGACGGTGAGGAAGTCTCGCGCCTGATTCAGCGCTATGATTTCCTAGCGATCCCCGTGGTCGATCGCGAGCAACGCTTAGTCGGGGTCATCACCATCGATGATGCGATCGACATCATGGAACAGGAAACCACCGAGGATATTTATGCCTTGGGTGGGGTCCAAACCGATGGGGATAATTATTTTGAAATGAATTTATGGACAGTGGCGCGACGCCGTGTCGTCTGGCTGTTCGTCTTATTGCTCACCAATACCGTTACCGGATCAATTATTAATTCCCAAAAAGAGCTATTGCAGCAAGTCGTCGTCCTCACCGCCTTTATCCCCCTGCTTACGGGTACGGGAGGGAATGTCGGTGCCCAGTCTTCTACTGTGGTGATTCGCGGGATGAATACCGATGAAATTCGCTTACTCGGACCGCTCAAAGTCATCTGGCGAGAAGGAATTGCCGGTGCATTACTAGGGACAATTTTGGGAACCCTGGCCACCATCTGGGCTTTTTTCCTCTTGCGAGTCAATCTCCAGGTGGCTTTCTGTGTCGGCATCTCTCTGATTGCGATTTCCATTTTGGCATCGGTATCCGGTTCGGCCCTGCCGTTTTTATTCCGCGCCATTAAGTTAGATCCCGCCCTGATGTCAGCACCATTTATTACCACGGCTGTAGATGTTTTGGGTGTTCTGATTTACTTTAATATTGCCAAGCTATTTCTAGGATTGTAATCTTCCTCACCCACGGCTTTCCGGGTGGGGATTTTTCTGGATAACAGCCGCTTGAGTCAATAACGAGGGGCAAAACAACAAAATGATTGATTAAACTCTTTGTTCATTGTTTACCCTATTTTTAAGGCTCGAACGCTCCGGGTTGAAACTAGAGGAATCATTATTAGTCTCAGAACAAAATTTTGGGCAATTTAGGCTCAATTGTGTCCGGTTTGACTGAAAAATTTGTATCCCCCTTATATCAACATTTCTCCATAAAATGGAAAGATTAGGGGGATTTTTGATAAAATGGCACTTGTAATATAGGCTCCGGTGGGTGGGAAGGACTCTATGTCAAATCACCGTCATTGGCTAGAAACCGCAGAATATGCTTCCTTGTTCGCGTCAGTGGTGGCGTCGATAGTGGCGGTTTTTTTTAATGGGGCTATCTATGTAGCCGCCCCTTTGATTTGCAGTGCCCTGATTCTGAATGCGATCGCCCGGTATCGCCTGGAACACCAAACTCGCCGAGTCAGTGGAACAACGAATCGACAGCATCGCCAATTGGCGGAAGAACTCGAAATGCTCACCCAACGGGTGGAACCCCAGAAGCAACTTCCCCTCCCTCAAGTGGAAGTAGAGGAAGGCAGCCGCCCCCCTGTGGCTACGGGGTCCCCGGATGAATTGGCTCTGCTTAAAACCCGATTGGGGAAATTAGAATCGGTGGATCTGTCCCAGATTCAGGGGGAAATCGCGGGGTTGAAAGAGCAATATGCCTTGTTGGATGAAAGTCTGGGCAATGCGATCGCCTATCTGAATCGTTCATCCTTTGCCTACCGCTTAGAACGAGTGGAGGAGGCAATTTCCCAATTAACCTCGCAAATCGTGGTCCCGTCGCCCTCTCCTCGCCCTCAACCGGAACTGGCAACGCCGGAACCCCCCACATCCGCAACCCCTTCTCAACCCGCCAAATCCAAACCGCCCGCGTCGAAAGTCGTGCTGCCGTCATTTGCGGCCCCCTCAGAACCCACGGCCCAGAATTGGATCTGTCGCCACAGTTTGCCCGCCCATGCGGACTGGGTGCGATCGCTGGGGATTACCCCTGATGGACAAATTCTAGCAACGGGCAGTTTTGATACCAGTATTAAACTGTGGAACCTGACTACGGGCGAACTGTTGCAAGTCCTTGCCGAACACAAACGGGGGGTATTTGCCATTGCGATCGCCCCTGATGGTAAAACCCTCGCCTCTGCCAGTTGGGATAAAACCATTAAACTCTGGGAACTCCCCACAGGAATTCCCAAAGAAACCCTCACGGGACATGGGGGTTCCGTCCGCGCCTTGGCGATCGCCCCTGATGGCAAAACCCTCGTTAGTGGCAGTTTTGACGAAACGATTAAATTGTGGGATTTGTCCAAAGCTGAATTAATTGATACCCTCACGGACTATACCGGACCCATCTTTTCCCTCGCCATTTCCCCCGATGGTCAAATTCTCGCCCGAGGCGGTGGGGACGGTACGATTACCCTGTGGCAGTTCCAAACCAAACAGCCGATTTCGGTCCTCAATGGCAGTTTAGAGGCAGTAGAAGCGATCGTCATCTCTCCCCAACAACTCCTCATCGGCGGCAGTGGCGACGGCAGTATTCAACTCTGGAATTTGGAAACGGGTGAACTGCTGTGGAGTCTGAGTGCCCATTTAGGACCCGTAACCGCAGTCGCCCTCGCCCCAGATGGGAACAGCTTTGCCACAGGCAGCGCCGATGGGACGGTCAAAATCTGGCATTTACCCACAGGTAAATTACTCTGCACGTTAACGGAAGAAAGTGGGGCCGTGATGTCCTTAGTTTACAGTCCAAATGGACAACTTCTCATCAGTGGCAGTGCCAAAGGAATGGTCAGAATTTTGGAACGGGAGTAGCAAACCAGGCGGGGGATAAATCGATTGGCGGTTGTTGCCTTAAGCTATTAGCTGGAGGTTTTAATCCCCAGCGGTTGTTACCACTAAAGTCGATACTGACGATACACTTGAGCTGCAGCACGATGTAAGAGCGAATGGCGATACACCAAACCGCGCATATCCTCGCAATATCCGCCCCCAATGACACAGGCAACGGGATATCTAGCGGCGAGACAGGTGCTTAACACCTGCATATCCCGCCGAAAAATCCCGGTATCACTCAGGGCTAATTTACCCAGGCGATCGCCTGCATGAACATCAACTCCTGCGTCATACAAGACTAAATCGGGTTGGAATTGTCCGAGTAAATCCGGTAAATAACCGGCGACGGTTTGCAAGTATTCATCATCCTCCATTCCTACGGGTAAAGGAACATCTAAATCACTGGTTTGTTTTCGCCCGGGAAAATTGGCCTCACAGTGTAGAGAAAAGGTAAAAACATCCGGGTCATTTTTAAAAATAAAGGCTGTCCCATCCCCTTGATGGACGTCCAAATCGACAATTAAGACTTTGCGAATCCCGGCCAATTTTTGGATCATCCTGGAGGCGATCGCCAAATCATTGAAAATGCAAAACCCTGATCCAAAATCGGGAAAGGCATGATGCGTTCCCCCGGCGGTGTTGCAAGCTAATCCGTGTTTTAATGCCAGTTTAGCGGTCAAAACTGCCCCACCAATGGAGATACAAGTGCGATGGGCGATCGCCTCAGTCCAGGGTAAACCAATCCTGCGCTGTGCTTTGGGGTCGAGAGTGCCTTGGCAATATGCCTGGACATATTGGGGGTCATGGACGGATTCAATCCAGTCCTGGGGTGGCAATTCTGGCGTGTGACACTGTTCGGGAGTGACAACGCGATCGCCTAAAAGCATTTCATAGAGTAACCGAAACTTTTCCATCGGGAAACGATGGGACGGAGGCAGAGGGGCCACATAGTCAGGATGATAAACGATGGGTAAGTCCATGTCAGGGAAGGTTTAGCGTTGCCGAGGTACAGTCACCTTTAAAATCTAATTTAAACTCTAAAATGGGAATTATTGATAGTAATCAGGAGGGCGATCGTGCAATTCATCACCTGGCACTCTGGGAATAGCAATCCCGAGATGGTTGAAAATTTCGAGACAATCCGGCAATGGTGGCGCAACCTCAACGGCAAAGAGATCATCTTGCGCCAGCGTATCCTTCCGGGAAACGGCGATGTTCGAGAATTGGATTGGGAACCCCAACGCTTTGACGAAACCTTTGCGATCGCCAACCCCGATATACGCGGCATTACCCTCTATTGGACAAAACCCGGAATGCCAGACGAACGCAATACCACCGTCAGACAACTGCAACTCGACCCCAAACGGCAGCAACTCTACATTTATCCCCAATCCCAACCCACCCTCGTCATGCAGATCGGACTCGCTGCCTTGAAATATCAAACCTTGACTTTGCAAGAACCAGAAATTTTTGTAGAAGACAATCAAATTTTAATTTTCCGGGATACCACCCGCTTAATCGAGGTCAAACTCAAACTAGATGCTCAGATTATTTCTTCTTTGAAAGAACAATTACCCGACTAAAATAACCAGGCCCTCGCCTGTGCATTACTCAACTTGTAAGACGAGAAATATTTTTTATGAGTTTATCCCCTTCACCCCATTGATTATGTCTTTAGAAACTCCTTCCAACCAAACCAATACTCCCCCGAAAAAAGGGAAAAAACTGCCCTCAAAAGTTATTATTAAAATGGGCAAATTTGTCTGGACGAGCCTATGGCAACTGATGATGTCCAAACTCGCCCCGCGTAATCAAACTGGAGAATACATTCGTCCCATCAGCGAGTTTAGAAATTCCGTCGGAACCCAACCCGAAAACCCCTATCCCCCAGCTAAGGAACGGTATCGCCTGTATGTGGGATTGGGTTGCCCTTGGGCGCATCGGACCCTGGTGGTGCGATCGCTCAAAGGATTAGAATCGGCCATTTCCGTTGCCATTGTCTCCCCCTCTCCCGATGCCGGAATCTGGGTCCTGGATGAACCCGAATACGGCTGTCAAACCCTCCCGGAACTGTATGCGATCGCCCGTCCCGGATATCAAGGACGCTGCACCGTTCCGGTCCTGTTTGATACCCAAACCCAGACCATTGTCAACAATGAAAGTGCTGAAATTATTATGATGCTCAATTCAGAATTTAATGAATTTAGCACTCATCCAGAACTCAATTTATATCCCGAAAAATTCCAAGACAAAATAGAATACTGGAACAATAAAATTTACCCTGCCATTAACAATGGCGTCTATCGCTGTGGATTTGCTCAAAGTCAAACCGCATACAACACCGCCTGCACGGAACTGTTTAATACCTTAGATGAAATAGATGCAGTTTTGGCGACTAATCGATACTTATGCGGCGACCAATTAACTCTAGCTGATGTGCGGCTATTTACCACATTATTTCGTTTTGATATTGTTTATCACGGACTCTTTAAATGCAATAAACGCCGCATCCAGGACTATCAAAACCTCGGACCCTATCTCAGGGATATCTATCAACTCCCGGGAGTAGCAGACACTTGTAATCTTGATAGTATTAAACGAGACTATTACGGTAATCTTTTCCCCTTAAATCCCGGTGGAATTATTCCATTAGGACCAACTATCACCAACTTACAGGAGCCCCACCATCGCGAGGTTTTAAGCCATTCTCTTAGTTCATAGTAACGACTGAAGTTGTGACTATGAACATTGCATAATAGGGTTTGTGGAGTTTTAAAAACCGATCGCCTTAAGTAGGGCGAGATGCTTGTGCAAGGGGGCGATCGTATTAGCGGCGATCGCCCCACTGGCGGCAACGGCAGGTAAACCGATTCCGGGAAAAGTGGAATCCCCACAGCAGAATAACCCCGATAAGGGAGTGGTTGGACCCGGAAAAAAGCCGCTTCCTGCCGCAATGGCAGGACCATAAGAACCGCGATCGCGGCGTAAAAATCGCTCATGAGTCAGAGGTGTTCCCACCAAAGTCACCTCACATCGCTGCCGAATATCCGGAATAATCCGTTCTAACCCTTGCCACATCACCTCCGCCCGTTCTTGCTTCAAGTCTTGATATGCCGCACTATTGCGCTCAAGTCCCGCCCATAAATGATAGGGTTCGTTCCCAGGTGTATAAACGTGAATGGCGTGCTTTCCCGGTGGGGCGAGGGACGGGTCTAACACCGAGG
The DNA here is from genome assembly GCF_025370785.1 of Laspinema olomoucense D3b. Taxonomy (GTDB): domain Bacteria; phylum Cyanobacteriota; class Cyanobacteriia; order Cyanobacteriales; family Laspinemataceae; genus Laspinema; species Laspinema olomoucense. The sequence goes on from NZ_JAMXFA010000001.1 coordinate 307,615, forward strand.
GAATGGAGACTAAAACGACATTTTGCGGGGCTGTAATCCCTTGACTCCAGTCGTTAACAATGATATAGTGACAGGCTAAATCAGCCGGTAATCCAGCAGCATCGATGCCGAGGTGCAGGTGCATGAAACTCTCACAAGCGGGAGTGCCTTGACGGCGATCGCGAAACGATTTCGGAACTGCATCCTGGGGTAGTAATTTCAAAGTATCCCACACCGACGCATTGGATACCACCGCTTGACGGGCGTGAATCACCTTCCCTCCCCGCAGACGTACGCCTACCGCGCGTGAAGCGAAGCTATCCCGAAGGGAATCGCCTGCCACCAGCACTTGTTCTACATGAGCATTCAGGCGCAACCGTCCCCCCTGTTTTTCCAGTCCCCGGACCAAGGCATCTGCGATCGCGCCACTGCCGCCAATGGGGTACTCTAGCACGACCCCGGGTCGATACCATTCCGCAAACATAAAGGCCATTTCTGCGGCGCTAGTCCCCGAGGCAGGCAGTCCAGAGAGCAGAAAACAGAGCAAATCCAACCAGTTGCGGATAAACGGGTCCTGAATCACCTCATCCATGACTCGACTAAAGGGCCCGGTAAGTTTAACGATGTTTCCCAAGTGAGGCAAAACCGCTGGTGCAAACCGTGCTGTGGCGATCGCAGCCCCCCAATCCCAGCGCAACGCAGTGGGAGGAATCGCCTTCGCTGCTGCCGCTAACGGTTCCATAACTTGTTGCAGCTTCCGCCATTCCTGCACCGCACCCCTGCCTCGCAACTGTTGCAGTACCTCACAAAACGGGTCTGCACCCACGGCAATATTCAATTCCCCTTCCGGAAGATAACAACCCCAAGTATCATAAGTCACACAAGGGACTGTTTCACCAATGGCATCCAACACCTGTTTAAGTGGGTGAGCCGAGTGAGGGTCAGACAACCCAGAATGCAACGACGGACCCGAATCAAACGTATATCCATTCCGAGAAAACCCATGCGCTGCACCCCCTGCAATGCTATGACTCTCACAAACCGTCACCGCAAACCCATACTGTGCCAATAATGCAGCACAGCACAATCCACCAATTCCACTCCCGATCACCACGATATCGGTGAGTTCTTCTTCAGACGGAGGAGTAACAGAATCAAAGGGTTTAGAAAGAGGCGTCACAGTTGCTTAATCAGAGATTCAGGACATGATGTGCCCATGATATCAGCCCAGAGAATGAAAAATATACTTCATGACTCAATCAACCGTCTGACTTGCGCTAAAGCCTCTTCACCGGAAATGGGCTCAACCGAGCCATTTCGGACCTCATCTCTCCGGCGCTGGGCTTCAGTCACCCAAGCTGCCTGAATTGCTGAGTCAGCATTGAATTCCAAACTTTCCACTAACTTATCAGCGAGAAGTGCTCTCACTTCACTAGGCAGGGATAATATTTCCTCAGTCAGTTGCTCAATTGACCGCATAATTTTTGCCCCAACATGGAACTGTCAAATCCAAATTGTAGCAGATTTTGGTCGAGTTCAGTGGGGTGGAGTATTTCTCCAGCATCGCCCATCTGTTTCTGCCAGAAGAAAAATATCCAGGAGAGCCAGAAATTTGCCCGATGTCAACGATTTTGAAAAAGCTCTTCAACCGACTTCATCGGCAAATATAGCTTCATCGGCTCCTCATTAAATTGCTTAAAGCCGTATTTGATATAAAAGCTCAACGCTTTATCATTCAAGGCTTTGACAATGACAGCGATCGATGCAACTTGCATGGCAGCATCTAAATACTTTTGAAGGGCATTTATCAGTAACAGTTCACCCAAACCCTTGCCTTTTTGCTCATTATCAACCGCGAGACGACCTAATAGAGTGGCCGGTAATGCTGGATACCGGGGTAATCGTTTAGCAAAGTTTTCTTCCAAGGCTGCCACATTAACCGTGTAAGAAGAGAGTGTATAGTAACCTAAAACATCCATCTTCGGCTCATCAATTAAAACAAATACAGTGGAGACCCGGTTTTTCAGGTCTTGAGAGGCTTGTTGTCGGATGTAGGTATCTAAACTTTCTTCTCCACAGCAAAAGTTGGAGCGGATATGGGTTCGACTCTCAAGCAGGTTGATTTTAAGAACCATTAGCCCGACATCACCTGTTTGTACCGTAAAGCTGCTGATTTTAAAGCATCATTAGGTTTCGGAGGAGTGAGAATCGCATCCACAAACGCTTCACTGTCTTCCCGACTTAGCTTGAGAGTTTGGTGATGCTCAATCACCCTGTAGGCTTCTGCTTGAATAGCTGCCACCACAAAATCTGTCAGGGTTCGTCCTTGTAAATCAGCAGCCTTCTGCACAAGAGCCTTAGTTTCCTGGCTGATACGAGCTTCCAGCCGCGCTGAGGATTTGGAATCCGTTGGAGGAGTCATGGGGGTTGCTCCGTAATATGAGATAAAAGCTATGAATTAAGGATATACGGCAATTTGCCGGATGTCAACCCGGGGCCGGGTTCTCCCCAAGTTGATGAACCTTCAGTAAAATAGGTGCAGTGGCGGAGGGACGGGGTATGGATGCGAAGCAGTGGCTCAAGGTGAATCGAATTTTTGGCGGGGATGGTTTCCATTCCGTACAGAAGCCGACCCCTCTGAACTCAAAGAGGAGTCTGGGGAATTGCCACAGCGGGGTTTGGGGGGAGCGAATTGATTTATCCTTGACCGTCAGCAAAGCCCGGATATAAGGTCATCCCGCCATCGACGAAGATGGTTTCTCCATGTACATAGTCTGACTCATCCGAGGCTAACCAGACGGCAACTTTGGCGATATCTTCGGGAACGCCAATCCGTTTGTAGGGAATCAATTTGAGCAGTGCGGCTTCGTCTTCGGGGGTATCCCAGGCATCTTCATTAATGGGAGTTTTAATGGCACCGGGGGCAATGCCATTGACGCGGATTTTGTGGCGGGCAACTTCTTGGGCGATACTTTGCATAAACAGTTTGATTCCGCCTTTAGAGGCGGCATAGTTGGAGTGACCGGCCCAAGGTATCACTTCATGGACGGAACTGATAAAGATAATTTTACCGGCAGCGCGCGATCGCCCTTCAACGATACCCCGGCGCATAAATTCTTTCACCGCTTCTCGGGTACAGAGAAATGGGCCTGTGAGGTTGACGTCTATGACTTTTTGCCATTGCGCTAGGGTCATATCTACAAGATTTGCATCTTGCTGAATTCCTGCATTATTGATTAAAATATCAATTGTACCAAACTGTTCACAGAGTTGAGAGAAGATTTTTTGCACATCCTCTTCTTGGCTGACATCCCCTTGAATGGCGATCGCCTCCCCGCCCTGGGATGTGATTTCGTCAACCACTTTCTTTGCCCCTTCCGGACTGCTACGATAGTTCACAACTACTTTCGCCCCAGCCTTTCCCATTCCCAAGGCAATTCCGGCACCAATTCCCGAACTTGAACCCGTCACCAAAACCACTTGATTTTCTAAAATTTTTCCATTCATCGGCTATTCTCCCAACGCGCAAGGATATTTGAGGATATTAAATTCTGCTTTAGTTTAGGAGGCGGTTCTGTGATTCTGGAACCGCCTACAGATAGAGATGGATGCGACAATTCCCGGGAAATTGGGCAAATTCCTCCCTCGTGATTCGGAAATCCGGAGTCAATGCATTAAGATTTCATGTAAAGTTGTGTAACACTGACATTTTGCACCTGTGGCAACAACCGGCGGGGCAACAACCGGCGGGGCAACAACCGGCGGGGCAACAACCGGCGGGGCAACAACCGGCGGGGGATAAATCCCCCGCCTCATAGCTAAAGTCGGTTAAAACCGACTAAAAAGCCCACGGTATCAGACTTGCAGTCGGTTTTAACCGACTTAAGTTGTTAGGCGGGGGTTTGAACCCCCGCCGGTTGTTGCTACTCGGGGGTCATTCCCTAAAATTACAGAAAAAAGGTGTATTAAACTAACTATGCTCCCAATTTGGATTGCAACAGTAGCGTGGGGACTCGGTTCTATTCTATGGGCGGAACTGGTACGAGATTTGTATCATGCTTTTGCCCATGTTTGGCAACCTCTCTATCGCTTGCACGTTTGGCATCATCGCGTTTTTCGTCCGAATCTCACCCCAGCGAGTGAAGAGATTTATCAACAAGCGCATTGGCGCAATGACGTACCCGAGGCCCTGGTGATGCTGGGGTTTGGGCTGTTGTGGTGGTTAGGGGCCTATCTGGTTCTTCCGAGTTACCATTGGGTTGCTGGGATTGGTTGTCTTTATACCCTCAGCTTTTTAGGCAGTGCGATCGCCCGGGGTTCGGGAGTTCCAGGGGCCGATCGCCTCACGGATTTGACTCACCAACCGGGTCCTTTTGCCACTCCACCCTCGCGATGGTTTGTGAATCGTCCCTACCATTGGCGACACCACTTTGATAACCAAAATGCTTACTTTTGCGGGACGTTTACTTTTATAGACAAACTTATGGGAACTGCACTTTCCCTCAAAGGCAAAACCGTAGCGGTGACTGGGGCCTCTGGAACCCTGGGGCGATCGCTGTTGTTGCATCTCCATGAAGCAGGGGCCAAAGTTATCGCCCTCACCTCTGGCAACGAGGCAGTCGCCTTAACCCTAGAGTCAGAAACCCTGGAGGTGAATACCGTTACCTGGCAAATCGGTCAAGAAAATGACTTAGCGGCGTTATTTGAAAAGGTCGATATTCTCATCCTCAATCATGGCATGAATGTCAATGGCGATCGCACCCCAGAGGCGATCGCCACTTCCTATCAAGTCAACGCCTTTTCTGCATGGCGTTTGATGGAACTATTTTTCACCACCGTTCGTACTAATCAAGACATCGCCCGCAAAGAAGTCTGGGTTAACACATCCGAAGCAGAATCCAATCCTGCCTTTAGTCCCCTGTACGAACTCACCAAACGCACCCTTGGGGATTTAGTCACCTTGCGCCGATTAGATGCACCTTGCATCGTTAGAAAATTGATTCTTGGCCCCTTTAAAAGCAACCTCAATCCTATTGGGGTCATGTCTGCCGATTGGGTTGCTAAACAAATCGTCAAACAAGCTAAAGCGGATAATCGGAACATCATCGTCACCATTAATCCCCTGACTTTTATTACCTTTCCCATCAAAGAACTGTTGAACTCAGTTTACTTTAAACTGTTTAGCCGTCCAGGGATTAAGGTAAGCCAACCCCCAGAAACAAACCACTCCTTGCCCTAACCAGGTGGGGGACCTCAAACGAAGCAACCCCCTACAGCATAGGACAAGCCACCGTTCCTAATCCCCGACTCAAAACCAACAATCCCGCCGGTATTTCTACCAGCGGGATTGCCTGTTATTTTGCTTTATTAAAAAGACCTAACGGCCTGTCTTATCAGCACCTAGCTCGGTGCGCTTTCTTATGTTTTTAATATAACTGAATTGTCCAGGAAAGTTTATACCTCTAAGGATAGAACCTGTTGCTACCTCTGGGGAGCATCTCTAAGCTACTTCTCCCTATAAACACTCAGCCTTGAGGATGTGAGCTTTTACTCCTACTCAGGGATAAAATCTCCCTCAAAATCAACAATCCCGCCAGAAGATTTCTAGCGGGATTGCCTATTATTTTGCTTTATTAAAAAGACCTGACGGCCTGTCTTATAAGCACCTATCTTGGTGCGCTTTCTTATGTTCTTAATATAACTGAATTGTCCGAGAAAGTTTATCCCCCTAAAGATAGAACCTGTTGCTACCTCTAGGGATAAGCGCCCACCCTTTTAGGAACTCCTTCATCAGGCATTCACGGTTTTAAAGTCCCTGTGCTCTTCAGCCCGGGTTGGGGGCTTTGTTCCTGTAATTGCACCCTTAAATTTGTCGGCTTTTACTGGGATTAACCAGAAAATTCCTGGGTGAAAATCAACAATCCCGCCAGAGGATTTCTAGCGGGATTGTCTGTTATTTTAATTTATTAAAAAGACCTGACGGCCTGTCTTATCAGCACCTATCTCGGTGCGCTTTCTTATGTTCTTAATGTACCCGAACTCTAGGGCAAAGTTTATCCCCCTACAGATAGAACCTGCTTCTACCTCTTCCGGTAGCCTCTTGGTAGCAACGACACCTCCCCGAGATTGCGGTTGGGAACATAAAACTATCAACTCCTAGAAACCAACAATCCCGCTAGAAGATTTCTACCGGGATTGTCTCTTATCTTGATTTATAATCTGGGCTTACTAAAAAGGCCGAGGGCCTGTGTTATGAGCACCTATCTCGGTGCGGTTTCTTATGCTCTTACTTTATCTGAAGCTTGAGGGAAAGTTTATCTATCTACAGGTAGAACCTGCTTCTCCCCTTCCAGACGCCTCTTAGTAGTAATAAACACACTGCTAAATTGCTGTCTGAGAACAGAAATCATCAACTCCTCAAAATCAACAATCCCGCCAGAGGTTTTCTAGCGGGATTGTCTCTTATCTTGATTTATAATCTGGGCTTGTTAAAAAGGCCGAGGGCCTGTGTTATGAACACCTATCTTGGTGCGGTTTCTTATGCTCTTAATATAGCCGAACCTGGAGAGGCGGTTTATCTATCTACAGATAGAACCTGCGGCTACCTCTTCTAGCGGGCAAGGACCCTCTCCACTGGCGATCGCCTGGGGCAATGCCAGTCAACCCCTCAAAATCAACAATCCCGCCAGAGGTTTTCTAGCGGGATTGTCTCTTATCTTGATTGATTAAATCGGGTTACTAAAAAGACCTGGAGGTCTGTGTTATGAGCACCTATCTCGGTGCGGTTTCTTATGTTCTTACTTTATCTGAAGCTGGAGGGAAAGTTCATCTATCTACAGGTAGAACCTGCTTCTCCCCCTTCCAGACGCCTCTTAGTAGTAATAAACACACTGCTAAATTGCTGCCTGAGAACAGAAATCATCAACTCCTCAAAATCAACAATCCCGCCAGAGGTTTTCTAGCGGGATTGTCTCTTATCTTGATTTATAATCGGGGCTTACTAAAAAGGCCGAGGGCCTGTGTTATGAGCACCTATCTCGGTGCGGTTTCTTATGCTCTTACTTTATCGGAAGCTTGAGGGAAAGTTTATCTATCCACAGGTAGAACCTGCGGCTACCTCTTCTGGTAGAGAATTATTGTCCCCTTATCGAGGCATTTCACTAAACCTCCCTTTCACTCGATTTAAACTGTATAGCATACCCTACAAGGAAACCCTAAAGACTAACAATCCCACCAATGTTGCCACAGGTGGGATTGTCTCTTAATCTATATTTTTTAAAAAGACCAGGGGTCTATGTTATGAGCACCAGAATCTCGGTGCGGTTTCTTATGTTTTTAATGTATCTGAATTTTTTAGAAGATTTATCCCTCTACCGATAGAACCTGCCTCTGTTCCCGGGGATAACCTGTGGTGGTTCAAATTTGGGTCTGGTCCTGGTCCCACTCGGACCCTATTTGTCATCCATTGCCGCGATCGCCACAATAATCCATGCAACAATTCCTGCCAACTCGGGCTTAATCTCGGATACCATCGACCTCTAGGGACCTTTAATATTAGAAACCGCTATAAATAGACCTGAAAATCGGGTCTCTCCCTCCAGTTGTGATTGAGTCAGAAACCCGACTTTAATGCAAAATTCTCCCTAAAATTAAGGATTATGCCACTTTAAACCCGTCAAAAATGTGCCTTGTTCATCCCCGCCTTTTTTCGCTTTTGGAAACATAGACAGGAGACGAACCGGGACCTGATTTAGGGTTTTGCAATGCCGATCGCTGGCAGAGGGTAAGTCATACCACAGCAGTTTCTCCCGAGCGCGATCGCTGACTTCTACCTGTAAAATCCCCGTATCCTGATACCATTGCCGCAACTTTTGCCAAATCTCTTGGACATAAACCCGAGAATCTGGGTCCTCCACTAACCCCGAATCCTTGACAAATTGCCACAAATGTTCCGAAGCGCATTGGATTTGGGTCATCGCTTCTTGGGTAGGACTATAGTCAATCCCATCACGCATCAACCGTTGTAACGCCTCCAAGAGGCGGTTCAAATAAGCAGGCAGCACTTTGGATTTTAAAAACTCCGGGTCATATTTGAATCGGGGATCCGCTGGCAATTCCCCGCGTCGGGGGTTGGGGTTGACGGCAAAAGTTTTAGTAAACGGCAACACCGCATAGCGACTGCGAATTGCTTCCATGACTCCCGCTAGTTCCGGGATATCGTTCCAATTAAAGATAAACACCGCATTAATCGCCGTTTCATAATCATCTTTGCCTTTGCGTTCAATCACAAAGGACCGATCGCCGGTAATGGCAATTTTCAAGCATTGCAGGCGGTCCAGGGCCTCAGCATTGCGATTTTCTGAGGGCCAATTCACCCGGGACCCTTCCAATCGGGCAACGGGAAACAACCGTCCGCGATCGGCTTGTTCAAAGGCTTCCACGGAAACCGAGGTCAATCCCTGATAGCCATACAGCATTGCTGTGACTTCCCGCAAACTATCCTTCCCATTGTTGCCATCCCCTTTGGCAAGTAATGCTTTAACCATTCGTCCTTTTAACCGGCGGACCGATTCTAAATCCAGGGATGCCGCAATGGTTTTTAGGAAAATATCCCGATATTGGGGTTCCAGACATTCCAGGAGACGATCGCAATCCGTCGGATCCGCCTCCGGGTCATACGTCACCAAAGGTTGATACAGATAAAAATGCTGGCGGGGGTCATGGGGGACCAGTTTCCAGGAGGGCTGGCCCTTGCGAGTAAACGAGAGTTGGAGAACCCCATTGGTGCAATTGAGTCCTGGGGGATTCACCCGTCCCGGGGCGATCGCAAACATCAATTTCACCCATTCCAGGGCTTTCTTCACACTGCTGGAACTGGCGTAAGGATAGCGAATCTGCCCTTTAACATCAATGGGAAAGGAATTGCAAAATTGCGTAATCCGATAAAGTTCTACGGCATTCGGGGAGGCTTCGTAGTAGGTCCCCTGCCATGCATAGAGGGTATTGTTGACGCAAATCCACGGGCGATCGCCATAAAGGAACTTGACAATCGCCTGGTTAAACTCCACCACCGGAAAAAAGCTATCGTAACTCTCCGTTTCCAGAGTCTGGGAGTTCCGCTGAGTCCCTTGGCGAATCACTCCCTCTAACCGTTGAATCAAATCTGAGGGAATTGCCGAATTTTCCAGCATTTCCCGAATATCGCCCTTTTCCGGCAACTCGGGATCAATCTGCGTCGGGTCCAATTCCAAACAGGGAACGCCCACTTTCGCTGCTGCTGCCGCCACCTTCGCCGCCTTTTTCCGCCCAGTTTCATCGCGATCGGGGAGGACGGCGATCGTTGCCTTCTCATTGGCATGACGCAAGCGAATCAAAAAACTCTCGATTTCCACATCCGTCCAGGCGCTACCTTGAAACGTCACCGCAGCTAACCCCAAAGTTCGGGCAATTTCCACACAGCCTTCCCCTTCCAGCAATAACAACACGGGAAACCCTTCCACAACACGGGCGCTGGCTGCTAATGCCTCCGTTTCCCGATAGGCTTTCCAGGGGTCATTGCCTTTACTCCAAATCGGCAATCCATCCTCATTCAGGTGACATTGGCGAAAGGTTTTTTTATGACCTTTGCGCTGTTTGGGGTCCAGCCATTCAAACCGATACACCACCTGAGTCTCGCTGTAGTGGTAACGGATTTCCACCGCATGATTCGGGACCCCTTTCGGCTGAAAGGAGAGTTTTTGGGATTTAGGCGGGATACCGGGTTGGCGCAACCTTGCTAAAACCGGCTGTCCCTCGGGGAAGAGGGCGGGTTTAAAGGATTTTTGGGCGGTTTTTTGCCGGGTTGATCCCGGGGAAATACTTGTGGGGCGATCGCCCAAGGTGGCGCGAATGTCTTTACATTCGCACCCATTCCAGCATTGATAAGCCCCGCTTTGGGGATCAACCGTTAGATTATTTCCCTGACAGACTGGGCAAATATAGCGATTTTTCTTTCCAGCCACGGGTTCTAAGGTTTCTACCCAGTTGAGCATATTAAATGGACTCCCACTGGCAACTTTGACAGATGCAGACAGGAATTCAGCGCTGATGCTGGCATCACGGGTAGAATTGAACACGATGGGCTCCTTAACTGAGGGTTTACAAGATACCAGGGCGTTCCACGCCTAAACTGGGATTTTCAGGGAATGGTCAAATTGAATCAATAGGGCGATCGCCCGTCTTACCCAGACTGGCAATAGCGAACTGTCTTACGGGTAAATACGGGGGGATTCCCTCCCAACGCGCCCTTATCGTTTAGGGTCTGGCATGGGGACTCATGGATCATCGGGGACCGTTTCCAGCCCCTTTGTCTTACAGGTTCTGCGTCGAATGCTCTAGAATTGCATAATCGCAATCGAACATAAGATAATTGCAAAGATTACAAAGGGGTCTCTCCTGATCGGTTCTCCAGTACCACGGGAAAAAATAATACCACTTTTGTCCGAGTCTCCACCATAAAAATAAGATAAAGTCTCGGTCCTTTTTCCTAGCCAAATTAAGGCCCTCTCGGGACCCTCTTCCTTCACGGTCCGCACTCTGCAATCCCCATCCCTGGGACTCCCCAGGCATCGATCAGTAATCCGGAATCTGCAATGCGATCGCCTTCTCCCGGGGGTCCTTCTCTGCGGTATCTCCACCCCAGCGATCGGGCTTTCATCTCACTTTCATCCGCAGCAAGTTTGCTGATAGTGATTTGCCTTCCCATTCAGTTCCCCTCCGGTCCCCTCCCCTTGCCAAGGTAGGTCTGTTTCATTCTCAAGGCCAAATTGATTTTTGTGTTGTCGCTAACCTTTGTCTGGCGGGGGATACAGACTGCTTTTCCTAGTTGCGAGCCTCAAAAGTAGGAAATAAGGTCGAAAACCCTTGGTCTGTAACGCTTACGGTATCGGGGAAATTTTAGAATGAAACAGCCCTACCCCTCAGAAGGAGGGTATTTACCACCCCGCCCCTTCGGGGCACCCCTCCAGAGGAGGGGAATTTACCACCCCGCCCCTTCGGGGCACCCCTCCAGAGGAGGGGAATTTTGGGGCATATTCCCCTCCCTTGGAGGGGTGCCCCAAAGGGGCGGGGTGGTTAGTTTAAACTTAAGAAATCAGGCCGAAAACTCTTGTTCCGTAAAGCTTACGGGGTAAGGAAAATTTTAGAATGAAACAGCCCTACCCTTGGCCAGGGGAGGGTTAGGGTGGGGTCCCTCTGTGAACAGGAAAGCGCGATCGCCCTATTTTGCCAAAGGGATGGGACCGCTGAAGTCGTTACGACAAACAGTTAAATGCTTACCAGTCTTCACTGCGACGGCGGTTGGTGGTCCAATCATCATTGGAACTGGGACGGATGGGGGGTTCGGGTGTTGGCAATTCTTCCCGAGTCGGTTCTGCGATCGCCTCTGCTGGTTTTTCCTCCGGTGATTTTTCCCCTGGAGGGGGTGGGGTAACAATTCGGTAGTCTGCATCGTAGGGGGAATTACTTTTGTCACCACCGGACTCTCGATTCTGATCATAACTATAGGAATAGCTGGATCCCACCCAAGACTCGGTAACGGGTTCCCGGACCACTTCATAATTGTAGCCCTCCCCGGATTGAGTAAAGGATTGGGGGTTGGGTTCATCCATGAAGTCCTCATCCTCATCAATCCAGTTTTCTTCTTCCAATTCTCTGGAGTTGCCAACGGGGATGCGACTGCCCGGTTCTCCGCTTCGGTTAAACTGATTCGGGACATCATCCTGGATCACCGTGGCGTTATTGCGCGATAAGGGGGGTTCCGTGCGATTTCCCCGAGGCGGTGGGGGTGGGACGGGTTCCAGAGGACGCTGGGATCTGCGGGGTCTGCGATCGCGGCTCTCCCAATAATGATAGAGTCCGAATAGAATGGCGATCGCCCAAGCTGTCACAACACCCGAGGCGATCGCTGCTAAAATCCAGGCAGACAGGGGCAGCGCAATCGACCTCATGCCTAAAAACACCAAGGACAGGGATGGCGACGTATTTTGCAGAGCAAAAATTGTCAATCCCCCCAAGACAACCAACAGCAGTACATTCCGAAATTCACGCATATTTTATTTTCTAATTCATTCATCCCTGCCAGGGATTTCCACAGTTTCCCCGCTTCCTACGGACTTATTTTAGCATCGGAGATTCGTCTTTGGGCCTCTTTCCTGCTTCAATCATGTCCTTCCCAACGCCGAATCGGTACGCAGTCAATGTCAAATTGATCCAATGCCCGGGCGATGGTAAAATCAACTAAATCCTCAATAGTTTGGGGTTTGTGATACCAAGCGGGAATCGCTGGGACAATTCTTGCACCGGCTTCGGCCAAGGTCGTTAAATTCCGCAAATGAATCAAACTAAATGGCGTTTCCCGAGGGACAATCACCAGTTTTCGGCCTTCTTTGAGTTGCACATCTGCCGCCCGTTCTAATAAGCTTGAACTCAATCCCGTGGCTATTTTGGCAACCGTACTCATACTGCAAGGAATAACCAACATTCCCAAGGTCCGGAAGGAACCGCTGGCGATGTTTGCACCGACATCTTGCCAGGGATGACAAGTTAGTTTACCTTCGGTGACACTTCCGGCGCGATCACGCCAAAATATCTCTTGTTGTGCCGGTTCGGCAGGCATTCTAACATTCTCTTCGGCTTGCCAAACCATATAAGTTGATTTGGAAGCCACCAGTTCAATGCGATAGTCTGCCTCTAACAAAAATTTAACCGTTCGCACGGCATAAATTAACCCGGATGCGCCCGATATGCCGAGGATTAAAGGCCGGTTTTTATCGTTGATAATATTCTCCTTCTTGGATTAATTAAGTAAAGGTTTAATGATTAAATCAGTTAAGGCCGAATTTTAGAATAAAATTGACTAGATATTATCCTATCATCCCCAGCAAAGTTTGTAAATAGACCGGGAGGTGGGTTCGCAAATCCTTTCAGTAAAATACCTGAAAAGCTCATTTTGCATCCAATTATCGATTTTTCAGTCAGCCTCCCGAGGCCCACTGCGTCCACATATTTTATCCGTTAGGGTATTAAAAACTTAAAAAATTAAGCCCGCGCTCACGCGGGCTTTATCCAGTGTCTGGCCGAGTTTTTTGTGTCGGACCCAGTGGTAATCATTAGAAGATTCAAGGGAGATTAAATATCTTCCTCGTAATCATAGTAATTCCGCTCGCGCTCCCGATATTCGGTATATTCTTCGCCACTAGCTTCACTGCCGCCACCGACTGCTACAAGGTCGATTTGTTGACGATAGTAATCCACACTTTTAACTTGAACTTCGACGATATCGCCTAAGCTGTATTGCTTACGATTTTTCCGTCCGACGAGAGTTTGCAGGCGAGAACGATACTCGTACCAGTCATCTTTGAGGGATGAAACATGGACGAGTCCTTCGAGACGCAGGGGAATTCCTTCGGGTCCTTCGACTTCGATTTCCACAAAGAATCCGTAGGATTGAACGCCGGTGATTAATCCGCTGAAGGTTTCGCCAGTGCGTGCCTTCATCAGTCCGGCTTTTTTAAGTCCTTGGAGGTCCGCTTCTGCTTCTTGGGTGAGCTTTTCGCGATCGCTCAAGTGACCGACGATGGTGGCAAAATGACTCTCAAATTCGCTGTGAGTCGTCGGAGGCAGAACGTTCCAAGAAATTTCGCCGTGACTATGACTGCTGTGCAGATCGACGTATTCTTTAGATCGAGCCGATTTGCGATCGCGTCCTTCTTCAAACACAGTTTTTAACAAGCGTTGTACCAACAGGTCGGCATACCGCTGCACCGGGGAACAAAAGTGAGTATAACCTGTATTTAAGGCTAGACCAAAGTGAGAGCCAGGAGTTGTGCTATAGCTCGCGGGTTTTAAGGTATCTTCCAGCAAATAAGTGAGAACGCGCTCGCACTGAGAGGCCGCAAAGACCTCGGTAAAGTCCTGGAAGTCAATAGGAGTAACTTCCTCCGGGTCATCGAGCAGGACTTCTACTCCCATATTACTGGCGAGTTTGATCAGCTCATCGACTTGCTCCAGGTCGGGAGCAGCTTGCACGCGGTAAATTCCAGGAACTCCCAATTGCTGTAAGTGAGTGGCCACCAGTTGGTTAGCCAGAATCGTAAATTCACACAACATCCCTTGGGCGGTAATGTGAGAGGAAAGGGAAATCGCGCCCTCTGCACCTTCATCGTTGTAAACCGAGGGACAAATCCCATATTGATTCGGCGGCAGATTGAGGTCAAATCCCCCACGAGAGCGCCGCCAGTTTTGCATCGTATAGCTCAATTGGAACATTTTTTCCAAGGCTTGAGCGATCGCAGGCGGTAAGGGTTCAGGCTCTTCCAGGGATTTTTGACGTTCGCGAAACTCTAACCACCAGGCAGGGATGATTTCCGGATCAAGATGTTTTTCTTGCAATTTATCCAGAATCGGTTGTGCTTGGCGATCGCTCACTTGATAATCAACCTTGATGACACTAGGCTTAATTTCAAAATCCACCACCCCATCATCATCTAAAATGACCAACACCGAGACCGCGAGGCGGTCTTCCCCGGTGAGTAAAGAGCAGGAATCCAAAGCCAACTGTTCGGGAATAATCGGCAATACCATATCCCCCAGATGTGCCGAGACCGATCGCCTGCGGGCTTCGCGATCCAAAGCCGTATCTGGCTTGACATAGTGGGCCACATCTGATACGTGAATGGACAGACGCCACTCGCCACTTTTGAGGGTTTCCAGAGTAAACGCTTGTTCCACCGTGGGAATGGAACTGCGAAGTCTGGATGCAGGCATCAAAGCAATGGTTTGGAGACCTCTGAGGTCTAAGCGCCCTTTAATCTCAGCCTTTCGCAGGGGTTTGGGTAAATCGGCGATCGCATCGAGAACGACTTGGGGGAAAGCGCGAGGCAAGTCATGCTTACAGCAAACAATATCCAGATCATTTGCATCTTCTGCATCGGATCCGAGGATTTGTGCGACACGCCCGAGGGGGGGATTGCTGCCGAGAGCATAACGCAACACTTCGACATGAACCAGATGTTCGACCGCATCGGCGAGGGAAACCCCATTTTGTTTGAGGTCGAGTTCAAATAACAAGCGATCGTCTAAAGGAACTGCTAAATAGCGATTCCCTGTTTGCTTGACTCTCGCGAGTACGGACGGGTTTGCGCGTTCTAGGATTAACTTCACCTCGCCTTCAGGAGAACGGCGACGAGAGCCTTCTTTAATGATATTCACCAACACGCGATCGCCATTCCAGGCATTACTCAAGTGGCATTCGCGGATGTAAATATCCTCCGTCCCCTCCGTATCCTGAATCGCAAAGCAAAACCCCTTGCTAGAGCAGCGCAGTTTCGCTTCTACGAGACTTTCTTCCCAAACCCGCCGATATCGACCTTTTTCCTTGACAAGCACGCCGATTTTTTCCAACGCATCGAGCGCGATTTGTAAGTAGCGCGTGCTTTTTTCATCCTGACACCCCAGTTTCTTCTCCAAGATCTTGGGAGCGACCGATTTATCATCGGTAAAATTTGCCAGTAGTGTAGCGATTGAAAAGTCCATTCAGAGATCGATCCTTCTTTTATCCATTCGGTTCTCTTTCCAGGCATCAAATGTCTGGTGTTGCTGCTTGTTCTCAATCCAGCCGAGCCTCAAAGGTGACGCAAATGACGAATATCCCCTTATTGGACTCGTTTGACTTCAGACAAGCTATAGTGATGCCAACTTTCAAGCCAAAACAGTTGCATCGCGTCAATCCCCTGTCAGTTTTCAACGGAGGTCGTTATCGTATCATACTCCCCGATCGACCCATCCGAATCAGAAACTTACAGACTCGGAAAGCGACGCCCATCGTGCGACTTTTTCAGCATCTGAGTCAAGTTCCCCAGCAATTCAAGCCAACATTTGGCGAATGTTGGGGTCACTGACGGACTCCTTCCACAGGAAAACAGGAGGGTTGACCCACGCGAAATGCATTTGAAGGCGATCGCGCTTACATCCCTAAAGACAATGAAGACCACAGACCAGATGTGCTGCCAGACTCGCCGGTGATTCATTAACCCAATCTATCCCAGGGATACTAGCCAAAGCGAAGGGGCGGTTGTTCGGTGTTGAACCCCCTCAAACTGGCTTGCCATGCTTGGGGATTGAATAGAGTTAGGATCTAAAGACACTGGAAAACTCTAAGGAGTTGCTGCCGTATCTGTTAGATATCCCACTCATAAAAACGAGCTGTTGCTTGTTCTAGCGGCATGGTTTCTGGCTTTTCTCCCTAGGGAATTGATATTTGCCGCTCTTCGCAGCTCTCAGGCGATCAATCGCGAGGGCTTTACTCAAAGGCGGCGGTTTTTATCCTAGGGTCTTTCACAACTGACCTGTTTTCTGGCATTGTAGCATTGAATGGCATTAAATTTCCCCGAAGCCAATTTCCCTCATTAAAATGTCAAGTATCCCCTTAAAATTCCCCGGACTGAATCTGCTCCCTTAAAATGTTAAGTATTGATACTACCCTCACCCATCATGTTGATTGAATTTCGCTCTCGCTATCCAACCGCCAGCTTAATTTCTGAATTACTCACCCTTCATCAAGGACTCTATGTGGTGCGGACCTTGGTACAAATGGATGGGGTGACTCTCGCGACGGGGATGGCGGCTGAACCGACGATCGAACAAGCGGAAGATCGCGCCCGAGTTCGGGCGATCGCCGTTTTAGGTACATCGGTCTCTCTGGCTGAGGCTACCCCGTCGCGCAACGTATCAGAGTCGCCGTTAACTGCACCGGCCTCGGCTCCTGCTTTTAATACGCTACATTTGGGACAAGGCAAAACCCGTGCTAGGCCCACTTCAACCCCCATGAGTTCCCCCGGGTTCCCTGAATCTAAACTCTCGACCCCCCCGGAAACAGCCCCAGCATTCCCAGAGATTGAAAAGTCGGGGCCGACTCCGGATCAATGGCTATCGGGCGGGGGATATTCGGAGAGTCATTCGACCCCGAGCGAATTCGCACCCCAGAGTTTACCGGAAACCTCCGGCTTTCCAGACAGTCCCACCCGGGCCGATGTTGATCCGTTTTCTGAGTATAAATCCCCGGATGAACACAAATCCGGTCTGCCGAGTGATTATGGTGTGCCGAACTCCAGTTCCCCAGCTTCCCCAGAGACCCACCCTAACGTCACTCAATCCGGTTCAGTCGATTTATCTGATGCGATCGCCCAAACCACCATCGAGATCAAACGCCTAGGTTGGACCAACGACCAAGGGCGCAACCATCTTAAACAAACCTATGGAGTACCCTCCCGTTCTCTGCTCTCGGAAGACCAATTACTGGACTTCTTAACGTATCTCAAACACCAGCCTAGCCCTTGAGAGGGATTTTCACCCCCAGATTTGAGGAGTTAGAGGGGAAAACGGGGACTTTTTCCCACTTTAACTCTAAAATTTTTGTCGAATTACATCGGTTCACCCACTAGATAGACCGATACCCCAACTCTCCAAAGCCGCCCTTTTGCTCCCGCCCTGATTTGGGTGGGAGCAAAAAAATCAATGTTAGGTTCAAGGAGTAGTCAGAGGTATAAAAGTCTGTTCACCCGGGAACCCAAGCGAGATTTAACTCACTGCTACCGGACGGTTAGCAGAAGGACGGCGATCAATAACCAGATCGATGAGCCCGTAGTCTACAGACTCTTGGGCAGACATGAAAAAGTCCCGTTCCGTATCTTGTTCAATCCGCTCAAGGGGTTGACCTGTATGCTCCGAGAGCAAAGTATTCAGGCGTTTTTTGTGGTACAGAATTTCTTTGGCTTGGATTTCAATATCCGTCGCCTGCCCTTGAGCGCCCCCGAGGGGTTGGTGAATCATGATTCGAGAATGGGGTAAGCTCATCCGCTTGCCTTTGGCACCGGCACTTAATAAGAAAGCACCCATGCTGGCGGCTAACCCCAGGCAAATGGTAGAAACATCGGGGCGGATGTGGTTCATGGTATCGAAAATTCCCATGCCTGCAGTCACCGATCCGCCGGGGGAGTTGATATAGAGGTAGATATCTTTTTCGGCGTCTTCAGCTTCTAGGAACAGCAACTGGGCAACAATCAGGTTCGCTAGGTCTGCGTCCACCTGTTGTCCCAAAAAGACGATGCGATCGCGCAGGAGGCGGGAGTAGATATCAAAGGCGCGTTCACCACGCCCAGATTGTTCGATTACGGTAGGGATCATCTAGCTTGCCTGTTTACGTTACGTTTCTTAAATTTTACCTAAATCAGCAAGCATCCTCCCAGGTTATCGGGATGTTTCTCCTCTCGACCCTGGTTTCAAGCCCTCGGGTCAAGGGTTCTAAGGACTTAAGTTGATGTATTGAGCACCGGCGGTAGTCCTTACAGAGCCTTGACCTAAATATGGAAAATTGGGCAAACCGTTCGGTTAGCCCTCCTGTCTCTATTTGAGCAGTTCACGCTCATTCTACGGATTAATTATCTGGTTCCAACGAGCACCACACTCCGACCGGATAGTACCTTTATCAGGTACGGTTTTCTCTCTGTGGCCGATCGCCTTCCATCAGGTTTAATGGCGATCGCTCCATGAACAGGATCAGCTTTCAAGCGCTGTCCTGAGTTCTGTCATGAGGAATGGGAATGACTGGAAAAATTGTAGGATGCACCCTGGAATGAATTGCTCAGTTGCGCTGACGGATGAGCGCGAACCCCTTAGACTATAGGGACTTTTGGCTTGGAACTTACGTCGGTTCAAGTCTGTGTCGATCTTAACCTGGGAATGATCAGCGCGCTCGTTAATGGGGCGATCGGTTGGGTTCTTATCGTCCACTTCCCCGATGATCCGGTTCGGTTCCACGAGGGACATCAGCGCTGGCAATTTGGGCATTTGCATCGGATTTATTTTCTTTTGAAGTAAGATATTCGCTGCCTGAAAAATTCGCATTCATCCCTAATAAAAGCAGGCCAGATAACACTAAGCATTTGTAGATGCTCATAGATAAATTCCTTTTTTGACGGTTATTTATCTCTACGGAATCTCTACAAAACATCCGGCTATTTTTTTAAACTATTTAGGGTGAAACTCTCTCGTAGCTAAAGCTCTAAGATCCGGAACATTTCTAAATTAAATTCGTCTGATTTCGGTATTATTCAATTCTTCTAGCTCTGATTTAGTCCCAATCCGCTGGGCTTCTAATCGCGCCACCCAAAGTCTGGAAAGAGCCAGACGGAAGTACCTCAGTTCCCCATCGGGGTATAGAAATATTCCTCGGGGGATTAAAAAATAAAGTGACCGCCACCCCATCCAATGGCAGTCACTTCTAAGGTAAGTTCTCTCCCTACACCCAACCCCCATAGCTGATTTTCAGTCCCCGAGTTTCTTAATAGTAATAAAAATTTTTAACTTTCCAATATTATTAAAGCCACAATTTCCCCCGAGTGGGTTTAATAATATTGAATAGAGTTCTTGCTTTCATTCCGGATTGAGCCGCCTTTCCCCCGGGGAGATCGCCGTACAGTCGATGGCGTTTTTAAGGGGGAGGCCAGAGGAATAAATGTTTAATAGACCTCTTGCAAAATTCTTTGAAGCCCCTCTTATTAAGGGAGAGAAAGGGGGATCAATCCTTTTTTTTGCAAGAGGTCTAATGACTGGGGCGCTGAAGAGATTTATGCAAGAAGTCTCATATCTAAATCAAATCTGGGTTCTGCACAATGTGAGATACTTCAATAATAAATTAATGAACTAACCTAAGCCAAGGCGATCGCTCTAGGAACAGTGTAGGATTAAAAATAAGGGTTTGGTCCTCGGATCCTTCGAGTTCCAGTCTGTAGAAATTCGGGAAATTCCGCACCCCAACCGATGTAACGCTGCTACTAAACAACACAGACTGAAAATTTTTCCATCCGGATAAAAATTAGGCAAGGGATGAGAATCCAACCCATAATAATCAAGCTGTGGGCAACTAAGCCGGGACCCCTAGGCTTTTCGGTGAGGCCCCTCTACGGAGAAAATGGTCGAGAATGTTGCCGGTTCTCTATTGCTTTTCCCCCGTTGCGGAGAAAGTCTGTATCAATTCATGCAGCATAGTGTCAAATGAAGCGTTAGCATGAGATAATTTATCACCAAATTCAGGTTTGAGATTAGAAAGTTTGTCTGCACTGCTCAAGAAATCGGAGTTTCCCGGGAATATCGTAAGGCTGGCGAATGGATTAACCGTGATTCACCAACATATCAGCGCTACACCCGTCGTTGTAGTTGATGTGTGGGTTAAAGCAGGTGCAATCCGCGAACCTGACACCTGGTCAGGAATGGCTCATTTCCTGGAACACATGATTTTCAAAGGAACCCTAAACCAGCCGCCGGGTGCTTTTGACTGTCTGATTGAAAATCGGGGTGGGATGACCAATGCCGCCACGAGTCATGACTATGCTCACTTTTTTATTACCGTTGCCGCACCCTATTTAAAAGAAAGTCTGCCTGCCTTGGCGGATCTGTTGCTGCACCCGGCGATCCCCGATGATGAGTTTCTGCGGGAACGGGACGTGGTACTGGAAGAAATTCGCCAATCGGTGGATAATCCTGATTGGCTGGGGTTCCAAGCGATGATGGAGACGATTTATCACCAGCATCCTTATCGACGCCCAGTATTTGGCGAGGCAGAGATTTTGATGGAGCGATCGCCCGAAGAAATGCGAATGTTCCATCGCTGCTACTACCAACCGGAAAATATGACGGTGGCGATCGTCGGCAACGTCACCTTAGCCGAAACCCTCGACTTAGTACAGGACTCCTTCAACAGCTTTCCCACCCCCCTGGAGTGGGAGGACTTCAAACAAGAAGCAGAACCCCCCATGACGGAAATTCGGCGTCGGGAACTGTTCTTACCGCGTCTGGAAGTGGCGAGGTTGACCCTTGCCTGGACCGGACCCGGGGTCGAACAGTTGCAGGATGCGTACGGTTTAGACTTACTGGCGGTGGTCCTGGCAGAGGGGCGAAATTCCCGTTTAGTCCGAGAATTGCGGGAGATCCGGGGACTGGTTCACGGCATTGGTAGCGATTTTTCCCTCCAACGGGATTCCAGCTTGTTTACAATAGGGGCATGGCTCGATCCAAAACACTTGGAACTGGTAGAAAATGTGATTCTTGATCGCATTGAGGAGTTACAGGCTCAACCCATTAATGGGGCGGAACTGGCCCGCGCTCAACGCCTGCTCTGTAATGATTATGCCTTTTCGACGGAAACCCCGTCTCAACTGGCTGGGTTGTATGGTTACTATCAAACCATTGCCGAAGCCCCGGCAGCCGTGGCCTATCCGGATTGCATTCAATCCTATAATGCGGCAGACTTGCAGCGGGTAGCTAATAACTATTTATGCCCCAAATATTACGCAGTCACAGAACTCAAACCTCTAGACTGAGTTAAACCCCAGACGAATCGACCTCAGACGAATACAAGGAACCTAATTTTCGTGACACAGAACGTGACGCAATCGCTACAGAAGACAATCCATCGCACGGTTTTGAAGAATGGCATGGTGGTGATTGCCGTGGAAAATCCCGCCGCTGATATCATTGCTGCCCGGATTTTTATCAATGCCGGGAGTTCTTGGGAGTCCCCAACTCAGGCGGGATTGTCACATCTGCTGTCGGCGGTGTTGACGAAGGGGACCGAACGGCGATCGTCCCTAGAAATTGCGGAACTGGTGGAGTCCGTGGGGGCCACCCTGAGCACCGATACGACGCCGGATTATTTTTTGCTGAGTTTGAAGACAGTTTCGGGGGATTTTCCGGAGTTGTTGCGTCTGTCTTCTGAACTGTTGCGATCGCCCACTTTTCCCGAGTCTGAGGTGGAACTAGAACGCCGTCTGACCCTGCAAGGAATTCGCTCTCAGCAGGAACAACCGTTTACCATTGGCTATGACCAAATGCGGCGAGCGATGTACCCCGATCACCCCTACGCTAGTTCGGTTCTGGGAACGGAAGCCACTGTATCTCAGTTGACTCGGGAAGATTTACAAACCTATCATCAGACCTATTTTCGCCCCGATCGCATCGTGATTAGTCTGACGGGTCGAATTGCTCCAGATGAAGCAACGGCGTTGGTTGAATCCGTATTTGGAGATTGGCAGGCCCCTTCGGTTTCGGTCCCACCGTTGGAATTACCCCGGTTAAAACCCAATCCCCGCTTTCTCAGTTCCATCCAGGATACTCAACAGTCGATCGTGATGGCGGGGTATCTGGGTGCTTCGGTCCTTGGAAATGACCCCTTGAATCCCAACCCCAGGGATTATGCCATCCTCAAGTTACTCAATACCTATTTAGGAAATGGGTTATCCAGTCGGTTATTTGTGGAACTCCGGGAAAAACGGGGTTTAGCCTATGATGTTTCGGCATTCTACCCGACTCGTCTACGGGAAGCTGCGTTTGTGGTTTATATGGGGACTGCTCATGAAAATACAGCGATCGCCCTTAAATGCCTACAAACTGAAGTGGAGCGTCTGAGCACGACCACCCTACTGGATGAAGAGTTACAATCGGCCAAAAATAAGCTCCTCGGTCAATATGCTCTAGGCAAGCAAACCAACGCTCAAATCGCTCAAGTCTTTGGCTGGTATGAAATTTTGGGTCTAGGCATCGATTTTGATACGCGCTTCACCGAAGAGGTGGCCGGAATTTCCCCAGCGGAGGCCCAGGAAGCAGCCAGTCGCTATCTGACTCAAGCTTACGTCTCTCTGGTTGGACCCTCCGAGGCGATCGCCCCTTTATGTGAATCCGTTGCCTATTAATGCCACAGAACGGAGGCAAAATTTTAGGAAAGGCACTAAAACCCGTCATCATTTTCCCCGGATCACCGGCTAAAATCAGCACTAAATTAGTCGAGTAGGAGGTTAGAGACATTGACAAAGGTCGTATTTAATCCAATGGGCTGGATCCGGTCCAAAGCTAACCTGATGGTATGCAGTTTATCTCTGGTTTTGATGTCGTTGCCGATCGCGGCGATCGCCCAGCAGACCCCTTTTGTGCAGCGATCGACATTGCAACTTGGAACCCAAGGTCAACAAGTCACTGAACTGCAAGCGGTCCTTAAACTGATGGGATATTACAATGGACCTGTGGATGGCATTTATAGCGAAGGCACAGTAAGAGGCGTTTCCGCCTTTCAGCAGGCAGCCGGATTAACCCCCGATGGAATAGTCGGAGACGGAACCTGGAATCGCCTATTTCCGCCCTCCCCTGGCGCACTTTCCTCCGGTGTTGTTAATCCCGCGTCCGTGCCCTTTATTCAATCCTCCCGTCCCATCCTGCGACAAGGCATGGAAAGTGATTGGGTAGCGCAACTCCAACAGCGCCTCAATCAAATGGGCTTTTTTGAAGGCTCCCCCACGGGAGTCTTCGGCCCGCGAACCGAGGCATCTGTCCGAGCATTGCAAAGCCGCTACAATTTAGAACCCGATGGCATTGTCGGCCCTTCCACTTGGGCCATTCTGTTTCCTTAAGGGTATTCCAACAAATAAATCATCCATATCCGATGCGATCGCACCTAACAAGACACTCTTAGCCCGCGCAGGCGGGCTTCGTCCGTGTAGCCTCCGGGCTTGACGCTGTGGGGCTTTTTGGCGGTTTTATTTGTTGGAGTTCCCTAATTCCCCATCTGTTGCCCTCGCCGGGGTCCGGCGAGGACTTTCAGAAGGCTGCTTATTCAAGTAATAATGCTTATAAAAAACCGGATTTTTGGCGAATTGCTAACAAATGTAACAGAAAAGATTGCAGGAAGTAAATCTCTGTAAAGTTTATTAAACAAAGGGTTGCATCTCAAAAATTTGTGTTAGTTTATAAATATGACGCGAGCAGGAAATAAAACTTCAACGCCAAACCAGTTTTTGAGATTAGAGCTCTGCGTCATCCCGCTCTAATCTGCCCGTAGTGAAGCAGCGGCGAGCATCCCAGCAAAAAGGTGGTGCTTCTGTCTAAGAAAAGTTAGAACTAGAAGCCAAAACTTTGAGTCTGGTATAGACTAAGTGGATGCCAACACCAAAAATTTACTGCGTGTTGTTTGTAAACCTTAGTAATTGTTAACCCCACCGTACATCAAGCTGAAAATTAATCTCGTCAATTTACAGATTAAAAGGGTCTAGTCGCCGCCGACTGGACCCTTTTAGTTTTGGCATTTGTCATTTATCCTTGGTCATTGGTTGTTGGTCATTTGTCGTTGGTCATTTGTCGTTGGTCGTTGGTGATGACCCATGACCAATAACAAATGACCCCGAGATTAACTACCTGTAACTAAAGCTGGCATTTCTCCACAAATCCCTGCTTGTTTGAGGCGATCGAGGGCAACACCGAGGCGATCGCACTCCTGAATTAAACTAATCCGCACATACCCTTCACCACCGGATCCAAAGGCATTCCCTGGCGTTAACACCACCCCAGTTTTATTCAATACCGACTCGATAAACTCTTCGGAACTATCACCAAAGGGACATTTCGCCCAAACATAGAACGTCGCTTCCGGATTCTTCACACTCCATCCCAGTTCGCGCAACCCTTGCACCAAGAAATCGCGCCGCGCCCGATACCGCGCCTGCACTTCATGGATATAAACATCAGGCAAATGTAGCGCCGCTGCTGCTGCTGCTTGGACTACAGCAAACATCCCATAATCCATATTTGTTTTTAACCGGCGTAAATTCTTAATGACGCTAGAATTGCCTACGGCAAAACCTACCCGCCATCCTGCCATATTGTAGGTTTTAGAAAGGGTATGGAACTCGACTCCAATCTCTTTCGCACCGGGAATTTCTAGCAAGCTCGTCGGATGATAGCCATCGTAGGCTAATTCTGCGTAGCACATATCATGCACCAGCAAAATTTCATGACGACGAGCAAAAGCAACTACTTCCTCAAAAAATTCCCGAGGTGCGGTGGCAGTGGTGGGGTTGTTGGGATAGTTGAAGTAGAGAATTTTAGCCCGTTTTGCCACCTCGTCGGGAATTGTCGCCAGATCAATCAACCAGTCGTTTTTCTCGGAAAGAACGATTTCATGAATTTCCCCTCCAGCAATTAAGGGACCCCGGAAATGAGCGGGGTAACCGGGACTCGGGACTAAAATCAAGTCCCCGGGATTGACATAAGCGAGGGCAAAGTGAGTTAAACCTTCTTTGGAACCGAGAACCGGCAACGCTTCAGTTTCGGGATCTAGGGAGACATCGTAGCGACGGTTGTACCATTCACAGATGGCTTGACGAAAGCTATCGGTGCCGCCAACAGGAGGATAGCCGTGGGTTTTGGTATCTTGCAAGGCGGCGATCGCGGTTTCCACCACAGCAACGGGGGTGGGCCCATCCGGGTTGCCCATGCCTAAGTCGATTAAGTCAATTCCTTGCGATCGCGCCCCGGCTTTCAGTTCGTCAAGGCGCGCAAAGACATAAGCCGGAAGTTGCTGCAAACGTTGAGCCGGTTGGATCCAATCTAAAGTCATGGGCGTTGTGCGCGGAAAAACCGCGATCTCCTTTTGTTGCAAAAAAAACTACAAGTAGACATTTAATCGCCAAAAGGTCACGAGGGATACAGAATTTAAAAAATAAACCGTCTATCCCGATGGACCTAGGTTGAGGCTGAGCACTTCTCCCCACTCAATCCAGTTAGGCAGTGGCTGCGTCAAGGACCTCTGAGGTTTCTTTTACGACTCCCCCCTGATCTACCCCGGAACGCCGAGACTCAACGGGTGCGGTTGTGGAAACCATTGCTGCCATCAGTTGTTCGGGTACGACGGTAAAGGGTAGCCGATGAATATCAGAATTCGGTGCACAAGCAATTTCAGCGGCATGGTACAGTTCCCCCAAAGTGACCGTTTCTAAGCCTAAATCCATTAAGTTTTGGGGTAGCCCAATCTCGGAATAGAACTTTAAGAGTTGCTGCCTTGCACTGGCGGCTAATTGGTTCCCTTGGAGCATTTCTTCCAGGCGCAGTTGCACCAAAATACCATAGGCGACTTTCTCCCCATGCAGGGTATCATGAGCGGCTAACAGGTGGGTTAAGCCATTATGCACCGCATGAGCGGCAACGGTGCGGCATTGAGCGCCCCCGAGTCCCCCAATGACTCCGGCGAGTAACACCGTAGCATCCACAACTTCCTGCCAAACTTCTCCTCCGGGACTGGCGAGTGCCTGGGCGGATTTTTGGAACAATAGGTCCCGCAACACCCGGGCTTGTTGGACGGCGGCGATAATTAGGGTTTGTTCGGAATGTCCGCTACTGACTGAGGCTTCATACCATTTGGCGATCGCATCCCCAATTCCAGCAACTAACGTGCGTTGTGGCGCAGTTTGAATCAAGTCATAATCGAGAATCAGGACATCAGGACATTTGGGAAGGGGGACATCGTAGAGAAAGGCACCCTGATCGGAATAGATATTCGATAAGGCAGTCCAAGCGGCACAGGTAGCAGCAGAGGTGGGAATGGTGATAATGGGCAATCCACAGCGATAGGCTAGTAGTTTGGCTGCATCGAGGGATTTACCGCCCCCAGTTCCGATAATCAGATCCGCTTGATGGGTGGCAACGGCTTCTTGCAGTCGGGTGAGACTGGCTTCGCTACAGTCGGGACTATAGGAAGCAGAGGCGATCGCTAGTTGATATTGGGCAATGGCGGGTTGTAACCGTTCCGTCAGCAGTTGATTAGAGTTCTCGCCCCCCACAATTAAGGGACGATGCCCGTATCGGGCGATCACAGCGCCGGATTGTTCCAAACAGCCCTTTGAGCGAATCACTTGGGCGGGTGCAATACTGAGCATTGGCAGCACAGCAACAGGATTCGAGTTCGGCGTTGAGGAAGCAAAATTCTGATGGGGCATACAGATCTAGAGAAGTTTTGCTGAGGTTTAGCTGGGGTGAGTGGGATGAGTATTTATAACTCTACTGTATTCGGGGATTCCCGATTGTGGCGGGGATTTTATCTAAATTTCGGGATTGCGCCCTGACTCTCCCACTGGCGCTCGACCCTGGATATTTTGATTTTAAGTGGTTTCCCCATCAACCTGCACTCCCGGTTGAGTCATTGTCAGGGAAACTTGTGCTTTAACCAATAACTTTGCCAAAAAAGGGAGGGCTAAGGTAGTCCACTTGTTGTTTACCACAATTAGATAAGACATTTACATTTTTTTTCTTGATTCGCGAAGACCAAAAACAAGCGGCGCGATCGCAGGTGGAGGCGAAGTTAATCGAGGGTTTGGAGAGTGGCCAACCCATTGAAGTAACTGATGAGTGGTGGGAACGAAAGGGCAGTGCCATTCGGTATGATGTTGTAATGGGGTTGGTTAGTAGCTCCTTCCTTACTTTTCTGACTTAAAAGGTAAGCGTAGAAACCCACATTTTCATAAGTATTTTTACTTAAAACAAGATATCACAGGTTGTTAATAGGACACCTTTTGGCGCTGCTACACACTCCGGCGAAAGTTATGTTGATTTATGTGCATCTACCTATGAGTGTGCTAAACAGATTTATGATATAGTAAACTGGATCCCAAACATGGAGGGAAAAGGAGAGGTCAAAATGGCAACTCGTCGTCAATTCTCTCCAATGCAAAAGTTAATCATACTGCAACGTGCTGGATATCGTTGTGAAATATGTGGGGTTCCTCTAACCCCTGATAATTTCCATGCCGATCATAAAATTCCATTCTCGCGCGGAGGCAAGACAGCTATTTATAATGGTCAAGCTCTCTGCTGTGGGTGCAACCTCTCTGCTGTGGGTGCAACCTCAAAAAAGGAGCTCGCCAATAATGACCGGATCCTCATACTTCTCCCAACATAGCTCTATAGTTATTAAGAGCCTGGTTGAGGATAAGACCAAACTGTACCCTCATCAAAAGGAAGGCTTGTTAAAAATCCTTGACATGGGAGTTAAGGGTGAGTTGTTACCAGAGCGTCGTCGGGGTGATGGTGGAGCAGCTTTTCTGCTAGTAGGGGTAGGATGCGGAAAAACAGTGATTCTGCAAGCCACTCCATACTTGCTTGGATCCCACGTTCGTGGCCGACAAGTCATCTTCTTATCCGATAACTGTACGCTTCGGCAACGGGTGATGGACGACTTTCCCACAAAGAAAGCGGGAAAACAATATTTCCCAGATCAAGGTAAATGGCCGTTGTATAAGTATGGCTTATTAAATCCAGGCACTCCGCCTCCACAAATTGCGGAATTGAAACCCGAAATTAATACTTACAAGTTCTCTATAGATAAAGCAGACATTTTAGTGGTAAATCGACAATTTTTGATTAACCTAGTCAAGAATGTAGCTATAGATCCACAAAAAGTGGGGTTAATAGTGGTTGATGAAGCTCATCATAGTGCAGCTGCCACGTATAGAGCAATTTTCAATTATTTTAATCAGGCCAGTCTTGTATTTTTAACAGGAACTCGACATAGAGGTGATGGTGAACCCCTACCATTCGTTAAATATGAAATAGTAGAAGAGGAAGAAGAGAATGGCCGTATAGTTACAAAACGTGCCCCAAGACCCAACTTTGAGTTTACGATTCAAGATGCCTGGAAGCTCGACCCACCCATTATCAAAAAAATTGCTTTTTCTCCTGCTAGATCGGAAGGGTTTAAAGTCGAAGAGGATGGCGAAGAACGGGAATATACTGCCCAAGATTTTTTTATCAAGGCAGAAACTGATCGGCAATGGTTTAGGCAATGTATTCTCGCCAATTCATTCTGTGAGCCAGTTTTAGATAGGGCTGTTGAAGTTTTAGAGCTTAAGCGTCAGGAAAAGCGACCTCATCGAATGATTATTAGGGCGCTGAATATTCCTCATGCAGAACGCCTGCATAAGCTATGTCAAAATTATGACTTGTTAAAAGGGAGAGTGGGATTAATTCATTCTCAAATGGATGAGTATGACTCAGAGGGTAGACCCAGTGATGTGTTAGAGAAATTCTACAAGGATGAATACATTGCTTTAATTCACGTTTCAATGGTAGGGGAAGGCTTTAATGAACCTTATGCTTCTGTATCGGTTCCTCTGTGCGTTATGCGCTCAATCCAGAAAGCGGAACAGGAATTTGGTCGCATTATCCGGAAAGTAGAGGGTGGGATACCAGAAAACGATGCTGATTTTAAGGCAGAGAATCTAGCAGTTGTTGTCACCCATGAAGCTTTGGGCATCGCTGAACTGTTTGAAAAATTTAAAGCGGGTGAAGAAGCGACTGCGATTGAAGATGACCTAGAGGAAGAACAAGCGGAGTTTGGTCGAAGCCGATTCTTGACAGACGATTATCACGCAGGCCATAACTTACTACACATTAATAGCACAGATCGTCTAGAAAAAGGCGACCAACTGACAGTCAAGAAGTATGATAGTGAAGGCAAAGAGAAGAGATATTACTTTTCTGTAGAAGAGATTATCGGTGAAGGAACTCTTCAAGTTGCTCCTGTAGAAGAGAACATACCCAAAGACAGTCTGGCTCGAAAATCAAGCAATATTGAAAATAGTTCTACCCAATTTAAAGGTCATGTTGGTCTGGAATGGTATTTATTTATAGATGGTGAGTATGTAACCCTTACTGATTACTGTAAAAAAGAAGCAGTCCGGCGAAAAGGTTTTAAAATTGATGAAAATGGAGAGATTGCTCGTCTTGATGGCAAGAAAATCAAGGATTTTGGGCCAGAACTTTATCAGCTTGCTTTAGAAGGAATAGCACGAGAAGCAGAAAAGATAGAGATCCCCTACACTAAGCTAGTGTCTTGCAGGCCCGACCGAGAAAAAGAAGATCTGCAAAAATCTTATCTAAAAAAAATAAATAAAGCTATTAATGGCTTTTTAAGCAGTCATGCAAAATTAATTGCATATTTACCAAGTTTAATGTAAAATATGCAATATTAGGCATTAAAACGCAGA
>NZ_JAMXFA010000020.1 GCF_025370785.1 Laspinema olomoucense D3b
CCATCTCCCCCATCTCCCCCATCTCCCCCATCTCCCCCATCTCCCCCATCTCCCCCATCTCCCCTATCTCCCCCATCTCCCCCATCTCCCCCATCTCCCCCATCTCCCCTATCTCCCTAACTACCCAATCGGTGTCCGGCGATTGCGGGAACTGCCAGAGGACCGATCGCCTTTTGAAGATTTGCTTTTGCTGCGGGGACTAGGATTGGGGGTGACTTCGGAAGCGCTGTCGGGGGCGATCGGGATGGTGAAATGAAACTGACTGCCGCAATCTTTCCCTCCCGATTTGGCCCAAATTTGCCCCCCCCAGCCGGTGACGATTTGCCGACAGATGGCTAATCCTAAGCCGGTGCCGCCGGTGGAACGACGTAATGCACCTTCTTCTTGGTAAAAGCGATCGAAGACGGTTTCGAGGCGATCACGGCTAATCCCTCGTCCCGTATCCGCCACTTTGACCTCCAGTTCCCGATCGCCTCGGGTTTGGGCCAAAATGGTCACTTTTCCCCCGGAAGGCGTAAATTTACAAGCATTATCAATCAGTTTGGAGAGCACCTCCACCAACCACTCCCCATCGGCACGCACCAAGGGCAAATCCTCGGGCACTTCCAGGATCAAGGTCGGTAAGGCAGCCGCTTCGGGGTTGGTCCGGGTGCGCACGCTACTGATAGCTAAGGACAGGCATTCGTGCAAGGGTAGGGCTTCGGTGTTCCATTCTACTCGTCCGCTTTCTAGGCGCGATAGGGTCAAGAAATCTTGCACGAGGGTCCGCATTCTTTCCGCATCGTCTAGGGCGGTACTGAGCATGACTTGCCGCAGTTCTGGGGGCATATCGGGGTCGGAGGCGAGACTTTCTAGGCAGACTTGAATGGTGGAGAGGGGGGTGCGTAGTTCATGTCCGGTAATGGCGATTAGGTTGCTGCGGGTGCGATCGAGGGCGGCGAGTTGTTCGTTCAAGTCTCCTAAGTTGGCGTAGGCTTCAGCTTGTAGGGTGGCTACTCCAACTTGGGTGGCGATCGCCTCGACCATTGTCAGTTCCTCTGCATCCCACTCTCTGTACTCACAGCCACAGTGGTGCAACTCGACCATTCCCACGAGTTGATTCTGATACAGCACGGGCACCATTAACCAGGATTGAATCTCCCATTCCTGGACTAAGGTCATTAACCGCTTAGATCCGGTAATCCGGCTATCAGTCCTGATGTTTTCCACGGCGACTCGTTCCCCCGAGGCAACGACTTCCTGAAACAGGGGATTCTCCTGCAAGGGCCAGACTTCTCCGGTGAGGGACTTGACCGATCGCCCTAAAAATTCATAAGCGATCGCCGCTTCTTGATCCGTGGCTTTGCAGCGATAAATTAAACACCGACAAACGTCCAGGGCTCCGCCCAATTCTCGCACGGCCACTTGGAAAATATCTGCGGGATTCAGGGACTGACGAATGGCGGTGGTGATGGAGTTGACTAACCGTTCTCGACGCTCCTGCGCGGCGATCGAGCGATAGGTTTTGACTAATTTATGTTGACCCGCCTGTAGGTACGTGACCAACCGTTGCACGAAGGGTCCGGGGTCTACATCCTGGAATCTCGCTGCTGCTTCAAGGGCTTTGTCGGATTCGCTCAATCGATATGTGGCGATCGCCCTTTCAATCTTCTCCTCCAATTCGGGGCGATACACCCGCACTCGCTCTAACAATAACCGCGCCACGGTACTGGAAACCTGACGGTCAAAGGTCCAAATCCCCTCAAACCGTCTCGATTGATCCATCGATTGCAGCTCCGATGGCTTCACCACCGCTCCCTCTTTTTCCCGACAAACCAGACAAGTGGAATAGTTCGGCGCCAGCACCACCAAGTGCCACTCTTTTGCTAACCCATCATCGGGCTCAAAGGCGATCGCCTCCTGGATTTGTGAACTATTTTGAAATTCCGTTTCCGGTGCTGCCAGGACATACACTTGATCCGTCTTGTTGCTGATCCGGCGATATCGGTGTGCCTCCTGACGATAAAATCGCTCCCGTTGAAAGCAGGCAATCACCAACGCTCGATCGGCCCCCGCCAGGACTTGATCTTCCATCGCATGGGACAGTGCGGTTAAAGAAGACTTGAAATAAATTTGAGTTCTCAGCAGGGGCAAGGCGTGCAGCAACTCTTCCAGCACCGAAGTAGGAATGCTCATTTATCTTGTCTTTATTTCCACTGTAGGCAACAACCATTTGTAATCTGCACGGCAATGTTCAGGCGGTCCCGGTATTGCCGAAACTATCATGTTTTCCCTATAACAACGTTATCGCACCATGAGCCGACTACTGACAAACGGCTGCGAGATTCCCCAAAAAAACGCCGTATTTCAGATTGTTGATTGAAAATTCAGAATTTCTTTCCATCAATTAGGTATAAATTCTCATTAATTTTATTTGCTCCACCCCAAATTTAAGCCCAAAAACTAGCCTAAACCCTGAACAAAATCAAGAGTTTTTATTTTATATTTTTTGTATTTGTAGTGAAAAATTCAGCCGTTTATTCTTTTCGATAGCCGCCCTAAATTAATTCAAAAATCCTTGACCAAAGGAGGGGGAGCATCTGGCTTTTTATTATTGGCCGTAGGAAGCCAGATGCTCCCCTTCCTTACTTTTAAAATCGGTATATAGCCCCTCTAAATTAATTCAAAAATTCTTAAAAGATTTAGTTTTAGCGTTTGCTCTCCCTTGAATTAGGAGGGAAATCAGATGCTCCCCAGGCTCAATTTTTGGGTGTGAATGCTGGAACAGAGACCCTATATAAATAATACTTGCCCTAAAAATTCAATTGTTCATCTTCCCCAAAACGTCAAGCTATTTTATATTTAATCAATCCATTTAATAACAAAATCAAGGAACGTAAACGGATAAACCAATACAGACTCACAGGTCATTCGAGGGAACGTCGGAAGTTGATCGCCCTAACCCTAAAACTGAGGGCGACTTGCTCCTCAACTGCAAACGCTCCGGATTGGATCAGAGCAATCCAATCCTTACTTTGAATTGCCGCTAATTTTTCGCCGGGGATGAGGGTGGCGGCGGAATTTTCCCATCGTTATTGGCTCCTTCTACAGCTTTCTCAATAATAAATGCGGCTAAGTTAGCCACAGGGCGTCCTTGACTGTCTGCCCACCGTTCGAGGGCATCATAGACGGCATCGGGGAGGGTTACATGGACTCGTTTACTCACTGTTTTGTCTCGATGTCAACAGTTTTATGATACATCGTTGGAGCTACAATGGACGTTAGCTTGACAAATAGGGAACCAATCCGCTTCGGTAAGGTACCCTGTTGTGATAAACTAGGTACTAAGGAAAAACCGCGCTCTGTCCGGCAAGACAGAACGCGGGTAAATGTTAAGCCTAACCGCTTATTCAAGCCACGGATAGGGGATCAAAATCATTTGAAACTCTCAGGTCTAACCACACTGAGGTTCTTAACGTACAAGGACCATTCTCGTAAGCACAAGAACAGTTAAGGACAGTTAAGGACAATCCAGAACGGTTAAGGACTATCTAAGGACAATCCAGAACAGTTAAGGACTATTAAACTTAAACCATTAAGGACAATTATGGCACAGACGACGGAAGGTATCAACCCATCTCCCCTAGATTATGGAAATTTACCCCCCAATGTAGTAGAAGCGGCGGAGGCGGTGGTGTCCCGGATCCGCGATCGCATCAAAACCGGGACCATTCAGCAGATTGAGAACGGGTGCGACTTGCTGGAAACGAAGCAGCGATTGGGAAAAGTCTTATTTAAAGTCTGGGTCGATCGCTATTTTGATGGGTCGGAATATCTCGCGGGAAATTTAATCAAGGTGGCGGAACTGGTGCAGCGGATTCCCCACCGGATCGATGAAATGGCGGGATGGAGTATTTCTGCATTAGCGGCCCTCAGTGGCGGGTCCGATCGCCTCGCGGAAAAGATTTTAACCTCTGGCGATCGCCCCAGTGCCACGATGATTAGACAACGGGTCCGCACGGAACGCACCGGCAAACCGGCGATCGCCCGCAAACCTTCCCCGAGAAGATTTACCCAAGAAGAGGTAGACCGAAAAATCGCCGAGGCGATCGCCAAAAAGGACCAAGAACTGGCAACCCTACGAATTCAGTTAGAACAAGAACTCCAGGACCGAGTACAGGCAGAATTTCGTCAGGCGCGGGATGCGGGATTGCTGGCGGCAAAAACGGAAGTCGCTGCCGCGCAGGAACTACGGGAAGAACTCCGGGCTAAAAATGCCGAACTTGCTGCCGAATTGCAACAAAAACAAGCCGAACTAGAAGGGATTGCTCAGTTACAGCGGGAAAATCAACTCAAGGATGAACGAATTGCTGATTTAGAGGCTGCCTTAGAACAGTCTAAACAGGAAAGCTGGGAAAATACTTTTAATGCGGAAGCTGCCAAGGTGGTGAATGCGGACTTAGAAAAAGCCTATCAGCCTTTGGTGGAAAAGTTGGACCGGATGACCCAAAAGGTGGCCCAGCAAGAGGAGGAACTT
Organism: Laspinema olomoucense D3b; assembly: GCF_025370785.1. Classification (GTDB taxonomy): domain Bacteria; phylum Cyanobacteriota; class Cyanobacteriia; order Cyanobacteriales; family Laspinemataceae; genus Laspinema; species Laspinema olomoucense. Next base: position 4,517 of record NZ_JAMXFA010000020.1, read on the forward strand.
CAGCGCTATCGTCAAGGGGAAGGGAAAGTCGCCGCAGAGGAACCGCAAGTGGCTCAGGAAACCTGGGCGATCGCCTCGGACTTTGGGCAGTTGGCGGAGACCCTGGATTTACCGGGATGGAGTGGTCGAGGTTACCGGGCTTCCGATGGGATGCTATACACCAATTTAGTCTCGGCTATCTCTCATTTTATTCAGGATTTTCAAGGAAATTCTTCCTCTAATTCTCGCCATTTTTAAGGGGTTAGTCTTGAGGGGTTTGAGGGTTATCGGTTCGATGGGTTTTGCCCCCCTGACCCTGTAACCCCGGCAAAATAGGGGAATGAAAAAAACCCGGACAGGGTTGCCTTAAAGGAGTGGGAGTATCTTTCTCTACTGGAGAAGTAGGGAGCAAGATGCTCCCACTGCTCAATTCTAGGGTCGGACTGCTGGCAGAAATGCTCTAGGGAGAGTGTAATTTGTCGATCGCTCTGATTAAACAGCCGTTGCATCAGCTAATCGTTTCAGAGAAAGGTTCGCGGCTTCAGAAACTTGGAAATGACTATCTTTTGCCATGTATTTGAGGGCGGATATGCTTTTTTCACTGGGGAGATGTCCGAGAGCTTCGGCAAGGCGCTGACGCACTAGCCAATCCTTGGACTGGACGAAGCGCAAGAGGCGATCGACGGCTTCAATACATTTGATTTCCCCAAGGGCTGCGATCGCCGCTTGTTGCAAGACGATTTCTTCGCTATCCAAGGCACTGAGCAACACTTCCTGCGCACGAAGGTCCTTGAGATTTCCGAGGGAGACTGCGGCACTAAAGCGCACCAGCCAATCGGTATCTTCATAGAAGGCGCGCACTAGGGGTTCCAAGGCTCTTTCGTCTTCGAGATATCCCAAGGCCCCCGCTGCACCGGCACGGATGCTGTAATCGGGTTCGCCTTCGAGGATTTTTACCAGAATGGGAAAGGATTGGGCAGTGGCTTTGATGCCTAAGGCAAAGACTGCCATTGATCGCACTTGGAGGTTCTCATCATTGAGGAGTTTTTCGATAAAGGGGAAGGCATCCGCAGCGGGGACGTTCCGCAAGGAAGCCAAGCCCACCATGCGATCGCCGGAATTCTCACTCTCCAGCTTGACGGCTATTTCTTCTAAAGTTAATAGGGACATAGATTTAGAAAATTTACAAAAGTTTACATTCACTTTTTTATTATAGAGCCAGGACCGAGGGATGGGGAGAAAATTGGCCCTGTTTAGGGAGGGATTTCCGAACCGGCGATCGCCGAGTCTGGGGGTACGGGTTAGAAACCGGGTTTATGCTTTGAAAATCTGTGACAATTCTCGCCCCAGAAAGGGCGATGAAACTGGGTAACCTTCCAATTGGTTTAATAAAGAGGCGATCGCCTCCTCATGGTTTAGTCTGTAGCCTTGACAGAAGCCTGCTGCTTCCGTTCATAAAGCTGCAATAAAATCGCCGCATGAACTTCCCGAGAGAGGGGATAAAAATAAGCCAAAATTAAACCCCCGATTAACAACAGGGTCGGCAGAGGGCCGATCGCCATGCGAATGGCGAACAAAGCCGAGTCTGGTTGTTCGGGAATTGTGGTACTTCCAGCGGATTCTATGAAACCCGACCATTGGAGAGTTTGTCCTACAAAGAAAATCCCCAATCCTAACCCCAGTTTTTGTAAAAAGACCATAAACGAATAGAAGATTCCTTCCCGACGTTGACCTGTATTTAATTCATCTAAATCAATCACATCGGTGAGCATGGACCAAGGAACGAGATAAGCTGTTGCCACGCCCACCCCGGCTAGGACTGCTAGGAAGAACATCAAATCCATGCGATCGCGCGGTAAAAAGAAAAGTCCCGCCTGAGCAATAATCCAAAACCCCATGCCCATAAAATAAACAGCTTTTCTCCCCAAAGATTTGCTAATTTCGCTCCAGACAAATAGCATGATAATCGCCACAACTTGCACAATTAAGGCGACTTCAAAGAATGAATCTCGCCGCATCCAACTCACGACAAAATAGGGGATAATTGTTGTGGTTAATTGCAAAGCTAACCAGGAAAAAAGATAAATCCCACTCACAAACTGAAACGGACGATTGCTCAGGGCAATTTTGAACTGAGAAATCAGAGATAAACTTGTGGGTTCGGCTTGGGTTTGATAGCGTTCTCGGGTTCCGAAGACGCACCAATAGAGGGGAAATACCGAGAGAATCGCACAAATGCCGCCTAGGGCGACATACATTTGTTTCAGGTCAGGCATCAGTTGAGTCAAGACCACACCCAAAATGAGAGCTAAGATACTCCCCCCAATGGAGAAGGCAAACCGAAAGCTGTTGAGACTGGTGCGCTCGTTGTAGTCCTCAGTGAGTTCCGGCGTGAGGGCTGTATAAGGGAGATTCACTGCGGTATAAGCGGTTTGGAACAAGATACTCACCACGATGTAATAGGTGAACAGCGCCCACTGATTCACCTGGGGATCGGCGCTGAAGTGAGGGACTAACCAATGGAGGAAAAAAGACAGACCAAAGGGTAGGGAACCAAAGAGCATCCACGATCGCCTGCGTCCCCAGCGAGACCGGGTGCGATCGCTCAACATCCCGATCATCGGGTCATTGATGGCATCCCACACCTTACCAATCATCAGGACTGTTCCTGCCAATCCGGGGTCTAAACCCGCCACCTCCGTTAAAAAGATTAAGAGGCTAAACGAGATTAAAATTGTGGTGATCCCAGCCCCCATATCTCCAGCCCCATAAGCCAGTTTTGTGGAAAGACTGAGTTTGTCGGGCTGGGATCTGTCGGAAGATGGATCGGAAGGGGACGAGTGATTCATGGACTTTGTTTTTTCCGGGGAAAGAGCGTGGCAGGATTACTGCAATTGCTGGAGGAGGACAACAAGCGCCAGTGACGATACAAATTTCAGCGGCGCTTTTCTGTATTGTGGCATACAAGACGGTTTGTCAATTTTATGCTATTTTGGTCTATTACCTTTATTCCTGCTTCCTGTTGCTACTGTTGGAAAAATTGCCCCCATGCGTGACCTTCATATCGGTTGGGCCGAGTACCACCAAAAAATAGAGCAGCTTGCGGTCCAAATTTATCAGTCCAATTGGCATTTTGACCAGATCGTTTGTATTGCCAAAGGAGGGCTGCGGGTTGGGGATATCCTCGCCCGGATTTACGATCGCCCTTTAGGGATTTTATCCACCGCCTCTTATGGGGGTGCAGAGGGCAAACACCGAGGAGCCTTGAAGATTGCCCGCCACTTAACGGCGATCGGCGATACCCTCGGCCCTTATGTTTTATTAGTAGATGACCTGGTAGATACCGGAATTTCTCTCAAGGAAACCAAACTTTGGCTCAATTGCCATTATGAAAATCAGATTCAGGAGATTCGCACCGCAGTCCTCTGGTACAAAGCTTGTTCGGAAATTCAACCGGATTACTATGTCGATTACCTGACGGATAATCCCTGGATTCATCAACCGTTTGAAGGGTATGAACAAATCACCCCAGAGCAACTCGCTCAGAGCTATCAAACGATCGCAAGTTAATAGACTTATGGCAGAATTGTCTTAAGCCCCCCTTAATAAGGGGGGTTGGGGGGATCAATCTTTTTTTGCCAGAGGTCTAATCTCAAATCACGAATTTAGGGCGAAAATTTTCGGTGAAATTGGGCTGGGCTAAGACTTACGCATTTACTTGTTGAGTGGTAGGGTCAATTCGCATTCTGAACCCTACATTTAGAGAGGGTTAGTCTTAGCTTAAACGGTGGGAATTCCAAACATTAAGACCCAAATCGGGAGGGTGACTAATAAGCAAACAGAACCGAGTCCCAGGGCAGTCACGGCTAAATCGCGATCGAGGTTGTAGGTTTCCGCTAGGACTAGGGTGGCAAAGGCTGGAGGCATTGCCATTTGTAACACCAGAATCAGCAATGCAGGGCGATCGAGTCCCCAAAAGGACAGGATGATGCCGAGGAACAGTGGCACAATTAACATTTTAATGACGAGACTGACTGAGGCGGGTTTGAGACTACTCCAAGAATGTAATTGGCTCAGTCTCATGCCACAGAGAATCAAAGACAAGGCGATCGCACTCCAAGCAAACCGCTGTAAACTATTTTCCAAGAGGGGTGGTAGGGGAATATCTCGCACCAATAACCCCAACCCTAAACTCCACAGGGTGGGATTGTAGAGGATGGCATGGATAAACTGTTTGTAACTTTTCGACCCTTCTCCAAATCGGGAGGCTAATACCGCACCTAAGCCGTAAGCTCCGATCACCGTACCCAACAAATCATAAAATAGCGCCCAGGCAAAATATTGTTCTCCCACTAATGCCAAAGCAACGGGATAGCCAATAAAGCCTGTATTACCGACCATTGTTGAAAGGACAAAACTGCCTTGAGTGGGGAGATGAGACCATTGGGATGATTGTTCTAGCTCTAGGGAAGCAGAACCGGGATGGGTTTTACTCCTGAGCCAAAGCCAGCTAAGCCCCACGCCCAGTAGAATTGCCACCCAGGCGATCGCTGGTGCTAACCAGATTGAACCTGATAAATCCGAGCGGCGGACGAAGGCAATCACCCCGATGGGAACGCCAATCCAAAACAGAAATTTACCGATATAAATCGGGATTTTAGGGGGCAGCAGCCGACCCAGAATAAATCCTAATAACGCTAATCCCCCAAGTTGGAGGTAGAGTTTTAGGAGATGAATTCCCAGAACGAGCATAATAATTTAAGGGAGGATTAGTTTTCATTGAGTTGGGGGGTTATCCCCTGATTCAAAGGAGTTTTTTCACTGCGTCTCAATGGGCAGGATAACGATGCCGTAGCCCGTTCCAATTCAAACACCGCTTGGACCAACTCTCAATGGGGAAATCATGAAGAAATTATGCAGCAATTTGGGATTAATATTGCCATAGAACCAAGGGCTGAGTCCGTAGCACTTGACGCTAAACGGGGGGATTTTTGTCATTGGTCATTGGTCGTTGGTCCCTGGTCGTTGGTCGTTGGTCATTGGTCATTGGTCGTTGGTCCCTGGTCATTGGTCCCGGGTCCCTGTACAAACAACAAATGACCAATGACATAAGACCAATGACAAAGGACAAACGACATAAGACAAACGCCAAATGACCCTCTTCGGTCCCGATCTACAAGGATTCGGTAGAATGCTTTTGTAACCCTGTAGGGGAGAGGGAAGCTCAACCCCTGAAGGATCCTCCGTCCAAAGATCCGTCAGGGCTTCCGCAGCCGTTCATTATCATAGTTTAGGCAATCCGAGTCAATCTGTAGGAGTCGAGTCATTGAATAAGGCAACTGTGTCGGGACAAGCGTCGAAAACCTCGACATTTATGGGGGAGGACATTCCTCAAGCGGTTAGAGATACCTCCGAGAAAGTCTCTACGGTTCAGGGGTCGAAATCGGTCAAATGGATTGTAATTGCCCTGATTGCCGGGACAGTTGCCCTAGTCGCAGGGGTGCTGGTGGCATGGCAGGGGGGAATGCTGGGACTCCTGAATAACTCCCAGGTGGCTCAAACGGAGCAAACGGATTCCCCGGACCCTAATGCTACTGTAGACCCAACTGCCCCGAAAACAGAGACGTTACTGGGTCACTTCCCCTATAAAGAAGCGCCTCGCGAAGACCTTCAGCCGATTTCCAGTGATGGGAGAATCCTGATGCGTCAAGCGGCAGCTAGAGCGTTTTTGGAGATGAAAGAGGCGGCGCGATCGCAAGGGGTCTCTCTGGTCCCGATTTCTGGATTTCGCAGCGAGGAAGACCAGAAATATCTGTTTTTTGAGGTAAAAGCGCAACGGGGACAGGTTACCACGGAACGAGCAGAAGTCAGCGCACCTCCAGGGTACAGCGAGCACCATACCGGCTATGCGGTAGATATTGGGGATGCCAATCTTCCGGCAACGGATTTGAGTCCGAGCTTTGAAAATACCCCGGCGTTCCAATGGATGAAAGAGAATGCTGCCTATTATAGTTTTGAGGTATCGTTTCCGAAAGGAAATACTCAAGGGGTGACTTATGAACCCTGGCATTGGAGATTTGTGGGCGATCGCGACAGTCTGGAAACCTTTTATAAAGCCCGAAACCCGCAAAAAAATATAGAAACTCAACCCTAACTGGATGTTGGGTTGCCCTCGTTCTACTCTACTTTTGCTCCTCCCCATTCCGACCCCTGCATCATGAGTCAAACAGCGCTTAATCTGGTTGCGATTTCGGTTTTTTTGATGACCCTTTCCGTATTGCTCGGACCCATCCTAGAGCTATCTCCCCTGATTGGTGCGATCGCCACCGCCAGTCTATTAGGCTTTTTTACCCTAGATACCCTCGGCTGGCAAGGAAAAGGTGCTAACCTGCTCGTGGATGTTTTTGCCGGAATGTCCGAAGATCATCGCCGACGGGTATTGCGTCATGAAGCCGGACATTTTTTAGTTGCCTACTTATTAGAAATTCCCATCACCAGCTATGCCTTAAATGCCTGGGAAGCCTTTAAACAAGGCCAATCCGCTGGCGGTGGCGTGCAATTTGACGATCAAGAACTCCTCGCCGAACTCCAACAAGGCAGTCTCTCTGCCCAATTATTTGACCGTTACTGCATTGTCTGGATGGCAGGGATAGCCGCTGAAACCTTAACCGGCGATCGGGCTGAAGGTGGTGCAGAAGACAAAGCCAAATTAAAAGCAATCTTGGCCCAAAACCGCAAATCTGCGATCGATGCTCAACTCAAAGAACGGTGGGCCATTTTGCAAGCCAAAACCCTCATAGAATCTCATTTAGATGCCTATCAAGCCTTAGTCACCGCAATGGAACAGCGACTAGCTGTGAGTGAGTGTTATCAAATTTTAGCCAGTCGGATTCCTATAAAGGCTGAATAAATGAACCCATTTACCTCGAATTAGTTTTGAGTAACGACTGAAGTCGTTTTAATAAATGAGCCACTTAAAACAATGTTACAAGAATTCATTACGTTACCCTACCTAAAACTGGCAGATAGACAAAGGTTGCCGGAGTGTTCTGCCATTTACTTTGCCAGTGCTGGTGAGCAAATTCTCTATGTTGGTTTGGCAACCAATCTTAGAAATCGTTGGCAGAATCATCACCGTTTTCCGCAACTTGAAGCAGTTAATCGACGGTGCGAAGTCAAACTTTTTTGGCTGAATTGCGATCAAAGTCAGCTTAAGGAGCTAGAACGTCAGTATATCGAGTATTACTGTCCAACCTTAAACCAAACAACAGTACCAAAGCAGCAAATCGTACCCAGCTTTCAGATGCTAACGCAGTTGTTGAAGAACCTCAATCAAGGGGTGCTTGGCTTGGGGGTCTGTCCAGCCGACAACCAACGGCTAAAAACAGTTATTTTGGGTTATTTGGCTAATTACGGAGAGACACTGCGTGCAACAACAAATCTTCGCAAGAGTTTGCAAGCACTTAATAAAAAGCCAAACAGTTTATTTAGATGGACGGAGGTGCTTCGACGTAAAGATTGTGCTCATTGGCGGGCAAGGTGTAACGGTATTGAAATTCGCCTCATCCCGTGGCTTGGAGAACGTATCATGCATCACCCTACGATGTATGAAGTCATGAGAGAGAAACGCTTTGCTGGATTGACTTCAATCCCTAGCCTTGAATACGATGCCATGCGGCAGGACGTCAAGGCAATGTCTTTTAAACAAAGACTGGAGTTAGCTCGTAGCTTGGAAATCGGTTGGAAGTTATTTCCCTTAGAGTGTGGGTCACAATTCCGTAGTGTCAGTGGTGTAGAAATCCTTTGTCTTACCGCTACACAACTGGAAACCTTGTTACCACAACACTTGTACTTAAAAGAGATGTATCCTGGAATACTTGCCATCAATGATGATCCAGTACCAAAGTTGTTGTTTTAGTTTAAACCTTTTCTCAATTAAATGATGTACAGTCACCACAAGGAGTAAACCAATGGTTGGGATTTTCGACAGAGACTTTACTAAATGCTTGTGCAATAGCTTGACCTAAAGCTTGATAAGTTCTGCCTCCTAGATAGCCAAGATTCTGACATTTCAGGCAGAAGAAAATAATAAACATACCTCAGTAGAGATAGGGAAAAGAGCTAAACAAGCAAGATTTATCAAAAAAATTAGTCACTCTAATCCCTAACATAACTGAGGAATGGAAAAGACTTTTACCTAAGAGAAAAATGATTTATATACCCTATCTCCATTAAATAAAAGACTCAAGACCTAAAGGTAAATAAGATTCTAAATCCCTCCAAAATTTATCCTTATTCCTCCTCTTGTTTATCCTTATCATCAGAGTTTAACTCTTCCTCTTCCCCTTCCGGGTTTGCTTCATTGTCCTCAGAGTCTAACTCTTCCTCTTCCGAGTTCGCTTCATCCTTGTCAGAGTTTAACTCTTCCTCTTCAGTTTCTTCACCTTCTTCAGTTTCTTCAGTTTCAACCTCCTCCAATTCTATATCCAGCTTGACTAAATCTTCCTGGGAGAGTTCTTCTCGGAGCAATTCTGCCACACGCTGACGCATTTCTTGATGTTGTTCTACCCCTTCATAGGCGAAGCGATTATAACCCCCCCGTTCAATGAGGGTTTCGAGATCGCTAATTCGTTCTTTTGTAGGAGGGTGAGAGGACATGAATTTCCAAAAGGAACTCCCTTCGCCATATTGTTCCTTGAGTTTCACCATGAGATTTCGCAATCCATCGGCAGAATAACCGGCTGAGGTGAGTAATCGAGTCCCGAGTACATCGGCTTGTTGTTCCATATCCCGGCTGTAGTCGAGCACTAGGAGGTTGGCTAATGTGCCACCAAAGGGGACATATTGTGCCATGTTGCCGATTAAATTGCCATGAGTGACCATTTGAAAGCCGTGAGACAGGACTGCATGAGCAAGTTCGTGGGTGATTAATCCGGCTAATTCGGCTTCGGTGTCACTGTGGAGAATGGCCCCGGCATTGACGAAGATTTTACCACCAGGAAGTGCAAAAGCGTTGAGATTTTTATCTTTAATGACATAAAATTCATACTCGAAATCATTCCGTCCCGAGAGTTTGGAGAGTTTTGCTCCAAGTTCTTGAACGTAGGCGACGATTTCTTCATCTTCAACCATCTCTAATTCTTCGATCGCTTGATTAGCAATACTTCTGCCGATCGCCGATTCTCCTCGGGCTAACATAACTAAGGTTTCCACCGCAGACAATGCACCGAGAGGATTGCCGGTTAAAGCAACACCGATCGCCCCGGTTACGACATTTCCAATGGCATTTCCCGCGATCACTTTCCGAATGTATCCGCGAAATTTACCGAAGTTATCTTCGGCTAAAGTTGCAAATTCTTCAGCATCGGGGTGATCAGGATTGAGAAGGGCAAATTGGCGGGCGGCGATCGAGGCTTCTAGCCATTGTTCTGTTGCAGCAAGGGCAGCAATTTTTACCCGCAACAATTCCGGACTATTGGGATAAAAAGTGGTGGCTCTTTCTAAGACTTCAACTGCTTTTTCGGGATGTTTATAGCTAGTGTAAGCTTCGGCGAGTAATAAATGTCCCGGGAGAAATTCCGGTGAAGCTTCCACTAGGAATTCTAGGGGAACGAAGATCCGAGATTCAAGTTTACTTTCCCATCCCGCTTGTGCTTCGCGCCAGTACACCCGCGAGGCAGGGGAGAGTTGTTCCGGATCCGTCAAGGGTTCGGGGAGGGTAGAAATTGCCGCTTGCTTGCCATTGTCGGAAAAGGGCGGTTTAACCTCCTGATAAATTGCCTCAGCTGCAGCAATGTCTCCGGCAACATAGAGGCGATCGGCTTCTGCCAATCGTTCCAAAAGGCGGCGTCTTTCCGCTTGTTTTGCGGCTTCTTCTGGATCCAGCGTGTATCCTTCTTCCGATGACTCCTCCGCTTCTTCGGAGGTTTCGGCATTGGCGGGGTCCGGGCCCTCTTCCTCCCTTGGCAGATCCTCTGCTTCCTCGGAGGTTTCGGCATTGGCGGGTTCCGGGTCCTCTTCCTCCCTTGGCAGATCCTCTGCTTCCTCGGAGGTTTCGGGGGTCGGTTCACTGGCGGGTAAGGTGGGTCGGGTTTCGCTGTTAGCTTGCGCCAATCGGGAGGGAAGGGGTAACTCCGCAAGTGCAGGTGTTGCAATGGGGAGTACCAAGCTAAGGGTAATGAGCCAGGAATTCCAGAGGAGTTTCATCTTAGCAACCTAGGGTGGATTTGGAGGGAAGACTGTTGGAGGAAGGGTCGAGTTTCGCTCTGATACTGTTCCTATTGTAGAGATAAAATGTAGGAACGGGCAAAAGGGTTATGAGTTTATTTTAAATTGCCTGAATTGAGACGATAAATTAAGGATGCTGAAAAACTAATTAAAGGCTCAAATTTGAAGAAGTTTCAACAGGTTTTATTTGATAATTTAATCACTTTGGGGCAGTTTTCTTAAGTTTTTGTGCGGATCCGGGATAGCTGCGTTTCGGTTAATAGAATCGAAGTAGCTAGGATTTTTGAAGGGATTTAATAAAATTCCCTCGCTTAAAGTAGAGAGGGAATTTTGGTCAGAATGCCCAATATTTTGGGGTGATGAGTTAAGGGAGACTAGAGAACAATCTCCCACTTTCCTTGCCTTCTAGCTAACGGGGGATTTTACACCACAGCGAGAACGGATTCACAGACATCTAAAACCAACCCTTCGCGAGCGAGAACTGAGTTGGGAAATGCTTCTTTAACCTCTCCATCCAATTTATCTAAGAAAGCATCATTGTGACTGGGGTCGTGGTGGAAAATCACCAGTTTTTTGACCCCAGCGGCTTTGGCAACTTTGACGGCTTCCTGCCAGGTGGAATGTCCCCAGCCATGTTTGGGGGATTTAGGATTATTATATTCATCATCACTGTACATAGCATCGTAAATCAACAAGTCCGCATTGCGTGCCATGTGCAGAACTGTTTCATCCATGCGATCGGGAAAATGTTCTGTATCGGTACAGTAAAATACACTATGACCTTTATAGGTGACCCGATAGCCCATTGCACTATTGGGATGGTTTAAAGGGCCGGTTTCAAAGTAGATATCATCCACATGAAAGGGTTCCCCACAAACCATTTGTGAAAATTTCAAATTGGCCTGCATTCCTTCTAGGGGAACGGGGGAATTTGGATGGAGAATTCTTTCAACAAAATGCTGTTCCATTGATTCGGCATCCAGGGGAACTGAGCCATGAATATGCAGGCTATTTCCGCGAATAAAGGCGGGGGTAAAAAAGGGGAAGCCCTGGATGTGATCCCAGTGGTAGTGGGTAAAGAACATATAGGCTTCTATGGGCATTTCTTTTTGCAAAGTTTGTCCTAAAACCTGCAATCCCGTACCCGCATCAAAAATCAGGCGTTTTCCACCAATTCGCATTTCCACACAGGAGGTATTGCCGCCATAGCGAACAGTGTCCTTTCCGGGGGTCGGAATACTGCCTCGAACGCCCCAGAATTGGACAACAAACTCAGAGGAATGGTTCGTTTCCATACAGGCTCTTACGGTTTTGTATTTGAACAAGTGGAACTAACGTAAACTGTGTCAACGATGGGATCGGGGAAAGGGATGGCGATCGCCCGATGTTTCAATCTAACCCGTTAATGGGGCTAAGTAAGCTGTTTGGTCTTTAAATGGTGAAAAAACATCAATTCAGTGTCTTGGAGTGTGAGCATCGGGCTTCGCTCGGATCACCCCATTAAATACTTAACAGCTTATTAACCTGCTTGACCAACTTTTGGTCTGAATGTGCCGGTTTGACCCTGATGGCGTAAAAGATGATCGCACAGCACTAAAGCCATCATTGCTTCTACCATTGGTACAGCTCTCGGTAACACACAGGGGTCATGCCGTCCTTTAGCTGCTAAGATGGTTTCTTCGCCTAAGCTATTTACAGTGCGCTGTTCTTTGCGAATTGTAGCAGTTGGTTTAAAGGCAACTCGAATAATAATATTTTCTCCGTTGGAAATTCCACCTTGAATCCCTCCAGAACGATTGGTTCGGGTGCGAATCTCTCCTTGCTCATCGGTATAAAATTCGTCATTATGCTGGCTACCCGTCATCAGGGTCCCGGCAAATCCGGACCCGATTTCAAATCCTTTACTCGCAGGCAGTGACATCACCCCTTTGGCGAGATCGGCTTCGAGTTTGTCAAATACGGGCATTCCCAACCCTTTGGGAACGTGACGCGCCACGCATTCGACGACGCCACCTGTAGAATCCCCTTCTCGCCCGATTCGTTCAATCAGTTCAATCATGCGATCGGCACATTCGGCATCCGGACAGCGCACGATATTGCTCTCCACTTGGTCGAGGGTGACTTGGTTGGGGTCGATGACACCTTCTAAGTCTTTGATGCGCTTCACATAGCCGACGATTTCCACTCCGGCGACTTGGTGGAGGATTTTTTTGGCGATCGCACCTGCGGCGACTCTGCCGATTGTCTCCCGCGCTGACGATCGCCCTCCGCCTTGCCAGTTTCGGATCCCATATTTGGCATCATAAGTCGCATCGGCATGAGAGGGGCGGTAGGTGTCCGTCATCTCATTATAATCTTGCGATCGGACATCCTTGTTTCGCACCAAGATACTTATCGGTGTGCCGAGGGTTTTCCCCTCAAACACCCCAGAAACGATTTCGCAGGTGTCTAATTCTTTGCGCGGTGTGGTAATTTTACTCTGTCCCGGTCTTCGCCGGTCTAGTTCGACTTGAATTTCTGCTTCGCTAATATCGAGTTGGGGTGGGCATCCATCAATAACGACCCCTACACCCCCACCGTGGGATTCTCCAAATGTGGTGACTCGAAACAGATGCCCGAAAGTGTTTCCCATGATTGATGCTCAAACGGCGTTAGAACTTGTATTTTATCCGAAACTGCACCGTTTCGTCAGGGTTAGTCTCCCCCTTCTGTGGATTCGGGACTGGGAAGGGGCTGGAGTTAAGGTGAATTCCCGTCCTGAGAGGGTTTTTCAGACTGGCGAGTACCCGATTTAGTCTGAGGGGAGCAAGAGGCTATATGAGTTGAAACCGACCCGAATTCCCACAGCGGGTTTTATTATCCCGATGGGTTTCCCAGATTGACGTTCTGTTCCAGGGGAATTTGAATAATAAACTCAGTTCCTTTTCCCAGTTCAGAAAGGCATTGCATTCTCCCCCGGTGCTTTTCTACGATAATTTCATAGCTAATGGCTAACCCCAGTCCTGTGCCTTTGCCAATGGGTTTTGTAGTATAAAAGGGGTCAAAAATTTTGCTAATAGATTCGGGTTTCATGCCTATTCCATTATCGGCGATCGCAATTTCGACTCGATGTCCCTCCATCAGAGTGGTGGTAATCCGAATTAACGGGTCCGGCAAGGGTCCCGTGGGGTCACCGAGAGAATCATTCCCATTATTCACCCAGTCATCTCCCTTCATTTCTACCGCATCGATCGCATTCCCCAAAACATTCATAAACACCTGATTAATCTGCCCCACATAACAGGTAATCTCGGGAATCGGCCCGTATTCCTTAATCACCTGAATCGGCGGGCGATCGCTCTTGCCTTTCAGCCTATTTTGTAAAATCATCAACGTACTATCAATATTTTCATGCAAATCCACGGCTTTCATGTCGGATTCATCTAAGCGGGAAAAAGTCCGCAGGGATTTAACAATATCTCGAATGCGATTCGCGCCTAATTTCATGGAGGCGAGGATTTGGGGAAAATCTTCCACTAAGTAATCCAAATCAATTCTGTCAATTTCTTCCTCAATCTCCAAGGCGGGTTCGGGATAATGGGTTCGATAAAGCTCCACTAAGTTTAACAAATCTTGCATATAATCATCGGCATGAGTCAGATTTCCATAAATAAAATTCACCGGATTATTAATTTCATGGGCAACCCCGGCCACCAATTGACCCAAGGATGACATTTTTTCGGTCTGAATTAATTGGCTTTGGGTGCGTTGGAGTTCCTGTAATGTTTGTTGTAATTCGTGGCTTTTTGCTTCAGCAATTTGGGCGGATACCCGGGCTTGAGTATAAAGTTCCGCTTGATTGATGGCGATCGCCAGTTGGTCGCAGACGGCTCCTAACAGTTCCACGTCCTCCGGCTTCCAAGCTTTAGTGCGGTTATGACAAGTGCAAGAAATGACTCCTATTTTCCCCGCTTCTGTTTGGATTGGCATCGCCAATATGGCCCCATATCCCAGCTTGTTTAAAAACTCATGAAGGGTAGAATCAATCACCTCGTTGATATCATCAAATTTTAGAATTTCTCCCTTTAAGAGTCCATTGACCATTGGTCCAGCTTGTTCAATACTATAACAGCCAATCAGGTCAATTAATCCGGGATTTCTCGATTCAGCTACCACTTCCCAAAAAGGTTCGGTATCCTTGTCTCGATACCAGAGGAAGTGACATCGGTCAATTTCCATCACCTCTTGGATTTCCTGGACTACACTATCGAGAATGGTATCCAATTCTAAGGAGTTTCTAATTTGGGTGGCAATCCGATTTAGCAGGGCTTCCCGTTGGGCTAATTCTCGATATTGCGCTTCACGGTATTGCAATGCGAGTTCCGCTTGTTTGCGATCGCTGATATCGATGGTGGTGGCAATAATCCGATCAATGCGATCGTTACTATCCTGCAAGGGACTCAGGGTCATCAGCCACCACCTCTCAATTCCATCTGCCACAAAACTTTCCTCAAAAGAGAGGGTTTTCCTCAAGTGGACGCACTGGAGATAATGCGGACGCCACAGGGCTGCCATCTCCGGGGGTAAGGCTTCCGCCAAGGTTTTTCCCAGCATTTTTTCTACCGGAACTTGGGCAGATTGGACCATTTTTGGATTCATCCCGGCAAAGCGAAATTCCCCTTCCTCCAAAACTTCCAAAACAAAAATACTGTAATCCACTCCTTCCCAAATCGCCCGCAAAAACTGCTCTCGTTCTTGTAATTCCTGTTCAATTTTTTTGCGGGTTGTAATGTCCAAAACTGTCCCAAATAGTCGCACCACTTCTCCTTGAGAGTTCTGCTCAACTTTTCCTTTGGCATGGACGTACCGGAGGGACCCATTTCGGTGAAGAATCCGATGCTCTAATTCAAAAGGAATTCCCAAGGTGCTCGCTTTTTCCAAGCGAATTTTCAGTGCTTCAGCATCTTGGGGATGAACTTTTTCTAAAAGCTTGGACACGGAAGGTGCTTCCTGTTTGGGGTCAAAATCCCCAATCCGAAACAGTTCTTTGGACCAAGTCATCTTGGCTGTTTCTAGGTCAAATTCCCAGTTACCCAGATGAGCGATTTGTTGGGCTTCTTCTAGGACTCGTTGGCTTTGTTTTAGGCTCAGTTCCACTTGCTTGCGATCGCTAATATCCTCAATCACCGCCAGAAAATATTGAGGCTCTCCGGCAGCATTGCGAATCATCGAGGCCGTCACATTCGCCCACACCATCGAACCGTTTTTGTGCCGATACCGCTTTTCAAAGATGATGCTATTGATTTCCCTTTCATATAACTGACGCTCGGCTTTCCCATCCAATTCCGCATCATCACGATGGGTTATCTCTTGATAAGTGAGAGTGAGTAATTCTTCGCGACTATATCCGAGACTGTCGCATAATTTTTGATTGACCTCAATCCAGTTCCCCCCAAGTCCCACATGAGCAATGCCAACCGCAGCCTGCTCAAACGCGGCCCGGAATTTGGCCTCACTTTCTCGCACTAAGGCTTCTGCTTGAATGCGATCGCTGATATCCGTAAAAGTACAGACTGCGGCATACAGTTCGCTTTCATTAGGGCGAAACAAGGCTTGGGAATTGACCAAAATCCAGGTTAAGCTCCCATCGGGTTTGTGAATTCCCATGATGCGATCGCGAAAGGACTCCCCAGTCCGTAAGGTAAGCGCGAATGGATATTCTTCCGCTGGAAATGGCGAACCATCTTCTCTCACTGCCCGCCAGCGCGGATCGATGGCGGTCCATCCCATCATTTGTTCCAGGCTCAAACCGAGAATTCGTCTGGCACTTAAATTGTAAGTATAAATAATGCCATTGGCATCTTGCATGATCACCCCCTCACTCATAGCACTTAGTACCGAGCGATATCGGGCCTCACTCTCTTGTACTGAGGTCAGTAAGTGTTGTCGTTCAGCCTCCATCTGCTTGTGAGCGCTGATGTCCCGGGCTACTGCATAAATCACATCCCCTTGCACCGTAGAGGAAGTCCAAGCCATCCATTTATAGGAACCATCTCGGCAACGATAGCGGTTTTCAAAATAAATGCTGTTTTTGCTTTTTGAGAGTTTCTCGACTTCTGCGAGGGTTGAGGCGACATCATCGGGATGTACTAACTCTAAAAAGGAGATTGAAAGCAATTCCTCCGTGCTATATCCTAATGTTGTTTCCCACATCGGATTTAATTGCTTAAAATAACCATCAGTCCCGGCAATACAGAGTAAATCCAGCGATAAATTGAACCATTGTGCGATCGCTCTGTCCAATTTTTCGGGAGGGCGGCGTTCCTTGATAGTTCCTTCAATGCGAACCGGCGTCCCCTCGTCATCGACGATCGCCCAAAATTTACTTTGCAGGTCCCTGGCTTGCCCGTCAATCCCCACAATGGTATAGTTTACCTCCACCATCTCCGTTTCCCAAACCCGCCCTAAAGCCTTTCCCACTTGCGATCGCCATTGCGGTTCAATTCCCTGTGTCCAAAACTCCGGCTGATTCTCAAACCCCGCCACCGTTCCCCCAAACAATTGAGCTGCCGCAGGGTTCAAATAATCCAGGCGATCGCCCCCTGCATTGATGAATACAATTCCCTCTTGAACTTCATCCAAAATCCGACTCATGCAACACGCTCCCTCACCACGCTTTGACGTTTCTGTGACCCTTAAGGTTGTGAACACTCCCCTGATTTCCTGAGCGCTTTCCAGCCCGGTTTTTTGACAACAACCCACCCTAATTGTGAAAATTCACCCCCTCAGTAGGGCCAGTAGCTCAACCGCACCGCTCTCTTGACTAACGGTGATGCGTCAGTCCCGCTGAGTCAGTAAATCTCAATTAAATTAACCCAGACGACTCACACCTGCATTGTCCGTCATTCCCACTCCAGCACTAAATCCAGGGTCATTTTTCCGTCCGGGCTCCCTTAACCAACTAATTCTTTTCACTGAGTTATCGTGCTTGTCTTATTCTTAAAACCATTGCCCACAGTACCCATAGCTAGTCTAAATCATTCCTGTAAACGTGATGCTCAGGAATTCACCTACATTCTAAAAAATTCCACATCAGCGGCGATCGCCCCCTGTGCTTCCCCCAATATAAACCGCCCTCATTATTTTTAGCCAATAAAAAAGCGCCCCTGTATAGGGACGCTTTTTATGTTACAGACTGACTATATGTCGCGTATAGAGTCCGTCTGAATCTTCAGTTAAAACTTAACCGTTGATAGAAGGAGCAGTCAAAGCAACCGGAGTCGCTTCACCAGCAGCCAAATCAAGGGGGAAGTTGTGAGCATTACGCTCGTGCATCACTTCCATACCCAGGTTAGCGCGGTTAATCACATCAGCCCAGGTATTCACCACACGACCCGTAGAATCGATGATGGACTGGTTGAAGTTGAATCCGTTCAAGTTAAAGGCCATCGTGGACACACCTAAAGCGGTGAACCAGATCCCCACAACCGGCCAAGCAGCTAAGAAGAAGTGCAAGGAACGGCTGTTGTTGAAGGAAGCATATTGGAAGATTAAACGACCGAAGTAGCCGTGAGCTGCAACGATGTTGTAGGTTTCTTCTTCTTGACCGAACTTGTAACCGTAGTTTTGAGATTCGGTTTCCGAGGTCTCACGAACTAAGCTGGAGGTGACCAAAGAACCGTGCATAGCACTGGACAAGGAACCACCGAACACACCGGCCACACCCAACATATGGAAGGGGTGCATCAGGATATTGTGCTCAGCTTGGAACACCAACATGAAGTTGAAGGTTCCAGAGATACCCAAAGGCATACCATCAGAGAAAGAACCTTGACCGATCGGGTAGATCAAGAACACTGCAGAAGCGGCTGCAACAGGTGCAGAGTAAGCAACGCAGATCCAAGGACGCATACCCAAGCGGTAGGAGAGTTCCCACTCACGACCCATGTAGCAGAAGATGCCGATGAGGAAGTGGAAAATCACGAGCTGGTAAGGGCCACCATTGTAGAGCCACTCATCCAAGCTGGCTGCTTCCCAGATGGGGTAGAAGTGAAGACCGATTGCGTTAGAGGAAGGAACAACTGCACCAGAGATGATGTTGTTTCCGTACAGTAAAGAACCGGCAACAGGTTCGCGGATCCCATCGATGTCCACAGGAGGAGCGGCGATGAAAGCGATGATGTAGCAGACAGTGGCGCTTAAGAGGGTGGGGATCATCAACACGCCGAACCAGCCGATATAGAGGCGGTTTTCGGTGGAGGCGACCCACTCGCAGAAGCGGTCCCACAGATTGGCGCTCTCGCGCCGCTGTAAGGTAGTCGTCATATTTCTTATGATTGCTATGAGGTTTTCGAGGTAGTTGGTAGAGGTTTCTCTACCTTGCTTACTACCTTACACAACTTGTTAAGCTTTGTAAAGGGTTTTCATAAAAATTTTTGCTGATTAGTGCTATTAAATTTTCTTATCAATTGCCATGCTGACTGCTTCTGCCTCCCGCCGGATTACCTACAGTCCCGCCTACACCTTAGTTCCAACCTACGAATGTTTTAACCGCTGTGGCTACTGCAACTTTCGCCAGGACCCGGGAAAAAGCCCCTGGTTAGAATTACCCAAGGCGGAACGAATCCTGAAATCTCTGATGGGGACTGGGATTAAGGAAATTTTAATCCTCAGTGGCGAAGTGCATCCGAATTCTGAGAAACGTTCCGACTGGTGCGATCGCCTGTATGAGTTAGGGGAATTGGCTCTGGGACTGGGATTTCTTCCCCATACCAATGCCGGTCCGCTCAGTTTTCAGGAAATGGCAAGGTTGAAAACCGTTAATCTTTCTATGGGATTAATGGTGGAACAGGTGACGCCGCGTTTGGGGGAAACCGTACATCGTCATGCACCCAGCAAGGTGCCATCGGTGCGACTGCAACAATTAGCATGGGCGGGAGAACTGAAAATTCCCTTTACCACGGGGTTATTACTGGGAATTGGCGAGACACCAGACGATCGCCAAGCGACTTTAGAGGCGATCGCTCAAATTCACCAGCGCTGGGGCCATATCCAAGAAGTGATTATCCAACCCTATCGTCCTGGAACCCACCAAAGCGGCGGGGCCCCCGGATTGGATTTGAGGGAATTACCGGGAGAAGTCGCTAGAGCTAGAGCAATTTTACCCGAGTCAGTCGCCCTGCAAGTCCCGCCCAATTTAATTGAGGAACCGGAGATTTTATTAGCTTGCTTAGAGGCGGGATGTAGAGATTTAGGCGGCATCGGACCCACGGATGAAGTCAATCCAGATTATCCCCATCTCCAGGTTGACCGACTTAAACGGATATTAGAACCCGCCGGTTGGGAATTAGTCGAGCGATCGCCAGTTTATCCCCAATATTATGCCAGGTTAAGTCTTCGGTTGCGATCGCACTTGATCCAGGCTGGATATTAATATCCCACAGCGGTTAAATCGGGTTGCGCGGCGATCGGCACTCGTTCCACCTTCGTTTCCCAAGTGCCATCGGCATAAAGATTAAATAAGCGAAACCCCGGGGCCGCATCATCCAGGGCAAATTCAATACTTTTCGGCATAAACTGGACACAAGTGGAAGGTGTCGCAAAATAAGCGACATTTTCCCGATAAAACAGTAAATTTTGGTGAACATGACCGCAAGCGACTAATTTCACATTGCGATAACGGTCTAAAATCCCAAAAAATGCCTCAGCATTTTCCAGATTAATTTGGTCCAACCATTCCGAATTAACGGGAAAGGGGGGATGATGCAGAGCAATAAAGGTGGGCTGTTTTCCAGCTTTATATAATTCCCAGTCCAACCACTCCAAACTCGTCCTTGAAAGTCGGCCCCCATCGGCCCCTGGCACCTGAGAGTTGAGCAAGACAAAGCGCCAATTGCCCTTTTCAAAGGATTTGTCCGCACAAAAGGGAGTCTCGGTTAAAATCGACTCCATCACCGAGAGATTGTCATGATTGCCGGGAACCCAGTAGGTGGGAACTTGCAAGGGACGGATTAAATCCCGGAGAACTTGGTAAGATTCCGGGGTTGCATCTTGAGAAAGGTCCCCGGTGAGTAAGAGGATATCCCGGGCATAATTGAGGGAGAGCAATCCCCTTAAAACAGCCTCAAAGGATGAAAGGGTGCGGACCCCAAGCAATTTGCGATCGGGGCGGGCAAATAAATGAAGATCCGTAATTTGAGCTAATCGCAGGGGAGAGGCTGGGAGCATTGCTAGGCAAACAAACGGGCAACTCCATTAATCATACAGGTCCAGAGTCAATCCCGATGAAAAGAATGCCCCAACCCTATCTAGGCGATCGCCGTGAGTAAAAATTTTCGTCACGGCTCTTGCGTCCTCCACAAACTCTGCTATAATAGAAGTTCATGACACAAAAGCGGCGGCATCGCCAAGTGGTAAGGCAGAGGTCTGCAAAACCTTTACCCCCGGTTCGAATCCGGGTGCCGCCTTTGTAAAATCCCAGCCTCTCTCAGTCGCCTTCCCGGGCGATTTTTGGTGTTTGGGGTAAAATCGCACCCGCTACAGGACTATTCCCAAGTTAGAGTCGGGGCATCCATTCGATCGCAATCCCAAAGCGAGTATCGTTATCCCCCTCCGCATCATGACGCCGGATATCCGTCGAGAGGCGAAATTGAGGAGTAATGGCATATCCGACTGCCAAAGTTCCTAACCCTACGGTCTGATCACCACCGACTCCTACTACGCTATATCCTAAAGACAAATCTGCCCCACCTGTGCGCGAGAGAACCAACATAGCGCGTCCCCCCAACTCCACTCCACTCGTCGAGTAAGACTCTCCCTCAATCTGCCGATATCCAACCACGGGTGCCAGATTGAAATATCCCCCCAAGGGCAGCACATAATAACGCAACTGAGCACCGCCACCGGAATATCCCCCACTTCCAGCAAAATAGTCTCCACTGAGGGTTAATCCGGTGTCACCAATAAACAAGTCCTCCACCCCCACATTCACTCCACTGCCATCATCATCGGAGGAGGTGACTTGGGCATATCCGACCCGCACACGAGTCCGAAAACTGGGGTCATTGCGAATCTCTTCCAACACATTCGGCACTTCTTCTAACCACCGTTGGAGGACCGGACTACCTTCGATGATTTCCGGACTCAAGTCCACAGACTCCGAGTTCGAGGGTTCCGAATCAAGGGGCGAGTCCTCAACCTGGGCTAACAGGGGCCTCGCCGATGCCACCGGAATCCCGCCCCAAGTCAAGGTTAGATGCAAGGCCAGATAAATCAGACCGATACTGTATTGGAGGCTATAACCCGCCAGTCCTCTGGGGAAAAGGGAACTGAGGAATTTAAACAATGGCACAGACTCAGAAATTCTACTGTTTTCCCGGGTTCTGTGCATTCCCTTGAGCGCAAATGGAGAGGAGACCGCAGGAGGGACGGGCCGGGAACTCCGATGGGTTGGATTAGGTATCATCTTAAACTGGGATGAATGAGCAACGGCATGGTTAGTATGACATGAACAAATACCCAACCTGGGAAGGTTGAGTCTGGAAACCTGTTCCGTTTTAGCATAAGGGGTCAAACCGGGTTTAAACTCCCTCTAGGCATCGGATTGAGATTATAACTTGTCATCCAGGGCGATCGCCCGTCGAATTACGCCCGGAGTTTAAGGGCGATCGTCATACCTTGTCTGACAAAAACAACAAAAAATATACACTAATCTGACATGGAAGTCTCTTTTCTCACATTCCATCTATCTCTTCCTGCCTTATTCCTCAGCCTCTTCCCCAGCGCTTCCCTGGGAAGGGTCGGGAATTCATATTCAAAGCATCCGGGTTTAGACCCGATTAACCGGACTGGAAATCAGGGCATGAATTAATTTCGCCATTCTCTCGCCCTTGTATTTCCTTCAAAATCTATACTTCTCACTCCCCCCTAACTTCCCGAAATTAAACCCTTCAAACCCTGAGCATTAAAACTGAGCCACTGGTGTAAAATAAAAATAGAACCTATCACCGGAGTCAAACCGACAGATTCCAGCCTCGTTTTAGCGCGAACCCTAAGCTGTAGAAAGCAAGGAGGCCAAAATAAAGCGGGAAATCCTTGACTGAGCAGGCTTTGAGGGTTGTTCACCCGGTTGGCAGGTTCGCGCAAATGCTGAAACCTATATGGGGAGATGATTTGAGGAAAATATGAACCAGACCTATTTACAAGCTGGCGGCTCTAATGGTATTTTAAAGCTAGGTTCGCGCAAATGCACCTTGAAAACTGCATATACCAAGGGTTTCAACCACGGGCAGTCCCAATGACCCCTAATCCCTTTCAGGGATTGAAACGAGAATCGCGTGAGGATTGCATCAGGGGGGATAAGTCCCAATGACCCCTAATCCCTTTCAGGGATTGAAACTTTGACTCATGACGCCACCTTTTCCGCGCTGGGGTCCCAATGACCCCTAATCCCTTTCAGGGATTGAAACTGAGTTGCGCTCATCTAACAGACTTACTCAGTTGGCGGGTCCCAATGACCCCTAATCCCTTTCAGGGATTGAAACGGTAACTGAACGGGATTTTAGCGGTCTAAGACTTGTCCCAATGACCCCTAATCCCTTTCAGGGATTGAAACAAAGATAGGCAAATCCTCGCCAGCGGGTACAACGGTCCCAATGACCCCTAATCCCTTTCAGGGATTGAAACATAACAGCCTGGGCAAATGCGGATGCTTTCGGGATTCGTCCCAATGACCCCTAATCCCTTTCAGGGATTGAAACTGGGCTTGTGGGGCGATCAGGCAATGCCGAGGACTTAGCCCGGTCCCAATGACCCCTAATCCCTTTCAGGGATTGAAACCCAGATAGACACGACCAAATCTTCTAAGAAGTAGGGTCCCAATGACCCCTAATCCCTTTCAGGGATTGAAACCGTTCTGCATAGACACTCGTGCCACCACTCCCGATGTGTCCCAATGACCCCTAATCCCTTTCAGGGATTGAAACATGAAGCGCCCCAGTCAATGGGTCTATGACATCCGCAGTCCCAATGACCCCTAATCCCTTTCAGGGATTGAAACCCTGAACCTCCATAAGGTTGTCCTGGATTCTACAGTCCCAATGACCCCTAATCCCTTTCAGGGATTGAAACGTCAACCTCTTTTCTACTGAGACGCTCCGCAACGTCCCAATGACCCCTAATCCCTTTCAGGGATTGAAACCCAGCCAGATTGAACCAACTCGGGGCGATCGATGGTCCCAATGACCCCTAATCCCTTTCAGGGATTGAAACTGCATGGAATTGAATGCACCACCCAGGGAGTGTGTCCCAATGACCCCTAATCCCTTTCAGGGATTGAAACCCGTTTGCGATCGCGGATTACCCCCAAATCAGGGAAAGTCCCAATGACCCCTAATCCCTTTCAGGGATTGAAACTCGCAGTGGGGACACTTGACATACCACTGGAACACATGTCTCGTCCCAATGACCCCTAATCCCTTTCAGGGATTGAAACGAATGGTCCTATTCCCCAAGGATTGGCGATTCTAGTCCCAATGACCCCTAATCCCTTTCAGGGATTGAAACAAAATTTCCTGGATGGGTGGGGCAACCTTATTAGTCCCAATGACCCCTAATCCCTTTCAGGGATTGAAACTCTTTGTGATTGCAACTCAAGCCCATCTTTCATCCGTGTCCCAATGACCCCTAATCCCTTTCAGGGATTGAAACAGGTATTACTGAGACTGTCGCTTGTAAGTTACTCGTCCCAATGACCCCTAATCCCTTTCAGGGATTGAAACTACGGTGGGTCCCTGAAGAAGTAGATCAATTTTAGTCCCAATGACCCCTAATCCCTTTCAGGGATTGAAACGCAACGGGAATCCTTCCACGCGGCCAAAATGGGCGGGGTCCCAATGACCCCTAATCCCTTTCAGGGATTGAAACTTTCCTTAGAAACATCACTATAATCTGCTGTTTACTATGTCCCAATGACCCCTAATCCCTTTCAGGGATTGAAACTTGATGTTTGCGCCCATAAGGGGAAATTACTCCGTCCCAATGACCCCTAATCCCTTTCAGGGATTGAAACTCAAATTTTGACCCTTTGGCGGTGATAGTAAAGCTAGTCCCAATGACCCCTAATCCCTTTCAGGGATTGAAACGACTAATGGCCGCAGCAACAAAGGCAGGATTGAGTCCCAATGACCCCTAATCCCTTTCAGGGATTGAAACTCAAGTTGCTGAAATTTGCAAGGAAGATGGCTCAGTCCCAATGACCCCTAATCCCTTTCAGGGATTGAAACCTGTGATTATTCCGCACTTGCGGAATATTGGGAGAGTCCCAATGACCCCTAATCCCTTTCAGGGATTGAAACTTTACCTTGCCAGAAAGCAAGACAGGATAGAAAAAGTCCCAATGACCCCTAATCCCTTTCAGGGATTGAAACTTGAACAAACCCGCCACATTTCCCCCTGCCGCACATAGTCCCAATGACCCCTAATCCCTTTCAGGGATTGAAACGAACCTGGGAAAATCTGGGACGGGGGAGCATTCGGTCCCAATGACCCCTAATCCCTTTCAGGGATTGAAACTCGATACCTCAACCAGCAGGAGATCGAACTCGCCCAAAAGTCCCAATGACCCCTAATCCCTTTCAGGGATTGAAACGTAACGAGAGGGAGTTTGTGACTATCACTCCAAGTCCCAATGACCCCTAATCCCTTTCAGGGATTGAAACTTGCCATTTCCCAGGGTCTTCTATGATGATTTCTGTTTCAACCACGGGCAGTCCCAATGACCCCTAATCCCTTTCAGGGATTGAAACATTCAACCAAGCTCCTTAAAAATCGCGCTGCACGTCCCAATGACCCCTAATCCCTTTCAGGGATTGAAACTTATGCTTGGTTTTATTCTTGTAACATCGATACAAGTCCCTATGACCCCTAATCCCTTTCAGGGATTGAAATGATTAAGTAGCGCCTCATTATCGAGGCGGTCTTTGTCCCACTGACACTGGAGAATTTAGCAACCTGTGAACGGATTGGGGGCGATCGCAATCTTCCTTTTTCTGGGTCCCTCCCCGCTGAATCCACCCCTTAAACCTCTTGCTTTCATCGAGGAGAGAGCGCCACCCACAGCCACAATACACCAACAAAAACGGCTCTGCCAAAAGCAGAGCCGAAGGACGAAACAACAGAGGAGCGAAACCGGAAAACTATCTAGTAAGCGACCCCTTGTTCTGACGTTTTATCAATAGGCTTCAACAAATAAAGCCGTACGATTTGCCAGACAGTTGAGATGTAAAGGGGTAGCTTCTGGAAAAACTGCACAATCTTAGGCTGGTTAGAACCTGCGATTTCTGCTATTTTAGCATTATTTCGCGTGCAAGTATCCAATCGGGCAAAGAACTCTGGATGATCTACATCCAAAATTACCGGAAAAACCCGTCCCGCAGTTTCATTCGTCTTGCGGATAACGTGAATATCATACTCACGGGCATCCAGACCGAGCACCGCGTAGAATCCGGAACGCTGAATATCATTCAAAAACATGGTAGCAAAAACCGAGAGTAAAAAGAAACGGCTCCACAGTTTTGCTTTCCAATCGTTTAAGATTTGAGGCTGGGCCTTCATCAATGCATCAAAGAAATCGCCGTGGCGGTTTTCATCCTGACACCAATTCTCAAAGAACCGGAAAATCGGATAAATTCGATGTTCAGGATGCGCTTCCAAATGCCGATAGATCGTGATATAGCGCCAATACCCAATTTTTTCCGATAAATAGGTCGCGTAGAAGATGAATTTCGGCTTAAAAAAGGTGTATTTTTTACTTTTGGTCAAAAATCCTAAATCCAGGGAGAGCTTAAAGTCACTCATCGCCTTGTTTAGGAATCCGGCGTGACGTGCCTCATCCCGAGACATCAGCAAAAAGCACTCGGCTAGAACCGGATTTTTGTCTTTGAGCTTGCGTGCTAGTTCCTTGTAAAGAAGAAACCCAGAAAACTCGGCAGTGCAAGAGCGTTCGAGAAATTCGATGAAAAGTTGACGAGTTTCCCCATCAATCCCATCCCAAGATTGGTTGAACTCTTCATCCCGAACGAAGTGGTGCCGGTTGTAGTCGGCGCGGAACTCTTCGAGAATGGCTTGGAGTTCGTCTTCGTTGGGGGAGATGTCCATCCGCGCCATCTCATCAAAGTCTGTGGTGTAGAAGCGCGGCGTCAGGATGGTGTCCTTGGCGGGAGCTTTAACCCCCGGGCGGATTTCTTCAAACGCAGGTTTCTTTAGGGAATCTACCATAGGTGTAGGTGAGGGTGGTGTTATAGCTGATTTGCCTTAGGCGAGGTGGAGACCGACTCAGAAGCGTTGCCAATGGCGCGACTTCTTAATGCGGAGCGCTGGGCATTGTTATGAATGATGCCTGATTACGAACTCCAGTCTATCAGGGTATGAGACTTTGGGAACAGTCCAAAGGGTAAAAATTCACAAAACCACGTCAATTTTTGTAAAGTTGGCGGTAAAAATTGGCAAGGGAACAGGAGTGAGTGGAGTACAAAGGGGTTGAGGGGAGGGATGTTGGAGTACCTCCAGGGAAGAGAACGGGGTGCTTTAGGGGCATCGGGTACCCGGTAGGATTCCCTCTGTGGACCAGCATCTTGAGGGGGAGTTGTGCCAACATGAAAGCACAGGCATCACTATCGCTTATTGTTTATGAGTTTCTGCCTCAATCCTCAGTGTCAAAAGCCCCAGAACCAGGATGGGGCGCAATATTGTGCCAATTGTGGCCTCTTGTTAAGGTTGGGCGATCGCTACCGTGCCATCCAACCGATCGCGGCGGGTGGTTTTGGCAGAACCTTCCTGGCGATCGACGAATACAAACCCTCCAAACCCCGCTGCGTCATTAAACAATTCCATCCCGACGCCCAGCTCAACAGCAATTCTTCCCCCAAAGCCTCCCAACTCTTCCGCCAGGAAGCCATCCAACTCGAACAACTCGGACAACATCCCCAAATCCCCCACTTGCTGGCAACCTTTGAACAGCAGGGACGGCAATATTTAGTCCAAGAATTCATCGACGGACAACATCTAGCTGACGAACTGGCCCTCTCTGGTCCTTTCACCGAGGCCCAAATTCGCCAACTCTTAAATAACTTACTCCCAGTCCTGCAATATGTCCACGATCGCCAGGTCATTCACCGGGACCTCAAACCCGAAAATATCATTCGTCGCCGGAGTGACGGACAGCTCATCTTAGTAGACTTTGGGTCCGCCAAAGCCGTCACCGGCACCAGCTTAGGCAGAAGCGGCACCGTCATTGGCAGCGCCGGATATGCCGCCCCCGAACAAGCCCTCGGGAAACCCACCTTTGCTAGTGATATCTACAGTCTGGGAATCACCTGCATCCATTTGATGACCCAAATCGACCCATTTGAGCTATTCGACCCCCGAGAAGGGGCCTGGGTCTGGCCGGACTACCTCGTTGATAATCCCGTCAGCGATTCCTTGCGGCAGGTCCTCGACAAAATGCTGCAACAGCCCCTGTCTCGGCGCTATAGTACCGTCACCCAGGTCCTCGCTGATTTAAACACAACTCGGGTTTCCTTGACCCCCTCCGTAACCCCCCCGAGGAATGCCTTGTCCTCCGTGGAAGAGTTAGGGGAGCAAATGTCCCGCTTGCAAAAAGAAAAATCTGTCAGACTCGGCGTCAGTTACCTATTATGGATGGTGGGCTTTTTTGGAGTGGGGGGCCTGCATCGCTTTTATAATGGCAAATACGTCACCGGAGTCCTGTGGTTTTGTACCTGGAACTTTTTCTTTTTAGGTCAAATTGTCGATGGGTTTATTCTGCCGGGGATGGTGGATAAATACCAAGACAAGATGAGAAAAAAACTCGGGATATCAGAAACCGGAGTCCCCTTAGCTCCACAAAATTCGATTAGCCAAACCGTCAGCCTTCAAACCCAAGATCAACTCATGATTGCCCTCGTGAGAGCGGCCCAAGCCCGAGGGGGTCACCTTTCCGTTACCCAAGCTGTCATGGACACCAACCGGAGCTTTACCCAAGTCGAGCAAGCCCTCACCCAGATGGTTTCCGCCGGTTATGTCAGCGTAGAAAACGACCCCGTTTCCGGAGTCGTTATCTATCGATTCAACGAATTGTGAGGACTAATTGCGAGTCAGCCACTTTTGAGCCGTCAGTCTTTGCACAACGTAGAAGACCAACCCATCAAGGTCAATCTTGCGTTCGTCAATTAAAAATGGCTCTAAGGTACTCGGTTGGCTCACCTGCTCAAAGCAGGAAAACGCTCTTGGTCCTTTGATATCCTCCGTGGGGAAATAAACCCGGAAGTGACGCTGTGAGCCCAACCAGTCCCCCTTAACCTGCGCCCAGGTTTCATCCGAGGTAAAACCGGGCATGGTCACTTTTTGCTTGGACCAGGCGATTTGTAAGTCCTCAATCCCCTTTTGAGCGAGGGCTGCTTTCAACGCCGGGATATAATCCTGTTCGATGAACTCCACAAAGGGCTTATCTTCTACTGCCGGAGCCTTGGCCTTTTTCGCCCCCGCCGCTTCGGGGTCGGCATCCCCGGCTTTAGCCGCCTTCCCTGGGGGTTTGGCAGCACCGCCTTTCCCTGCCGGTTGTTTGGCTTTGGGTTCCGCCGCCGCATTCGGATTCTCTTGCGGGTTAGCACTCGCTGGATCTGGCGTGTTCGCTGTTGGCATATCTGTTGCTTGGGGTTCGTCGATACTCGGCGCCTGCTGTTTAGAGGCAGGTGGAGTAACCGATTCTCCCGCAGTCGGATTCGGCGGGGGAGTCGTCGGATGGTTCGATGCTTCCTCTGGCTTAGGTTTGTCTGGTGACATTGTTTATCCTCAATTAAATCTCGGCAACAGCTCGTTCAATCAACCGATGAGCGAGGGTTTGAATCCCTGTATGCTCATAGTAATTGGTAGACATATCCAAGAATGCCGCTAAATAGTCCAACTTATCATCGGATACTTCGATAAATTGCTGAAGGCTGTTGGCAACTTTTTGGGGGGTTAATCCGCGAGAGGCGACAAAGTTATTCATCCAACCGGAGGTAGAGGCGAAACTTTGCCCAATAAAGCCCAGTTGACCCGCCGGGTTTCCTCCGGGAATCATGCTACTGAGTTTTTTAAACATTCCATTTTCTTGTAAGTCGCCGGGGTTCAATCCGCTGATCACGGATTGGGCTTTCATGACGAAGTTTGGACCCAGGGGAATCAGACCATCGAAGCAGACGAGGGCCGTCATCCGCATCAGGGATTCGCCGCTGTAGTTGCCGAGGGAGTTGACAAAATCGCCGATGCTGTCCCCGGGGATGCCGTTGATTTGGCAAAAGGCAATTAATTCGGCGACGACTTTCAGGGAGAGGTCGATGGTTTGCGCTTTGTCTGCTCGGGGGGTAATTTTGTTAAGGAAGCCGAGTAGCCCGATTTTTTCGCCGACTT
Organism: Laspinema olomoucense D3b; assembly: GCF_025370785.1. Lineage (GTDB taxonomy): Bacteria > Cyanobacteriota > Cyanobacteriia > Cyanobacteriales > Laspinemataceae > Laspinema > Laspinema olomoucense. Next base: position 34,151 of record NZ_JAMXFA010000020.1, read on the forward strand.
TGTTGGCGAGGGCAGCAGCGCCGAGGGTTCCCCCAAAACTATCGACGGTTTGGTAGATCCAGAGGGCGCGTTGATAGCCTTGGGATTTATCGTTGTAGAGTTGGATGGCCCGATCGCCAATTTGTTGGATCACGGCTTGATCGGTTACCCCGGTGACGCTTTTAATAGTGTTTTCAAACCCCACAAGGTTATTCCACTGTCCCGGAACGACAAAATCGAGGGCGCGCAGGGAGTGAACGGTGAGGTTATTGGTGGGGAGGTCGTCAACTAACTGGAAGATTGTTTTACTCACAGGAGTCTCCTAGGGTAGGGAAATTGGCTGAATGGGAATTTTTTAGGCGGGTAGGAGTCGGTTTTTTAGTATCCGTTAGCCTTTGAATGGGAAATTTCTATTATTTCAGTTGCTTGAGTCCGTTGAGATCGAATCGCTGCAACCAGGTTTCGCGATCGCTGGCGGTAAAGGCGGGATTTCGAGATTGGATTTTCACTTGGAAGCGATCGCCCACCAAAATCGCTGTATCGTTCGGCGTCAGGGACGAAGAAGGATATCCCCCCACTTGAGTGTTACTCTGCTGGAATTTCTGTACTGCACTCGGATTGCTGACGGTATCAGAAATGGATAACATGGCCATATCTTGGCTCCCTTGTTGCAATTTGGCCTCGGCAAACCCCGCTTTTTCTTGGGTATAGACGAGACTATATCCGCCACTAGCTGAGGGAAATAGGCGGTTAAAGGAACTGCCGGGGACAGGTTGACCCGCTGCGCTAGTGACTTCCGTACTTTGTTGCTGTGCGCCATCCCAGCGGGAAGGTTCCTGGACTTCACCACAAGCGCTCACCAGGAGTAACAACCCCAAGCAAGATGAGAGTAAAATCTGCCGCAGACGAGGTAATTTCATCATTTTTTTTTAGTGTTCTGTTTTGAACCACAGGTAATACCTGCCATTTTACTGGGGATTTCTCAGGGATACCGGAGTAGCCTTGGGGATCCGGTATGAGCAGGATTGCCCAACAGAATCAGAAAGTCACGAAGCAACGATTCAGCTTAGGATATTAAAAAGCGGACTTACGGGATTGACTGTTATGCACCCCAGGCTCTGGATGGGTGGGCAGTCTTGATCTGAACCGATTGGGTACAACCGTAAGTCCAGTTCAAGTCAAGTTTCTCGTACTCCTACGTTGTTGATGGATATTATCGAGTTTTTCCAACACAGTGCCGGGAAGTGGTTTTCCCAACGTACCTGTCAAGATCTCGCTGCGGTCAAATCTGTAGCAGGCACCACAGACCTTTGGCTGGATGCTTTGTCATCGGAGGACCCCGAGGCGATCGCCCTTTGTCAAGAGTATCGCATCGATCCGGCAGAAGCATTAGGTGGGGTGCGGATTCGATGGGAAAATAAACCCATCGACCCTGAACCGAAACAATCCGGTTCAACGCTCCTGGTGGCGATCGCCAATGGTTCCCAGCCGACTGAAGGTCGGTTGCTGCGGAAATCAGCCACTGCTGATGAATTACCGACCCCGAGTCGTTACATCATTGGCAGTGATGATGTGGTGACGTTCATTGCTGAATCTGAACATCTCTACGAGGAAGAACGCATCTGGTATGCCAGTGATAATTTGCGCCTAAGAACCCATGTTGTCAAGCGCTCGGATGGCTTCAGTCTCGCTTCTTTCTACAGCGAAATTCGCATGGGTGGCACACCCAAGCCAGCTTAACCCCATCCCACCCCAACGGGTTATCTGCTGAAGTCGGGACGTTGAACTATCGAGAACGACTTCAGTGGTGACATTGATCTGCGATGAGCTCCAGTTGCCAAAAACCTATTTTTTCTTGCCCCTAGGGCAGGGGCTTTGTCCGGATAGCTGCACCCGGGATGGGTGTAGGGTTTTCTGGGTTCTACTTCAGCCTTTAGGGGGAGATTGAGGTTGTTTTTGGGAGACCGCTTTGAGCTTGGAGTAGAAATCCGAGGAGGTTTCTTTGGGGGTGAACTGATGAATGGGACTGTTGTTGACGATCGCCTCGGATGATTCCTCCTTCTGTGCCTCCTCGATGGCGACGGAGGACTCCGAGGAGGGTTTTAAGTCGGTGAATGTGGCTTTCGGGTTACGGATGGGTTGAAGTTGAGGGCGATCGAGCCAGAGGTCCCCGAGTAAATCATCGCAGTTGGGTGCGATCGCCTCGGCTATCCCTGTAATTCCCGGCTCTTTTGTCCCTGGGTTGAGGGTTTCGGGGAATGAGGTAGCTCGGGTTGGGGCATCTTCTGGGTCAATGGGGGAGAGTTCGGGTGATAACGAATCTGGTTCCTGGGGACCTGGAGGTGCGGGGATGGGCGCTTTGGAGTCCGGTAAGGGAGCATTCTCCTCGGGAGTGGCGATCGCCGGGGTTTCCAATGCAGCACTCTGAGCGAGATTGTTGCCCGATGTTTGCCGTTCCAAGTGCCGGACGTCGGAACTGGGAATCGCTCTGGGGAATACCCCTGTTTGGGATAATTCCGTAAACCCCTGTGTGGATGACATTTTCTCCCCTGTGTCTGCGCTCCCTTTCCAACCTTTCGGCAGTTGACTAGACACTAAGCGTTCAAATTCATGATTGAAATGATAGAGGGCCTGATTTCGCCGTTTCCAACAGGCTAAAATATGGGTGACCGAAACGGCTTTATACCGTCCTTGATATAACGCTTCAATGGTAGCTAGACGCACCCAAGCTGCCGGATACTCTAGGAGCCATTCGGCAATCAATTCCCCGGTGCTGTAGCCGCCGAGATCGAAGCTATAGTGAGTCAGCAGTGCCGCTGCACTCTCCGATACAGTATCGTGGGCCGCTTTGTTCATTGTTGATTGCCTACCGGGTATCCCCAATCTTCTCTACCATGCGCGAGTTTGACCACGGGTGATGGTCTATCAATCCTACATCTGCGATCGCCCCTAGCAACAGCTTTTGATGTCCGAATCCCGGAAATCCTCGTTATGCTTTCCCCAAAGAATTCTATTCGTCAAATCACTGGTGTGATACCAAATCCGGTTGTCAAAAGTCGGTTTTTCTTCAGCCCGCGCTTCTCGGGCTTTATCCCTGTAGACCCACCCTTGAGTCGCGCTTCTTTTTATAGACCTGGAACAACCGAATTCGGTATGACTTGTTCCTTGCGGGGTTCTGTCTGTTTCTTCGCCCATCGCATCCCCGAGTCCTGGCCTCACCCCCTGGGGGTCCCGCCATGCCCTCAAGGGGAGGCAACCACGGTGCGATCGCGTCCCTCTTTTTTGGCCCGATACAGGGCTGCATCGGCGGCTTTAATCAAGTCGTCACCCTCGGTCCCGCAATCGGGACAAGCTGAAACGCCCATCGAGATTGTAATCTGATCCAGAACTTGACCGCGATGAGTGATTTTCAACTCCTTGATCCCTTGGCGCAGGGCCTCAGCTCGACGGGCGGCATCTTCTAAGTCCGCATCGGGGAAAATCAGGGTCAACTCTTCCCCCCCATAGCGACAGGCAATGTCTGAGGTGCGGACATTAGTTTGCAAAAAGGTTCCGAGTTCTCGCAAGACGGCATCTCCGGCATCATGACCGAAGGTATCATTAAATTGCTTAAATCGATCCACATCAATCATCACAACGGCCAGCGATCGCTTCGTTCGCAAGGCGCGATGAATCTCCCGATTCAACGATTCTTCCAAATATCGCCGGTTAAATAACCCCGTCAGAGGGTCACGAATGCTCTGCTGATGCAGGGTTTCGCGCAGTTTTAAGTTAGCCAGGGCCAAAGACACCTGTTCGGAAACGGTCCTCGCTAATTGGCGCTTCCCGGGAGTTAAATATCTCTCGTCTTCACTGGCTAAGTACAACATTCCCAAGGTTTCTCCTTGAGCAATCATCTGCACGCATAGGGACTGGGCGGGATTTTTATGCGGGTGAATATGTTTGCAGGCTAATCCGGCATTGGTGCGATCGATCCAATGCAGGCGACCTCTGCGCAATGCCCAACAGTCACTCGGGGAAAACAGGCTATGGGTTGGCAAATCATCCCCCCACTTTGCCATCGCCTCTACTAAATTTTTGGACTGATTGAGCATGAATACGGCACCGCAGGTCCCGGGAAATAACGGTTGCAGAAGGGTGTCCAGGGCTTTGTAAGCTTCGTCTACGCTTAAGCAGGCTTGGAGAAATTCGTTCATCTGCCCCAGCATATCCATCTCTTGGTTTCGCAGTTCCAGTTCACTGACCCATCCCTTGAGGTTGAGATTAGCTTTTTGCAACTCCTCTTCAGCGCGTTTACGAGAGGTGATATCCGTGGCGGTCCCCAGAATTTGATTGGGTAAGCCTTCAGCATTTCTGGAAAAGACCATATCTCGGCTGATGAACCACCGCCAGCGATCGTGGGCGTCTTTGAGCCGATATTCCATTTCTAGAATTTCTTCCTCTTTCAGGAGGATGCGTTGTTGGAAATGTTCCGTGACCTGGGCTACATCGTCCGGATGCAAAATTTGGGAAAAAATGTTCTCTCCCATTTCCTCAATCTGGTCGGGGGTATAGTCCAAAATTTCCCCAATCGACCGATTTTTATAGACATCTTTCTCCTGCACGAGGTCATAAATGTACAGAATATTTGGGGTAGTTTCAGCGATTCTTTGGATAAATCGTTGACTAGAAAGCAGATCGGTTTCGGCCTGTTTTCGCTCCTGGATTTCCCGTTGTAATTGCTCATTGGCTGCCTTTAATTCGGCAGTGCGCTCTTGCACTTTGATTTCTAACTGATCTTTGGCTTTCTGTAATTCGGCTTCGGCGCGGGTGGCGCGGGCGAGTTCGCTTTGCGCTTGTTGAAATAGGGTGGATTGATTGATAGCGATCGCCACCTGGGTTGCCAACTTTTCTAGGAAATCAATTTCTGAGGGGTTCCATTTCCGGATATCTAGGCAGTGATGGGCAATCAGCAATCCCCATAAATCTTCCCCTTGCAAAATTGGCACCACTAGGTTAGCCCGTACCTGAAATTCTTCTAAAAATTGGATGTGACAGGAGGTTAAGTTGGAATGGTAAATATCCTCGATCGCCCGGGTTTGCCCTTGTTGATACCAGCTCAGTGCTGTTTCCTCAAAGCAATGATCTTGAATGGTTCGGCCCAAAATTGAAAGGTGTTTATCCCGCACCGATTCCACTTCCACCTTTCCACTCCAATGCGGTCCAAATTGATAAATAATCACCCGGTCAGTTTTTAAAAGCTGTCTGACTTGGGATACCGTCGTATTGAGAATCTCATGCAGATTCAGGGATTCCCGGATTCTCAGGGCAATTTTATTCAGCAGCCGTTCTCGGGATGCCTGTTCATGCAGCTTGGCTGTGCGCAGGTTGACTTCTCTTTCCAGTTGAATATTGCGACTGTGCAACAATTCGACTTTTTCAGCTTGCAGTTTCCAAACTTTTTGTTCTAATCCATGAATCACCCCATACAGTTGGTTTGGGTCCAGGGTTTGCATTAAAATTCCCTGGGTGATAATCCCCAGCAGTTCCCCTTGATTTCCACAAATAATTAACCGCTCGACCTGTCGGCGCTGCATTTGTTGATGGGCTGTCCAGACGGATTCCTGATGGTTTAAACACAACAGGGGCTCGCTCATCACATCTCCCACCTGGATCTGCTCTAGGTCGAGTTCTAACGCCATAAAATGCAAAATATCTCGTTCGGTAATCACCCCCACCGGCAAGGAAAATGAGCTGGGGTTTCTGTCGGGTTCCTCTGGGGCGGGTTCTATATTTTCGGTGACAATGATCGAGGCGACTCGGTACTCTGCCATTAAATGAGCCGCTTGCAACACCGAGGTTTTGGGTGGCACATGAATGACATCGGTGGCCATCACCTCTTCCACCCGTTTTCCCTTGAGTAAATCCGCCGGTTTCAACACTTTACGAATGCTATCAAGAGTGACGATTCCTCGGACATTTCCGGTATCGCTCAATAGGGGAAGATGCCTAATTTTATGGCTTCTAAATATTTTTAAAATGCTAAAAATGTCGGTGAATTCCGCTTCTTTAATGGTGACAACATTTTGAGTCATCACCTCCCGAACGGTCGTGCATTTTAACTCCGCTTTTTCAGCGCCTAGTCTGACAAAATCCCATTCCGTTAATAGGCCCACAAGTTGCTCATTTTCAATGATCAACAAACAGAGTGGCCCGCTCTCTTCGCGGGTTCTTGAGTCTACCCAAGGTCCTACGGGCAAGGGACAAGCTGTTTTTTCTGGCAGCATCAACCCAAGGGCCTGGTCTAAGGGGGTGTCTGGGGAAAGAGTTACCACTTTTCTCTCAATGGCCGTTTCGGGGGATAAAGAGGAAATGGGTAAATCTTTAAGCTGCATAGCAATTTGTTTTAAAGTAGACATATAAAATAAATAAATTAGTGTTTAATATAGGCGAGATTGTGGCCACTTATCAGATAGGAATGCTATGCTAAATGTAGCAATACTAGGTTTGAATTCGAGTTTATCACCTACCCCTATAAATTATTCTCTATAACCTGAAAAAAGCACATCCCTCCTCAGACGGAAGTTTGAAGTTAAATATTGCCTGAAAAACTCCAGGACCCGGACCGGCTGGACGCCCGATCGCCCTTGGATCAATCCTCTACAATGCCCGTACTATATTAAATAGGGAGGACCAGAAAGACAAAATGAGGTCCAGATTTGTTGCTAATTCTTTACAATTTTGTGAATACCCCCGTTTCTAACCTTTTCTGTATTAATCCGCTAGGGTCCAAAATAAGCAGCAGGTTAGCCCCTGTACTACCCGCACTGAGTGCCTGTCATGGACTCTCGCAACCGGCACTCCGGTTCTGGAGACATCCCGCAAGTGAGGGCGGATAGCCCGGATTGCCAACTCGTTATGACTTTTTCTAATTGAGTTAGCGATCGCCCGCTGGGGAAAACTGATTACCACTCCCGAACCAACTAAAATTATTCAGTTGCAGACTCACCGAACCCACTTCTCGTTCTGGACTAAACCGCAGATTCACGGCATAAGTCCTGCGACTATATTCCATCGATAAATCAGTATTAATTCGTTCCCCAGTATCCAAATTAAAGGAGGTTTGTACCCCCACTCTAAACGGTCCATAGACTTGTTGAGTGATCCCCGCCGTGAGGACCTTGGAATCCGCAATTCGGTCGAATAAAAAGGGCGAGTCCCCATCTTTCCAAATGCGCGACAAGCTCACATTAAACCCGGTATAATCCAGCCAGCGACGGGAAAAATGCCCAAACTGCCCTTGGATGCCAATGCTTCCCGTAAGGGCATTTTGAGTATCATCGGAACCATAAATACTGGCAACTCCTGTTAATCCGCCAAACAATCGGACGTAGGGAACCACGGGTGCAGGAGTATAACGCAATCCTTCTGTCCTTGTGCGGGGTAAGGCTTTCCCTTGCCAGAGTAAAAAGCCCCGAGACAGGGCTGCAGAGGCTTGAAATCGGCTAGAGTCAAGGCGATTGTTATTCCGGACGAGGGGGAGAAGGTCCGGGCGATCGCTATCGGCATTGATATATTGTGCACTGGCTTGATAGCTCAAATTGATGCCGGTTCCCCCTAGGGCAATGGAGGGAGATGTCACAACCAAGCCAAAATTTTGATGCACGGTTTGATATCCCAAGGACCCATTAAACAGGCGATCACGATAATTATATTCTCCCGATACTGTATGAGTTCCCACCATCTGCCGGACCCGTAATGTCCCCCGCAGATTCTGTTCTTCGTCATTAAAATCAAAATCCGTAAACCTTGCCTCTCCCACAATGGAAGTCGTCGGGGTCGGATTCGCCCCTAACCGCGCTTTTAGTCCAAATAAGCGGGAGGGGCTGCCAATGCCATCTGTCAAGGTCCGCTGAATATAATATTGCGGAATTAAATTAATTTGAACGGGTCCGCTACCTCCGAGGGGAATTACGGTAGTTTCAGCATAAACGCCGCCTCGGTCCTCTTGATCGTAGCCGAAGCGAATTAAGGAGGGGTCTTGATCGCTGCGATCCAGAATCACTCGTTCTCTTAATAATGGAATCGAGATGCGATCGTCAAAGACTAAACGTGCGTTTTTGGCAAAAATTTCATCCTGTAATGGAGAGATTGGGCGAAAGGTGGCCCGGGGCGATCGCAATTCCAACTCCGGAGGAGAAAACGGATCGTTGGTCATCCGGACATTGGTCCCTTCCCACCCCAAATCATTGAAATTCAGGCGATCGGCTTCAAACCGAAAGCGATCAATGGTTCCCCCCGCAGTGGGAAGACTTCCACCCCCCCCGCCAAAGGTGACACCCCCGGCGGGAGTGATTCGCCTGGGGGGTTCTCCGGCCCGGAGTCGGTCCATGATATCCTGTTGTTGCAAGGCAGCAGCAGAGACATCCGTGGGGAGGGTGGGGGAAAAGTCTTGCGCTGTGGTGGGGGTAAAAATATCTCCTTTGGCCCCATCAATGCCGCCCCGATTCTGCACGAGGTCATATTCAATACGATCGCCTTGGAGGACTTGCTGTCCTTTGGCATACACTGCATCTCCCTCGGCGATCGCCACTTGGGATTCTAAGTTAATTTGCAGGCGTTCCGCGTCAATGGCGGCCCCCCGTCCTCTCATCCGGGCATTGCCTTCTCCGGTGACAATTTGCCGTCCATTATCGAACTCCTGGCGATCGGCTTTTAACTCCAGGGTATCCGCTGGGGCGATCGTCGGTGGGGTGGCATTTTCCCCAGAAGTTGCAGGAACTTCCGCCACTATTTCAGCAGGTTGCGGGTCTGTTCCCTCTGCCGTTGTCCCTGGGACTTCGGCGGTTTCGCCGGTTTCCCCTGTTTCCTCTGCCGTCGTTACCGGGACTTCGGTGGTTTCCACTTCCTCTGGATACAAATCCCTCGTCTGGGGTTCGGTTTCGGTCACCGATGCCGATTCCCCAGGGGATGCAGTGTCTTGTAAGGCAGCGGCCTTACGCAGGGTCCATCTCAAGCCAATGGATAACGTCTGACTCGCCTCAGATTCGGGGTTATTTTCTGCAGGGGATTCGAGACTGGGGAGTTGCTTGGTGGAGGGTTCAGTTATGGGGGTTTCTGATTGTTCTAATTCTTTAGCTGCCACAATCCCCGGACCTTCAACCCGTTTCAGCGGTGAGGAGATTTCTAACGGTGGACCTAAAAGGGCGGCAGAACTGACCCCGTACTCGGGTTCAGTGACTAGGGTTTCCGGTGGTGTGGGATGAATTTGTGCCGACGAGTCGGCTGCTGAATCATCCACTGAAGCGGCGATCGCCTCCGAATTGAGATGTTCGGGGGAAACAGGTGTAACAATAGCAGGCGGTGGGGGAGGCAGAACCGGGTAAGGCATATTTAAAGGATTAGACTTAACAATCAATAGCCCAAACGCGAGCCCAAACGTGAACCCGTTACCCCGGTTTGCGATGCTTGGGCGACCAAAAGGCCGCCCCTGCGATCGCCATCAAGGTCTGAAAATTCCTTGATTATTCGAGGTCGCGCCGTTTTGGGTTACGGGCCGGGTCTCCGTTCAGAAAGCCAAAGACAAATAAGGCCACGAAGAACGAGACAACAACATAAACTACGATTTTAAGGGTCACCATACAGATATCTCCCGTGTTTGGAAAAGCTGTGAGAGTTTACCATCCAGACTCTCCAGTTTTTTTATCATATCGGAAGGCTGTCCCGTTTTATTAAGAAATATTTTTGTCTGGTTTCCGAGTTTAAATGGACCAAAGGGTTTTGGTTTCCAGCACCCTGCGGTGGGGACGTCTGTTGGCGATCGCTCGTTCCCCAACTTCCCGGTGAGACGGAATCCGGCTATCAAAGATCTATAAAAACCCCCACCCTTGAAGGGTGGGGCTATACAGACGAAGCCCGCCTGCGCGGGCTAATATAGAAAACCTACTAATACGGAATCCGATTGCCAAAGACCTACTTTACTCTTAAGCCCGCGCAGGCGGGCTTTGTCGCTGTAGCCCCACCCTTCAGGGTGGAGGTTTTGAGCTAACTAAACAGTTGTTGCCGCGCCCATTGCCAGCCTTGAATCAGCTTTTCTTCCAGCCAGACGAGGATCTGGTCAAACCATTTCAAAGCTTGCTCTAAGGGGTGCATAATGTATTCCACTTCGGCAATTTCCACGTCTATCCAGTCGCGTTTGGCCTGGGTTTGGACCTGGGGTGGCAATTGGGCGGCAGAGTCAACAACGGGACTGGGGCGGCTAACCCCTGGGGTGGGTTCAACGGTTACGGTAGCGGTGGGTTGGACTGCTGTCCGGGGGACCGATCGCTGGGGTTGGACTCGGCGGTGATTTCCTTTGCTAGATTTGCTGCGGGAGGGCTTACGGACGGATTGGGAAGGTCCAATTCGTCGGCTAGTCGGATAGGGCGGGGTCAGAAATTGTTCCACTGCCTCGACTCCCCAGAAGGAGTCCGGCAACTGGTCTAATTCCGGGTTACTGGACATTTGCCCAGTCGCCGCCTCAGAATTTCCAGTTAAAGGCTTGACATTTGCTGTCTTTTGTGATATTGGTTTCCCCGGAACTTCAGTAGGAGTCAAGGGGCGATCGCCGCTTCCCGTTAAAGCCTGATCCGAGGCCCCGAAGAAATAATCCACTGCTGATTGGATCAACCGTTGCATTTGCAGGGATAGGGATTGCTGTTCATTGGAGAGTTCAGAATCGCTGGGGTCCTGCTGGGGGTCGGTGACGAGGGCGATCGCCACTTTTTGAATTCCCTTCAGCAAAGACTCGCCTCTGTCTGCCACGGTTTCGCTGAGGGTTCCCCCCTGGGGCAGTTGCATCTCTTCCCATCTCGCCACTGCTGCATCCATCTTTAACAAGACAGCTTCAATTTTAGGTTGACCCTGATGGCGAGGAGATGCTGTCCCCTGGGGTTGGGGAACTTCCCCCACTCCATCGGGTTGCAAGACGAGGGCCGAAGGTTGCAACAAATCCCCAACTTTGGCTAAACTCCGGTCGAATAAATTGCCCAGGGGAACGGGTTGAACTCCGGCGATCAGTTGCCGCAAACGACGCAATCGCTTCACGGGTGGTAACTGTTTCTGGGATGGCGAACCCGTGAGGGCCGAATGGGTTGCCTGGGATGACAAGCTTTTCGGTTCGAGGTTGTACGCTGCTGCTGCCAGTTCCCCCTCAATTCTGGCTTGCAATTGTTGCTGCTGGATGGGGGTGAGAATATCTAATATTTGGTTGTGATCGCTGATTAAAACTAAACTTCGGGTTTCCAGCAAGGTGGCAATCCCTTGAATCACCGGACGAGAAGTGGCGATCGCTGAGGCGGGAGTTGCCACAGCTAGGGATTGTTCTGTGGTTGCCACCGGGACCAGGGTTCCTGGGCGATCGCCTTTGACCCCAAACCGGGCGAGAATTTTCCCCGGTATCCAGTTGAGTACCCGTTGCCGCAACCCAGTCCGTCCAGCGGTTAACGCGAGAACCTCTTGCGGTTGGGATCTGTTGTCCTCTTCTGTAACCAAAACTTGCCAGGATTCCTCGGTATCCCCTGTTGCTGCAGCAACGGCAACGAGTTCTACCCCACTCAAGACTCGGGCGATCGGGCGATCGCCTGGACGGGTTTCCGGGGTGATGTCGGATTCTCTCGTCCCCGCATTCGCCTCTGTAGTCCCCAGGGTTTTTGCGGAAGACTCGGACGGGTTAGCGGTTCCCGCCAACTGCTTTCCCACGAACCGCGTGGCCTGATACACTGCATAGACAGGAATCAGTAAATAATGACCCCCAGTTTGGGCGATCCAGCGGATCTGCTGTCCGGCCTTTTCTAACTGGGTCGCCAGTTTCCGAGACCCCGCTTGCAGAAAATTGAATAATTTACTTTGATATCGACCGGAAGAGGACATAATTTTTAAGTTAATCAGTTTGTTCGGGGGCGGATTTCATATTGACTATCGGCAATATGAAACTCTGTAACGGGTTTTTTTTATAAAGAATGCCTGGGGAATCCGAAACCCGTCATTTAATCATATCGAAAATTTGAGCAAATTTATGCCAGATCCAAACAGTGAAATAACCCGATCAATTGAGAAACTGCAGCAACTGACTCGGGTGAATGCGATCGGTAGTTGGCGATACCGAATTGCCGATTTATCCGTGGAGGAAGGGACAGCCGCAGACACCTGGGACCAGTGGCAGAGGGCGGAATTGAACGAGAAAGGACATATCCCCTGGACTCAAGGACACCAGACGATTTGGTTAGGGTTGCGATATCAGGTTCCGGACCAGTTGCAGGGGTATCCCGTGGCGGGATTAACCTTGCGCTTGGCCCTAACTTGGTGGGCCGATGAAGCCCAAATTTTTGTGAATGGGGAGTTAGTCCAAGAAGGGGATTTATTTGATTGTGTGACCCGGGTGATGATTGAGGAAGAAGTAGAACCGGGTCAGGGGATTGATATTGCTTTAAGGTTAGTTAGTCCAGGACATGACTGCGGGGCATTAGTGCGATCGCTTTGGATTTATGAAAAAAGCTATGAAGACAGTTATGAAAGTTGTATTGATCCGGGGTTTATTGCAGACGAATTAGCGGTGATTGGCAAATATTGGGGAATTGCATCCGATGCCGAAACAAAATTGCAGCAATTACAGACCCAAATGGAGGCGATCGCCTGGGATAGTTTACCCGATGATGTTCCCAAATTTGAACAGTCCCTATCTGAATTGCGAACAAATTTGAAACAACAGTTTCACCAAACCAGTAAACTATGTTTACTCGGTCACGCCCATTTAGACTTAGCCTGGTTGTGGCCCATTGCGGAAACCTGGGATGCTGCAGAGTTTACCTTTGCCTCTGTTCTCGATTTAATGGCGGGATTTCCTCACCTCACCTTTGGTCATTCCACCGCTGCCCTCTATGCTTGGATTGAAGACAACTGTCCAGAGTTATTTGCAGATATTCAAGCCGAAGTTGCGGCAGGACGTTGGGAAGTTTTAGCCGGATTGTGGGTGGAACCGGAATTAAATATTATTAGTGGGGAAGCAATTTGCAGACAACTGTTATATGGACAACAGTATTGTTTAGAAAAATTTGGCAAACTCTCTCCCGTGGCATGGCTGCCCGATACTTTTGGATTTTGTGGACAATTGCCACAATTTTTAAAACAAGGGGGAATCGAATATTTCGTCACCCAAAAGTTGCGATGGAATGATACAACAGAATTCCCCTATCCCGTTTTTTGGTGGGAATCCCCCGACGGAACGCGAATTTTTAGTTTAATGTCGGCCCCAATTGGGACGGGAATTGAACCTGTGCAAATGGCGGATTATGCCTGTGATTGGGAACAGAAAACGGGACTGAAAGAGAGTTTATGGTTACCAGGAGTGGGAGATCATGGCGGGGGTCCGACTCGCGATATGTTAGAAGTAGGCGATCGCTGGCGGCAGTCTCCCTTTTTCCCCGCAATGGAATTTACCACCGCTGAGGATTATTTGCGCCAGTTGCAACAGCAGAGAGAATTTCCGGTTTGGAGGGATGAATTATATCTGGAATTTCATCGCGGCTGTTATACGACTCATGGAGACCAAAAACAATGGAATCGCCGTTGTGAGGGGTTATTATATGAAGCAGAATTATGGGCGGCAATTGCTACAAGGGTGACGGGTAGTGAGTATCCGAAAGGGCAAATTGAAGCTGCTTGGAAAGCGGTATTATTCAATCAATTTCACGATATTTTACCCGGTTCCTCAATTCCGGAGGTGTATCAGGATGCCAATCTCGGTTGGCAGGAAGCGGAAGAAAATGGGCGGGAGGTGTTAGAACAGGCATTCGCGGCGATCGCCTCACAAGTTGCCGGGGTTCCTCCTGCTGCCTTGCGATCCGCCCAACCCATTATGGTGTTTAATTCTCTCAATTGGCAGCGATCGCAAATTGTTTCCCTAGAGTTACCCGAACCCGCAGCAACGGGGATGGAATGGCAAGTGTATAATAGTCACGGAAATCAAGTGCGATCGCAACTCACCCCCACCCATCTGTTATTTGAATGCCTGGATATCCCCTCCATTGGCTATCACGTTTTTTGGTTAGGGCAATCCGAACTTAATCCCAAGTCTTCCTCCCCAGAACCCAATGACGAATTTATCCTAGAAAATGACAAATTGCGCGTTATTATTGACCCTGAAACCGGGAATTTGAGCAGCATTTATGATAAAATAAATGATTGGGAAATTCTCAACGAACCGGGCAACCAACTCCAAGCTTTTGAAGATAAAGGACAATATTGGGATGCTTGGAATATTGACCCTAATTATAGCCAACATCCGCTTCCCCCTCCTACCCTGAAACAGATTCAATGGATAGAACGGGACATACTGCAACAACGAGTGCAAGTGATTCGCCAAGTAGGACAATCGGACTTTATTCAGGAGTATATTATCCAAGCCGATTCCCCTTTGGTAAAAATTGCCACTACCGTGAATTGGCAAGACCGCAATATCATGGTGAAAGCAGCATTTCCCCTCACCATTGAGGCAGATTTTTTCACCTCTGAAACCCCCTGTGCTGCAGTGGAACGAACCACTCGACCCCAAACCCCCGAGGAAAAAGCTAAATGGGAAGTTCCTGCTTTAAAATGGGCTGATTTAAGTGGAGCACAAGAGGGAGTAAGTCTCCTCAATGATAGTAAATATGGTTACGATGCCACCCCTAATCAACTGCGTCTCACCCTCCTCCGGGGTTCCACTTGGCCGGACCCAGAAGCGGATTTAGGGTGGCATCACTTCACCTATTGCATTTATCCCTATCGGGGAAATTGGCAGTCAGCCAAAACAGTCCGACAGGGGTATGAATTGAATTTACCCTTGCAGGTTCGTCCCCTAGAGTCAGTCTCAGAACCAGGGGAAAAAACTTTGGACTTGCAGGAAAGTTTTTTACAGTTGTCGGGAGAGAGTCTGGTTTTGATGGCTTTCAAACAGTCTGAAAATGATGCTACAAAATGGATCATCCGATGTTATGAATCGGGAGGAAACCCGACAGAATTAGTGGTTCAGGAGGGATGGAAGAGTTTGCAAGAGGTGGATTTATTAGAGGAAAATTTAGAAGAAGGGAAGGTATGGGTTAAGGGGGAGGTTGTGCCGATTTTTCCTTGGAAGGTGGCGAGTTTTCAATTAGGGATTGAGGGGTGATGAGTTAGTTTGAGGTTCCGGATAACAACTTGAAGCGTTATCCGGATTAAACTTTATATAAAGCTTGAATTCAGTGAAATTCAAGACCCCAAAAATCAGCAGCAACTGGCTTTATTTTCGAGCTTTAAATTTCTGCCATTTAGCTTTAATCCAAATCACGAAGGTTTTCCCCAAAAAAAGGGAGATGCGGCGAAAGATATTCCAATTAACCGTTAGTTTCCCCAAGGGACTATTATCCGAGTGAGCCTGCCGTTCTTCCTCAATAATGTTCCAAGAGGTTTCCAGGGTAGAGACCCGCTGGGGGGAACGTTTCAACCACTGAATGAAGGCGCGAATCACTTTTTGCTGACGAGTCAGGCGTTGTCCGATGAGAATCTCTGAGGCGAGGGTGGGGTAACGGCGATCGAGCTCGGCTAAGGTGCGATCGCCCCAGTCTCGGATTTCAGGACTGGTACTTTCGCTGAGTTCTTGACAGAGTTTCCAAGCTAGACGCACTTTCCCATCGCCTTCATAAGCTTTGACTAAGGCTTTTTTAGCTTTAAAGAGGGTACCCGGATGGAGTTCATTAACTAAGACAGCTTCTAATTGGGCGATCGCCTCGGCATAATCCCCCGCTTTCAGTTGAGCTAATCCCGCTTGTAAATTTCGATTTGCCATAGCATGATTGGGATGAGATTGGATATGCTCCTCGTTTAGAATACCCCTGTTCAACCTTCCAGATATCATCAATCAAGGAAGTATATATCTATTCACAAAACCGTTCGTTTCCTATCTTTTTTATACAAAATCAGGGAACAAATTTTATAGTTTTTGTATTTTTATCATACATAATATAAAATCCAGCTAGACTGGACGTTGTATAAGAGGTCCGAACTAGCTGGAAAAATAGAGATTGAAAGAGATTGAAATGCTAGAAGCTGTTCTTAAACAACGTTGCGAGGACGACGTGCACCGAGGGTTGCTCCAATCAACGATGCCACTAATCCTAACAAGGAACCGAATAAAAATGACCAGCCAGCCCGGGCCACACCGTCGGCGATATTACGGGCCTCATTCGGGGTGACATTTGCGGCGCCGGGGTCTACATTCACGCGATCGGCAATTTCTCCAGCATTTGCCATCACAATTCCGAAGGTTCCTGATACACCACTTGCCAGTAACCATGAACTGAGTGCTAAAGTGGTTGCCCACAAAATTGCTCCGTTCAATAAAGCTGTATTTTTATTCATTGGTCCACAGGTGCGAGCCATCATCCATGACCCCAACAGTAGGGCAATAAATAAACTAATAATAGACCAAATTCCCACTCCCAAACCAATAGAACCGGGGTCGGATTGACCATCTGCTGCACCCACGCTCATCCCGATCGCAACTCCCAAAGCACTTAATACCAATTGGGTACTCAGCGCCACCACGATTCCTGCAAAAATTGGACCCCACCGAACGCGATCGTGATAATCAACCACGGGGGTTGCCATCATAGCTGGTTCGGCAATATTGACTCCACTGCGATTTCCATAAGTCATGGTTATTATCTCCCTTACCCTACTTTCGTTAATTTTTTTTTAAGCAAAATGCTGGCACTGGGGGGAATGCCTGCATCAATATGGATTTACTGTAAGACCGATTTGCTATTTTATCTATCTATCTAGGGATATAAGTTAACCCCCTTAGAACCAACAAAAACTCAATCGTCAGGTAGAGGGGAAAACCTATTACTTTTTCTAATATAGTGTTATAGAACACAATTGTAACAAAACTTTAAGGACATGACCATGACGCTTTACAAAATTGAGGATTTTTATCCCAACTACCGGAACGATTTATTTGAGGGAGATGATATTAAAGGCTATGACGTTTATGCGGGAACCAACGACGAAAAAATTGGTAACGTTGATGATGCCTTAGTCGATGAATCGGGTTATTTTCGTTATTTGGTAATTTCTACAGGATTTTGGGTGTTTGGAAAACGGGTCTTGATTCCCATCGGGCGTTGCCGAGTCGATAACGATCACAAGCGGATCTATGCGATGGGTTTGGAAACCAAAGAACAAGCTGAAAACCTGCCGGAATACCGTGAAGATACCGTAGTTGATAGCCAGTACGAGCAAAATGTGCGATCGATTTATGGCGCTCCTACTTATGCCGTTCCTAGCGTGGAAAATTCCGCCGCTGTAGAAGACAGTCCGCCAGTAGAAGGGGCCGGTGTAGCCGCAACTGCCACGGGCCGCCAGGTGATGCCCCCAACCCTTCCCCAGACTCCAAGCCGTGCGACGACCACCCCAACAGAAAGAACACAAAGCGATCGCCTCGTTGCTCAAGAAGATCAGTCTTATAGTTATGATCGCGAGCCTTCTTTCTACAATACGACCGATCTAGATCATCAAAAACTCAAGCTTTATGAAGAACGCCTCGTCGCGCACAAACGCCGCGAAAAAACCGGGGAAGTTTTAGTTAGCAAACGAGTCGTCACTGAACAGGCAAAAACGACGATTCCCGTTGAAAATGAAAAAGTTGTTGTTCAAATCCGGGAAGCCGTAGGGGCCGAACAAAATCTGGCGGCGGGTGAAGTCGCTTTTAATGACACGGAAGTTGCTCGACTCGAAGTCTATACAGAGAATGCCGACATCCGCAAGGAAGCCTTCGTGCGAGAGGAAGTCGAAATCCGCAAGGAAGTCGAACGCAATACCGTTGAAGCCGAAGAAACTCTGCGTCACGAAAAATTAGAAGTCAAGCGCGAAGGAAATCCCATTGTGGAGGATAAAAAGCGCCCATAAACTCAATTCACCATCGATAAGGGAGTGGGAGCGGACCACTCCTTACTAAAACTGGGGAGTGGTCCGCTCCCACTCCTTAATTTTATTCTCATAACGATTTAAACTTCCTGTATAAGAGAATAATTCACCCCTTTAAAAGCTTTTTCACTCTCACAAGCATTAAACGCTGATTGATTCCCCACTTTAAGCAGCCAGCAGTAAGGAGAATATTAATTATGGTTTTTTCATTGAAATGGCCCCTCGCTATCCTCAGTTCTATTGTACTCGGCGTGACTGCCGGGTTGACCATTCCGGATCTGTGGAAGGTCGAAACCGCTTCCGCACAGGGTCAACAACCGCAAAAACAACCCCAACAAACGCAACAAAAAAGCTCCTTCCCGGATGTCCAACCCAATTATTGGGCCAGTCCCTTTATTGAAGGGTTAGCTCAAGAAGACATTGTGGCAGGATATCCCGATGGAACCTTTAGACCCAATCAAAATATCGAACGGGAGGAGTTTGCGGCACTGATTCGCCAAGCCTTTGAGGTGACCGAAAAACGGCAAATTTCCAGTGGCAGTGAGTTTAATGATGTTCCTGAAAATCATTGGGCAGTTCCGGCGATCGAGGAAGCCTATCAAGGCGGGTTTATGAACGCCTTTTCTAATAATAAGTTATTCTATCCCCAGCGAGAAATGACGAGAGCAGAGGCGATTACCTCGTTAGCACAAGGGTTACAATTAGTCAAAGTTCGTCCAGCAGCTACTGCTGCTCAAGCTGGCGATCGCACTTCCCCCTCCTCTGAAGGGAAACGCCCGGTTGCCAAACGGCAACTCGCATTTCCCGTGGCGTTTACAGCCATGATGCAACCTTTACTCTTAATTCAGCGAGCTAACGCACAACCTCCCTCACAACCCGGACCCTCGGTCGAGGAACCCACTCAACAATCCTTTGTCACAAAACAACCGACACCGGATTTAACCGCCTATTATACTGATGCCGATCGCATCCCCTCCGAGGCCACCGACCCCATCTTAGCTGCAACCCAAGCTAATATCGTCGTTAATCATCCCGATCCATCAGTCCTCAACCCTACCGACTTTCTGAGTCGGGGTTCCGCTGCCGCCATGATTTATCAAAGCTTAGTCCATGCCGGACGCATGGAACCCCTACCGGACAATTCTGCCGCCAATCAATACATTGTCGAACCCCCCGCACCGAAGCAACCCTAAATGGACTAGGGGCAATTCTGGAATTGCTCCTACAAACCCAGAGGGAATGGGTCAGTTTGTAAGCAGCGATCGCCCGAAGCCCTCAACCCAGGTGAGAGAGGCAAAAAGTCCGGATGCAGCCCGATTGGGGCGCAAGGAAAGAGGGTGGTGTTTGCCGAGTCATGCCTTTGGGTGATCTATGAATTCGTGCAGACCCCCTTTAAGCGCAACCAGAGTAAGGGCAACCTATGAAACGAATGAGTGCTGAGGACCTGCTGAATCATTATGAAGCCGGACAACGTGACTTTTTGCTGTTAGATCTCAGTGGTTTAGATCTGCGCGGGGCTTCCTTACCCCATATTAATCTCATGGGCGTTGATCTCGTCGGGGCTGATCTGAGTGGTGCCGATTTGAACAATGCAGACCTCAGCGGTGCTGATCTCACTCGGGCGAACCTGTCTTATTCTAATTTGAGTGGAGTTGATCTGTCTCACGCGATCGTGGGTGAAGCAAACTTTACCGGCGTCAACCTCTCCGGGGCCATCCTCAATGGTCTCATTTTAGGCCGGGAAGATGCCCAGGGACCGAATTTCACCGAAGCCAATTTAACCGGGGCTAGGTTAGTCGAGGTCCAGTTACCCAGGGCAAATTTCACCGGGGCTAATCTCACTGCTGCCGACTTTGCCTATTCTCATCTCACTAGGGCTAACTTTTCCGAGACCTTTTTGCTGGGAACGTTCCTCAAACAAGCAAATCTAGCCGGAGCCAATTTCAGACGCGCTCAGTTATTCGGCACTTTTTTTGTAGAAGCCTGTTTAAGTGAGGCTTGTTTTGAGAATGCCTCTCTTAACTGTGTGAATTTCTATCATGCCGATTTAAACCAAGTTAACTTCGACCTCACCACCGATTACAAACGCCTCGTCATGCCAACCGGCTACCGAGGCGATCGCTGTAGCTTCCGGCAGTTAAGAGAAAATCGCCAAGAGAATGTAGCGGTTAAACCCCCAGTTCAGGCCCATTCTGTTCATTAGTGATGGGGATGGGGGGGATGGGGGAGATGGGGGGGATGGGGAAGATGGGGAGGATGGGGAGGATGCGGGAGAAGAAACGACAGCAAGTCGGGACGTTGAACATCTCCCCTATCTCCCCTATCTCCCCTATCTCCCCTATCTCCCCTATCTCCCCTATCTCCCCCATCTCCCCCATCTCCCCCATCCCCCCCATCCCCCCCATCTCCCCTATCTCCCCTATCTCCCCTATCTCCCGTCTCTCCCCTATCTCCCCTATCTCCCGTCTCTCCCCTATCTCCCCTATCTCCCCTATCTCCCGTCTCTCCCCTATCTCCCCCATCTCCCCTATCTCCCCCATCTCCCCCATCTCCCCCATCCCCCCTACTCCCATCACTCCACTCCCCAAACTTTAACCGTCCCATCAGCGCTGCCACTGACGATGAAATGGGAACTGGAGGGACTGAAGGCGACGGCATTGACCCAGTTAGAATGGCCTGAAAACATCCGGAATTCTTTCCCCGTCCGCAGATGCCAGATTTTGAGGGTGCTGTCTGCACTGCCACTGGCTAGTTGATAGCCATCGCGACTGAAGGCGACGGAATTAACGGGTTCGGAATGAGCGGAAAGGGTCCCGCGTTCCTCACAGGTGAGTAAGTTCCAGAGTTTGATGGTGCCATCTTCACAGCCGCTGGCGATGGTTTTGCCGGTGGGACTAAAGCTGATGGAATTAACCGCATCGCCATGACCCTCTAGGGTGCCGAGTTCTTCACCCGTATGAAAATTCCAGAGTTTGATGGTGCCATCCATGCTGCTACTGGCTAAAGTTTCCCCATCGGGACTGAACAAAACTGAGGATACGGCATCGGAATGGCCTTCTAAGGTGCTAATTTCTACTCCGGTGTCGAGGTTCCAGAGTTTGATGGTTTCATCAGCGGACCCACTGGCTAAAATGGGAAGCTTCGGATGCATGGCGACGGCATCGACGCGATAGGAATGACCGCGTAGGGTGCGAATTTCTTTGCCGGTTTGCAGGTTCCAGATTTTGATGGTTTCGTCACCGCTACCGGAGGCGAGGAGTTTGCTATCGGGACTGAAGGTGACGGACCAAACGCCTTCGGAATGTCCGGAGAGGAGGATAGCGAGAACGCCACTGTTGAGACTCCAGATTTTGACGAGTCCATCTTCACTGCCACTGGCGACGCGAGTGCCATCGGGACTAACGGCGATATCTTCGACCCAGCTAGAGATGCCACTGAGCGATCGCAATTCTTCGCCACTGTGCAGGTTCCATTTAGCGGTGTCTCCACCACTGCCACTGCCGACCATTTGACCATCGGGGGTAAAAACGACGGAATCAACCCACTCGGCGTCACCTCCCAGGGTGCGGAGTTCTTCCCCGGTTTCTAAACTCCAGACTTTCAGGGTGCGATCGCCGCTACCGCTGATTAACCGGCGTCCATCGGGAGCGATCGCCAGGGAACTGACCCACTCTCCATGTCCTCTAAGGGTTTTTAAGGGGGAATTTTCGGGAATTTTGCCGGTTTCTACATTCCACAGTTGCACCGTATCATCGGCACTGGCACTAATCAGCAACCGTCCCTCCAGACTGAAAGTTACCGCATTGACTCCCGAAGTATGGCCAGTGAGGGTGGCGATCGCCCTCGGGTCACTCACACTCCACAGTTTAATCGTCCCATCTTCACTCCCACTGGCAATCCACTCTCCATCGGGACTAAAGGCGACGGAATACACCCAGTCGCGATGTCCGGTAAAGGTTTGTAATTCTTCCCCGGTGTCAATATTCCATAATTTAACCGTGCTGTCTCCGCCACTGACCAACTGTTTACCATCGGGACTGAAGGCGACAGAATATACCCAGTCATAATGACCCTCTAGGGTTCTAACTTCTTCCCCACTCTCCAGATTCCACAGTTTAATCGTATTATCCTTGGAACCGGAAACCAGGAGTTTGCTATCGGCACTAAAGGTAACCGACGTAACCCACCGGGAATGGCCGGTGAGGGTCTGTTTCAGGGAGGCTATTTTGGGAGAGTTTTCCTCATTGATGGTCCAGAGTTTGAGCGTAGCATCCCCACTGCCACTGGCGAGCAAACGACCATCGGGACTAAAGGCGACGGAATCCACCCAATCGGAATGTCCACTGAGAATGCCGAGTTCTTCTCCGGTTTCCAGATTCCAGAGTTTAATGGTATTGTCATTGCTGCCGCTGGCTACTAAGCGTCCATTGGGGCTAATCGCCACAGAATAAATCCGGCTGGAATGCCCCCCCATCGTGCGGATGCACTTAAAAAAGCGATAGGGGTTATAGTCTTGTAAGGCTTTGCGGACCTCTAGTTCGGGCCGATTTCGCAGCAGCAAATAGGCCGCCCGCTGCACGGGTTCTGATTCGTCCTTTAATGCCTTGATGACCTGCTCTAATCCCGAGGGTCCCTGCTTTACAGCCGTGGTAAGGGTATCGATTCTTGCTTCGATATCTGCGATCGCCGCCTGAGCATGGACTGGCTGAGTTCGATGATTTGCCATTGCTTTTTTTACTCCGTGCCGCTCTATGAGCCGTTTCTCTGCATACAACAGACGCCGCGCCTGTCTCGCTATCGCGATTTTTTCCCTAGCCCTGGAAGGGACAAACGCTGTTGCTTTTCTTTTACTTTACTCCTCGATAGGACCCTTTTTCATCAGTCCAAAGCGGAACAGATTGAGGCTCTCTGTCCCAGGAAAGCACTCAGGGGGTCAAAACATTTGCCCGATCGCCTCCCTTCCTCCGTTTACTCACCTTCCTCGGGATTCTTCCGCAGCAAAAGCGATTGCAGGGAGTCAGGTTTACCCGGGGATTCACGAGTTTCGACCCAATCCCCAGATCTTAGGGGTTCCGTGAAGTTTCCCCACCTTCCCGGAATACCCCCCTTTTTTCTCCCCTCTTTTGGGTTAGTTTTATTCAGATTTTATCCGATTTATGGAATCAGGGAAACAATTTTTTATAAAGTTTTAGCGAATTTCGGGAGTCAGGGAAACGAGGTTTTATAAAGTTTTAACAAATTTGGGGTAGGAAAAAGAAAAATCTTCAATTTTTGATTTTTCAGTAAGTTTATGAAGGCCTATCTAGGGGTCTGGGTCCTTTTTCCTCTGCCTTCGGGGGTTTTGTAATCTAGTCTGGGGCTGAAAACTTTTAGGGTAAACTGGGGTTATCCCTGAGCTTATTTCCGTGAGTTTGTCAGGGATTCTCATAACCTGACGGGAGAAATTTAAGACCTGATGAATCGTCCCTGATTAACCTAGGGAATGGGCAGCATTGAAGCGGTTTGAGCAAAGCTGTAGGGTTGGTTTGACCCGTCCTGGGGAAGCGAGTTCAAGACTGGATCTGGGCTGGCGATCGCCTCTGGAGGGAAGAAAAATTCGGTAGTGGGCAATCTCATGGAGATCGCCCACTCGGAACCGATGTTTTTCCCACTAGGGGAGTCGAGTTGCGAGGTTAAAGGATGTTCTCCATGCAACGGCTCGATTTTTCGGGTTCATAACCCGGGAGTACAAAGTTGCCAGTCACCGCTTTGGCAACTGACCCTCCACTTCGACTCCCCTTTACTCTCCCAAATCTCTCAAAAATCCGTAACTCAACCGCACTTGATTCTCTTGATTAGCCCAACTTCATCCGGGGATAAACTCCGTCTTAACTGAGGTTTAAATCTCAGAGAATTCCGTTAGTTTTCTTCCCCTTCTGTGTTTTCGCTGTTTTCGTCACGGTTGCCATTCATATTAGAGTTACGGTTCTTGAAAAAGCGACCGGAATTAGTCGGTTTGCGGAATTGGCGCGCATAAGCTTTGTTCCGTTGTGCTTTTTCTTTTTTAGGATTGCGACGTTTTGCCATTATTATGGACCTCATGGATAAACAACAAAAATGACTCTTGGCTCTAGGGTAGCTTTAGGGGACGATCGCCGCGAGGTACAGACTGACCCCCCAGCGATCGCTCCATTGATTGCACAGTTGTCAATTGCACAATCACGAGTTAGAGCAAACAGGACAAGGGGACTGAATTCCTGAACAGGGGGCAAGGGTTAGCACTCCCACCCGATATCCGAACAGCTTCGTACCGAGGGTGAACCCCAGCTCACCCATTTCGGATGGGGATAGGCTCAATCCCATCAATTCGGGTTGAGATGAAAACCTTTCTCCCGAAAGAAAGCAAGCGATCGCCCATCATCCGGAAGTCTCTTTTGGATGGGGCGGTTTACCCCCCCTACTCCGGATGAATCCGATCCACTATTTTATGCTAGGGAACGCACAATTTCTCGAATTGCTCTCGGCCAAGACTGCAAGCTGAGTTCTATGGAATCTCAATCTCAGGCATGACCGAACTGGCGTAGCACTGAATTCATGATAACAGTAAAGAGCTATCCCATTCTGGGGATGGGGAGGATGGGGAGGATGGGGGAGATGGGGGAGATGGGGAGGATGGGGGAGATGGGGAGGATGGGGGAGATGGGGAGGATGGGGAGGATGGGGAGGATGGGGGAGATGGGGAGGATGGGGGGAACGACTGAAGTCGGGACGTTGAACTTGGGAAAGTAAGGATTTGTTGTATTGAAATCCTGTAGACTCATCAACGATGATGATTCTAACAGGTTGTAGGTTAAAATCAGGACGGCTTAGCCCGGTGTTCATCTCGTGACTCAAGTCACTGAGGTGATCCACATTGATTTTTGCTCAGGGAGCAGAGGGAGGGAGTCAGATCAAGCCTAAACAACAAGGCGATCGGGATAGAAAGATGGAGTCTGGGTGGTGGTCGTTGAATCCAGGATTATTTGATTTATGAAACGCTTATGGCATTTTACGCAAGCCGTACTCGGGATTGTGTTTCGACATCCCGTCCTCGGAATTAGCATTATTCCCCTGTTAGATAACGGTCAAATCGTGTTGGTGCGCCGTCGCGATAATGGTAAATGGGGTCTACCCGGAGGCATGGTGGACTGGGGAGAAGATATTCCGAACACCTTAAAACGGGAACTCACGGAAGAAACGGGCCTAGAAGTGACTCAAGTGGGTCGCTTAGTGGGCATTTATTCCGCCCCCGATCGCGATCCCCGGATTCATTCGATCTGCGTGGTTGTCGCGGCACAGGTCCAGGGGGAGATGAAAATCTATGATACGTCGGAAATCCTGGAGGTCAAGGCATTTGACCGGGATTCTCTACCCCTGGGTCAACTGTCCCATGACCACGATCGCCAATTACAGGACTTTCTCAATGGTGTGACTGCGGTCGCTTAATTGGGTCGGGGAGCGTGGTACCCTGATTGGGGCTCGGAGGAGTTACCTCGGGTTTCCTTCTGTCAACGGCGATCCTCAACTCCTCCGGCCTCATAAACCCTTAACTCGATACGGATGCGTTTCAAGGACTCAGGATGACTCTACCGCTCCGCAATTCCCGAATCAAACTGTCCCAAGGGCAACTGTTCTGGCGTGAAGTCGGCCAGGAGGGACTCACTCTAGTATTTTTGCATGGTTCGTGGAGCGATAGCGCTCAGTGGGTGTCAGTGATTGAGCGCCTCCGGGCCAATTATCACTGTTTTGCCTTAGATTTACTCGGGTTTGGTGAATCGGAACAGCCGAATATCCACTACTCGATCGCCCTCCAGGTGGAGTGTCTACACGAATTTCTGGAAACGGTGAACCCGGGCCCGGTTTATCTGGTTGGTGACTCTCTTGGCGCTTGGGTGGCAGCGAGTTACGCCCTGAAATATCCCGAGGTTGTGCCTGGGTTGGTGTTACTGACCCCGGAAGGAGTCCAGGTGGAAGGGTTGAAAAACCGCTGGTTTAGGACTCGCCTTTGGATTCAGGCATTGCCTTTGATTCGCAAGCTACAATCGGTCCTCTTTCCCTTGGCTAGACGGTTGCGCCTCCACCAAGTGATGCATCAAGCTTTGTTAAATGCCGATCGCTTGCAAAAATTTGGGGTAGCTTGTCAGATTTTGTTCCAACGTCGCACCAGTGAAATTGAAGGGGAGTTGTTGCAGGATCGGTTGAGTTGGCTGAAAATTCCGGTTTTGATTTTAATCGGCGATCGCGATACCCCAACGGCAGTTGCCTTATCAGAAACCTACCATCGGGCGATCGCTGATGCGAATTTACGCCGCATTCCCGAGGGCCAGTCTAATTTACCCGAGGAACTCCCGGATCTCGTGGCCCAACAGATTCGAGATTTTATTTCTAATATAGAGCCTTAAACCCCAAGCAGGGGTAAACTTTACCCCGATTGCTGTTGTTTGATGTAGCAAATCCCAGCAAAAATTAGATCCGGCATGGCGATCGCCTGTTTTGCCATCTCTGGCGCACTCTCTTGGAGATATCTCAAGAGCATTTCCCCTCCTCCCCCGGTGATCACCACCGTAGAGGTGGGAAAGCGCTGCCACCAGTCCTCGATAAAGTCTCGCACCCCGGACCCAATCCCATAAATTACTCCAGAGGCGATCGCCTCCGGGGTGGTTAAAGCCCAGCGTGGGGGTAAGGTGGCTGGAAATGTTACCGGAGGTAATGCGGCGGTTTTTTCCGTTAACGATTGCAGTTGTAACCCAAACCCAGGGAGAATTGCTCCTCCGACTAATCGGCCCTCGGGGTCTGCGCCGGTCAAGGTGAGGGCGGTTCCCGCATCCACGACCAAAACCGGCCAACCCCATTGCCTTGCTGCGCCCACTAAGGCCAAGGCGCGATCGATTCCCAAGGTGGGATAGAGTCCCAACAGGGGCACATCCTCCAGAGTAATGAGGTAGAATCTCCCGTAAGACTGCCAAAGCGCTAACTGGTGGGGAACGACGGAGGCGATCCACAGGGGAGGGTTCGGGGCGATCGCCTCACCTCCGGGCGGACCGGGAGACTCCAGACCCGCACACCACAACTCACCCCGGTTCCAGCCATGAATCAGCTTTTCCCCAGCAGCCGAGTCTAAATGAGGGCTGTGCCACACCTGTTTACAGACCTCGCCCTGAAACCAAGCCCAGTGTAGTCGGGAATTTCCAATGCTTAAGGCCAGCCAGTTGCGGGCATCGCGTCCCGATTCGGTTGCACTGTTGCTCATGTTAGGGTGGCCCTGCATTCCCCTGATTTTTACGTCCGCTTAGAGTTGCTTATAATCAAATAGAGATGAATCGATTGAAGTTCTTAGAATTTTCTGAGATATTATAGCAAATTTTTTGAATTTATTTCACCGAGAATTATAAAATAACCTTAATTTTTTATAAAAATTTGTTAAGATAGCAGGATAAAGAACACCGGCATCTGCGTCATCGGTTTAGGTTGGTCCCCTGAGATAAAAATTTATGTATATAAAACAACAAGCCCCCGACTGTAAATGGCCGAAGCCTGATTTATCAATCCCGCAAGCCCGTCGGTCTATCCATGAGGTGACCGACACTTACAAAGAAAGTATGGAGATACAAAATTTACATCCTTGGGAACTCCAGAGGGAAATTGAGCGATCTCGATTGCTCAACGAGATCAATAACAAGGTTCGCAGTACCCTAGATTTAGATGAAGTGCTCCAAGCTGCCTGTCATTTGTTAGGGGAAACGTTCAACTGTAGTCGAGTCAGCATTTTAGTCAACGAATCGGGAGTGGGGGACTGGTTAATTACCCGAGGAGAGTATAAGACGGATGATTACACCAGCCAACTGGGGACGCGAGTACCATTGGCGGATAATCCCCACTTGCATCAGTTGATGTCGCAGACAGAACCCTTAGCGGTGACGCAATTTTTAGAGTTTCCTGGGTTGGGGAAAGAAACGTTGCAACTGGTGCAGGAACTCAGAATTAAGTCCATGCTGGCGATCGCCACCTCTTACCAGGGGAAAGTCAATGGCATTATTGGATTGCATCAGTGCGATCGCGAACGGGAGTGGTCGCAGTGGGAACAAGACCTGTTAGAAGGGGTTGCCTCTCAACTGGCGATCGCCATTAATCAAGCTCAATTGTACAGTGCCACCCGTGCGGCAGCGCAACGAGAATCTTTACTGCGCCTGATTACGAACCAAATTCGCAGTACATTGGACCTGAATACGGTTTTAAAAACCGCAGTCCAGGGAGTCCGGGAACTCCTAAATACTGACCGGGTGGTGATTTACCGATTCCTAGA
This sequence comes from Laspinema olomoucense D3b, assembly GCF_025370785.1. Classification (GTDB taxonomy): domain Bacteria; phylum Cyanobacteriota; class Cyanobacteriia; order Cyanobacteriales; family Laspinemataceae; genus Laspinema; species Laspinema olomoucense. The sequence goes on from NZ_JAMXFA010000020.1 coordinate 62,409, forward strand.
AAACTGGGCCGGTGAAATTGTAGTTGAAGACCTTAATGTGCCTTGGCCTTCGATTTTTGGTGGGATTGTGGCGGATAATTGTTTTAAAACTGACCATGCTGAACTCTATAAACAAGGGCGAGTTCGGGCCATCAATGATATTCATCAGGCGGGATTAAATACCTGTCATGTAGACTTTTTGGCCCGACTGGAAGTTAAGGCTAATTTAATCGTTCCCATTAATATGCCCGGTCATCTTTGGGGGTTGTTGATTGCTCATGAATGTCATTCGACCCGCCATTGGACCCAAGGAGAAATCGACCTCCTCGAACAATTAGGGCATCAAATGGCAATTGCCATCTCACAAGCAGAATTATATCAACAAGTTCAAGATTCTGCCACCCAATATCAAGCCCAGGCTGAACAATTAGAGCGGACTTTACAAGAACTCAAAGCGACCCAGCAACAACTCATTCAAAGCGAAAAATTATCCAGTTTGGGACAGTTGGTAGCGGGAGTTGCCCACGAAATTAACAATGCAAATAACTTTATTCATGCCAATTTATTCTACGTCCATGAATATGTGGAAGCTTTGAAAAAAGCGATTGATATTTACGAAAGTGCGGCCTCAGAAATTCCTCTGGAAATCGAAGAATTGAATGAAGAGGTGGATTTGGACTATATCCGGTCTGATTCGCCGAACCTCATTTCTTCGATGCAGCAAGGAAGCGATCGCATTCGCAAAATTGTCCAAAACTTACGGAACTTTTCCCGGTTAGATGAAGCAGGGGTTAAACCTGTGAATCTCAGTGAAGGTTTAGAAAGCAGTTTATCGATGTTGCAACATCGATTTTCCCCGGAGTTAAAAATTCATAAACATTATCATACTAAAGCCCGAGTGGAATGTCATCCGGCCCAGATTAATCAAGTGTTTTTTAACTTAATTGATAATGCATTAGATGCGATCGCCTCCAATCCAGGGACAGAAGGTGAACTCACCCTCTCAATTTGCGAACCCTATCCCAACTGGGTGAGCATTTCCATTAAAGATAATGGTCCGGGAATTTCTGCACAGATTCAAAACCAAATTTTCAATCCCTTTTTTACCACAAAACCTGTGGGCCAAGGCACAGGGTTAGGTCTATCTCTGTGCTATCAAATTATCGTTAAAGGTCATAAGGGAAAAATTCGCTGCATCAGCGAAGGAGAGGGGACAGAGTTTATTGTAGAACTGCCGCTCAAAATGATGGAAGAGAAATAAACCTATTCCCCACCTCCATCCCGCAAGTCGTCAATAGACCGCTTGCAAAATACTGGAGAGATCCCCCTTTCCCCCCTTATTAAGGGGGGCTTTTGGGAATTTAGCAAAAAGTCTAATATTCCTAGAGCAAGCAACCCCTGGCCTTTGCTCTAGGAACTTAATCTTTAATGATAACACAGGGGTTCCCGGGAGAGAATCGTTTATTGGTAAGGCTTATGATTACCATATATTTTTCGATGAAAACTAATCATTAAAATATGTAACAATATAAAGAGTAAGCAAACCCTAACATCGACAAGCAAAGGAGGCCACTCAATGGTAGCCGTGACCGACAGAGTACAACCGAGACTGACGATCGCAACGGGGGAAATCGCCACCGAAACTCGGACAATTCGCTGTTTGGATTGGGACCGCGATCGGTTCGATATCGAATTTGGCCTGCAAAACGGGACCACTTATAATTCCTTTCTGATTCGGGGGAGTCAGACTGCCTTGGTGGATACCTCTCATGCCAAATTTCGCGAGTCCTATTTGCAGACCCTGCGCCAGGAAATCGACCCGACTCAAATCGATTACCTGATCATCAGTCACACCGAACCGGATCATAGTGGATTAGTTAAAGATGTATTAGAGCTTGCCCCAGATATCACCATTGTGGGCGCCAAAGTTGCCATTCAGTTTTTAGAAGACTTAGTTCATCAACCCTTTAAACGTTTAATTGTCAAAAATGGGGATACCCTAGATTTAGGTAACGGTCACGTTCTAGAATTTTTCAATGCCCCGAATTTGCACTGGCCGGATACAATTTTTACCTATGACGCCAAAACGCAGATTCTGTTTACCTGCGATGCCTTTGGAATGCACTACTGTTCTGATAAAACCTTCGATGAAAACTTAAGTGAAATTGAAGCGGATTATCACTTTTATTACGAATGTTTGATGGCCCCCAATGCGCGATCGGTTTTGAGTGCCATGAAGCGGATGCCGGAAGTGGAAAAAATTAGCACGATCGCCACCGGGCACGGACCCTTACTGCGGTATAATATCGGCGAACTCACCGGACGATACAAACAGTGGAGTCAGGAGCAAGCTAAGGCAGAAACCACCGTTGCCGTGTTTTATTTTTCCGATTACGGCTATAGCGATCGCCTCTCCCAAGCAGTGGCCCACGGGATTACCAAAACCGGCGTCAACGTGGAAATGATGGATTTGCGATCGGCAGAACCCCAGGAAGTGCGGGAACTGGTGAGTATCGCCTCGGGAATCGCCCTGGGTGCACCGCCATTAACGGGACCGGGTTCAGAGAATGCAGAAGCGGCGATCGGCACCATTTTAGTGGCAGCCAATAACAAACAGACCATCGGACTCTTTGAATCCGGTGGGGGTAACGACCAATCCATCTATCCCCTCGCCGTTAAATTCCAAGCACTCGGGCTAAAACAGGGATTTCCCAATATTATCGTCAAGGAAAACCCCACGGAAGCCACCTATCAACTGTGCGATGAAGCTGGAACTGACATGGGACAGTTGCTGACCCTGAAAAAGGCTATCAAACAGATGAAATCCTTAGATAGTGAACTGGATAAAGCCTTGGGGCGGATTAGCGGGGGATTGTATATCCTCACCGCCCAGAAAGGGGATGTGAGTAGTGCCATGTTAGCTTCCTGGGTGACTCAAGCCAGTTTTGAACCCCTGGGGATTACCATTGCCGTTGCCAAAGACCGGGCGATCGAAGCCCTGATGCACGTCGGCGATACCTTCGTGCTCAATGTCCTCGATGAAGACAACTATCAAGGACTGATGAGACATTTCCTGAAGCGCTTCCCCCCGGGGGCCGATCGCTTTGCCGGAGTCAAAACCCAACCGGCGAACAACGGCAGTCCGATTCTCAGTGAAGCCCTCGCCTATCTGGAATGTCAAGTCATCAGTCGTATGGAATGTGCTGATCACTGGATCGTGTATAGCCAGGTAGACAATGGCCGAGTCTCCAATCCCGATGCCTTACCGGCGATCCACCATCGCAAAGTCGGCAATCATTATTAGACCGATGCCATTGCTCATTTTTCCCTAGGGGGTTGCTCAATTATACGGAATCCGGTTTTCAAAGGTCTATAAAAACCCGCACCCATGCCTGGTGGGGCTACACAGATGAAACCTGCCTTCCCAGGCTATTGGATAGAAACCTGCACCCATGCCTGGTGGGACTACACAGATGAAGCCTGGGCAGGCTATTGGAGAAAAATGACTTTTGATAGCCGGATTTGGTATTAGATTGAGGGGACTAGAAACCGGGTTGCTGTCAAGAATTTACGGTTCAGTGACAAAGATTGGGTGAAGAAGCCCGGTTTCTAAGCACTCCTATGGCAAGACCTTATCCGGGGAAATGAGCAAGGAAAGCCAATTGATTCCTCATATCTGCACAAGGGTTAGATAATGAGGGATGAGTGTATTTGTTTTAAGTAAACTGTCTTAGCGCATTCCTCACTGATGATAGAAACAACGACTAAACAACGTGATGTTCAGGTGGTCCTGATTGCCGAAGAGACCCGAGTTATGCGATCGCGCACTTGGGACCGCCTGAAATTTGAGGTAGAATATTCCCTGGCCAAAGGCACCACCGCCAACTCCTTTTTAATTCAAGGGGATAAAATTGCCTTAATCGACCCACCCGGGGAATCCTTTACTAAAAATTATTTAGAGTCACTCCAGGCGCGAATTAAGCTGTCCCAGATTGATTATGTCATTCTGGGTCATTTTAATGCCAATCGGGGGGAGACGATTAAAACCCTCTGGAGTCTTGCACCGCAACTGCAATTTGTTTGTACCAATCCAGGGGCGATCGCCTTACGTCAATTCTTGGAAACCGAAAACTTAAATATTTTGGTTGTCCGAGGGGAAGATACCTTAGATTTAGGTCAGGGACATCAATTACAATTCATTGCGACTCCCACTCCTAAATGGCCCGATGAACTGTTAACTTACGACCCTAAAACAAAAATTCTGTTTACCGATAAATTCTTTGGTGCTCATGTTTGTGGAGACCAAATTTTTGATGAAGGTTGGGCAATTTATAGTGAAGACCGAAGGTTTTATTATGATTGCTTACACGCACCCCAGGCAAAACAGGTGCTGTCGGCATTGGATAAAATAGCAGAATTACCCGAGGTGAAATTGTATGCCCCGGGTCATGGACCGTTAGTTTTGTATGGCAAGAAAGAACTGACGGAATTGTATCGGTCCTGGAGTAATTTGCAGAAGTCTCAGGATTTGACCGTGGCTTTAGTTTATGCTTCAGCTTATGGGAATACGGCGATCGTGGGACAGGCGATCGCCAAAGGGTTAACCAAAGCGGGAATAGCAGTAGAATTTCTGAATTGTGAACAAGCAGAACCGTCGGAAATTCAGGCGGCTGTGGAAAAATGTGATGGATTTATTATTGGATCTCCCACCCTGGGGGGTCATGCACCAACCCAAATTCAAACGGCTTTGGGGATTATTTTGAAAACTGCATCTACCAGTAAATTAGCCGGAGTGTTTGGGTCATTTGGGTGGAGTGGAGAAGCGATCGACCTATTGGAAAGTAAGTTAACGGATGCGGGGTATCAGTTTGGCTTTGACCCGATTCGGGTGAAGTTTAAACCCACGGATGTGACCTTGCAAGCCTGTGAAGAAGCCGCCCTAGATTTCGCCCAAAATTTGAAGCGATCGCAGAAACGACGGACCGCAAAATCTTCCTTGAATACAGGTGTAACCAGCGATCGCACTGCCCAAGCCGTCGGGCGAATTGTCGGGTCTTTATGCGTGGTTTCCGCCAAACGGGGGGATGTAATTAGTGGAATGTTAGCCTCTTGGGTTTCCCAAGGCTCATTTAATCCGCCCGGTTTAACCCTTGCCGTCGCCAAAGACCGGGCCTTGGAATCTCTCACCCATACCGGGGATAAATTTGTGTTGAATATCTTAGCCGAGGGGAAACAATTACGCAAGCATTTCATGAAACGATTTGCCCCCGGAGAAGACCGATTTGAGGGGTTAGAAACGATTGATGCCGCTAACGGTTGTCCGATTTTAAAAGATGGACTCGCTTATCTGGAATGTGTGGTGCAAAACCGCATGGAATGTGGAGATCATTGGGTGGTTTATGCCACGGTGGAAAATGGCAAAGTGCTGGATACCGAAGGGGTAACAGCAGTTCATTATCGGAAAACCGGGAGTTATTATTAAACCCCTCCCCAACTCCGGTCCCCTCCCCTTGCCAAGGGGAGGGTTAGGGTGGGGTGTTGGCGGTGATGTGGCGATCTCCACGTCAGGAAGAATGAGTGGGTAGAGGGTCCTCCTGACGTGACGCAAGCCACGTCACAAAGAAAGAGGTTGGACCAGCCTAAATACAGGCGCGGTAAGCGGAGCTATCCCGTAGGGAATCGCGTCATGAGAGTGCGTAAGGTGGCGATCGCCCAATAAGAACCCCACCCTAACCCTCCCCTTGCCAAGGGGAGGGGACCGGAGGTGCAGTTAAGCGTAAAAAACCTCTGGGGGCGCAGAATGGATCCAGTTTTCTCCCTCTTCTGGTAGATTTTTATCTCGGAGTTGGATCGGGTCCGACTTTTGATATAGAATCCTTTCGTAATGTGGCGATCGCCTACCGGCGAACCTTAGCCTAAGCTGACCCACAGTAGCATTGCCCCAGACACCGGAATAGGTTGCTGGTGCCATGCTGTTGACGCCTGCCGACAGAAAGCGCTTTCTGGGCGCAACCCATAAGAACACTTCGAGAGAGGATAAAACCATGACTTACGAACTGCCCCCTTTGCCGTTTGAGTACACAGCCCTTGAACCCCATGTGTCCAAGAGCACCCTGGAGTTCCACCACGACAAACACCATGCAGCCTACGTCAACAACTACAACAACATGGTGAAAGGCACGGACATGGAGAGCAAATCCATTGAAGAGGTGATCAAAGCCACCTACAATGATGCCTCTAAAGCTGGAATCTTTAATAATGCCGCCCAAGCGTGGAACCACACCTTCTACTGGAACTGCATCAAACCCAGTGGCGGGGGTCAACCCAGTGGAGAACTCGCCGACAAGATTGCCGCTGACTTTGGCAGTTTCGATAAATTTAAAGAAGAATTCAAAACCGCAGCAGCCACCCAGTTTGGTAGCGGTTGGGCCTGGTTAGTGTTGGATAAAAGCAGCCTGAAAGTGGTCAAAACCAGCAATGCCGAAAATCCCCTGGCAATGGGACTCACTCCCCTGTTGACCATTGATGTTTGGGAACACGCCTATTACCTGGACTACCAAAACAAGCGTCCGGATTACATTGAAACCTTCATCAGCAGCTTAATCAACTGGGATTTTGTCGCCGACCAAATGAAAAACGCTTAATCTCCGGTTAAATAAAATTGAGTCACTCAGTAAGGGCGATCGCCCTTGCTAAAGGGTTCATCCTAGGCAGTCACGAGGCGATCGTGACTGCTTTTTGTCGTGGATTTGCCCATTCCGTGGCATCATGACCTCATCCTGGGCACAATATATCTACCCATCCAAACCACACCTGCTTCAAGCCCACCTCGAACATTAGGCATTTTTCCAGCATTTTCCGCCCCTGTTCCCGGCGGACAAGGAATCCATCCGACCTCCTGCTGTGGACCCCGATGCGATCGAAGTCAGGGTCAGGCTATAGAGTGTATTTACCGATGAACTCCATTTATTGTTCCATCAGGTCAGAATTATGACAACGACGAAGAAACCCCAAGAAACAACACCGGAAATTAACTTAAAAGATCAGCAATATTACTTCAGCCGAGAATTAAGTTGGGTTGAATTTAATTATCGAGTTTTACAGGAAGCCTTTGACCCTCGGACGCCGTTGCTAGAACGGCTGAAATTTTTAGCAATTTTCAGTGCTAATTTAGATGAATATTTCATGGTGCGGATTGCCGGACTAAAACAGCAGGTTGAAGCGGGAGTATCCTCCCTGACTCCCGATGGACGCACCCCTCAACAACAATTGCATCAAGTGGGCGATCGCCTACATCCAATGGTTGCCGAACAACATCGGCATTTTGAAAAACTCCTGCGTCCCCAACTGATTGCTTACGGTATCCAGATCCTCGATTATATGGATCTCAACCAAGAACAGCGGACCTACCTGCAACAGTATTTTGAACAAGAAATTTTCCCGGTTCTCACCCCCTTAGCTGTCGATCCGGGCCATCCCTTTCCCTATATTTCTAACCGCAGTTTGAATCTAGCAGTTGTCATCAAAGACCCCGAAACCGAGGAAGAATTTTTTGCCCGGGTGAAAGTCCCCAAAGTTTTACCCCGATTTGTTCCCATTCCCGAAGCGCCCCGCGACTCCAGCAGCAGTCATGGGGAAGGACACAGAAAAACCTGGACCTTTACACCTTTAGAACAGGTAATTGCCCATAATTTAGAGTTTCTATTTCCGGGGATGAATATTTTGGAATATCATCCATTTCGCGTCACTCGGAACGCAGATATTGCCCTAGAAGAAGATGAAGCGGATGATTTACTCCTGGCGATCGAACAAGAAATTCGCAAGCGACGAGTCGGCGGTTCCGTAGTGCGAATGGAAGTCCAATCGGATATTCCCTTATCCGTCCGTGAAATGCTGCGGGAAGAATTGGGTTTAGTTCCTCATGAAGTTTATGAAGTAGAGGGATTACTCGGGTTAGTAGACTTAATGGGGTTGATGGATTTGCCCCTTCCCGAACTTAAATATCCGGCGTGGAATCCCGTGACTCCCGCCTCCTTCCGTCGTCTCGGAGAACTGCCCTCCGAACCGAATCTGGAGGAGATGGAAGAGACAGAGGATCTATTTGCTTTGATCCGATCGCGAGATTTACTCATCCATCATCCCTATCATTCCTTTAGTGCAACCGTACAGCGATTTATTACTCAGGCGGCATACGATCCAGCGGTATTAGCGATTAAAATGACCCTCTACCGCACCTCTGGGGATTCACCGATTGTGAATGCCTTAATTGCAGCCGCAGAAAACGGCAAACAGGTAGCGGTATTGGTGGAACTGAAAGCTCGTTTTGATGAGGAAAATAATATTTCTTGGGCGCGCAAGTTAGAAAAAGTAGGCGTTCATGTGGTTTATGGGTTAGTGGGACTAAAAACTCATACTAAAGTGGCGATGGTGGTGCGTCGGGAAGCCGATGGCATCCGTCGTTATGCTCATATTGGAACGGGGAATTATAATCCCAAGACGGCCCGACTTTATACGGATTTGGGGTTAATTACCTGCCGGGAAGATGTAGGAGCAGATTTAACAGATTTGTTTAATTATTTGACCGGGTATTCTCGCCAGCGGTCCTATCGTAGCTTGTTAGTTGCGCCGGTGAATATGAGGGAACGGATGACCGCCTTAGTGCAGCGGGAAATTGACAATGCCAAGCAGGGAAAAACGGGGCGAATTGTGTTAAAAATGAATGCCTTGGTAGATCCCAAAATGATTATCAAGCTCTATGAAGCTTCAAGGGCGGGGGTGCAAATTGATTTAATTGTGCGGGGGATTTGCTGTTTGCGTCCGGGGGTGCCGAATGTCAGTGAAAATATCCGGGTGTTGAGTATTGTGGGGAGGTTTTTAGAGCATTCCCGGATTTTTTATTTTTACAATGATGGGGCGGAGGAGGTGTACATTGGCAGTGCAGATTGGATGCCTCGGAACCTGAATCGGCGGGTGGAGGCGGTAACCCCGGTGCAAGACCCGGATTTGGCAAAAGACCTCCAGGAAATTCTGGGGATTATGTTAGCAGATAATCGCCAAGCATGGGAGTTGCAGCCGGATGGGAGTTACCTGCAACGGCGGGGAAAGAATGATGCGATCGCTCAAAGTTCTCAAAATATTTTGATGGAAATGGCCCTGCAACAAGGGTGAGGGAATTCCATTCCGGGGGAGGGGTGCAAAAACTCCGCCCCTTGACCGCAGGGGTGAGGGGCGGTTGGGGTTTCGACCCGGTTTAGGAGATCGGGCGATCGCTAAAGGTGCGGTTGAATTCATCCAGCAAATCGTCCAGTTCTTCGATCGCCTGATTTACATCAATTCTGAGGGTTCCTAAGTTGGGTTGTTCTAACAGACGCACGAGGGTTTCCCGTTTGTCTGCGATCGCACTAACCCGTTCTCTGAGTTTTTGTTCGTCCATTCTGCCTTCCCTTTGTTTTTGCTAATATCACTGTAAACAGTTTTGTTGATGCCGATCCGGTTTAGATCCGGCAGCTTTCTCTATTATAAAATCAGCCATTTGTCAAGCTTAATAGATCAGCCTTGGGTGTCGGTATGGGATGGGGAAGACAAACCGGGTTTGTTTAGCTCATCTGTAGCAATTAGCAACCAATTAGGGCCACAAACCCGGTAAGCGCCCTACTTATTCAAGACAATACCGATACCCTAGATCCGCGATCGCCTCCCTTGACAAAGAGATCGCAGTTTTTCCCTCTTATCCCAGGATCAGACGGGTCCGGGGTTCTTGAACCCGACCCATTTTAACAAAGATTAACAAGGGTAACCACCATTGGCCTGAAAACTACCGGGGCGATCGTTGTAGTGCGATCGCCAACAGGGGACAATAGAACTTTCCATTCCTGCGCGATCGTTCATTCACTCACTATCATGTTAGCTAAACTTTCTTTGGGAACCTTGGGTTTATCCCTGGGCAGTCTGATCACCATCGTGGGCTTCTACGCTTACTTTAACGACTACGCCACCTTAAATTTGGCAGGATTCTTTTATGGCATTCCCTTGTTACTCGGTGGCTTGGCCCTGAAAGCCGCCGAACTTAAGCCCGTCCCTTTCACGCAGCCGACCTCCCCGGATATCTTAGAATTGCGAGAAAAACAGGCCACTCAAATCCAAAATCAAATTCGCAAAGATATCACCCGCTATCGCTATGGTCAAGATGCTCATCTGGATGATTCCCTGGAACGGTTTGGTCTGAATCCCTCCGATGAAGCCCGACCCGTTCTCGTGGGGATTCGAGAAGAGAATTGCCAGGGTTGTTATGCTTTAATCTTAGAATTTGATTCCCCTCAATTTCCCTTGGAAATTTGGCAGCAAAAGCAAGAAAAAATCGAAAAGTTTTTTGGCCCTGGCATCTCTGTTCAAGTCAAGAATCCGGGCAAAAATCACATTGAGGTGGCTCTAATTGCTCAAAACTGAGCCTGGATTTAATCCGCGAGTAAATCCAGCAGACAGACGGGGATTTTACCCCGTCTTTTGTCCCTTTAAATTACCTTTAAAAAATCTATAAAATCCATTAAAACTGGGTAAGCGGATTTACTTTTCCAGGCGGACTACATACCATTGAAAATATTCTCCCGGTCCTAAATCAAATTCGCAGCTTGTTTCCAAAAGATATTGAGCTTGGGCATCGATAGTGGGAAACTTTTGCAAATCCCGAGGCAAATTATCCTGGCGATCGCCTAAAATTACTTTGAGCTTGCCGAGCAATTCATCAGCGGTTAGTAATTGTTCCGGTTGATTGCATTCTAAAACGACAAAATGAGTTTCGTCTTGATACATTAAGGAGTTAGGCATCGTTTTATTGGGATAACTTGTTTGGATAATTTTGACTGATTGGGGGTATCGAGGCAACTTCAGGGGCGCGACCAAGGGGAGGAGCGGTCAGGCCCTCTAGGGAAAGTCTCAAAAGCCTCTTCCTGGGGGGACTAATGCACCATTCTAACGCACCATTCGCGCCCTGGGGGGCGATCGCCAGGGCAGACGAGGGACCGGCAATAGCGGGATCATTTCCCTCAGAGGCACGAATCCCTAGGGCATCTGCGCCCCCTGCGGCAATCTTAAGCTTTAACAAAGAATCCGCCTGGGCTGGCTTAAAACTTTTAGAATTTCGCTAAAATTAGAAAACAATTGTATCAGGGTTCTATCGGAGATTCTTCCATTTTATCCCAAAAAAATGGAGAAGGCCGCTCACCGGATTTTACCCGTTGCTCCCTATTTTAAAGAAATAAAAACAGGTCAGCTCAAGGGAAAGCCATTCAATCAATAGAAAGTCAAAGACAAGGGAACGAGAGACAGAAATGGAGCGTGAGACAATGGAAAAGGGGGATAAATGCCGAGCCAAGTTTTAGAATTGTTCACAAACAGAGCGATCGCCCATCTGTCCGGGGAGAGGTTCCTCTCATTTATCCCTCACGGGCATTGTTACTTGTGGAATCCCGGGCTAGTGGGGCTTCATGTTGGTTCCGACGCCCTGATCGCCCTTTCCTATTTTGCCATTGCGCTAACCCTGCTATATTTTATCCGCAATCGCAAGGACCTGCCCTTTAGTTGGATTTTTCTTCTGTTTGGGGCATTTATCATCTCCTGTGGGACCAGCCATTTAATGGAAATCTGGACGCTCTGGTATTCGGATTATTGGCTATCGGGAGGAATCAAAGCGCTCACCGCCGGAATCTCCCTCGCCACAGCGCTTTTACTGGTCCCCCTAATTCCCCAAGCCTTGGCATTGCAGTCCCCAGAGCAGTTAGAACGAGCCAACCAGCAACTACAGACAGAAATAACAGAACGGCAGCAGGCGGAAACAGCCTTGCGGGAAAACGAAGCCCTGTTGAGAACCGTCGTTGAGCGATCGCGGATGGGAATTGCTCTGGTGACCCCCTCGGGCGGCATCACCCAAACCAATCTAGCACTACAACAGATGCTGGGATATAGCGCAGAGGAACTAAGCGCGATGAGTTGGAGCGACTTGATCTCAGATCCCCAACCCCTGCAAGGGCCGGGGGAAATCCCCGGAGGACAAGAGATAGGGGCCAAGAGGACCTATGCACAAGAACAGAATTACCTTCGGAAAGATCGAGAAATACGGACCGCTCAAGTGCTAGTTTCCGAGATTGTATCATACGAGGGGAAAGCGAGCTTAAGCCTGTTGATGATCGAGGATATTACCGATCGCAAGCAGCAGGAAATCGCCCTGCGATCGCTCAATGTGGAACTAGAAAGACGGGTTGCCGAACGAACCGAACAATGGCAAACCGCCAACGAAGAATTGCGCGGAGAAATTAAGGAACGCCAACGCATAGAAGTAGCACTGCGCGAGAGTACATCCCACCTACAAACCCTGGTGCAACAAGCGCCGGTGATTCTCTATGCCACCGATCGCCAAGGCAGAATTACCCTAGTGGAAGGAAAAAACCTGCCATCCTTAGGAGTGAAGCAAGAAACAGCGATCGGTGCATCCATTTTCGAGGGTTACGCCGAGCAGCCGAGTATCCTCCAGCAGATCCAGCAGGTATTTAACGGGAAAGAAGAAAACTGGATCGGCAATTGCAATGGATTAATTTATGAACATAAATTGACCCCAATTTGGGATGAAAGCGGCAACGTGAGCGGCGTCATCGGGGTGGCGACGGACCGGACAGAACAGGTGCGATCGCAAGAAGCCCTGCGTCAAAGTGAAGAACTCTATCGCACTCTCACCCGTAACTTTCCCCAGGGTGTCGTCTTCCTTTTAGACCGAAATCAACGGTTTTTACTCGCAGAAGGAGCCGGTTTAGAGGCTGCCGGTCTTTCTAAAGCATTCGTAGAAGGTAAAACCCTAAGTGAGGTTTTTTCATTAGAAGCCCGAACCCTCTTAGAGCAGAGTATTCAGGCGATCGACGGAAACTCCACCTCAGTCATCCAAGAAATGCCCTGGAATGGGCGGTGGTATCGCACCCACACCGTACCCGTGCGAACCGAAACCAGCCCCATCGACTCCGTGATGGTCGTCGCCCAGGATATCACCGATCGCAAAAACGCCGAACAGGAACGCGATCGCTTCTTCACCCTCTCCCTGGATATGCTCTGTATCGCCGGATTTGATGGGTATTTTAAACTCCTCAACCCCGCCTGGGGCAAAATCCTCGGGTACACCGACGAAGAACTGTTTTCTCAGCCCTTTATCGAATTCGTCCATCCCGACGATCGCGCCGCCACCCTAGCAGAAACGGCAAAACTGAGCAACTTGAACCTGGACGCCCTGGGTTTTGAAAACCGCTATCGCTGTAAAGATGGCTCCTATCGGTGGGTACGCTGGAACACCACCCCCTTCCGCGAACAAGGATTACTCTACTGTGTCGCCCATGACATCACTCAACGAAAAGAAGCCGAAGAAGCCCTTGCTGAAAGCGCCGCTCAACTTCAGATCGTCTTTGAAGGAGCAGGAATTGGCATCGTCCTAGGGACTTTAGACGAGGGACGGATTTTAAAAAGCAATCCCGCCTTTGAGAAAATGCTGGGCTACTCCGCCGCCGAACTCTCTACCATGAGCTTTTCTGACTTCACCCATCTGGAAGATTTACAGAAAGAACTTCCCCTCTTTCAGGCGGTGGTAGCCGGAGAGCGTCCCAGCTACGAAATCCAGAAGCGCTATATTTGCAAGGATGGCTCTCGAATCTGGGTTGATCTGACGACTTCCATCATTCGGGATGCCAATGGCAATTCTAAATTTGCCGTAGGCATGGTTCAGGATATTACAGAACGGTTTGAAGCAGCAGAAGCCCTGCGCCAGAGTGAGGAAAAATATCGCTCCGTGGTGGATAACATCAAAGAGGTAATTTTCCAGACCGATGCTCAGGGTTACTTCACCTTTCTCAATCCAGCTTGGGAGGAAATTACCGGATTTGAGATTGACCAGAGCATCGGCACTTCTTGGTTGAGTTACATTTATGAACCCGACGTCCCGCCATTTTCCCAATATTTAGAAGCACTCAGTTCTGGAGAACAGCAGAACTGTCAAGATGAGATGCGATACCGCACCCAAGCGGGAGACTACCGTTGGATTGAGGTTTTTGCCCGAGGAAGTCGGAATGAGGCGGGAGAGTTGACCGGGATTAGTGGCACCCTCAATGATATTACCTTCCGTAAACAGGCCGAATGGGAAAAGACTCAATTAATTGCCTCCCTGAAAGAGAGTGAGGCAGCGATTCGGGCGCTGTATTCCGTCACAGCCGATCGCAGTCTGGACTTTGACACCAGACTATCGCGAATGTTAGAGATGGGATGTCGGCGGTTTGGCCTGGAAATAGGGATGGTAGGCCGTTTGGACAGCCCCAAGGAGAGTCGAGACGGGATGGAGCGCGCTTCTACCATCGAGGCGATCGCCCTGCAATTACCTCCTAATGCCTTAATTCCCTTGACCCAAGGGGATGCCTTTAAATTAGAACTCACCTATTGCTCCCTTGCCATCCGGGAATCTGAGCCAGTCTGCATCCCATCCGCCAGTGACTCCGAGTGGCTGGAGCATCCCGCCTATAAAATGCGCGGATTAGAAGCCTATCTCGGAGTGCGAGTGATGGTCTCTGGCGAAGTTTACGGCTGTCTGAGCTTCTCCTCGTTCCAGCGTCGGACTCAACCGTTTAAATCCGTGGATCAAAACTTGTTGAAACTGATGGCCCAATGGATCGGCGGTGAGATCGAGCGGAATCAGGCTCAAATAGCCCTGCAACAGCAACTGCATCGCAGTCTGCTCCTGGGCCAAATAACGCGAGAAATCCGCCAAAGTTTAGACAGTCAGAAGATTTTTCAAACCACGGCCACCCAAATTGGTCAGGCTTTTGGAGTAAATCGCTGTTTGATTCATAGTTACATCCCCACGGACCCACCGAAAATGCCCTTAGTGGCGGAGTATTTAGAGCCTGGTGCTCAATCCATGATGAACTTTGAGGTGCCGGTAGCAGGGAATCCTCATGCAGAACAACTGGTAGCCTTCGATACGGTGCTGGTCTCCGATGATGTCTATAAGGAACCCCTGCTCAAAGGAGCGGAGGCGATGTGTCGGCACATCGGAGTCAAGTCCATGTTAGCGGTGCGAACTTCCTATCAGGGGATACCTAATGGGGTGATTGGGATGCATCAGTGCGATCGCTTCCGGCGCTGGACTCGCGAGGAAATTGAGTTATGTGAAGCCGTCGCCGAACAAGTGGGGATTGCCCTAGCTCAAGCCCGACTCCTGGAACAAGAAACCCTCGCCCGTCAGGAAGTCGCCCTCAAAAGCCAAGCAGCTTTGCAAGCGCGGGAAGCAGCCGAAGCGGCGAACCGCGCCAAGAGCGAATTCCTCGCCACCATGAGCCACGAAATCCGCACCCCGATGAATGCCGTGATCGGGATGACCGGGTTACTGTTAGATACGCCCTTGAATGCAGATCAGCGCGAGTTTGTGGAAACCATTCGCACCAGTGGCGACGGATTGCTAACGATTATTAACGATATCCTAGACTTCTCTAAGATAGAGTCCGGGAAGATGGACCTAGAGGAACATCCGTTTAATCTGCGAACCTGCGTTGAGGAATGTCTGGACTTGGTGGCCTCTAAAGCGGCAGAAAAACAGCTAGAACTGGCCTATTTGTTCAGTCCCCAAACCCCCGAGGGCATCATCGGCGATGTCACCCGCCTACGCCAAATCTTGGTGAATCTACTCAGTAATGCGGTCAAATTCACAGAAGAAGGGGAGACGATCATTTCGGTGAATGCGACCCTGGTGCAGGATGCCCCCTTGGGGAACCGGATAGAAACGGGAACTCGGGGGGGGATTTATCAAATTCACTTCTCTGTGAAAGATACCGGGGTGGGGATTCCTCCCGATCGCCTCGATCGCCTGTTTAAGTCGTTTTCTCAGGTGGATTCTTCCACAACGCGCAAATATGGGGGTACAGGTTTGGGTTTGGCGATCGCCAAGCGCCTGAGCGAACTGATGGGCGGTACGATGTGGGTGGAAAGTCAAATCGGCGTGGGTTCGACGTTCCATTTTACAATTCAGGCGGCAGCCACTTCGGAGTTCGCCTCGGTGAGTCCAGAAGATGAAGTTCCTCAACTCACGGGCAAGCATTTACTGATTGTGGATGATAATGCCACAAATCGCCTGATTCTCACCCGCCAAGCCCAATCCTGGGGAATGATTCCTTATGCCGCAGCTTCGGGTCCTGAAGGGTTGGCGCAGTTGCAGAATTCGGATACCCGGTTTGACCTGGCTATTTTGGATATGCAGATGCCGGATATGGATGGGATAGCCCTAGCAACGGCGATTCGTCAGATCCCCGATGGCGATCGCTTACCCTTGGTCATGTTGACCTCTCTGGGTTGGCAACCCGTTTCTCGGGAAGTTTCCGGAATCGATTTTGCAGCGTTTTTGAGTAAGCCGATCAAACAATCTCAACTGTTCGATATTTTGATTGGGATTTTGTCACGGCAATCCCACGGGAAGGATCCCAAGGGCCGTCGCGCTCCCTCTTTCCCCCGTCAGCCAACTCCTCTAAAGAGCGATCGCCCCCTGAAGATTCTGTTAGCCGAAGATAATGTGGTTAACCAAAAGGTGGCGTTGCGGATTTTAGAACGGATGGGATATCGTGCCGATGTCGCTGGTAACGGATTGGAGGCGATCGCCGCTCTGAATCGTCAAAGCTACGATGTCATCCTCATGGATGTGCAAATGCCTGAAATGGATGGTTTAGAAGCCACTCGTCGCATCTGCTTAGAATGGAGTCAACGCCGGGATGTTTCCCCAATGGGACGCCCTTGGATTATTGCCATGACGGCTAATGCTATGCAAGGCGATCGCGAAATCTGTCTGCAAGCAGGAATGGATGATTACATCAGCAAACCCATTCGCCTAGAAGCCCTCGCCCAGGCACTGGCTGGATGTCATCTGTATTCTGAATCCTTACCTGTGCCACCAACCACGGATGTATCCTTTCCCCCAGAGTCTGTCTCTCCCCCATCTCCCCCATCCCCCCCATCTCCCATGTCTAATTCTTCATTTCCTCACTCAATTCCTGAACCTCCCATCGATGCCAAAGCATTGCAAAACTTACGAGAGATGGTCGGTGAAGATGAGCCAGAAGCGTTTATTGAAGTGGTTGAGAGTTATTTAAAGGACTTACCAGATTTGTTAGAAACCCTAGAAACTTCTGTGCAGAAACAAGATGCTCCCACCCTCCATCGCGCGGCTCACACTTTAAAATCAACCAGTGCCACCCTCGGCGCAAAACCGTTGGCGCAATTGAGTAAGCAGCTAGAAAAGCTCGGACGAACCAGTTCCGAAGAGGGAACGCTCTTACCCCCAGAGGCATTGGCACTGGTGCGAGCGATTTACTTGGAGTACGAACGCCTCAAGCCAGCTTTACAAGGTGAGTTGAAGCCATAAAAAACTGGGGTTGAGGAGCAACCTCGTAACTGCCCTATCTGATCACTAACGCCAGTCCCGGTTTAAAACTTTAAATGTAGCCCGGGCTTGGCCATGTCCATCTTACATCTGTGTGAGCCGTAAGCCCTGTATCGATTGAAGGCGATACCGAGGTTCTAGGCTAAAGGCATGGGAAACCATTAGCATAACAATAGATGCCGATATGGGTGAGCGAATTTCTGGCGGATAGAAAGCATGGATAGGGTGAGATTGGGTGGATCTAAATGTCCAGTGTGTGGAACTGAATATGTGCAGGGGGAACAGACACTCTGCCCAACCTGTGGGTGGGATGTAACGTTGGATCCCCCGTTAATGCCTGGGGAGTTGCCTGACGGGAATTCTCCTGGTGAGGGGACCAAACTATTTTGGGCGCGAAACGTTTGGGCGCTGGTTCAGGAACGGGACTCAGCGGTTAAACAGTTAGAGTGGAAGTTAGCGGACATTGAAGGACAGTTATCTAAATTTTGGGAACGCTTAGATCGGGCGGGGAAAGAACGAATCACGACCCAAGAAAAGGTCGATCGCCTATTATTTGAGAGTGAGGAAGTCCGCCAACAGCGCGATCGGCTAGAAGCGGAGATTAACCATGAGCGTCAAGAACGCCTAGCGGGGCACAAAGAGTTAGAGACTCGACTCAATGAAGTGTTCTCTCAGTTACCCCTAAGCAATAGCGATCGCCTCCAAATTTCTCAACCCCTTCATCCTATTCAATCGAGCAGCAGTCCCATGAGAGAACCCCAGGATTTAAAAGAAATGTTGGCCAACCTGCATCAAGAAATAGCCCGGTTGAAGCCCCCCCAAGAAGCGGAAGCATTTCAGGAACTTCAGGAATTAAAAGAACAGCTAAATCAGTCTAAATCAGAGCAATTACAGCTAACTAATCAACTGGCTATTGAACAAAAAAATTCGGCAGTTTTAAAAGAAAAAATTAAAGAACTAAACGCTGAAATAGAAGCTAAAAGTCGCAACGATGGGGCGATGGAATTTGAATCTGAAATGGTCAATTTATTGATTTCATCCCTAGCCGATCCCTCTGAAGCAGTCCAACGATGGGCTTATGCCTTGCTCAAACGCAGTCATTTGCCCAAAGCAAAAATGGCCATAGAAGATTATCAACCCTATCGGTTTTTTCGCTGCCTACAAGTCTTAGAACATCAAAAAGCGGTGCGAACTTTAGCGATCGACCCCGAGGGGAATTTTTTGGTGAGTGGGAGTAATGATAAAACGGTAAAAATTTGGGAAATCCACAGCGGAAACCTGATTAAAACAGCAATAGGTCACACGGGTTCGGCAATCGCCCTGGCAATTTCCCCCAATGGCGAACTCTTCGCCAGTGGCAGTGGAGACAATACGATCAAACTGTGGGAACTCAAAACTGGTAAACTCCGCTTTACGTTGCGAGGACATACGGGATGGGTGAATGCCTTGGCATTTCATCCCAAAGGAAATATGCTCGTGAGTGGGGGTGCAGATAAAACAATTGCGCTCTGGAATTTGGAGACTCAGGAATTAATCGGGACGTTTTACGGACATACAAGTACCGTACGATCTATCTCGATTAATCCTCAAGGAAATACCCTAATTAGTGGGGGAAATGATAATATGATTAAAATTAGAAACTTACTCACGGGAGAATTACTCCATACCCTCACGGAACATACCGGATCTGTCTGTTCCGTTGCCATTAGTCCCGATGGCAATCTCTTAGCCAGTGGGAGTAATGATACCACCCTGCGCCTCTGGAATGTCGGAACCGGCAAACTTTTGTACACCCTGGCGGATCATTCCAGTGGGGTGACTTCTGTTTCCATTTCTCAAAATAATATGATGGCCAGCAGTTCCGATGATGGGACAATTAAAATTTGGAATTTGGAGCAAGCTCGACCCATTCACACCATTCCTCCCTTGAAAACGACTCACGGAAATGAAGGGTATATGTTATGTAGCGCCATCGGTCCCAACGGAGATAAAATTGTCACGGGGTTTGATGGCGGTAAGATTAAAATTTGGGGAATTGGTGACCATTAACCCTTTATTATATCAAGAGTTACTTTGGATTAAATCAGTTGTGTTGCCCGTCTATCTAAGCCATTATGTCTAGTTGTCCGATTTGTCAAGTTGAATTTACTAAAGGAGAATGCGATCGCTGTGCAAATTGTGGGTGGGATTTGACCCCCTATCCTGCATCGGTTACGCCGGATATTCGACCGATTATTTTATTTAAAGAACGGGCAAAAGTAGCTTGGGCGAAACGACTCTGGGCCACCCTGCGATCGCAGCAGGACGAACTCAGAAGCGCCAGCCATCTAATTAAGCAACTGGAACAAGAAACCCAAGTTCTTCAGTCTCATTTGACCCAGGTTTCCTCTTCCTTTAATCCTCATGCTTCTCCCGAGTCCCCGGATTTGGCAGCTACTCCCGTCTCCCCAGTGGAAGTGTTAAAAACTCCCGGCATGGAATGTCAAGCCACCCTCACTGGCCATTTTCGCCCCGTCAGTGCGATCGCCTTAGATTCCGAGGGTCAACTCCTCGCTAGTGGCAGTTGGGACAAAACCATTAAACTCTGGAACCTCAAAACCGGCGAAGAAATTCTCACCCTCACCGGCCATTCTTACCCCGTTAATTCCGTCGCCTTGAGTTACAATGGCTGGACTTTAGCCAGTGGCAGTAATGATAAAACCGTCAAACTTTGGAAAGCCCAAACCGGACAACCTTTATTCACCAAAACCGGACATCAACAATGGGTAAATGCGGTCACCTTCAGTCCCGATGGCACCCTTCTCGCCAGTGGCAGTCTCGACCAAACCATTCGCCTCTGGAATGCCATCACGGCACAAGAATTGGTCACCTTAACTGGACATTTAGCTGCTGTAACTTCCCTGGCAATTAGTCCAAATAATCGCCTTTTAGCCAGTGGCAGTTTAGATAAAACCATTAAACTCTGGAATTTAGAAACATCAGAAGAATTTCCCCCCTTATTGGGACATTCTGATGCAGTGACTTCCGTGGGGATATTTCCGGATAATTTAACCTTAGCCAGTGGCAGTTTAGATAAAACCATTAAACTCTGGGATATGAAAACGGCAACAGAGATTTGCACCTTAACTGGACATGGCGATCGCATTAATAGTCTTGCCATCAGTCCCGCCGGAAAAATGCTAGTTTCTGCCAGTGCAGACCACACCGTGAAACTCTGGGACCTCAGAAGCAGACAGGAAATTCAAACCTTAACGGGACATTCTGATAGTGTTAATGCTGTAGCCATGACTGCCGATGGTAAAATGCTCGTTAGTGGTAGCAGTGATAAAACCATAAAAATCTGGAAAATGCCAGATTCTGGAAGTGAAGAAGGCAAGTGATTGTCAAACTCGCCTTCTGGTTCCCTTGCGGTAGGTTAAGAAACCGGGTTTCTTTCATAAATTTAGGCCAAGGTACAAAAGTTATTTCAGAAACCCGGTTTCTGGTTCCCTGTTTTAGGCCAATTATTTTAACTTAAATTCATCAAATTTAACAGCCGGTACCCTAGGGTTTCGCGCATCAAAACGGTAACTGCTGACCATCCCTGTACTCGTCTCGAAAATACTAAACGCCGATATTTCATTGCTGGCAAGATAGGGTAACGGTTGACCGTTGTCATCTAGGAGGGGGACAAGAGTGGGAACAACCGGATCTAAGCCATTGGGATCGCCGGTGGCGATATATGTTTCTTGATAATTCTCCGGCACTTCTCGGGGATTATTCTCATCATGTGCCCCGTAACTGTTCCCCACATTAGAGGCTTCCAAAAAGTGCATTCCACTGGGACTAATAAAGCGATTCCACAGGTGAGAATGTCCGTAAAAGACTAACTGAACTCCCGCTGATTCAAGTAAGGGTACGACATCGCGAATAATATAATCTTGGTCTTGAGGATATTCATAACGCACTGTGATCCGCCCAATCCCATCGGATTCTAAGCGTTGCACGGGGTCGGTATAAGGCGGAACGACATTTCCCCCGAGGGAATGGGGGGGATGATGAAACATGACAATTTTATATTTAGCTTGGTTAAACTCGGAACTGGCTAACTCTTGTTCCAGCCATTGATATTGCGGACTTCCCGGAGTAATGGGTTCAAAAATATGTTGTCCATATCCCCATTTTTCCGGTTGAGTTAAATGATCTGCCCGTTCTAGATATCGGCCTTTAGCTTTGGGGCCGAGATTGGGAGTGCGCCAAATATTGGTAATATATAGAACAACTAATCGCACATCGCCGAAGGTGACGGCGTAATAATTTTTGCCCTCAGCATTGGGGAGGGTAAAGATTTCATTAAAGGTTGTGGTATTAAAGGAGTTGTCAATTAACCAGCGATCGCGCAATACCGGAGACTGTTCAGGATTGATTTCTGCAACCTTTTCCTCGTAAAGGCGATGGGCAATCTCCCGGGGAAAGGCATCGATAAACTGGTCCTCTAAGTCTTTTTCTGTCGAAACACGGCCCATGACTTCATGATTGCCGATGGTGGGAAATAGGGGGGCGTGTTGAATAATTTGACCCCCAGTATAAACGTGATCTCCCGACTCGGATTTAAAGTTATACTGAGCGCGACCTTGTAGCACGGGAAAGAAGGCATTTCCGCGATTGTCATCAAACCATTCCGAAGCGCGATCGGCAACATTGATTAAATCACCGGCATGAAACACTGCATCAACTCGCCCGACGGTTTCGACGACTTTCTGTAAATTAGCCGCAGTCATCGGCTTTAACTGATAATCGGAAGTGAGTAAAATTTTCAAATCGCTACCGGGTTCGGGGTTGGCTGCCAGGGTGAAGCGATCGCTTTTGATTTCCACCTGGTCCTCCCGCACACTGGTCACCTGATAAGGGACCCGCCCCCCTGGGGTTAATCCGGTAATCTCCGCTTCATGGCGCCAAATCTCTCGGACTGTGGGTTTGGGATACACTGATCCGTCTTCGCTTTGACTCCCGAAATGCGATCGCTGGTCCTCCTGAGTCCGACTTAGTTTCGTCGTAGTCGCCGCCACTACGTTCTCCCCATTTTCCCCATATTCCACCCGATGCTGAATCCCAGCAAAATCCGTAAACCATACCACCCGCACAGAATTGGACGTGGGAACTTGCAAAAACGGATCCGTTAAAAGTTGCGGGGGAAATACCATGAGACTCAACCCAGGTGATAGGAAAATAAGACAGAGGGAATAGAAAAAGAGCAGAATCAATAACCAGAGTCTGCGCGGTGTATTGAATGCCGATTGTAACGCTTCGGGTAGGGGAGTCAGGATCATAGGGGTTCGCAGAGGCTACAAGAATCTTTAGCCATAGTAACAGGCAGTTTAACTGATCACCCGAAGACCAATAACCGCGAGATCGTCCCCACAGTTGTCTCCATCGGACTGAGATCAGGTTTCTGACAACCTCAAACTCTCCCTTTTTCCGGGAATGAAAACCAAAATTCTACCCCCTGGACTTTGACAAGGTGCGATCGCCACGAAACAATAAACCACTAAATACCATAAACCAGAGGAAAACATGAGTCAGTTTTTATTCATAACCGATTTAGATCATACTTATGTCGGTGACGATGCCGCCTTGGCAATGCTTCAGGAAGCACTGAGTCAGCATCGCCAAACCTACGGAACGAAAATTGTCTATTGCACCGGGCGATCGCCAGCACTTTACCAGGAACTCCAACAAGAAAAGCAACTCATCCAACCCGATGCTTTAATCACCTCCGTTGGCACCGAAATCTATACGGATGGCATCGAAGGGTATGATCCCGAATGGGCGGATATTCTCTCTCACGGGTGGGACCGCGATCGCATCCGGGAGACTGCTGGTCATTTTTCTGACTTAGTGTCCCAACCGGACTCAGAACAGCGCCCTTTTAAAGTCAGTTATTTCCTTTCCGAGGATGTCGCCTCTGATTTACTCCCCCGGTTAGAATCTGCCTTAAAAGACCGTTCATTAGAGGTGCGTTTGATTTACAGTGGTGGCAAAGACCTGGATATTTTACCCATCAAGGGGAATAAAGGGTTAGCCATGCAGTTTATCCGCAACCGCTACGGCATCGAACCCAAACGAACCGTTGCCTGTGGGGATTCGGGGAATGATATCGCCCTGTTTGAAGTTGGGGAAGAACGGGGGATCATCGTGGGGAATGCCCGCCCTGAATTACGCACCTGGTATGAAGAACATCCCCACGAGAGTCTTTATTTTGCCCAGGCATCCTGTGCCGGTGGTATATTGGAAGGCTTAAAACATTTTGAGTTTTTGTAACCTCAAGGGTTGAGGGTGGAGGAGCGATCGCCCTTTAAGCCCTCCACCCTCAACTAGGACCCTGGAATCAGACCGTAACCGCATCAGAAGGATATCTAATTGCATGATCGG
Source organism: Laspinema olomoucense D3b (assembly GCF_025370785.1). Classification (GTDB taxonomy): domain Bacteria; phylum Cyanobacteriota; class Cyanobacteriia; order Cyanobacteriales; family Laspinemataceae; genus Laspinema; species Laspinema olomoucense. Next base: position 86,245 of record NZ_JAMXFA010000020.1, read on the forward strand.
CTATCTCAAAGGCACCGTGGCAGGGGTTCAAAAAAATACCGGAAATCGGGTTTTCCTAACTTTAGAGGTGAAGGGGGTGGGGTATGACTTGCAAATTAGCCCCCGGACGATCCGACAGTTACCGGCAATCGGGGAAACCTTGCAGATGTTTACCCATCTCCAGGTGCGGGAGGACCAGATGGTGCTGTATGGGTTTGGGTCTCATGCGGAACGGGAATTGTTTCGACAATTAATCGCCGTGAGTGGGATCGGGACCCAGTTGGCGATCGCCCTGTTGGATACCCTGGACTTGAACGAATTGGTCCAGGCGATCGTTACCAGTAATACCGCCATCCTCGCCAAAGCCCCAGGGGTTGGGAAAAAAACAGCGGAAAGGATTGCCCTAGAACTGAGGACTAAACTAGCGGAATGGCGGAAGCAATCTGGGGTGAGTGCAAGCCCAGCAATGGGAATTAAACCGGCATTGCAAGAGGATGTAGAGATGACCTTACTGGCGATCGGATATACCAGTACCGAAGTCATGGAATCTTTATCAGCGATCGCCCAAAGCGGTCAATTATCCAACGAGGACCCGGTAGAAGACTGGATCCGAAAGGCGATCGCCTGGTTAGCCTCCCAATAACTCCCCTATCCTCCCCATCCTCCCCATCCTCCCCATCCTCCCCATCCTCCCCATCCTCCCCATCCTCCCCATCCTCCCCATCCTCCCCATCTCCCCCATCCTCCCCATCTCCCCCATCTCCCCCATCTCCCCCATCTCCCCCATCTCCCCCATCTTCCCCATCTTCCCCATCTCCCCAACTCATGTTAAGATTGTGAATTGCCGCGTTTATAGTAGTAAAGCCAAAAAGCAATGACCCTGACGCAAGAGCGCAAACACGAACTCATCAACGAATATCAAATCCATGAGACCGACACCGGATCGGCAGATGTGCAAGTTGCCATGTTAACCACTCGGATTAACCAACTCAGCGCACACCTGAAAATCAACAAAAAAGACCACTCCTCCAGAAGAGGATTGTTGAAAATGATTGGTCAGCGCAAGCGGTTACTGGCCTATATTTTGAAACAAGACCAAGCCCGCTATCGCGCTTTAATTACCCGCCTCGGGATTCGGGGTTAGACCTAACACAAAAGCCAATGTCACAGGAACCCCAAAGAAATCGGTTACCGTTTGAGCCTAAACGGAAAAAACCGGCCAAAAACAACTCAACCTCCAAGGCGTCCGAAACTCCAGAATCTGGAAAACCTAAAGATACCGCTCGTCGTCCGATATCCAAAGAAGACCGGGCCATTCCCGAAGTGGTCAGCCAACGTATGGTGAGTCGGATGGCAATCTTGTGCGGGGTTCCGACTGCTTTGGGGATGTTTACATTTATCGCCAGCTATTTTGTGATCAGTGGGGACTTGTTCCCCTTGCCTAATTTCGCCGTTGTCTTAGTGAGCATGGGCTGCTTTGGTCTCGGCGTAATCGGGCTAACCTACGGCGTCCTTTCGGCATCTTGGGATGAAGAGATTCCCGGATCCCTGTTAGGGTGGCAGGAGTTTACCACCAATTTTGGCCGGATGAATGCGGCGAGGCGAGAGGCGAAGCAAAAAAGCCAGTAGTCATTTGTCATGGGTCATTGGTCCTTTGTCGTCTTTAGGGAGAACCAAGGACAAATGACAAATGCCCCATTTTTCCATTTTTAGGATTCGCGGGCGATCGGCGATCGGCTGCTCTTTAGCGAAGTGCTGAACATTGCTAGAAAGAAGCCATCAATGAGGAATAGCCGATCGCCGACGAGAGCAGTTAAAGAGTCTGTACAAAAGCAAATAAGCCCCGTAACATACCATGATCATTGTAATGAAGGTCGGCACACCCGAAGCCGAAATTGACCGACTCAGTGCAGAATTGACCGACAATTGGGGTCTGACCCCCGAGAAAATTGTCGGGCGCTATAAAGTCGTGATTGGACTCGTGGGGGATACGGCAGATTTGGATCTGCAACAACTCCAGGAAATGAGTCCGGCGATCGAACAAGTCCTGCGAGTAGAACAGCCCTTTAAGCGCGTGAGTCGGGAATTCCGCCACGGCGAAGCCTCAGAAGTTGTGGTGAATACCCCTAATGGACCTGTTCCCTTTGGTGAAACCCACCCGATCGTGGTCGTGGCAGGACCCTGTTCTGTGGAAAACGAGGACATGATTGTTGAGACGGCCCGACGAGTCAAAGCGGCTGGGGCCAAGTTTTTGAGAGGCGGCGCATTCAAACCCCGCACCTCGCCTTATGCGTTCCAAGGACATGGCGAAAGTGCGTTAGAATTACTCGCCACAGCGCGGGAAGTGACTGGGTTGGGAATTATTACCGAGCTGATGGATGCGTCAGATTTGGAGATGTTAGGCGAAGTCGCCGATATCATCCAAATTGGGGCGCGGAATATGCATAATTTTTCCCTGTTAAAGAAAGTGGGCGCTCAGGATAAGCCGGTGTTACTCAAACGGGGAATGTCGGCCACCATTGAAGAGTGGTTGATGGCAGCCGAGTATATTTTAGCCGCAGGCAATACTCAGGTGATTTTGTGCGAACGGGGAATCCGGACTTTTGACCGGCAGTACACGCGCAATACTTTGGATTTATCGGTGATTCCGGTCCTGCGGAAGCTAACACACCTACCGATCATGATTGATCCCAGTCATGGAACGGGGTGGTCGGATCAGGTTCCGTCTATGGCGCGGGCGGCGATCGCGGCAGGCACTGATTCTCTGATGATTGAAGTCCACCCGACGCCGAATAAAGCCCTCTCTGACGGACCCCAATCCCTCACCCCCGATCGCTTCGATCGCCTGATGGGAGAAGAGTTAGCCGTGATTGGCAAAGCGGTCGGTCGCTGGACTGTACCCGCTGCCGTCTTAGCGTAAAAGGCTATTCGCTCTCTCAAAACAGGCTGAAAGTAGGGGTAGTATATTGACTGCCCCTACTTCCGATCCGGTGATCTCCTAAAATTTTTTATCTAAGTCCTACTTAATCTTTGCGTTCCTCCAGTGCCTTCAGTTGCGCTAACTGTTCATCCACCTGCCGAATTAACTGGTTGAGCGCAGGCAGCGCATCTAACTTACCTAAAGCGAGATCCGGAATTTTACTAGCGCGATCGCGCAATTCATCCACCTTCCGCTGAAGTTGCAGCGCTAGTCGCAAGGCATCCCGACTTAAATCCTCCACCTGTTGCTGCTTATAAAACTTTAAAGCCGCTCCCCGCAACACTTGCAAGGTCGCCCGTTCCCCATCAGTTCCCGGCATCACCCGCAAGCGTAATAATAAATCTTCTTTGTTATATCGCCGTTCAATTTCCACCTGTCTCGGTTTTTGGAGGGGAATTAACGGCAAGTGTGCCAATAGCTTGAGCTCGTTCATCACCCCCCCAAACAGGGACAATTCCAAACCGTCCATCACCGACTGCACCACCCCATCCTGACTCCACAGAATCCGCCCATGTTGAGATTGACGCTCGAAATAAAGCCGTCCAATACCCCCTTCTAAAATTCGCCCTAATAACTCTTGTAAAAGCTCCTTGGGGGGTAAACTTGCCAGTTCATCCAGGGAACTGTGAGGATGGGAGGCACTCACTTGCAACACTGGCACCGCCGCCCCTGGTAACATCGGTGCCGAGTGAGGTGCGGGTAAGCTCGGGAGGTTGCTGATCCCTGAATGTGAAGGGGGCGCGGGGAGCAAATCGTTCCGAGAATGCACTGCCACTGAGGAAGCATGGGAGGGATTCGGCAAAGGCGGCAGGGCCGGTGCGGCAAGGTGACTTCCAGGGTTTTGAGGTGCAGCCGATGCCTTTTTCTTCCCCGTGTGCATATAGTTTAAGTAAGCACTGAGCATCGAGCGGTGAACCTCCGCAGAAATATTTTCTGATACGAGAGAACACCTCATATATCCCAGAATTCGGCGGACATATTCCAAGGCAGCAGAATCTTCAGGATCCACCATACCCAGGTGGAGACGGCTCCCTTTAATGGACAACGGTAACACCTCATGATACAGGCAGGCTTCAAAAGGCAACAGGTTGTCAATTAGCTGGAAGATTTGCTCGGAATCCATTTGTGCTGCCCAGTTAGTGACGGTTTTGGTTTGCATTGGTGGAAAAACTCGGTGCTGTTTTATTCAGAGAAAGAAAACTAACAATAGTGACACCAATGACCCAAGGTTGTCAGGGTAGGTCCCATCCCTGACTCTCCCAGAAAAGAAATGCTGGCGGGTTATTCATATTCTCCGGCTTGATGACCCGACAAGTCAAGTCCGATACCAGGCCGGACTGAGCAGTTCCAAACAAGGTAGTCAAGAATCGCACCCTGTGTCAAATTTTGAGTACAATTGGCCACTTTTAAACAGATTTAGATGCACCCAGTTATTTCCTCAATTCCAGTGATTCCGCTGCTGTGATTAACTTGGGTAAAAAGTCACACCTGTCAGAGGAATGTGGGATAAAGATTGGCGAAAGTTGAACAAATTTGGGATCAGGCTGTCTGGCTAATCGGGGTTTCAACTAAAATTCAATGCACCACAAACAAAGGGACAGCGGTTGGACTAGGGGTGAGTTGATTTAATATTCTTCTTTTAAAGTAGCACTTTTCCCTGAAAAAGTTAACAATTTTTAATCAGCCATCGGGTTCCGAACGGCTATTTCGGAGGGATTGAGCCGCTAAATAAAGCTGGGTCCATTCCCCTAGCACTTGAGAAAGTTTGAGACCTTGGTTCTGGGCGATCGCCTCTAGGGATTGTCCCTGTTTGAGTTGCTCAAGAAGCTGTTGCTGCTCTGGAGGGAGGGTGTCATAAAGTTGATCCCACTGCGTCGAGGTTAGACCGAACCCGTGGTCTTGTAAGCTAATTTGTAGCCAGTTAGCGACTAACTCCGGTTCGATTTTCAGGGAAAAGACTCGAATCGCATGGTAGCTGACTTTTTCGCGCAAGCGATAGACCTGCTTAACGGGTAAATTTAGACCCTTGGCGATCGCATCTTGGGAGCAACCTTGAAGATACAATCGCAACCAATCCGCTGCCGTTGGATCCACATTTTTCGCCAAATATTCGGCAAACTCCTGTTGGACGGTTTGTCTTAACAGTTGTTGTTCTTCCCAGGCGATCGTATCTTGCGCATTGGCGATCGCCTGAGCATCCAACAAACTAATCGAACTGTCTGACTCATCCGAACCAATTTCATCAGAAACCAGGCGAATTAATTCCGCCTCGGGTACCTGAGTCAAGCCCCCACGCTGGGACCTCCGCAAATAGTTAAAAAACCGATAGGCGAGTAAGGGTTGATTCCGAACCGGACGCAAGCAATATTCTTCAATAGTTGCCAACAACAGCGCATTTCTGACCCGCGAGGTTTGGGTTGATTTGCCAATCCAGGCAATTTGCTGCTGCATATAGCGATCGCGTTCGCACAACTCCTGGATGACTTCCTGGACCACATCCACCACAGTCCGCTGGCGATCGCGACTCAGCGCCACCCAGGTTTTTATCTTATTCCGCAGCAGCACCAACGAAGACAACCGGCGGACTAAATTCGTGTAAGCTCGTTCTGGCGGCACCCCGAGGACCTTGAGCAAAATCCGATAGCGATAGTCCATCGCCGAACGGATGATTTCTAGCTTTTCTGGCGTCAGGGCCTCAAACCGATCCGGATCCTCCCCCAACAGCCATTGCACGATACTCTCGTGGGTGCTGGCTGGATGGTCTGGACAATCCTGGGATAGGCGCGATCGCCACTCTTGCGCCAGTTGTTCTGCCAACGTCATGATTAACTCCTCACCTCTAACACGCTTCCCACTCTTACCGATTCTAAGCTCATCCTGAAGCCAAGGCGAGGGTCCCACGTCCTATCCTGTCCGACCTCCTTACCCATCCTCCCTCATGACATCCCCAAACCGATTCCTCATCCCCCAACTTTTCAACCCTTCATCCCCTTACTGCTAATAAGGAGCCATCCGGCCTGCTGTTTTATTGTTGCACTCATGGCGGTCTTTCACCGCTTACATCCGACCTCTAACAGGCCCTAGGAGGCCCGGATTTTAGATCTCAGGGACCAGACACCGGGTTTTTGGCCCCGATCTGTGGCGAATTGGCCTAAATTTCGTGAAGAACCCCGGCTTTCTAACCCAAATGTTACCCCCGGTCTAGGGCACTTGTTCTTCCAGTCCCAAGTCCTCGGGTTTTGGATTAGGCGTTCTCGGGAACTGACGCACCGATCGGACTGAACCCACCACAGAGTCAGTACATCAATCCTATTTTCATCGAATTCCTGGAATTTGTAGATAATCTTTCGCTCACCGGGAACAAAACCTAATTCTTTTAAATCAGGTTAAGAGATGCTGCAATGTAGTTACTGTTCCAGGAACATAGAGTTTCCCCCTAGCGTCTATATTCGCATCCTCCATTCACGAATCCGTATTTTTTTTGTAGTGTTCAAAAACCGCTTTGATCCTCATGCTTTATTTTTTAAGCTTTGCTGCATCCCAATTTTCATGAAGCAAACTCCCGGGGCCCGTTTAGCTCTAGGCCAACTGTTCATCGAATTTAGCGACTCTTGAGATTTCCGAAAAAAGTAGAGGAAATCAGATGGTCCTTAGGATGATCCTTCAAGCATAAGCCATTGAAATAAAAATAGAAAAAATTGGATTAATTATTTAATATCCCTCGGAATTGATTTCCGTAAATCTCTCAGCAACCTTAAGCAGAGAGAGTTTTTTCATGAGAAAATTCAGAAAATGCGAATTTCATTAAAATCAGCCTTTAGACAGATTAAAATGCTTTTTCTAAAGTGAAAAATAAATTAAAAGGTTATTAACTTGCCCTCGTCCAATTTAAGGGAAGTAAAAAAAACCTGTTCGTAGTCTAACCCTGCAAACCGTGCCTCTATTCATAAAGGCGAGTGCCACGGACTCCCGAAGCCGGGAAAAGCCAACCTAATCTACCCCGTAACTTTTCACCCTGTTGCACCAAGGAGCTTTGCAATGAATCCGGAAGAAACAATGCCAGAAGAAACCACAGGAGTTGTCGTTATCGATCCGACTATTGATGTCGATTCGGGCGATTTGGATGATGAATTGGATGACAACATCTTCTCCACCACCGCTGTAACCGACGTCGAATCCAGTGACTTAGATGCCAATTCCGGTGACTTGGATAATGATGATGATGACTTGGACGGTGAAACCACACCAACTGCCGAAGGCGAGGATAATGGTGATAGCTTAGATGCCAATTCCGGTGACTTGGATGATGATAATGACTTAGAAGGTGAAGTCACCACGACTGCCGAAGGCGAGGATAATGCCGATGACTTAGAGATGAATTCCGGTGACTTGGATGATGATGATGACTTAGAAGGTGAAGTCACGACGACTGCCGAAGGCGAGGATAACGCCGATGACATGGATGGCGATGATAATGCCGATGACTTAGAGATGGACTCCGGTGACTTGGATGATGCCGATGACATGGATGACGATGCAGGCGTCGATCCTCAAATCAGAGAACTCGTTACCGCCTATTGTGATGAAGATCAATATTTGGCCGATAACCCTGATGTTGAGGAGGCCGTCAAACGAGGGGAGTTTAAGAGTGGATTACAACACGCCTACCTCTTTGGATATCTTGAAGGCAGGGAAGTCATTCCGGGATTCGATGCGCGATTCTATGAAGAAAATAATCGCGACGTGAAAGAGGCGATCGCCAAGGGTGATTTCAAAAGCGCACTACATCATTTCTTACTCTTTGGCATCAACGAAAATCGCTCTCCCAACCTCGCCTACAACGAAGAAGAGTATCTGAATAATAATTCAGACGTTAATGATGCTGTGCAACAGGGTCAATTTAGCAGCGGCCTAGCCCATTGGCTCTTACATGGAAGTCGTGAAATTCGGGTTTTCAGCAACATTTTTAACGCCCCATTTTACTTGCAACAATATGAAGATGTTGCAGAAGCATTCAATACGGGAAGGATTCGCAGCGTCTTCTCTCACTTCTTAAATAACGGGATTTTTGAAGGACGTACTCCCAGCCCATCCTTCAATCTGGAAACCTACTTAGAACAATATCCAGAAGTCTCCGAAGGAATCGAATCAGGTCAATTCCCCAATGCCATTTTCCACTTCTTCCAAGTGGGATTCTTCCGTGGATTCATGCCGAATCCACCGATGCCAGAAGCAGAAATGCCCGATAATGATGATGATGATGATGATGATTTAGAAGACGACACCTCAACCCCTGAAGATACCACCGACACCTCCCCCATCGTCTTCAATCCTCCTACCGGCATCGTTTCACCCCCTGTACCCCCCGCGTTAGATACCGATTCCGGTGACTTAGATGCCGATGACGATGATGCCAATGACGATGATTTAGATACCGATTCCGGTGACTTAGATGCCGATGACGATGATGCCGATGAGGATGATGCCGATGCTGATTCCGGTGATTTAGATGCTGATTCCGGTGATTTAGATGCCGATGACGATGATGCCGATGACGATTCCGGTGATTCTGGAATCCAAATCCGCAATATAGACGACATTGACCGCACCGGCAGCAATGTGTTGGTCTCCGATAGTGAAGAGGGAGTGCTCCTAGAAGCGACTGCAGTCATTGATGTTCTCATCGGTGGGAATGGCAACGATACCCTCACAGGAAACGACCTCCCCGACCTAATCTTTGGAGTTGCTGGCAATAACCTGATTGAAGGCGGCAGCGAAAATGATTCTCTCATTGGGGGTCAAGGAAGTGACTCTATCTCCGGTGGGGAAGGTGACGACCTGATCATTGGGGACCTCAAAGTCTTTGATGAATTAAAAAGCGCTAACGGCTTTATTTTCATCAATGAACTCAACGACGGTGATGCCGATGACGCTGATGATGTCACCGATGACGATGATGCTGATGATGTCACCGATGATGCTGATGATGTCACCGATGATGCTGATGATGTCACCGATGATGCTGATGATGTCACCGATGATGTTGATGATGTCACCGATGATGCTGATGATGTCACCGATGATGCTGATGATGCTGATGATGTCACCGATGATGCTGATGATGTCACCGATGATGCTGATGATGCTGATGATGTCACCGATGATGTTGATGATGCCGATGATGTCACCGATAATATGCTCACGGGTGGAGAAGGCAACGACACCTTGATGGGGGGTCGCGGTAACGATACCCTGATGGGAGATAGTGGCGATGACTTCCTGTTTGGAGTTTCAGGCAACAACTACCTAGAGGGTGGAGAAGGTGACGACACCCTGCTCGGTGGGACCGGCAATGATACGCTCATCGGCGGCAGCGGTAACAACTTCCTGAATGGTGGATCCGGTGACGATACCCTCACGGGTGGATCCGGTGACGATACTCTCCGGGGTGGATCCGGTGCAGATGTCTTCGTCCTCGATGGCAGTACCCTCGGTAGCGAGACGGAAGCAGGGGATGACGAGAACGCCACCCAGAAAGATCTGATTTTGGACTTCAATGGCGAAGAAGGAGACGTTATCCAAATTGACGGCGCGACATTTGGGATTACGAATATCTCTGACTTGTTTGTTGAAAATGGTTCGGACGGGTTTGGTATTGCTACCAGTAACCTAGAAAGTGGAGAAATTCTTTCCACGATTACCTTTAGTGCAAACTACTCCCTAGAGGTCTTATCTCAGGTAGAACTCACGGAAGATAACTTCCTATTGATGTAAGGTCAGTCCCCAGAGGGGATGAACAACATCTAGGGATTAATCTATAGAGCGATCGCACCCCTGTTAAAGCGGGTGCGATTTCTTTTGCCATCATCCTCTCCCCCGGAGTTTGGCTAAACCTGGGGGAAGTTCCTGGCGCTTTGGGTGAGGCGATCGCCTCCTCAAATCGGGTATCCGCTTTTTTCAGGTCCTGAATTCGACATCTGCGCCAGAGGGCCCCATACCCAAGGAGCCCTTGACCAGAGGTTCCATTGCTCAGATAGGCGGATATTTACCATGCCATTCCCCGAATCGCGATCGGCGTTTCCACAGCGGGAACAAAACCCGACTCTTTTAAATCTAATCATTACAGGATGCCGGTGAGTCCCCGTCGGAAAAGATAGAGTTTCTGTCTAAAGGCTATATTCACCCCCATCTGGAAATCCATCGGGATTTTTTTCAGATTCTGGTTCAAACTGTCCCTAATCCTAAAATTTTATCCTGGGTTTGTCTGTCCCCCTATTTTTTTTAATGAAGCTAACTCCCTTGACCCCTGCTTTCTTTCCCCTGTGCCCTATGGCAGCATTCCTGACATCAAAACTGGGTATTTTTTCATCTTAATATCTCCTCTGGCTACCCTGGGTCCTTTTAACTATTTATAGAAAATTGAATTTTCTCTCTTTAAAGCAAAACGTAGCTAATCAGATTTAAACGAAACTACCCATTGAATAAAATTAGGATTCAATCATTTTCCTAATTAAATTTTAGCGGTTATAAAGAGTATTTATAACAAAATTTTTCATGGGCTTCAATTGAATTTAGTTCTGAGGATTTATGAAAATAATTTCCGTGGAATTGCGGAGAGTTCCCCTGGATTTGTAGGGTAAGCTAAACCCAGGAAAATGAATTAAAAATATTGTAAAGAGCAATTTTCTCCTGAGCGTTAACTCAATTATCCTTATTTGAGACGCGGCCCCAGATGACATCTAAAAACCGGATTGAGCTTGTAAGAAAATGGAAAGTTTTTTTCTCCCAAAAATTAGGGATAGTTCCTAAGAATAACCGAGGCGATCGCCGCCCAATCCTGAAACCGGGAAGCTTAAATTTTAGGGAACTGTCCCCCCCCCCTAAATCGAAACAATGTGGGGGATTGTTACCCGCCTTTACCCCAAAAAGGCATCACTTAAAACAGCTATTGTTTGCATTAACCTACGGAGATTTGCTATGAATCCTGAAGAGACCGTCCTAGAAGAAACTACCGAAGAAACTGCCACAGTTACGACCACCAACACCCAAGAAACTGCCGCACCCAAAACGATTACCGTTGAAGTGAGTAGCTTCACCGGAGATACTGCCAGTGGTAAACTGATTCTCGAAGAAACCGCCGCAGGCATTAACGTCACCGTGAAAGATGTCACCCCAATGGCAGACATTAGAGGTGTATTTTTCAACCTAGCTGATGATTCTTTACTCACTGGATTGAAAATCTCCGGCAGTAACGTCACCAATTCCGCTTTTGGATCGAGTGGAAGTATTAGTGGGGATGCAAATGTTACCCCAAAATCCTTTGAGGGGAACGTAGAAATTGGCACCTCCGGAATCGGCAAAGACGATATTACTACCACCAGTTTTACCCTCTCCCACGAATCCGCAACCTTGACTTTGGATCAGTTTTTAGGTCAAAGTTTGGGATTACGCCTCACCAGTGTGGGAACGGACGATCGCGGAGGCAGCAGCAAACTCGAAGGTATCGCACCCACCACATTAACGGAAGTTGTGCCGGAACCCGAGGAAACCCCCGAAGAACCCGTTGCCGAAACCGAAACTGATGTCGAAGAAGTAGCAGAAGAGGAAGTCACCACCACTGATGAAGGTGATGATGTTGCCGAGGATGTAGAAGTCACCACCGATGAAGGGGATGATGTAATCGGCGATGACGGTGATGATGACATTGATGATGGCGAAGCCGTTGATGAAGGTGAAGCGGTGGATGATGGCGAAGCCGTTGATGAAGGTGAAGCGGTGGATGATGGCGAAGAAATGGAAATCGACGACGATGCGGATGTCGATCCGGAAATCAAAGAACTGGTTACCGCTTATTGCGATGAAGAAGAATATTTAGCGGCAAACCCGGACGTTGTTGAAGCTGTCGAACAGGGTTTATTCGAGAGTGGGTTACAACACGCCTACACATTTGGATATAAAGAGGAACGGAAAATCATCGTCGGGTTTGATGCTACTTTCTATGTAGAAAGTAATGCAGATGTCAAAGAGGCGATCGCCAGCGGCAATTTTGAAAGCGGACTGCATCATTTCCTCAAGGCTGGCTGCAAAGAAAATCGCTCTCCCAACCTCGCCTACAACGAACAAGAATATCTAGCCAGTAATGCAGACGTAAATGAAGCCGTTCAAAGCGGAGAATTTAGCAGCGGCCTCAGTCACTGGCTGGAACATGGACGCTATGAAATTCGGACCTTCAGCAGCTTTTTCAGCGGCCAATTTTACGTGCAACAATATAAAGATGTTGCCCAAGCCTTAAAAACCGGCAAGATTAAAAGCGTCTTCTCCCACTTCTTAAATCATGGCATCGTTGAAGGACGAATCCCCAGCGAATCTTTTAATCTTGAGAGTTACTTACAACAGTATCCAGAAGTAGCTGAAGGCATCGAAAACGGTCAATTCTCTAGTGCCATTGCTCACTTCTTCCAAGTTGGATTCTTAAGCGGATTCCTGCCGAATCCCCCCATGCCAGAACCCGAAGCAGAAATGCCGACGGATGAGGATGATGTAGAAACTGAAGAGACCACCGACGGTCCCCCCATTGTCTTCAATACGCCGCCTATTCCGCCGACAATCCCGGGACAACAACCCACCGATGGCGAACAACCCTCTGACGAAGACGATCCTGCACTGACGGAAGAAACCGAAGCGATCGCCAAAACAGGTGTCTTTAACTCAGATTTCTTCCTCTCTCAACTGCCGGAACAAATCCGCCAACTCATCGGCGCAGGCAAGCAATTCAGCAGTGCGATCGAATACTACCTCCTCGAAGGACAATTCGATGCAGAAATCAGCCAGAAGAGTTTCAGTCCTTTATTCGATTTGAAATTCTACTTAGAGCAAAATCCCCAAATTAAAGAACTCATTGAATCTGGGGAATACGAAAGCGTCCTCGACTACTTCCTGAAAGTTGGACAAGCTCAAGGCGATGTTCCCACCCAGTTCTTTGATGCCGAATACTTCTTACTGCAATATTCAGAAGTTCAACAACTGATCGCCAGTGGGAAATATACCAGCGTCTTTGAATACTTCATGCAAGAAGGCTTTGCAAAAGGCCAAAATCCCCTCCCGGAATTTGATGCAGAATTCTATATAGAACAATTAGAGAAATATGCAGCAGAAAATCCGGACTTCGAGATGCCGGAAATTCCTTCCGGTGCAACCGAAGCGCAAAAATTCCAGATTGCCTTTACCCACTTTTTGAGTATCGGCATCGAAATTGGCATCACCGCCAGCGCCACCTTCAAGGAAGAAGTCTTCTTACAGCAGCTAAGTGAAGAAGAAAAAGCCCTGATTGGAGAAGGCAAGCAATATCCCAGCGCCTTTGCCTACTACCTCAAAGTCGGAAAAGAAGAAGGACTGCTTCCCTCCTCTGATATCACCATTCCCGAATGTGCGAACTTGGAAGAGGGTTTAGAACCCAGCCAGTTTAATGCCAACAACGCCATCATCGGCACTGAAGAGAACGATGTGCTGTTAGGTGCTAAGAACAAAGATGTGCTTCTTGGCGGCGAAGGTGGCGATACCTTAATCGGTGACAAAGGTAAATCCGTACTCTTTGGCGAAGCTGGGGATGACTTGCTCATTGGCAGCAAGAACAAAGACACCCTGATTGGTGGCGATGGTAACGATACCCTGATCAGTAACAAAGGTAAAGACTTACTCATCGGGGGTATAGGGGATGATTTAATCATCGGTGGGGACCAGAAAGATACCCTCTGTGGCGGTGAAGGCAACGACACCCTCATCGGCGGCGGCAAAGGAAAGAGCTTGCTCATCGGTGACGAGGGGAATGACTACCTCTATACCAGCGGTGGCAAATCCGATAGTCTCGTCGGTGGCGAAGGCAGCGATACCTTTATCCTGGATCTGAGTGCAGACAAAGGGAAGCACCGGAGCACGATTTTCGACTTCAATGCGGAAGACGGCGACAAAATCGAACTCGTCGGCAGCACTTTGACTGCGGAACAAATTTTAAGTTCTGCTCAAGTGAGCGAAGTTGAACAAACCGCTGAAGATGGAACCGTCACAACCAAGTTCCTGAGCGTACTCAATTTCAGTGCAAAAGGCGCTGTCAATGTTTGGTCCGATGTAGCCCTATCTGCCACCGATATTGCCGTCGTCACGACCCCCAGCATCAGCGTAGAGGGTGTGGAAATGCCTGACGTGGAAGAGTTGACCCAAGTCAGTAAGCTGTTTGATACTAAGTTCTATCTGGCCACCTATTCTCAGGTAACAGAACTGATTACCTCCGGAGAATACAGCAGTGCCTTAGACCACTTCCTGCAAGTCGGTAAAGCTGAGGGTCTCAGTCCTAATCCCTTCTTTGACGAAGCGTTCTATGTGGATCAATATCCGGAAGTCGCCGAACTGGTTGCCTCGGGAGAATATACCAGTGCCTTAGACCACTTTATGAGGGTTGGACTCTCTGAAGGTTTGGTTGGCAGTGCGCTGTTTGAAGAATCCTTCTATCTGGAGAAGTATCCAGAAGTTGCCGAACTGGTTGCTTCTGGGGAATACAGTAGCGCCTTTGCTTACTTCGTGCAGGTTGGATTCTCTGAAGGACAGGTATCCTGTGAATTCTTTGAAGAGGAATTCTATCTCACTCAGCCCGGTGTCACAGCGGCGATCGCCTCTGGTGAATACAGCAGCGCCTTCGCTCACTTCGCTGAAGTCGGACTCCCCAGCGGTTTAATTGCTACCTCTGAATTCAATATCGAATTCTATCTCTCCCTACTCGATGAAGAAACCAAAGCACTCATCGGTGAAGGTAAAGAATACGCCAGCACCTTTGAACACTACATCGAAGTGGGTCAATTTGAAGGACTGATCACGGTTGCACCGGATACGGCCCTAGAGTCTGTGCCGAGTTGTGAGGATCTGGAACTCGAAATCCCGGCGATCGATAGTATCAACCCCAACGGCAAGAATGTCCTGATTGCCGACAGCGATGACGGTGTAAGTCTGACCGCAGCAAAACGCATCGACGTTCTCATCGGGGGTGAAGGGAACGATTCCCTCATCGGTGGTAACCGCAAAGACATGATCTTCGGTATCGCTGGCGATAACTTCATCGAAGGGAACAACCAACAGGACACCCTGATTGGTGGTACAGGCAACGACTCCATCTTTGGTGCCAACGGAAATGACCTCCTGATTGCTGACCTAGAAGTGTTTGAAGCCTTGATGAACGGTGAAGAATTGATGCCACCCGTCACGGAAGGTGAAGTCACGGAAGATGATGCAACACTTGCTGAAAGTGAAGTCACTGAAGATGATGCAACACTTGCTGAAAGTGAAGTCACTGAAGATGATGCAACACTTGCTGAAAGTGAAGTCACTGAAGGTGATGCAACACTTGCTGAAAGTGAAGTCACTGAAGGTGATGCAACAATTGCTGAAAGTGAAGTCACTGAAGATGATGCAACAATTGCTGAAAGTGAAGTCACTGAAGGTGATGCAACAATTGCTGAAAGTGAAGTCACTGAAGGTGATGCAACAATTACTGAAAGTGAAGCAGTTGTCGAAGATGACCTCGAAGGCGACGATGCCGACGATATGCTGATGGGTGGCAATAACTCCCTACAAGGCGGCAACGGCAAAGATACCCTAATTGGTGGTACGGGTAACGATAGCCTAATGGGTGACAATGGCAACGACTTCCTCTGTGGTGTTGCCGGGGATAACTACCTAGATGGTGGGAATGGCAAAGATACCCTGATCGGTGGGATGGGTAACGACATTCTCATGGGTGGCAACGGTAAAGACTTGCTCAGTGGCGGCGAAGGTGACGATACCCTGTATGGTGGGTCTGGTAAAGATACCCTCGTCGGTGGTAAAGGTGCAGATGTCTTCATCTTAGATGGCGATGCGCTCCTCGATGATATCGAAGAAGGCGAAGAGGGCGAAGCAACCGAGAAAACTGTCCGCAAGCAAGGCAAAAAGCAAGACGTGATTTTGGACTTCAATGCCGAAGAAGGTGACGTCATCAAGTTTGCGGGTGCTGCGTTCGGGATTAGCAATCTCTCTGATTTGTTTGATGCCACCAATACTACGGACGATTTAGGGATTTCTTCGTCTACCCTTGAGTCCGGACAGATTGTTTCTAAGATTACCTTTAGTGCGGAATACTCCCTAACGGTGTTCTCTCAAGTTGAGATTACGCAAGAGAGCTTACTGCTGATGTAAGGTGAATCTGAACTGGAAGCATCAGAATCCAGTAATCGATAAATAAGGCGATCGCATCCGTATTACAGCGGGTGCGATTTCTTTTTGTACCCCCTGAAGTCCCTCCATCCTCCTTCCGTTAAAATTGAGACAATCCCACCGTCAACCCCGACAATATGCGCGAAAATCAACTTAAACGCAAACTCCAACAAGGGGAAACCGTTCTCGGCCCTTTTATTAACTGTCCCTATCCCGCCTTTATTGAAATTTGTGGTCATGCCGGATTTGACTTTGCCGTCATTGACCTAGAACATGGCCCTTTACATATCCTCGCTGCGGAAGACCTCTGTCGCGCTGCCGATTCCGTGGGACTGGCCCCCATCGTCCGGGTTTCTAAAAACGATGCCTCTCAAATTCAACGCGCCCTTGATATTGGCAGTGCCGGGGTCCAGGTGCCCCAAATTGAAACCCAAGCGGATGCTGTGGCGGTGATTCAGGGGGCCAAATATAACCCTGTCGGGACCCGTGGTCTGTCCTTTGGCACCCGCGCTGGTGCATACACCTCTGCGGGTACGAATATCACCGATCGCCTGAATGCCGAATCCCTCGTAATCGTTCATGTCGAAGGTCAAACCGGCATCGAAAACTTAGCCCAAATTGTCACCGTTCCCCATATTGACGTGATTTTTCTCGGTCCTTATGACCTCTCCCAATCCCTGGGAATTCCCGGTCAAGTGGAGGACCCGCGAGTTGTGGACTTGATGAAACGTGCCGTCACCACCATTCGCGATGCAGGCAAGGCAGTGGGAACCTTTACCACCACCCCGGAAAGCGCGAAACAGTGGATGGAGGTCGGGGTGCAGTATATTGGGTTAGGCATGGATGTTAGCATTTTTTTCAAAGCCTGCCAGTCCTTGGTCAAAGCAGTTCGAGGTTAAAGTCACTTTCTTTAAAAAATCTGAAATCTATCGGGACTGGTGCAGTCCTGTTGCACGATGGAATTATGGTTCGATCTGCGATCGGGTCTGTCGTCTTTCTTTCCGTTCTCTACCCTAACATCAGGAGTATAATCAATCATGTTATATGACGTTCCCGGTCGGGCCGACCCCATCATCAGTAGCGATCTCCTCGAACAGTGGAATCAAACCATCCAAGACGCTTACGATCGCCTGGGTAACTGGAAAAATCGCTTTTTCACCCTCGACCCCAGTTCTCTGAAAAATCCCGTCCGTGCCCCCATTAAATGGTTTGGCGACCCTGCGGAACCTGCATTTTGTCTAGATGAACCCACAGCTAAACAATTGTGTGACTGGGGCGTTCCAGGTCGGCATATTCTGCACAATGAATACTGTGAATATCGAATCCTTGAGAAACCCGATCCCACAGGAAAAAAGCGCCCGAAACGAGTGCAAGTCACCACGGAACTGCGGGAATATTGGGCTTGTATTGCTAAATTTGATCCCGTGGCGGTTCGGGCAATGGTGGAGAATGTCCTGGGATTTCTCCCCAGTTGGGAAGCTCTTTACGGTGTCAGCGACCCGTCTAAATTAAGTCCACGTCAGCGAGAAGTTGCCTTTTCTCGACTGGTTGCAGGTCATGGCAACAACCAGGAGTTAGTCTCGGCGGGGGTTCCTGAACAACCAGTCGGGGCCTTGAATCAAGACAATGCTCTGTTTATGACCCATCCGATTAATGGCTTGGATGATTTGCTATATATTGTGATGTTTGGAGCCGCGCCCTATGTGATTCGCACCGAGACGGGGCTGAAATCCGCCATCCGAGAACAAATTTTCCGGCAATACAATGTAGAAGGGTTGGCCTGTCGTCATGCGGACCCAGCCGCCGCAATGGGGGCGCAGGGGGCGGCGATGAATGGTCAGACGGTGGCATTTGATAATCCCCTGGGAATGTATATTTTATCGTTTAATCACCCGGTTTTCAGATATCAAGACCAACCTGTTCCCCAGGAGTGGATTCGCTTCAGTCGAGGGGAAAAAGATATGTATCAACGGTTGGAGTTTGGCCCGAGTGACACCGATGAAGCATTTTTAGATGATATTGTTGTGGAAGTTGGATCAGATATTAAACCCTTAACCGGGGGTTTTCAAGTGTTACAACAGATTGAAATTGGACCGATTATTGTGGTAGGAGAACCCACTCCAGTGGCCGAAGATGAGTATGTGATTCTCCGGACAAGTTCAGAACCGATTCGCTGTCGAGACGCGGGGATTTGCGATCGCATTTATCAATTAAAACAGCAGTATGATACCCAACAAAAAATTGGTCGCGTTGGTCCTCGGCAAATGGGCGTCATTTCTTAACCCTTACTTTCAGCAACATTAACTCATGACACCACAACTTCAAGAAGGCATCTATCACGCACCGGGAGTGCGACCGGATCAATGTTTTGGAATCATGTTTCTTCGCGCTGCCAGGGGGTTAACTGCGCCGGAAATTGGCACGGCATTTCAAACCCTGTACTCAATGTATCAAAACCTCAAACAAGGCAAAGTTAGGGATTTACCCGATTCTCCGGTTCCCAGTGGGAATTTAACGGTTTTGGTGGGATATGGACCTAATGCCTTTAAACTGGCGGATGGGGGTCGAACACTCCCCCTAGATTTAGGGGCAAAAAATCAGTTTCGTTCGGCTCGTCCTACGGGTGGCGGTCCGTTACTGTTGGGTTCGGGGTTATCTTATGCGGATGATGTTCAATTTAATCCCGCAACGGAAGAAATTGCCATTCAATTTATTGCTAAAACTGAACTAGCGGTGAATCGGGCGGTGGTAGAAACCTGGAAAATTTTACAGGATTTGACTGACCCGAAAACCGGGGAATCCCCTTTGTTAATTACCCGATTTTATACGGGTTTTCAGCGAGATGATGAGCGAAGCTGGATTGATTTTCATGATGGAATTTCTAACATGAAAAGTTCCGAACGAATTCAGGCGATCGCCATTAAAGAGGACCAAACTTCCCCGGAAGACAAATGGACAGTCGGCGGAACTTATCTCGCCTTTCTGCGATTGCCGGTGGATCTCACTGTCTGGCGCAAACTCACTCGCCAGCAACAAGAAATCATCATCGGACGAGATAAACTATCGGGATGTCCCCTAGAGACAATTGATAATGATGGCAATCCAGTAGTCCAAACGGGTTGTCCGTTTACCGGAACCCGAGAAGTCACCACCCCGGAAAACCAAGGGTATCGAGAGTTACCTCGGGTGCCGTTGGAGTCGCCTTTAAATGCGAGTCACACTCATCGCGCCAATCAAAATAAGGCGGAAGATGTGGGTTCGCGTAATTCCCTGCGGGTGTTCCGGCAAGGGTATGAATTCTTAGAGGCGATCGATAGCACTCCGGGTTTTCGCGCTGGGTTAAACTTTGTGAGTTTTCAGGATACTCCCGAACGATTATTACGGATGTTGACGCAACCGACTTGGTTAGGTGGGGTGAATTTTGGCGGTGGGGACAAGGAGCAATTGCCAGGAATGGAACGGTTTATTAACGTGCGTGCAGGAGGTGTATTTTTAGTGCCTCCCGTGGTAGAAGGGGAGGCATTTCCCGGCGCGAAAATTTTTGGACTCTGATACTCCATCTTTTATCCGTAGAGGATGGAGTCGCCAAGGGTATCCCAAAATCTTCGCTAAAATCTCACCCTAGGGGAATGGGTGACGGGAGCAATCAGGCTAAAATTACAGAATAAATCGCAAGTAGGGGTTGAGTGGATGGGTGTTCAAACGGAATTTGAAGGCGATCGCATTGAGCGGTTTCGCCAATTGCAAAGTCAATTGCGCGATCGCTGGCAAACTATCGATGAGTTTGATCGCGGGGATAATGATATTTTAGTCGTTCCCTCCCTGTCTCTTGATAGGCGGGAATTGTTAAAAATTGACGGGGTACATCACTATGAAGAGCGGAATCTCTATTCCCTGATTCGGTTGAGAAACCCTCGCACTCGCCTGATTTATGTGACATCCCAACCCTTACATCCCACGATTGTCGAATATTATCTACAATTATTGCCCGGAATTCCCTTTTCTCACGCTCGCGATCGCCTGTTGCTATTTTCGACTTACGATACCTCCCCGAAACCCCTAGCGCAAAAGATTTTAGAACGTCCCCGTCTAATGGAGCGCATCCGGCAGGTTTTGCGCCGAGATAAATCCTACATGATTTGTTTTAATTCTACGGAGATTGAACGCGAGTTATCAGTCCAGTTAGACATTCCTTTACTGGGATTAAATCCGGAATTATTGGAGTGGGGTACAAAAAGCGGTTCTCGCCAAATCTTTGGGGAATGTAATATTCCCCATCCGCCGGGGAGTTTATCAGTTTGGACAGTTCAAGAGTTGGCAGTTGCCACAGCAGACTTATTAGCGAAAGAACCCAATTTAAAGCGGATTGCCATCAAACTCAATGAAGGGTTTTCCGGGAAAGGAAATGCCATTTTAGAGGTAAACTCCCTCTATGAAATTGCACCGGAACAGCGGGTTTCTACCATTTGCGATCGCTTTGAAACCATGAACTTTCAAGCAGAGGAAGAAACTTGGGCTAATTTTTCCAGTCGCATTCCTGAATTAGGCGCAATTGTGGAAGCGTATATCGAAGGAGAGGACAAGCGATCGCCCAGTGTGCAAGGGCGAATTCTCCCTAATGGTGAGGTAGAAATTCTCTCCACCCATGACCAAATTCTCGGCGGTAGTGATCAGCAGATTTTCCTCGGTTGTCGGTTTCCCGCCGATGAAGGATATCGACTGCAAGCGCAGGAACTGGGGATGCGCGTGGGTCGAAATTTAGCCGCTAAAGGCGCATTAGAACGGTTTAGCGTGGATTTTTTAGCGGTTCAGCGTCAGGAGAACACTCATCCAATCTGGGATTTGTATGCGATCGAAATTAACCTTCGCAAAGGCGGCACAACTCATCCTTTTATGGAACTCAAACTGTTAACCAATGGCCGGTATAATTTATCTACTGGATTATTTTATAGCCAAACCGGACGCCCTAAATATTATTTCGCCACGGATAATCTGCAAAAAGAGCGCTATCGAGGATTACTGCCGAATGATTTAATGGATATTATCGCTTTTCATCAACTTCATTTTGATAGCTGTACCGAAACCGGGACCTTATTTCATTTAATGGGATGTCTTTCGGAGTTTGGTAAACTGGGATTAACTAGCATTGGTAATTCCCCCGAACAAGCTGAATCGATTTACAATCATGTGGTGAAAATTCTCAATAAAGAAACCGGAGGAAGTGGCACCGATGACGAGGGTATGTCTGCAATCACTCCGGCGATCGCCTCCCCGGGAAATTTACACTAAACCACCACAGGGTTATGAAAATTAGAACCATCACCACCGGGATTTCCTTAGCATCTTCCACGGATAGCGCCCCTATTCAACAAGCCGCGCAATTTAACGCCCAAGCGCAACAAGAGTTAGAAACTCAAGGCTACGAAGTCCAAACCACCCGCATTTCTACCCAATCCTTTGAGCAGTATTTACCCGGATATACCCTCTTTGAAATCCTGGACAATTTACAAAGACTCGAAGAGATTTGCCAAACGTTAAATTTGGATTTTTTTAATATCGGATATGCCAAAAGTCCGGAAATTATTTCGGTAATTCCGGCAATTCTCAAAAGAACAGAAAAAATATTTTGTTCTAGTACAATTGGCAATGTCCAAGATGGAATTAATTTTGAAAGTCTGCAAGCCTCCGCGCAAACCATTCACCGCATTTCCACGGAAACCATTAAGGGATTTGGCAACTTTCGCTTTTGCGCGGGTGCAAATTGTCCTCCAGGAATTCCCTTTTTCCCGGCATCCTACCATGAAGGCAAGGCTAGTTTTTCCATTGGATTAGAATGTGCCGATTTACTCACTGAAGCCTTTTCTAAATCTAGGACTTTACTCGAAGCGGAAACAAATTTAACGGAAATTTATGCAAAACATCTCATCAAACTAGAGGGAACTGCCGCTAAACTCGCCCAGGAATTTCAGATTTCCTATCAGGGAATAGACGCATCCCTCGCCCCCTCCCTGGACAAAACTAATAGTATCGCCTACGCTTATGAACAATTAGAATTAGGTCAATTTGGGCATTCTGGAACCCTAGCCATTTCGGCCCTCATCACTCGGGTGATTAAAAAAATTCCCGTCAAATTATGTGGATACTCGGGCTTAATGTTGCCCGTTTGTGAAGATGTTGGACTGGCAAAACGCGCCAGTGATGGAAACTACAATTTAACCGATTTATTGTTATATTCTTCGGTTTGTGGCTGTGGATTAGATACGGTTCCTCTACCGGGAAATATCTCCATTGAACAGATTGAAGCAATTTTACTCGATGTTGCCAGTTTAGCGATAAAATTAGATAAACCGCTATCAGCGCGATTATTTCCCATTCCTGGGAAACAAGCGGGAGAAATGACGGAGTTTAATTCTCCCTATTTAGTAGACGGCAAAATTTTCAACCCTCAACCCAGAATGAATCCATCCCGATAAATTCTAAAGCGCATTAATGTAGGGGCGAATCGCGATTCGCCTCTACATTATCGCTCGTTTACTCTTCAAAATCAACCAGTAAACTGGGGGAAGTGAGGACGAATACATCCCGAGTTCCTACCCCTGCTTCTAGGGGTTTAATGGGGGTGGTGAAGTGGAAGAAATCGCGATCGTTGACGAGTAACAATTCACCGGGATAGAGCACCTTAGTAAACACAGGTTTTTCCCGACGTGCCATATACAGATGAGTACCTCCCCCTTGGATATTCTGGCGATCGCAAGAGAAAATTGCCACAAAATCCGCACCATCTTGATGAATCCCTTCCGGCGCAGGGTTCCCATAGTTTTTCGGGGAACAGGTAGTCCGGATTTGATGCACCCCGATTTCCACACCGGGTTTTAACTTGCAGTAATGACTCACTTCCTGCACCAGTTTCTTAAACTCATACAGCGCAATCAGTTCCTCATCCAATTCCGCAAACTGCCGCTTCACACCCCCCACAACCGGATTATAATCCTTACTCTGGTACAAATACCCATGAGGCAGGTGAATCAACTCATTTTCCCTCAGTTTAAACCGCGACAAGCGGCGCAATCTGTAGTTGCCTTTGATATAAGGGTCTAGGGGTAAATTGTTAAAAAACGGCTTAAATACATCCAGCACAATGGAGTCAATCTTTTCTAAAGCAAAGCTGATACCATAGTTCGTTTCCGGAGATTCCCGTAGTGTTTGCATCGTAGTAACCCTCGGTTTGCGTTGATCCCCGATAAAGAATCTGCTTTTCTTCTCTATCTACTTCTAGTATAGACAAGTTTTATAAAAATGGGACTAAATTTCGGGCAATCTGTGCAAAGTTATGATAAAGTTGTGTGAGGTAAATGAGTATAAATTCTTGGCAATTTTAGGTAGAATATTCGGGACTGTCTACCCAGATGTAGCCGCTAACGGGACTCATTCGAGACAGAATAACAGTTCCAGGGGGAAGGGTGATGCTGGATTCCAGGGTTAGTGGACTTGGGAGTGAATCGCTTAGGGATTTCCATAGAAAAAGTTCTGCATTAGAAGTTTTGCAGAATTGGAAAAGCCCCCCTTCTTAAGGGGGGTTGGGGGGATCTCTCCTAGAAGATTTTATTTTTTGGAGTTCCCTTACAATGGTCTTGGCGTGATTGAGAGTTGCACCAATGGCAGCGATTAGGATAACGATTGACATTGCTGCCACTTATTAAACATATTGGCAACCTGTAACGGAATGCGGCGACTTTAGGAATGCTGGGACCACTGTTAGCAATTGGAGGTTATTTTACTACTGCCTTGCAATCTATGCAGGAATCTTTAGATATTTTAGAGCGTCTATCTTCCCCTGAAACGAACAAAATTAGTAAAATTATCGCGGAAAATTAGAAAGAGGCAGAAGGATAATATCGCATCAGGGGAAAAAGCCTTTAAACTCCATAATACTGCTTTAGATAATACAAAACTGCCCTACAAAACGGTTGATATTTTCCCTCGGTATCTTGCTGCTTAAAATCCTGAGCCACAAGCTGTGCTTCTTCCTCTGTCATTCCTATCCATACATCAAGGGCCTCAATTCTCATCTTTTTGAGGTCATACGCATTCAGTCCCAGAATATCAATCGTTGTTTCTGCTGCTACTTTTTTATCCGGAGCATTTGTCGGTAGAATTTCTCCACCCCCTGAGTATCTGAAAAACGCTTCACCATTGTCGATGAGAGGGGAAACTTGAATGGGTTTATTTCCTCTTTTATGACCACAGTGATCCGGCCAATTTCCATCTCGACCGCAGGATGCCAGTAAATTGGCGTAATCTACTGATAACTCTACTTCAGTTTTGCTCTGAGGTTCTAAATGTTCAATGTGGCTCGTTTGTTTGTCAATCCGTTGGCAGCAGTAGCAGCAAATATACCCTTGTTCACGCAGCAATGCCTCGTGAGTCAAACGCTTTTCCGGATTTTGAAGATTTTTATAATTGCAATACTCGACCCCCAAAGGTTTTTGTTGCTCCTTCCATTCTGTAAACTCCGGGGGTTCATTTCCCTTTTGGATGTATTTCATCGATTCAGAATTTCTTTTCGGCGAATCAGTCCATCCGCTCGCACGAAGGTGGGATCGTCTTCTCCGACTCGTTCCGCAAGCTGTTGACGCAATTGGCGAGCGTTGTCTAATTCTCCCCTATCAATCACCCGAAAGAGTTGCTGAAACTTTTCTTCGATTTCTGGGGGACGTTCGGGAGTCCCCATGAGGGTTTCCAGAATCCGATTGCTATCTTTGCCAAAGGACCGCAGGCGCTCAATGACGATTCCTTCCGGTGTCATTTTTAAAAGCTGGACCCATTCCACATCACTAATCACTTGGGGAGAATGAGTGGTGACGATAAACTGGCAGTTGGGAAAGGTTCGGGTTAAGGCGGGAATAATTCCCCGTTGCCACTGGGGATAAAGATGTAATTCGATTTCATCAATGATGACGACTCCGCTACCCTGGAGGGGATTTTGCTGGGGGTTAGGGTTGGCGATCGCCAAGCGTCTTGCTAAATCCCCAATTAATGCCAATAAGCATTTTTCTCCGTCAGAAAGTTGGCTGACACTGAGTTCTTGTCCCTGTTTGGTGAGGGTCATTCGCAAGGGCGATCGCTGAATTCTCAAGTCTTGAATATCCCCCAATATCCCGGAAATGCCTTGTCTGACTGCTTCTAACTGGCGATCGCGATAATCAATCGACTCCCCCCAGAGTCGTTGTTCATTTTCTAAATCTTCCCGTTGGCGAAACCATTCAAAAAACCGTCTAAAATTGATGGTTCCTCCGGTAAGTGCTTCGTCATAAGTTGCGATCGGCTCAAACAGATGCTTTTTCCGAATTCGTAAGGGAATATCCAAGACTGCACGATTGGTCGGATAGTAGGCAATCACAGGTAAAGCTGCATGGGGATTTTCTTCTAAACTTTCGTGAATTTCTCCAACCAGTTGCCTTAATTGCACCAAATCACTGCTCGTTTCTTTGCTGCGCCCGGTTCGCGTTTTCGTTCGTGACCATTTGACAGTTTGCTCGGGATGATTGATTCTAATCGTAATTTCAGCATGAGTTTCTTTCGCCCCATTTTTAATATCTTCTTCCCTAAAAAGCTGTCCCGAAGTTTGCGGGTTTTGAAGTCGCGCCGGAAGCCAGGATAAAAGTATAGCTAAACAATCCAAAATACTGGATTTTCCCACTCCATTCGCGCCAATAAATACGATAGGCTCAGAGGGAGCAAACTCTAAGTTTAAAGTTTCAATGCCTCGAAATGAATTGATGATTAAACGTTCAATTTTCATTTATATTTTCCAAATTTTATAACATGGAAACTATTTCAAACCGTGAAGAATATAAAAATACTTGTCTTCCCACCTGTCCGAAAATGCCAATTTTTATGGGGGAATAATATTTTAAACGATTGGAGGGATATAGCGTAATAGCATTTCATCTAACACTTCTAACTGAATGGGTTTGCTTAAATAATCTGTTGCGCCTGCGGCTAGACAGCGTTCGCGATCGCCTGACATTGCCATTGCAGTTACCACAACTACTGGCAAATATTGCACATTCTGGTTTTTGCGTAACTCTTCGACTAATTGCAACCCCATCGCCAGATGAGCAAACTGGACATCTAACAAAATTAAATAGGGGTCAAAGGAAGCTATTTCTTCGAGAAAATTGGCGCTGTAACCAATCAATTTGACATGATGTCCTACCGCTTGTAAATAGTCTTGTAACAATAACGTGCTGGAACCATCATAATCCACGATTAAAATCCGACCTTTGCGATCGCCCGCTTCGGGAATGACAATTGCCGGAAGCTCATCACTAGCCGGAGTTGGAATATATCCCGGAGGCGGATCGGGCAGAATAATCGTAAATCGACTCCCCACCCCCAAGGTAGAACTGACGAGTACATCCCCCCCATGCAACTGCGCTAAATCTCGCGTCAAGGCTAATCCTAATCCTGTCCCTTGGATGTTATGGTTCAGTTCATTATCCAGTTGCCGAAACGGGTCAAATACTAGGGGCAAATGTTCTTCACAAATACCGATTCCCGTATCTGTAACGGTAAATCCAATTCCCCCAGGCTGTTTTTCTACAATTAATGAAACTTCCCCTTTTGGGGTAAACTTAATCGCATTGGAGAGCAGATTGAGCAGCATTTGTTTGAGACGACGTTCATCGGCAATGCAAATTCGCATTTTCGGGTCAATTCTACTCGTCACTCTCAATCCTTTGTCCACCGCCCGTTCCTGCATCACTTTGAGGCAATATTTACATAAGTCCGCAACGGGTATTTCACTAAATTTTAATTCTTCTTTACCGGCTTCGACTTTGGATAAATCTAAAATATCATTAATGAGTTCTAATAAATGGTCGCCACTGCTTTTAATGCGGCTGACATATTCTTTTTGTTTAGGATTAAGAGTTCCAAATATTTCTCTTTGCAACATTTGAGACAGCCCTAAAATAGAATTTAAGGGCGTTCTAATTTCATGACTCATTTGAGCCAAAAATTCACTTTTGGCTCGATTTCTCGCTTCAGCAATATCCCGAGCCCGGGCAACAGCTTCGGCTTGTTTATGTTGAGTAATATCGGTGATGGCGGCGACGACTCCATCCATTCGCCCGAAGCGATCGTATAAGGGGGCGGCATTAATTGAGACAAAAATCTGACTACCATCTCGACGGGCGATCGCATACTCCATTTCATAAGCAGGTCGTCCTTTTTGCATCACCTGCAAAAACGGCAGTTGATTTTCAGGTAAACCCCGCGCATCTAACGGTTGAATTTGCCAAATCGGTTCATTGTATCGACATCCGATAATCTCTTGCCGAGGCAGTCCTAAATGCTTTTGTGCTGCTGCATTAGTCAGGGTGATCCGCCCGGTACTATCAAAGACTAAAATTCCATCAGCGTTCGTTTCAATAATTGCATCGAGTCGCCTTTCGTTGAGTTCTAGCTCTTTTTTAGACTGATGAATTTCTGAGGTATAGCGGACGATCGCATAGTACAGCATAATCGCCACAACGCTCACATAAATGCAACCCTTAATGGTTTGCAGATGAGTTATGTTTTCGACCCCAGGTTGCCCAAATAGAAAGGCTATCACGCGATCGGACCCGACAATCCATAAGGCACTGATCACTAGATAAATACTGACGATTCGACGGGGAGATAGCTTCATGATGATTCGCCATTGTCTCATCTTAGTCTGCCTGTTAATTTTCTCTTACTCGCTGAGTCTTAACCCCGATCAACTCTTAGGGTTAAATTCTCCCGGCAAGCTTTTATGGATTGAGGTATAATTTACACTAAAATAAACAAGAACGCTACAACTCAGAGGAAAAAAGCAGTCACAGGGGATCAACCTCCAAACAATTTCCGCTCTAGTAAAAACCGACTCGGCTAAGTCTGGTCCTCTCCCCGGTGTCTTGGAGACGGTTAGGGTGGGGTTCCGGGACCTGAACCGAGACAAAACAAAAATTCATTCCCCTGTCTTCTTCGTCTGAGTTAGGACGGGGTTTAACGTGGATAGCGAATCCTAATCGGGTTTCCCTCTCTTAGACTGAGGAAGTCGGATGCTGTGCCAAACTGGACTCCTCAGCAGTGGAATTCGGAGCGATCGCCTGGGGAGTCCCCACAGCTTCTGCCCGGAGTTTCGGTTTTAAATATAAATTTTCCACTAATGCAGCCGCCCCGGCAACCCAAGGCGGAACGATTAAGGCACCGACAATTCCCAACACTTGAACCCCACCAATCACCGAGAGTAACTGATAAAGGGGATGCACTCCTACAGAAGACCCCACTAATAACGGATCCAAAACATAAGTTTCCACATTTTGGATCACCGCAAATAAAATTAACACCGACAGGAACAACCATCCTCCTTGAGACACCGCCACAATCAGCGCCGGAATTGCCCCCAAAATTGGCCCTAAAAAGGGAATTAAATTTGTGACTCCGGCGATCGCCCCCAAACCCAACGCAAACTCCCCTAATCCTAAAGCACTCAATCCCACACTGGTTGCCACTGCCAACACTGCCGAAACCAACACTCGCCCGCGAAGATATCCCCCCATCCGTTGACTAATCGGCATTACCTGAGTCTCTAAACGCTCATCCCAAGGTTTCGGAAATAGCTGAACCAAACTTTTAATTAAACTGTGACTATCCGCCACCATATAACCGGAAATAAAGATAGATAAAATCAGCGTTACCACACCGCCAAGTAACCCTCTAGTTAATCCATAAGAACGGAGTACCAGTTGTTGAGTTGAGCGAATTCCCCAAGTCGTTAAAGATTGGGTATCAAAGAACTGCCGTATAAACTCCGGGGAGGTATTACTCCGTCGGGCGGCCAAATCTTCAGCCATTAATCGCAATGTTTCTAAATAAGAGGGAAGTTGACTAATTAACTCCTGAATTTGATCCAAGGCGGTGGGTCCGATTAATAAGACGACCCCTGTTAACCCTCCAATCAGGGCGAGGTAAGTAATAATTGTGGCAATCCAGCGGGGAATATGCCATTTTTCCGCCCAATTCACCACGGGAGAGATGGAAGCGGCAAGCACGACAGAAACCATCAGGGTAATGAGCAAACTGCGCAGTTGCCAGAGCAATATCACCAGTAAACCCAGGGTTAAAATGAGCACCAGGGTTGTGAGAGAAATTTTAATGCGCGAGGGGGACATAGCTAATTTAAGATAAAGGCTTGATGAACAGGGTTATAGATGAGGCGATCGCCTTTTTCCATAGGGATGAAAACTGCGATCGCCCCGCGTTCCGCTAGGAAATCGCCACAAGACTTTATTCCCTAAGATTGCACCGAACAACGGTTTAATTGCGATGCCATTGGGTAACACCTCCAGGTTTATCTATTAAAGTAATCCCGAATTCTTGCAGTTGATTCCGAATGCGATCGGCTTCAGCAAAGTTTTTCCCCTGACGCGCCGCCAGTCGGTCCTGAATCAGGGATTCAATCTCCTGATCACTCAATCCTGCGGGTTGGGATGCTGAATTTTCCGCCGCTGGATTCATTTCCAGTCCCAAAACCTTACCTAACTCCCGCAAGGCAACCCATTGCTGTTGTAACTGTTCCGGGTCCAGATCCGGTTTCCCTTCATGAACCCAAATATTGCCTTGACGACGTAATTCCTTTGCTAATTCAAACAATACCGCCAAAGCTGATGGGGTATTCAAGTCATCATCCATCGCCGTCTGAAATCGTTCGACAATGGCATCGGATTCCGGTGCGATCGCCCTGGAATCCAAATCCCACCCCACCTGAGTGCCATACTCATAACCAAACCGTAACCCATCTTTTAGGGTCGTCCAGCCATTTTCCGCACTGGCGATCGCCTCATCGGTAAAGTCCAACGGTTTGCGATAATTCGCTTGCAGCACAAACAAACGCAGCGCCATCGGGTCTACTCCCCCTTGATCCAGCAACTGGCGAATCGTCGTAAAATTGCCCAGAGACTTAGACATTTTTTCCCCATTCACCGCCACCATGCCATTATGGAGCCAATATTTCGCTAAAGCTTGACCCGTCACCGCTTCTGATTGAGCGATTTCATTCTCATGGTGAGGGAAAATTAAATCCGCACCCCCCACATGAATATCAATCGTCTCTCCCAACACCTCTCGGACCATCGCCGAACATTCAATATGCCATCCGGGACGTCCCGCACCCCAAGGGGATTCCCACGACGGTTCCCCCGGTTTTGCCGCCTTCCACAAGGCAAAATCAAACGGGTCTTGCTTTTTCAACTCCTCCGGGTCCTCCGCCTCCACGCGGCCACTGGCCCCCGCTTGCATTTCCGCCAACTGCCGTCCCGAGAGTTTTCCATAATCGGCAAACTCACGCACCTTGTAATAGACATCCCCACCGGCAGGATAGGCAAAGCCTTTTTGTTCCAACTGAGCGATTAAGCGCTTAATCCCATCTAAGGTATGAGTAGCGCGGGGATAGGCATCGGCTTCCAGGACATTCAGCCTTGCCATATCTTCAAAATAGGCTTGAGTGTAGCGATCGGCTACTTCCTCCATTGATGTCCCTTCCTGTCTGGCGCGGTTGAGGATTTTGTCATCAATATCGGTAAAATTCTGCACATAGCGCACCGCATATCCCCGCCATTGCAGATATCGGCGCAGAATATCCCAGATAATATAGGAACGGGCGTGACCCAGGTGGCAATAATCATAGACCGTAACCCCACAACAATACATCCGCACCTGACCGGGCTCAAACGGGATAAACGGTTCCTGACGACGGGTGAGGGTGTTGTACAGCGTTAAGGTCATAATTGAAAGATAGAAAACAGTAAAACAGTAATGTTCGATGCAGGAATCACTCCAATCAACAGTCAGTCCGGGTTTTGCAGACACTTCATCCCAAAACAGACTGGCCCAAAAGAGGTTGACTGAATGACTTAACTGATTCTATCGTTTATCGTTTATGTTGTCCCGATAGACCGTGGCGCGATCGCTCTAGCATTTTAAACTCATGCGGATTATTGTCGAAGGCTGGCGTTTTCTTCCTCACTCTTATTCTCTGATCAATCAGTTTTTACTTTTAGAACTCCTCGATCGCCCTGAAATCCAGGTCTTCCACCGGGATATGCCTTACGTTACTGACAATTGGCAACCCGTCACAGGGTTATTAGGAGACACCAGAGAACCCCAGTTACACTTGATTTCCCAACCCCCAGCGGATCAATCTGCTGATGCCATCCTTCGCGTCTATTGTCCGTTTAATTTAGCCCCTTCCACTGCTCCACGCACGGTCATGTTTGGCTGTACAGAATGGGGAATTGTTCCTCACTCAATCTTGCGGGGAATGGGAATCTCTTCATTCCAAGAGGCTCATCAGAATTCCGATACAATTATTGTGACTGCATCCCATTGGTCAAGGGATGGATTTATCCGCAGTGGTGCCGACCCCGATCGCGTCGTTGTGATTCCCCTGGGTGTAGACCCCCACTTCTACCAACCGGCATCTCCAGAAAAACGTTTAGCCTTACGTCAGCAATTCGGAATTGAAGATAATTTTGTCTTTTTCACCAATGGATTGCTCTTTAATAACCGCCACGGTATGGCTCGATTATTAAGAGCATTTGCCGCTCTTGTCAAAAAATTTCCCGAAGCTAGATTAATCTTAAAAGGTCGAGATTATCTCTTTGAAGCTCGCCAAGAAATTGCGAAAATTTGTAGTCATACCCTCACAGAAACTGAACAAAAAAGTGTTCAAGAACGACTAACCTATATTGGCAAAAATCTCTCTTGTTCCGATTTAGCGGCCTTATATCAAATTTCCGATGCCTATATCTCTCCCTATCTAGCAGAAGGATTTAATTTGCCGGTTTTAGAGGCGGCAGCTTGTGGATTGCCCGTAATCTGCACCCAAGGGGGACCGACAGATGATTTTATTCATCCCGATTTTGCCTTTCCCATCCAGAGTCAATTAGAACAGCGGCAGTTGGAATCTGGGGAAATGGGATTTGTGGTTGCTCCCAATGTAGACCATTTAATTCATTTAATGGAGCAGATTATTGGACAACCGGAATTGCGGGAAAAAGCGAAACAAGCAGGGCCGAAATGGGTAGGAGATCGCTACACTTGGAAGCACGTTGTAGACCAATATTTAAAGGTACTGGTTCCTCCATATAAAGCCTCCTTTGCTGCGCCTGCAATTCATCCTAGCCCAAATACAGCAACTCGGAAACTGATTATCGAAGGTTGGCGATTCCAGACCCATTCTTATGCGATCGCCAATCAATTTCAACTCCTAGAACTGCTCAAATACCCTAACTTGGAGCTGTTTCACCAAGACATTGCCTTTTTGGATCGCAATTCTCAACCGGCACAGGGTTTATTTGATGCCGAATCGGAATCCGCTTTACGGGCGATCGCACCCCCACCCCCCAACCTATTTGCAGATGCTACCCTGCGAATGTATAGTCCATTTAATTTTAAATCAGCCCTCCACAGCGAGCGGACCTATTTATTTGGCACTACTGAATGGGGTTTTGTCCATAAAGAACTGTTACGGTTAAACCCGGGGGAGTCTCTTCAAGCCTTACATCAAAATTCTAATACCGTCATTATTACTTCTTCTCAATGGTCTAAAGCAGGTTTTCTCCGCAGTGGTGCTGACCCTAGTCGTGTCGTCACCGTCCCCCTTGGAGTCGATACCAGCCGTTACAAACCCCTTAAAAATGACGAACGGGCGGCTTTAAGAAAAGAATTGGGATGGCAAGAAGATGAATTTATTTTTTTAAATGTTAGTAGCATGACTTTGGAAAAAGGAATTTTTCCCATAATCTTTTGCTTTACAAAAATACTTGAAACATATCCCAAAGCTCGCTTGGTCTTAAAAGGGTCGGATTTGATTTACAAATCTTGGGAATCTATTGTTTTTACCTCTAAAAAGATTTTAAGCGATCGCGCATTAGAAACCTTTAACACCCGCTTGACCTATATTGGCAATCCTTTACCCAGTTCCCAACTAATTCGATACTATCAAGCTGCCGATGGCTATCTCTCTCCCTATTCTGCGGAAGGATTTAATTTGCCGGTTTTAGAGGCGGCTGCCTGTGGATTGCCTGTCATTTGTACCCAAGGCGGACCCACAGACGAGTTTACCCACCCTGATTTTGCCCTCCAGATTAAAAGTGAAGTTCAATCTGTGGAATCTCGTGGGGAAATGCGCCATTTTTTGGCTCCCGATTGGGATTGTTGTATTACCTTAATGGAACAACTAATTTCTCAATCCGCTTGGCGAGAACAGGTGCGGATCTCCGGTCCTCAATTTGTGCGCGATCGCCTCAGTTGGAAGCAGATTGTCGCTCAGTTACTCGATGTAATATTCCCCTCCAATCCGCCTCAACTGTCAAACTCGGTAACGCTACCATCTCTCCTTGAAACACCGTCCCCCACCCTCCCAGAACGAGTAGCATCCTTCCCTTTTTGGTATCACAAAATTGAGTTACCCGGGGGAATTGTCACCCCTGGCGATCATCCCCAGAATGCAGAAATGTATGGCGTCCCAGAGGACCTGAGTGGAAAACGAGTCTTAGACGTGGGGGCCTGGGACGGATACTGGAC
The DNA here is from genome assembly GCF_025370785.1 of Laspinema olomoucense D3b. Taxonomy (GTDB): domain Bacteria; phylum Cyanobacteriota; class Cyanobacteriia; order Cyanobacteriales; family Laspinemataceae; genus Laspinema; species Laspinema olomoucense. The sequence continues at coordinate 120,059 of NZ_JAMXFA010000020.1, forward strand.
GTTTGAGGCCCTCAAACGCGGTGCGCGGGAAGTGGTGGCGATCGATGATTTTTCGGACTTTCTCGGACGGTTGGATCAACGCGATCGCCGCGCCTGGAAAACCTTCGATTTGTGTCGAGAAGCACTCGGGTTTGATGAAACCATCTGTCAACGCCTAGAAAAATCGGTCTATGACCTCAGTGAGTCCGAATTAGGCCGCTTTGATGTGATCTTCTTTTTCGGAACCCTTGACCACCTTCGATACCCCCTACTGGCCCTCGATAAGTTATCAGCCCTCTGTGATGGTGAAATTTACATCGAATCTGCCATTCTCGATGATTTTAGTTCCTACCAAGGCGGCATCGGCAAGGGATATCCCGGACAGCAACGGGTGATGGAGTTTTATCCCCATGATGAATATGCGGGAAATTCTAGCAACTACTGGATCCCTACCTTATACTGTTTGGCTCAAATGGTAAAATCCTCCGGCTTTAACCAGGTTAAAGGCTGGAAATTAGTGCAGAATCCGCCTAATTGGGAGGCGTGCCGAGGATTTGCGATCGGCACTAAAGCCCAGTCGAGCCATTAAACCCACTGTAGCAAAGTATTAATCTGCAATTTATGGGGATGAAAGGCTCAATCTTCGTCTAAAATCAAACTGGATGACTCATTAGATTAATTTCTAACCAGCCCCTTAGATTTTTTGACCCCATTTGATAAACCATGCAGACAACAGCAACCTCTAACCCAGAGTCCGTGGCAATGGATGCCCCGAAATACGGACTGCCGGTTACCATCATTACAGGCTTTCTTGGGAGTGGCAAAACCACCTTACTGAACCATATCCTGACCAATCAGCAAGGACTGAAAACTGCCGTATTGGTCAACGAGTTTGGGGAAGTCGGCATCGACAACGAACTGATCGTCTCCACCGGCGAAGATATGGTGGAATTAAGCAATGGTTGTATTTGTTGCACCATTAACAACGATTTACTTGATGCCGTTTATAAGATTTTAGAGCGTTCCGAGCAGATCGATTATCTAGTGGTGGAAACTACGGGACTCGCGGATCCTCTCCCCGTGGCCCTGACTTTTTTAGGCACAGAACTCCGAGACTTAACCCGCTTAGATTCGATCGTCACCCTGGTGGATTCAGAGAATTACAGTTTGGATCTGTTTAATTCTCAAGCCGCTTATAGTCAGATTGCTTATGGCGATATTATCTTGCTCAACAAGGTGGATCTCGTCGATGAGAGCGATGTAGATCTGTTGGAGTGCAAGATTCGGGATATTAAAGCTGATGCCAGAATTTTGCGGACGACGAAATCCCAGGTCCCGCTTCCTTTAATTCTCAGTGTCGGGTTGTTTGAGTCGGATAAGTATTTTAATGATGATCAAGTCGCCTCGAAAGGGGAGCATGATCATGACCATGACCATCATGATCATCACGACCATCATGATCATCAGGACCATTCCAGTTGTGACCATGACCACGGTCATTGTGACCATGACCATGATCATGAACATCATCACCACTCGAATCATTTGGAGATGGATGGGTTTACGTCGATCTCGTTCGAGAGTGATAAACCCTTGTCGATTCGCCAGTTTCAATATTTCTTAGATAATCAGTTACCGGCAACGGTATTTCGAGCGAAAGGGATTTTATGGTTTGATGAGAGCGATCGCCGTCATATTTTTCACTTGAGCGGCAAGCGTTTCTCCATTGATGATGATGAGTGGAAAGGCCAACCGAAGACTCAATTGGTGTTCATCGGCCAGAATTTGGATAAGGAAGCTTTGCGATCGCAGTTAAACAAGTGTGTTTGTCTGCCTTCTACTTCTCGCGGCAAAGGCTTTGGAAAAAAATAAAGCAGAAAAATAGAAAGGAGGATTGGGGAAAGAGGGTCAGGTTTTGATGGTAGAGTCAAGAGGCGATCGCCCTTGTAGAGACAGAAGCGATCGCCTTGATTGCCCAGGGATGGCCCAGTGATTGCAGCGATATTTTGGGCGATCGGCAAGGCATCATAACCCCCTCACTCCAGTCTATGCGAGTCGTTATCCAGCGCGTTAAATCTTCTCAAGTAACCATCGAGGGTCGAATCGTCGGGAAAATTGGACCTGGCCTTAATCTATTGGTGGCCATCAGCGATCGGGATACCGAGACCGAACTCGATTGGATGGCCCGAAAGTGTTTAGAATTGAGGTTATTTCCTGATCCCCAGGCCAATAGCAGTCGGTGGGATCAATCGGTTTTGGATATCCAAGGGCAACTGTTAGTGGTGAGTCAGTTTACCCTCTACGGAGACTGTCGAAAAGGTCGCCGCCCCTCCTTTGACCGTTCGGCACCCCCAGGGATGGCCCAAGAACTCTACGAGAAATTTGTTCAAAAGTTAAGGGGAAGTGGCTTAACCGTCGAAACCGGGGAGTTTGGCGCGATGATGGATGTCGAGATCCTTAATGATGGACCCGTCACTCTAATTCTGGAGCGTGAGTCCACAGCTTAAACCGCAGCTTTCCGGGTGGATAGAAACAGATACAGACAGATAGAGTAATGGGTTAGGGGCGATCGAAAGCTTGCATTTTTTCCCACAGCCGATTGAGGGGAAAATAGATAACCGGTGCCCAAAGACTGCTGAGAATAGCCGAAGCAAGAGCCAGGGGTTGGTGGTAGGCCCAAATTTCACTCCAACTGCGATCGCCCAGCCCGCTAAATTGCAATGCCCGAATCGTATCTCCCAAAACCGACATTCCAAATACAATTAGAGCCACGGAGATAAAATCTTCCTGGACATATTTTTGCTTTTGCAAGGTAGCCGTGAGATAGCCCACCACCCCCAAACTAACCGCATGAGTCGGTTCTCCCGAAGTCATGGCATCTAAGAGCAGTCCCAATACCACTCCGGCTAAAGCCCCTTGCATCGGCTTGCGCTTGATACTCCAAGCCACCACCCAAATCAACATCCAGTTAGGGGCAACCCCCAATAGTTCCATGCCCGGAAAGCGGGTAGGGAGCAGCAGCAAGCACAACAGGACAGAACCCACGGCGATCGCCGCATTCACGACTAACCGCATTCCCCCTGACAAATGAGACCCGTAAGTAAAAGAAGAAGTTCTCATCGCATTTCCTAATTTTGCAGTTCGTCAGAATCCTCTGAAGAACCTACTTTTTGATAGGGATCAACCACCACCCACTCCAGCAAGCTCATCGGAGCCGTTAGCTCGATCACCGCTTCTGGTGCTGGACTTTTATTCAAATTCACCGACTCGACCCGCCCGATCGGTAACCCAGGCGGGAAAAGTTGTGAATAAGAAGAGGTCGCAACTACATCCCCTTTCTTAACATCAGGCACCTTCTCAAAGAACTCCATCACCGCCCGAGAAGCTGACTGTCCTCGCATCACCCCCATTTGGCGGCTGCGACTAATCGTCACCCCCACCCGAGAACTGGGGTCACTAATCAGCAACACCCGACTGGTATGAGCCGTAACCCTAATCACTCGTCCCACCACGCCACCGGGACCCGTGACAATGTAGTTTTCTTTGATACCATCTTCCCGTCCTCGACCCAAAGTTACCTGCTGCCACCAATGGTCTGCACTACGGCCAACAATTGGAGCCAGGATCCCTTCTTTTTTATTCGGGGAAACATAGTTCAAAAGTTCTTTGAGCTTTTCGTTTTGGCTTTCGAGTTCTTCGACCTTGTTTTGCAATTCCAGAGTTCGAGCATTGGTTAGTTGTTCTTGTTGGGTAGGACTCGACGCAAAGGGCCGAGCCGCCCATTGGTAAAGTTCCATAACAGCCGAACCTTGAGTGTACCGAACAACCAAAGCAGCACAGATGGTTAGACCCACCAGTGCTACTTGTAACCCATGCCGATCCCACCAGCGACGCAATGTGTACATTAGGAGTTTTTAGAGACTTCAGTCTTCATCAGACGATGGAGAATACTTGTTGTAAAAGCAACTGGCCTTACATATTCCGAGAACGACCGCTAAACACCCGTTCTAGCTGTTTAAAGTTTTCCAGAACCCGGCCCGTGCCGAGTACCACACAGCTCAAGGGGTCAGCCGCCACATGAGTCACGATGCCAGTCTCATGACTAATTAGAGTATCTAGCCCCCTCAATAAAGCGCCACCCCCAGCCAACATAATGCCTCGGTCAATAATATCTGCTGCCAGTTCCGGAGGGGTTCGCTCTAAAGTGCGTTTTACTGCTTCTACAATTACCGCTAGAGGTTCCGCCATACTTTCACGAATTTCCGGTCCCTTGATCGTTACCGTTCGGGGCAACCCTGACAATAAGTGCAAGCCACGGACCTCCATCATGGAGTCATCATCTTCATGAGTTGGATAGGCTGAACCAATCTGAATCTTGATATCCTCAGCGGTGCGCTCACCAATTACAAGGTTATGCACCTTTTTCATGTACTGAATAATCGCTTCGTTCAGTTCATCTCCAGCCACCCGCACTGATTCGCTCAATACGGTTCCCTGTAAACTCAGAACTGCGACTTCAGTCGTTCCTCCGCCAATATCGATAATCAGGTTACCCGTCGGCTCCGCAACGGGTAACCCCGCACCGATCGCCGCCGCTACCGGCTCATCAATTAAGTAAACATCCCTAGCCCCGGCTTGAGCGGCAGCCTCCATAACCGCACGGCGTTCCACCCCAGTCACTCCCGAGGGGATTCCAATGACAATTCGAGGCGAGACTAAGGTTCTGCCCTCATGCACTCGACGGATAAAGTGCTTAAGCATGAGTTCAGCCGTATCGAAATCTGCAATAACTCCATCACGCAGGGGACGCAGAGCAATAACATTTCCAGGCGTCCGGCCCAGCATTTTTTTTGCATCCTCTCCCACTGCTAATGGCACTTTTTCGTCTTTATCGATGGCAACCACAGAGGGTTCTTGCAGAACAATACCTTTACCAGATACATAAACAAGGGTATTCGCGGTACCGAGGTCGATACCCATATCCCGGGATAGGGAAAAGCGATTGAACAGACCCACTGGTTTCTACGCCCCCAAAACGTGATGCTGTGCGACTATAACAATGTAACAGAAATGTAACCGAGGTGGATTCTAGTACGTTTTTTGTTTTGAGTCTAGTCCAGTGGGAGAAATTTTTTATCCCCACTACTCCACCAAGGGTGCAACTATAATCCCAAGTCCCCTGGACAAAATCCGGATAAAACCCTTTCTGAAGAAAGCGATCGCTAATTGGGCCTTCAAGAAATGAGCAAAGATTTCCACTTTTTAGGGTCCCTTTTTGCCAATCAAAGCCCCTCTGAATTCCAGATCCGAGGCAGTTGTCAGCCTGTCCCATTTTAGTTAGGATCTACATCTCCCTATATTCCCTATCCTTTTATGGAGTTCTTATTAGGAAAATACAGTAGATTGGTGATTTTCTAATGAGAACAAATAAACAATTAGCCGGACCCCTAACTACTAAACAACCCCGAAAAACAAAAAAGCCTGCTGTTCTATGTAGAGAAACAGGAGGCTTTTTTGTGTATAATATTGACCGGGCACCGAGCTATTTTCCCAGGAGGCTACCCTCCAAGTATCTTCGCCGCAGTCGCGTTTCACGTC
>NZ_JAMXFA010000021.1 GCF_025370785.1 Laspinema olomoucense D3b
ATCTCCCCTATCTCCCCTATCTCCCCTATCTCCCCTATCTCCCCCATCTCCCCTATCTCCCCTATCTCCCCTATCTCAATTAGTCCTGCTCATCTAGCATTCGTTCCAATGCCACGCGATCGACTCGTCGGGGGTAGCGTTTATCCATTGGGATTTTTTCGACGACGCGCAACGCTTCTACATTGGCCCATTGTAGGGATTCTAGGACGGAGGATAAACTGCGTTGAAATAAGGTGCGATCGCCGCTTTGGTCGGCCATTTCTACAACTAAAGTTCGCTGATAGCGATAGGAAAAAAAGGCGATCCGCTGGACTTCGCGATTGTAATCTACGGCGCATTCTACAGTGAGGGGATAAATCACTCCGAATTTATCTTGAATGCAATCTTGGCAGGGTCCAAGCAACCACAATCGTCCCTGAGAGTCTAAGTATCCTGCATCCCCGGTGCGATGCCATTGTTGGTCCCCGACCCGAAAGTTCATGGGTTCGTCTCCGAGTTCGTTTAAGGTTCGGGTGAGGAAGCGATCGCCTTGCAGCACAATTTCTCCCGGTTCGGAATAAGGGCGGCAGGTGGCTTCAAATTCGGCTTGATTTTGATAGGGGACAACGGGTGCGCCCCATTGGTTGGAAATAATTCTTAACTGAATATCTGGGGCCGGTTTGCCCACGAGTAAGCCTTTTCCCGTCTGCATTTGACTAACATCGCTGACTTCAATTTCTCGGCGAGAGAGGCTGGCGATCGCGGCGGTTTCTCCATAAATTGCGATAATTTCTGCTTGGGGTGCAATTTGATTGACTTGATTAAGCCGACTGGGCAGAACTGGCGTTCCCCAAATAAAAATTTTATACAGCGAGGTTAATAATTCTCTTTTTTTTAGCAACGCTTCGATTAGGTTTTCGAGTAAAGTGGGAGCAGCCACAATCCGAGTGGGTTGATATTTGTTAATGGCATCAATAATCGGTTTTATTTGAGTCATTAAAGGCTTCTGGGTTTGAAACTTGGGCAATAAACTGGTAACGCCTAAGCCGAGATTAATTAGTCCTAAAAGTGGTTGTAGGGTAATATCTATTTCTCCGGGATGTAATAAAAGAATTTCTCCCAGTGATTTTTGTTGAACTCCCAAATAATGGTGAGTCAATTCAATAAATTTAAATTGGTCATACAATCCCACAGTAGAGACGATTAATGCTGGAGTTTGTGGCTCAATTTCGGTAATTTTAGGGTCAGTTTCTAGGGTTTGCGATTTCTGCCAAGAAATGAGGGGGGGGAGGGAAAATCCGATGGTGAATTTCAGCGCAATTTTGCGAAAAGCCCGGGAGAAAAACCGCCCAATTAAATTTTTTGTGGTGGTAATGATGGCTTTTGGACGGCACAATGTACAGGCGCGATCGACTTCATCAGACTTGGCATCTGAATCGAGGATTAAGGCGATCGCACCCAGCCTAAAAATTGCAATGAGCGCCACGTAAAAATCTGTTGACAGGGGCATCATCAGCAAGACGGTATCTCCCGTCTGCACCCCTTTTTGTCGCAACAGCGTAACTCCCCTCCGCGCCCTCAACTCCAAGTCTGCAAAACTCACCCTGCCTCTGGCACCGCGTCGCATCTCCAGGATGGCTGGAGTTTCTGGGGTTTCTTCAACTTGTTTGTGTAAAATTTCGGCAATATTCATCGCTCAAGGAGTGGGATAAAGGCAGGCGTTGATTCGCCATTTTAAGCCAGCAACAGGGCTGGAAACTACATCGGCATCCCGCTCGCCACGGGAATTTAAGGGGTGGATAAAAATTGTTTTGATTGGGCTATTTTAGAAATATATCCTATGAAGTGACCCCTTGGGAAATCCGAACGGCCAATTTAACAGAGATACCACAAGTGCAAGCGGGTAGCCTCTAGCCCGAGAGGGAGATGGGGGGATAGGGGAGATAGGGAGGATAGGGAGGATGGGGGAGGAATGGAAATGAGCAAGGTCGTTTTTATATCGACCGAATAAGATAAAATGGAAATCTTTATTAGGATTTTTCAAGGGAATGATAACCGATTTCATTTTAAAGGATAATGGAAACAATTATTGGGCCAATCTGTGCAAGTAGGGGTCGGTCAATTGAGCAGATGTATCCTGAGTCACAATTTAACCCTGCCCATTGAGATTACAATTTTTCCTTAATGTCCCCGGTCCGGATTTGATTCAACTCCAAAGGGGAAAACCAGCCCTGATCATACCTGATAAATGTCCTGAATTCTAATAAAAATTCGGTTAAACTGCTAATTGATGTCGTACATTCCTCTATAATCTGTTTAATCTCATGCGTAAAACGAAGATTATCTGCACTCTGGGTCCGGCTAGTTGCGATCGCAATACCATTAAACAAATGGTTCTGGCGGGAATGGATGTAGCTCGCTTAAACTTCTCCCACGGTGAGTATGCCACTCACGAACAAAATATCCGCACCATTCGCGAAGTCTCCGCCGAATTAAATAAACCGATCGCGATTATGCAGGATTTGCAAGGTCCGAAAATCCGCGTCGGAGAAATGGAAACCGGGGTGGTTCTCCATCCTGGGGATCAAACCATCATTACCATGCTAGAGGTATTGGGCAATGCTGAACGCTTTAGTTCAACCTATAAAGGATTAGCCCATGATGTTAAAGAAGGAGATTCAATTCTCATTGATGATGGTCTGATTTGCATCCAAGCTAATCGTATTTATGAGAAAGAAATTTACGGAACAGTAATTTATGGGGGCCCGGTCAAAAGCCACAAGGGAATTAACCTCCGACATTCTTCAATTTCTGCGCCAGCCATGACCCAAAAGGATATTGAAGATTTGAATTTTGGCTTAGAGCAAAACATTGATTATGTGGCCCTCTCTTTCGTGCGGGAAGCCTCAGATATCAAAGAAGTAAAAGGAGCAATTAGGCGCAAGGATAAATACGCTCATGTTATTGCTAAAATCGAGCGCCATGAAGCCTTAGAGTGTTTAGAAGAGATTGTAGAAACGGCAGACGTTGTGATGGTAGCCCGGGGAGATTTAGGGGTGGAAATTCCCTTAGAACGGGTTCCTACCCTCCAAAAATCGATTTTACAGGCCTGTAGAAATCATCAAAAACCTGTGATTGTCGCCACTCAAATGTTAGAGTCTATGATTCATAATCCGCGCCCGACCCGTGCGGAAGTATCGGACATTGCTAATGCGATTTATGATGGAGCAGATGCGCTGATGCTGTCGGGAGAAACAGCAGTGGGAGATTATCCCATTGAATCGGTCAGAACAATGGCGCTGATTGCCGAAACTGCCGAGGCTCAGTTAACCACTTCCCGACAATATGTCACGGGAATTGAGGCATATTCGATTGGGAATTCGGTGGTCCATGCAGGCTGCCAACTGGCTGAAAACCTCCATGCCAAGGCGCTAATTTGCTTTACTGAACATGGATTCACAGCCCGGTTATTGTCGAAATATCGCCAATCTATCCCAGCGATCGCCGTCACTACCGATGAGTTTATTCAACGGCGCATCGCTCTATATTGGGGGTTGCAATCCTTGCAACTCCAAGAGGTTTCTAATACCGATGAAATGATTGTTTTATTAGAAAAAACAGTTTTGGAACAACAACTGGTCGAAAAAGGAGATCTGGTTGTCATTATTGCTGGGTTACCCCTTCCTATTACCGGGGTAACTAACTTGATTAAAGTGCATCGCATAGGGGAAAGTTATGCCGTTTAAGGGAAAGAAACGCCCTCTGAGGGAATGATTTTATAATTCCGCACTGATGAGGTACTCATAGCCAGCACGAGTGAAAGCATCTTGCTCCCCCCACATCCTCGGGAGCAAAATGCTCTCACTCCCAAAAGAAGGTACGCGGATAACTGTGGGAATGGTGGTAACGCGGTGCAACAGGAGTTTGGCGTTTGAACCCCGGCTTGCCCTCTGTTGAATTTGAGAATAAACGGTTTAAAATAGTTGGCAGTTTAGTCTATTGGGAATTGGTTCGATGCGTTTACCCCAAAAATTAATGCTTCTCGGGTCCGGCGAACTCGGGAAAGAATTTACGATCGCCGCTCAACGTCTCGGGAATACAGTCATTGCGGTTGATCGCTATGCCAATGCTCCGGCGATGCAAGTGGCGGATTATTCTGAAGTGATTTCTATGCTGAATCCCGATGATTTGGAACGAATCGTAAATCACCATCAGCCTAATTTTATTATCCCAGAAATTGAAGCAATTCGCACCGAAAAATTACTCGAATTTGAGAAAGATCGCGGCATTGTGGTCATTCCCACAGCGAAAGCAACAAACTACACCATGAATCGCGATCGCATTCGGGAACTCGCTCATCAAGAGTTAGGCATTAGAACCGCTAAATATGCTTATGCCACCACTTTAGAACAATTAATTGCCGCTTCGGAACAAATCGGCTTTCCCAATGTGGTTAAACCTGTGATGTCTTCTTCGGGGAAAGGACAATCTACCGTTCGCGATCGCAGCGAAGTGGAGGCATCCTGGAACTATGCGATCGCCGGTTCCCGTGGCGATACTCAAAAGCTAATTGTTGAGGAATTCATTGAGTTTGAACTGGAAATTACCCTGCTAACAATCCGCCAATGGGATCATCCCACGTTGTTTTGTCCGGCGATCGGTCATCGTCAGGAACGCGGCGACTATCAAGAATCCTGGCAACCGGCAGATATTTCACCGGAACGAGTCCAAGAAGCCGAGGCGATCGCCCAAAAAGTTACCGATGCTTTAGGTGGTGCAGGTATCTTTGGCGTCGAGTTTTTTATCACCAAAAATGAGACCATTTTCTCCGAACTCTCCCCCCGTCCCCACGATACCGGCATGGTAACTCTCATCTCCCAAAATCTCAATGAATTTGAGCTTCATCTCAGAGCTATTTTAGGGCTACCTATTCCCAAAATTGAACAATTTGGTCCTTCTGCCAGTGCAGTTATTTTAGCCCAAGACCATTCAGAATCAATTTCTTATCAAGGGGTAGCCGATGCCCTCATCGAACCGGATGTGGATTTAAGATTATTTGGTAAACCCGATTCTCGTCCCTTCCGCCGCATGGGAGTCGCTTTAGCAAAAGGTCAAACCATTGCAGAAGCAAGGGCAAAAGCAACTCGGGCCGCTAATACCGTGAAAATTAGTAAATAATCCCAGAAAAATCCTAGGGACTCGGTACAGCAGGCATGAAACCCTCCGGTTTTTTATTCCATTTCTGCCCCGAAACAGTAAATTTAGGCTAAAAATCGGGTTTCTGACTCCTGCTGATTTAATCTGATACTGATGCCCTAGGTCCATAGCCCGCACAGGCGCTCTAACGGTAAGAATAAATGTTTCAACTCCAGATTATGCCTAACTATGTCTGGGGGATGAGGGAGAAATCTCTCTCCTGAGAGAGTATATTTTCCTTTTATTTTTGCATACTATTAGGAGTTTCTAAATAAACCCTCCTACTATCGGCGTGCCTTAGTCTTGGCTTCTGTCAAGACTAAGCATTTTTTCATTGCTTCAGTTGAGAGGATAGCCGAGGATATTTAGAAGCCCGAAACCGAGAGCAAGCCTTAATTATTTTTAAAATATTAATTTTTTTCCCCTATTCTACATCCCTACTGATATTTTGGAAAATCTTTCACCCAAGGAGTTAGAGCAACTCCCTAAGTCCGGCAATAAATTAGAAATAAATCAAGGAGAATCCCCGAAAATGTTTAACCCTTTAAAAGTTACCCTAACTTTGATGACATCTGGCCTCTTTGCCTTAATGCTCCCTGTTTCCAAGGGAGCGATCGCCCAAGAATATCCAGGCTGTTTTATGATCGATTCTTCCGGCCAAGCCAGGAATCTCAATAACCTCTGTCAACCCCCGTTGCAAACTGCCACACCGGGGGGCCAAATCCCCGGACAACCGGGCAATGTCCCCGGGGGAGAGGCAGCAGCGCCCGGTCAAGTCCAAACCCTCCCTGATGGCACAACTGTTCAAATCCTCCCCGATGGCACGAGGGTGATAAATGGGACGGGTTCTGCCCCGATTCAAACAGTGCCTGGACAGCCCACCCAAGGAACTCCCACTCAGCAGCAGGTTCCCATAGGAACTCCCACTCAGCAGCAGGTTCCCATAGGAACTCCCACTCAGCAGCAGGTTCCCACCGGAACTCCCACTCAGCAGCAGGTTCCCACCGGAACTCCCACTCAGCAGCAGGTTCCCATAGGAACTCCCACTCAGCAGCAGGTTCCCATAGGGACTCCTACTCAGCAGCAGGTTCCCATAGGAACTCCCACTCAGCAGCAGGTTCCCATAGGGACTCCCACTCAGCAGCAGGTTCCCATAGGAACTCCCACTCAGCAGCAGGTTCCCATAGGGACTCCCACTCAAACGATTCCGGGGGATTTTCAAGTTAATCCTGGAGTTCAGCAGCAAGTGAATCCCGGAGTTCAGCAGCAAATTAGTCCCGGAGTTCAGCAACAACCGACGGTTAGTCCCGGAGTACAGTAAAGGTTAGAAACCGGGTTTTTTACGAATCCGCAACCCATCGGGGCCAAAAACTCGGTTTCTTCTCCCGGGGATTTAAAAGGGTGCAGATGTTCCAGCAGTTCAAGGCAAAACACTGCATTATCATCCCAGGCAAGCTGATTGCGTATGATAGAGGCAGACCTTCAACCCCCATAACGATAAATTCCGTGTCAGTCAATCGCACTATGACCCGTAAGCATTCAGGGCATCCCTTGGGGCGTCTGCTGGAATATGGACATCAATATCGCGTTCAAATCTGGCAGGCGATCGCCTGTTCTATTCTCAATAAATTGTTTGACTTGGCACCTCCAGCCCTGATTGGGGCGGCAGTGGATGTAGTCGTCAATGAAGAAAACTCTTTTGTTGCCCAATTTGGGGTGACCGATGTCTTTGGACAATTGCTGATTCTCAGTGGGCTTACCTTTATTGTCTGGGTGTTGGAATCGGTCTTTCAGTATGCTTACGATCGCCTTTGGCGGAATCTAGCCCAAACCCTACAACATGATTTACGCCTGGATGTTTACCGCCACTTACAAGACCTCGACCTAGCCTATTTTGAGGAGCGTTCTACCGGCGGGTTTATGTCTATCTTAAATGATGATATTAACCAATTAGAACGCTTTTTAGATGTTGGGGCCAATGAAATTCTCCAGGTGGTCACGACGGTGATTATCATTGGCACAGTCTTTTTTGTTTTAGCGCCGACGGTGGCATGGATGGCACTGTTGCCCATGCCTTTTATTATCTGGGGTTCGATCGCCTTCCAGAAATTGCTCACTCCTCGCTATGCTGAGGTTCGAGAACAAGTCAGTTTACTCAATAGCCAACTGAGCAATAATTTAAGTGGAATTACCACCATTAAAAGCTATACCGCTGAGGTTTATGAAAGCAAACGCATCGGACGATTGAGCGAAAATTATCGCCAAAGCAATCGACGGGCAATTGCCTTGTCTGCTGCTTTTATTCCTTTAATTAGAATCATCATTCTGGTGGCTTTTACCGCTACTTTGTTGTTTGGCGGTCTGGCTACGGTAGAAGGGAATCTAGCAGTGGGAACTTATAGTGTTTTAATCTTTTTAACTCAGCGGTTATTATGGCCGTTAACACGGTTAGGTCAGACTTTAGATTTGTATCAACGGGCAACGGCTTCTGTAGCGCGAGTGATGAATTTATTAGAGACACCGATCGCCACCCATCCGGGGAATAAACCGTTACCGATTCAAACGGTACGCGGCGAAATTCAATGGCGGGATGTTAGCTTTGCCTATTTTGAGCGCAATCCGGTGATTAATCACTTATCCCTAGAGATTCCAGCAGGAAAAACTATTGCTTTAGTGGGGGCGACAGGTTCGGGGAAAAGTACCGTAGTGAAACTGTTGCTGCGACTGTATGAAATCCAGTCGGGTAGTATTACTTTAGATGGGATAGAGTTGCGCGATATTCAGTTGCAGGATTTGCGACGGGCGATCGGGTTAGTCAGTCAGGATGTATTTTTATTTCATGGGACTGTTGCTGAAAATATCATTTATGGCAGTTTTGATGCCCGCTATGAAGATGCAATTGAGGCAGCAAAACTCGCAGAAGCCCATGATTTTATTATGGAACTGCCTCAAGGGTATGACACCATTGTAGGGGAGAGGGGGCAGAAACTTTCCGGGGGACAGCGACAACGATTGGCGATCGCCCGGGCCCTGTTGAAAAATCCGCCGATTTTGATTTTAGATGAAGCGACATCAGCGGTGGATAATGAAACAGAAGCGGCGATCGGGCGTTCTTTGGACCGAATTACTCAAAACCGCACGACCATCGCGATCGCCCATCGTCTCTCGACTATCCGAAATGCGGATTGCATTTATGTCATGGATCGGGGAGAATTGGTAGAACGCGGCACTCATGAGGAACTCCTGGAACGAGGAGGGATTTATGCAGGGTTATGGCGCGTGCAAATGGGTTTAAAGTAATCCAATCATCCAATCGCAACACAAGAGAAATAGCAATGACTGGTTTTTTACCGGGGAACCTTCAGCCAGAGAAAGTCGAGGACCGATGGCGTTATGAATTAGCTGATTTTGCCAAAGCTCACCAACAGGAATTGGCAGCTCTTTCCTGGGGCCTATGGCTGGAAAATCAACATAACGGCAGCGTGATGGGAATCGACTTGCAACCCACTCCGCATTTTATTTACTGCCCAAAAGAGGCGGTACTTAAACTCAATGAAACCGTGGGGAGTTTCTTACAAGAAGTCGTGGGAATTGTCGAGGGGTTTAATCCAGAAACTGAGGTTCTCCTCGTCGGGATTAATCAAGGGCAGCTAAAGGTGATAGAATTTGTCACTGAACCACCCCCTCCCCAATGTTTTGAAATGATATCTACCGATGTGGATACGTTATTGGACCGATTAGAACAGGGTCTGCAAGAACGGGTGAAAGGGTAAGAGTTAGGGGACTGGGGTGAGGGGAAGGGTAACGGTAAAGGTCGTCCCTTGACCCAGTTGGCTTTCTACGGTAATTTGACCGTGATGTAAATCTACGGACCGTTTGGCGATCGCCAGTCCCAACCCAGTTCCGGGAATCGTTCCCACATTAGAAGCGCGAGAAAATGGCACAAACAAGGTGTTGATTTCTTCGGGGTCAATGCCAATCCCGCGATCGCAGATTTGAAACACCACCTCATCTTCCTGGAAAGATAGGTTAATCAAAATTTCCCCCCCTACCGGAGAATACTTAATCGCATTTGCAATTAAATTATTGAACAAATGCCACAGTAATTTTTGGTCGAGGTAGGCGGTTCGGGATTCTCCTTGTTGAGTAAAAATTAGGCGGTATTCCTGTCCCGCACTCAATTGGAAGGTTTCGACAATCCTCTCGCAAAATGATGCCAAATTTAAAGGGGCGGGGTTTAAGCTAGTTTTGGGAAAATCCGCTTTACCAAATTTTAAAATATCTTCAAGTAGCTGATTTAGGCTTTCCGTCGCCATCACAATTTGTTCAAGATGTTTTTGGGTTTTTTCCGGGGGCCAATTATCCACATACTCCTGAATTAATTCCGCTGAGGATTGAATAGTCGTCAGGGGGTTGCGAAATTCATGGGCCGCCATCGACAAATATTGAGCTTTAATTTGGCTCATTTCTTCGGCTTTATAACGGTTAGTTTCTGCGGTAGAAACTGCTTTTTTGACTTCCAATTCAGCCTGATGCCTGGATAAAGCAATTTCGATAGTCACCCACAGTTCAGTTTCCCGAAAAGGTTTGAGAATGTAACCCAAAGGCTGAGTCACCTTCGCTCGTTTCAAGGTATTTTCATCAGCATAAGCGGTTAAATATACCACGGGAATTTCTAAGGTTTCCCGAATTTGATCCGCTGCCATAATTCCATCCATTAGCCCTTGCAGCATGATATCCATCAACACCAAATCCGGCTGATGAATGGCCGCAGCGGCGATGGCTTCTTCTCCCGAGGCTACGATATCCACCACCTCATATCCCATTTTTTCTAAGCGGAGGGCAATATCTTCAGCAATAATGGCTTCATCTTCTACAACCAGAATTTTATGTGACATAACAGGTTTTCCCCAACTTTAATCGGTACCATGAGA
Organism: Laspinema olomoucense D3b; assembly: GCF_025370785.1. Taxonomy (GTDB): domain Bacteria; phylum Cyanobacteriota; class Cyanobacteriia; order Cyanobacteriales; family Laspinemataceae; genus Laspinema; species Laspinema olomoucense. The sequence goes on from NZ_JAMXFA010000021.1 coordinate 10,110, forward strand.
CAGAATTCCTGTCCCTCAAGTTTTGTGTCAATTATAAAACTGAAATTGCCTGGGGTAAAGCAAAGAAGAGTGGGAACTCAAACCCTTTTGCGGATCCCCGAAACGGCGTTAAAGACCTTGGGGAGAGGGAAAGGTAATTTGAAAGCAAGCTCCGTGACTATTTTTAATATCCAGGGTTCCCCGTAATTGTCGGGTCAGAGCACGGACTAAGCGCAGTCCTAAAGAACTGGTTTTTTTGAAGTCTAATTCGTCCGGTAAGCCCCGACCCGTATCGCGCACCATCAGATTTAATGTCTGATGATCCAAGGCGGAAAATTCTATAAAAATGGTTCCCGAACCGTCGTCGGGAAAGGCGTGTTTGAGGGAGTTGGAGACGAGTTCATTGAGCAACAATCCGCAGGGAATTGCCGTATCTAGGTTGAGGGAAACATTTTCAATCTGCAGTTTTAACCGGACTTTTTTGGGGCTAATATTGTAGCAGGAAAATAAGTTGCTCGTCAGGCTTTCAATGTAATCATTGAAATCTATTTTAGCGAGGGTATCAGAGTGGTAAAGTTTTTCATGAATTAAGGCCATTGAAGCAATGCGGTTTTGACTATCGCGTAAAATCGATAAAATTCGCGGTTCTTCAATATAAGAACTTTGCAGGGAAAAAATACTGGAAATCACCTGCAAGTTATTTTTGACCCGATGATGAACTTCCTTGAGGAGGAGTTCTTTTTCTTCTAGGGAGGCTTTAATTTGGCATTGGGCTTTTTTGCGATCGCTCAGTTCCACTTGCAGACGTTCGTAAAGTTCTGACTGCTGAATTGCAATGGTCAGTTGAGTGGCTAAAGAGGCTAAAAGGTCAATTTCCCCGCCTTGCCACTGCCGAGGTCCCGAACATTGATGGGCGATTAATAATCCCCACAGTGTATTTTTTTCAATGATGGGAACGACCAGTTTAGCGCGGACTTCGATGGTTTTCATAAACTCCACCAAACAGGGGACAACCTGTCCGGAATCGCGGTCAACTAAGGCACAAATTCGTCCTTCAATGTACCGTTGATAATTTTCTACGGGAAACACTTCTTGGGGGAAAACCCGATTTAAGACCTTCAGCCAACCGGGTTTGACGGCTTCGGCGATCGCACTGCCGGTCCCATCAGCCCAGACCCGATAGACTAAGACGCGATCGCACCCGAGCACTTGCTGCACTTCCTCAACGGTGGTACTCAGAATTGTGGTTAAATCCAAGGAGTGGCGAATTCGTTGGGCGATCGCCCCAAGCAACCGTTCCCGTTCCACCTGTTGCCGCATCGCCTCTTCCGCCTGTTTGCGATCGCTGATATTCAACATCACCCCATCGGCGATCACATCCCCATTATCCATCCAAGTATAATGGGTATTGTCCTGCACCCACTTCAGTTCGCCCGAAGCACTAATAATGCGAAATTCCTGATGATCCCGGGGTTGTTGCCTCCCCCCGAGGGAGGCAATGCGCTCCCGAAACCCCTCGCGATCGTGGGGATGGACTCGGCCAAATAATCCCCACAAATCCGCCATCGCATCCATAGGGTCGATCCCTGTGAGTTCTTTAATACCATCACTGATGAAAGGAACCGTAATCCGTCCATCGGTCCGAACAATCGCCCGATACATCACCCCGGGCAAGTTCGCGGCGATCGCGGAAAACTGGCGATCGCGTTGCTCCCGGCGGGCAATTTCAATTTCTAGCCGTTCCACCGTCCGGGCTAATTCCGCAGTGCGCTCTTGCACCAAGGCTTCTAGGGTTTGATTTTCCCGATCAATGTTAGAAATCAATTGATCCCGTTCCTGCTCCGCCTGTTTCTGCTCCGTTATATCTTGTACCAGGGATAAAATTGAAATCGGATGTCCCGCTTCATCTAACAGAGCCGAATTATGCCACTCACACCAAATAACTTCCCCTTTTTTTGTATAATTTCGATAGCAAACAACATTGTGAGGTTCTTTCCCCTCCATGAGGCGATCGAGGGCTGCGATAACCAACCCTTCATCCTCGGGATAATTACAAGGCCACTTTTGCCGAGGAATACCGATTACCTCTTGTGCCTTCCAACCCAAAATTTTTTCGGCTTGGGAAGACCATCGTTTCACCCCGAACACACAATCCCACTCGATCGCCCCTAGGGGAAAATTTTCTACATGAAAGGTTAATCTCTCGTAAGCCTGCCGCAGTTCTTCATGATCCGATGGTAGACTTTCCGCACCCTCCAAGGGGGGACGGGTGGGGGCGGCCCAGTTAGTCAAACGGTTCTCCGGCTGTTGGCTAAAATTTTGCATTCCTTACCTTCCCGAACTCAATCCCCTTCAGCGGTTTCACGACTCCTATTTTTGATAGGCAGTGGCTTTCCTGGCGACCTCCAACCGAGAACCCCAAACATCTCGGGGGTCGAGTTGCGGTCCCTGACGCCTTCAGGACTTGCCCTGAACCAGCCGGTTTTTTGGACTCCCAGTGGGGGGATTCCATTAATCCCAGGCTTTTAGGACAAAAATCCCAGAGATTTTACATCAGGGTTCGCACTGCCTGCATTCCCTAATTTTAGGTTTTGCTATGTCTTTATATTCTGTCGCGAAAAAGACCCAGTTGCCAAAAAAGTTTGGCAACTGTGGAACAGCCGTGGATCAGTTCAGAACTTAGACCATTCCAGAATGTGCTTCGCCGTCATCTGGGGTTGTTCTAAATGGGGAACGTGACCACAGTTGGGAATCCAGATTAGCTTACTTGAGGCGATCGCTTCCGCGAACTTGTAAGCATCCGCTGTGCCCAAAATTTGGTCATCTTCTCCCCATAAAATTAGAGTCGGTTTGTCTACCTGCTCAATTTTATCTGCTAAAAAGTTGTAGCCCCCGCTTTTGGTAAAGGCGATCGTGCCGCGATCCCACCCCGGCATCTGCAAATGCAGACTCGCACAAGCTGCGGCATCTGCCGAAGCTAACGCGCGATCGCAGTACGCTTTCAGACTGATTTGTTGCCGAATCCGAGGATTTCTTAAAAATTGGGTTGCCAAATACCCCAGGGGGGGAAACATCATCTTGCCCATCGCGGGACCCTTGGCAAACCCAGCACTATCAATTAACACCAATTTTTGCACCGCATTCGGGTAAGATAAGGTAAAATCGAGCGCCGCTGCACCGCCCATTGATACCCCTACTACAATCATGGGCTGTTGAATTAATTGGGTCCAAAACTCATATAAATGGGTTTTAATCGCCGAGGGTGTAATCGGAATTTCCGGCAGGCGATGGGTAAATCCAAATCCCAATAAATCCATCGCCCAAGTTTGGTGCTCTGCTGCCAGCAACGGCAGCAACCGGCGAAACTCAAACACGGAACTATCAAACCCATGTAGCAGCAAAATCGGCGGCCCCCCCCGCCCTTCCCGAACGAAACTCGTCGGAATCGGGCGATCGCCCCCGGAAGTCAGGATGTCCTGACATTCGATTCTTTGTGCCAGGGCGATCGAAGTGGATTCCGTCAAAAACTTAACATCAGAAGGCAGAAAACTCGGAAACATAATTTTGATAGAATTCAAAAAGTGTCGGTTGCAAGACACTCAATCAACAGTAAACTAAAAATAGCACGTCAAAGCAGCAATTAAAATTATGGTTTCCCTCGCCCCCACACCCACAGATCTTCCCAAATTAGATGAATTTGCACAAGGATTACCCAATATTTGCGGCTGGGAAAACGCAGTTCGTTCCGTCGTTCAACATAACGAACCTGTATTTTTGCCTATTACAAATATCCGATTAGAAGACATTAGTGCTGCATTTGCGATCGCCTTGCATATGCACCAACCCACCATCCCGGCAGGACCCAACGGTGAGTATATCGGCCACTTGCAATATATGTTTGAACATACCGGCGAAGGCGATAATCACAATGCCGGACCCTTCTCCTGGTGCTACAGTCGCATGGGGGAATTCATTCCCGAACTCGTTGCCAATGGTTGTAATCCCCGAGTCATGTTAGATTACTCCGGCAATTTATTGTGGGGATTGCGACAAATGGGACGCCATGATGTCATCGATAGTCTCAAACGCATCACCTGCGACCCCCAATACTATCTCCATGTGGAATGGTTAGGAACTATGTGGAGTCATGCCGTGGTTCCCTCCACTCCCCTGCCGGATCTAAAACTACATATTCAAGCATGGCAACATTATTTTGCCTCAATTTTTGGCTGGGAAGCCCTCGCCCGAGTCAAAGGATTTTCCCCCCCAGAAATGCACCTTCCCAACCATCCTGATACCCTCTTTGAGTTGATCAAAGCCCTCAAAGAAAGTGGCTATCGCTGGATTATGGTTCAGGAACATTCCGTGGAAACCTTAGAGGGTCATAGTCTGGGCTACAAACATCTTCCCCACCGCCTAATTGCCCGAAATTCCCACGGAGAAACCACCAGTATTACTGCCTTAATTAAAACCCAAGGGTCTGATACTAAATTAGTGGCACAAATGCAGCCTTATTATGAAGCCAAAACCCTGTCTAAACAGCAAATTGGGTCGGTAACCGTTCCCCCTATTGTTACACAAATTGGTGATGGGGAAAATGGGGGCGTGATGATGAATGAATTTCCCGACGGCTTCAAACGCACTACTTATGAAATTGCCCAAAATAATGGGGGAAAATCGGGAACGGTTGCTCTTAACGGGACTGAATATTTAGAACTGATTGAAGCGGCAGGCTGTTCCCCCGAAGAGTATTCCCCTTGTCAAGCGGTGCAACAACATAAAATCTGGCAACGGGTTGATCTAGAGAATGTCACCCCTGAAAAAGTAGCCGAGGCGATCGCGCAGTTAAAGCAAGAAGACCATCAATTTCATGTGGATGGTTCCTCCTGGACGAATAACCTCAATTGGGTGCAAGGCTATGAAAATGTAGTCGGACCCATGAATTCCCTCAGCGCCCTATTTCATGAAAAAATTGATCCGCTCATGGGTGATGAAAACTTTACCCAAGAACCGCGCTATCGTCAAGCCTTACTGAACAATTTGTTAACCCAAACCAGTTGTTTTCGCTACTGGGGACAAGGAATGTGGACTGACTTTGCCCGGTCCATCTACAATCGGGCGATCGACCAGTTAAACAACGACTTTTAACCGTCCAAGTTCAACATCAAAACGTCAATCCTTATTAATAAACCTCCTGCTTTCATTCGGGATTGATCCCCCCAACCCCCCTTAATAAGGGGGGCTTAAGAGATTGAGGTAAGAGGTCTAATGTTTGTAATAACAAGTTCAGTTGTTATAGCAAATCCGGGTATCAAAAGTCTGTTTTTGCTCTTTAGCCCGCGTAGGCGGGCTTTGTTCGTATAGCCTCCGGGCTTAAGCCTGGGGGGTTTTATAGACTTTGAATGCCGAATTCCGTATTACTCCTTAACTGGAATCTCCATCTGTAAGGTTCGGACTAGAAATGCCCACTTATCGGCGGCTTCCTCGATGATTTTAGCAGTGGGTTTTCCGGCACCATGTCCGGCTTTGGTTTCAATGCGAATCAGGACGGGTGCATTCGAGGTATGCGCTTCTTGTAAGGCAGCGGCGAACTTGAAACTATGTGCGGGAACAACGCGATCGTCGTGATCTGCGGTGGTAATGAGAGTGGCTGGATAGGCAGTACCCGGTTTAAGGTTATGTAAGGGAGAGTAAGCATACAAGGCTTTAAATTCATCGGGATTATCCGGGGAACCGTAATCGGAACACCAGGCCCAGCCAATGGTAAACTTGTGGAAACGTAACATATCCAGGACACCGACGGCAGGGAGGGCAGCAGCGAACAGGTCCGGGCGTTGTGTCATACAGGCCCCGACTAATAATCCGCCATTGCTGCCACCGGCGATCGCCAGTTTCTGGGGTCGCGTGTACTGATGTTCGATTAACCACTCCGCAGCGGCAATAAAATCATCAAACACATTTTGTTTATTTAACTTCGTCCCCCCTTGATGCCAATCTTCTCCGTATTCTCCCCCACCGCGTAGATTAGGAATGGCAATGATGCCGCCCAATTCCATCCAGACGACTTGGGAGACAGAAAAACTTGGGGTGAGGGAAATATTAAATCCGCCATATCCATACAAATAGGTGGGATTATTTCCATCCCGTTGGATTCCCTGTTTATGGATGATGAACATCGGTACTTGGGTGCCATCTTTACTGGTGTAAAAGATTTGCTCCGTTGTATAATTATCTGGGTTGAAGTCTACCTCGGGTTTTCGATAAAGGGTACTCTTCCCGGTCACCATATCGTAACGATAAATCGTGGGTGGCGTAGTAAAGCTGGTGAAACTATAAAAGGTTTCAGTATCGTGGCGTTTGCCATTAAATCCACCGGCAGAACCGATTCCCGGTAATTCGACTTCGCGGATGAAGGAACCATCGAGGTTAAAGAGTTTAATTTGACTGCGCGCATCTTTGAGATAATCGGCTACAAATTGATTATTTAAAAGACCGATACTTTCTAAGGTTTCGGCGGCTTCGGGAATCAGTTCTTGCCGATCGCCAGTGCGGATATTCAAGGCGATCGCCCGTCCCCGGGGGGCATCCAAGTCCGTTTGAAACCAAAACACATCCCCTTCTTTATCAATAAACCCATACTGGGCTTCAAATTCGGTAATTAATTCAATAACGGAAGCGTCAGGATTGGTTAAATCTTTGTAAAATACCAAGTTTTTCGGGTCAGTACCGCGCCAGACCGAGATAATCAGCACCGTGCCATCTTCACTGACACCCCCGCTAAATCCCCATTCTTTTTGATCAGGACGATGGTAGATTAAAATATCATCAGATTGGGGAGTACCGAGGCGATGATAGAAGAGTTTTTGATAATAGTTAACCTCTTCATATTGGCCTTTGGTGTTGGGTTCATCATAGCGGCTGTAGAAAAACCCTTGATGGTCGTGGGTCCAAGAAGCACCGGAGAATTTAATCCATTGAAGATGGTCGGATAAATCCTCGCCGGTTTCAATATCGCGCACTTTCCACTCTTGCCAATCGGAACCGGAGGAAGAGAGACCATAAGCCATGAATTGAGCATTTTCGCTAATGGCAATACCTCCTAGGGCGATAGTGCCATCTTCCGAGAGCTTATTGGGGTCGAGCAAAACCCGAGGTTGATCATCGAGGTGATTGAGGACATAGAGAACGCTTTGATTTTGCAGTCCATCGTTTTTAAAATAAAAATACCGACTGCCTTTTTTAAAAGGGATACTGTACTTGGAATAATCCCAAAGTTGAGTCAAGCGATTTTTGAGGCGATCGCGTTGAGGAATTTCGTTAAGATAAGCAAAAGTGACTGTATTTTGCGCTTCTACCCAAGCTTTGGTTTCCTCAGCGTCGGGGTCTTCCAACCAACGATAAGGATCGGAAATCTGGATACCGTGGTAGTCATCCACGATATCGCCTTTACGAGTATTGGGATAGCTGAGGGTTCCGTCGAAATAGGACATACACTTAGGGAATTAAGGAGTGTATTCTAGTGTAGCGTTTTGCCTAGAGGATTAAAGCCTTACCGGGGACTGGGAGGGCTTTTTTACCTACCCACCATAACCGGGCGATCGGTACAGATTGGCTCCCAGGAACCCCGTCCCCAGCCCAGCCCCCTCCCGAGGGAGGAATCGCGACAGAATCGCCCCAGGTGTCCGTGATGGCAAGGGAAGCGGTGATTTTTCAGCCCGAGGTAGGAGCTCGGATTCCCCCACCCTAGGTGATCGGTTATAATCTCCGGATTTTCTGCTCTGTCCAATCAGAATAGAGAGAACTCCATTGCGATCGCAATGGAGTTCTCTCTATTCTGAACTGTTCCCCACTCCATGTACCCTAACAAGAAGATCAAAGGGGAAAAACATCCGGTGTAGAAGCAGCTTAATGGTAGGGTGGGGTCTAAATCCTCCGGGGTCACCCCCCATTCTAGGGTAGCCACGCTCTCAGACTCTAACTGATCCTGAGCCAGCGCGGCTAGGGCTAAGGGTTTCCCCAAACAGATGCCCTGTCCGGGAGCATCTACACAGAGGTCACCGGGGAAAAATGCCCTCTTGTTTACCCCAGTCTGGAGCGGATCCTAAAGAAAGCGGGTATCGCCCCTAAGTGGCCTCTATCAATCAACTGACGAATTGTCCGTGGCGAGGGCTACATAAATTAGATTGAGGTAAATGCTTCCATCGGCGAGTTATTTAGAATACAAGCTAAAGCAATTGGGTCGCCAACAATGGGAAGTATAAAAAAGCCTTTTTGAATCAAACCAGTAGTTGAGTGAAGTTGACCCTTTCTTTCTTACAGTGCTACATTTTTTACTATGGCTAAAATCCTAATTGTTGATGATGACGTAACCGTGCAGCTCGTTCTCCAGGACTTACTTGAAAGCGACGGACATCGCATCACCGTGGCCTCTGATGGGACCGAAGGCTGGCGTTTGGCTAGAGAACTGGAACCGGACTTGATCGTTTGCGATTGGATGATGCCCGGACTGGATGGATTAGAAGTCTGTCAGAAAATCAAGTCTGACCCCAAACTTGCACCGATGTTTTTCATCCTACTCACCGCCCGAGAAGAAGTGGGCGATCGCATCAAGGGACTCAACACCGGAGCCGATGATTTTCTCTCCAAACCCATCGAAACCGAAGAGTTTCTCGCGCGGATCAGGGCTGCCTTACGACTCCAAGGCTTAACCCAGGAACTCAGCCAAGCCAATCAGCAGTTAGAAGCCTTAGTCGAAGTGCAGCGCCGACTCCTCGCCTTTAAAGGAGACACCACCACGGATAATAGTCTCAGCTACCCCTACACAGAAATTCTTAAACCCTTGGGACAAGCGGCTCATGCCAGTCGCGTCTACCTGTGCCAAAATCCGCCCTTGTCTACAGGCAATCTGGCCCACAGGGGGCACTCTCCCCTTTTAGTGGCCCAGTGGAGTTGCGAAGAGTTAAAAATTCAACCCGGATCCGACCCCTCTCCCAAACCGGCTCAATGTTTCTCCTTAAAAGCACCCGTGCTGATTGAGCGGTGGGTATCCCTGTTGGCACGAGGAGAAGTCATTGCCGATGTTGTGAGTAACTTTCCCGACTCTGAACGAAAAATCTTAGAACAATCCGGAATTCAATCCCTGCTGATTTTGCCCCTGATTGTGCATGGGGAATTCTTTGGATTTATTCGCTTTGACAACTGCACAGAACCTCGGGTCTGGTCCGAGTCAGAAGTCTCCATCCTCCGGGCCGCTGCTGCTGCCGTCTCTCTTCATAAAGAACGGGCCTTAGCGGAAGTGGCCCTGCGGTCTTCGGAAGCTCGCTATCGTGCCATTGTCGAAGATCAAACTGAACTGATTTGTCGGTTTGCACCCGATGGCACTCTAACCTTTGTTAATGATGCCTACTGCCGCTATTTCGGCGTGAGTCGCAAAGAGCTCATGGATGGATCGGTGGTCTCTTTGATACCGGATATCGATCGCAACCCCATCGCCATGCCTGTGGTCACCCGGGAACGCCGGATCATCCTGAGCAATGGAGAAGTGCGCTGGCAACAGTGGACCGATCGCGCCATTTTCGACGCCCAGGGGGTGTTGAGTGAGTTTCAAGCCGTGGGACGAGATATCACTGAACGTAAATTAGCCGAGGCAGCGGTCCAAGCCAGCGAGGAACGGTTCCGCCAATTAGCCGAAAATATCGAAGAGGTCTTTTGGATTAGCGATCCAGACTATAGTCAAATCCTGTACGTTTCCCCAGCTTATGAGGAAATTTGGGGACTAGAACGCCAGCAATTGTATGAGAAACCCACTGCTCGTTTAGATGCCATTCATCCGGACGATCGCCAAGCCGTCCTCAGCGGATTGATGCCGTTAGATCGCCTCGATCGCGAATATCGGATCATTCGACCCGATGGTTCCATTCGCTGGATTCGCGATCGGGGCTTTCCCATCCGTGACGAAGAAGGAAAGATCTACCGCATTGCCGGAATTTCAGAAGATATTACCGAAATCAAACGCGCTGAAGAGCAACTCCGTCATGCCTTGGCGAAAGAACGAGAAATCATGGAGTTTAGAACCCGATTTGTTTCAATGGTTTCTCATGAATTCCGCACCCCCATGACCACCATTCTCTCCTCTGCCGATTTACTCGAATATTATTTAGAGGAATGGCCCCATGACAAACTGGATAAAAAGTTCCAAGCCCTCCATCGCATTCAATCGGCTACGGTGAACATGACCCAATTACTTGAAGATATCCTGTTCATCGGACGGGCCGAAATGAGCCAACTTCCGTTTAATCCCCAACCCCTTGATCTCGCCGCATTTTGTGAAGGAATTGTAGAAGAGTTTCAATTTTCTTCAACCAAAAATTACACGATTAACTTTGTCCAAAATTACTCTAAGGAGTTTTTAAGCCATAAATACCATAAACCTTGCTTTGATGAAAAATTATTACGATATATCTTAAACAACCTCCTTTCTAATGCTATTAAATACTCCCCGGAGGGCGGAGAAGTTTATTTTGAATTAACCTGTACCGAGACTCAGGTTATTTTTATGATTAAAGACTCAGGAATTGGCATTCCTTCCGATGAAATACCCCGCCTCTTCCAAACCTTCCACCGTTGCGGAAATGTCGGGAATATCCCCGGTACCGGGTTGGGATTGGCAATGGTGAAACGGAGTACCGACTTACATGGCGGGGAAATTGCCGTCAAAAGTGAGGTGGGATTCGGGACGGCATTTACCGTTAGGCTTCCTTTGTATAGCCGACAGCGAGAAGAGGATTCAAGTTCACAACAAGTGGGATAATTATTCTCAGGCGGTTGTCCGGACTCGTCCCCTCGGAATTCTGCCTCTTCCCGAATTTTTGGGGAGTAGAAATGACTTCCTAACGGGTCTATATCTAGTGCTTTTCTGATAAACTATCACTTATGATGACTGAATACTTTGCAACTGTTGCTCGGGGTTTAGAACCCATTGCTGCCCAAGAATTAGAACGGTTAGGTGCTCAAGACGTTCGTCCGGACTTTACAGGAGTCCATTTTTCGGGCGATCGCGCTTTACTTTATCGGGTGAATTTGTGGGGAAGAACTCTGTTTCGGGTTCTCGTTCCCATACGAGAATTTTTCTGCCCAAATGCTGAAATGCTGTATCGAGAAGTCCAGTCTATTGATTGGGAAGAGTATCTCGATCCAGGTAATACCCTGGCGGTGAACTGTACCGGCAGCAATCAAAAACTCAATCACACTCATTTTACGGCCTTACAGGTCAAAAATGCGATCATAGACCAACAACGCGATCGCACCGGAGAACGGTCTACTGTGGATCCGAAGGACCCGGATTTGTTGCTAAATCTGCATATTCATGGCGATCGCGCCATTCTCAGTTTAGATAGTTCTGGAAATAGCTTACACCGGCGCGGATATCGTCCGGCAATGGGAACTGCACCTCTCAAGGAAACCTTAGCTGCTGCTATTTTAGAACTCGCTGAATATTCCCCAGAACAGCCCTTTTTAGACCCCCTGTGCGGGTCCGGGACTTTACCTTTAGAGGCGGGTTTAAAGGCATTAAATATTGCCCCAGGATTGTTTAGAGAACGGTTTGGGTTTATGAGTTGGCGCGATTTTGACCTCGAACTTTGGCAGGACATCCGCCAGGAAGCCCTAGAAGGTCAAAAAGCCGAATTAACCGCCCCCATCTACGGCAGCGATCGCGATCGGGCTGTTATCCAACAAGCCCATCTCAATGCGGAAAACTGTGGATTAGATACTCACGTTCACTTTTCTACCCAAGAATTTTATCACATCGAACCCCCTGCCGAAACCGGCATTTTTATCTGCAATCCTCCCTACGGAGAACGTCTCGGTGAAGTACAGGAACTCGGTGATTTTTATAAATCCCTTGGAGATATTTTAAAACAGCGTTTTACCGGATGGACGGCTTATATTTTATCCGGCAATAAAGAACTCACCAAAAAAATCGGGCTGAAATCCTCAAAACGCATTCCCGTTTACAATGGTTCTTTACCTTGTACCTTACTCAAATATGAATTGTATTAAATTTGAGGCCGGATTTCTCGGTAGGGGAATCGCTTTGAAACCCCTACCCATGTTACTTAGTCTTTCTCGATTTTAACCGATATGATTTTATCTCCAGCCCGAATAGAGTTGACGACATTCATATCTTCGGTTTTACCAAAAACGGTATGTTGTCCATCTAAATGGGGTTGGGGAGAGTGGCAAATAAAGAATTGACTGCCCCCAGTATTACGCCCTGCATGGGCCATTGATAATGTACCCGCTAGATGTTTGTTGGGGTTAATTTCACAATTAATTTTATAACCCGGACCCCCCGTTCCTGTTCCATTGGGACATCCCCCCTGGATCATGAAATTGGGTATTACCCGATGGAAGGTTAATCCATCATAAAACCCACTTTCAGATAATTTGGTAAAATTATCTACCGTATTGGGGGCATCTTTATCGAACAGATCCAGATGAATCGTTCCTTTGTCGGTTTCCATAATGGCACGAGGCATAGGTTTCTCCTTGAATTGATTCAGATTTAAGGGCGTTCTCAGTGGACCGATCGCACAGGACAGCCCTATATTACCTTAGAGCGTCGGTTGTTGGGGAGAGGGGTCATTTGTCATTTGTCATTTGTCATTTGTCATTTGTCCTTGGTTGATGGGGGAGATGGGGAGATGGGGAGATGGGGAGGAGGGGGAGGATGGGGAGGATGGGGAGGATGGGGAGAGGGGGAGAGGGGGAGATGAATTTTTTGGGTTCATCTTTGCCGAGGATGATGTTGATGGGTGCGGGATTGTTGTACTCTAATCATTACCGAAAAAAGCAGAGGAAAATTATGGATAGCGAACAAACTCAAGAAATTCTCAGGTTGCGGGATAAAAAATTGACCCCGAAGCAAATCGCCCGCAAAATGGGGTTGAAAGTCTCGGACGTTACAAGATTTGTGAAGGAACAAGCCGAACAAGTGGCGATCGCTCGTGAGGAATCCGGAGAATTAGCGCCGCTGGTGGAGTGTCTAATCAATGCCAATTGCCTATACAGATTCTTTCCTGAAGAAGGGGCGATCGCAACCCAATCAGAGGATGATTTAGAAACCACAACCGACCCGGGTATGGCGATTGTAACGGTGACGCGATCGCCTGGATTGAACCGCTTTATTGTCTGTACTTACCTCGTGGATTATTGGTGTTTGGGGGTCAAAGATGCCTCGGGGCCGCGCAAATACAATCGCAGTGAATATCAAAAAATTGCCTCTTTGTATTATGACTCGTTCATCGGGGGTTCTGAGAAAATTTCATTAACTCAGGCTCAAGCCATTGTCTGGGGCGCTGTTGAATATGCGGAAACATTAGGCTTTAAACCCCATCATGATTTTGAACAATCCAAAGAACAGTTAGGGGAGTGGAATGGGGAGCCAAAACTTGAATTTGGAAAAGACGGAAAGCCATTCTATACTAGCGGACCCTACGATAATTCCGCCTCAATTATTAGTACCTTGAATAAATCTGTGGGTGAGGGAAATTATCATTATATGATGGGTAGGGAGATGGACTTATAATTTTGTTGAATTTCTGAGGTTGTCAAGCAGGTATTAACTCCCGCTTGACAACCCCGAGACTTAGCTGGCATTAAATGCCATTTGCCAAAATGCCTTTTCAAATTGAGCCACGGTAATCACGGTTTGTTCAGCTTCTTTCTGAACCTCCGGTGAGGCATCCCTGAGCATTTCATCGGCTTGTTGTGCTAACAATTTGACATAATCGGTAAAGCCCGAATTTCCCCAGCGATCGGCAAATTCAGTATAGGGTTCCGGCATGGGTCCTGGCAATTGCCACCCTTGATTATAAGCCAACTCCACCGCCCACAATCCCGTTGCTTGCACCGCATAAGGAGTCCGGGCTAGATTTCCTAAAAACTGGCTGTATTCTTCACAAGTGCGCTGTTTAGCGACATCCAAGGATAAATTCCGTTCGGCGGCTTTGGCTTGAAACCAGTTCAATTCATCTTTGAGGGCAGTTAATCCTCCTAACAGGACATCAAAATGATGGCGAGGAGCAACGGATAAAATCCGGGCTAACATCCGCGTAAATTCCACTACAAATTGATAATCCTGCACCAGCCAAGTATTAAATTGCTCGGGGGTAATAGTGCCTTGTTTACACCCCTCCAGAAAAGGATGGACCGTGGCTTCCTGCCAAAGAGGTTGATGGTTTTTAAGAATTTCTTGACAGGTGAGGCTCATAAGTTAAGAATAATAAACAACAGCTTCAGGTTACATCATTTGGGTACAAAACTGCCCCGTCCCGCATCATCAAGGTTGCTAGACGAGGCGGTGTTTTAGTTGCTAGAATAGGTGCTTTCAATTTCAGCCAATTCCATCCAACGTTCGGTAGCTAATTCAATTTCATGAGCCAAATCTTGGACCTTTTGATGGAGTTTTTGCACTTCGGTGACGGCCCCAGGTTCGGCATGATAGAGGGCTTTTTCCGTGGCGGCTTTTTCCGCTTCCATTTGGGCGATTTTGGCTTCGAGTTGCTGATACTCTCGCTTTTCCTTGGAGGACAGTTTGCGCTGGCGATTTTTATCCCAACTGACCCGTTCCGACTTGTCAACGGTGGCGGTTTGGGAGTTGGGTTTTTTGTCGTTTTGGCTGGCGGTTGCCAGCCGTGCGGCTTCGGCGGCTTCAGCTTTTTGGTAGTCGAGATAAACCGTATAGTTGCCGGGATACTGGCGGAGGTTTCCGCCTTCTTCTAAGGCAAATATGGTATTGACGGTGCGATCGAGAAAATAGCGATCGTGGGAGACAACGATCGCACATCCGTTAAAGTCTTCTAGGTAATCTTCTAAAACGGATAACGTCTGCACGTCTAAGTCATTGGTGGGTTCGTCCAAAATGAGAATATTCGGGGCGCTCATCAAGACGCGCAGTAAAAACAGTCGCCGTTTTTCTCCCCCGGAGAGTTTATGAACGGGTAAATATTGTTGATTCGGGGGAAACAGAAACCGTTCTAACATTTGGGAGGCAGTAATTTGCAGTCCGTCGGCTGTTTTGACTAATTCGGCTTCTTCCTTCACGTAATCGATCGCCCGTTGATTTTGATCCGCAGCGGCGAGTAAATCATCACAGTGTTGGTCAAAATAACCGATATGGATGGTACTGCCAATCTCTACTGTTCCCGAATCTGGAGCGAGGCGTCCGGTAATGATATCCAGTAAGGTGGATTTCCCAATGCCATTTTTGCCGATAATGCCGATGCGATCGTCGGGACTAAATTTATAGGAAAAGTCCTGGATCAAGGTGCGATCGCCATAAGCTTTACTGACATTTTCTAGCTCGATCGCCTTCTTGCCAATCCGCCGACTAGCCGTGGAAATTTCAACCTTCCCTAAACTCTGTTTAAACTCCTTATCCTGGAGATCCATTGCCCGCCCAATCCGAGCTTTTTGCTTGGTACTGCGGGCTTTGGGTCCGCGACTGAGCCATTCTAATTCCCGACGTAATACGCCATAATGTTTACGTTCCTGACTGGCTGCCGCTTCTTCGGCTAGGGCTTTTTTTTCTAAATAATAAGAATAATTTCCGTCGTAAGTGTAAAGTTCCCCACGATCAAGTTCGATAATCCGATTAGTGACGCGATCGAGAAAATAGCGATCGTGGGTAATCAGCAAAATTGCCCCGCGAAAGCTGTTCAAGTAACTCTGCAACCACTCCACGGAAATCGCATCCAAATGGTTTGTCGGTTCATCCATCAGCAGCACATCTGGATCGCTGAGTAAAGCGGCAGCTAGGGCGATCCGCTTGCGGTATCCCCCAGAAAGGGTCCCGATTTGGGCGTCAAAATCTTCAATTCCTAACTGACTGAGGATAATTTTCGCTTGGGTTTCCAGTTCCCATGCGCCGCTGGTTTCCATATTGTGCATGACTTCGGATAACCGCGCCATCAACTGCCCATCTTCAGGATGGCGGGCAATTTTGTGACTGAGGTCCTCATACTCACGCACCAGGTTCATGCGATCGCCACAGTCGGCAAAAACCTGCTCTAATACCGTCCGATTTTCATCGAGCTCCGGTTGCTGCGGGAGATACACGATTCTCACCCCAGAATTGACTAAGATTTGTCCGCCATCCACGGGCTCTAAGCGGGCAATCATTTTCAATAGGGTAGATTTGCCAGATCCGTTCGTGCCGATCAAGCCCACTTTATCGGTGGGATTGAGGCTAAAGCTGGCATCCCGGAGGATTTCTTTAATGCCAAAATCTTTTTTGACGGATTGCAGGGTAAAGATGCTCATCGAGTTCCTTTGTACGGCACAGACTCCTGCTTTGTATTATCCCTCAGTCTTTGCCTCGTGGGTAGTGCTTCAGGCTGAATCTGCCTTGAATCCACTGCTTAAGGGCCAGTCCCCTCCCTTGAGGGCCACAATTACCGGGGATTTACAACGGGGCTTCCCGAGGATGGGTACAGCTCTAGGGGCAAAGCACAAGCAACGGGGTTTCTTGAAAAAATAATAGGCAATGAGTTCCAAATCAGTTACAGCAACCGGGTTAGTCTTCCCTTTGGAATACCCCCGCACTCCGCGAGTAATTGGCTTAAATTTGCATTAAATCTGCCCCTAATTTTTGGCAGAAATCCCCCCGTTTGCTGGTCCGCTTGCTCACCTTCCCCTGGGTAGGGATCGGCGCATTAGGAGACGAAATCCGGGGAAACGGAATGATGAGGCGATCTATTATCATACCATTCCTAGTTTTTTATTTAGCAATAGTTTTATTGATAAATATTGATAATTTACCGAACTTCAAGGCCATAAAATTAAACTAGCTGGGAGTCAAGGGGTTGAGATCTCTCGATTGGGTGAGATTGTTAATCCTGCCTTGAGAAATCCCTTAATTTAGGTCTACCTGGGGAGTGTTTTTTTACGTTCAGGGAGATGAGAGGCTGATGTATAGGAAGCCGACCCCCAGAAAAAAGGCGATCGCCTTTCCTGATCTACTCCTTGCTGACATCTCCCCTCGTCTGTAGGGGCGTGAAAGCCCAAACCATCCTAGGACCCAGGGTGGCCAGTCATCGGATATCAGTACCCGACAGGACCATTCCCCCGGGAAACAAGGAAACACAGGTGCGCTATGAACCCAGACAGTCTAAAAACTCAAATCCCCCCCGATCGCCAGGCGATTCAACTCTGGCTGCAACAACAGCCTCCCCATCAACGCCGCGATCGCCGCTTATGGGTCAAAGAGTTTTTAGCCTTTGTCGGGAAACCCCTGGCGGTGGTTACCATAGTCGATGTCCGGGCCTTTGCTCAAACCCTGGCCGCCCGTCGCATCCCACCCCAACAAGCTCAAGCGCGATTGTCCGTGATCAAGTCTCTGTTTGCCTATTGGTATCGTCAGGGGCAGTTGCCGGTGAATATTCCCCTCCAACATTGGCCCAAAGTCCGGGTTAAGGCACAGTCACCACCGGATTCGGCAATTCTCACTCGGGTGCTGTCTAATTTAGAATCTACCCTCAGACAGAGATTTGGGCGACGCTCCCGGAAGCGATCGACCCGTCAGAAGCAGGCAGCCTTCTGGGGGGGAGTCTGTTTGGTGGGGGTGGCGTTGGTGATTCCTGCCCACCTCAACTCACAAGCGGAAACCACGGAAGAAGTCACCCTTCCCCAGCCTGCGCCCCCAGTTCGATCGCAGACGGTGGCCAGTCTCAAGGCGGCTTATGTCCAGGCTTTTCTCGATACAATCGCCTGGGCTGAAGGGACTGCCGGTCCCTCCGCCTATCGGATGCAGTTTACCGGCACTGAGTTTTCGAGTTTTAAGGATCATCCCCGGGAAATCAAATGTGGGTCCAGCCACGGGTCCCGCCTTTGTTCCGATGCCGCAGGCAAGTACCAGTTTCTGAGTACCACTTGGGACCCCCTGGCTAAAAAAATAGGCGCGTCTGATTTTTCCCCCGCTAATCAAGACCGCGCCGCGATCGCCCTGTTGGATGAATATGGGGTGTTAGAAGATATTGAAGCGGGTTCTTTCACTTATGCCGTGCTCCAGTTGATTCCCGTTTGGCCTTCCCTTCAGGATGTGGGCAATGGCGATCGCGCCCGGGCGATCGCCCGGTTGGAACAGGTGTATCAGCAGAAATTACAGAAGCATTCTTTTGACCAAGCCGCGTTCCCCACAAAAAATTAGCGATCGCTATTTGTGCCGTTAGTTAATATTTATTAATAATTGGCTCAATCAACTCCCGGTAAGGATTTGAGAAGCGGCCAGAAAAATTACCTAAAGTTTAATGGGGGGAATCTGTGCGGGGTTATTAACCCTAATGATAGAGGGGATTTCTCCAGTCTATTCCTGGGAATCTCTGCCTGGGGGGGGAGCATTAACTTTAGGATTCTCGACAGAATAGAAGCTAAGGTAACTCGAAACTTAGGAGTAATCGCATCAATCAATAATCGGGTTTAGTTCCCTTGGACTAACCTCTGATGAATTGCTAACTGCATGAGATGAAAAGAACGGAGTTTCGGGCCGCCGCCCTTGAACCCTGACGCAAGGGAACTATAGATTACCTCGGTAAGCGACCTGCACTAATTTAAAGATTCTTAACAAATTTTTTTCGGACTTAACTTAAAACTGCGGGTCTTCAGGGTGTTCATTGCCATCGCACAGGTAGAGTCCAAAGCAAAAGACGAATTTCAGAGTTTGAGACCCGGCGATCGGCGAACTGAAGAAACAAAAATTAAGGAGAATTGCCATGAAAGGTATTTATAAGATAGTCACCGTTTTAGCAATTAGTTTAGGAATTGGGATAGCCCCAGCGGCGATCGCCGAAAATTTATCTGGGCCATCCCACCAGGAATCCCAGAGTGTGATTGAAGTCGATTCTTATGACTTTGTAGTGCTGGCAGAAGATGCCCTGGATGTGGGAGATTATCAAAATGCCATTTTCCATGCCAACCGGGCGATCGATATCGAACCGGCTTTAGGAAATGCCTATCTGATCCGAGGACAGGCGCGCGCCTATCAAGGGGAAATTCAAGCGGCGATCGCCGACTTAGAACAAGCGGCCCAGGTTTACCGTCAGAACAACAATCAACTTGGTTATCGGCTGGCATTGGAATATCTCAAGGACTTGAATGCGCCCACTTCTCCTCAAGCCTTAACCCTTCCAAACCTTCCGGAGTAATGGGGTCCAGAGTCGGGCGATCGGTCCCCCTCCCCATCACCGGAGGCGATCGCCCTCCCGGGATCACCCTGTATAACTCCCTATCTCTCAGCAGATATAACCTATTCCCCAGATTCACCTCAACTTTCAAAATGTTCCTTGTCCGCAAAGGATAATCTTTATGACTCTCAAGGCGACCCCAGCCCAATTACCTTACCTGCCACCCCTAGCAACTCCGTTAAACCAGGCCGCAGAACGAATCCTCCCCCTACAGCGTCGCGCCATCAGCGCCCTCGTTGTTACCCTACTTTTACTCATCCTCACCTATACTCTGGATGTTCTATCCGTTTGGGCCTCTATCGCTACATCAACGGCCCTCTCCACCTTGTGTTTACTAAACATCCTCACCACCACCCTCACCCTGCTGACTGGCGTAGCCGGGATCGCCGCAGCCATGACCTTTGTCTCCTATCGTGCTAAGGTACTGCGCTGCGGTTCCCCAAGGGCCAGGATGATGGGACCTCTGGCTCCCTCCTCCCTCAATCCGTAGTCAACGCGCCCCCTCAAAAGCTTTTTCCATTAGACCCAATCCGGTTTTTAAAAGCCAGTTTTCTCTTCACCCTTCCCGGCAGGCTTTGTCCCTGTCACCACACCGGATATTCGGTGTGGGTTTTTTATGAGAAATTTTTCTTTTTTAGGCCAATATCCGGAGAATTTATTAGGCAGAATTTCGGGAAGTGAACCCTAGATAGGGCCTTTTCTTCCCTCGGCGGGTTAATAAATCTGATTGGGCTTATCAAACTGGTGGCTTCCCCCAAGCCAGTTTCTGCCCTTACCCCATCAAAATTTCGGGGGATAAAGAGGGCAGAAAAGAGCTTGTTAAAAGGGACTTGAGCCTATATAATTACTCTTTTAAATCGCTCTGACTCCGTTGAACGGGCTACTCTAATTGTCAGGGTTGCCTCAGTGCCGGATGTCAGAAGGATGGAGACGAGCTTTTAGAGGGAATCGAGCCAATCAAAATAACCGAAGACTGTCCCTCCCGTTGTGGACCCTGCCCCCCTGCCTT
The DNA here is from genome assembly GCF_025370785.1 of Laspinema olomoucense D3b. GTDB lineage: Bacteria > Cyanobacteriota > Cyanobacteriia > Cyanobacteriales > Laspinemataceae > Laspinema > Laspinema olomoucense. The sequence continues at coordinate 30,339 of NZ_JAMXFA010000021.1, forward strand.
GGGGATCGGCTGTCCCTTAAGAATTGTAAAAATATGTAAAATCTCCCTTAAGGATCTAGTAAATTAAAATAAATTGAGCCATTGTTAGCTAGGCTTTACTTCCATCTAAAGCCTATCACGGGAATTTACACATTATTAAGCTAGGCTCTATCGGGATAAAAATAGTCCACCAATCCCCGGGGAAAATCCTAAAAAATTATAGATTTAACGGTTAACAATAAAAACAGTTATAGCAATTTTCACCTTCATGAGGTAGGTTTATTGGCTCCCCCCTAGCCCCCCAGAGTTCCCCCCTGCCCCCCCTTAAATCCCCGTACAGTCGATGGCGTTCTTAAGGGGGAAGCCATAGGAATAAATGTTTAATTACTGGGGGATTTGGAAAGTCTCCCTTTTTCTTCGGGGTGTTAGGGGGAGCCTGAATCTACTTCACCCCGAAGAAAAAGGCTATAGTTCCTCCCCAAAATAAATTAAACCGAGTCAAGCCCGTGGCAAGCCAGGGGACAGGACTCTATAAACTGAAGTGAATAAGCATGGATAGAACATGAATTTAGGCCAGATTCATATTATTGAAAAAGACTCGTTAATGATCGCGCCAGCTACCGGGGTGAGTGAGGCGATCGCCCTCATGATTCAACAGCGAGTTAGTTGTGCATTAGTGGTGGACAATCATCAGCTAGTTGGCATTTTAACCGAAAGAGATATACTCAGAATTCCCCCAGAGGCGAGAGACCTTCACACCCTCAAAGTTGCCACAATTATGACCTCAGATCCGGTCCGGATCGTGGTTTCCTCAGCCTTGGAAATTTTTTCCGTATTATCCACCCTGCGCCAGCACCAAATTCGCCACTTACCGGCTATTGATGAGTCGGGAAATATCCTGGGAGTGATTACCAAAAATAGTATCTGCAAAGTCCTTCAACCCACGGATTTATTAAAGCTCCAGCAAGTTGCTAAGGTGATGAGCGATCGCGTAATTCACTTACCCCAGACTGCTTCTGTGTGGGAAATCGCCCAACAAATGACCCGAGAGCAGGTCAGTTGTATTGTCATTGTTGACGCCCAACATGACTCAATAACGGTACCCCTGGGGATGATTACGCAACGGGATATCGTTAAACTGCCGGCTTTAAATTTAAACTTAGCAGAAATTGTTGCCTCCCAGGTTATGAGTACCCCGTTGCTTCCCCTTAAAACCGGGGATTCTTTGTGGGATGCTCATCAATTAATGGAAAAACATGGAATTCATCGCTTAGTTGTGGTGAATGACTCGGGAAATCTAGCGGGAATTGTGACTCAAACTAGCTTGTTAGCAGCCTTTGACCCCCTGGAAATGTACAGCAACCTAGAGGTGTTAAAGGAGCAACTGAATCGCCAAGGGATTGAATTAACTCAAGTAAAGGAACGCCTCCAGGAGGAAATTGCCCTGCGACAACAGGAATTGCAGGAACGGTCCCGACTGGAGACGGAATTGAAAGCACAAAATACCCGATTGCAGGCTGAGATTAGCGATCGCATTCGGGTCGAAGAAGCTCTAGCCCAACGGGAAGGAGAATTTAGAGCCTTAGTCGAACAGGGACCCGAGTTAATTGTGCAAAGGTCCGAAAAAATCTTGCAAGAACGGGAGCATTTCATTCAAACCGTTACTCAATCTTACCCTAATTTTTTATATGTTTATGACCTCATGGCTCAGGAGTTTGTTTATACTAATCGCTCCTTGGGGGAAATCCTCGGCTATTCGGAAGAACAAGTTAAAGTCATGGGAGAGGACTTTTTTGAAGCCTTGATGCACCCCGAAGACTTTCAGGAAATTCCCGATCGCCTGAAAAGTTATGGTTTGCATGAAGAGGGTCATTTGTTTAGAAGAGAATACCGTCTGCGAGATGTTAGCGGGATTTGGCGGACTTTCGCCGTTCGGGAATTGGTGTTTGCCCAGGATGCTCAAGGAACGGTGACGCAAATTTTAGGGACAGCGATCGATATCAGCGATCGCAAACAGGCGGAACAAGAGCGCTTGCAACTGCTCGATCGCGAACAAGCCGCCCGCGCCGAAGCCGAAGCCGCCACCAATCGGGTGGTAAATATCCTAGAAAGTATTACCGATGCTTTCTTTTCTCTCGACTCTAGTTGGCGATTTACCTATATTAACCCCCAAGCCGAACGGCTCTTTCAAAGAAGCAAAGAAGAACTCCTCGGCCAAAATCTGTGGCTGGAGTTTCCCGAAGCAAGACAGGGTAGATTTTATGAGGAATACCACCGGGTGGTTGCCGACAACATAAGCCGGGAATTTCTGGAATTTTATCCCCCTCTGAATCGCTGGTTTGAAATTCATGCTTATCCCGCAAAGGAGGGAATTTCCGTGTATTTTGAAGATGTGACAGAGCCGATTCGATCTGAAGCCTCCCTCAAAGAAAGTGAGCAGTTTTTACGCAGTATCTATGAAGGGGTAGAAATGGCCATTTTTATTGTGGATGTCTTGGCTGATGGCACATTTCGCTATTGTGATAGTAATCCCACTCATGAACGGATTTGGCAAATTTCTGCGGAAGAAATGAGCGGGACTACTCCAGAACAGTTGTTGCCTCAAGCCAGGGCCGAGGAGGTGATGCATCGGTATCAGCACTGCATTGAAACTAGAGAACGGATAACTTATGAAGAAAAGCTGCCTTTAGAGGGTGAAGACAGTTGGTGGCTGACTCACTTAAGCCCAATTTTTGACAGTAGCGATCGCATTTACCGTCTGATTGGAACAAGTTTTAACATCACTGATCGCAAGCAAGCAGAAATCGCCCTGGAACAACAACTCAGGCGCGAGCAATTACTCAATGCGATTCAAGATCGGATTCGATCTTCCTTAAATTTAGAAGAAGTTTTAACAACGGCTGCCGACGAAGTTCGCCAATTTTTATCCAATGATCGCGTATTAATTTACCGAGTTTATCCCAATGGCACCGGCATCGTAGTCACGCACTCCTCTGGTCCGCTTGCGCCTCAAATTAACGAGAATACTTTTCCCCAGGAACGCTTTAGCCAAGAGGAACGAGACCGTTACGCTCAGGGGGAAATTGTAGCAATTGAAGATACCGAGTTGGTCAAACATTTACCTTGTCTAGAGGTGTTAATGAAAACCCTCAAGATTAAGGCTAAACTGGTCATTCCCATTTTAAAAGAACAAAATTTGTGGGGTTTACTGATTGCCCATCATTGCCAAAGTACGCGAGAATGGCATCTTTCGGAGATAGAATCCCTGCGCTCTATTGCCGGACAACTGGCGATCGCGGTTCAACAATCCACCCTATTTGAGCAAGCCCAGGCTGAACTGATTGAGCGGCGAAAAGCGGAAGAAGCCTTGCAAACCAGCCAGCGCTTCGTTCAGAACATTGCTGATACGTCGCCCAATCTCTTATATATCTACGATATTTTAGAACATCGGAACATTTATGTCAACCGAGAACTCGCCCAAATGTTAGGTTATTCTGACGCAGAAATTTCCAAATTAGGGAATAATTTGTTACCCTCTCTGATTCACCCTGATGACTTGGACAAAATTCCCGAACATTTTCAAAACCTCTCCCAAGCTCAAGAGGGAGACATTGTGGAACTGGAATATCGGCTGAGAAATATTCATGGGGAATGGCGCACAGTTTTAGCCCGAGAAACGATTTTTGCCCGAACAGAAGATGGCACAGTTAAGCAACTCTTAGGCACAGCAACAGATATTACCAAACTCAAGGAAAGTGAAGCGGCATTACGCGAAAGTGCCGAACGGGAAAAAACCGTTGCTTCCGCAGTCCAGCGGATTCGTCAATCCCTGGATTTAGGGACAATTTTTGCGGCTACCACCGAAGAATTGCAAGGATGTTTAAGCTGTGATATTGTTGCCATTTACCGTTTTAATCCGGACTACAGTGGCGAATTTGTCTCGGAAGCCGTCACCTCACCACGAGTTTCAGTCTTGCAAAGAAACCGGCAATCCCTGCACCTGTCTGCGCAACCGGATCGTGACCAACTTTGCCAGATGCAAGTTCTGATTAATTCTTGCGTAGAATGGCAAGATAGCCATCTGATTCAGACGGGAGGGAGTGATTTTAACCGAGATGAGAGTTGCTTGGTGGTGGAAGACATTTATCAACGCAACTTTAGCCCCTGTTACTTAGGAAGATTAGAAGAATTTCAGGTTAGAGCTTACATGATTGTACCGATTTTTTGCGGGCCCAAACTTTGGGGATTGTTAGCTGCTTACGAAAGCGAGCGCCCGCGACACTGGCAACCGAGCGATCGCAAAATTGTCATCCAAATTGGCAATCAATTGGGAGTTGCCTTGCAGCAAGCGGAATTGCTCGAACAAACCCAGAAGCAATCAGAAGCCCTCCAAAAAGCGGCGATCGCTGCGGATGCGGCTAACCAAGCTAAAAGTGAGTTTCTCGCGAACATGAGTCACGAATTGCGAACCCCACTCAATGCCATTCTGGGATTTACTCAACTCATGAATCGCAATTCCTCCTTAAATGCCCAGCACCAGGAACACTTGAGAATTATCAATCAAGCTGGAGAACATTTACTCTCATTAATTAATGATATTCTGGAAATGTCCAAAATAGAAGCGGGGAGAACCATCTTTAACCCCACTTCATTTAATTTAATTTACTTACTCCGAAACCTGGAAGCCATGCTGAAAGTTCAAACCCAATCCAAGGGCTTAGAACTTAATTTTGAGTTGGATAGTAACCTGCCGGAAATTATAATTTCTGACGAAAGCAAATTGCGGCAGGTTTTAATTAATATGTTAGGGAATGCTATCAAATTCACCAACTCTGGCGGAGTTACTTTGCGAGCCAAACGAGAACCTTCTTTAGACAACAATTCCCTAAATACTTCCGCAATTTTATCTGAAACCCCATCAATCCTCTGCATTGAAATCGCAGATACCGGAGCTGGCATTGCGCCGGAAGAAATGAATCAGCTATTTGAACCCTTTTCCCAAACCGAAACCGGACGTAAATCCCAGCAAGGCACGGGATTAGGATTGCCAATTAGTCGAAAATTTGTACAATTAATGGGAGGAGATATTCACGTCCGTAGCACCGTGGGAGTAGGGAGCGTGTTTAGCTTTGGGATTCAAATTTTGGAAATCAACAAGACCCCCGAACCTCCGGTTCAAACTCCTGGAAAAGTGATTGGGTTAAACTGTGCTCTGGAACGCTATCGCATTTTAGTCGTCGATGATGCAGTTAACAATCGGCGGTTTTTAGTGACCCTACTTTCTGACATTGGGTTTGAGATACGGGAAGCAGAAAATGGTCAAGAGGCGATCGCCCTCTGGTCCAGTTGGGACCCACATTTGATTTTTATGGATATGCGGATGCCCGTGCTTGACGGGTATCAAGCAACCCAACAGATTAAAGCCAGTCGGAAAGGACAGAAAACTGTGATTATTGCCCTCACAGCCAGCGCTTTTGAAGAAGAACGAAAAGGGATTTTGTCTTGCGGTTGTGATGACTTTCTGCACAAACCATTTCGGGAAGAAGTCCTCCTCGAAAAAATATCCACTCATCTAGGGGTTAGCTATCGGTATCACCGCGAAACTTCTCCCGAGTCCCCAAAAGTCTCCCCCATTAAAGACCTTTTAAATTCAGAGGAAATTAAACATTATTTAACTCAAATGCCTCCACAATTTGTTACCGAACTTTATCACTACGCTTGTCAAGGCTACGATGAAGGAATTTTTGAATTACTCGAATTCATTCCCCCAGAAAATAGCCATTTGGCTCATACTTTAAGAGAATTAACCAAAAACTTTGATTTTGAAATGATTATTGAATTAACTGAACAGGAGGAGGCATGAATTCCGATCTAGGTGAATTAAATAAACCCCGGGAATCCCAAAACAATCGCCCGAATATTTTGGTAGTGGACGATACTCCAGATAACGTCCGCCTCTTGTCCTCTGTATTGACCAATAATGGCTACCGGGTTTGTAAAGCCTTGAAGGGAGACATGGCTTTAACCGTCTGTAAAAATGCCTTGCCCGATTTAATCCTCCTGGATGTCATGATGCCGGGGATGGATGGCTATGAAGTTTGCAAATCCTTGAAGCAGCAGGAAAGCACTCGTCAAATTCCCGTGATTTTTTTAAGTGCATTGAATGAGGTGGAGGATAAAGTCAAAGCCTTTGAAGCGGGAGGAGTGGATTATATTTCTAAACCCTTCCAAGAGGCAGAGGTTTTATCCCGAGTTCAAACTCATTTAAAGTTACGCCAACTCCAGATTAATCTTCAAGAAAAAAATCTTTGCCTAGAACAGGAAATTAAGGACCGTCAAAATGCGCAACGCTCTCTGGAGATGAGTGAAGCCAAAAACCGGGCATTGGTCAATGCGATTCCTGATGTAATGTTTCGCATTGGCGAGGATGGATTTTTCTTAGATTATCGTAGCCCCTCTTTAAAAAGTCTGGAGGACATCGCCGACGACAATCCCGAAAATCAGCCCGGTAATGCCCTCCAAAAGAGCCAGTATTTTACTCAAAATATTTTTCCGATTTCTGAATCTTTAGCCGCTGATTCTAGTTTTGTAGGGAAGCATATTAATGAGGTTTTATCCAATGATTTAGCCATTTGGATTATGCATTATGTGCAGCAAACCCTGCTGACTTCAAAACTCCAGCTTGCGGAGTATATTCAACGAGATAAAAACCAAGAGCGGTGGGTGTCTTATGAGGTGCGCTATGTCAAAAGTGGCCCATCGGAGGTGCTGGCGATCGCCCGGGATATTTCCTCCCGTAAACAGGCTGATGCTGCAAAACTCCAGGCCGAAGCTATCATGCGCCATCAAAAGCAAAAAATTGAACAAGCCTTAAAGGATCTTCAAGAGGCTCAAGTCCAATTGGTTCAAAATGAAAAAATGGTAGGCTTGGGTCAATTAGTCGCCGGAATTGCCCATGAAATTAATAATCCGGTTAATTTTATCTATGGAAACATCTCTCATGTTCAGAGTGCCACCTCTAGTTTAGTCAAACTTCTGGAAATTTATCAACAAGAACATCCCCCCAACGAGAAGGTTAGGGAAGTGATGGAAGAGTTAGATTTTGATTTCTTAACGGACGATTTAAGAAAAATGATCACTTCCATTGCTGCCGGAGCCGATCGCATCAATGAAATTGTTTTATCTTTGCGGAAGTTTTCCCTCATGGATGAAGCCGGAGTTAAAAAAGTTGATATTCATGAAAATTTAGACACCACACTAATTTTATTGAAACACCGATTTAAAATAACTGACGAACAAGAAATTGAATTGATTAAAGAGTATGGGGAAATTCCGCCGGTTCTGTGTTATCCAGGCGAATTGAACCAAGTGTTTTTTAATCTTTTCAATAATGCCATTGATGTTTTAAAAGATATCTTACCCGATCGCCTCAAGGCTCAGGAAGCCAATCCCAACGCCCCTGAGTTCATACCTTCCATTCAGATTTCTACGGAGTTAACCGAGCACCAAACCCTGTTGATTCGGATTAAAGATAATGGTCCCGGGATCAGTGAATCGGGGCGATCGCGCTTATTTGACCCTTTCTTTACCACCAAACCCGTCGGCAAAGGCAGAGGATTGGGACTCTCCATTAGTTACCAAATAGTCGTCCAAAAACATGGAGGACAACTCTCCTGCAATTCCACCCCAGGTCAAGGCGCAGAGTTCGTAATTGAACTCCCCCTGGTACAATCCACCGTAGACCCCCTGGGGGCTGTTTAAGCAGCGATCGGTCCCCGAGTCAACCTGGACTCCGGGACCGAATCGCACAGGCCCCTCCTCTGTCAGCCTTCCCTTTCCCAACTGGACCTGCACCCTGGAGCCTTCCCCGGGGAACTTTTGAGCGGCGATCGTTTCCGATATTCCATCCCCCTAACGGTGAGGGCCTTCCTCCCGGGGGTCCATCGATACCCCAGGGGAGAATCTCTAATCCCACACTGTTCAATTTAATGTCATGATTTTTTCATTGTGGGGTCAAAAAATCTTTTTAGCCGCCATCAACCCCCTCGAATTCAGCCGATTCTAGCCTTTAGTCCCTCCACAGACAGCTCAATTGTCACATGGGTCAAATGACTCGCATCACATCCTCTGGATAGGGTTTAATTCATAATAGAAGCATTTATGGAAAGCTCAAAACAATTGGCGGACTGAGTGTCCCCTGAACCCGAATGGAACCCAGCCATTTCCATGTCAAAATCAGCCTGGGCAATGAGTGGGTTTAACCCCTCACTTCCCAAAGCGGGATGTCGCTCCAACCTCCCACGGAAATCCAGAGGGAAAGGCGATACACCCCCAATTCTGGGGGGTCCGATCTTAAAAGCCCTCTGAGTGGTCAAGAAACCTGCCCCAACTTTAAGACTTAGTTTGATTGAGAAGACGGAAGATGTTTAATTCAACAGCACTACTCATTGAAGCTTTCGTAGAACGCCTGCAAGAAGGCTACCATCGGACCTACGGAGGTTATAAACCTGATTACGCAGAAATCCTGGCTTGGGCCGGTGGTATGGCCTTAGAAAATATTGCCAACAGTGATGCCCTGTATCACAACGTAGAACATACGATTTTGGTAACCTTAGTCGGACAAGAAATTCTGCGCGGTAAACATATTCGAGAAGGCGGCGTATCCTGCGAAGATTGGCTCCATTTCATTATTTCCTTGTTGTGTCATGATATTGGCTATGTCAAGGGAGTCTGTCGCCAAGATGAAGATAGTAAACGACTTTATGCCACCGGCAGAGATGGTTTGAAAGTACCGATTCCCTTTGGATCTACGGATGCCAGTTTAACCCCCTATCATGTCGATCGCGGCAAACTTTTCATCTCCGAACGTTTCGGAGGTCATCGCCTGATTGATGCAGAAGTCATTAAACGCAATATCGAGCTCACGCGCTTTCCCGTTCCGGCAGATGAAGATCATAAAGATACCTTTAATTATGCGGGAATGGTTAGAGCCGCAGATCTCATCGGTCAATTAAGTGATCCCCGCTACTTGCAAAAAATTGCTGCCTTATTTTATGAGTTTGATGAAACTGGGGCGAATAAAAAGCTAAATTACCGCCATCCTGGAGACCTCCGTCGGAACTATCCAAAATTCTACTGGCATGGTGTTTTTCCCTTTATTACCCAGGCTCTGGCTTACCTGAATTTGACCCAACAAGGTAAACAAATCGTCGCTAACCTCTATGCAAATGTCTTCAAAATAGAACATGAAGACCAGCAGCTTTCTGAGGTTGCCTAAACCCAACCGGCGATCGCATCCAACCCCTTCCCCAATCATCCCTCAACAGGGGAACGATAGAGGATGAAAGGGAAATTTCTACTGTTCGCAGTAACGGCTTAAGTCGTTCTCACTGTTGGGTCTGAGCAACAGCAGAAAACTTACCCTAAATAAAAAGCGCGATCGCTCCACAGAGATCGCGCTTTTTATTATCCTAGAAACTAAAGCTAAACCCCCGCCTCCGCCTTCAGCGAGACCAGCTTTTCACCTTTAAGCATTCGTCCGGCAGCTTCCAGTAAGGATTCCTCCAAATAGGGTTTTGTGAAATAGCCACTAGCTCCCATTTGAATTGCCATTTGCCGATGTTTGTCCGCACCCCGAGAGGTGAGCATCGCGATCGGCAGCGTGGTGAGTTGCGGGTCCTTCTGCATTCGCGAGAGCAGTTCGAGTCCATCCATTCGGGGCATTTCAATATCGCAGAAGACCAAATCGCAGGGGAGACCCGATCGCATTTTTTCCCAAGCTTCTTGACCATCCCGCGCCTGTTCCACCCGGTATCCCGCCTTATTAAAGGTCATGGACAACAGTTCACGCACCGTAATCGAATCATCCACAATCAGCACCGTTGGGTCGATCACCGCCTCGATTTCAGGCTCTGGCTGAATCCGGTTACCCAGGGCATCTTCCCACAGAGTGCCCGTGCCTTCTCGGCGCAGACGTCCGGCAGCCAAATCGAGCAACTCTAAAACGTCCGCGATCGCCACAATTCGGCCATCCCCCATCACCGTTGCACCTGCCACTCCCACGGGCTTCGGCACAGGTCCTTCGAGCTGTTTAATTACAATTTCCTGCTCCCCTAACACCTGATCCACCTGAAGAGCCAGGAAGTTACCCGCCGAACGCAGAACCACCACCGAAATGATATCCTCTTCCGGGTTGGCCCCATACACCACCCCGCGTCCGAGATGACGATTATAAACCAACAGTTCTCGCAGGTGACGGAACGGCAACATCGTATCCCGCCAGGGAATAAACGTCTGTCCATCTTCCTTAGTTTTAATGCGATCGCGGGGGACATCAATCATATCTTCCACCCCATCCATCGGGAACGCAATCCGGGCGCGATCGCTAATACAGCACAGGGCCTTAGAAATACTCAAAGTTAGAGGCAACCGAATCGTAAAGGTCGTCCCCTTACCCATAGTCGAATCAATCGTCACCACCCCACGAATAGCGCTCAAGCAGGTCCGAACCACATCCATCCCGACCCCGCGACCCGCCAAATCATCCGCTTGATCCCGGGTACTAAATCCGGGCATAAACAGTAAATCATAGACATCCAAACGGGTCATAATCTTCGCCACTTCCGGCGAAATCAACCCCCGTTGTAATGCCTTGGCTTTCACCTTTTCCGAATCAATCCCGGCTCCATCATCGGAGACAGAAATCACCGTTTGGTTCCCTTGGTGGAACGCCCGCACCACGATCCGCCCAACCGGGGGCTTACCCTTTTTCCGGCGCTCTTCGGGAGTTTCCACCCCATGAGCCAGAGCATTGTTAACCAAATGGGTCATGGGGTCCGAGAGTTGCTCCAGAATCATTTTATCGATCAGGGTTTCACGGCCCTCAACCTGAAGCTCCACCTGTTTGCCAAACTTAATCGCATTATCCCGGACCCCACGGGGTAGGCGATCGGCAGTTTGAGCAAAAGGCACCATGCGCGATCGCGTCAGTCCCTCTTGTAACTGAGTCGTTACCTGGCGCAGTTGGCGGGTCACCTGTTCAGTTTCATCCACCAAAAATTCAATATCCGAAGCCGATTCCCGGACCCGAACAATCAACTCCAAAATATCTTGGGACAGACTATGGAACGGCGTGAACCGATCCATTTCCAAGGCGCTCCAATCGGATCCGCCATTGCCTTGGTCCTTATGGCTATTACTGTTTCCCACCATAAAGTGGTAGTTTTGTCGGGAAGCCAGCAGAGAAATTTCCAAGAGCGATCGCTCGTACAAATCCTGCATCCGCTGCCCTACATCCGTAAGCTGGGAGACCTGATGCAGCAAATTATCCAAAAACTGCCGCATCCGTTCCTGATTCTGCTCGATGCTATTGCGATTAACAACCAGTTCCCCCACCAGGTTGCTCAGGTTGTCTAATTGTCGCACCGGGACCCGCATAGTCTGCTCAAAGCCCCCACGCCGAGGGGCTCTGCCCCCGGACTCGTGGGAACCTGTACCTGGAGTTTCAATCAATTTCGTCAGGGTGGCCCAATCATCGGAAGCCGTGGTATCTGGATCCGATTTGGGGAAGCCCGATGAGGATGTTAGGGAGTTTGGATACGTCGTCGGTAAAGCAGCCACAGCCGTGGAAGGGCTGGTTGCCCCTGGTTTCTGGCTACTCACCGGGTTTAACAGAATTTCTAACTCCTCAAAACTCGCTTTGAGCGGCCCCATTGCTAACAAGTAGTCTAATTCCGTAAAAACATCTGCTCCCTGGGTCAGTTTGGGTTCCGGAGGCAAATCCAGGCGCTCTCGGATGGGAGCGGATATTGCCACAGGGGTGGCTTGGCCCAGGTCACCCATCACGGAGACGGACGGCTCCTCCCCAAATAAGGATTCAAAGTCTAAATTAACCTCTGTGGACGAAGAAAATCCTGACCCTGACCCAGTTGCCTTCGATGGCCCTTGGGGGGGCGGGGAGGTTTGGTTGACATCAAGGTTAGGCGATCGCCCCGTCGGTTCATCGAACAGGGACTCTAAGTTTTGATAAAAGTCGCTAGTGTCTTCCGGGTCTTCCGAACTCTCCGGGTCCCAGTTCCAATCCTCACCGTCCAGGTTGCTCTGACTCTCCTCGAAGAGGTTGTAGTTGTCATCCCCTGCCGCCAGTTCCTCCCCAAACAGTTCGGAATCTAAAGAGGAGTCCTCCAGTAGATCAAGCTCTGCGATCGCCCGGGGTGGTTCATCATCAAACAGGCCGTCCAAGGCTTCTAAGACATCGGACTGTGGCTCTGAATCGGTTTCCTCAAAGTCCAACCAAAACTCGTCAGACTGCCCAGAAGTCCGGGCGGCTTTTCCTTGCCCTACCGGCTCTTTCGCGGCTTGAATTGAGGGCGACGGGGCCCTGTCGAGTTCAAATAAATCCGTCAAGTCGTCTTCTATAGCTGCACTTTCCGAGGGTTCGGAGTCAAACCAATCCATTGATTCCTCAGACGAGGTAAGATTCAACGAAGCATCCTCATCCTCGCCGGTCTCTCCAAACAAATTGTCAAAATCTTCCTCATCAATGGGAATTTCAGTAGCCAGTTGCGGTTCAAACCTGTCTCCCCCAGCTTCTGTGCCACTTTCAAATCCATTGATTTCCAGCAAATCCCTAAATTCTGAATCGTCCGCTATTTCTAGGGAAAACTCCGCCTCCGGTTCCGGTGGGTTCATTTCAGTGACGGCATCTAGCGGCTCATCATCCCACATTTGCTCCCAATCATCGGGCTCTTTGAGTTCTTCGGTGGCGACTTCCTCAAACAAATTTCCCAAGTCATCTAGTTTTTGACTGGAGGACTTGAGCGGTTCTACGGGGGTGGGACTCCGGGGAGGTTCGCTGATGCTGCTATCCTCCATCTCTACAAATCCCTCAAGTCCGAACAGGTTACCTAAATCCTCTTCGTCATTTTCCGGACTACTCATCGGGGTCCGATTGCCCGAAGGGGGTTCAAATAATAAATCGTCAAAATCATTGGTATTAGAGAGAAGTTCTCCCGGGTCCGGGAGTAGAGCCTCCCGGGTCCCTTCCCCGGTATTTGCTTCTTCTACGACTTCTTCTCCTTCCCAGTTTTCATCAAAGTAGGAACTCTCTCCTTCAAATAAGTCCGCCAGAGTGTTGAGTTCCGCTGCTCCTACTTCCGGACCACTATTATAAGTGGGTTTGCTACCCCGTTTATCTTCACTCCAGGTCTGGTTGTTTTCTGCATCCGGATTCTTTTTCCTTGTAGAGTCGCGCCCTTGGGATGTTCGTTGATTGTGATCAGAGTTTGACACGTTATTAGGCATAGGATTAAATTTTGAGTCTGTATGAGTAGTTTCCGATAGGATTGGGATGGCTGATGAAGTTGCGGGTTGTTGTTGAGGCCGGAGGAGTCTTTCGAGTTCTGGACTGACGGTAATGGCTTCGGCATGGCCACAGAGAACCTGTTCTCTAGCCTTTTGGATTTCTTTGATGAGAATAGGGGCAAGAACCCGATAGCTATATTCTGGAGTAGCGATCGCTGTGGCTACCTGCTCAATTAAATGACACCACAATTTTAAATCGAATTGCTCTCCGGCTCGTATCCACTGGCGGCAGATTTGTTGCATCCGTTCTTGTCGTTCAGGATTTTCTCCCTGCTTCAACAGATGCACCATTTCTTGCAACAGCCGAGAAACATCACTTTTAAAAATGAGTTGTTTGGCACTGTCTTCTTCTGCGCCTCTGTGCTTGGGCGGACTCTGGAGGCGGGTGAGTTCGCCTCCCATCTGGATTCTTTTCTGGGTGCGCGTCACGAAGGCTGAGGGACTCTCTTGTTCCTGAACCAACTGGGCTAAATGCTTGTGAAGTTGGGCGATCGCCGGTTGGACTTCGGCACAAATCGCGGCTCCTTTGGCTTCGTCTAAGGGACCGGGAACGCGGATTAATGCCACAGTATCCTGAAGCCCCCGAAACACTCTCAAAAATAGGGACGAAAGCGTGGAGTCAACTTCCACTTGCACATCCTGAAGCACTTTAAATTCGTCTTCTAGTTTGTGAGCGATTTGTTGAATGGCACCCAGTTCCAGCATTCCTGCCCCCCCTTTAACGGAGTGGGCCGCCCGAAAGAGTTCCGCAAGTACGGAGGGATCTTGTACCGCGATCGACAGATTTTGCAACCCTTGTTCTATTGTATTGAGGTGTTCTGTGGCCTCCTCAATAAAATAGCCCATTATTCGCTCTCGTTGTTCCGGCTGCATAGCGGGTGTCCCATTCCTATTCCTATTTGTTAAACAAGGGTCTCATCGGCTTATCTAACGGAGTTTTATCCCCTTAAAAGGTCCGGATTTTGCTGATTAAAACGGCCTCCGCCAGCTTAGAGGGATTGTCGTCCGCAGGTGACAAGCGGTCTTCTCGGGATTAAGGTCCGTCTACAGGCATCGGTCCTTGATGGGTTGGACGGCTTGTGACCTGGGATCAATGTACCCATTCCTACCGATTCGGTGATCAACAGGTCCCGTTGTCACCCTGAGAGACCCTCGGGCCGCTGTTTCTAAACAATTGTAGAGACACCCTAGAGCATCTCTACAATCACCCATTCACCCCCCACCCAGGCAGAGATTAAAACTCTTGCCGGTGCTTAAAGGCAACTTGTAGACCCTAGCGACGCTCTCCAGTTTCCACTCGGAACCGTTCCACCGAGGTCAACAGGTCTCGCGCCACACCCACGAGGTTTTGCAGAGAACCCGAGACCCGCTGGGCTTCTTGGGAGGTTTCCTGGGCGGTGAGTTCCACCGCTTGCATCACCTGGGCGACCGATCGCGACGTTTGGGATTGTTCCACCGTATCGGCCGTAATCGATCGCACCAACACATCGATGCGATTAGTCACCTGAATGATATTTTCCAAGGCCCGTTTGGCTTGTTCTGCCCGCTTCGTCCCCTCAATCACCTGTTGGGTGCCTTCCTCCATTGCCACCATCACCCCGCCGGTCTCGCTCTGAATTTGCATCACGATTTGCTCGATTTCTTTGAGCGCTTTAGCCGAGCGATCGGCTAACTGACGGACTTCATCCGCCACAATCGCAAACCCCCGACCCGCTTCCCCGGCACGAGCGGCCTCAATACTAGCGTTGAGCGCCAAGAGGTTAGTCCGTCCGGCGATCGTCGCAATCAAGGCCACAATTTTGGAAATTTCTTGAGTCGATTCCGCCAGTCGCTTGACTTTTCGCGTAGTTTCTGCAACCGTTTCCCGGACTTCCAGAATCCCCGCCACAGTCTGTTCCACCGCCTCTCCGCCTTTTTTAGCCGTTGCCGAGGCAGATTTTGCCACTTCTTCGGCCTCCCGAGCGTTATCAGCCACCCGTTGAATCAAATCCGTCATCACCTGGACAGAATTGAGGGTAGCCGCCAGTTCTTCGGCTTGTCGGAGGGCATCTGTGGATAAACTGCGGGCAAACGATTCGCTATCCGTTGCTCCTTTGGTCACTTGTCGCGCCGCCAGTTTCACTTGCAGAACGATTTCCCGCAGGTTTTGAATCGTTAGATTAAAGGAGTCAGCCACGGCCCCGAGGACATCAGCAGTAACTTCGGCCTGCACCGTCAGGTCCCCTCTAGCCGCCCCTTCCACATCATCCAGCAGACGAATCACTTGTCGTTGCAAGTCTTCCTTGGACTGTTCCTGTTCTTCTGCCTTCCGTTGGGCTTCCGAGGTGGTCGTGTAGATGATTCGCCCCATTTGGTTGAATTTAGCGGAAAGCTGGCCGAATTCATCTTCAGTATAAACCGTCGCTCGGGCGGACAGATTGCCCTGAGACATCGTATCGAATTGCGCGTGTAAATCGTCCACCGAACGGCGAATCAACTTCGCGCTGGCACTGCCGACCCCAAAACAAGTGAGAATGCTGGCCCCTCCAGCAACTAAGGCCATCATGGGGTCCTTCAGTTGTTGGGGCCAACTGCGTTGACTGGAAAACGCAAAAGAAACCGAAGCCGCTGCGATCGCTGAGACTCCTCCAGAAATTAACGCAATCCACAGGAATTTTTTCACCAGGGACGCATTTTCCAAAAAGCTCAAAATCCCCGGTTCTGTATTTGCTACCGCTTCTACCGGAGGATTTTCCGGCTGAGTAAATACGGGGACTTGTTCGGCACTTCCAGCGAACCGAAAAATCTCATCATCCCGAATGATCGACCCATCCGTATCTTCTCCAATATCGTAGCTATCGTCGATATTTCGGAAGGAGGCTTTTCTGCCCATGCTACCCATTCCAAATCCACCCGTACTCGAACCTGTCGTATCCTCAGACAGATCGAAATCGGGAATATTATCCGGAATGTTGCCGAAATCATCAAAATCATCGAACTCACCCAAAAAGTCAACGCCCTCTTCTTGGAGAGGGGACGAGGTTGCGATCCGGTTCGGAAAATTCTCCCCCTTGCCCTGAGAATCAAAGGCATTGTCCCCACTAAAGGCGTCGTCAAAATCCTCTAAATCGTAACTAGGGGCGCGATTGTATCCATTCGTGGGTTCAGAGACGAAGGTCTTACTATCGTAGTCATCATCCTCTTCTATTTTCGGTTGATCCAGTCCTTTGGGCTGGGAGTAAGGAGGCCCTGATGCTTTGGAAATTCTGTTGAGCGCTGGAGTCTGTTCGAGCTGTTTGCGTCCCATCAACAGGGTTTCTTCTTCCTCTGAAGGGGGGTTAAAGTCAAAGTCTTCGTCAATATCATAAGGAATGCCCGGATCCCCCGCACCGTTTCCATTCTGATGGTAGGATGCCTGTTCATCATCCTCGCTGAACTCATTCCCTACATCATCGACGGCATCGAACAGGTCAAAGTCTGAGTCGATCGCCGACCCATTGTTGTTGTAATAACTGGTTGCTTCGTCATCCTCTAAGGGGTCTGAATTGGACTCGAAGTCCATATCATCTTCTACAGCAAACGCATCTTCAAACTCCTGAAACGGGGTTGCCAAATCCATCAGGTCCAAATCATCATGGCCCCCATCAAAGGGAGAGTGATTCGAGACCCCGATCGCCGTTTCCTCCCCCACCAAATCCGGCATTTCATCCTCTCTAGGCAAAAAGTCCGGTAACTCCGATGCCAGGGGATCTCTCCATTGGTTGTTTTGGACCTCGGAGAGCATTTCTTCGTCATCAATCGCAAAGGGGTCTTCATCTGCCATCCCCTCATAAGCCTCTTCGCTTGTAAAGGGATTCATCAAGCCGCCCTCTTCTGTCCCAGCAGAAGCCACTCCTAAATCCCCCGAATCATACCCCTCCAACTCATCAAATTCCATTGATTCGAGTTCGCGATTCGGGTCCACCGGATCCAGTTCCAGACTCAAGTCCTGTGAATCCGACCCAATCTGGTTGATAGCTAAGGCTTCATTGTAAGCCCGGTCGTGCAAACCCAGGGCGGAGTCCTCTTCTTCCCAGAATTCTTCTTCCTGGCTCGGGGCTGGGGCTTCCAGCTCATACAACGCCGTATCTTGTTCCGATTGAATCGGATCAAAATCCGTCTCGAACTCCTGCGCGGCGGAGTCATATTCATTGTCCGACTCATACCCATACTCGGAAGGCTGCATCCCTTCTGAAGCGTACTGATTGGCGTAGTCTATGCCTTGGGACGCTCCCTCAACGAACGCCGGGTCATCCGTCAGATTCAGCACCCCTTCGTACTGACCCAGTGCCACATCATACATTTGCAATCCATAACAATAGATGTGACCGGCTAAGAGTCGCGCACTGGGATCCTCGGGAAAATTCGCCACTAATTGATTGACGATTCCCGCTGCTTCTTCATAATTTTTCTCGGTATAGGCCGTTAAAGCTTGTTCGTACTCCTGCTGATAGTCCGTACTTGATACCATTTGCCCCCTCCTGGCGGTGCCTACCTGGTGCGCTCTTACAATTTTTCTAGTGAAATCTTATCAAGGTTAACTAAAACTATAGTTATATCCATTGGATTTCTGGACTGCCTTGATGGGATTCTAGGAGACTGATATTACAAAAAAAAATGGATTTAAAGCCCCGTCCTTATTAAGACGGCTTTTAATAGGTGTGCTATAACTGAGTGTAGTGTATCGACGTAACGATAGCCTTTCCCCGTCTGATCCGATCGCCCATCCATGCTCAAACCTTTGCTCTCCTTGTCGGGGCTGTACCTCATCAGTTTGACCGGGGCTAGAGGGGGGTTGTGGCAAAACTTGAAATAGAAAGGCCCCCGCCACGAGGAGTCCCCAATCCGGGCCTCGGATATCTGCTCGAAAACCAATAGAGAAATCAGTCCGGACTGAGCGCCCCTTTCCCCGTCCTCAACCCAAAAGTTTCTGGGGCCAACTGGCTCAGCCCTGAGTTTAACTCCTGTTTCCAGCCCGATCGCCTCACCCAGGGCGCACCTACGATTCGAGCCTTTGGGTGGGAGGTGGGGTGGCTGAGTACCAGAACTCATAAATGTCTCATCTGTGGTTTTGTACTGGACAGAGATGGGAATGCCGCTCTTAAGAGACTCAAGGGAACCGTCCGTACGGTCCGGCTTCCTAGAAGGGTCCGTACCGCCCTAGAGGCATTGACTCGGTGGATCTGAAGGTGAAATCCTTCAAGGTTAGCCGAGTCGCGACAACCGGAAAACGCTGCAACAGTGATACTGGGAATCAGGCTGGGTTTACGGTGCAAAGGAGGTTAACTTTCGGATGAGTTGTAATTAGCTTGCGCTGAGTTTAACTCGCCGGGGCGGTTGGTCCTGTGGGACACCGGGGGTCGGGGCTATTTATGCTGCCCATCGTGCCGATCGCACAATCGCCACCTGATCCAGCAATCGCAAAATTTTCTCCTCTTGTTCTTTAACTTCTTCTTTGGGTGGGATGACCCACTCCCCCCGTAAAAAAGGAGCCATACTGTCTGGAACATTGGTGGGCAGTCGGACTTGCTCCACATCAAGCCAGTCCATTCCCACGATTTGATCAACCGCTAACCCTAGTATAGTGTCTTGGTCTTCGACTGCGATCACGGGAATTTCGGGGCGATCGGTATTTAACGTGGTGGGTTCTCCGAGAAATTGCCCTAGATCCGCGACCCAAATTACCCGCCCACGAATATTGAGCGTTCCCAATAGTAAGGAGGAGACGTTGGGAATCAGTGTAATGCGATCGGGGGATTGGGAAATCACCTCCCGAATCCCCGTGGCACTTAAAGCAAATTCATTGCCAGAAGGCACGAAAAACCGAAGATGTAACTCCCCTTCAGGGCTTTCTAATTCTTGAAATTCCGGTGCTTGTTCTAAGCCAATCCCCGTTAAAAAGTCCGGATTACCCACCATGATTGCAAGTCCCCTATCTTCTGAGTAGCTGTTTGACCGTTCCCACCAGTTCAGTGGGCTGGAACGGTTTGGCAATGTAAGCATCTGCGCCTTGCTTCATGCCCCAGTAGCGATCAAATTCTTCACCTTTCGACGAACACATGACCACTGGAACGTTTTGGGTTTTGGGATCAGCCTTGAGACGGCGACAAACTTCGTAGCCATTCATCCGAGGCATCACAATATCGAGTACCACCAGATCCGGGCAGGTCTCCTGAATCCGTTCCAGGGCTTCTAAGCCATCACTTGCTACGGTAACATTCAATCCACTCTCTTTCAGTAGGGTTGAGATCATCTCCCGTTGCGTGACGCTATCTTCTACAACCAGAACTGTACTCATAACTTCCCTTCGCTGAAAAGCTCTCTGAACAGATTAACGGGACCGCCCCCAGGGCGGCGTGCTTGTCTTAGCCCCGCTGCCTCCAGGTTATGCAACCGGAGACATTTGAGGGATGGGTTTAACAGTGCCAGCGTCTTCAACACAGTGGGTGACAGGTAGTTTTCCTTTGAGAATTAGAAATAAATCCTATTATATTGGCCCCAAAGCACTCATAAAAATCAAGGCTTTCACCCCCCACCCTCTGGTGCGGTCAATTTGGGTAGCCCACAAAGGGGGTATTCAAAGAGCCGATGAGCCTCCGGTGCGATCGCAGGTTTGCTTTAAGGGGTAGGGGTTGGGGTCCAACTAACCGAGGGGGACAAACGAGCAGCCTCCGGTTCGGGACCCTTTCTGGGAAAAGAGCGTTCGTTGGCCTGGTTTCGTGCTAATGATAGTTTACCTCTTCACGCTCCCGGATCTAAACAGACTGGGATTCTAGTTTCCAAAAGTTTCTCATTTTCTGGTCCTGGGCTACGGTTTTAGATGCCAGGGACAAGAAACCTGGTTTTTAGCCTAAGTGGGGTACTCACTGCCCAAGAGTTTGTCAAAAAACCCAGTTTTTAACATAAGCGGTCCCCCCGGACTAAATGGGATGCCGCATGGAGCATCGATCGCCCTGGGTGTGACTTGCCCTTGACAATGATGGCGATCGCCTCCGAGGGCTGAGTGTTTCAAGGATAATCCAGACTAGAGTTCCGCTTCTATCACCTCGGCTAATACCCGGTCCGGTTCAGGAACATCGGGGTCTCCGGGGCCAATATATTTTTCGACAATGGTTAAGAGTTCACTTGAACCGAAGGGTTTGGTGAGATAGTCTGTGGCTCCCACCATTCTAGCTTTGACGCGATCGATAAAACCATCTTTGCCCGTGAGCATCACGATGGGGGTCTGGCGAAAAGCACTGCTATGACGGAGCATCGCACAGATTTCATACCCATCCAGTTCGGGCATGGTAATATCGCACAGGATCAAGTCAGGTTTGAGGTGAAAGACTAAACTTAGGGCTTTGAGGGGATTCATCAAGGCAGTTACTTCATACCCATATTGCGCCAGGATCGCTTCCACCGTTTTACCCACAGTCAGGTCATCTTCGATACAGACTACTCGGGGAATTTTCAATCCGTGATCTACATCGCATTCTCCCAACCCGTTGCCATTTAAGGGGGAGTTTGGATAAAAAAGTTGGACCAATCCCAACTGAACGAAGGGATAGATGGCACGGGCAACGGTTAAGATATCCCGATTCAGGTATCGAGACATTTGGCGGAGGTTGGTTGTCCCATCTGCCCAGCGATTGAGGTTATTAAAGGTATTTTCCGGAAGAGCTTCGCGCATCTGGGCAGCATCGGAGATCACCGGGCATTGATTGGGGGATTGGATATGGGGATGAAACTGTTTCCACTCCTGAACCTGCTTGATAATTTTGGTCACGAGGGGCGCAATTTCCAGGGTGGTCAGTTGCGGCGCGAGTGCCGGACCCATTTCAAAAATAAAGGAGCCTTGGTGGAGGCTGAGTAGATCGAAGAGGGTTTCGCGAACCATGCCCTGAATGATGCTACGTCCTTGGGCTGGGGTGAGGATGTGGTTTTCTAGTAAAGCCCATAAATAGCCATATTCTAGAGCGTTGGTTGCAGAGATGGAGAGGTTGGTGATGCTATCTAAGGCGGATTCTGCGTTATAGCGCCGCAGGAAGTCCCGCAATCGGGATAGGCTGGTATCCGTATTGGCGGCATAAATGATTTGTCCATTGGAGAAGAACACAAACCAGGATTGGTCACAGGAGCGCGATCGCTTATCTCGGTAAGGATAGCGATACACCAAGGAGTCCCGCACGTTATCGCGTCCGCCACAGGTATTGCCGGAGTTAATCCCATAAGCTTCTACAAACAGTTCTCCTGTTCGCTGTCCCAGTTCAATGAGTTGTAGAATGCTCCGAATATCGATTTCATTCAAATTTCCCTGCATGCCACTAAAATTTTCTCCTTAAAACCGTTTGAAACCGACCGTGCTGTAAGGCCCGCAGGGGTAGGGAATACACTGTTCACCTGAAAGTAGGGGATGCCTGGAATCCCTGTTGATTGAGAGCAGGGAACTTTGGCTGCGCTATTTCATTTATTCCGAGCCCAGCAGCCAGCTACAATAGAAAGAGCCGCAAGAATAATGATCTGCCTGTGGAACCCCTGAAATAAGGTGAGACTCCTGCGTTAACAAAGAAGGCTGGATTGCTGTAGCCCCGTTGAACCAGCACTTTTTAGAATGGTTGAGCGGACCTAACACAGCATCAGTGACAGACAATGACAAGCAGATTTACATACCATAATGTCCGCAAAGTTGCAATACCTCTGATTCGGGTAGTTGTTTGGAGCCGGTTGTAGCACCTTGACAAGACCTTGACCGGGGATCTTTGAGAAGATCCGCCTCGATTTGAGGTAGCCTGGTCAAAGCAGCCGGACTAGAATTGTCAAAGCTGTCCTTTTACTGTACCGTCTTATTCCCCGGTAGTGGAACGGTGCGCACGGATTGTTATGATGCGCGAATAAGCCGGATGAGTTCCTCGGCTGGCCTATTCCCACCCCAGAATTCGGGGGTTTTACCCTGGGCAAACCCGGGAGTCTTGCGACAACAGGCTTTAAACTGTCCTGGGCCTGATACAATAGAACAAAATTTTCTTTCTCTCCCGGTTCTGGGGCTGATTGGAGATTCCGGGGTCTACCCATCAACCTCGTCTGACCTTATGCGATCGCTTCCCTGATAGGGTATGATACGCCTTTATAGGTTCTGACCTGTAACTGCCAGATGTGTGTTCCAATTTTTTAGACTTTTTCCGTTGCCAGCGGTGGGTGAAGGGTAAACCACAAAGTCCATTCGGGCTGATGTGACCGCCACTCTCCCAGACGCTGTTTAAGCCCTAAAAGCAGATAGAACAGCAGATAGCTCGGCAACTGAAATCCCGCTCGGAATCTTCAGGGAGGGATTCTGATCTACAGTGTTGGTTCTGATTATAGGTCAACCTGTCCCCTCTTGCTTGGGGCGATCGCCTAAATCAAGCTGGGCGATCGCTGGCCTAAGTTCTCCCTATTCTGGTTTACTGTTAGGGGTCGGCATAGCGATCGCCCCTCGGGGATCGCGTTGGCTCGACTCATCCTAACTAACCCAGGACATTCTAACCATTCACCGGAGGTCACAAAACTTAGCTACCCTTTAAACTCAACTCATCGTTTGGGTTGAATAACGGGTTAGCTTATGCTAACAAATGCTAATATACGCTACCATTTAGGTAGGCCATAATACTACTGCCCTCAACGCAGTTAAAGTTTGGGGAATATACCCCCATACGCTTCTGAAATGTCAGCCCCCCTCCCAGTGGGAAGGGACTTGGGCCACCCATCGGCACTGAAAAGCTGACACTGCCAATCATGCCGTTACCCGGTAAACAACTTGATGAATCCCCCCGACTTCCGATGATTTGCTTTTTCAGCAGTTGCCAGACTCGGCTCAAAAGCAGACATTTAGTTAGCTCGGTTTGAAGGAGCGTATCCAGGTTTCGGAGAGTTCCCCGGGAAATAAATTCCCGAAAAAATCCCTCCCCCTTCTCGCCAGAAGCCCCGGGTTTTCAGACAGGTTTTTAACAGATGAAGGCCAAATCAACCGCACCAAAAATGCCCAAAAGCCAAGAATTTATTCCGTTGAATCCCATTCACCGGATTCAATTAAGCCGGTCATTGTCTGCTTACGGTGATTTTATTCTCTACCCCAAAAAAATAAGAGGGTCAGACCCGGGAAATTTAGGCCAACCCGATACCCCTAAGCTGACGTTAGTTCAAATATTAGACCAGATATCGGCGAATATAGCCATCACCCGAATTATTTTAAATACCCTGCTAAAACAGGTTAAATCAGTCCCCCCTCACATAAAAAATTTTATAGTTAAAACTGCTGATATAGCACTAAATTCACGCCAAACAGGGTCAAAAAAGGAGGCACAGATTCATCCCAATGAGTATAGCAGTCGCCGAATGGATAAAGTCCCAAAGGGATTGTTCCCCAAGTTGGCTATTAACCCCCCCAAAATGTATCCTGATTATTTAGGACAGGTCACCCTAAACAACAGGCTGCCTCACCGGAGTTTCCTAACGGTTAACCCTTGCTTTTTTTTGCAAGAAAGACCCCCTTGTTTCGGGAATTGATACGGTTGGGTTGAGGCCAGCCTTCAACGGATTAATGGGTTAACTTAGGTTAGCAAAAACGTATCAAAGTATTGGTTGAGATCAGAATTCGGCATAGAAACGGAAGAGGAAGAGCGGCGTGCTTTATCTAGCGGAAGTACAAAAACAGAAAAGCGGCTTTGGCCTGGGTAGCGGTAAAGCTGAACTCAAACTACTCGCCTGTCAGCGAGGTGAACAAAGTTGGGCAGCAGTACCCGGATCGGAGACGATCCCAGCGGACGATGCCAATAATTTGAATGCGGGGACTCTGGTACTCGTCGATCTGAGTCCTAATAAACAAATTAAAGGCAATATTGAAGAGGCGGCTAACCGTCTCGTCAGTATTTTGCAGGGATTCTCCCGAGGCCAAGAGAAAATTAAAACCAAGGAAGAAGAAATTGAGCAGTGGATGCAGTCGCTGACTTACCAAAGTCAGGAACTCCAGCGCCGCGAAATGGAACTTCAAGTTCGAGAAGAAGAAATCGCTCAACTGGAGTCTCAACGCCAGGAAATTCAAGGCTCCTCGGAAGAAGCACAACGCATTCGCAATGAACTGCAAGCCAAGCAGCAGGAACTGGATGCTGCCCTGGAAAAACTCCAGTCTGAAAAACAGGGGATGGAGGCGCAATTGGCTCAATCCCAACAGTCCGTTAAGTTGGATGAGGGACTTGCCACTCACATTCAGGAATTGCTGGATTATCTGACCCAAACAACTCCTCCGACTGCCTCCCTTGGGGAACAGATTGCAGTCGTCCTAGAACAGATTTCGTCACAGCAGGCGGTTCTTGATGAACACTGGCAACGTTTGGAACAACATCGTTCCCAAGCCCAGGTAGAAGAACAGGAAGCGGAGGCCAAACAACAAGAATTAGGGCGATTGCGCCAAGAGTGGGAAAAAAATCAGGGAGATCTAGCTGAGGCTCACTCGCAGTTAAAACTCCTGGAAAAGACGCTTTCGATTCAGCAAAACCAGGCGAATACTCTTGATGCTCAAGTGCAGAACCAAGTGATCTTAAGAGAACAATTGGTTCAACTTTCGGAGATGTTTGAACAGGTGGCGGTGGTTCCAAAGGTGGATATAGAAGCCTTGGAACGGATGCCAATTGAAGAATTACAAGGGTTGGCACAAAATCTCCAGCACGATTTGGATAAAATCTTTCAATTTGTGAATGGTCAAGAAGAGGAGTTGAAGTTACAGCGGGAGACGATTCAAGAGCTAGAGCGACAGTTGGCGAATGCGAATGACTCCGATCGCTGGAATATTCAGCGCAATCTAACCGATGAGCAGGAAGCGTATCAAATGTTAGACCAAACTTTGGTGGGTCAGCGCCGAAACCTCCGGGAACGTCAAGAAACCTTGACTCACCACCAAGCGGTTCTGGCTCGTCGTCAAGGTCATGGGGATGCGACGCCTGTTAAGCAAGCTCAACCGATGGATCCGGTGTTGGCACAAATTGACCAACAGAAACAACTTTTGGATGAGCAACTGGCTCAGATTAAACAGGAAATCGAGCAAACTCGACAGTCTCTCGATGGGGTTCAGGGTCAGGTGAGCGATCGCGCCAGTCAAATGGAGGGGAAACGACAGGCGATCGAGCAATTGGAGGCACAGTTGGTGCAACTGCGGTCTAGCGCGGCTCAATTAAGGGGTCGAGTCACCAATTATGAGGAGATGTTGCAGCCACTGCAAGACAAGCTCAATGAGCTCAAGTCTAAGCTGGAAGAAGTCAGCAGTTTGTTGACTCAGGTCCAGGAAACCGAGGGTCATCAACAGCAGGCCGTCACCCAGTTGCGGGACCTGTTGATGGGATTGATTACTTCCCAGTCGGCTGAGTTGGCAGCATCGTAGCATCCCCTGGGAAGGGGGTGCGGGCAGCGGTCCCTTCACCTCCTCTCGGGACTCAGGATGATCCAATCTCCCTCTACTCGGGCAGTCGCCCCTCCCGGAAACGGATCGGTTTGAGTTTTGTTCGGGGCCTGAATTAAGGCGGTCATTTTCTCCACTTGCTCGTAATTCGGCGCTTTCGGTAACTGTTGCTGCAACAGTTGCCGCAGGGCACGGCGCTGAAGGGCGAGGGGTGCAGTCTCCAAAATGCGCCGATTGATTCTCTGAGTCATCTGGGTAAATTCACCCTTGACAATTGGCTCACTTTGTGATTTGGCTTGCTCCAACAGTTCCCCCGCTTGGGTTTCCAGGTATTCCACATCAGCGCGTAAGAGTTCGGCAGTTTGTGCGAGATGTTGCTCTACACCGGGGTTAAACTGTTGAGTGAGGTAAGGGAGCAATTCTTGGCGGATGCGGTTTCGGGAATAGGTGATATCGAGGTTGGTAGCGTCTTCCCAAATGGTAATCTCACGCTGTTGACAAAATCTGCCGGTTTCTTGGCGGCTAACTTCTAGGAGGGGACGCACCAGGCGGAGATTAGGAGTAAGCTGACGGTCCCAGGAAAGGGCTTGTAATCCATCGGCACCAGTGCCCCGGATTAAGTTAAATAGGAGGGTTTCAGCCCGATCGCTCAGGGTGTGACCCGTGACGAGGGTGGTATAACCTTCCCTTTGGGCAGTCGCGCTTAAGGCATGATAGCGCCATTCTCGCGCACCGGCTTCCGTGTGCGGGACTTCAGTGCCAGCGGTTTGGAGGAAAAAGGGTAACTGCCACTGATTTGTGAGAGTTTCCACATATTTTGCATTAGGAGTCGAATCGCTACGCCACTGATGATCACAATGGGCGATCGCCAGATGCCAATTCCATTTAGGTTGTAAATCTAGCAGCAACTGGGCTAAACAGAGGGAATCTTGTCCACCGGAAACGGCGATTAAAATGCGATCGCCCGGTGACAATAACCCACGCTGTCGCAAAGTTCGATGGAGTTTAACATGGAGAGGCGTCCATTGAGTCATAGGTGATTGAGCATCGGTTGTTTATCCTAACTGTCCATTTGGCGAATTTCATCTAGTGGAGATTCGGGTTCTGTGGGGCGATCGGGATAAAATTCTATATGAAGTTTCATTTTTCCCGTTTGCCATCCTTTTCCCGGTTGGAGAACTTTACATTCCCATCCATTGAAAAAAAACTTTTTAAGCGGATCGTAAGTTTGATTTTCCCAGGATTTGAGTAAAGTGGCAAGTGTAAATAGCTCCGGCAAGTTACTAATCTTTGCAAAATTGGATTGCTGAGAAATTACGTCATTTTCTGGATGCAACTCAATCCATTTATCATTCATTTTTGTCTCTCCCTTTGATTGTTTTTACTCTCTTTCATCGTGACAAAAGCTGGTTTTTTACCTTGTAAAAAAACTCAAATTTTGAGCTAACCCCGCTTGACCTGCGTAACTTTTGCTTGATTCTAACGGTCCATTTTCCGAATCTCATCCAGGGGTGAATCTGGTTCCGTGGGGTCATCCGGGCAAAATTCGACATGAATCCTAATTTTTCCAGTCTGCCATTTTTTCCCCGGTTGGAGGACTCTACACTCAAACCCATCGATAAAAGCTTGCTCTTCCTCACTCAGTTGCTCTCGCAGGTGATCAAGGATTTGGATACCCGTAAAATTCCAGGGCCAATCCTCAATTTGATTTTCGGAATTGAATTGTTGAGAAATTATATCCTCTTCTGAATTCAAAATTATCCAGCTTTCCTCCACGGTTTTATTCCTCCTTGTCTGACAGTCTACAAAATAGTGAGGTGAGGTTGAGGGAATTTCCAGAAAATAGGGTGCGCTAGAGATGTGTAACGCACCCTATAAGTTATCTTGCTGAGTTCAGATTGGATAAGAAAATCGAGGGAAACCTGGCGATATAACCTTACCCAATCCGGTAAATTTCTTGGAGCGAAGGTGATGGGAAAATAATTGCCAATTATTCCTTCTTGATAGTGGAAGGTTCGGGAAAACCGCTGAGATGATTTTGAACAGAATTACTGTCTTCGGGACAAAATTCAAGACGCAGTTGAACTTTTCCTCGTCGCCAGTATTTACCTGGACTTAACACTTCACATTCTAAGCCCTCGGTAAATAAACTTTCTTCTTCTAATTTTGTTTGCAGCAAGTCCATGAGTTCACTGACTTTGAACGTGCATTGAAACATCAGATTGCTGCCACTGGTAGACAGGACGTCTTCATTTCCGAGCGCCTCAAATTGCTGAGCCATTTCTATCTCCGCGTTCTATTAATTTGACAGTTTTCATAGCGGCGGTTATGGGGTGGATATTCAGTCTCCCTCGACCCTGGCGATCGCCCTTTGAGAGCGACTCCTAATGGGACCCCATAACCACTTTGTATTGACGGTTTAGAAAAACCACCCGTAGGAATGCAGCCCTTTACCCAAAAGATTGACCCCAAGATAACAGATCCAGACTACGACAAACCCAGCGGCTGCCAAAATTGCTGGTTTTCGTCCTTGCCAACCTCGGGTAATGCGCGCATGAAGATAGGCAGCAAAGACTAACCAGGTAATTAATGCCCAGGTTTCTTTCGGGTCCCAACTCCAGTAGGAACCCCATGCTTCGTTTGCCCAAACTCCACCGGCAATGATTCCAATGGTGAGGAGGGGAAACCCTAATCCGATAATCCGATAACTGATGTTATCCAGGGTGTCGGCAAGACTGAGGCGTTGGGGTGAGAGGGTTGCTTGGAGGGTTTCGGTAGCGGGTTGTGCGGAGGTATCAACTTGCACGACGTCAAGCAAGGCAACATTGCCGCTGAAACCCTTGCCGTTGTTGTTGCCGGAGAATTCGGTAGCAAATTCCGGGGTGGGACCTTCGACTGCTGGAATGGGGGTTCCTGCACGTTGGAGGCGGTAGCGATCGCTGCGATAGGACCCATTCCCAATGGAACTCCCCCGCAGTTCGATATTTTGACCCCGTGTCACCACTAAGAAGGCGATCGCCAGCAGAGAACCCACCATCAGGGTGGCATAACTGAGCATCATGACGCTGACGTGCATCATTAACCAGTTAGATTTTAAGGCAGGGACGAGGGGTGCTGATTGCTGCATTTCCCCCGGTAAAGTGAGGGCAGCAAATGCGGTAATCGCCATCGCCACTGGGGCAGTGGCTACCCCAACTAACCGACTGCGGCTCATATTTTCCGCAATGAGATGAATCGCGGTAATTCCCCAGACGAGGAAAAACAGGGATTCATAGAGGTTACTTAAGGGAAAATAGCCCGCTTCGATCCATCTTGCGCCGAGTAAGGTGGCGATGCAGAGATTGGCGATCGCCATGCCACTGGTCCCCAAGGGCCACAAAGCGGGAATTCCCGGAAATGCTGCACCTATCCAATACAACAACATGGTAATGAATAGGACGCAGAAAGATGTATTGTCTAGCCAATTCTGAAGGCTACTGAGGTCCACAAGCATTCTCCCATCGGTTTAGATTGAGACGTTCTAGTTCTCTTTATCCTAACCATTGTTGTTACTGCTCAAACCTGTGAATTTGATACGGGAGTGTTCACGGGCGATCGCACTGGGGATTTTTGGGGTGGAAAAAACCCGCACCCTGAAGGGTGGGGCGTTTGCGGACAAAGCCCGCCTGCGCGGGCTGAAGAGAAGCCCGCACCCTGAAGGGTGGGGCGTTTGCGGACAAAGCCCGCCTGCGCGGGCTGAAGAGAAGCCCGCACCCTTCAGGGTGGGGCGTTTGCGGACAAAGCCCGCCTGCACGGGCTGAAGAATAAAGGGGCCGGAAAAACCTGCACCCGGTTTGAGGAGTGTGCCGTCAGGAAAGGGTGGGGGTTAAAGCGTAGGAGTACCGGATTTGGAAATCTTCAGCCTGCGGAGGCAGGCTTCGTCCGTATAGCCCCACCCTTCAGGGTGTGGGTTTTTAGGGTATTCCAACAAATAAATCATCCAAATCCGAGGGTTAAGGACCCAACAATACTCTTGTAGCCTGCGGAGGCAGGCTTCGTCCGTATAGCCCCACCCTTTCCTTACGGAACGCTACGCGAACAGGGTGTGGGTTTTTAGAAACCTTTGACTCTCTATTACTCTGGGGTACTCGGGGTCTGTACCTCTGGAGTCGCTGGTGCTTTAGGCGCAAGAGAGGGGGTAGAAGGTTGTGCGCCCGGAAGGGTAGCGCCGGGGAGAGGTTGGGCACTACCGGCTTTTTTCATCGCCACAAAGACTTGATAACGAGTAGTCCGTTGGTTTTCAATTGCAGCAGTGACCCCGATCGCCCGCATGGCACTAATGGCAATTTGTTGTTGGGGAGGCAGTTGCAACCAGGCGGGAGTATTCTGATTAAGAGTCCGTTCCATATCCATGAAAAAATGGCCGTTGTTAGGAGAAAGCTCTAACGGGACCACACTTTGGAATTGCTGACTCATGGCGAGGGGAGTTTGCGGTTTGGGGATAATCCGCTCAGCAACGGGGGCCAAAACGCTGATAAAGGCTACATTCCCATCTAACCACCCGTGGTTCACGCTCACGGAACCATTTTGAGCCGTCCATTTGACTAGAGGCTGTTCGCCAATCTGAGCCTGTTCAACTTTAAAGTTATATTGCTCAGTCATCACTTTATCCAGCTTAGCGAGAATCGCTTCCCCCGCACGGCGATCGCTGGCTTGGACCATTAATACCACCCCCACGGGAAAAAACGAGGTATTGTTTTCTGCCGGTGGCAGCATTGCCAGGGAAAATTCCCCTTGCATCCAGGGGAGTAAGTCTTTTTCTAAATCTAGGGTCGTGGTATTTCGGATGGCAGTTTTCAACCAGTCCGGACTAATCGGTGCGAGGGGATTGGTTGCCACCCCTTGGCTATAATCTTGCCAGACGCGCTGTAAATTGCCTCCGGACATCATCATTAAAGTGTCTGCCGGGAGGCGGGTTGTCATAGTTTTACCATTATTTTCGACGGCATATTTCCGTTCGCTATCGGGTTTGAGCCATGCCACGGTATCAAAGGCAATGCCTTCGGTTTGGAGGGTGATACTGGTGGCGAATCCTTGGTTTTGTTGCTGCTGCGCAATTTCATTGGGATCGGCGCGATCGGAGTTTAACGAGGCAACGGCAGCGGCAACGGGAACGTTGACATAAAAACGACCAAAGGGTCGGGAGGTTTCGATTTTTTGCCATGCAGCGATCGCACCCGGTGCATCGACGATGGAGGGTGCGCCGAGGAAGGTGTCAATGGCGCGGTTGATGGTTTCACTATCCTTGGCGATCGCTAAATAGCGCCCATCGATGACAGTGACGGAAAAGCGATTCTCATCGGGCACCCCTTGGGTTTCTTTAATTTCTATATTTTTGTAGGTCCGAGGGACCCATCTGCCGCCTTGTGGAGGTTGGGCGGATTCTAGAATTTGCTTGGCGCGACTGGGATTGG
Organism: Laspinema olomoucense D3b; assembly: GCF_025370785.1. Classification (GTDB taxonomy): domain Bacteria; phylum Cyanobacteriota; class Cyanobacteriia; order Cyanobacteriales; family Laspinemataceae; genus Laspinema; species Laspinema olomoucense. The sequence goes on from NZ_JAMXFA010000021.1 coordinate 61,560, forward strand.
CGATCGGTAACACCATGAGTAGAGACTGGCGACCCGAAAATGCGGCGGGAGAAGGCACTACTTCTTCCTTATTTTCCCCAGCGGCATTCACGGGGAAAGGGGGTAAAAACCCCAGGGTCACTTCGGACCCTACCCAAGGTTGAATGTCTTTTTCATACTGGAATCCATTGGCGGTGAGGTAGCGATCGCGCAACTGCACTAGGTAGTTATCCAGCAACTTTTGGCTTTCGGGGGTGCCAAATTCGCGCATTCTCTGCCACTGTCCCGCATTGGTGGTGAGGGAAAGGGTCATCAAAGCATCTTCAGGGATCAGTTCGGCACCCACTGGGATCTCGGGTAAAGGCCGTTTTTGGGCGATCGCCCAGAATGCCGTAATTGCTCCACCGAGTAACAGAACCGCCGCAACAGCAGCGATCCCGATGGAAACTTTTGGTTTTTCCAGTTTGAATTTGGGGGTCCCTTTGGTGTCTTGGGTCTCAGATTTAGTCTCAGACATGATGTTACCGAGTGTCAGGAGTGCAATTGACAATTTAACGCAAACTGTTGCTTTCTTTCGCGTATCCTTCCCCAATTCTCAAAAATGTGGCATCCGCCCAGAGGTAGAGCCCCCCTGATGCGGGATACAGGAATAAGGTAGAGGAAGAATCCAAGGGAGGGAAAACCCGTTTTTTTAGTAGAAATTTCAGGAACTATTTTACATCTCTCGGGTGAATCAGTAAAACGCGGATACAGTATTCGCTAAACCGGATAAAAATCCAGTTTCACTGCCCACAGAAAGGGGCAATTTGCTACGGATTTTCTCAAAAAAACCAAGGTTTTCCCCATGCGGTACTGACGCCCTAGACGGCAGTAGACTTAAAATCAGTTCCGGTTGGTTTTCTGGGATTTGACCTAACCGGCGTGATATTTTGTTGATTCTGGCTCTCCCATTTTTTTAAGGGCAAATTGGGGCAGTTATGGGGCGATAGAGGGTATCTCGTTGTTGGTAAGGGCGATTAATTCCGGTAATCGCCGATCGCAGGGTTTCCGGTTCCATACAGCTTCCCCCTTTCGCCCCGGCCATTGTGGTAATATGTTCTTCCATTAACGTGCCGCCAATATCATTGCATCCCCAGTTGAGGGCTGTTGTTGCACCCTCTAATCCCAGTTTTACCCAACTGGGTTGATGATTGGGAATCCAGTTGCCGAGGAAGATTCGGGAAACCGCAGTTAGGAGCAAAGTATTGGAGAGAATGGGTTGATCTCGACCGACACGACTGCGCAAGGGGGCGGGGGCTTGTTCTCCTACAAAGGGGAGTAAAATAAACTCGGTAATTTTGGCAGGATAGTTACGATCGCAGGCAGTTTTTTGAAGCGATCGCAATTTTTCCAAATGGTCAATTTGTTGCTGCGGTGTTTCAATATGTCCGCACAACATCGTGCTAGTTGTTGGTAATCCCAAGCGATGGGCGGTACTGATAATTTCTAGCCAAGTTTCGCTATTAATTTTTTCCGGACAAATAATATTTCGGATGCGATCGTCCAAAACTTCCGCAGCAGTTCCCGGCATGGAACCCACTCCCGCCTCCTGCAAGGTGGCGATCGTTTCCTCATAGGTGATCTGGTCTTCCCGGGCAATAAACTGGACTTCTTGGGGAGAAAAAGCGTGCAAATGCAAATCAGGAAATTTATCTTTAATTGTCCTCACCAGTTTAAGATAATAAGGCAAGGATTTTCCGTCAATTTTAGCCTCCAAATGCAAGCCGCCCTGCATACAAATTTCTGTTGCTCCCCGTTGCACCGCATCGGTTGTTTTTTCCAGAATTTTTCCCCAATCCAGCCAAAATGCTCCCTCTTCATCCGCATCCCGACGAAAGGCACAAAAACTACAATGTTGCTCGCAGATGTTCGTAAAATTAATATTGCGATTAATCACGTAGGTCACCGTATTGCCAGATTGTTTTTCCCGGAGTTCGTCAGCCACCTGGGCAATGGCATTGACCTGTTTGGGTTCGGTTTGTTGGAGCAAAATTGCGGCTTCGGCGGGAGAAATATCGGTTCCATCCAAAGCCTGAGATAGAAGAAAATCAACAGTTTTTAAAGTCATGACAGTAGAAGTAGTTAATGAATAGGAAGGGTTAATTCGTTTTAATTAACCCATTTGTGAGGAGCTATAGGGAGGGGAGCCAAGTCGGGTGGGATAATAGTGATTAAATTAATTCAGCTTTATCCCTCCATTCTATAATCTGATGAATTTCTTTTTTTGAAGCTAAGAGGGTGATTCGATTCCCCCAAAATATGACCGGGTACTCAGGACATAAAATTAGGGATCCTTTCAAAAACTGGATCAAGGCGTCATAATAGATTCTTGGTCCTTGGGGTTCGATGTTCCTGTAATCCAGATTGATTCCACTTGCTCATCGATTTTAGCCCGCAGGGAAAACACGACTATTTGGGTTTGATTATTACAGATTAATGGAAATTTCACCCGCTTTGCATCCGGCCTACATCCAACCCGCTCTTTCCTCCTTAGACATATCGGTGGTTGTCCCTATTCACAACGAGGTGGAAAGTCTGCCACACCTGATCAGTGCGATCGCCCAGGCTCTGAGTGATGCTCAACTCAATTATGAACTGATCTGCGTGGATGATGGCTCCACCGATGGCTCCACCGAAGTGCTCAAACAAGAAGCGCAAAAGCGAAATGACTTAGTAGCTGTGATTTTGCGCCGCAACTATGGGCAGACGGCGGCAATGGCAGCGGGATTTAAGTGTGCGCGATCGCCGATTATCGTCACCTTGGATGGGGATTTACAAAATGACCCCGCCGATATTCCCGAACTGGTAATGAAGTTAAATGAGGGATATGATCTCGTTAGTGGTTGGCGTCAAAAGCGTCAAGATGCGGCCCTCACTCGTTTGCTTCCTTCTAAAATTGCTAATGCCATGATTGGCAAAGTAACCGGAGTCCAATTGCACGATTACGGCTGTTCTTTGAAAGCATACCGCACGGAAATTGTGGCGGATATGAATCTGTATGGTGAGTTGCATCGTTTCTTACCTGCCTTGGCATTTATTGAGGGGGCGAGAATTGTCGAAATTCCAGTCCGTCACCATGCTCGACGCTATGGTAAAAGCAAGTACGGATTAGGCCGAACGATTCGGGTCTTGATGGATTTATTAACGGTTTTCTTTATGAAAAAATTTCTCACCCGTCCTATGCACGTTTTCGGCGGGTTTGGAATTATTTCTATGGTCTTGGGTTTTGTATTAGGATTGTATTTAACAATTCTCAAACTCGGATTTGGGGCAAGTATTGGCGATCGCCCCTTACTAATTTTGGCCGTAGTCCTGCTTTTAGCCGGGGTACAGTTGTTTAGTTTTGGCCTCTTGGCGGAGTTATTGATGCGAACCTATCACGAATCTCAGCAACGACCTATTTATCGGATTCGGGAAGTCATCGAACCCTCGTCTCGATAACCGGGCTGAAAAAAGTCAACGCTTACAAGGACAAGAAACCCGGTTTTTAGCCTAAATTAGTGGCGAATTGATAAAGAGGTGGTGAAGAAACCCGGTTGCTAACTTTTTCCGGGTTTTCTAACCTTTACCGGGGCAAGAAACTGGGTTTATGCTTCAACTTTTAGCGCTGGGATGAAAGTCAATCAGGTAACTCGATTTCTGAGGGGCTACTTTCATCGTTTATCCTGAGTTCTTTCCCCTATTCTCGAATCCCATCGTCGGGAATGCTGACGGCGGAAAGTCCGGCGATCGCCCGTAAGTTTTGGATGCGAATCAGTTCCATAAAATCTAACCCAGGTCTCCCTTCTAGGGTGGCGACGGTTTCGATCGCACTCATCAGATGTCTAGCGGCATCAGGTTCGTTATATCCTCTTCTCAGGGCAATTTGAATGGCCGCTTGATCTGCCTCGATTTCGCGATCGCTGCGGTGGGTGCTTCGCCAAATTTGAACCCCTGCTAGGACCGTTAACCCCCCAGCAGTCACCACTCCTACCGCATCTCTTTGGCCAAGTTCGACCAGAGTCCCTAACAATCCAGCAATGACAACCCCTTGATATAAGTCCGCTTTAAACCATTTCACCCCCAATAACCAGCTAACGGTTCTCAGGAGTAACAAGTCTCTTTGGGGTCTGGATAATTTACGCCAGAGGTCAAAGTTAATATAAATCGGTCGTTCCCTCGCCCAAGGCAGGGGAAAAGAACTCTCGATCGCCGTTGATTGTTGCGGTTTATTGACGATTTTGCACAGCATCCGACCTGATGCAGGCATCAAGTCTAATAAGCGGAAAATTTCGGGTGATGGATCCATGATAGGCAGATTCGGGTTGAAAGTGGGGATATCTAGAGTTTGGGGGAAGTGGCAAAGAAATGCCCACAGCGTCCTACAATAGAATACGATAGTGCGATTCGTTCCTCCTTTGGAGTGGGTTGGGCCCAAACCAGCCATTCCCGGGAATATTAGGGCAGCTATCAGCCATCTTAATGAGTGAAGTTTAAGACATGGAAGCTTTTGAGCCAATTCCACCGGAATGGACAACGAAGGCAGTTCACGCTCACGAGTTCGACTGCCCTTCCTGCCATGCTACCTCTATGGAGGCGCAGCGGGTTTGGATTAATCGGCGATCGCCGGTTTATACGGAAAACCACCGCCGCAAGTGGCAGGAGTTTTACGAGTGTAGTCAGTGTAGTTGTGTTTGGTGGGCCTGGAGTAGCGATCGCCCCCCTTCTCAGTTTGCCGATCGCCAGGTCCCTCCCCGAGATGATTTCCCCTCGTCTCTGGATGATTTATTTTAACCCTTGACAAATGTCCAGTATTGTAATTGGGTCGCTCTAGGGTGAGAAACGGGCCATGATTTACCACCTAGGGGCTTTTTCTAGCAATTTTTGAGCCGCAACCCGATCCAACCCTCGGGAGAAAAAATACCCCTGTCCATAATCACAGTGCAAGGACCAAAGTTGCACTAAATGTTGCTCTTTTTCCACCCCTTCTGCGGTGACGTACATCCCGAGATTATGGGCAAGGGTGGCGATCGCCCGGACAATTTCCGAACTTTCATTATCCCCCTCCATTCCCATCACAAAGGATTTATCAATTTTCAAGGTATTAATCGGAAATTGGGCTAGATGAGACAAAGAAGAATACCCCGTGCCAAAATCATCAATACACAAATGAATATTCCGCGCTCTCAATTGTTCCAATAACTCCGCTGCTAATGCCGCATTTTCCATTAATACACTTTCAGTAATTTCTAACTTTAAACTACTGGGGTCCAGATGGGTTTCTTCTAAAATGCGATCGATGCGGGCCAGTAAATCCGGTTGTCCCAACTGCTGCCCGGACAAATTAACACTAATACTCAAAGGTTCCGGTGTCTTAAATTGCTCATGCCACTGTTGCATTTGCAGGCAAGCTTCCCGCAAAACCCATTCCCCTAAAGGTAAAATCAACCCCGTTTCTTCCGCCACGGGGATAAATTCCCCCGGAAACACTAACCCGCGTTCTGGATGTTGCCAGCGTACTAACGCTTCAAATCCGGAGAGTAAACCCGTATCTAACGCCACAATCGGTTGATAATGTAGCAGAAATTCCGCTGGTTCTAAATAAGGCTGACTGTCTGTTTTTTCCTCTGAACTCGAAGCATAGGAAATGACCAAACCCGAGGCAGGGTCGGTGAGATTTTTCGCCAGAAATTCTGAGGTGTGTGCAGGCGTAGGGAGGGGCAGTTCACCATTTTTGAGAATAGAGCGCCGCAAATCATTTTCTAAGTTTAATTGAGCTACGGCATCTTCTAACATTGTACTATCAAACACTTCATATCGCGCTTTGCCTCGGGCTTTGGCGCGATACATGGCAATATCCGCATCCCGGAGTAAATCTTCGGGACGCTCATAGCCCAGTTTGCTGGGGGCGATACCAATACTCGCCGAGGTAAAGACTTCATAACCCTTTAGATTAAAGGGAGAAATTAGTTCAGTGTGAATTTTTTCGGCCACTGTAATCGCCGATTGAATATCCGGGATATGTTCGACTAAAATGGTAAATTCATCCCCCCCAAACCGAGCTAGAATATCACCGGAACCCACACACTTTTGCAGGCGTTTTGCCAAAGCGACGAGCAGGCAATCCCCAATAAAATGCCCTAAACTGTCATTGACCACTTTAAATCGGTCTAAATCCAGAAAAATCACGGCAAACTGATAATCGAGTTGAACTTTTGCCCGAGTTAAGGCAGAAGTGAGACGGTTCAGGAAAAAAGCACGGTTCGGCAACCCGGTGAGACTATCGTGCAGGGCTTCATGACGTAATGTATCTTGGGCATTCTGGCGATCGGTAATGTCCATAACGTGAATATGCACAATATTGAGGGAGGGAATCGGGTGATACAACCAATAAAATAGCCGATCCTGAACGAACCGTTCTACCTGCCACCCGGATTTCCCTTGTTTTAGGGAGGTGACGACCAGTTCTCGATGATTCCGGGGTAAAAAGCCGGTAGCCAATCCCAGGCGTAATTCTTCTAACACTCGTTCGGTGGCAGGATTGACGTAGAGAATTTCTCCTTTAAAATCGCAGGCGAGGACGGGATTGGGGTTGTATTTGGGAAAGGCAGCGAGGCGGATATTGGCTTCTTCGGTGGCTTTGCGATCGCTGATGTCGGTTTGGGAACCCGCCATTCGATAAGGGTTTCCCTCGCGATCGCGCACTGCCAGACCCCGAGAGAGCATCCAGCGATATTCTCCCTGAACATCTAAAATTCGATGCTCACTTGTGAAGTGGGGGGTGACTCCGGCTAGATGATCGGCGATCGCTTGTTTCAACGGGTCGATATCATCCGGATGAACTCGGCTAAACCACTCTTCTGGACGGTAAAGCGAGTTATGCTCAGAAATCTTCTCGCCATTTTCCACCTGATACCCCAGCAAGGATTTCCATCGCGGGGAAAAATACACCCGGTTGGTAATCAAATTCCAATCCCACAGTCCATCATTCGCCCCAGCTACGGCTAAAGCATACCGTTCTTCACTCTCACACAAGGCGCGTTCCCGTTTCTGGCGGTCGATCGCAGCAGCTAAAACATTGGCGATCGCCTGTAAAAAGTGCAAATCCTCTAAATCAAACTGATGGCGTTCCGCACTATAAGCTGCTAAAACGCCATAAGGTCCCGTTTGTCCATGTACCAGCACTGTAATCCCACTAACGATACCCCGTTCTAATAAAAAGGGAGAGGGTGTGAAACGGGTTTCCTCCAGGAAATTAGAGGACAAAATCGGTTCATTCACCACTAGAGTATAACCCGCTTGGGATTCTGTATTCACCCCTATTTTTACCGACTTGAGCGCATCCTGACAACATCCCCCACAGGCTTTTAACTCCAGTTCCTCGCGATCGGGTAACAATTCCCACAAACAACAACAATCGCTATCGAGGGTATGGAGCACTTCTTCGGCTGCTTCTTCAATCAGGCTCATGACCTCCATTCCCGCCAGCGCCCACTGCCCTAACCCCGCAATCACCGCACTTTCCCGAGCGTGTGCGGCTAACAGTCGTTCGGTGCGCTTCCGTTCTTGCAGTTCCCGTTCCAACGATGCCATATTCGCTTGCAGTTGCTGTTCTAATTGATCAGCATGAATGAGAATCGGACGAGTGAGGGGATATAGTAAAAGCGCGATTAATCCTGTGCCTAAGAGTAATAAGACAACCGTAACCCCAACTAAAAGCTGGATGTGGTGAATCCCAGCTTCCACATGAGTTGAGGAAAGTTGTAACAAAATCACCCAGTTGCTGCCCTGAATTGGTGCAACTGCCACCGCCTCGGAACCGGGAAGACTGTTTTTGGGGAAGTAAACGCTGCGCGGGTGCGTCATCTTCTCGTTTTGTAATACCGAAAGCCGAGTATTCGGTCCCAGCGGCATCAAACCTTTTTCATCCGTATAAGAGAGGAACGGCAGCAGGCGATCGATCCGGGCATTGTTGACTCGTGCTAAAGCAATTTCTACGGATTGACCCGAAGGGACAAACTCCTGTAAAATTCCTTCGATTTCCGAGACGGTGAATAAGAATAAATCGGTCCCCTGGGGTTCTGGGGATGGCGGGTTAACTCGGACTATAGTGACGAGCAAATAAGACGGGTTGACGACTTGTACCGGCTGGAAGGAGATTTTTTCCGGGGCATCCCCCATCGATTCAAACCCTAAGCCCAGGGGAATCTCCATCCCTAACTTTACTATTACCTCACCCTGGCGATCGAGCCGAGTGATCCCCGCTACTTTTGGGGCTTGTTGGAGCACATCCACCCGGGGGGAACTCCCCTGTAGCCCCTGGGTTAAATCACCCCCAAGGGTGTTGGTACTGGAAAGCTGTTGCGCGATCGCCCTCACCTGCCAGAAATACTGCTCTAGGGCTTGACTTTTCGTTTGGGCTACTAAAAGAACCTGTTGTTGGCGGTCCTCGTTCAGATGATGATAAAGGAATCCGATACTGACGATAGAAATGATTGCACCGATGGAGAGCATCCCCAATGCCGTATAAACCACAAGCGATCGCCGTAACCGTCCCGATAGGTTGCCATTTGCCACTGTTAATGCCCACCGTTGGAAAAGCAAGTGAATCTAAAGCCTCTTTCTCACGATAACCCTATCCCTACTTTTTAGTAAACCATTTTTGCTCGGGTTTGTCTGCACAATCTGAGATTTTCTAAAACATAATTTAGGATTGCACGACGCAATGGACAAAAGTCCAGGCTTAAAAACTCTCCAACTCCTCTAGGAGCCACTGCCAATGGCAGTCAAACCCCCTAAAGTCGTCATAGAAGGTACTCTCAAAGACTGCACCGCCAAAACAAGTCCACCCTACCGGATCGTTACCACGATTAGAAGTAATTATGGCTACCATTTCCCCTCTGAATCAAGGCGATCGGTCTTTTCCCTAATTTTTCCACCCTTGTCTTACTGCATTTGCCCCTGTTATACCCCATCCAGTTTTTAAAGCACGTTTACTCTTCACTCCCACCGCCAAAGCTTTCCCCCTCTAGGCGAACCCTCGAATGGCTCAGCTTTTTCACACAACGAGAACTGAACTCCCTCTTCTTCCCTCAACCGCCAACCACACCCGATCCCTCTTAGTGTTCTTCTCACTTTTAGTAAAGCCGGAAAGAAAATCTCGCCTAAATTTTGGTAACGAGGAGAGAGAGCGGATAAAGTACCTATGGACAATTTAAAACCCCTTTTCCAGCGGTAGGTTTTGACTGTTCGGGTTCAAACTGGAAAGTAGTATCAGTTGTTGCCACAACTACACACTCCCCGATTTAACCCCATTGAAAGGATCCTCCAGATTAGGCCCCTAGGAATCCGGTGACAAATTTTCCTCATCCCTGGTTCAGACACAGAAGGGACTGATATCTGCCCTAATTCTAGGAAGAGTCCTACAAAATACCCCTGTACCAAGCTTTTGGGTAATTAACCCGCCCCGGAAAGGGTTGGTTACGATAGCCCCACCCTCAAGGGGACCCGGGTTTTTTGTAGAAAAATTTATTAGACTCCCGGCAATAATTACCATACAATAAAAGTTCTGTCAACACCCTATGGAGGGAAGCATCCCAGGTTTACGCTCTCAAATACCGTTCACAAATAGGGGAACACTCACCGATGCCAGACTACTATCAACTTGAAAAACGCTTATGGGACGCGGCGGATCAATTGCGTGCCAATTCCAAACTCAAACCGTCAGAATATTCCCTGCCGGTACTGGGTTTAATCTTCCTGCGCTATGCTGACTATAAGTTTACCCAAGCCCTGCAGCGCTATCGCACAAGCGATCGCCCCGTAGCGGAACGGGAACGGGTGTTATCTGTTCCCCTCCAGGCACGGTTTGAGTCCCTGCTGAATCGTCCGGCAGAAGCCAATCTTGGAGAAGAGATCAATAGTGCGATGCGGGCGATCGAAGCTGAAAACCCCGCGTTGAAAAACATCCTCCCCAAAACTTACCACCGTCTCAGTAACGAGATCCTCCGGCAACTGCTGACGGACTTTCATACCATCGCCTTGGATATCGAAGGGGATGCGTTTGGAAGAATTTATGAATACTTCCTCAGCAATTTTGCCATGAGTGAAGGGCAAAAAGGTGGCGAATTCTTTACCCCTACCTCTTTAGTAAAGTTGATTGTTGAAATTATCGAACCCTATCACGGGCGCATTTTTGACCCAGCTTGCGGCAGTGGAGGAATGTTTGTTCAAAGTGCCTCATTCGTAGAAAAACTACAAAAAAATCCTAGCACGGCCATCGGAATCTATGGACAAGAAAAAATTGCCGATAATGTGCGTCTGTGCTTAATGAACCTCGCTATTCACGGACTTACGGGAGATATTCGCCAGAGCAATACCTATTATGAAGACATTCATAATTGCGTAGGTAAATTCGATTTTGTGATGGCTAATCCTCCGTTTAATGTAGACAAAGTAGACAAAGAAAAAATCAAAGAAGACCCCCGATTTCCCTTCGGCTTACCTCGGGTTGATAATGCCAACTATTTGTGGATTCAATTATTTTATAGTGCCTTAAATGCCAAGGGTCGTGCAGGTTTTGTTATGGCAAATTCCGCCAGTGATGCTCGCGGCCTGGAATTGGAAATTCGCAAAAAGCTGATTCACGAGGGGGTTTTAGAGGCGATCGTCGCTGTCGGTTCTCACTTTTTCTATAGTGTAGGCTTACCCTGTACACTCTGGTTCTTCGATCGCGACAAAGTGAATAACCCCCGCAAAGATAAAGTCCTATTTATCGATGCTCGTCAATTCTATCAGCACGTTTACCGTTCCCACCGGCAATTTAGCGATGAACAAATCCAATTTTTAGGGAATATTGTCCGGATGTATCGCGGACAAACAGTGGAACCTGTAGCAACTTTACCGGAACATACTCGTTACAATCCGTCGGTCCCAGCTTACGGAACTTTACCCAATTGGGAGGAAACATTTCCGGACAATATCTATCGCGATGTTCCGGGTTTGTGCCGGATTGCCGTGATTTCCGAAATTGCAGAACAGGCTTATAGCCTGAATCCGGGACGGTATGTGGGGCTGGCCCCCAAACCCGAAGACGATTTTGATTTTTATGAAAAATTACAAGAACTCAAAGACGAATTTGAGATGCTCACGGTGGAGGCAAGAGAACTAGAAGGGCGAATTTCTCAAACTATTCATGGCCTATTAAAGGTAAAAGAGAATGAATGAACGAGAGAAGAATAACCTCCCGACTTCCTCATTCCTATCCTTTTTCCAGGACTGGGGACTGTTTACTTCTAAACTCTGGTACTCTACCTTTTAGCTAACACCGTGAAACCAAGGAACAATTGGACGCAAAAAGAGATTGGCGAAGTCTGTCTTGTTGGAGATGGCACTCATGCCAAAATTAAAAGACAAGAGGATGGAATCCTCTACTTAACCGCCAAAAATATTAAACCGGGTCGGTTAGAACTTTCCAAAGTTGACTGTATCTCCGAAGCGGATTTTGAACGCTATTTTTGTAAGAGTGCTCAGTCGATTCGCAAGCCAGAAGCCGGGGATATTTTATTTGGCATTATTGGCAGCATCGGAGAACCCTATTTAGTCCAACCCGAGGACTTCTTTGGGATTTCTAGCAGTCTGGCTATTTTAAGACCTAATCAGACCATTCTCTGGTCTCCCTATCTTTATTACTGGGTGAAAGGTCCGATTTTCCAAAATGCGTTACAGGCAAGGAAGGCTGGAGTCGTTCAGTTGTATATCAGTTTGAATGCCCTAAAAGGAATGCCGATCGCCTATCCCGATTTGCGTACACAACAAAAAATAGCGGCGATTTTGACGGATTATGATGATTTGATTTCTAACAACCAACGGCGGATTAAGCTACTCGAACAGATGGCGCAAAGTATCTATTACGAGTGGTTTATGAAATGGCGGATTCCTAATTTGGAATTGCGAGAGGCAACCCCGGAAGAACAACAAGTAACCGGCCAGGAATTGTTTCCAGTCGGATGGGCGATCGCACCGATTGGTGAGGCGATCGAAACCATTAGCGGCGATACCCCAGCGAAGAAAAAGCCCGAATACTGGGCCAATGGAACATTAGTGTGGTACAGAACCACGGATTTAACCAATGCGGGAACGATGTTTGTTTCGGGTTCTACTCACAAAATTACGGACTTAGGGCAGCAGCGCAGTAAAATTCGCACATTCCCCCCCTATTCGGTGATGATGACATCTCGGGCGACGATTGGGGTTGTGGCAATTAATACCACCACTGCTTGTACAAACCAAGGATTTATCACTTGTATCCCCAATGAGCAGATATCGGCCTACTATTTATATTTTTGGATTAAGGAAAACCGCGATCGCATTTTTAACCTGGCATCCGGTTTAATGTACCGCGAAATCAATCTCGGCTGGTTTCGACAATTACCCATCACTATTCCCGACCCCACTACCCACCATCAGTTTATCGAAACCCTCGACCCCCTCTGTCGGCAAATCGAAACATTACAAGCGAAAACGACTAACCTCAAGTTAACTCGGGAGTTACTCTTGAGTAAATTACTCTCCGGCGAAATTGATGTCGAGTAGATAACAGGGGAAGGGTATCATTAGGTTTCAGCGTGATACAGAGGCTGAGTACACTCCTGGAAAATTCAATACTTTTCCAGGGAAATCTAGGGGAGAGATGGACAAAAGTTTAGGAATCAGCCTAAAATTCCTCATTATCAATATCCGGGAATCATCAACCTCTACGGAGGGTCCTAACCACTCCCCATACACCAGTCATCACCCCACGGTTTCTCAAAACTGCCCCTCTGGCATTTTGAAGAAATAAACCACTTAATTTTACCACCCAATTCAGCCCGGTTTCAGGGTCCTGTATCTGAGCAAAACGGAAGCTTTAAGTCAATTTTTTATAGCAACATTAAATGATTTTTCCTACCCTAAACAAGCCAGCTACTCACCCTATTTAAAGATGTTTTTCTGAACTATCTCCTAGAAAAAATCCGCCCATTTGATTGAATTATAATCCAATAAAGGGCAGATTGTCCCGGTGCTAGAGTCTTAGGTTTGAGAATTGATAACCTTCTTCCTATTCCCCTCTGTTGTTTATTCAAAAATCTGCTAAACTAGATAAAAACACCGATGAACGGGGAGACCAATATGGTACAGAGTCAAACCTCGGAAATTCCTATCTTTCCCCCAGGCGATTTATGGAGTGAGGAGCCGCCCTTGGAAAGTTATCGACACCTTAAACAACTGCTGCTGCTGCTTGCTTGTTTAGAGAGGTTTTGGAAAAATCGCCATGATTTTTTTGTAGCCGCAAATATGAGCGTCTATTACAGTAACCGCCAGCGCAAGTCAGAAGAAATGCGCGGACCCGATTTTTTCGTGGTTTTGGATACAGAACGCCGAGAGCGAAAAAGTTGGGTGATTTGGGAAGAAGAAGGAAAATATCCGAACTTTATTATCGAGGTTCTATCTGATAGCACAGCTAACACGGATCGGGGCTTAAAAAAACAGCTTTACCAAGATATTTGGCGCACTCCCGATTATTTTTGGTTTGATCCTTATACTTTAGAGTTCCAGGGATTTCACTTGATGAACGGGGAATATCAAGCCACTCAACCGAATGAGCAGGGATGGCTTTGGAGTGAACAATTACAGCTTTATTTAGGTATTTTACAGGAAAAGCTGCGCTTTTTTACTCCAGAAGGGGAACTGGTTCTGACGCCAGAGGAAGAAGCGGATACCGAATATGCTCGTGCTCAGGAGGCGATCGCCCAAGTTGATGCCGAACGTCAGCGTAGCGCTATCTTGCGGCAAAAGCTGCAAGAACTGGGCATCAATCCGGATGATATTACTTAATATTTGTCAAGGTTAAAGGTTCTGAAATATTCGGCCTTTCGGAATCTTTAACCCCCTATTACTAATACCCCTAAAAAACCACCAAGAAATTATCCAACTATCATAAGCAGGGGAAACAAATATTTTTTTGAATCCCTCCAAGTTTTTAAGCTAAAATGTAACAATTTTAAGTTATAATGTTTTTTTAAAACAACCTAAAATGACCTTTATGTTAATTTGGGAAAATTTTATGAACTGGCCTTTTTTACTGTTAGTTTTGGGGCTGGTAAGTGTCGTCATTCCGTTGGGATTGAATGCCTACGTTTATGCGGTGACTTACGGCGATCGCTATCGGGAAATTCAACAGGTTCCCCCTCAACCAATTGCCATTGTTTTTGGTGCGGGGGTTTGGGATGATGGAACTCCTACCCCTATGCTGGCCGATCGCGTTCAAGCTGCGATCAATTTGTATAAACTGGGTCGCGTTCAGAAAATTTTGATGACTGGGGACAACTTCCATCCTGATTATGATGAAGTTCAAGCCATGTCATCTTATGCAGAAGAACAGGGGGTTCCAGCCAGCGATATTCTGCTCGATCGCGCCGGATTGAGCACTTATGAGAGTTGTTACCGCGCTCAAACCCTGTTTGGCATTCAACAGGCAGTTTTAATTACCCAACGCTATCATCTCCCCCGGGCCGTTTATACGGGTCGTCAGATGGGAATTAAAGCAGTGGGTTTAGGAACCCCGGATTGGGGGATTTTCCGCACCGATTCGATGACTTACTATACTTTTCGGGAATTTATGGCCGTTGTCAAAGCATTATGGCAGGTTACTGTTACTCGACCTGAACCCACAGTTATTGGTCCTTTTGAAGGAGGGAAATCAGGGAAATAAACGAGCAACTGTTGCAAGGAACTCTGTCCGGCATTTGCCCAAAACTTTCTTGATCCCTACAAAAAAAGACGCGCCCAACAAATTGCGTTATATCAAGTTTGGCGGATTAACCTAAAAAACCATTTTTTCCTCTTCTCCCCCATCCTTGCAAAGAATGGGGGGAAAGGGGTTAGGTCAGTGTGGGTGTCAAGCAAACATGATATTAAGCGCGTCTTTACAAAATATAATTTCTGGGTGAATTCACTCTTTTAGGGATACCGAACTGGAATTCCGAGGTTTCTTAAATGCTCCTAAATCCAGGTTCGGGATTTTTCTGGAGTAAATAAAAACTTACGGATTTTTCTCATCCATGAGTCCCACCTGAGACCACAGTAGCTTGACCATCAGCGCTTTAGCAATAGCATTCAATTCTTCCGCTGATTCTGACTCCTCTGGGCCTACGTTGGATTTGGGAGCCCTGGGGGACGAGGATTCATCGTCTTGGTTATCAACTTTGGGTGAATCTTCTGGGTTCATGCTGCCTTTACCTTCGAGGATCAATTCGGATATCTGTTCTTACTATAAATCCATTTGTTTCTCTAAAAGGCGATCGCCGTCTAACCCTGATGTGAAGATTATCCCCAGGAGATTGCGATCGCGATCGCAATCTCCTGGGGATACACAAGACCTCGGCAAATTTACCAGAAATATTACCCCCCCTTATCTAAACAGAGTTAATTCCACCTGCCAGTTTTTCTGCTCAAACTGCTTGCGAGAATAAGGAAATTCTTCCCCGCCTTCTAGCTTAATAACATAGTTCTGAAGCTCGGGTATATTTTCTACAACTAGAGGAAATTTACAGGTCATTTTAGAAAAACCAGCTTGTAAAGGTTGGGGGTTCCCTACCCCTAAGACTCCGGTGGCGATCGGCTGGTGATCGCTATTTTGAATGACAACTTCCGTCCCGGGATGGAGATATCTCTCTTGACTCTGAATGCAGGGGTCTCCGGGTTCCGTAAATAGTATTTCTACATACCCCGTTAATTTTCCAGGTTGTGACTGGATTGAGTCTCCTGGGTTCATCACGTTTTTGGGACCCGGTGTAGAAAGGGGCATGAACCCCACTAAAAGTCCCCCCACCGCAAAAACTCCTACAGTTCGTAAAATAAACAAGTTAAGGGTCTTCATAAATTTGGCATTGATTGCTGTTTGTTAGGATGTTAATAAACCGATGCCTTATTCTGGACTTTTTTTTAAATATAATCAGCCTTTGAAGGCATCAAAGGGAGCGGGGCTGACTACCGAATGCTGCCAGAACTCTAGTTTTTATTTTCCCAGCATTCCCTGAATTTATTCATCATTCTTAAGGGGGATCTTATAAAATTGGTACCCTCTTCCTCTGAGTCCCGCTATCTTTATCTTAAACAGGCTGAAATGGGTGTGGTTGGAAGTCGGATTACTGGCGATGGATTTAATCAATAAAGGTCTTACTCTTGAGTTGTTTCTTGAGTTTCGCCCCCCTTTTAATTGATTATTTTTAGACTTTTACCTCAAAAAAAACATATTTTTTTCATACAAATCCCCAATTTGAGAAACCTTAAATTACCTGAATTGCTCTATAGAGCGCCTCCCTATCAGTTAGACAAGATGGGCGTGATTTACCCTTACTATGGTTGATGGAGCATTCACTTCAGGAAGACTGCTGATAGAGGTCCCGTAGGCTGGAGTCACACCTAGCACGATTCCAAAATTTTATCCCGAAAATAAGCGATTTTGGGGTAAAGAGAGATGTGGTTTTTAGGGCTTGTGCGCGATTTAGACTAGAGCAGCGAGTTGCTATAGGGCAAAAAAGTCGAAATTAGAGCGATCGCGATCGCTACCAAGCGGTGATAGGGATTATTCATGCCCGTGATAGGAGTCCCTTCCATTTTCAAAGAAATTGGAGAAGATCCAAAGAGTAGAACCTAAAGTCTGAAGCCGACCACCCGCTTGAGCAACCTAAACCTCTTGCGGATCAGTCAATACATTGAGAGCCATCCGGGTTGACCCCATAAGAGGCTGTAATGTCCATGCAAGTGCTGACTTAGCACCCGCTCGTAACAACAGAGGAAACCAGATGAATGTATTAGATTATACCATACAGCATCTAATTCGCATCACTTGGATAGAGCTTTCTGAAAAAGCGCCCACACAAAGCGATCGTTCTACGGTTCCAACTCGTGCAGACCAGGCATTTTTCCAGCCATTAGGCCCCCTCAAGCACTGGCTCGATCGCCTAGAAGTTCGCGATCGCCAAATGGCGCATAGCTTGTGTAAGCTGATCCCCTCTCAATGTCCCTTTGAACGGGATATCAAAGTTGGGGATCGCGTCTTATTTCACATTCCGCCCCTATGTAAACTCAACCCATTTTATGAGCAGTTTGTAGGGCTGCGCTTCCGCGCATTATGTTATTTAGTCGATGAATGTGGTGAGGACGTCACCGTTTACTGTTAAACCAAACCCGGTTTTTCGCCCTCACTCTGCTTGACCCAACCCCTGCTACTTTCGTCGGAGTTGCGATCGCTTTTTCAATTCCTCTAACCGTTGCTGCAGAAGAGCCAAATTCGGTTGACTGCCCCCATAACGCCAACTCACATAAGCGTGAGAAATCTCCTCGACTGCGGATGCGTCAGTCTGGGGTTGATGTTGATGCAACTCTCGCGCATACTCGAAGGGAGTTTGAGCAGGATGTTTGCGATATCCCTGGCGTCCTAACGTATCCAGCATTTGCTGATACAGTCGTTCCACTGGGGGCATTTTTGCCAAAAACCGACGATAGCGCCACTGTCGGAAAGCGTCCCAAGCTAACCAAACTAGAAATGCCACACCCGTGAGTAAGATTGAACCGGCAAAGAGTCCCACCCAGCCTCGGGTAAACAGCCGCAGTACCCACACAATGCTACCCACCAGCCAACCGCCGAGGATAGAAAAGACCGCTTGCAGAAATCCCGTCACCGGAGAAGGCAGCCACCCTGCAACCCACCGCCACAACATCCGCAACACGCTAAAGGGCTGATATTCTTGAATGGATGGGGGAACGATTTCATGACCGGGAATCGGATCAAAGGCAAACCAACCATATTGAGGAAAATACACCTCCGTCATGGCATAGGCGTCAGTGTTACGAACGATATAAAGTCCGGTAAAGGGATTAAACTCACCGGGTGCAAACCCCACGACTAAGCGAGAAGGAATCCCAATGGAACGCAGCATGACGGTATAGACGGTGGAGAAGTGGTCCGGATAGCCTCCCTTTTGCTGGAACAGAAACGTCTCGACCAAATCATCCTCGGGTCCTAAAAAAGGCAGTCCAAAGGGATCGTTCGGA
Source organism: Laspinema olomoucense D3b (assembly GCF_025370785.1). Taxonomy (GTDB): domain Bacteria; phylum Cyanobacteriota; class Cyanobacteriia; order Cyanobacteriales; family Laspinemataceae; genus Laspinema; species Laspinema olomoucense. The sequence continues at coordinate 79,656 of NZ_JAMXFA010000021.1, forward strand.
ATGCTGTAGTTTTGTTTGAGATATTGAGCTAGGTATAGGGCTTTTTCGTAGGGGGAGGTTAAGGGATTGGGTGCGCCTGCTAAAATTTCCTCAGTATGTTGGCGCAGGCGATCGCTGATTTCGGGGGGGACTTGCAAGTAATAATTGCGAATCGCCTTGGGATAGGTTGTGGGGGATTGAGAAAGGGCGGCGCGATCGCGATACGGAACTTCTGAAATCACGGTGTAAGTCAGTCCTTCCACCAAACCCAAGGGCGATCGCAGACTCCCTTCCGTATCAAACGTCACCTGTTCAGTGGGAAAATAAAGCGATTTTGGCTCATACAGGGCCGGAATAATATTCGGTAAATCTGAAACGGCTGTATAGCTTTGAACGATCTCTTGAGTTCTCCCGACTCGGCTCCGGTCAAAGGGAACATGAAATTGATAGGACCAACTGGGACGGCGTAGGGTGGTCGCTTCTTCATTGCGACCGATTTCCCAGCCTTTCCCGGTATAGCGGTCAAACGCCAAGACGCGCCAAAATCCCTCCGCTTGCGATCGCACCCGCATCACGACTTTGGGTTTCATTTCGCCTCGGAGATTTTGGTTCATCCGGTTATTGAACCCATAATAAAAGGTATCATCAATCTCACCGGGTCCATCGGTGCCATCCCCCCCGGTGCCGTCTCCTTCGCCGTTCTCATAGCCCGGATTGACAATTTGACGACCATCCAAATCTCCAGGAATTTCAATGGGAGAACTCACGGGAAAGGTCTGTAATTGATAGCCCGGAAAGCGCGGCATGACTGCAAAAATGACCAGTCCGATCGCCAGAACCAGACTAAATAGGAAACCGTAAAAACCGAGTTGAGAATAGTTGATTTTCTTTTTTTTCCGGGGTCCCGTGGGACGTTTCTCCGGTTTCAGTCCTAGGCGCGATCGATAATCCAAGACCAACGTCGGCAGGGCGATCGCCAAAAAGATTAATAATAACGGGGCAAAAGCTAACGTTTGGCTCACGGTTCCCGCTACCCCCAACAGGATCAATCCGATGACCATCGAATAGCCCAAATCCGAGCGCCGGGGGAGGTCAAAACTATGGAGAACCTGAACTTGAATCAGCAGTTCAGCCAGAACAACCCGGGTATCGTTGAGTGCCTCAATTAAGCGCCCGAAAAACGAACCCAGGGCCACGAGCATCCCAATCGCCAGCAAAAATTTAACAGCAATATTGCGATCGCGGCGGCGATACCAACTCCAGGTTGCTCCCAGAATACTCAAGGGGACTGCCCAAAGGCTCATCGTCGTCCCTGCCGCCACATCCGTTGCAATAATCCCCACGATGACAAGGGCCTGCACCAGTACCCGCAGCATCAGCGAGTCCTCCGGAGTCGGAGGTTTGCTTGCCTCGATTTGCTGTCGGATCCTACGCCAGACGGGAATAAGGGACAGATGCCGAATCCCTGACGAGTTAAACATAGTGATGAAGGAGAAAAGAACAAAAGAGTGTCTTTATTCCTTCCTAATTTACTCTATAGAGCGGATGAATGCGGACGTTGCCCCTTCCTTCTAGGAGAGACGCACCACAAAGGTCAGGGCGTTATGGTATTCGTTATGGAAGCGCACTTCTAATAAATAGGAGCAGTCTGGTTGTGGCTCAAACAGTTCAACGTGCAAACATCCGGCATTGGGACGAGAGGTGGTAGACTGAGCCTCACCCCCGCGCAGTTGCAAGGTCCCACCAGAGGGGAATTCGCCCCGGACTCGCAGACATCCTAGGGATTGAGTCTGTTTAGAGGGGTCCTGATTCAGTTTCCCCACACATTCCACCCGAATGCTCAACATTCCGGCACTGGTGAGCCATTGTCGTTCCACTGGCCCTCCCGAAGCACTCACGCTTAAGGTCAGGGTCCCCATAATTTCTCGGGCCGCCAGTAAGCAAAGGACCATTTGCTGATCCGCACTGGCCCCTTCGTAGGTGGGGGGAAAATCAACGGTTCCACTGGCTAGGGGATTCATCGCCTCTGCACTGGATCCACGGGTGGGAGACATCGCCAGGGCCCATCCCGCTAACTGGTGCAGTTGAGGACGGCGATCGGGAAATAATCCTTCTACTGCCCGAACTAATTTAGCGCCATCTTGCAAGGAAGATTGGATCAGAACCCGGCATTCTTCTAAAAGTTGGGTGAGGACAGTCGCCGGGAGAGTGACGGGCAAACTCAACAAGGGCAACTGGGTCAACCAATCGAAAGCCGGAACTTTTTTCTCTTCCGGAAAATCTAAATATTCAGGTTCGTAATCCAACAGTTCATTTTCCCAGGGAAATAGGGGGGGATGATGTTGAATTTCAGTTTCCAGTCGGCGTTTCACAAGTGTGTAAAAACGGTCTTGCACGGCAGGTATCTCTCCTGGTTTAAGTGGTCGCTCTCCGTTGAGACTCACTCCCTCGTCCAGTTCGGTAAACCCTGCTTCTGATTTACCCTCAATAGAGGGCGATCGCTCGATTGGTTCAGAATCGAGAGGGTCTAAGTTATTCTGAGCTAAAGGGTTGTCTAAGTCTGCTTCCGGAGGTGTTTCCGGACTGGTTAGCTCTTCCATTTGCGGCATCGAGTCTGGCTCACAGAGTTGGAACAGCCAGCCGAGAATTCGCTCTTGAATAGCTTCTGAGTTGGCAAGGTTTTGAAAAACTTGCTCGTCCCTATCCATGTCTTACCCCCCTATTCATCTGTAGATGCATTATTTCCGGAATCGCGCTCGTTGCGAAGATGCCATGCGGCTTCTAATAGTCTAAACCACCGTTTCTGCACTTGGTTAACCGTACATTCTAAGAGTTTGGCAATGTCCGAATCCTTCGCGCCTTGTTGCTTTAATCGGAGTAATTTCCGTTGGGGATCTTCTAGGCTGTCTTGAAATTGTTGCCACCGTTCCGGGGTTAACCCTAAGTTTCGCTCTAAATCAGCTTCTAACCATTCATGGACCAGTTCCCAGCGGTGAGAGAGGGCAAATCGAATCAAATGATATTTAAAGCGTTGCTGCAAGTAATCCCGCTGTCGGGGAGTCACGCCTAAAATTTCTTCGATTTCATTAGTGGGTAAATCTTGCAATCGCAAAATAAAATAGTCCGCACAGTCGTTTTGTCCTCTCTCTTGCAGGTAAGCCAGCACTTCTTTGATGACGGTTTCGCGTAAGGAATCATCAGCAGGCTCTAGATCGCGATCAACCATCGCATTTCGCACTTGCTGCACTGAGGAGTCATTCCAGGTTTGGTCTGAGTCTAGGGAGGACCCTTCGGCAGCCTGTTCCATATCCACGGTTGTTTCGGGCGGTTGCTGCTGGGAAAAGGTTTGTGCTCGCAAGATCAGCAGTTGTTGCGATCGCCCTCCCGATAGCGGAATCCGCCGTTTAGCATACCGTTCAGTGAATGCCATATATTCCGACAGTTCTAACAAGGTCGTGGGGGAAAAGGTCCCCTCCAGTTGCGCTTCCCGTCGAAACGCATTTAACGATTCCACATAAAATCCTTGCAGAAAATCTTCGATTAAGTTCAAGCGAGCTTGATAACTCGATTGGATTTGAGGCGGCGTAATGTAGCGATAAACCATCGCACTGAGGGTACTGTGTAATTCAACTCTTCCCCCTCGCGCCCCAAAATTATAATAAAACAGACATTGCTGTAAGCGATGTCGCGATAAAGTCACTCTCCATTTTTCTTCTTCTCCTGATGCTTTAATTCTTTGACTTTCTTGGCAAATCCGGTTAACTTCTGCCGCAATGCGATCGGCGACTTCCCGGCATTTTTGGTCAGAAGAACGGGTATTTTGCTGGAGTTCTGTAAATAGAAGTTGAAAAATATCTTCTTCCACGCGCCCCTCGATTTTTCCCATCATGGTGGTTTTGTTAAGTATCAACCCCCTAGTCCAGCTAGGGATGACTACAGCTAAACTTAAATGGATGATAGAAAGCTCGACCTATTTAACAATGAATTTAGATCGACAAGTTCAGCTTCTGATTGACAATGCACCCCAAGATGGTCAAACTCCTGGTATCGTGGCTGCGATCGCGCCAGCGTTGAAGCAACTGGCTTTGCAATTGCGCCATTCCCAGTATTATATCCTGCAAACTCTTAATCAACGTTGGATGGTGACGGCGTTACGCAATCGCGCTCAACCTGATCTGGAGAAACAGGTAATTTATGCTTTTCCTTCAGTTAAGGACGCCAGCAACGGTGCTTATGCTCCCAAAGATTCACAAGCAGTGGCTGTGCCGGTCCCGGTTATTCATATTTTATTTCAAATGGTGGCAATTGATACCCTCGATAGTGTGGTTTTTTTTGAAAAATCAGGAGATGTTTCTGCCGGGACGGAGGTCCGTCGTCAGGACCTTCAAACCCTGATTCAAGCACAGTTACAACAACATCTGCAATCCCCATCCAATCCGCTTAAATCTCGCCCGGTCCCGCCGGATATTGCCTAGTTCCGACCCAGGGGGCTGCCTCGGATTGGTTCGAGGGGAGTCTCAGTTTAGTCAGGTTAGCCCTTTTTGAGTAACTCTCCCCTGAACAGTCGGGAGAAATAGCTAGATGGCAAAGGGCTAGTCCTGCTCACCCGGATGGTGAGGGCTATTGGATGGGGCCTCTGTCGAGTTTTCTTTCTGTTTAGCACTCTGTTAACCGGGCAACCGCTTTGTTAAATCGGTTGTCGGGTGAATATTTCCACCGTATTAATGGATCTATTCCACAAAAACGCTCCCGGTTCATTGGGCTAAGGGCCTAAGCAATTGACCCTTGCGGGCAAACTCCTTCGTTCCGGAGTTTCGGTGTCACTGCCGCAGCAGAGGTCCCGAAAGGACGCAGGGAAATTGAGCAACTTTAAGAGCGATCGCAATTTCCTTTAAAAAGGGTTAAGCGCGATCGCGCCCGTTGAAAATTAGAGCCCTCGACGGCGATCGCCTTAGAACCCTCAACACCCTCAACGGACCGTTAGCGGTTCATCTGCGGTGCGATTTTGCTACATAAGGATCCACCCGACCGGCTGAACGCTCATTGCTAATACAAGCGACTCAGGACATAATCCGCCAACTTTACCAAGGCTTGATGACATTCCCCCGGGGGCAGTCCCTCTAAGTGCTTGACCGCATCCTGAGCATGGAAAGCGGCTAATTCCCGAGCACGTGGGATGCCATTGGAGTCTTTAATCAAGGCGATCGCCTCGGCTAAATCCTCCTCTTCGGCAAACTCCCGCTCAATTAAAACCTCTAAATAGGGTTTCTCTTCCAACGCATATAACGTCGGTGCCGTCAGATTGCCGCTGCTGAGGTCCGAACCCGCATTTTTTCCCAAAACATCCGTTGAACCCGTGAAGTCTAAGATATCATCCACAATTTGAAACGCTAGACCAATCTGGCGTCCATATTGATAGAAGTTTTCGGCTAGTTCTTCATCTACCTCACTTAATATACCCGCCGCTTTAGAACTATTGGCAATTAAGGAGGCGGTTTTATAGTAGCTTTTTTCTAGGTACGCTTCAATCCCTAAGCTGCTGTCAAATCGATTCAGCCCTTGCTGAATCTCTCCCTCGGCTAGATTCATAATCACTTCCGAGAGCAATTTGACCACTTCTAGGTTATCTAAGTTGGCTAAATACCAGCTCGATTGAGCAAACAGGAAATCCCCGGCTAACACCGCCACACGATTGCCAAATCGACTATGAACCGTCGGCACTCCTCGGCGGAGTTCCGATTCGTCCACTACATCATCATGGACTAGGCTAGCCGTGTGGATCATTTCCGTGATTTCTGCTAATCGGCGATGACGAGGGGTGATCTCTCCATCGGGTGCCAAGGCCCGCGAGAGCAACAGCACAATTGCTGGCCTCATCCGTTTTCCCTTGGCCCCAAAAAGGTACTCCGCCGCAGCGAACAAAATGGGGTGACGGGCACCAACTAGCTGTTTCAGGTTCTCGGTTAACAACCGCAGGTCTGCTTCAACCGGGGAAAATAGGGAGGTGGTTGAGGTCATGGATAGGCCGACTCAGACGTAAAGTTACGAAATTTTACATATATTCTAAGCGAAGCCTCTCCCGATCCGACACTTTTCTTGTAAAAATATCCTGAAAAGCTCATCGGACCGATGTCTTGGCCTCTTTATAAAGAATTGTTAAATAAAATCTCAGAAACCCTGGAAAACTTGACCCGCTTGTGTTAGGGTAGAAAGTAAGAATTTAAAGATTCCATCCATAAGCGTAGCGACGCTACCCAGTTTATTTTCCCTCCCGGCAACCGTCAAGTAATAGATTGTTAGCTAGGTAACTGATTTTAAAAATCAGAACTTCTCCTAGGTGACTTGGGGCTGGGGATGTAAATTTGGTCAGAGGATGAGAAAAAAACCCAGGGTGGGTTACGTTCAGTAAACCCCAGGCGGGTGGCTTTCAGTCTGGATTTTCTTTGATGATCGCTTCTTGTGTTTCGCTCGCTCCCAAGCAGCTTATTGTTTTGGGAAAGCAAGGAGTAGCCCAAACCCCGAAAAACCTAGAGTAGGTTTTTCTGCGTCACCGCAAGACCGATGGGATGGGGTTTGGCATTCACCACTCTCATTCACCCTGTTTCGTTGGCTCGGGATCCTTGGGGTCCGTAGAAAACCCAGAACGATAGATATCTTTTGGAAGGGATGTATTTCCAGCTTTGAGGGTTACCGCAGTAACTTGAGGGGTTCGGCAAATCCTCTCTAGGTCCTCAAGATTGAGAAAGGGGTATTCACCGAGTGACTATATGGGTCCTGCAAGGGCCATGTCAGTATTTTGAAGCCAATTGTGCTTGAAAGTGCTGAAAATTCCTATGACTATTTTCCTTGACGACTCCTGCGCTTTCATTTCTGGCCGTACTATGACATACACTGATATGCCTTTGATTATTCCCGTTCTGGCAACAGGTTATTTGCTAACCATTTATTTGCTCTTGAGTTTGGCAGGACGACACGCAAAAGGGTCAAGTTCGAGACCTTGAAGCGGTGTTCCTGCGGGATTCAGATGCAGGAGAACGATTCTAGTAGCAGAGCGATCGCACTCAAGCTGAGTGGCGATCGCTTTCGAGTCCAGTTATTCCTCAGAAATTCCCGGGCCCTCTAATGTAGGATAGATAGCCCTGGGGCGATCGCCTCATCGAAACCCCAGAACCTAGGAGCCAGAAAACCCAAATTTATCAACAAAGACGGCCCAAACCGAATCTCAATTGGGCAAAAAGCCGCCTTGATGCTCAACCCAATTTGGATCAGCCCGTAGATCAAGGTTCCACTGGCAAAGGCTGACCTTCTAATACAGGTAAACACACCTTTTCCACCACGGGAGTACAGCCGAGTAAATGAACCGCCCGTTGAGCAAACTCTTGAGCACAACCACTCACCGTAAATCGAGTGGGGAGTGCCGGACGAGTCTCTGCCAACCCTAACATCTCCAACTCCCGGGCCGCTGCTGCCACCACATGAACAGCCGGATCCACCAACTGGACCGAACTCGGCAAAATACTCTTGAAAACCGGCGCTAAAAGGGGATAGTGGGTGCAGCCATAAACCAACGTATCGATTTGCTGCTCTTGTAGAGGGGCCAAATATTCTCGTGCCACCTCCATCGTATAAGGGTCATTAATCAGGTTGCCTTCAATTAAAGGGACAAACTCTGGACAACCCACTTGCCAAACCCGCGTCTCTGCATTCATTTCTTGAATTGCACGCCGATAGGCATTACTTGCCGCTGTTGCCGGGGTCGCAATCACCCCAATTCGGCGACCTTGACTCACCGCAGCCCGAGCCCCCGGTAAAATGACGCCCAACATCGGCACTGGAAACTCTGCTTGCACCATTTCCAGGGCCAGAGCGGAACTGGTATTGCAGGCCATAATGACCATTTTGACGTTTTGTGTCATCATCCAGTAGAGAATCTCGCGCACAAATTGGACAATTTCTGCTTGAGAGCGAGTGCCATAAGGAAGGCGAGCGGTATCCCCAAAATAAAGAATGGATTCCTGGGGAAGCTGGCGATAGACTTCTCGCAAGACAGTCAGCCCCCCCAGACCGCTGTCAAAAACCCCTATTCTAGGTCTTTGGTTGTTGCCATCAGCCCCGGGGGTATAGGGATGGGAACCCGCAATGGAACTGGAGAGATAGTTAGAGCCAGTATTGGGGACAAACCCATTGCTTTGTCCTGGAGAATCGTCATGCAAGGGACGCAGGTCAGACTCAAAAAAGTTAGACACGGGTGGTTGATTTGCTTCAAGTGTATGGGTTAAAAATCAGCACTCAGCAGCCCAAATTCGGGAATCTTTCAGAAAGATTTCCGAGGAATAGGCAGACTAGGGATTTTGCAGGTATTGTAGAACACCCTGGACGATCGCCTGGGCTAATTGGGTGCGGTAAGCTGCATTCGCCAGACGCGGTGCATCTTCCGCACCTGTGACAAATCCGACTTCCAGTAATACCGCAGGCATGGAGGTATGGCGCAAGACATAAAATCTGGATTGCCGCACCCGGCGATCGCGAGCGCCAGTCCCTTGCAAGAGGCTGTTATGAATGGTTTGGGCCAGAGCCTGACCACTGGCATAATAATAAGTCTCGATGCCATTCACATCCGGGCGACTCATATCAATCGCATTGGCGTGAATGCTAACAAAAATATCTGCATTGACCCGGTTAGCCAGTTGAACCCGAGGCGCTAAATCGATTTCCCGGTCATCCTGACGAGTCATGACCACTTGGACACCATTTTGTTCTAAAAGTCTCGCCACTTGTTCGGAAATGTCCATGACGATTTCCTTTTCTTGGATGCCCCCAATGCCAACGGCGCCGGGGTCCCCACCGCCATGTCCCGGATCGATAACCACGACTCGCCGTCCATCGCGCGATCGCATCGGCGAGGGGGCAGGATAACTCATCGGTCCTGGCGCGGTGGGAATTGAGGTCCTGGAATTAGGAGCCGCTGCGACGTTACCCGGACGTTGTAAGGTAACCGAGAGCAATTGGGGACTGGGTTGGGTCAGGGGTCCAATCCGCACCCCGGCTGAGGGTTGTACCAGAATTGCTACGGTTTGGGAGTCTTCTTGCTGCAACTTTACCCATAAAAAAGCACCCCGATTAGTAGATTGAGGAGGTTGGACCCCATTGCCTAACTGGGCTGAGGGAATGACGATGCGATAGGCTCCGGAAGCCCGGTCCCATTCACTGGTGTAGGTGAAGGGTTGATTGGACTGGATTAAAATTTGGGACCCATCTTGTTGTAGTTCAACCCGTTCAATGGTGACGATGCGATCGCTACTCGGATTCTGCGCCATTGCCACAGATCCGGATCCAACCCTGGAACCTTGAGGACCGGGCAGAACCACCACGCCACCCAAGTTGCTCGCGGTGACCTGCCAATTGGAGTTAGTATCCGATAAGATGAAGGTCACTCGCACTCCAGGAGTGGACCCTTCCAGGGGTCGGACACTCATGCGAGCGACACCGTGGCGATCGAGTAGTTGGTCTCGTGACCCCATGTTCGGGGAAATGGTGGCCCCGGGGAGATCTACATATAAGGAGCGATCGCTACTTTGCTCCATTTTGACTTGAGGCTGTCCCCCTCGGGTCCGGATAAAAAATCCATCCGGCGTCACCTGAACATTTTCGATTTGAACTCCGCTGCCCGATCGCGCCGGTGGCGCGGCAGCCGCCGATCCACTCGATGGCGCCCCAATTCGTTGGGGTGTGGGTAAGTCAACGGTCCATTCCGTGGGACTGATTCCCCGGAATTGCACCTGTTGCGGATCCATCGTATAACCCGGGCTTAATTCAATCACTAATCGCGTCGTGTCTGACTCGAACTGTCCCACCCGAATAGACTGGAAACCTGAACTGCCCACGGGTTGAGTCACCGCCGAACGGTCTAAGGTTGTCCCGGGCAAATCAATAACAAGGCGCGTGGGATTAGCGATTAATTGCGCCTTGGGTTGAACCCCTCCGGCAGTCGTAAAGTGCAGTCGGTTTTGCTCCGTATCAAAACGCCAATATTCCAGCCTAGCCGCTTGCGCGGGAGCGGCTAGTAGGAACACAGCAGTTGCTGTTGGGAGTAGCCAAGAAAATATTTGCGGTTTCACCCAATTTCTCATAATGAAAATGTTGTGTTTGCGGATAGTACAGCCATAGAGGTTAACAGGGGCTTTGATGGCCCACTTGCCATCAGCACCCTCCCACGGTTTATAAGCCTCAGTTTATTAACATAATCTTAAGACTGGCTTGAACGATATCATGTTCTCATCAGCCAAGGTGGAAGTTTTGTCCCTATCAAGCGTAACCTACCCTTTTCTCTAATTTTTTTAAAAGACCTCGCTGAGGAACCCTTGCAGGCTCAACCTGGGCCATTGTTGAGGGAGGCTACACCACCTTCCACATTTTTCTTCCGGAGTCAACCCCATTTGGACCGATCTCGAATGCCAACTCAATCCCGTGAGTAAGTTATTATATCTAGCTGACCCGGAGAGGCAAACCATTTTCATGAGCTTTAGGATTTCCTCTGGTGGAGTAGATCGGGATTTATTTAAGGGGTCAATTCATGGCACTTTTAGAATTGCCCCACCAAAAAGTTCGAGCTTAAACGACTTTTAGGGGGTAATGCTTTGAACCCTGATAAGTTTTGGAACCCCTCAGAAAGAAACAGCTTACTCTTCGAGTGGGGATGCCCTACTCGGAATTGAACAGCCATTCGCGCTCGCCGCCTTCTCAGGTTTCCAACATTTTTCAGGGAACTAACCTAGTTCTCCGGATGCACCATTGCCTGAGTACAAATTGCGTTCCTCCCGCAGAGTTTTTCAGCTAGGGGTCCAAGGCGAAGGTATCCCTAAAACTAGCCACTTTTGCTTAAAATAGTGATAGGGTTTTTTGATGAATCCACTGTATTTTTTTCAACTGCGGGAATGCAGTGGCTTTAGCTAAACAAATAGTTGAGCGATTTAGCGGTTCAAAATGAGATCTCCCGTTTCAATTCCCACAGTCCCCTCTTTTAGATGCCCTAACCCCCATTAGGTTCGCCCGGGGAATGCTTCGGAATGATGCAAGAGGTCTCTACCCATAAAAGCTATGTTGTAGGTCTTCATCCGGTCGCGGATTTCAACTCCCGCCAAATCCCGGTTTTTTGTTCCATTTTTAGGGTGCTGTAAAACTAATTCATGCAGTTTTCTTGTTCTTTTCAACCTTGCCAGATTGTCTGTCTCGAATATCACCAAACTTGCCTCTATGCAGAAGTCATTCAAATTTTGGCAACTCGTTCGATGTTATGGTTGAGGCCCCTGATGTTGGCTGTAGGTCCTGTCCTGACCCGTCCGCCGTTTCCAGATGAATCCCGGGAACTGTACGATCTACGCCAGGGTGCGGATCTGGTCTGGCCTCAAAGTTTATTCCGCTTGGCCCTGGATACGGAAGTGATTCCTTTATTGACGGAACTGCAAAGTTTTCCTCCTCAAGAACCCGGGTTCTGTGCGATCGCCCACGATCGCCTCAGATCGTTTGTTCAACAGGTTTGGCAAGCCCACCCTGAAGCGTTTGAGGGGTGTTAGCGATCGCCTTGGGGGTTTTTAGAACATCACTACAGGGTGCAGAAACCCGCTTTCTTCCCCCCATTCTCCCGTCCTTGATGCTCTGGGAAACCCGTCAAGAGCGATCGCCTCCAACTCCTACAACCGCTTTCTTATTGATACCGAATTCCCGCATCTTTCATGCGGTGAATCCCCTCAATTATTCTCTCTTCCGTTAGGGTTAAAGCAATTCTAAAAAAGCCTTCCCCTGCCGCACCATATCCGTTCCCTGGGGGAACGATAATGCCGCATTTTTCTAATAGCAAAGTTACAAACTCCGCCGAAGAATAGCCCGGGGGAACGGGAGTCCAGACATAGAGTGTGGCTTTCGGTGGTGAAATCGGCCAACCTAGAGATTGTAACCCTTGAATTAAGATATCTCGGCGATTTTGATACACGGAAATCACCGATTGTAGTTCTTCTTCTGTAGTTGAAAACCCGGCGATCGCCGCCCGTTGAATAGCCTTAAACACTCCCGAATCTACATTAGATTTCACCTGTCGTAATCCCTGAATTCCTTTGGCATTCCCCACAGCAAAGCCGATGCGCCATCCCGTCATGTTATAGGCTTTCGACAAACTGTGAAATTCTAGGGTGACATCCTTGGCACCAGGTATTTCTAAGACACTGGGGGGTTTATAGCCGTCATAAGCCATTTCTGCATAAGCATGATCGTGACATAACAAAATGTCATACTTGCGGCAAAAGGCAACTAAGTTTTCAAAAAATTCTAAAGAGGCGATCGCCCCAGTAGGATTGCTGGGATAATTAATCCACAATAATTTGGTCTGCCGCGCCACCTCTTCGGGAATCGCCTCTAAATCGGGTAAAAATTCCCGTTCTGGGGTCAGTGGCATGACGTAGGGTTCGCCACCGGCAAACAGGGTCGAGGAACGATAAACCGGGTAACCCGGATCTGGGATTAAGGTATAGTCTCCCGGTTCGACAAAGGCTAAAAAGGTATTATGAATCGCTTCTTTCGAGCCAATTGAAGAGACAATTTCTTGGTCTGGGTCTAATCCTTTCACCCCAAAGCGTTTTTCCATCCACTGCGCCGCTGCTTCCCGGAACTCCTTCGTTCCCTGATACGGGGGATAGTTATGGGTGGCGGGATCCTCGATCGCCTCATGCATAGCCTGAAGAATATGTGCCGGAGTCGGTTTGTCCGGATCGCCGACTCCCATATTAATGATGTCAATCCCTTTGGCAATGAGTTCGTTGCGCTTGCGGTCAATCTCCGCAAATAGATAGGGAGGAATTTTCTCTAAACGTTTGGCAAACTGCATGACGACGTGACAACCCGATCCAGGTCAGCATAAAAAAACCTGAAGACAGTTTACCGCACTTTTTGATCCCCTAAAGTTTCTTTTTTACCAGGGGAAACAAGCCCAGTAAGGCTGGGACCTGAGCGGTCGGTTGGCGGGTCCAATGCACCCCGATTCAGGGGTTGCAACCGATTGAAGGCTGTTTTTTTGTTGGGGGTTGGTTTTGGAGGCGATCGCGTTGGATTGTTATCGACTTGCGACTAATTGAATCCGACCTGCATCCATTTCTGCCATTAATAATTCCAAGGCTTCATAATCTACATCATCGATATAACCAAGACGGCTTAACTCAGAGTTGATACCATTTTCGATATCTGGAGTTAGCTGCTTGATATAGAGCGCTTTCTCTACCAGTTGACGAATCACTGCGGTACCTCGCATGGGGTCGATCGGGAGAACTCGATACATCTGTCATTGTCGGCGGAATCTTAATCGGAGCGAGTGATAAGATACGGGCTTTGTTGGTGATTTCGATCGCATAAGAATTCGACCATCTGTGATATCCTGCTCCTCCCCCCAATTTTTCTGAACTTGCGGAAATTACGGAGGTGATTGAGTATAATTTAATACGTTTTAGAGCTTCTTAATGAAAACTTTATAAAACCTGGATTAAATAAAAAGATTCAACGAAACCACTCCCCCTCTATAGAAGATTTTCCGCAACCTATAGTAAATTATAAAAAGAAGATGTTAAATTTACAAAAAATAGGCTTCAGTCGAGGTTAAACAAATGCTTACTAATGTTGCCAGTCCCGAAATTAGTTTAGTTCGGTTACAGGGTGAATTCAATGCCTCTAATGCGGCTGCACTTCAAACTCAACTAACCACAGTCGTCCAGTCTTCGATCCCTTCTACGGTTCTGGTCGATATGGAAAATGTAAATTTTCTGGATAGTGCGGGACTGATGGCGTTAGTTTCAGCGATGAGTCTGGCCCACCGGCTCAACCGCCGCTTTAGTTTATGTGGCGTCTCTCCATCGATTCGGATTATTTTTGAAATCACTCAACTTGATCGGGTATTTGAGCTATTTGAAACTCGGGCGGAATTTGAAGCCGTTCTGAATTAGAACTATTTCTGAACTGTTAAAGGTAAATTAGGCTTTGATTCAATTAACTTAAGGATGTCTAAAAACTCCATTTCAACGGGGGCAAATTCCTGGAAAGCTTAAAAGCAAGGGGGTCTGCCTCTTTTGCATGGGGAACTAAGAGTTAACGGTTCATGCTTTACCCGCGCTCAGGAGTAATTAATTAAAGTCTTTAACAGTTTACAACTTCAGATTATTTAATTTTCAAAAAGTTGAATAGAGTGAGCCTGATGCGATGTAGGGGCAGTTTATAAACCGCCCCTACATCGCTTTTAGACCCGGGAGCATTTTCCAACAGCTACAAGACGGGCTTATAGCTGTCCGTCAAAGACTTTTAATCCTGCTTTGATTTTTAGTGAGTAGGTTTTATTGCCTTTCAAACACTATGAACGAGGATTAATGAGTGAAGTCGTGACGTTGAAGATAAGAGAACGACTGAAATGGTGACTTTGAACCCGGATTTATGGATGATTTCGTGAGATGGAAGTCAGGATGTAGGGGGCAGTAGATGAATTGTCTTGAGCTAGAGAGGGGATGGATGGGGCAGTCCTGGTAGAATCTCTTCAGCCTTGAGCTTGGAGTCTTGAGTGTTAAGCCTTCATCCTTCCCTGCAAGCGTATAAAATAAAGAGGCTCGAAGGGCGCATCAGTATGGACTGGATGTGACGTGGCCCTGATGAAGGGCATCGAGAACCATTAGAAAGTAGAGAGTTGCCGTGGCAGTTGCAGTAGAGAAACTCCTCACCCCAGACATATTACAACCCGCTCGTTATCTGGGTAATGAGTTGGGGGCGGTGCATAAACCTTGGGAAAGTGCCGCTGTGCGTTGGGTGCTCACCTATCCAGAAGTTTATGAGGTAGGAGCCTCCAATTTAGGGCATTTGATTCTATACAACATTTTGAATGCCCAACCGCGACAGCTTTGCGATCGCTCGTATTTACCGGGTGCGGACCTGGTTTTGAAACTGCGAAATACTCAGACTCCTTTATTTTCCGTGGAGTCGAAGCGATCGCTGCCGGAATTTGACATTCTCGGGTTCAGCCTCAGTTATGAACTCGGGGCCACCAATATCTTAGAAATGTTGGACTTGGGCGGCATTCCCCTAACCGCCCAAGAGCGTTCTAGTCCAGGTCCCTGGAACGTGGAAGCCGGAAGCTGGCCCCTCATATTCGCCGGGGGCCAAACCGCCACCTCTAACCCGGAACCATACGCCGCGTTCTTTGACTTTATCGCCCTCGGTGACGGGGAAGAACTTCTGCCGGAAATTGGGTTAGTGCTGGAAGAAGGCAAAGCTGCGGGATTGACTCGGGAAGAATTGCTGTTTGATTTAGCGCAAGTTCCCGGGGTGTACGTTCCCCAGTTTTACGATATGGCGGAGGATGGATCCGTGCATCCCAACCGTCCCGGAGTGCCGAAACGGGTATTGCGCCGAGTTGCCACCCCGATTCCTGCCTATTCCATCGGGTTGGTCCCTTATGTGGAAACGGTACACGATCGCCTGACGATGGAAATTCGCCGGGGATGTACTCGGGGTTGTCGCTTCTGTCAACCCGGAATGCTCACCCGTCCCGCCCGAGATGTGGATCCCGACCAAGTAATCGAGGCGATCGAAGCGGGAATGCGGGCTACCGGCTATAACGAATTTTCCCTATTGTCCCTGAGTTGTTCCGACTATCTGGCATTGCCTGCGGTGGGAATGGAAATCAAAAACCGACTCAAGGACCAAAATATTTCTCTCTCCCTGCCATCCCAGCGGGTCGATCGCTTTGATGAAAATATTGCCAATATCCTCGGAGGCACCCGGACCAGTGGGCTGACTTTTGCCCCAGAAGCGGGAACGCAGCGGATGCGGGATATCATTAACAAAGGACTGACCAACGAAGAATTGTGGCGGGGCATTAAAACCGCTTACGAACAGGGCTGGAATAAAGTCAAACTTTATTTTATGATCGGCTTACCTGGAGAGACCGACGCGGATGTTCTCGGAATTGCCGAAACCGTCCATTGGCTCCAACAGGAGTGTCGTACCCTAGGAGGGAAGCGGTTAGAGGTCACCTTGACGATTTCTAACTTTACGCCGAAACCCCATACTCCATTCCAATGGCATTCCGTCTCTACGGCTGAATTTATGCGGAAGCAGGACCTGCTGCGCCAGGAATTTCGCCGAATGCGAGGGGTGAAGGCCAATTTTACGGATGTGCGGATCTCGGCAATGGAAGATTTTGTGGGCCGAGGCGATCGCCGTTTAGCGCCGGTGGTGCGTCGCGCTTGGGAACTGGGTGCGGGGATGGATTCTTGGTGGGAAAGTTTGGACCGGGCTTTTGGAGCCTGGACCCAGGCGATCGCCGAATCCGATTTAAGCTGGAAATACCGCCAGGTCGAAAATGGCGAATGGAACGTCATGGACGGCACTAGCACCGACTTTGATGCTCGACTTGATGCCCCTTTGCCCTGGGATGTCCTAGATACCGGAATTGATAAAAACTGGTTGAAAGAAGATCTCAAGCTGGCACTGGCAGCGGCAACGGTTCCCGACTGTTCTTTTGAGGGTTGCTCCCATTGTGGGGTCTGTGGTGTTGACTTTGGTCACAATATCGTAGTTGCACCCCTACCGATTCCTCCCTTTGCTGGTCACTTTTCGCCTAACACCGATCGCGTCCAAAGATTGCGGTTGTGGATGGGTAAACTAGGTGACATGGCATTGGTCAGCCATCTGGATTTACTCCGATTATTTGATCGCGCCGTGCGCCGTGCGGATTTACCAGTCTCCTTCACCGGGGGATATCATCCGGGACCTCGAATTTCACCGGCGAACGCCCTCACCCTGGGTTACACCTCGGAAAGCGAAATCGTAGATTTTGAACTGACTGAACTCATGGATCCCGAGGAATTCCGGGAAAGGTTGGCGGCTCAACTTCCGGCAGACCTGCCGATTTATCGGGTTGAGTCCGTGGCAGTGAAAGCGCCTTCCGCGAGCCAAATCCTGGACCGCGCCGAGTATATCCTGCGAGTGGGTTTAACCCCATTGTCAGATCCCGAGGTAGCTTTGCAACCGTCAGACTGGCAGCAGTGGATCTCGGAAATTCTGGCGGCTGAGGAAATTGAGTGGGAACATACAACCAAAAGAGGGAAAGTCAAATGGGTGAATCTGCGCGATCGCCTATTGGAATTGGAACAAATTGAAGTGTCAAGGGATGCCTTGACTTGTACCCTCCGCGTTCTCGGAAGTTGCCGTCATGACGGGACCCTGTTACGTCCCACCCATATCCTCTATATGTTTGAACGTATGGCAAAACGGGAGTTTGAGCTGTTGCACGCTCACCGAAAACAGTTGATTTTGGCTGAAATCTGAAATTTATTTACCGCTATGCGAGATTCTGCTAAAATATAACCCGATGGCCCAACCCATCCCTACCTGAAGCGACAGGAACTCAGCCTTTGAGAACGTTTAGGGTTTCCGGCCTTAAACTCGTCCAAATTGAGTCACATTGAGTCAGACCAGGGTAAAAAGTTGAAGGGCCTTTTGAAAAAGCCATCGTCATAGAGAGCATTCGATCAAGACAAACAGCCAAGGGACCTTTAAAACGGGTCAAGTTTTGAGAAAGCAACAGAGACAGAGCCGGTCGCTGTTCTCCTGTGGGACCCTTATGTTGTGATACCCCTTTCTGGCTAAGTGCGAAGCCGTTCAGGGTAAATTTGTCAAGATTAATTTCCCACTTTCTGTTCTCTATACAGTCACTACAGTGTTAAAGGGGCAATCATCACCTCGGTAGTTGTGGCTGGACCAAGCGTAGAGAGGCGAAATTTAGCAGTTCTACGAACGTAGCCGCACGAGATAGATGCCAAAGCACGAGATGCTGGTCATCATTCCCTGCCGCCAAAACTTTCAGAATTTAGATGTATTCTTTGCCAGTTCGCAAGAGGGATTGGATACCCACTCTTTCGCCAGAGGGAATCCAAAGTATTCTACGAATGTAGTCGGGATACCCTTTTCATCGTAGCTATTGATTCGATCGCTTCGGTCACGGGCTTTTCGGCAATAGCTCTAGCTTGGACCCAACGAGGGATATCAAAGATTAATTTTCCGCCCTAGTGGGTCGGTTCAGTATTAGATAAACAGGACAAAAAACTGGGTTTAAGGCCCAAAGCAATTCGCTTTCGCCAGCATAAATTTTGTCAAGAACCCTTGTTGTCTTCCCTCTACTGTCCCGACACCCTAGAAAATCAAGTTTCGTTTTTTCTATAGCTACATAGGAAGCGGTCATCGGTCGTACTGGGCTTTTGATGCCACGAGCGAACCCAGTAAACGTAGAGACTCGACTTTAGGTCTGAAGTTGGTGATAGCTCATAGCCAAGTTTTGAGGAAATTGAATGCCGAAGCAAATTATTATCGCAGAGCAGTATAGAATTGCTGCTGTTTTTTCTGAAGATCAGATTCAGGAACTCGTTGTCGCCACCGGAACGCATCAAGTCAGTGATATCTATCTCGGAGTAGTGGAAAACGTCCTACCGGGGATAGATGCAGCCTTTGTGAACATCGGCGATCCGGACCGCAATGGATTTATTCACGTTACTGACCTTGGACCTTTGCGCTTAAAACGCTCCTCCGGAGCCATCACGGAACTCTTGTCACCCCAACAAAAAGTTCTGGTCCAAGTCATGAAAGAACCAACGGGGAATAAAGGACCCCGCCTGACCGGGAATATTACCCTTCCCGGTCGATATCTAGTCCTGATGCCGTTTGGTCGCGGGGTGAATCTCTCTCGCCGGATCCGCACGGAAGCGGAACGGAACAGACTCCGAGCCTTAGCTATTTTAATCAAGCCTGCCGGGATGGGACTGTTAGTCCGCACCGAAGCTGAAGGGGTCGGCGAAGAGGCGATTTTAGAAGATTTAGAGTTTCTCCAAAAACAGTGGGAGGATGTTCAACGGGAAGCGGCGACAATCCGTCCTCCGGCACTGTTGAATCGAGATGATGATTTTATTCAGCGCGTGCTTCGGGATATGTACAGCGCTGATGTGAATCGCATTGTGGTGGATGCTACCACTGGGGTGAAGCGCGTTAAGCAACAGTTGATGATTTGGAATGGGGGGAAAACGCCTCCGGGGGTGTTAATTGATGAACACCGCGAGCGCACTCCGATTTTGGAATATTTCCGGGTGAATGCGGCGATTCGCGAAGCGATGAAACCGAGGGTAGATTTACCGTCTGGGGGTTACATTATTATTGAGCCGACGGAAGCGCTGACGGTGATTGATGTTAACTCGGGTTCATTTACGCGATCGGCAACTTCCCGGGAAACTGTTTTGTGGACCAACTGTGAAGCAGCGACGGAAATCGCCCGTCAATTGCGGTTACGGAATATTGCCGGGGTGATTATTGTCGATTTTATTGATATGGACTCCCGTCGCGACCAATTGCAGGTTCTGGAGCATTTCAATAAGGCCCTGAAAGCGGATAAAAATAGACCGCAAATTGCTCAACTCTCTGAGTTAGGGTTGGTTGAGCTGACGCGCAAGCGCCAAGGTCAGAATGTGTATGAGTTGTTTAGTCGCTCTTGTCCGACTTGTGGGGGGTCAGGACATCATGTGCATCTGCCAGGAGAAGGGGAAAGTCCGATTGAACCGATGCAGCCGATTCTCCCAGATATAAGCGATCGCCTGGTGGTCCCTTCCCCGGTTAAGGAAACTCGCGTCCCGGAACCGACGGTCCGCGATATCCCAGATTACGAGCCAGCGACGGAAGTATCGGAGTTGGATCTACTCAATCATCCCAGCTATCAAGAATTGGGTCCAGGAGGCCCACGCCGTCGTCGTCGTCGTCGCTTAGATGCGGGTGAAGGTGAAGGAACGGAGGAAACAACGGTAAAACCTGCGGCGGTTCGCAGTATCTCGCCGATTTTACCGGCGAGTCGGGAACCGAAACCGGAATGGACGGAACCCGAACCTTATGTGCCCGCTCCCACTTATGCGCTGACGAATGAGCGAGATGTGCGATCGCCTAAAGAGGATCGTCCCGAGCGATCGGAACGGGGTCGCCGTTTCCGCGATTATGAGAAGGTGAATGAACCGGCAGAGGTGATTCACGTCGAAATGACACCGGAAGAGCAAGATGTTTATGCGCTGATGGGGATTTCTCCGTTGATCCTCCGGGAAGAAGAGGTGAAACTTTCCAAATCAGCCGTCATCTCGGTGACGGAACCAGGAGAGTCGGTTTCTTCGGTTTCTTCGTTCTCCGAACCGAGTTTTAAAGATGAAGAACCGATTGCAGAGGCGGATGTAGAGGAAGAATTTCCCGAGAAGGATTCTCCCGAGGAGGACTCTCCCGAGGAGAATTTTGCTCCGGTTCATCAGCCAGATGCTGATGATGATGAGGACATCTCCGCATCATCCTATGAGGAAGACAATGAGGATAATTCGGCTGGGTCCCCCCCTCGTCGTCGCCGTCGTCGTTCTTCTGCCGCAGAAGGTTAGTTCGGTTTGATTTAATATTGTCCTTGGGGAGTTATTTTACTGCTCCAAGGACAATCTTTTTGTTTATATCCAGGCTTTAGCCCGCACCCTGAAGGGTGGGGCTATAGGAACAAAGCCCGCCTGCGCGGGCTACTCTATAAAAATGATTTTTGATACCGGGATTTGGTATTAATATAGAATCCGGTTTTCAAAATAAAAACCCGCACCCTGAAGGGTGGGGCTTTTGCGTACAAAGCCCGCCTGCGCGGGCTACTCTATAAAAATGATTTTTGGTACCGGGATTTGGTATTAATAAATTTTTTTAAACCTGAATAATTGTTTACCCCCAACAAAATTGTGCCGTTAAATGTGCCGCAACAACTTAGTCTTTGGGATGTCTCAGATAACAGTAAAAATCCCAATAAAACGCCCCAAAATGACAGAATTGCTGGGGTGGATGAAGTGGGACGGGGTTGTTTGTTTGGTCCGGTGGTAGCAGGGGCGGTTATTTTGTCCGATGAGGCGGCTATACTGTTGAAGGCAGCGGGGGTAACGGATAGTAAGAAGCTGTCCCATAGCCAACGCTGTCGATTAGCAAAACTGATCCGGGAGGAGGCGATCGCCTGTGCAATTGGCATGGCATCAGTCCAAGAAATCGATCGCCTGAATATTTTACAAGCCTCTTTATTAGCGATGAAACGGTCCGTTAATAAACTGCAAGTTAAACCGGAGTTTTGTTTAATTGACGGCAATCAGCGCATTCCTAATTTAGGAATTCCCCAACAAACGATGATTAAAGGAGATAGCAATTCTTTAGTGATTGCTGCTGCCAGTATTCTGGCAAAAGTCTGGCGCGATGATTTAATTGTGCGCTTGGCGAAGAAATATCCGGAGTATGATTTGACAAGTAATAAAGGATATGGTACGGCGAAACATACTCAGGCATTGCAACAGTATGGGGTCTCGCGACAACATAGGCGATCGTTTGCCCCTTGTCGGATAGGGGGAGTTTGAAGGGTTCGGTTTTATGGGGATTGGCGTTTTTGTTTTTCTATTTTGCGTTTTTCTATTTCTGCGATCGGTAACAGCAAAGTCTCCTCAATCTCCTCCCGCACGTCCCTGGAAACATAGCAATCACTGTTGAGGCAGTCTAAGACCAACTGATTAGCATTACAATACCACTTCCATAATTGTGCTTCTTCAGGGCAAAGGATATATTCACTTAAACTTATAAATTGAATGATTTCTAGCATACTATTTATTTCCCTTTCGTTTGACCAAGATTGCCATGAACTTAAAAAGTACCCTCCCTTTATCCAATCCAGCAAATCGTCTGAAGGGTCAAGGTTTTCCGAATCAATTAAGTGTTTAATAAAATCAACAAATATATTTTCAGTTAAAATTTGCGAAGATTTTAATAAAACCATATTTTCATCTAAACTGATTATTAAAAATTTATTATTCAGGTTACTGATGTAAACGTCAATATAAAAAATACTATCATCACAATACTGATAAAAGTGTTGAATTAATCGCAATCTATCGCAACAATCAAATTGATAGCCTAAAATAGAGTGATTATTTACCCAATATAGAATCTGTTGTAAGCCTTTGTAACCGTGAATTAGATGACCAGTCTCATGTTTCATTAAAAGCAACAACTTATCTGCCAGAGACGACATACCTGCTGCTAAAAGAAAGACTTCACGCCACTTTCTATCAGTGAGGTGACTGACTAACTTTTGCAATGCTTCCTCTGAGGATTGTTGATTAATAATAATTTCTCGGGCCGTGAAATATTCATGAAAAGTGAGATGAGAAAATGAATAAATTGCTTTAGCCCGTTCGATTAGTAACCCGTGTTGGGCTTCAATTGAGCGCAATACTGCCTCACTGTCTAGTTGTAGGGCTTCTTCGTCTGTATTGGCATTCGGTAAATTGCGAATGTAATCTGTGATGTAGCGTTCTGCTTCTTTTTGCTTAAAGAAATAGTCTCCAGCTTCAAAGGTGGTTAAAGCAATTTTGCTGAGTAAATCTTCCTTGCGCTGGGGTGATAGCTTTTTATAAACCTGGTCTCGATAAATTCCCCGTTTAGCATCCCATTTTTTCAAAAGCACATCCAGACCTTCTTTATAAAGTTCGGAGCGATTCGCTGGAAAATCTCCTGTTTCTTCAAAGGTCAAACAGAGCAGGGTTAGCAGCAGGGGACTGGTGGCAAGCTCTTGAATTCTCGGGTTATTTTCAATCTGATTAATAAAGGTTTCAGGTTTGACCGCTTTATTTTTAAACCACTTGTTCGCAAAATTAGAAATTTGGGTGGTGTCAAAATCGGCAATTTCAACTTCGGTAAATTTTTCAAAAGTATATTCTAAGGCTGCAATTCTACAGGTCAGTACAAAATGATTATCCCGAAAATCAGTAGAAAAATCGCGAATTTGGTTTAAAACCCGGTGACTATCTTCTTCCCGAACTTCGTCCAATCCATCTAGTAATACTAACGCCTGACGTTGGTGGATAATTTCGGACAAGGATACGCAATTATGAGATTGAGCGATATATTCTAACAAACTGGGGTGGTTAGCAGCTTCGGCAAAGTCTTTAAGGGTGATAAAAATTGGGATGCGATTCCCGAGAAATTTGCGATTCAGGCATTGAATTGCTAAATGTTTCAAAAATGTGGTTTTCCCGGCTCCTGGTTTACCCAAGATTATAAGTTTAGAATATTTTGCGATCGCCTCTAATCCAGGCACTCGTTCTTCTATAATTTTCCCCAGTGCAAAACGTTCAAAATCCTCAGAATTACAGTGTTGCAATAAATCCGGAATTCCTTTACGTCTGCGCCCGGTAATGCTTTCCAGAATATTGACGTGGGTGTAGATATCATCTAACCCGATCGGGTGGTTCATATCCAAGACTCGCATGGTGCCGCATTCGCTTTGAATATAGGCGCGGACCATTTCCCGTGCCTGTTGCACCAGGAACTCGATATTGATCGCAGGGTGAGAAGGCTCGGGAATTGTAGAAGCAGGAGATTTCTGATACTTCTTAATCAAAAAATCGTGTAATTGTCGGACTTTCCCTGGCCCCTGACTACTGAAGCCAAACTTTCTATAGACTCCTGTCATGCGAGTGCGGAAAGTAGTAGCCTGGATAGCGAGAGTCTCTGCAATTTCCTGTTCGTTCTTATTGCTACTAAAGCATTCTACAAACGCCTCTTGCTCTTTCGGAGCCAAGTTATATTCCTGTGCCAGTTGAGTCAGAAAGTCACGCGGTAGAGGTTGCATGGGCAAATGTCTCAATCACTTTAAAACCAGTCTAGCAAAGACTTTTGGCGAAAGTCTACCTTGATGTCAGGCAATGTCAGGGTATGTCAGCCTAAGTTTGAGAGATAACTCTCAAGTTGAGTTGCGACAGTGGAGATGTCCAATAAATTAGGAAATCGCAATGCACCTCAACTTAATCAACTTGGCCCTGTCTGTCGTTGCCCAGAAGTCTGCCGAGATAGTCTTGGAATTACTGCTTAAGAAGTTTTGGCAGAGGGTGCTTGCAGATGAGAATCTAAAGCGGCTGTCCACTGCTATCAAACTTAAGATTCTGGTGCTTTATCTCGACTGGCTGCTGCACAAGTCGGAACCTGGAGAATGGGAGGAGTAAATTTGGCTACTCCATAGATAAAACCCGCGTAGAGATTTCGATGAACTCAGATGCGCGGGTTTTATCTAGCCTTGAAGCCTATGCTTCTGGAATTCCTATCAATTCGCCAGTTCCTGCAATGACTTCACCGATTTGATAGGCAGGAATTTCCTGGGATTCAAACCATTGAATGGTTTTTTCGGCTTGATTGGCTGGGACAACCACTACATAACCGATGCCCATATTAAAGGTATTAAACATTTCGGGCAAGGTGACATTTCCGACTTCCGCTAACCAGGTAAAAATGGGCAGAATCGGCCAACTTTTGGGATCAATTTGGATAGATAATCCTTCCGGTAAACAACGGGGGAGGTTTTCTGGTAATCCACCTCCGGTAATATGCGCCATGCCGTGAATTTCTATTCCGGCTTTTCGGGCTTCTAATACAGGTTTGACGTAGAGTTGGGTGGGGGTTAGCAAGACTTCGCCAACGGATGCGGGGAGGGTTTCCGGTTTGTCCTGCCAATCGATGTTGCAGTCGCTCACAATTTTTCTAACTAAACTAAATCCATTACTATGCACTCCGGAACTGGCAAGCCCGATCGCCACATCTCCCACTTGGATTTGCTGACCCGTGAGCAGTTCGCTTTTTTCCACCACTCCCACACAAAACCCCGCTAAATCATATTCTCCCGGTTGATAAAATCCCGGCATTTCTGCGGTTTCTCCCCCTAACAGCGCACAACCGGATTGTTTACATCCGTCGGTAATTCCCTGGACTACATTCGCCAGTTGTTCTTGATTCAGTTTTCCCGTGGCTAAATAATCTAAAAAGAACAAAGGTTCGGCACCGGATGTTAGAACATCATTCACACACATTGCTACTAAGTCAATGCCAACGGTATCGTGGCGATCGAGCAACATGGCGAGTTTGAGTTTCGTTCCCACCCCATCGGTCCCAGAGACGAGGATGGGTTGCCGATATCCGGTGGGTAACTCGAAATAACCGCTAAATCCACCAATCCCACCGAGGACTTCCGGTCGATGGGTCCCTGTAACCATATTCCGAATTTTCTGGACAAAGGCTCGACCCGCCTCAACATCCACGCCTGCTTCTCGATAATCCATGTATCAACCCATCTGAACGGCTATTTCCACCTTGGCTATTTTACAGGGGAGGTAGGACCAATGGATCGCGGGAAGCAGGATGTTTTTACCCTCTTCAGCCTGCGGAGGCAGGCTACCCTTCGGGAAGCCGCTAGCGCGTCTACGTCCGTATAGCCCCACCCTTTCCTTACGGAACGCTGCGCGAACAGGGTGCGGGTTTTGGTAATTACAGCTTGCAACTCTACACTTGGCAATTGAACACAGCGCAAATTTCGCTTCTTGAATGTAAAGTTTTGATAAAGTATTCTTTCCCGCCGATAAATCCGAAATCCCTATTCTATATCGGTTTAAGTAGAATAGCACCAGTTTAGGAATTGTAAAGTTTTGATAAAGTTACCTGGTTTTAATCGCTCATACCGATCCCCAAGCTCAAATCTTTGTGATAGTCTGTTGCAGTTCAACACACCAAACCGAAAACGTATCGATTATGAGAAAGGTTGAGCAAGCCCCAAGGAAGGGGCTGCATCAGGTCTATCCAAGGGCCTAACCCCACTCATAGATTGTTCTTTATCAGTTCCTCACAGCAAAATATATGAAGCAAAGATTTTGGTGGACAATGGTTGTGCTGCTTACGACCGCCTGCGGGACAACCTCAACCAGTCATGCTGAACCGAATAGACCCGTAAATTTGAACTCGGATCCAGACCAAATCCAGGTCAATCCTGGGGAAGAAGTCATCACCAAGATTCAACCCCATGAAATCACCGGGAAACCCGCAGCTACCCTCTATGTCCGAAATATTCCCGTCTTGACCTTTATCGAGTCTGGGGAAATGACTGGGGATTCTAATTCGGAGACTGAGATAGGGTCGCCAGTATCAGAACTGAAGGGAAAGGGATTGAAGGGGTTAAGTATTTTGGGTTCCCAAGCGATCGCCCAGAGTCCGATCCAGGCCCAGAATCCCCGGGATCCCGTAGCGAGAGCAGAGGCGATCGCCGCCAGCTTGAATCAGTTACGAGAAAGTAACGCCACACCAGAAATTACCCTCGAATGGAATGGGGAATTGGACGAGGAAGGATACCCCATCCGTGACGAATATCTCATCAAAGTTAATGGCATGGACCTAGTGGCGATCGACGAGCAAACCCGCCTACCAGACACCACCAACGACTTAGCCCAAGACGCCATTCAGGCTACAAATCGACTCCGCCGCCTGATTGCCAGCGCCCCCCCGATCGCCGAAATTGCCAATCGCCCCCAACCCAGACCCGAACCGGAACCGCCAACGCTACAAGCTGTCACCCCGGAATATCTTCAATACCAAATCAACGGGATGGCTTCTTGGTATGGCCCGGGCTTTCATGGTCGAATGAGTGCCAGTGGAGAAATCTTTGACGAAAATGCTTTAACTGCGGCCCATCTGTATTTGCCCTTTGGGACCCAAGTCCGAGTCACCAATCTGGATAACGGGAACTCGGTGGTAGTCAGAATTAACGATCGCGGCCCTTATACCGGGGGACGCATTATCGATGTGTCAGCCGCTGCCGCCGAGAATCTGGGCATGATCAATAGTGGAGTTGCCGAGGTGCGTCTGGAGATTTTAGGGTCCTCTACCACCTCATCTGCCGAGTGATGGGGTTTCGGGACCCCTTACAACAGTAGGGTTTTTACGTTCAGGGGGATTGGCCTTACATTTAAAATTACTTCCGGTCCCCTCCCCTTGCCAAGGGGAGGGTTAGGGTGGGGTCCTCTTGAGGCGCTTAAGCGCGTCAAGAGGAATGGCTGGGTGGAGAGTGTCGGCGGTGACATGGCTTTGCCATCTCAGGAAGAAAGAGGTTGGACCAGACTTTATACAGGCGCTTAAACCTTTAAGAGTGCGTTATGTGGCGGTAAGCGGAGCTATCCCGTAGGGAATCGCCCAAGAGGGACCCCACCCTAACCCTCCCCTTGCTAAGGGGAGGGGACCGGAGTTTTTTTGCGGAAAATTGATCCGTCCTAACTTCCTCCTGTATCCTTTCCTGGGATAAACTACTCTGCAAAGAGTATGTTTGGTCAGGATTTGGGGGTTGTGGTGCGCCTGTTTTCAACGGTTGTGGCGTTGCGCTGTTACTTAGAACTACAGTCTGAGGGTCAGACTGTGGGTTTGGTGCCGACGATGGGAGCCTTGCACGCGGGGCATTTGAGTTTAATTGGACGGGCTAGAGCCAGCAATGATATTGTTGTCGTTAGTATTTTTGTCAATCCGCTGCAATTTGGTCCGAATGAGGATTTGCTGCGATATCCTCGGACTTTAGAGCGCGATCGCCTGCTGTGTGAACAAGCGGGTGTGGATGTCATCTTTGCGCCAACTCCGGAGGAGATGGGAATTGGGGAAGGGACAGAGAACTCCTTAACTCAAGTGGTCCCCCCGCAGTCGATGATGTCCGGGTTATGTGGGCGATCGCGTCCTGGTCACTTTCAGGGGGTCGCGACCATTGTTACCAAACTTTTCAATGTGGTACAACCGGACCGGGCTTATTTTGGGCGAAAAGATGCCCAGCAACTGGCGATTTTACAGCGGATGGTTCGGGATTTGAACCTATCCGTGGAAATTGTCCCCTGTGAGATTGTGCGAGAAACTTCAGGATTGGCAATGAGTTCTCGAAATCAGTATCTTAGCGAGGCGGAAAAAGCCGGTGCGGCAGTGCTGTATCGTAGCTTACAAAAGGCTCGGAAAGTTTTTTTCACGGGGGAGGTAACTCGTCAGGGTATAATTGCTGCGGTTCAAGCTGAATTGGACCTAGAACCGGACGTTAACTTAGAGTATTGTGAATTGGTAGAACCGACAAGTCTTAAACCGATTGAACAGATAGAATCTGCGGGATTAGTGGCGATCGCCGCGAGGATTGGCAACACCCGGTTAATTGATAACATTATCCTGAAAGACCGCCAACCGATTGTCGCCATCGACGGTCCTGCGGGTGCAGGGAAATCTACTGTAGCCCGTCGGGTCGCGAAACAACTGGGATTGATGTATTTAGATACAGGGGCGATGTATCGCGCGATTACTTGGTTAGTTCAGGAAAAAGGGATTGCTGTTGACGATGAACCGGCGATCGCCGAAGTAGTCAGTCGCGCCAAAATCGAGTTTATCGAGACCAGTCAGGACCCCGCGATTCCGACCCAAGTTTGGGTAGATGGATCGAACGTAACTGAGGCAATTAGAACTCAAGCAGTTACGGCTCATGTTTCCCAAGTTTCTAGCTTAAAAAGCGTGCGACTTCATTTAGTCAAGCAGCAGCAGCAGTTTGGAGAACGGGGTGGAGTCGTGGCGGAAGGCCGAGATATTGGCACTCATGTTTTCCCGGATGCCGAGTTAAAAATCTTTTTAACAGCTTCGGTGGGAGAACGGGCGCGGCGACGTCAACAAGACCTGACAAATGTAGGGGAAGAAGGGATTACCCTAGAACAGCTTGAAGGTCAAATTGCCCTGCGCGATCGCCTAGATAGCACTCGCCAAATTTCCCCCTTGACAAAAGCCGAAAATGCGATTGAAATTGATACAGATCATCGGACTATCGATGAAGTCATCGCTGAAATCGTCCAACATTATGCAACAGTTATCGGTGCTAAATTTGGAGAATAATTACAAGGAATTGGCAGAAGAAAGGACGAACTGCTAAGGAAGGGCAAAAAACTCCCTCCTTAGCATTTTTAGAGGGTTAGGGTCGGTGAAACAAGACCCTTGATTCTGTTTAGTAAAGGGTTGAGTGGAAATAGTTTTTCTGGCTCAATTCACTGACTAATGGCTAACTTTGGGCTAAGATTTTGGGCTGGGGAAGTCCCATGAAAGGGATGAAATCAGTTCGGTTGAGTTAGCCCTTTCTACATGATTCTGACGGGATAATTAAGGGGTGAGAGTATCTTGCTCCCTTACTGGCTTAAAGAGCAAGATACTTCCCCTCCTCCATCCTCTTGCCAGACTGCGGCAAGACGTGGTAAGGCGATCTAAAAGTTAGAAATTTTTTCTAATTTTCATCCAAATCAGGTGTTAATAAACCGGCATATTATCCGCCAGTTATTAGGGAAGCAAAAAATTTTAAATGAGTTTCTTTCTGAATGAGGGTGATGGAAACCATTAAAATTTTAAGGGGGAAATCTACTAAACATCACGATATAATTCGCTAAATAGGGCGGGAGAAATAAGCGTGGACGAACTGAATCCCTTTTTTTCAAAATCGATGGTACTACTGGCGGCGATCGCTGCGATTAGTACGATTATTATCGGCACATTTCTGCCCCCCTTAATCTTATCTGGGGGAATTGTCCAAGCCAGCAGTAATACCCCAGAAATAGTATTAGCATCTGGCGGGGTTCAAGAAGCATTGAAAGTTCGACTAGAGGGTTTCACTAAAGCGATCGCCCAAAAGCAAACTGACAAGGAAAAACGCTTTACTTTTGCCGTTACCCCTGAGTTTCAAGGGAAAACATTGTATGAGGTAGCCTTAGATGACAGTGAAAAGGCGATCGCCCTCACCTTTGATGATGGTCCTTGGCCGATTTATACCGAGCAAGTCCTGGATATTCTCAAAGAAAATGACATTAAAGCCACCTTCTTTTTGATTGGCCAACACTTAAAAAACCATCCAGCAATTGCCCAAAAAGTAGTTGAAGCGGGTCATGCCTTGGGTAACCATACTTGGAGTCATCATTATCATAATGTCCCGCGAGAAATAGCTGCCCGAGAAATCGAAGATACTGCTGCCCTGATTTATGAAGTAACCGGATTTAAAACCAAGTGGTTTCGGCCTCCGGGAGGGGTACTCACTAATGGATTGAACGACTATGCCCATAGTCAAAATTATGCCGTTGCGATGTGGTCTTCTGACGCCCGAGAGTCTTTCTTTTCTAGTTCGGGAGCATTAGTAAACAACGTTTTGAGGAGCGCTAAACCAGGGGGAATTGTACTATTACATGATGGGGGTGGCGATCGCTCAGCCACGGTGCAAGCCTTACCTACCATTATTTCCAAACTCAAAGAACAGGGATATAAATTTGTCACCTTACCCGAACTATTAGAACTTTACGAACGGCATCAGCAAACAAGTATTGCTGAAAACACTCCCAATCCGACTCCGGTTCCGGACGGGATTGATTAGACTTTAATCCAATAGGTGAGTTTTTTGGATGAGGCAAAACTCACCTATTTTGAGGGAGTTTGAGTGAATCAGCGCGTACAGAGTTTCGCCTCATCGGAGGGAACCGCTGGATTAGTTCTTAAATAATTTCGGACCCAATTACAAGCATAAGTCAGAGGGTCAAGATTGAGGAGGCGATCGAGATGCCAAATTGTCATCACTTGTTCATCTCCGACCGAGGCTAAAATGGGTAGAGTCGGATGAAAAGCTACCGCACGAACTCCCGCCTGATGACCCGTCAAAGTCGTGAGTAAAACCCCCTCTCGGGTCCAAATTTTAATGGTTTCATCAATACTGCTGGTCGCAATTAAAGACCCATCCGGACTAAAATCAACTCCCCACACTGCCGCTGTATGTCCAGTCAAAGTTTTGATTAATGTTCCATCTTTCCGCCAGAGTTTAGCCGTCATATCGCCACTACCCGAGGCAATTATTTCCCCATCGGGACTAAAGGTGACTTTCCAAACCGCTGCCTCATGACCGTTCAGAGTTTTTAAAAGTTGCCCCGATGGGTTCCAGAGTCGAATGGTGGAATCGTTGCTCGCCGAGGCTAAAAGTTGCCCATCGGGGCTAAATGCCACACTCCAAGTAGGGGCAGTATGTGCCGTTAGTCGTTGTATCAAACCATTTTTGCGACTCCATAACCAAACGATTCCATTCGCATCTCCAGCAGCCAGTCTTTCCCCGTCAAAGCTCCAACCAACCGATAATAAGGCAGCATTTGCATCATCAAATGTCTGTAAAACTGTTCCATCCAGTTGCCAAATTTTCAGGGTTTTATCTTCACTAACTGAGGCAATAATCTCCTGGCTTGGATGAAAACTAATGGTGAGAATAGAAGCTTTATGACCTTCTAAAGTTTGTAGTTTCGTCCCATCGAGTTGCCAAATATCAAAATTTTTATCGCTACCGGATGTGCCAATTAACTTGCCATCGGCACTAAATGATAATCCCCGAACTAACCCATTTAATGCATATAACTGTTGTTGAAAAATGCTGCGAGTTTTCCAAAGAATTGCCACATTGTCTGCACCAGCCGAGGCAATTTCCTCGCCATCGGGACTAAACGCCATCCCCCAAATTGCTGCATCATGACCTTGCAGGGTGGAAATTAACGTTCCATCCCGTTTCCAAAGTTTCAGGGTTTTATCCCAGCTTACCGAGGCTAAAATGCTGCTATCCGGGCTAAATCTCAGTTCTTTAACCGTGGCATCATGGGCTTTTACTGTATGGAGGAGGGTTCCTTCTCGGGTCCAAATATTAATCATGCCATCCACCGTAGCCGATGCGAATAAGGTATTATCGGGACTAAAGGCGATCGCATAAACCGGAGCTGGATGTCCAATTAACTGCCGGAGTCTACTCCCATCTGCATTCCACAACTGGATGGCATTATCAATTTTTCCCGCTGCCACAGTTTGTCCATCAGGACTAAATGCTACTGCGCGAATTCCAGTGGTTTCCCCTTCAAATCGAGTCACTAATTCCCCCTGAGAATTCCAGGATTCGAGGAGACTATCCGACCCCCCAGAAATAACCTGCTCACCATCCGGACTAAAGTCAATACTCCAAATTCCTGAAGTAGTCGCCTGAACTGAACTTAATAACGTACCATCTCGCTTCCAAAATTTAACTATTTTATCATCGCCAGCGGAGGCTAAAAATTTTCCATTAGGGCTAAATTTTACTGCCCGAACCACTGCTTGATGTCCCGGTAAGGTCTGAATCAATGTGCCATCTCTTTTCCAGAGTTTAAGGGTTCCATCAACTCCTGCAGTGACAATTTCCTGACCATCGGGACTATAATCCACGGCTAAAACTGCTGCTGTATGACCATTGAGCCGATTAGATTCCTGAATGCTTAAAATGACTTGCCAAAGCGCCGCATTCATGCTATTTTCCAGTTCTCTATCGAGATTTTTGAACTGTTCTGAGCGCTCTTTTCCTTTGATAGCTTGGAGCAAAGCGTTTAAACTTTTATTAGAGGCAAACAACGCTTCTGATGATAAAGTAATTGCTTGAAGTTCACTCAGGGCGGTTTGTTGATATTGGTGATAAGCCAAAACGCCCAAACTGCTGGCAATTATCATGGCAATGCTGACAATTCCTAAAAGGAGATTTTGTTGCTTTAAGTGACGCTGTTCTAATTGGAGTCGCGCTTCTACTTCTTTGAGTCGTTCTGCTTCTAAAGTTCGGTGAGTTTCCTCCCGGTCTAATTCTTGAGAAGCGGCTAGAAATTGATAATCCAAATTACTCAGACTTTTCCCCTGGGACCAATCGAGAATATCCCGTAAGGCTTTTCCCCGCAATAGCCAGGATTTATCCTGATATCCTGAGACAATCCAAGCATCGATCGCCTGGGAATAGGGGCGAAGATTTGCCAGTTGGTTGGCGACCCACTCAAAACTAAAAATTTTCTGATAAATCGGATTTTTAATCTTGAGAATATCATCTCGTTTTTCGATTAACCCGGTTAAAATCAGTTCGGTTTGTTCAGGACTGTCATCAGCAGCAATTGGTTCAAATCCCGAGGATGTCTCACTCTCTTCCGAGTGCAGGAGAATTTTTTGGTAGAGTCCCAGCAACCGTCCGACTCGCTGTTCACTATAAAGTAGGCGATCGCAAATGGTTTTAAAATGTTCTGGCTCATCATTCGCTTTCCAATTTTCAATTAAATTCCTCTCCACTAAACTATTAATAAAATCCGGAGTTAATTGAGGGTAATTGTCCCCGAAGTGGCTGGAAATCATTTGACAGAGCTTTTGAGTCAAAAAAGGTTGACCCCCGCTCCAATACAAAATTCGCTTTAAAGCTAATTGGGGATCGGCAAACTGCTCCGATAAACCTGCTAATAACGGTGAATTTTCTTGAAATACAAATCCCTCTAATTCAATGCCTTTTCCAATATTAAAAGGAGTTCGACTCCCATCGGAAATCAAATCAGCCGGGGTTGCTACGCCAAATAAAGCGAAGGCCAACCGGCTATAATCTTTATTGTCGGCGCGTCGGTTATAACAGGCGCGAATTAGGGCAAAAAAATCATCGGTAGAAAAATTTAAACTGAGAATACTATCAATTTCATCAATAAAAATCACAATGGGATCAGGAACTTGCGCCAGCAGAACCGTCTCTAAAAAATCGCTTAAGCGATTGACATAAGAACAATGAGCGCGATCGCGCCACCAACTCACTAGATTGACCTCTAGTCGAAATGCCTTGGTCAATAACCCCACCATCGACCCATACCACTGTTCTGGGGTGACCTCTTGGGTACCAATGGCGGTTACATCAATTACCCCACAACGAATCCCAATCGATTGTAAGCGATGGGTGGTTTGCACCCGCAAACTTGATTTGCCCATTTGTCGCGCATTAAACACATAGCAAAATTCTCGGTTTACCAATTCCTGAAATAATATTTCATCCGCTTTTCTGCGTACATAAGTGGGAGCATTAAAGGGCAAACTCCCCCCAACTTGATAAGCAAAATCAGAATTTTGAACAACTCGCATGGGCGTATTAACTAAAAAAATAGCTAAAATTTTATGAGGTTAAGATGTAGATTAAAATTAGAAAGAGAGAAAAAATTAAAACTTTTCTTTTCTCTCTCTAAGTTAGCCAGTTAAAAATCGGGAAAAATAAGCCTGATAAAGCAGACAACTGGGGACGGATAAGTGATTTTCAAATTTAATTAATCCCAATCCCTGCAATTTAAAAGCTGGGGTCGGGTGCAATTCTACGCCAGTTGGAGCCAGAATCACCGATTTCCAGGCATCCTTGAGGTCGGGATGCTGCTCTAGAGAGGCCCATTGTTGTCGTAAATGACTCTCAAAGATACTCTCGGGAGTCGTGATAGTTTCGAGTAAGCCTTCTAGGGTGACGGTTTCTTGGCTTAAGTGAAAAAAGGCCAATTGGGTCAAGTAGGGATGGCCTCCGAGAAGGGCGATCGCGCGTTCGGCATAGCGTTTCGCGGGGGTTAATCCATAACGCACCGCTAACTCCGTAACCTGTTCTAAAGTAAAGGCGGATAAACTAATTAACAACCCGACATTAAAGGGCGATTGATGTACGGTTAAGGGCAGAAAAACATCAGTGGAATAGATGATGACTAACCGGAGTTTTTGCCAGAGTTCACTCCCCTCGGTACTATGACGCGATCGCTCATACCAAGCGCGCAGCAGTCCAAAAAAATCCGTGGCAATCTTGGGATAGCTAAATACTAAATTCACTTCATCCAAAACGAGCAACAGCGGACTTTCAGCAGCAGGCAGCAAATAGCTTTCAAAATAATCATTGCAACTATAGCTGCTGCCAAACATCGGATTCCAAAACTCCTCCAAGCGGTTCGGTAACCCCAGACTGCGGGTGACCATCACACACAACCATTGCAAGAAAACTGTTAAACTTTCAAAAACACCACTATCGGCCAGTTGCAAACTGACGATCGCCAAGCGAAACCCACTTTCTTCTGCTGGAGTGAATCCCCGCACCACTAAAGAGGTTTTGCCAAATTGTCGAGGCGCTCGAATCCGAATTAAGGCCCCTGGTTGCAAACTCTCTGCCTTGAGAAGCTGTTCCGCCGGGGATCGAAAGATGTAGAATGGGGAATCTACCGCTAACTGCCCCTTCAGGGGAGTCCGGAGTAAACCCGTTAAAGCTGCCATTGAGGTCTCGGGGTCTGGCTCCTGGCTAATATAGTCCTCTTTTTGGAGGGAAAGGCCAAATGCGTTGAAGTAGTCGGCTAAAGTGACAGAATCGACCGGCTTTTGGCGATGCCGGACTTTCGTCAGAGTTTTGGTACTCAGTCCCGTGCGATCGCTTAACTCTTCCAAGGTGTAGGGGTTTCCACCATTATCTCGTGCGGCTGACAAATGCTCTGCCGCTTGTAAGCGTTGAGCACCCTGAGAGCTGAGAATAACCCCTCTTCTACGTTTTTGACCTGTTGTTTGTTCCAATGGGCTGTCAGGAGAAACCACACTTAACACTTTTTAACCCAATCCAAAGTGGTTGATCTAAATCAAATGGATTAGTTAACCATTTTACAGGGGTTATCAACCCTTTCCCATTAAGATTCCTGCTTAAATGCCTAAGTTACTGCCTTAACGTTCCATCGGGGGTGGCGATCGCCCTTGTCTGATGGCAGGATTGACTTAGGAGAGAGAGCTGAGTCTCGAAAACAGTTAGAGTGCAGAGGTTCCCCGACTGCGGGGAAACCCAACAGCCACGGGATAGGTTCCAACGAACTGCTCTATCTTCCATAGAGTCAGAACCGGGTTAAAAATTCCTTTGAAATTGAAGTAGCCAAGATTCAAATCAAAGTGAAGTTCTTTCACCCTAGACTCCAATTCCGGTTTTTAGAAATGTTGACTTAAGATTGATGTAAAGAAGAGTTGCAAGGAGAAGAGAACAGTGCTGGAATTCTTGAACAATATTCTCACCCCACGTTCCTATATTCCACACGGCCATTGTTACCTTTGGCAAACTCCCCTCGTTGCTCTGCATCTGGTTAGCGATGGGCTGATTGCGATCGCCTACTTCTCCATTCCCACGATGCTGATTTACTTCATCTACAAACGCAGAGACATTGCTTTTTCTCGGATCTTTGCGATGTTTGGAGCTTTTATTGTTCTCTGCGGAGTCGGTCATTTATTAGATATTTGGACCTTGTGGCATCCCGATTATTGGCTTTCTGGCATCGAGCGCGCACTTACCGCGATCGTCTCTTGCTATACCGCATTGCAACTGGTGGACCTGCTGCCCCAATTTCTCTCCCTACGCACCCCTGAACAGCTCGAAGCAGTAAATCAGGAATTGCAGAAAGAAGTGCTGCAACGGCAACGAACAGAAGAAATTCTGCAAGCCCTCGTTGCTGGAACTGCCTCAGTAACAGGACAAGATTTTTTTCCTGCCTTGGTTAAAAACTTGGCAAAGGCTTTAAATGTCAAATATGTAATTGTTTCGGAAAAAAGTAAAACTAAAGACCAAAGTTTGGAGAGTTTGGGCTTTTGGAGCGGGGAGACTGTTGCCAGTAATTTTAGATATGAATTTAGCGGAAGACCTTGCGATTTTATTACTTATAATCAGGACTTTGCCTGCTACCCCGAGAAATTGCGGGAACATTTTCCAAATGACCCCTTGCTGGAAGAAATCGGTGCCGAAAGCTATCTGGGCGTTTCTTTATTAGATGGCAATCAACAGGCGATCGGGAACCTGTGCATCCTAGATGTCAAGCCTTTAGAAGAACAGGATCAAGCCCGAGCAATTATGAGCGTATTTGCAGCCCGAGCCGCCACGGAACTGCAACGGAAATGGGCTGAGGAAGAGAAACGCCTTGCTTATGAAGAGTTAGAATTCCGGGTTGAAAAGCGCACTGCCGAATTGGTCGCCGTGAACTCAACTTTAGAAACAGAAATACAAGAACGGATTGATATAGAAGCCGAACTGCGAGTGATGGCGGAACGGGAAAAAACTATTTCCCTCATCATCCAACGGATGCGGCAAAGTTTGAATTTAGAGACAATTTTTCATGCCACAACCGGCGAACTGCGGCAAGCTGTTGACTGCGATCGGGTCGTGATTTATCGCTTTAATCCCGATTGGAGTGGCGCATTAGTCTCCGAGTCCGTTACTAGCGGTTGGGATGTATTATTGCCCCAACAAGCAGACCATCCTCTTCTCACTCAAATTACCACGGATTCACCCAGTTGTGTCCTCACTCAGATGAATTCTTCGACAGTTTTGATTAAAGATACTTACCTACAAGAACAGCAAGGGGGAATTTATCGTCAAAAACAAACATTTTGCGCCGTTTCTGATATTTACCAAGCCGGTTTTAGCTCCTGCTACCTAAATTTCTTAGAGAAATTAAACGCCAGGGCTTATGTCATTGCCCCGATTTTTTCCGGCAGTACACTTTGGGGATTACTGGGAGTTTATCAAAATAGTGGCCCCCGAGATTGGAAAGAAGCAGAAGTTAAAATTGTTACCCAAATTGGCAATCAACTCGGAGTCGCCGTCCAACAAGCCGAACTGTTTGCCCAGACCCAAAAACAAGCCGACGAATTGCATCGCACCGCTGAAGCCGCCAACGCAGCTAACCGAGCTAAAAGCGAATTTTTAGCCAATATGAGCCACGAACTGAGAACCCCTCTAAATGCAATTTTAGGGTTTACTCAACTGATGCAACGAGATAGGTCTCTAGCGGATTTGCATCAAGGATATATTGACATTATCAACAAAAGTGGTGCACATTTACTTGCCTTAATTAACGATGTCTTAGAAATGTCGAAAATTGAAGCAGGGCGAGTCACCCTGAATGAGGTTGAATTTGACCTACCCAAACTGGTGTACAGCTTGGAATCCATGCTGCAACTCAAAGCTAAATCTAAGGGTTTAAGCCTCAAATTTGAGCTGCAATCCACCCTACCGCAATTTATCCGAGGGGATGAAAATAAATTGCGCCAAGTGCTGATTAATCTCTTGGGAAATGCCATCAAATTTACCAACACAGGGCGGGTTACCCTGCGGATATCCAGCCCAGAATTTCAACCCCAAACCGAGAACCCTCACCAATCTACCTTGGAATTTGAAGTAGAAGATACAGGTCCTGGACTGAGCTCCCAAGACATCAAAGACCTCTTTCAGGCATTTCAGCAAACTCGGGTGGGGCGGCAATCTCAAGAAGGAACAGGGTTAGGACTGCGAATTTCTCAGAAATTTGTGCAATTAATGGGAGGAGTAATTTCGGTTACGAGTACCGTAGGGGAAGGCAGTCGCTTTAAATTCGAGATTCCTGTGGGTTTGGTTCAAGGGTCTACCATCGCACAGACTTGTGACCTCAACGGTGCTATTCGGTTAGCACCGGGACAACCGAACTATCGAATTTTGGTAGTGGAAGATAACCCAATTAACCGATTATTATTAGTAACCTTGTTGAAGGATCTCGGCATGGAAGTTCAAGAAGCGGAAAATGGCAAAGTGGCGATCGCGGCTTGGCAACAGTGGCATCCCCACCTGATTTTCATGGATATGCATATGCCCACCATGGATGGATATGAGGCAACCCAACGGATTAAACAATTCCAAATCAACAACTCATCCAGTGATCTACCCCCCGTTCCTCCAATTATCGCCATTACCGCCAGCGCCTTTTCAGAAAATCGCGAAGAGTGCTTACAAGTGGGTTGCGATAATTTCGTCAGCAAACCCTTCCGGCGAGAAGAAATCCTAGAAACTCTCTCCCAATATCTAGGGGCAAAATACTCTTACCAGGAGACGAAAACTCCCGCCACTCGTCCCAGTTCACAGGATAAAGAACGGGATGGCCAACTTGAGGCTGATGCCCTAACTTTTATGCCCGCCGATTGGGTGAAGCAATTTTACAATGCCGTCGCCCAAGGCAGCGATACCCTGGCTTTAGAACTCTTGAGTTTCATTCCATCGGAACACTCAGAGCTAATTGGCACTTTAACCCATCTCCTAGAAAACTACCAATTCGATCGCCTGATGGAATTGGCGCAACCTAACTCCCAAACTCTATCGATTTGAATCTCATGGTTAATCAATCCCAAATCCCAGACTCAAATTTAGCCAATCCCATTGATATTTTAATTGTAGATGATGTGCCAGACAATATTCGCCTCCTCACTCGGATTTTAGTCAAACGGGGATTTCAGACCCGAAAAGCCCTCAATGGGAGGATGGCATTGACGGCGATTCAAGCCTCTAAACCCCGTCTAATTCTGTTAGATGTTCAAATGCCAGACATGACGGGTTATGAACTCTGCCATCGGATTAAATCAGACCCCGATAGCCTTCATATCCCCATTATATTTTTGAGTGCCAATGATGATACTTCAGAAAAAAGAAAAGCTATCCACCTAGGAGGAGCCGACTATATTTCCAAGCCTTTTAATATAGAAAAACTCGTAGGGGCAATCCACCACCAGCTAAAATTAGCCTCCATCTCTTGAATTTATCCATTTCACTTCACTAATTTCCAGTTCCCTTCCTGAATTAATAAATTGCATCAAAGCAAACAATAGGTTACCGTAATTTTAGAGAACCTATTGTATATATCAACGAGGGAAAGGAGAGTCCTCTAGTGCCACCGGAGGAATTTTCAGGCTTGTACTTTAATAAAAAAACGGGATATTAACAGGATTTTCCTGGATTACCCATAAAATTATCCCGATGAAACTTAGGTAATTAAAACCTTAACCCTCTTCCCCAATTACCAATATTTTTCTGTCTTGAACTCTCCTTAATCAGGGGGGAATTTCCCAATGATTTAATTTCTCTACCCAGAAAACTCACAATGACCGGAAACTTCTTGTTAGGTAACGTTATGACGGAATTTCAAACGACTCAAGAGCTGGGCAATATTTTAATTGTAGACGATAAGCTAGAAAATATCCGATTTTTAGCCAATTTCTTATCGCTCCGAGGGTACTCAATTCGTAAAGCGACCAATGGAAAGTACGCGTTAAATGCCGCTAAAATGCTTCCTCCTGACCTAGTTTTATTAGATATTAATATGCCTGAAATGGGAGGTTATGAAGTTTGTGAATCCTTAAAAAATGACCCTCAGACTCGTGATGTTCCCGTAATTTTCTTAAGCGCTGGAAATGAAGTGGAAGATAAACTCAAAGCTTTTCAAGCCGGAGGAGTAGATTACATTACCAAACCTTTTCAACTTGAAGAAGTGTTAGCCCGAGTTAAAACTCAACTGAATTTAAAAACCCTTCAACAACAATTAAAGATTAAAAATGAAGAATTGCAGGGAACGATAACGGGCCTCAAAAAAGCCCAAGCCGATGTGGAAGCATCCCAAAGGGAATTACTGGCCCTCATTAAAAGCATGAATGAATTAATTTATGTCTTAGATGCTGAGGGACGGTATCTAAAAATTGCTAACACTAATACTAAACTCCTTTCCCAACCTGCTGAAGAAATCCTGGATAAAACAATCTATGATGTACTTCCGCAAGCAACGGCTCAATTATTATTAATCGAAGTTCGAGAAGCTTTAGCGCGCCAAGAAACGCGGGAAGTCGAATATAGTTTCACCATCGGCCAAACTAAAATAGAGGCATCTGCAAGCCTTTCTCCCATCTCTGGGGACTCAGTTCTGTGTGTCGTCCGAGATATCAGCGATCGCAAACGGCGAGAAGAAGCCCTCAAACTTATTGTGGAAGGCACTGCCTCAAAAACGGGACAAGACTTTTTCCAGGCTTGCGTTCAATATTTGGCAGAAATTCTAGGAATTCGGTATGCCTTTATTACAGAATGTGTAAACCCTCAAAAAACTCGGGTTCGGATGTTATCGTTTTGGAATGACCAGAATTTTCATGAAAACTTAGAGTATGATTTAGCCGGAACCCCCTGCGATGAAGTAATTACCAATGGACAATATTATTGCTATCCCGACAATATTATTGCGCAGTTTCCTGATGATGCAGATTTAGTTGATTTAAAAGCACGCAGCTATGCCGGAATCCCTTTAATTGACACCAGCGGGGATGTGATTGGTCATA
Source organism: Laspinema olomoucense D3b (assembly GCF_025370785.1). Taxonomy (GTDB): domain Bacteria; phylum Cyanobacteriota; class Cyanobacteriia; order Cyanobacteriales; family Laspinemataceae; genus Laspinema; species Laspinema olomoucense. The sequence goes on from NZ_JAMXFA010000021.1 coordinate 120,540, forward strand.
TTGCTGTTTTAGATACCCACCCCATGATCGATGACCAAACCCGCAAGCTCGTCTTGAAAATTTTTGCAGCGAGGGCGGGGGCTGAATTAGAGCGAAAAATCACCGATATTGCTTTGCAAAAAAGTCAAGAACAAACCGAGGGATTATTATTAAATATTCTACCCAAAGCCATTGCAGACCGCTTGAAAACCGACACAAGCGCCATTGCAGAGCAATTTGATGATGTCACTATTTTATTTTCGGATATTGTCGGCTTCACACCGCTTTCTGCCCAACTGCAACCTACGGAATTAGTAAACTTACTCAATGAAATTTTTTCAACCTTTGACGCACTCAGCAACAAACTGGGGTTAGAGAAAATTAAAACCATAGGCGATGCCTATATGGTAGTCGGGGGATTACCCGTTAAACATCCAAATTCGGCGGAAGCGATCGCTCAAATGGCCTTAGAAATGCAATCCAGCATCGCCCAATTTCAATCCCGCTATGGACCCACCGTTCAAATTAGAATCGGCATCAACACTGGACCTGTCGTCGCTGGCGTGATTGGTGTCAAAAAGTTCAGTTATGACTTATGGGGAGATGCCGTCAATGTTGCCTCTCGCATGGAATCATCAGGCATCCCTGGCAAAATTCAAGTCACCGAAACCGTTTATGAACGGTTAAAACATCAGTTCCACTTTGAGCAACGGGGAACCGTTGATGTCAAAGGAAGAGGAAAAATGATGACCTACTGGTTGGTGGGATGAGGGGGATGGGGAGGATGAGGGGGATGAGGGGGATGGGGAGGATGGGGAGGATGGGGAGGATGGGGAGGATGGGGAGGATGGGGAGGATGGGGAGGATGGGGAGGATG
>NZ_JAMXFA010000084.1 GCF_025370785.1 Laspinema olomoucense D3b
TTGCTACTCATTTCGACTGAACGAATCGCACCAATAATCAACTTTGAACCATAGCGTTCTGCCTTGTAACCGAGTTGCCGACGGAACTCATAAAATGAGGCGTCAGCGATAGAACCGGCCAAACGATGATTTTTTAGCATACCTGACACATTCAAATCTTCAATGACTACTTGGCTGTGGTTCTTAGCCAAAAAAGTAGTAATTTTATGAAGGGTGTCACGGCGAATATTTGCTACTCTTTGATGTAGCTTTTGAACTTTTAAGAGGCATTTGGCCCGATTTTTCGAGCCTTTGACTTTCCGACTTAAATGGCGTTGTAATCGAGCTAGTTTTTTGGTGGCTGCTTTATACGGCTTAGGATTAGAGAATTTTGTTCCATCAGAGCAAGTCGCTAAAGCATTAATTCCTAGGTCAACTCCGATTCTTTCTCGACATTTAGATGTAATTTCTTGGGGAATTTCTACAAAAAAGCTCATATACCAGTCACCTGCTTGGCGCGTTATCGTGACTTTCTTAACCCAACTTTCGGGTAGAGGCTCAAATGTAGAAACCCAGCCTACAAAAGGCAGCTTATGGCGAGTTCCTGACAGCTTAAATGGTTTTCCGGAATTATCAAGCGTAAAGCTATCATGGTGACCTTTCTTCTTAAACTTAGGATAACTGCTTATTCCCTTGAAGAAGCGCTTAAAGGCATCCCCTAAATTAATGAAGGCATATTGATAAACTTTAGAAGACAATTCAGACATCCAAGGATATTGAGGTTTTACATAATTCGTAAATACCTTTTTGATAGAGTTGACATTAGGCTTGAGTCCCTCTTCATAAGCTGACATCCATAAGTGTAATCCCCAATTGAACACTTTTCGAGCATAGCCCGCGTGTTTGGCCATCAAGGTAGCTTGACGGTCATTGAGTTTTAGTTGGGTACGGAAGGCTTTGTAAGGCATGATTTCATCTTACCATAAATCCGAATTTCTTGAGTTTGTGGGAGTGCGAAATTCTGCATGGTCCGGGGTTTGGCCGTATATCCATTATTGAGTTGCGAATCTTCTTGAGTATTATACCGTATTGTCCTAAGATGTCCTACAAATCTTGGACTAAATCCTTGCTCTCAAGGGGTGAAATATTTTGGGATGCACCGAATTAATTGATTATGGGACGGGAGGGAGAGGGTTTCTGTTTCAGGGATGGGGGAGATGGGGAGGATGGGGAGGATGGGGAGGATGGGGAGGATGGGGAGGATGGGGAGGTGGGGGAGATGGGGAGGATGGGGAGGATGGGGAGGATGGGGAGGATGTACAATATTTGTCCATCTTTCCGTCTTTATCCTTTTTCCTTGACGATCGCCCGATAAAAGTCTTCTAATGTTTTGACGCCGGTGGTGTCTTCGTATAACCACTGATGTCCCTGGTTCATTTGGGTGGCGATCGCCTCTCTCCACTCCCGGTTTAATCCCAAGGTAACGGCTATTTTAATATAATCTTCCTGGGTTTGGGCGACTGTCTCGGTGGCCCCCACTCTCCTCAAAATTCCTGCTGATTGACGACCCCGCATAAATGAGCCTAGATGAGTTACGATGGGTAAGTTTACCGCTACTGCTTCTAAGGTCGTTAAAAATCCCGTAAACTCAAAGGTATCTAAACCAATATCCGCCATTGAGAGCAGGTTCCAATAGTCGCGCTTGCTCTGCCTGGGCAAAATTATACAAAACTCTTGATAATCTAACCCCACCTGAGCAAATGCAGCATCCAGTCGCTGGCAAAATTGTGCTGTAATCGGGTTGCTTTTGTGACCGATAAACACCAGTTTAGCTAGGGCCACTCTTTGGCAAATTGCTGGAAAAATTATATCATATTGCGGCAAATATTTAAACAAAGATTGGCAGGATAAATACATCACGGCATCATCGGGAATGCCATAATCCGCCCGATTTTTATTCACTTCGGGAATTTGGGGTTTGGGGAAATAAATTCCTAAATTGGGTAACCGAATCAGTTGTTCTGAATAATGAGTTTGCGCATTCTCCGGTTCCATCAAATCGCTGGAAATAAAGTAATCCTGAGTGGGTAAACCGGAGGTAATCGGATGTCCCCAAGCAACACATTGAACGGGGGCCAAACGTAAACCCGCCAGTTGTGTCATTGGTGCATACATTCCAATATCCAAAAACACCAGAATATGTAAACTATCCAGTTGGATTTGCTGGCAAACTGCGGGAATATCATCCGGAATGGAATAAAAGTAGTCACTGTTGATGCGGAACCAGTCCGTTAGGCGATCGCGTTGTCGTCCCACATCATAACAATATACCTCAAATTCCTCGCGGTTCCGATGTTCTAACCACCCGGAAAATACCATTCCCACGGTATGCCACTGCAAACAAGCAGAAATATAGCCGATTCTAATTCGTTCGCCAGTCTGGAGGGTTGGCATCGCTAACGGTTTGACCCACTGGGGATAATTCGCTGCCATCACCTGATGCACGAATTGTCCATATTTTTGCTGCAACTCTAAATCATTTTTACCTTGATACTGGAGATAAAAATTAGTATTGACTCCCGTAGCATTTAATGCCATTTTTTGAGAAAATGCGGTCTTTAAGGGGCAGTTTTGAATCAAATTATCTAACTCTAAAGTAAAGCGGTTTCGATAAAAGTCTACTTGCTCGGAGTTTTGATAGAGAACTGGAAACAGGCGAATTTTTTCCAACTTCAGGGATAAGCGATCGGGCAAAACTGCCAATCCCTCATCAGCAATTTGCCGCGCCTCTTCAACTTGACCACAATTCTGTAAAGCTAAAATAAAAGATAAATAAAGTTCGACTGCTTCCCGATGCAGGGCAATCCCTTGTCGATAAGTTATAATGGCTTCTTCCCACCGATTTAACTGTTGATAGCAATCTGCAAGAGCCAGATAAAAATCAATCTCCCCGTGGCGAGTTTTTTGAAACGGTTGATAATGGGCAATTGCGCTTTCATACTCCTGTCGGCGATAGGCAGCAAACCCCAAATAAAGGTTAGAATCTGGATGATTTTTCTCGGTAAAAGCAATTCCTAGGGAGTAGAGAATATCGGGATTACGGGGTTGTAGTTCTAGGGCGGTTTGATAAGCGGATATTGCCTCATCAATCCGCTGCTGGGCGATGAATAAATGCCCTAAGCTCACATAACTCGAAAAATCTGGACTTAGAGCAATTCTTTGCCGATAGGCGGTTTCCGCTTGGGTCAAATCTCCCCTTTCTATACAAACATTTCCTAACTCCGAATAGGCATTTAGATAACTCGGGTCAATCGCAATCGCCTGTTGATAGGCAGTTGTCGCTTCTGCCAGATAACCCAATTTTGCCAATACTAACCCCTGAGTATAATGGCAAATTGCCTGATTTGCATCGAACTCCAGAGACTGTTCTAAGTAATCCAGAGCATCTTCATATAGTCCTTGCCGATAATATACCATTCCCAAACCGCACAATGCCTGTGGGTGGGTTAAATCCATCTCTAGCACTTGGCAAAACTTTTGTTCCGCCCGGGTAAAAGAACTGGATTCATACAACTTGAAAGCATCAGCTAACAAAATATCCAGTTGAGAACTCACATATCCTCCAAGCGAAATGCTGCGATTTGCCTGCCATCAATATCGGTAAACCCATACTCCACCGCCAAATCCCCCACCGTCAGCACTGTTCCTGAGAGTTCCAGTACATTCGGGTCCGTCGCTAGGGCGGCGATCGCCCGTCCGATATACTCCGTAGACTCAGTTTGTGCTAAATCCACCTCCGGCGCATCTAAGACTCGTTCCGTTCGCATAAAACCCGGTGCCACTGCCACTGCGGCGATTTTATACGGTTCCAAATCGCGTGCCATTGCCAACGTCATCCGGGCGATCGCGTGTTTTGCCATATCGTAAAACAGATTCCCCAGATACTTATCCCGGTCCCAGGCGATCGTATTTACAATCAACCCTTGCTGCTGGGACAACATCAACGGGACCGCACAACGACTCGCCACCAAATGCGATCGCACCCCGGCGGTAAACATCCCCTCCCACCGCTGCAAAGATTGCTCCCAAAACGGCGCAAAAAACTCCGTCCCATCCGCCCAAGTCTTACCATCATAGCCTTCATAACCCCCCCAGGCATTATTTACTACAATATCTAACCGCCCGTCACTTTGTATCCGGTTAAACAATGCCTCTACCTGCTCATCCTGCGTCACATCACAACGCACCGGGATACCCACCCCACCTCGCGCCGTCACTGCTTCTGCCGTCTCTTCAATTGTCCCCGGCAGATTATCCGTCGTTGCCTCCCCTCGCACACTCCGTCCCGTCACATAGACAGTCGCCCCCGCTTCCCCTAAAACCAGGGCAATCCCTCGCCCTGCACCACGACTCGCCCCGGTTACCACTGCCACTTTACCCGTTAAGGGTTTAGGATTATCCGACAACTTGGCGTCCACTTTAGACTCAGCTTATTATATGAATTAACCGATTGATTATAGCGAACTGAGGGAATGGGTGGCAACACCTAGAACCCTCTAGTTGATAACCCACAGGAGGGGAAGTAAACTGTGGAAAAAGGGGGAGTTGATGACACCAATGAGTTTAGATAAAATTACGTTATCGGTGATTATTCCTTGTTACAATCAAGGGGAATATATCCTGGATGCGATCGCCAGCGTTGAGGACTGTTTTGAGGCTAACTTTGAACTGATTATTGTCAACGATGGTTCAACAGAGCCCTTAACCTTAGAAGTTCTGGATTATTTACAAAAGCAGGAATATCAAATCATACATCAATCAAATCAAGGATTAGCGACTGCCCGTAATGTGGGCATAAAAGCAAGCCAAGGGAAGTATATTTTAGCTTTAGATGCAGACAATAAAATTAGACCTAACTATATTATCAAAGGAAGTGAAACTTTAGACAAATTTCCTCCGGTGGGAGTGGTTTATGGGGATAAAGAATTATTTGGCGATCGCACCGGAATTTGGCAAGTCCCCGACTTTGACCCCACCCGATTATTGCAAAGCAACTATATCGATGCCTGTGCCGTTTTTAGAAAAACCCTCTGGCAAGACTGCGGCGGATATGACCCCAACATTCCCGATAAATTAGGCTTTGAAGACTGGGATTTATGGCTGAGTGCCCTAGAGAAAAGATGGGAATTTTATCATATTCCAGAAGTCTTATTTGATTACCGGGTGCGTGCAAAATCAATGGTAACTCGCTGCCTAATTCCAGAAAACCAAGAAAAATTAATTCGCTATTTGAGAACCAAGCATCAAACTCTGTATCAAGGCTGAATCAAACCACAGATTACACAGATTTTCACAGATAACAGCTTTTTTCTCTGTGAAAATCTGTGTAATCTGTGGTTTAAAAACCTGTTAAACTTAATCTGTAGCTACTATTTTAATACAGGAGGATTAAACTATGCGGAAACGATGGATACCGCGCGTGGGTAAAGAATGGGGGGCTGTCTTTCTCGGGGCCACCACGATTGCCGGATTAGTCATCCTCCTGCGCTTAACTGGCGCATTACAAGGGATGGAATGGGCGGTATTCGATTGGTTTATTCACAGTCGCCCCCACGAACCGAGAGATTCCCGAATCGTGATTGTGGGAATCTCTGAAACCGATATTCAAACTATCGGGCAATGGCCGATTCCCGATGGAGTTATCGCTGAGTTAATTACCCGAGTAAAAGCTCAAAAACCCAGGGCGATCGGCTTAGATATTTATCGGGATTTGCCTGTTGAAGCGGGTCATGAAAGACTTATAGAAATATTTAAAACGACTCCTAATTTAATTGGGGTACAAATGGTCAGTCGAGGCGATAATAATTGGACCGTTTCACCTCCGAAAATTTTAAAAGAACGCGGCCAAATTGGATTTATAGCAGTTCTCAATTTAATAGACCTCTTGCAAAAAAAAATCTATGTTATAATGAAAAGTTTTGAATTTTAGACCCCAGAGCCAACTCATAATTGTAAAGTGCTGCCAACAAATTACAACGGAGACCATAACGACG
>NZ_JAMXFA010000022.1:0-1211 GCF_025370785.1 Laspinema olomoucense D3b
CCCAGACGGCTGTGCTCTAACTCTATAATTTCTCCTTGTCAAGTACAATTTATACCAAATTAGATGAGCTTACCCTGCAACTGTTGTTTCAAAAAGTTACGAAAACATCCTAAGTTCTGGGGCATAAATTGAGAAAGATAGAACCCCTCTGACTCCCTACAACTCCTAATTCCAGCAACGGCTATATATAAAAAATGGAGACTAAAAACCGGGTTTAACTTACCCGGTTTTTAGTTTAGGGAAACCCATCACTTAATATTCATAAGGATTTCGGGGTTCGGGAATTTCTTCAATTGAATTCGCCACTATCGTCAATTGACGGCGATTTTCCAAAGTTTCCGTACTCATTTCCCCTTGGATTTCTAACCAAGTATCAGGCGGATAGGCGGCGCGACTTTGGGATAATTTCACCGGCAGCCCGACGGGATAGGCATCTGCCGCACAACAGGTAATCACAAAGCGAGAAATTAAGAAGTATTCCTCGGGCAAGTCCGGGAGATGAATGACAAACCCTTGAACATTGACCCGTTGTCCGGTGTAAGCATCGGGTTCGGGATAAACTGTTAATGTGCGTACCCAGTCAATCAGCGATCGCTCCTCGGGTTTTCTGGCGGTGCGAAACGCTTGGGGTTGGGATTGGGTGACGGGTAAAAAATCGTTGACATTCCGCATCATTGCCTTATCGCTGGCAAAGACTCTCGGACTGATTAGGAAACCCAGGATCGCCGTGACTAAGAGTAATGTCGCACTCCATCCCGGAGGAAACAGGGTAATATGCTGCATCTCGGGGGTTGCGGTGCTCCCCCTTCGATTCCGGGCCCGTCGCGATCGCCATTGTTGATGGAGCAATTGAGCACCCTTATAACAGGCAAGCAGAATCAAGAACACCCCAGTGCCGTTAGTGAGGGCAAAGAAATTGGGGTGAATTAGGATATTTAATTCCCCACTCACCCAATATTTGAGGAGTAATACACCCCACGCGAAGACGGCGAGGACTTCAATCCAAGGTCCCCAGGTCGAAAATCGGAATAGTTTGGGAGATTGAACAGCCATATTAGATTATGAAGGTTTCCAGTTGCAAGAGGAACGCGATCGGCAAGGGAGGGAGAGCAGCTTACAAGAGTAGGTTTTTGATCTCGTAAATTTTTCAACAAGTTTTGGGTTCTTATAGCCCTCCCCTTGGCAAGGGGAGGGTTGGGTGGGGTTCTTAT
>NZ_JAMXFA010000022.1:1311-48682 GCF_025370785.1 Laspinema olomoucense D3b
TGAAAGTAAGTTCTTCACACATAACTGCACTTCCGGTCCCCTCCCCTTAGCAAGGGGAGGGTTAGGGTGGGGTTCTTATTGAAAGTAAGTTCTTCACACATAACTGCACTTCCGGTCCCCTCCCCTTAGCAAGGGGAGGGTTAGGGTGGGGTTCTTCTTGAAAGTAGGTTTTTCACACATAACTGCACTTCCGGTCCCCTCCCCTTAGCAAGGGGAGGGTTAGGGTGGGGTTCTTCTTGGACGATTCCCTACGGGATAGCTGCGCTTACCGCCACCTCACGCACTCTTTGAGATGAGTGCGCCTGTATGGAGCCTGGTGCTAACCTCTTTCTTCGTAACGAGCGATCGCCCGTCACCGCCGACACCCTCTACCCACTCATTCTTCCTGACGTGACTGGCGCCACGTCAGGAGGACCCCACCCTAACCCTCCCCTTGCTAAGGGGAGGGGACCGGAGATGCAGTTTTATCCCCAATTTTTCCTAGCTAAATTTCAAGTTATAAGCCAGGGTGAGTAAAAAGGTTAACTGCCCTGAAATTAAGAACAAGTAAACCAGGGGTTTTACCTTAAAAATTGACATCATCAGTCCGATACCTTTGATGTCAATCATCGGTCCAAAGACTAAAAAGGCTAAGAGGGAGCCGGTGGTAAAGGTGGAGGCAAAGGAGAGGGCAAAAAAAGCATCCACGGTGGAACAAATGGACACGACAGCGCCAAGAACCAGCATAGCAATAATGGAAGTCACGGGGCCTTGTCCTAAGCTGATAATTAAGTCCCGAGGTGCGGCCACTTGAATGATAGCGGCGATCGCACTGCCCAAGACGAGGACCCCTCCGAGTTCCCGCAGTTCAGCCATGACATTCTCCACAAACAAGCGCAGGCGCTGGGAAAACAGGCGATCGCCCGGAAGGGCCGCCCCTGCACCCCCAAAATTTCCCGCTTTCGATGCCAATAATACCGTTTCCATCGTGGTGGCATCGAGGCGCTGGGGACTGCCTGGGGTCCCTAATAAAAAGGTTCCTGACTGTAACAGGGGTGAGGAGAGTGGCGCATCCGAGGACATATCCTGAGTGCGGATCTTATCAGATTTAGCCTCGGAAGATTGAGCCATCGCCCTTGCAACCATCGGTTGAACGAAGGGAGTTAAATCTTTTTGCCAACTAAAGATTGAGCCAATAATCGTGGCGATCGCCAGGGAAAAGACTACCCGCAACACCACCAGTTCGGGTTGGTCCCGAAATGCCGTCCAAGTGGACCAAATCACAATCGGATTCACCGTGGGAGCCGCCAGTAAAAACCCAATCGCCACTGAGGGGGAGGCTCCCTGCATCAGTAATCGTCGCGCCACGGGGACGTTGCCACACTCGCAAACGGGAAACAGAAACCCGATGGAACTCCCAATTAACGCCCCGAGGACCGGGTTGCGAGGGATGGATGAAAGGAGCTTTGTTTCATCGACGAACAACAACAGTGCACTAGAAAACAACACCCCGAGGAGCAAAAATGGCAGAGCCTCTACAAGCAGACTCATAAACAGGGTAAAGGCGTTGTGTACTTGATTCATCATGCGGTTGGGCCTATTTTTCGCAGTGAGGAGCTTAGATATCAATTAACCCGGGGAAAGTCCCCTAATCAGTCCCCATTGTTTACAGGGTGGGGTCGCCATTTGCTGTCAATCCTCCCAGTCAAGGAACGGCAATGAACCCAGAATAATTCTCTGGATGCTCTTGAGATTGGAGCCAAGTGCAAACCATCCTCACTATATTACAGGGTGCGAGGGAAAACCTGGGGCTGATCCCCAGTCCACTTTGTCCAGGGTCCAGTGCCACCCCGGCAGTGGGCTTTTCCAGGTCCACCCCTGGGAATCCTCCGGGTAACGAATGATTGAAAACTAGCTGAAATAGATTTAAAGTTTAACAAAACATTAAAGGAAATTTAATTTAATTTTATCCAATTCCTGAATTATAAAAAAAAAATACTTCCCAATCCTCATCCCCTGAAGTAATTGGATCAAAACATTAAAAAATCTGTAGGATTGCCCAGAAATCTCCTCGATCAGTTTACGATATCCTTATCCGAATTTTGCCATTATTGTACCTAATCGCCTGGGGTTTCAGACCGCAAATCCACGGACCAACTCTATCCAATCCCGGTGAACCCTCGCGGCTCAACCATCCAGGCGGGCTAACTCACCCCTGAAATAGACAATGCTAAACCTTCTAAATGATGGAGAAGACATGAAAGTTTATACATCGAGTCCAATGGATCTGGGGAACTCTTCTATCTTGAATCAGTCTTCCCCAGATTCATTATTCTTGCTGTCCGATCGCGTCTGTATGAAAACGTTGCATTTAGAGTCAACTCTATCCGCACTTTCCCTTTATGATTATCAAGTGAATGCGGAAGTTAGGGGACGGGAAGTGGCGGAAACGTTTAATGCAAATCCCCTGTTGCCTGGGGTGATTTTGCTGGGGGAAGGTGAACTGGTCGGGATGATTTCTCGGGGGAGATTTTTTGAGCAGCTTTCCCGACCTTACGGGTTAGAATTGTTTTTAAAACGGCAAATTCAGGTTTTATATCGGTTTACTCAAATTGAATATTTACGGTTTAAAAGTTCCGTAACCATTGTCGCTGCAGTTCAGGGAGTTTTGTCGCGATCGCCGGATTTGCTTTATGAACCCATTGTAGTGGAAATCGCCCCGGGGACCTATCGCTTGTTGGACGTACATCAATTATTACTCGCCCATGCCCACATTCACGAATTAGCCACAGAATTACTCCAAAAACTGTATCAACAACTGGAAGTTGCCAATCAAGAGTTACACCGGCAGGCGACTTTAGATGGATTAACCCAAGTCGCTAACCGACGAATGTTTGATCGCTATCTGTCTCAACAATGGGACCGTCTCACGGAGGAGAAAAAACCCCTATCTCTGCTGTTATGCGATATTGATTTTTTTAAGGGTTATAATGATGCTTACGGACATCAGGCAGGCGATCACTGTTTGCAACAAGTGGCACGAGTTTTAAAAGAATGTGGCAGTCGTCGGGAGGATTTAGTGGCGCGATATGGCGGGGAAGAATTTGCCGTAATTTTGCCCAATACCTTTGCCGATGGGGCGATCGCCGTTGCCAGTCGCATCCGTAAGGCCCTTGCAACCCTCCATCTTCCCCATCGGAACTCGACAGTCTGCGATCGCATCACCCTCAGTATCGGTATTGCTACGGTTATCCCCACAAAACATGACTCCTTAGAACGTCTCATTGCCTCCTCAGATCAGGCCCTTTATCGGGCCAAGCAAGAGGGCCGTGACTGCTCCATTTGTCACGAAAATTAACAAATCCGCCACCTTGAACCCCACCCGGTTTGCCTGGGGACTTATCCCCATCTAAGGATTTACAAATCTCTGCAGCTTAACAGGAGTTCCTCAATTCATCCCTCCCTCTTTTTGAGCCGGTTATCAAACTTCCTTTAGGATTGGGGTATCATACAAACAAGAAACCCGGAGGTTTTAACCAATTTTTTGCTAATCCGTAACGAATTAGGGACAGCAGGTTTTTGGGCCTAATTCTTAACTCCTGTCCCTAGGTTAATTCCCGGTTAATTTTAAATTAAACTTTTTTAATGAATTAACCTAGAGGGGAGAGTTATTGTAAAATAAGTAAATTCTGTAAAATAAATAACTTTTAAATTCCCCATGATTCCCATCGTCCCTCACGAGGAAACCCGTAATGCTGGCAACATCCGTGGAAAACTTAGAACAATTCGTTCCCCTTACCCCAGAGCGACTGGTTGGTAAACTCAATTTAGACTCCACCCTCGCCGATTTGACTTTGTTTGATTTTGCCATAGAAGTCACCTGTCCCGGCTCCGACTTGGCGAAAGCCTTAGCCGAAAACCCCCTGCTTCCCGGGGCTATTTTAACCGACTCAGGTCAGTTTGTCGGCACAATTTCCCGTCGGAAATTTTTGGAACATTTGAGTCGCCCCTACGGGTTAGAATTATTCTCCAGACGACCGTTAAAAGCCTTACATAACTTTACCAAAATTGAGCCTCTTACCTTTCCTAGCTATCTGCCTATTGGGATGGCGGCAAGGCAATCTTTAGGCCGATCGCCGGAGTTTCTCTATGAACCGATTGTAGTCGAGATGGAACCAAATGTCTATCGCCTCTTAGACGTTCATCAGTTACTCATCGCCCAATCGCAAATCTATGAACTCACCACCCAGATGCTGCAAGAGCAAACCCGTTCCCATACCATTCAAACGGAAAAAATGGCATCTTTAGGGCGGATGGTGGCGGGGATTGCTCATGAAATTAAAAATCCCGTGAATTGTATTTCCGGAAATATGGGATTTTTAGCCAATTACTGTCAAGATTTGTTAGAACTGGTGTCGGTGTATGAGGAAGAAATGGAGACTCCTTCGGACAAAATTGCCGAAACCATCGAGAATATTGATTTAGATTTTTTACGGAAAGATTTACCCAAGCTGGTGCAATCTTTGGTGGTGAGTTCAGACCGACTCACGAAGATTGTCGGCGGGTTACAAAACTTTTCCCATTTGGATGAAACGGCGCGTAAACCAGCAGATTTACATGAATGCTTGGATAGTACCCTGTTGATTTTAAACAATCAAATCAAGTATGATATTAATCTAGTCAAAAATTATGGAGACTTGCCGTTAGTGGACTGTTATTCGGGACAGTTGAGCCAAGTTTTTATGAATTTGTTGGGAAATGCCATTGATGCTTTATTAGAACGGAAAGAAAAAGAAGCCCAGAATTTGAATAAAAATCCAACTTGGACGCCTCAGTTAGCGATCGCCACCGAATTGCTCAACCGTGAAGACCAATCCGCAGTGATTATCCGGATTGCCGACAATGGAATGGGAATTCCCCTTCAAATTCAACAGCGGATTTTTGATACTTTTTTCACCACCAAACCCGTGGGAAAAGGGACGGGATTAGGATTAGCCATTAGTAATGAAATTGTCCGAGATAAGCATAAGGGTCAAATCAATCTTAACTCCCAAGAGGGAATAGGAACTGAATTTGAAATTATCTTGCTCTTAGACAGAAAACCGGAGGTTGAGTTAAGACTGGACGAGGAATAAGGGAACTCCAAAAAATAAACCCTTCAAAACGTTCGTAGTGACTCCTTCACCGAGTCATCTTTAAAGAAACCCCTTCAGGGGTTACTACAAACATTTGGATGATTTATTTTTTGCAATCCCCTAACCCGAGTTGGGGTGGGGTGAAGATTATCCCCGCAACTGCCAAATTTTAACCGTAGTATCCTCGGTGCCACTAACGAGGGTATTGCCATCGGGAGTAAAGGCGACGGCATACACGACCCCCGATCGCCCCCAGCAGGTACGCTTTTCTTGTCCAGTTTTCACATCCCATAGCACAATGGAAGTATCATCACTGCCCGAGGCAAGGGTTGCTCCATCGGGGGAAAAAGCCACGGAATTGACCCCGTTGGAATGTCCGGTAAGCGTGCCGATTTGCTGTCCCGAGGGCAGTTCCCATAACAAAATTGTGCGATTCGCACAACCACTGGCGAGGAAGCGACCACAGGGAGAAATCGCGATCGCATTTACAGCCCCTGAGCGTCCCCATCCTGTCTGCTTATCCTCCTGAGTCGTCGCATCCCAGAACACAATGGAAGTATCCTCACTTCCCGAGACTAAAGTGCGGCGATCGGGAGAAAAGGCCACGGAGTTGACTGTAGCAGAATGACCATTCAAAGGGCCAAATAGCCGCCAAGAAGCCGTCTCCCAGAGGGCGATCGCCCCATCAGTTCCTCCAGCAGCCAACAGTCGGCCATCAGGGGAAAAAGCCACAGACTTGACCCCCGATGGCGCTTTGAGCAGGCGCAGAATCCGCCGTAACGTCACATCCCATAAGGCGATCGCCCCCCCGGCACTGCCTGCGGCCAACAGTTGTCCATCGGGGGAAAAGGCCACCGCACTCACCCCAGCAAAGGGTTCCTCGGGCCAACTGCTGCGCAGGGTGGGCAATTCTTGTCCCTCATGGAGTTGCCACCATTTAATCCCCGAACGACTGCCACTGACTAACAGTTGACCATTAGCACTAATGGCCACCGCTTTGACTGGCGCACCATGTCCCTTCAAACTGCCAATTTCCGACACCGTAACCGGAGGCGTACTCACACGCACCGTAGCGATCGCCCGTGGAGGCGTGGGTGCAGGCGATCGGGATTGAGGAGTGATGGTCCTACTCACTTTGGGGGGGGTGGCCTTCAACCCGGCGATCAGTTCCTCAGCGGATTGATAGCGCCGCCTCACACTACCTTCGATCGCCTTGTCCAAGACCGTTGCGAGGCGATCGCTCACCTTGTTGATGCCTAAATACTCCCGCCAGACAAAGGTACTTTCCATTGCATCATACATCTCAAACGGTTCCCGGGTCGTCAACAAGTGAATACAAGTCACCCCCAAACTGTAGATATCACTGGCAAATACCGCCTTGCCAAAAGTTTGTTCCGGGGCCGCATAACCCTTCGTGCCAATGGTCGTCCCCGTTTGATTCAGAGTGGTTCCGGTGGCATATTTCGCCGCCCCAAAATCGACCAACACTAACTTGCGATCGTGACGACGCCGAATAATATTTTCCGGTTTGATATCCCGATGAATCACCTGACCTTTGTGGACAAAATCTAAAACCGGCAATAAATCTTCCAGCAAACTAACAATTGCCGATTCAGAAAATCGACCCTGTTCGGCGAGTTCCTCGGTTAAATTTTGTCCGTCAATAAATTCCTGGACAATATATTGCCGATTTTCCTGTTCAAAATGAGCAAACAGTTCCGGAATTTGGGAATGTTTTCCCAATTGTTCCAGGCGAATAGCCTCTTGCTGAAATAATTGATTCGCCTTCTCCGCATTCTGTTGGGATTGGGGATAAAATTGCTTAACCACACATTGCGGTTTCGAGGGTTTGAACTCATCCAGTGCCAACAGCGTTCTACCAAACCCTCCCGTCCCGATGAGTTTGACCAAACGATACCGTTGTCCCAACACCAGCTTGGTACCACAGGCGCGACAAAACATCGTCAGGTCAGGATTTATCGGATTCGGACAATCGGGATTCGGACAGTAACTCATCAATAAGTTTCCCAAGCGGTTATTTCTATGTTAAATCTTGGTTCGCTAATCTGAAACATCGCATATCGGCCCTAATGGGAGAGATTACCGATGAGGGTCCCAAACCACAGGTCTCCCAGACGGGCATTCTCTACCCCTACATTCCCACCTGTTCGCGCTCTTTTTAGTCGGCTTCAGGGGAGTAAAAGGCTTTTAGGGTAAGGGTTTTTGGGGGGGGGTAAGCCCCGGGTTCCGGTGCTTGGGTGATGCGATCGCCCTGCCGGGGGTCTGGACTCGGTTGGGAAATGGCAGAAACAGACCTCTCAGAGGGGAGGGGCTTTGATTCTCCCCCTTCCCGTCAGGGGAAGGGGGTTGGGGGGTTACCTCTCCCCTCCTCAATCCAGTCCAAAGGCCCGGAGGTAGATTGAGTATTTCTGGGGACCGAATAGAATAGACAGAGGGCGCTTAACTGATTTTTCCCACTTTCTCATCGAGTGCGGGTTACCCACCCTAGGCTAACTTGGGAAAATTGCGCTAGTTTTGATGAGGGACTCCACCGTAACCTCATTGCCCCCAGTGATGATCCGGGCCGCGATCGCCACCGAAGATCCACCCCACCCGCGACGGATTCAGGGTTTGAGACCCGAACCCACCCCCGATTCCCTAAACAGCCATTGCTGTTCCACCTAGAGGTTATTAGCCATCGAAGATCGAGGAAAAAACTATGGTAGGAATTGACGAGATCGTTCGGGCGATTCTGGCGATCGCTCGCGTTGCCACTCCCCTCATCATTAATACCGCTAGACGCAACGAATTAGTTATTAAATTACTCCAAAAATTTCAAATTGATACTGACCATCCTCCGGCAGATTTTACCGGAGTGTATCGGTATGCCTTAGTTGAATATGGCATTCAAAACCTCGATAACTTCGACTTTGACCAACTCCAACTCGTCCTCGAACTCTTTCGACAAAACGCAATTTATCAAGGCTTTCGCAAAGCCTTCGATCGCAACGACCCTTATACCCTCCTCAGCGAAGCCGAATCCTATATCGATGGCTTTGCCTTGGGAGATAAAATTCGGGAAAGCCATATTGACTATCAGCGGGAATTGGCGAAATTTAGCAGTATTTTTATGGAAATTGCCCACCGCACCCGCACCCCTGCCGAAGTCTTGGAATTTCGCAAAATTGAAGATTTGCGGTATAATACCAGCCAAATTTTAGAGCGCCTGGAAAACCTTAATGCCCTAGAAGACATCCGCCAAGAAATTGCCAAACTCACCGCCAGCGAGCCCGACCCCCTTCTTCCGGCTGCCGGAACCCAACCCCGCTTTAATTCAGAATTTGCGCGGCAATTACGCAACTGGCTAGAAGCATTATATGACTTCGAGTCTTATGAAGTTCAAACCGAAACTTACTTTGAATGGATTATTAATATCCGCGCCCGTCGCGGATTTGATCGCATTGTAGTCCGGGGAATTGAAGGAGAAGTTACCATTAGTGATGTCAATCATTTACGGGAATCCGTGGATATTCAAAAAGCCGATGAAGGCTGGTTAGTTGCCCCCAGGCGGATTAGTCAAGCAGCAGTAGATATTGTTGAAAATGAGAAAATTTTATTTTGCTACACCTTTGACGAACTCATCGACGAAGTAGCAGATTTTAGTCGATATATCGACTGGTTAGAAGCCGAAGTTATGCAGCGCGACATTGAACGGTTATATGTCCCCCTGGCCTGCACCAAAGAAGAACTAGACCCGATTACTCATCAACGAATTGCTAAAAGTCGGTACGATGAACGCAACGGCTGGATCGATCGCTATATCAACCGCTGGGTGGATGATCCAGCCAAAGAACATATCTCAATTTTAGGGGAATTTGGTACCGGCAAAACCTGGTTTGCCCTTCATTATGCCTGGGAAACAGTTAAGAAATATCGCGCTGCCAAAGAAGAAGGACTTCCCCGTCCCCGTCTGCCCTTAGTCATTCCCTTACGGGATTATGCCAAAGCTGTCAGTGTCGAATCCTTGTTTTCAGAATTCTTTTTCCGGCAGCATGAAATTGGCTTACCCGGTTATTCCGCCTTTGAGCAATTGAATCGCATGGGGAAATTGTTATTAATTTTTGATGGCTTTGATGAAATGGCAGCCAAAGTCGATCGCCAACAAATGATTAATAACTTTTGGGAACTCGCCAAAGTTGTCGTTCCCGGGTCCAAAGTTATCCTCACCTGTCGGACAGAACATTTTCCCGAAGCTCAAGAAGGACGCGCCCTTTTAAATGCAGAATTAAAAGCATCCACTGCCAATTTAATTGGGGCAACTCCTCAGTTTGAAGTCCTGGAAATTGAAAAACTTAATTCCACCCAAATCCGCGATGTGATTAGCAAGCGGGCAACAGTGGCAACGGTGGAAAAAGTCATGAAAAATGCCAAATTATTGGATTTGGCAAAACGTCCGGTCATGATTGAGTTGATTTTAGAAGCATTACCGGAAATTGAGTCAGGGAAACCCATTGATTTATCCCGAATTTACTTTTATGCCGTGCGCCGCAAAATGGAACGGGATATTAAAACCGAGCGCACTTTTACCTCAATGGCGGATAAATTATATTTCCTCTGCGAACTGTCCTGGGAAATGCTCTCCAGCGATCGCATGAGTCTCAATTTCCGGGAATTTCCCAATCGCCTGCGTCGCCTGTTCAGTACCGTGGTCCAACAACAAAAAGATTTAGACCACTGGCATTATGACATGATGGCTCAAACCATGCTGATTCGGAATGCAGAAGGGGACTATACTCCCGCCCATCGCTCACTCTTAGAGTTTTTTGTTGCCTACAAATTTGCCGTAGAATTGGGCATTTTAGCCCCGGATTTTGCGGAATTTGCAGACCTCAAACAGTTTCCCCCGGCATCCGAACTCTCCCAAACCTTTGGCAAAGCGCCCTTAACCCAAGCGGTGTTAGAGCTATTATTGCCCAGTGTTGACCCTGGAGAAACCACCAAAAGTCGCTTATTGCAATTAGTCCAATCCACCCAAGGTCAATGTGAAAATGAAGCCAGATATCTAGGCGGAAATGCCGTGACTTTACTCTTAAAACTTGACCCCAATGCCCTGGATAATAGCGACCTCCAAGATACGGTCATCTTAGGGGCTGATTTTACTTCGGCAAATTTACGGAATGTCAATTTAGCTCAAGCTAATTTAAAACATTGTACCTTTACTACCGTATTTGGAACGGTTTTATCAGCAGCATTTAGTCCCGATGGGGAGTGGTTCGCCACGGGAGATGCCAATGGAGAAATTTATCTGTGGCAAGTCGAGGGTAAACCCTTGGTATTGTGCCAAGGACATTCGGCGGCAGTCTGGTCCGTGGCAGTCACCCCCGATGGCAAAACCCTCGTTTCGGGTAGCGATGATGGGACGGTCAAAACTTGGGATGTCCGGACCGGGACCTGTCTACAAACTTTGCAAGGTCATAGCCATTTTGTGAGAGCAGTTGCCGTTACCCCTGATGGCCAAACTATCGTTTCCGGTAGTAACGATCGCACCCTTAAACTCTGGGATTTAGAAACCGGCAACTGTCATACAACCTTATACGGACATGGTAGCATCATCTGGTCGGTCGCCGTGACCCCCGATGGCGAAACCATCGCCTCCGGTAGTGCAGATCAAACGGTGAAACTCTGGGATGTGGAAACCGGCGTCTGTCGCAAAACCCTAGAGGGACATACAGAGTGGGTTTTATCCGTAGCAATCACCCCGGATGGCATCACCCTCGCCTCCAGTAGTGCGGGAGGAACGGTGAAACTCTGGGATTTAACCACCGGAAACTGTCATACAACCTTAGAGGAACAGAGTAGTTCCGTTTGGTCCTTAGCAGTTGCTGCCGATAACCGCACTCTCATCGGCGGGAGTGCCGATGGGACCGTGAAAGTCTGGGATATGACCACCGGGGACTGTGTACATCGGTTACCGGAGCATAATAGTCGCGTGGGAACTGTGGCCATTGCTCCCGATGGCCGCACCTTGGTCTCAGGAAGTGATGACGAAACGGTGAAACTCTGGGATATCGTTCGGGGAGAATGCCTCACAACGTTACAAGGATATGCCAGTGCCGTGTGGTCCTTGGCCCTCGCCCCCGATGGCAACACCCTCGCCTCCGGCAGTGCCGATCGCAGCGTCAAAGTCTGGGATTTAACCACCGGCGAATGTTTGAGAACCTGGCAGGGACATCCCAGTAAAGTGCTATCCCTCGCCATTCCCTCTACTGGAGATTACCTCACAAGTATTAGCGATGATGGCACTCTCCACCGTTGGGATATCCAAACGGGTGAGAATCTCACGAACCCTGGGAAACCCCCCAGTTTTGGTGAAGTGATGGCCTTATCCCCCGATGGTCAAACCTTGGCCTGTGGGAGTGCGGACTCTACCGTAAAACTCTGGGATTTGCAAACGGAACAGGGGATGAACCCCTTACCCGGGCATACCAGTCGGGTAGTCTCTCTCTCGTTTAGTAGCGATAGCACAATCCTGGTTTCTGGGACCGGGGATGGCACAATGAACCTGTGGGATTTCCGAACAGGTAAATGCCTGAAAACGTTACAGGGTCAAGGAAACTCCATCTGGGCGGTGGCGGTTTCCCCGGACGGAAAAACCCTCGCCTCTGGCCGGGAAGATGGTACGGTGAATCTCTGGGATGTAGAAACGGGAGACTGCCTCAAAACCTTAGATGGACATGGGAGTGCGGTGTTATCTCTGGTGTTTCATCCCGATGGAAAAAGGCTGGTTTCCGGGAGTTATGATGAAACAATCAAAGTGTGGGAGTTGGAGTCAGGAGATTGCTTACAGGCGATCGTGAATAAACCCTACGCTGGGATGAATATTACCGGGGCCCGGGGATTAACCGAGGCTCAAAAAGCTACCCTGAAAGCATTAGGGGCGATCGAGCAAAACCTTAACGATTAATGCCTTTAAATCGTTCTTTAGCCGAGTCAAAGGCATCTTGCATGGCGGCTTGAATTTTGTCCGGGTCGGGTTTTTTACCGCCCATTAAATCCCCGAAATACACACAGGCTCCTTCACCGAGGGCCCAAGTATAGGCGGCGGCCCAGGAGGCGGCGATCGCACTGCCGAAAATTGGCACAAATTTGACTAATTCCCGCCCGATCGCCTGGGCGGCAAATCCACCGGCGATCGCACTGACGACTCCTCCTGCTTGGGATGGCGTGAGTGTTTGTCCATAGAGTCGGCCTAACAATCCCACCATTGAGGCTTGTAACGCCGTCAGGACCGGCATAGTGGCAAAGGGCAGGGGAACCGCCGCGAGGGTGGCCGCCATGATGGAGAAGGCTAAAATATACCGTCGAGCCACATCTCGATACAACGTGCCAATTTCCTCCCCTGCGCCTTGGTCTAACAGTTGATAAATGGCGCTGGATTCGGCTTCTGGGAGGAGGTCGGCCAGGGCATCGCTGAGAGCCTCTAAGCCATAAAATACCGGAGTATAGCCATCTTCTTCTAGGGTAAAATCCAGGGCAACGGCGCGATCGCAAATTTCGCCAAACCCGGCTTTAATCGACTCAAACGCCCGATTCACCGAAGGATAATCCGGGGGATAGGGGGGATGGTCTTCGGTATTGGGGGGATAGACTTCATGCAAACAGGTCACCGCCAATAAACAAGGGATGTGAGGTGAGGCGACGCGTAACTGTTGGGCAATTTGGCGGAGGGAATCCGTAGCAAAATCGTTGATTTTCACCGTGAGAATCAGGATTTTGGCCCGACCCGTTTCTTGTTGCAAATCCCCGACTAACTCTTGGACGATCGCCTCCGGATCTTGGTTGACATCCCCGAGTCCGACGGTATCGGTAAAAATCAGTAACGGCAGGTCACTGGAGGGGTAGGCATAGCGTTCTGTATGTTGGGTGTGGGGACGGAATCCTTGGCCGATAATATCTGCTGAAACCCCGGTGAGTCCCCGGACGATGGAACTTTTGCCCGCTTGGGGTTTGCCAATTAATAGGGCCTCGGTGGTGGGCAGTTGAGCGCGAACTGCCGTCAAAATTTCAGCTACTCGGTCTTCGCTGACGCTGAACCAATCCTGAAAATATTGGGGAAGGCGATATTGGGGAAGGCGATATTGGGGAAGGCGATCGCCTAGGGAGAGTTGTTTTAGGCGGTCTGTGGCCTGATTCCACACTTCTCCAAGGCGATCGGTCCAGGATTTTTGGGCTGATTCTGCTGATTTTGCCGATTCCTGGGTGAGATTCTCCGTCGGTTCGGGGGACGGATGGGAATCGGGTATGGGGGAATCAGTCTCGCGTTGCTCACTCATCTGTTGTATAAAAACGAGGAATCGATGCTGCCTTGATGAAAAACCCGCCTCCGCAGTCGGGATTTTTTCTGGG
This sequence comes from Laspinema olomoucense D3b, assembly GCF_025370785.1. Lineage (GTDB taxonomy): Bacteria > Cyanobacteriota > Cyanobacteriia > Cyanobacteriales > Laspinemataceae > Laspinema > Laspinema olomoucense. Next base: position 14,832 of record NZ_JAMXFA010000022.1, read on the forward strand.
GGTTGACCCGAGAACGGGTGAGACCCCAGGACTACTTTATCGCAAGTTGAGCCAATTAGAGGGATTAGCTGGAAAAATGCTCTAGGAAGCCCGCCCTCTGGGCTGAACCTTCCCTCCCTTGAGGGGTCAAGGGTCTGGGAGGAGTGCTTTAAGGATAGCCCGATCGCGTCCTTGGGATTTGGCTTCATAGAGGGCGGCATCGGCGACAGCAATTAACGATTCGGGTTTCTCTGAGTCCGTGGGAATCGTGGTGCCGATCCCCAGACTGACGGTGACCCAAGGACTGACGCGGGAATCTAAGTGAGGTACTTGCAACTGTTTGAGGCGAACTCGAATGGTTTCGGCCACCTTAAGCGCCCCGGAACCATTGGTATTCGGTAAAATTATCACAAACTCTTCTCCCCCATACCGAGCGAGTAAATCGGTCTTGCGGCTAATTGCACTCCCTGCGGACCGGGCTACTTGTTGCAAACAGCGATCGCCCGCTTGGTGTCCGTAGTAATCGTTATAGGCTTTAAAATAGTCAAGGTCGAATAAAATCAAGGAAAGCGGCTGTTTTTCCCGTTGTGCGCGATTCCATTCACAATCGAGATATTCATCAAAGCGGCGGCGATTGGCAACTTGGGTTAAACTATCCAGATGAGCCAGCCGTTCTAATTCTAAATTGGCTTTTTTTAAAGCTGCTTCGGTTTTTTTACGCTGAATCATTGAGCCTAACTGACTGGCCACGGCTTGGAGCAATTCCAGAGATCGCCGGTCCGGTTGCATTTCATCTTTTTGAAAAAACACTAAAACCGCTAACACTTCTGAGTTATTCCCCGTGGTACTATCCCGCAGCAAAATGGGAATACCCAGCATTCCTTTTAGTCCCGCAGTTGCGACGATATCCGCCCGAGAAAACAGTTCTGACTCTTCCTGAGAGGCATCAGCAATCCATTTTAAATCTTGCTCCTGCCAAATCCTAGCCGCAAATCCCCGGCCTTGAAAAATCTCCTGGGTTTTACTAGAATCATGAAATTCTGCAAGTTTGGCATCATTCCCATACCACGCCTGTCCATATACCAGTTCCGTAGCGGAGTCATTCGGCATCCAGGCTTCCCCAAAATCCCAGCCCAGGGTTTGACAAAGTTTTTCTAAAATAATGGCTAAGGCCGAATCTATATCCCCCGCTTCACTAATAGATTGAGTCGTCGTTAATAGCAGTTGCAATTGAGCATTTTGAGACTTGAGCTCTACCATCAATTCCCGCAGGCGCAATTGATGTTCAATGCGCGCCAAAACTTCCACTGGCTCAAAGGGTTTAGTGATATAGTCTACTCCCCCTAAATTAAAAGCCGTTACTTTATCAATCGCCCCATCCAAGGCGCTGATAAAAATGATAGGAATTTCCTCCGTTCGCGGGTCTGCTTTGAGTTGACGACACACTTCGTACCCGTCCATATCTGGCATTTTAATATCTAACAAAATCAAATCCGGTGGATTAGCCATAACGGATTTTAATGCCATTTTTCCATTAGGAGCGACTCTAATTTTATAGTTGTTTCGGCAGAGGATTTGATTCAACAGCAAAAGGTTAACGGGGGTATCATCCACCACCAATACATTAGCTTTAGGGTTTGATGCAGACCGCTGATTCATCATTGATTGAGTCACTCCTGTCTCTTGAGAATAAGGACTACTCTCCTGAATTTTTCCAAAGTGGTAGGTCGAACAATTCTATTTTAACTCTCTATCCTTTCCACCTGTGTCCAAAACCGAGCCTCTCCTGCTTCCCCGGGATGGGGTGGAGCGATTACAAAATTGAATAAATCCAACATTCATTCATCAAAAAGTCAGGGATAACTTGTCTTTTTACGGTAATAATAGCAGATTCTGGGGCTTGAAAAATCAATCCAGCTTTTTATCCCTGATTTTTCCATCCCTTGGGGTGAATCTCCCATGCTATACTCAAAGGCTCTACGATCCCCCTTCAGTCCCCGGAAGACAAACCGGGTTTCTTCACCAGATTCTGCTAATCCGTAACCCATTAGGGCCCGAGGGTTTGTTGCCCGATCGCTCAAATACTGTACCTCTATCCTAGATCTTAGCCTAGAGGGGATATTGGGCGGATTGTCCTATTCCCGATGCTTTCCGTGAACCCCAGGAAGTTCCGGTGATCCCCATCGCGCGTAGAATGGAGTGATTAAACCCTGTAAGGGTTTGGGGTCGAAGAAGGCGATCGCCCCTTGTTCGCCGATTCCCCCACCTTGGCCCGATCTCCGCATAACTGGATTGTTTTCCCCGCATTGCCAGCCCTATGTTTACTTTACCACTTTTCTCTCAAAAAGTCTACCCGCAAACCCCTTACTATCCCGTTCCAGTTTTTTCCCGTTCAATTGATTTAGTCAAAAAGCTCTTGTGCCATTTAACCCTACTAAAAAGTTATTCTTAAGCAAAATTCACCCTGTTCCTATCCAACTGATTAACCAGAATTGCCTCAACAGATTTAGAATAATCCATTATCATAATTTGTGAATATTATCCTAAATTTCTAATCACTAAAAATCTATTAAGAGGACTTTACCTTAAAATTAAAGCCAGTAATTTTTCAAATTGATACTGATTAGCTAAAGAGTAAAGGGCCTGGGCTAAAGCAGGTTCTTCTAAACCCACTTGTTCGATCGCCGAGGCAATCAGTTCTAAATCCCCTTGGATTAAACCATCCTGTAAACTATCCAGGTATTCCCGAGGAATATTCGCCAGGTCCGATGGTTTCAGTGAGATAGATTTCTCTTTAAAACCCGCAGTTTCTGGGGTTCTATTGGTGTCCCGTGATAGGCCTAAATGAGTGGCGATCGCCTCAAAAATCTCCACCTCTCGGAAGGGTTTGCGAACCAAACCATCACAACCTGCCGCCAAAATTTGTGATTTATCAAAATCCCAACCACTCGCGGTAATCGCGACAATTGCTGGAACGGGGATTTGAGGATTATTTCGACAATGCGCTTTAATCCGACGGGTAGCTTCATACCCATCTATTTTAGGCATCCGCATATCCATCCAAATTAAATGCGGTAAAAACTGCTGCCACATTTGCAGGACTTCTGCACCGTCAACGGCTCGTTTTAATTCAAACCCAAAAGGTTGAAGAATTTCTATCAACAATTGGCTGTTATAATCGTGATCATCAACCACAATCATTCGGTAGCCCGGTTGTTGCCGCTGGATAGGGGGAACTAGCACAAGGGGGTTAATTCCAGGAATTTCTCCCCCCGTGACAACCCGGACAGGAATCTCAAATTTAAAGGTTGTAACGGGACCCAACTTGGAGGGGGAGTCGGTAATAATTTCACAACATGGCTCCCCCTCCCTATAGAATTTCCCACTGCTTTGGACCGAGATCTCCCCACCCATTAAGCGGACAAACTGAGCGCTAATATTTAATCCCAAGCCTGTTCCTTCTTGGGAATAAATCCTCACCCCCGTTTGGGCAAAGGGTTTAAAAAGATGTTCAAAGTACATCGGGTCAATGCCGATTCCTGTATCCGAAACTTCAAAGCAAATTTTGGCTAAGTCCCCACCGGTAACCCCAGGGATTTCCGACTCTTTACCCACTCTGCTGACTCGTAAAGAGACCTGACCCTCAGCGGTAAATTTAATCGCATTACCCAGCAAATTAATCAGAACCTGACGCAGTTTTACCTCATCGGTTCTAATATAATGGGGAACATTGACTGCCGAATCAATCGTGAGGGCTAACCCCTTTTCTCTTGCTTTTAAAGAGAACATATTCTGCACATCAACTAATAAGCTGCAGAGGTCAAAATCATTTTCACTGAGGGTCATGGTCCCCGCCTCAATTTTGGAGAGGTCAAGTACCCGTTCAATCAGGTCGAGGAGATGTTCCCCACTTTTGCGAACGATATTCAGATGTTCTTGCTGTTCTCGGGTGAGATTAGCCGCCGCACTGATCAGTTGCGAAAAGCCTAAAATAGCCGTCAGGGGAGTTCTTAATTCATGACTCATGTTAGCGAGGAAGGCACTTTTAGCGCGGTTGGCTGCTTCTGCCGCATCTTTGGCCCGTTCGAGTTCGGTTTCCGCGAGTTTACGGGGGGTAATATCCTCAACGGAACCCAAAATGTGAGAGGGTGTTCCCTCCGCCGATCGGGAAAAGACGACTTCGCGGGCATTCAACCAACGCCAGTCCCCATTTTTGTGGCGAAATCGGTATTCGGTAGAGAGGACGTCACTATCTTGAAGTGAGAGAAAACGAGCAGTTCCCTGGGAGAAGAGAGATTGATCCTCGGGATGATAGCGTTCCAGAGCCCATTTAGGGTTGGCCTCCCCGAGTTCAGCGGGACAGTAGCCTAAAATACCGAGGGATTGCTGATTGAGATAAACGCTGGTGTTGGTAGAAAGGTCGCGCAAATATAAAATATGGGGAATGGCATCGGCCACTTTTTGGAGAAAATGCTGACTGGTGCTTAATGCCTCTTCGATTTGTTTACGATCGCTGATATCCCGTCCCACCGCTTGGTATTCCAAAATCCGCCCGGATTCGTCAAAGATGCCGCGAGTCACCCACTGAGTCCAGCGTCGTTCTCCTCGGGCGATCGCCCGATTTTCAAAAGTAACCACCGGATTTTGCGGGGATATTTGCTCCACAAGTTGGGCCACAGATTCCCGGTCCTCGGCCACGATCGCCGGTTCATAGTGATGGGCGATCGCCTCGTCTCGGGTCACCCCAAAAAATCGGCAAAACGCTTCATTCACAAAGGTGACTATGCCATCGGGCAGAAATCGCACAATCAGCTCAGTCTGGTCCTCTAAAATCGCCCGATAGCGCGCCTCACTATGGCGCAGATCCTGTTGCACCTCAAAGCGATCGGTAATGTCAGAAAACGAGGCTACCACTGCTGCTGGACGGTCTTCCCCCAGGTGAAATAACGGTTGCGAGTTGATGGAAATCCAGGTTAAGCTGCCATCGGGTTTATGCACACCCATGACCACATTCGCACAAGGTTCCCCGGTTGCTAGGGTAACCATTGCCGGATGTTCATGTCCCGGAAATGGAGTTCCATCTTCCCGAATCGCTTGCCAGCCGGGGTCTAAGGAGGTTTTTCCCGTCATTTGTTCCCGAGATAACCCGAGGATCCGTTCCGCACTCGCATTACAAGTGCGAATTTCCCCGCTGGCTTCCTGTAAGACAACCCCCTCCGCCATCGCCGCAATGACCGAGCGATACCGTTCTTCGCTTTCATGTAAAGCGACTTCTGCCCGCTTACGTTCCGTGACATCCCGGACGATACAAACCACTTCGTCTACTCCGCTTTTGACAATGCGAGCTTCGTAGCTATGTACTCCATCCTCTTGTACCAGTTCATGTTCATAAGTTTGCAAGGTTCCGGTTTGCACCGCCCTTTGGAACCGCTCAAACAAATCCATCTTGGTGGATTCAGGCATGGGCAACTCTCGCAAATTTTTGCCGATTAGCGCTTTGGGGGGGAGATTGAAAATCTGATTTTGAGACTCTACATCCAGATACGTGCCATCAATCCGTTGCCGGAACATCATATCAGGAATCGCATTTAAAAGGGCCTGAATCCGTTCTTCGCTTAAACGTAGAGCTGCTTCGGTTTGTTTGAGTTCTGTAATATCCGTGGAAATTCCACAGAGGGCATAGATGGTCCCATCGGGATTTTTGAGGGGAACTTTGATGGTTAAATAGTGGTGTAATTCGTTGCTATGTTGAACCACTCCAATATCAAAAGACTGAATAATTGATCCAGTTTGAATCACTTCTCGGTCTTTTTCTTGCATATACTGGGCCATTTCCGGGGAGAAAAACTTAAAATCATCAAAACCGATCACTTCGGATTTGACTCCGCCCAGCCATTCAACCCCTACGCGATTCATGTAAGTATATTGACTGTTTAAATTTTTGAGGTAAATGCAGGCCCCAACGTTTTCCAACAGGGCGGATAACGTCTGTTCGCTCTTACGGAGGGAGGCTTCCATCTGCTGCCGATCGCAAATTTCTTGCTCTAAGCGTTGATTGATTTGAGCCAGTTCAGCGGTGCGATCGCGCACTTGCATTTCCAAGGTCCGATTGTAATCTTCTAGCAGGTTTTCCGCTTGTTTGCGTTCGGTAATATCGCTCGTGACGGCAGTAATCATCCAGCAGTTAGCTGCTTCATCCCGGCGGGAAATTAAGGTTTGCAATAACCACCGGAACTGGCCGTTTTTATGCCGAAACCGATGCTCAACCTCGATCGCCCCTTCCACACAAACCCGTTCTAAATTACCCACCATCGCCTCTTTATCCTCCCTCGGTAACCGAGATAGCCAGAGGTCCGGTTGTGCTAACAATTCTTCCGCCGTGAATCCGACTAAAGCCGCAGCTCCCGGGGAAATATACTCATATTCCCAAAATTCCTCACTATATAACCGCAGACTAGAAATCAGCACGGAGGCATTCTGTAACACCGCTTTGAGTCGTTCTTCCGAGAGTTGCAGCGCCGCTTCGGCTTGTTTGCGTTCCGTGATATCGGTAATCGTGCCGACATACCCTATGGGCTTTCCTTCTGCATCTTTTTCAACTCCTGCTTGTCCAACCACCCAAAGTTCACTGCCATCGGGTTGCAGAAAGCGGTACTCACAATTAAAGGGGATGCCATGCTCAACAAAATTCAACCACTCACAAATGGTGCGATCGCGGTCCTGTGGGTGTAAGGTCCTTGTCCACCCCGGTCCCATTGACTCTTGTTCCGATAAGCCAATCATTTCAAAACTGCGATCGTTCCCATAGAGACAATTGCCCTGGAGATCCGTGCGGAAAATGCCCACGGGTGAAGCTTTAGCCAGCGCAGCATAGCGCTCTTCACTTTCTTGAAGGGCTTTTTGGGCCTGTTTCCATTCCGTAATATCTAGGGCAATGCCTGTGATCCTCCAGGAATCCGCCCCCACTTCCGGTTGAACACTGAAGGTATGGGAAATCCAGCGCCAACTGCCATTCTTATGCTGGAATCGATACTCTAATGTGAGGTTATCTCCAGCCGCCAGTTGTTCTAAGGCCGGTTGGACGATCGCTGCTCTCTCTTCTGGGTCAATGTGCGACCACCATAAACCCGGTTGCCTTAACAACTCAGCCGATGGATATCCAAAAATTGCCTCGGCACTAGGAGAACAGTATTGATACTCCCAGGAGTGACTGGGGAAAATTGTAGCACAATAAATAAATATATCAGAATTTTCCAGAACCGTTGTCTGAAATTTCTCACAAGTGAGTGGAAGGGAGACCGGAGTCCCTATCTCCGCCGGGGAGTCCGGAGCAGGACCCTCGCTCACAGTGCCAAGGCGATCGCCAATATCAGCCACCGTCATCAGTGCGCCCGTAATCGCTCCCTTGTCATCCCAAACCGGCACTGAGCGCAGTTCTAGGGCGATTTTCTGACCGTTGTGATTCTGGTAGATCCTCTCAATGGTCAGGGGTTCTCCTAAAAGCGATCGCCGCCAAGGTTGATGACTTTCCCAGGGCGCAATCATCGGCCCTGAATCCTCCCCCACAGCCAAGACATCGCCCCCCAGCAACTGCTGGAAATAATCATTGGTATAGGCGAGGTTGCCCTCAGGATTAATTAGAGCCACCCCCACGGGTAGCGCTGCCAGAAGTTGATATGATCGCCCTTCGCTGCCGTCTAGGGCTTCTTGATGGTGTTTCATTGCAGAATAGGGTCGAATGAGTGAGCCAGTCTCTGACTTCAATTTTGGCATTGTCTACCCCACTCTGGGTAGCCACTTTTTCGATTTCCTCAAACCCGCCCATCGGCGATCGCCTGGAAGTGATCATCACTCATCGTTTCCCCGCCACCCAAATGCAGCCCATAATAAACAGGGTAAACCCCAAATAACCCCAAACCGTTACCCACTCCTGCCAATTTCCACTGTCCATCATTCCCGTTCCTCCATCCTCGCCCAACAACAGCTTACTGTGCAAAGAGGACTGGAATCACCCGTCCCTGTTGACCCTGTTCTGAAGGATCAAATTTCCAAGTTTTGATTTGCTCTCTAGCCACATCATCGAGGATATCATAACCGCTAGACTGCTGAATTTCCGATGAAATTACCGTCCCATCCGGGGCAATATCGGCGATCAGAATCACCGTCCCTTCCCAGGCATTATCCAAGGCAAGCTGGGGATAGGGGGGAGGATCGCAACGACGACAGGCAATCTCCTCCAGTCCCGACTCGTTTCCCAAATTTCCAGTCTCCCCTAGAGTTGAATCCGCCTCAACCCCCGGCAATGGAGTCTCGTTTTGCCCTGGAGTCCCCTCAGTTTCGTTCCAGGGTTCAGACAGGCGATCGAGATTTGACTCCCAGGGGTCAGTGGATTCCCCCGTCACAATCACCCCAGGATTGAACGGCGACTCATATCTAACCGGCGAAGGCAGTCCCCGGGTTTCCGCGACAATCTTCACATCGGGGACCGCTGGCAGTCGTTGTGGAGTAAGGGATTCTGTCCCCATCGCATCCCCCTGGATGTCATTAGAATCGGTAATTCGGGAATTATGCCCAGGGTCCAACGGGGAAGAATTCGTAAAGGGGGACATCTCCTGGGGCGGCATGGGGGCCGGGTCGGGAATCGGTTCCGGGGGCCTCTGTCCGGGTAACGCTTCTGCCCGCAACTCTGATCGCGGCGTTTCTATCGCTTCTGCTACTTCTGCTACTGGGGTTTGCGGCGCTGCCTCCAACGGTTCGGGCTCCGGAGTGGGTTCCGCCATCAGTTCCGCAGTAGGTTCGGCGGTGGCAGATTCTATTGCCTCCGGTTGCGGCATTAGTTCCGCAGTGGGCTCGGCGGTGGCAGATTCTATTGCCTCGGGTTCTACGGTGGCAGATTCTATTGCCTCCGCTTCCGGCATCAGTTCCGGAGTAGGTTCGGGGGTGGGAGATTCTATTGCCTCCGGTTCCGGCATTGCCTCTGGGGTGGCAGATGCGATCGCCTCCGATTCCGGCATCAACTCTTCCGGTTCCGCCGTAGACTCTTCCAACACAATAAATTCAATTGGCTCCTCGGTACCGTCCGATTTTAAATTAATCAAAGGCATCACAAATGCCAGTACCGCCAGATGCACCACCGCTGACCCCATCACACTAAATTTAATAAACCGGGCAATCTGCTTTTCTTGTTGTTCTCGCCCTTTTGCAGAAACCGTTGAAACCGTCATTCCTTGTGGATCTCCTCAGAACAAAAGTAGGGATGGCGGCGGGTTAGATAACGCCTAAATCAGCCCTACAGACAAAATCGGTACCTTACCTGCCAGGGTAGCGCACCCTCGCATAAGTCGGCGGACTTCAATCAATTTAATTCCCATAGCATCCCGTGAACGCCTGTCATTTCCGGGTCAGACATCGAAATCCAGGGATTTTTTAATCAAAAGAACCAGGAGATTTAATCCTATCCCCATGTTTAGATTAACCCTGGAACTCTCAGTTTTCCGTTTCGTGAAGGGATTTACAAAAAAACTTGGCGATCGTTCATCTACTAAAATCGGGGGATTTCCTGTCGAGGGATACCCTGAAAAAATTCAGTTCTAGCTTGGAGACGGGAAGGCATTTGCACACAACGAACCAGCAATTCAATATCCAAATTAGGGAACAATTCGCTTGTCAAAATTTGCTCATAGTCTTCCCCACGAAAGCGGTAGAGCGCAAGCTGATTATTTTCCCAAAACCAGACTTCCGTAAATTCAAATCGCTGGTATTTTGCCAGTTTTTTGGGATTGCCACTGGTAATGACCACTTCAATGGCCAAATCGGGATGAGGTTTGCGATCGCCAATATAATAGGATTCATCCGGCTCAAACGACACTCCCTTAGTTTCTGACTCCCGAGTTGCTTTTCCGATGGGGATGAACTCAATGCCCATTTCAAACAAATAAATCTCTAGTAAGATGGCGATCGCTTTTTTAATCGATTCATGTTCCTCGCCAGTCGTCATTAGTTCCACACACCCATCTAAATAAGAAATTCGTAACCCCGCCACCTGATTCATCAACACTTGAATCGCCTTGAATTCTTGCCAACTCTGATACCCCGGAAGAATTAACCGCTGTTCGGGCAAGGGGATAATTTTTGGAGCCAGTTGTGTTGTCATCGCCGTTACCTCTGGTTTCCGTCTATTTTATCTATTGCACCATTCTCAACTCCGCCAGGTGTTGCTTTTTTATCGCTCACCCCGTAAAATCTGGAGGATTTATTGTCGGTGAATCCCTTGAACAAATTCGGCATGAGCCTGAATCCGGGAAGGCATTTGCACACAACGGACCAGCAATTCAATATTCAAATCAGGGAACAATTCGCTTGTCAAAATTTGCTCATAGTCGTCCCCACGAAAGCGGTAGAGCGCCAGTTGGTTATTTTCCCAAAACCAGACTTCTGTAATCTCAAATCGCTTATATTTTTCCAGTTTTTTGGGATTGCCACTGGTGATGACAACTTCAATGGCTAAATCGGGATGAGATTTGCGATCGCCAATATAATAGGATTCATCCGGCTCAAATGACACCCCCTTAGTTTCCGACTCCCGCGTTGCATTTCCCACCGGGATATATTCCATCCCCATTTCGCAAAAATAAAGCTGTAGTAAAAAGCCAATAATTGTTTTGATAGTCTCATGTTGCTCCCCCGTTGTCATCAGTTCCACACACCCATCTAAATAAGAAATTCGCACCCCTGCAACCTGGTCCATCAAGGCTTGAATCGCTTTGAATTCTTGCCAACTCTGATACCCAGGCAGAATCAACCGCTGTTCGGGCAAGGGGATAATTTTTTCCGCAAGTTGTGTTGTCATCGCCGTTACCTCTGGTTTCAATCTATTTTATCCATTGGTTCTCGTTATTGGCACTGAATAGCTAAAAATAACCCCCAGCCTCAAGGCTGGGGGCCAAATCACCCTTAACCCACCAACTCAGTCCCGCGCTTGGCTAACGCTTCCGGAGTCAACCCATTGAACTCCATAATTTGCGTTGCACTGGCAGTCGTCTCCCCTCGCTTCCAAGCAAAAACATCCCGCTTGGCGGTACTGCGTAACATAATCGGTTCTAGCATTCCCGAAGCACCCCCGGTAACGCCAATTAAGGCATCCCCGCCAAAGAACTTCTCAAAGCCAGCATCATCCAAGAATCCGCCATCGGCTTGGGAACAGGTTTCCCAGGCGACATCACGGGGACGATACAACCGGCGCGGACTCACAACCGATACAATCTTTGACCCAATCCCTTGGGCTTTTAATTGCTCTGCTGCGTCATACACGGGAATCAAGGTCATATCCCCAATCACCGCAAACACAACGGTTTTATCTCCGGGAATCTCTTGGAGGACAACTGCCCCATCTTGTAACGCTTGTTGAGATTGCTCAAACGTAGTGCGAATCGGTAACGGGGTTTTACTCGCCGTAATCACAATCCCTTTATTCTGGGTACTCAGCGCCCAATCATAACAGACTTGGATGCTATTAGAATCCGGGGGGAACAAGGGGAAAACGTTGCCGTTTCGCATCATGGCGGCAAAGTAGTTTTCAATTTCAGGACGTTGGTGAGTCCATCCGTTGCGTCCTTGTTCTAAGGCCCCTGCGGTATATAAAGTGACCGTACTCGGGGTCGGACGGCGTAATTCCGCCATCGCTTGGGTGACGGTTTGCCAGACGGGGACCCCGTTAATGGCAAAGGATTCGTAGGAACACCAGAGGGTCCGCGCCCCAAATAAAGCTAAAGCTGCGGCTAATCCGGCGCAGGCATCTTCGCTTAAAGGTTCATAAACTTGTCCCTTGGGTCCTTGAAAATAGGCGTCGTCAGCAGTGGGGTGAATAATTTTTAGGGCAACGTTGATGTTGTTGATGCCGGAAGCGGCGTTTCCATCAGCGTTGGTGACGACAAATTTGGGGTCTTTTTTGCCGACATAGGCGACGAGTTCTCCCATTGCGGTGGTGGCGACTTGGTTCTCACCGATCGCATATTCCTTGAGGGGAAGTTTACCTAACTCCGGCAAAGCTAACTCAAACTCAGTTTTGACAATACTGGCGGCAGGTCCCCCAGCAGCCCGTTCAAAGTTGGTCCGAACCAGTTGCCACGCTTCGGGACTCAGGGCACGGTTTTGGAGGGCACTGACAATTTCTGCGTTATCCAGGGTGTGATGTCCATAGAGGTTATGGGATTTGGCCCCCAGGGCATGGACTCCAGCCCCTTTGAGTTGCTTGATAATCAGGACGGTGAGTTTGCCTCCCAGGGCGGATTTAGCGGCTTTGTCCGTGGCTTCAATCACCGCTTGAGCAAATTCTAGCCGTTTCTGGAAGGAAAAGGCTGTGCTATCGACATATTCCCCGGGTTGGTTGGCATCGTCGTAGTCTTTGGCGTTGACGAGGATGATTTCTTGGAAACCGTTGCCTTCCCAGTATTCAATCATCTCTTGGTTAGGTTTGGTGGACACCATGCTGTGATGTTCCTGGGAATATCCGTTCCAAACCAGGATGGGGAGGAAGTTGGTAACTTCGGGATAGGCGGTGTGGAAATGCGCCATGCTACTCATGACGTAGGGTTCGCCGATGCCGCCATCGCCGATGGTGACGGGGAAGAGGATATCGGGATGCAGGAGTGCCCCTGCCATTGCGAAATGCTGCCCTTGTCCCAGGGGTCCAGCGGGGTTGAGGAGTCCGGGAATTTGTCCGGAGAGGTGTCCGAGGAGTCCTTTGTGCTCCCGGAAGCGATCGCGCATTTGTTGGACGGTATGAATGCCCATTTCCTCTAAGGAGCGATCGAGGAACATATTACTGTAAAAGCCGGGGGCATGGTGTCCCACTTCGGTGATAATGTTTTTATGACCGAGCATCACTAGGGCGGCGATTCCCTCGGCAACGCTGGCAAATCCGCCCGGGTGTCCGGAGGCTTTAGACGCGGTGACTTGGAGGATCAGGTAGCGCAGGGCGTCGGCAGCCAGGAGGGTCTGGTAGGCAGCGGAGTGATCCGGGGGGGAGGCGATCGCAGTTTTCCCCGTGGCGATCGCGGGTTCTTTGCCGTAGCGGTCAAAATCCGGCCATTGTTCGCCAAAATATTGAATGCCCTCACAAAATGCGGGGGTCTTTGCCGGTGCAGATGGAATCTGTGTCGTCATGCCTATTTTTTAACCTCTAGGAAACTATAATCCTTGCATTTTTAAATTATTTCATAAATTTACCCCCGGGTTTACAGGTTTCGCAACCTTTTTGTTGTTTAAGTCCATCAGTTCTACTTGGGGTGGCTATAAACTGAGGCGATCGCCGTCCAGGATACCATAGAATGCAGGCTATTCTACTGAGCAGTCCGTCATTCTCCACGTGAGACCGTGGCTCGATTTGGGGAACCACTCCAAAAGAGTCAAAATCGCCTAAGATCCAATCACCCTAAAAAATTTTGAGGGAGTTGGCTCCGGAGCTATTTTGGATGCTGTGGCTGTATAATTGTTGAGGAGATGGAAGGGTTGAAGGTCGTTGAGTTCGGCAGAAGGTCTCACCTCAACCTTTTTTATCCCCATAAGGGTCCAAAAATCTCTGAAAATAGGGTGTGAAATTCCAGCTAACTGCTAGTGTCTATCAAAACAATGGTAAAGGCAAAACGAGCCGGAAAAATCCTCAAACCTCGGTGGCACCGGACTGGAGTCACCGCCCTATTCTTGGCCCTTTCTGGAGGGGGACTGGTCAATTCAGTGCAGGGGCAAATTGTCCCCGATCGCACTTTACCCAATCCGTCCCAAGTCATCAATCAAGGGACAGGTTTGAGGATTGAAGGGGGAACCCCTGCCGGGGGAAATTTATTTCATAGTTTTACGGAGTTTTCCGTTCCCACGGGTGGGGAAGCCTATTTTAATAATGCTCCGGATATTGTCAATATTATTAGTAGAATTACGGGCAGCAATCTTTCCAGCATTGATGGGTTAATTCGGGCCAATGGCAACAGCAATCTGTTTTTAATCAATCCGAAGGGGATTGTTTTGGGTCCCAATGCTACGTTGGATATTGGCGGGTCATTTGTTTTGTCTACAGCGGAGGCGATACAGTTTAGCGATCGCTATCTCTTTAGTGCTACAAATCCCACCGAATCACCCCTACTCACCGTAGCAGTTCCCATCGGTTTACAATATGGTCCAACCGTCGGAAATATCACCCTAGAAGGTTCCCGCTTAGAAGTGGTACAAGAGCGTAATTTAGCTATTCTCGGCGGCAATGTTGTCCTGAATGGGGCACAGCTAGTCGCCCCGTTCGGTAACATTACTTTAGCGGGAATTAGTTCGGGAGAAATTGCCCTAGAAAGTACCATCCCTGAGTTTTCTAAACCCATCGGTGGGGCTGATGTTACTCTCACGAATGGGGCGAGGGTGGATGTCACCGGCAGCAATGGGAGTATTCAGGTCCAGGGAAATCATATCACCCTCATGGGGGGTTCTCAGTTGCAGGCGGGAATGCCTCGGAATGGGGGTGAAATTGGGTCTAGGGCTGGGGATATTCGAGTCAATGCCTGGGGGGATATCCGCCTGATTGAGCGCAGTTTTATTAGCAATTTAGTCCAATTGGGAGCATTAGGAATTGGAGGAAATATTGAGCTAACTGGCAATTTGGTGAGTCTGACAAATGGAGGGAGAATTACCACGGAGACAGCAGGAATTGGAAGCGCTGGACAGATTCAGATTAATACGCCTATTTTAGATATTTCTGGGTTTAGTCCTGATGGGTTGTTTAGTGGAATTCTCTCTCAGTCCCAAGGGGTGGATAGTGGAGGGAGTGGGCAGATTAGGATTAATGGTGCGAATAATCCGTTAGGGGATGTTCGGTTGAGCGATCGCGGATTTATTGCCACGGTGACTGAGGGTCATCAACCCGGGGGGGATATAGAAGTTCATGTGAATACTTTATCCTTAGAAGCTGGGGGACAAATTATTGCGATCGCCACTCATACAGGCAATGGGGGAAACATCACCGTTACAGCAACGGAAAGCGTAAGCATTGGTGGAAATAGTCGGCGCTTTTTGGACTCTCCCTTTGACCAGAAAGAGGAAACAGTTTTTAATTTGGATAACTTAGAATTTACCAGTAATTTGAATCCCGAACTGGAGGCATCAGGACCGGGAGAGATTCCTTATCTTACCGTGGAACGGACTCCCGAGCAAATTATTAGTGGAAATAGCGGATTAGGTCCAGCAACTAATAGTTTTGACTATTTTTCATTTACCGTTGCTGCACCCGGAAGAGGTGTTTTTGATATAGATGGGGGAGATGGATATCAGGATATTCCCGGCAGTTTAGATACAGAAATGGTCCTGTTTGACCGCACGACTGGAGCAATTATTGCCCTAAATGATGACTCTAGTATTAATGATGGGGCGATCGGGAGTACAGTAGAGCAAGATTCCTATCTTTCCCTTGATAGGTTAGAGCCCGGAAGTTATGTAATTGGGATTGGGGAATTTGATACGGTTCCTCATCCCGTCGAACTGCTGGAAGGGGATAAAATTGATAGGGGAGATACCTATCGCTTGCACATTTCTGTGGAATATCCCGGAATAAATATGGCATTGCCTCAAGAAAGCGTTGCTTTGGGTAATTTTAACCCCAATTATGGCGGCAGTAGTGGAATTGTTTCCCTGACTCGGACTGGGGGAAACAGTGGCAATATCCAAATTAATACCGGGAGTTTATGGGGAGGTTCCCCGGGAGAAATTCTCTCTACCACTTTTGGAACCGGACAAGCGGGAGATATTAGTTTAGTCGCTAATTCAGTGGAACTCAACCGGGCTAATGTTGCCAATATTACCCGAGGCAGGGGGAGTGCTGGCAGCATTTTTGCGGTGGCTGAATCCTTTACTCTGAACAATAATGGAATTCTCAATCTCAGTAATTTTGGGGAAGGGGATACAGGAGATATTCACATTGATGCTGAAAGGGTTAATTTACTCAATGGCAGCATTATTAATAATAGCACTTATCTGAGGGGGAATGCGGGCAAGGTGACTATTAATGCTCGCGATCGCCTGGTGATAACGGGAAATTTGGACAATATTGAAAGTCGGATTTTAAATTTGGTGGGAGGCCCTTCCTCCGTCGGCAATTCCGCTGGAATTGAGTTAAATACAGGAGAACTCATTCTAGGAGATGGGGGAGGAATTAATTCCACCAGCTATGGAGAAGGAGATGCGGGTCCGATTACAATTGAGGCCCGAGAAGGAGTTACTTTAACCCGCTTAGGACCGAATGGGCGGGGTTCATTTATCTGGAGTCGCATCCGAGGGACTGGGCGAGGAAATGCCGGGAATATTACCTTGATTACTCCCCGGATTTTCATGGATGATGGGGCAGCAATTTCCAGTTTTACCCAAGGTCTTGGCCATGCCGGGAGTGTGAATATTCAGGCGGGAGAGATGGTGGTATCTGAAGGTTCAATTGATAGTAGTGTGCAATCAACGGCAGTGGGTGATGGAGGAGAGGTGAATATTAATGCTAGAGTCCTCTCCTTAATGAACCGTTCTCAAATCAGTGCTAAAACTGAGGGACAAGGAGATGGGGGACAAGTTAGGATTCAGATCAGCGATGCGATCGCCTTGGATAATAGTACAATTACCACCAGTAGCGCTACGGAGGGCATTGGGGGAAATGTGCAACTTCAAGCGGGGAGTTTACTGTTAGATAATCAGTCATTTATTACCGGACAAACCACCTCCTCTCAAGGGGGAAATTTACAATTAGAATTAACCAGTGGCCTCCTGATGCGTGGAGGCAGTCAAATTACCGCCACAGCAGGAACCGATGGGGCCGGTGGCGATGGCGGAAATATCCAGATTTCTGCCCCGGTTATTCTCGCCTTTCCCGGGGAAAATAGTGATATTACTGCCAATGCCTTTGAAGGGGATGGAGGCAATATTCAACTGATCGCCGAAGGGATTCTAGGATTAGAATTTAGATCCCAACCCACCCCCCGAAGTGATATCACGGCGAGTTCTGAATTGGGAGTCTCGGGCAATGTCACCCTCTCCACCCCCGAAGTCACTCCGGGGTCTGGATTGGTAGACTTACCCCAGCAGCTTTCGGACATCGCTAACCAAGTCACCGTCGGGTGTGTAGCAGCCCAGGGCAATTCGTTTACCATCGTCGGACGGGGGGGATTACCGGAAGACCCCCAGGAGACAATCCAGGGTCAAACTGTCTGGGAAGATTTGCGCCAATTTCCTGCCGATCTCACAACCCAGACCGAGACTGTAAACCCGGGGCGATCGCAACCCTTGATAGAAGCCACCGGATGGACCCTGAATCCAGACGGAAATATCGCCTTAATTGCGACCCTACCCGCAACTTTAGGCGATCGCCTCCCTCCCTGTCCTTCCTCACCCACCGAACGCATAAAGCAGGCACAATAGTCATGCTAAAACTCATCACCACCTATCTAAAGTCCCGTAAAATCCGACAATTCCTCCTCCTCAGTTTCCTCACCCTCCTCACCATCATCCACCCCCATCCAGCCACCCCCATCTCCCCCACCTCCCCTATCTCCCCTATCTCCCCCATCCTCCCCACCTCCCCCACCTCCCCTATCTCCCCCACCTCCCCTATCTCCCAAACCCCCGACCCCACGGAATTAGTCCACCGTGGCACAACCCACTATCAACAGGGACAATTCTTAGAAGCAACCAAGCTATGGGAAGAGGCAGCCGCCATTTATAGCGATCGCCTCGCCCCCTTAAACCAAGCCCAAACCCTCACTTATCTGGCCTTAGCCTATCATAAGTTAGGCCGCCGCCCCCAAGCAGCCACCGCCATCGCTGAGAGTTTGGAACTCTTACAACAGGTTAATCCCCTGCCCTCCAGAGGGTTGGCAATTTTCGCCCAAGCCCTGAATACCCGAGGTATTCTGGAACTGGCTGCGGGACAGAATCAAGCCGCCTTAGACACCTGGAGACAAGCCGCAGCGACTTATACTCGGGCGGGAGATGACCTGGGTAAATTAGGGAGTCTGATTAACCAAGCCCAAGCCCTGCAAGCCTTGGGCCAGTATCGCCGCGCCCGCACTTTGTTAGAAGAATGGATTATTGAATTAGATCAAAAACCGGATACTCTCTTGAAAGCGGATGGGTTGCGGAGTTTGGGGGTTGCCCTCCAAACCATCGGGGATTTAGAACAATCCCAGGCGGTTTTAGAACAGAGTTGGCGACTTAGCGATCGCCTCAAATCCCCGGGGGATACTAGCGCTACCTTACTCAATATCGGGAATATCGCCCGGTATTTAGACCGCAATGATATCGCCATTGCCTACTATCAACAAGCGGAACAATTAGCCACCGAACCCTTAACGCGATCGCAAGCTCAACTCAACCAGTTTAGCCTATTCGTCGCCCTCAAAGACTGGGCTGCTGCCCGCGAATTACGCCCCCAACTGCAATCTCACCTTGCCACCCTTCCCGCGAGTCAAGCGGCCCTCTATGCCCGCGTCAATTTTGCCGCCAGTTGGAGCAAAATGGGGGAAGACTTGCCTGAAATTGCCCAAGGGTTAGCCGAAACCCTGGCGATCGCCAAGGACCTGCAAGATGGGCGATCGCAAGCCTACGCCCTCACCCAACTGGGCCAGCTTTACCGCCAGACCGAACAGTGGGAAGAGGCCGAAACCCTGACCCAACAAGCCCTCCAAATCGCCCAATCCATCCAAGCCGATGAAATTATCGCCCCGGCTGCTTGGCAACTGGGTCAGATTCTCACCCAACAGCAACAACTCCAACCGGCCCTAAGTGCGTATAATATTGCCTTTGAAACCTTGAAAAACTTGCGCCGCGACTTAGTAGCCATCTCTCCGGACCTGCAGTTTGATTTCAAAGAAAGTGTAGAACCTGTATATCGTGAACTGGTGAGTTTACTCCTCCAACCCGATGCGACCCCGGAAGACATTGAACAGGCTAGACAAGTCATGGAAGCCTTACAAATCGCCGAATTAGACAACTTTTTCCGCGAGGCTTGTTTAGATGTGCAGCCGGTACAATTAGAGGAAATCGATACCCATGCGGCAGCCATTTATCCCATTGTCTTACCCGATCGCCTGGAAGTGATACTCTCCCTGCCCGGTCAACCCTTGCGCCACTATACTACGCCCCTGAGTGGCAGTCGCGTCGAAGCCACTCTCGAAGAACTGCGATCGGCCATGCACCCCGGCTATTCCTCCCCGGAACGCTTGCGCCTGTGCGCCCAAGTCTATGACTGGTTGATTCGACCCGCCGCAGCGGATTTAGCCAAAAGTGAGATTACTACCCTGGTTTTTATCCCCGATGGCGGTTTCGCGTCCATTCCCCTCGCCGCCCTGTATGACGGCAGCCGCTATTTGATTGAAACCTATAATACCGCCCTGAGTCCCGGGTTACAACTGTTTCCCCAGGGTCTCACCCAGGAAAAACTCACCGCCCTCACTGCCGGTTTAACCGAGGGGCGACAAGGATTTTCCCCCCTCCCTGGAGTCGCCGAAGAGTTCCAACAAATTACCCAAGAAGTTCCAGGGGATACCTTGCTTGATCGCGAATTTACCCGGGCCCAATTGGAAGCGCAACTCAATCGCCAATCTTACCCGATCATTCACCTCGCAACCCACGGACAATTTAGTTCTAATCCCGAGGAAACCTTTCTGCTGACCTGGGATGGTCGAATTTCAATTAAAGATTTCGATAAGTTTTTCAATAAGCAACGCCTAGGGGTTCTCAAACCCATTGAACTATTAGTGATGAGTGCTTGTCAAACAGCAACTGGAGATAAACGTGCTACACTCGGTTTAGCCGGATTTGCACTCCGTTCCGGAGCCCGCAGCACCCTGGCTAGTCTCTGGTCCGTTCACGACCAATCCACCGCCGATTTAATGAGCGAGTTTTATCGCCAATTAACCCGATCCGAGGCAGGAATGACGAAAAGCGAGGCGTTGCGCCAAGCACAATTGGCCCTATTAAACGACCCCTTGTACAAACATCCCTATTATTGGTCGGCGTTTATTTTAGTCGGAAATTGGTTATGAAGGGGTTTCTACTGTTCTATGTTTTCCCCAAACTGACGAGGTGTTCCCATGAACCACAGGCCACGCATTGTTATTCCTAGCTTCATGTTTGCAACCTTAGCCGGGGCAGTGGCCCTATCGGCTTTGGCCCAGCCTGTCCAAGCTGAATCGGTCAAAGTTCCTGCCTTGATTAGTCTGCAATTTAAGCCCCCCGGCGACCCGGTACCGGCCACCAGTGTGGGGGGAGGCACTCGCGGTAACGTGAGATTTGCCCCTCCGGGGGAATCGGCCCCCGTGACCAGCGTGGGGGGAGGCACTCGCGGTAACGTGAGATTTGCCCCTCCGGGAGAAGCTGCCCCCGTGACCAGCGTCGGTGGCGGTAGCCGAGGGAATGAGGGGACTCTCACCCAGGAGGGTCAGGGGCTAGAGGCGATCGCCCTCTTACCCGCCAGCCAACATGGACGCACCATGTCTGCGCGTCCGACTTTCTTTGTGTATGTGCCACCCACGGCAACGGAGAAAGTCTTTTTTAGCATCCAAGATAAAGAGGGGAATCATCACTACCAAACCACCTTGGAAATCAACGGGGGTGGCTCAATTGTCAGTTTTACCCTGCCGGAAACGGCACCGGAACTGGAACTTGAGACGGACTATCTTTGGTTCTTCGTCCCCTTAGATGCCAGTGGCAGGCTACAGCCCGATAGTTACAGCGTCACCGGATGGGTGAAGCGCGTGGCGGCCATCCCCACGACAGGGGATTTAGAGGCCCTCTCCTTGGCGACTGCTTATGCAGAAGCCGGGGTTTGGTACGATACCCTCACAACCTTAGCGGTTGCCCGAGTCAATCAGCCGGACAATCTCACTGTAGCCGAAGAGTGGCGCAGTCTCCTTGGACAAGTCGGACTAGAGGCGATCGCTGCGACTCCTGTGATGATCCAATCCTCACCCTAAGTCTCTCTTTCAGGGTGCGCGTAAGACATTGATGGGCAATTTCCACCGGGTGCATCTATCTCTTAAAACAGGACAGGGTTCGAGCAAACTATGTGGCAACAGTTACAACAGAAAATCAGCTTGTGGCGTGGCCCAATCCTAATCACTCCGGCAGTCACCGGGGTGATTGTTGCTTTGAGTAGCGCCGGGTTTTTGCACCTATTTGAATGGGCCGCCTTAGATACTTGGTTTCGCCTCCGTCCCCAAGAACCTGTAGACTCACGCATTGCCATTGTTACGATTAATGAATCGGACATCAAGTATGTCCAACAATGGCCGATGAGCGATCGCATCATGACCCAATTAATCCAAAATATCAAAGCTCAAAACCCGCGATTGATTGGATTAGATATTTATCGGGATTTGCCTGTAGAACCGGGCCATGAAGAATTAAATGCTTTATTTGAAGTTACCCCTAATCTAATTGGGGTAGAAAAAGTAGTTGACAACCCGATTGCCCCCCCGCCCAGCTTAGCTAAACTTGGACAAGTTGCCTCCAACGATATGTTACTCGATCGCGATGGTAAAATCCGCCGGGGCATGGTGTTGGTCGGTAAACCGGATCAGACATTAATTGAAGGAATTGGCACCCTTTTGGCCTTAAAATATTTAGAAACCGAAGGGATTGAATTAGCAATTGCTGATGAAGCCAAATCCATTTATCAACTGGGTCAAGCTACATTTATTCCCCTCACCGGCAAGGAGGGAGAATATAGTAAACGAGACGGCGGTGGCTATCAAATTTTAGTTAACTATCGCGGTGGACTCGATCACTTTGCTCACATTTCCCTAACCGAGGTATTGGAAAATCGCATTCCCCCGGATTTCTTCCGCGATCGCATCATCTTCATCGGGGCCGAAGCACCCAGTCTGAATGACTCCTTCCAAACCCCCTATACCAATACCCTGTTCGGCAATCCCCAATTAATGCCCGGAGTGGTCATTCATGCGAATTTAACCAGTCAAATTTTAAGTAGCGCCCTGGACAATCGTCCGATGCTGTATGCCACCCCTCAATCCTTAAAATGGGGGTTAATTTTTCTCACTTCGGGATATAGTGCCATTCTCGGTTCCCTCTGGCTGAGAACCCGCTGGTCCGGACCCGGAATTCTCCTGGGGGCAGTGGTCATCATTGGTAGTTCCTACTTCGCCTTTTTATCCGGTTGGTTAATTCCCGTCTTTACCCCCGTCTTAGCCCTCGTGAGTGCGGGAGTATTCAGCATCGGTTACACCCTGTGGAGTAACCTAAAATTATCCTATCAGCAATTAGCCGAATATGCTAAAACCTTAGAGGAAAAAAATCAAGAACTTAAACGCCTTGATGGACTCAAAGATGAATTTCTAGCGAATACCTCCCATGAATTAAGAACCCCACTCAATGGGATTATTGGCATTGCCGATTCCTTAATTGATGGCGCAACCGGGGAGTTATTAGAAGAAACAATATATAACCTCGAAACTATTACCAGTAGCGGCAGGCGTTTGTCCCATTTAATCAATGATATTTTAGATTTTTCTCAACTTAAACATAAAAGTATAGAACTGCAACTCAAACCCCTAGATTTGCGGGCGATCGCCCAAGTCGTCCTCAACCTCAGTAAACCCCTCATCGGGGAGAAAAACTTGCAACTCATTAATGCCATCCCCCCGGACTTTATTGCCGTTAATGCTGATGAAAATCGGGTTCAGCAAATCTTGCATAACCTCGTCGGCAATGGCATTAAATTCACCGAATCGGGAATCGTCGAAGTTTCTGCTAAAATCGAGGGTGATTTTGTCGCAATTACCGTCACTGATACCGGCATTGGCATTCCTGAAGACAAACATAGTCGCATTTTTGAGTCCTTTGAGCAAGGGGATGGTTCCACTGCCCGAGAATATGGAGGAACTGGACTGGGACTGGCGATCGCCAAGCAACTCATCGAATTACATCACGGCATCATTTACTTTGAATCCGAAGTGGGAAAAGGGTCACGCTTTACCTTTACCCTCCCCCAAGCGACTCCGGCTGCCATCCCCACCACTCCTCCCTTAGTGCGTCCTGAACCTGCCCGAAATTCGACCCCAGTTAGCACCGCCAAACCCACAAAAACCCCCGCTGCTGCGCCCCAAAACTACCTAGCAGATGGGTCAGAATTCAAAATATTAATTGTCGATGATGAACCGATTAACCTTCAGGTCCTCGCCAACACCCTTTCCCTCCAAAATTATGCCATTACCCGCGCCGAAACCGGATTAAAAGCTCTGGAAATTATCGATAACGGGTTCAAACCCGATTTAATCCTTCTCGATGTTATGATGCCCCGTATGACGGGATATGAAGTCTGCGAAACAATCCGCCAAAAATTTCCGGCGATCGACCTTCCCATTGTTATGCTCACCGCCAAAAATCAAGTCTCGGACCTCGTAGAAGGATTTACAGCCGGGGCTAATGATTACTTAATGAAACCCTTTAATAAAAATGAACTCCTCACTCGCATTAAAACTCATATTCGATTAGCTAAAATTAATGCGGCTTATGGACGGTTTGTCCCCCATGATTTTTTGCATTTCCTGGGACAAGAAAGTATAGTCGATGTAAAATTGGGCAATCATATCAAAAAAGAAATGACTGTCTTATTTTCGGATATTCGAGATTTTACCAGCCTATCCGAGGAAATGTCCCCAGAAGAAACATTCCATTTTATTAATAGTTACTTAAGCCGAGTCAGTCCGATTATCCGCGATCGCAACGGATTCATCGATAAATATATTGGCGATGCGATTATGGCCCTCTTCCCCAACTCTGCGGACGATGCCGTATCCGGGGCGATCGCCATGCAAGATCAAGTGAAATTATTTAACGAACACCGGCAGGAAAACGGACAAATTCCTATTCAAATCGGCATCGGATTACATACCGGCAGTTTAATGCTAGGAACCATTGGCGAAGCGGAACGGATGGAAAGTACCGTCATATCCGATGCCGTCAACTTAGCCTCCCGGTTAGAGGGATTAACGAAACAATATGGTTCCGCTATTTTAATTAGTGAAGATACCCTAAATCAACTAGAAAACCGGGAGATGTATCAATATCGATTTTTAGATCGAGTCCAAGTTAAAGGCAAAAAAGCCAGTGTAGCCGTCTTTGAAATTTACAATTCAGAACCCCACGATCGCATCGAACTCAAAAACAAAACCTTAGCCCTGTTTGAAATGGCGATCGCCTTCTATCGAGAAGGAAATTTCCAGCAATCCCAAACCCTCTTTCAGCAAATTCTCAACACCAACCCCAGCGATCGGGCGGCGCTTCTGTATTTACAACGTTGTGAAAAGTATATTCAGCAGGGTGTTCCTAAAGACTGGGCCGGAATAGAAGCGATAACTCAAAAATAGCACAAGCTCTTGCGTACTGTAATCGCACATATTCTCGTGAGTTGGCTTAAGCAACTCACGAGAATATATATAAATTACCTCACCTCAATTTCTCGCACAAGATCCACCAGAACCTCGCCGCCTCGGGTGAGTTGATACTCCCCGCGCCAGACCCCGGGTGCGATCGGGCGTTCGGGATTGTTGCGTTTACCGACATAACCCATCCAGGTTTTACTGGGGGACGTGATTTCTGTGGTATCTTCAGCGATCGCCTCTCCATTGGGTGCAATCAACTTAAACTGATAACTATCCCCCGCTAACACACCGTAGGTATGTACCCAAAACAACAGGGCCGGAATATCTTGAGATAGCTCACCTTGGGGAAACCGCCCTTCCCACAAATCGTTCATGTCCGGAGGCGTATCCGCGAAACCGGCATTGATCGCCCCCGTCGGTGTATAATCCAGGGGAACCGTCCAAATCGGACTCGGCGACACCTGACAACCGGGACCCGCTTCCGGTCCTACAAACGGATCAACCACCTTTCCTTCATACAGCGCAGTAATATGAACGTGAGGGAACGATGCCGCCCCAGAAGCGCCCACCATTCCTAAAACCGTCCCGGTATCCACCTCCATTCCCGGAGTTACGGCAACGCTACCATTGCGCAGATGACAGTATTGCGTTTCCCACCCATTACCATGTTCGATAAACACACCATTGCCACATTCTCGCCCTTCCAAAGCTTCCACTTGCTTCGGGTCCGTAATCAGGCGATCGCTGACCCCATCCCGGACCCGCAACACCTTACCGGGTGCCGACGCAATCACCGCAACCCCGGCATTCATTTTATCCATGTTGGCAATGCCGAAATCGGTGCCTTTGTGACCATCATAGGTTTGCCTGCCACAACCAAAATCCACTTCTCCCGGTCCGGGGTCGCGATCGGGATACAGCAAAATAAAGCAATCCTCATCTAAGGTACAGTCAATGGGAGGGGCTAATTGCAGGGAATTGGCAGCAATGGTCGTTTCTGGGATGGGGGATTGGGCAAAGTTCGGGCGATCGAACCCAATCCAATGGACAGCAACCGCGATCGCGAATGCTAGGAGAATTGTCGCAATTATTTTAGGTTTTCTAAACATAATTAATTTGAGAGGTTCTAAGCAGGTGGTGCAACTAGACGCAATAGAGGCGATCGCAGTTTCACCGTTGATCGCCTCTCGCACTGACGAGATACTAAAGCGCCTGCGGTTTAGCGATGCTGTTTCACCCATATTAACGAGGTTTGGATTGATTTGACAGGCAGTGTAGGGAGCCTAAATCCTAGATAAACTGGGACATTTGAGGACTGAAGAAGCGATCGCCATTTTCTAGAGTTTGAAAACGGCGATCGCCTCTAGGGCGCTTAACCTTCAATCACCGAATTAAGCAATTCCTGGAACTGTGCCACCGAACCGATGGCGATCGCTTGTCGATGAAGTTGCGTGAGGGTAGGGATGTCCTCAATCCCATTCACCACCTCCACCACTTCCGGTGGCACTTCTCCAAACCGCACCTCCAAAACTGCGAGAGTATTCTGACGCTGGGTTCGCAGGGTTGCCTTTTCTTGTGCTATTTCTTCAAACTGACTCATAAACGGCATTTGTCTCTCCTCCCGACCCTCAATGATTTCTGTGGTAAGTTGTTCTTCGAGTTCTTTAGGTAAGCTCATCATCCGGTCAACAAACCGAAATAAATTCACTACCTGCTCTCTACTATAACCTTTTGACAACAGCAGCCGGAATAACAACCGTTTCCACTGTTGTCGTTCTTCCATGTTGGCGCTGGTGGCTTGGGTTTTTAAATGCGCCATCACCATCATAGCAAAAGGATTATCGCTGGCTTCTAAGCTTTCCCACTGGTTTTGATAGTCCAGCACTTTGACTGTGGGAAATTCGAGCAGTAACCGATATCCATCTAAACGATAGGAATAGGACGAGGGTCGCCAGTTGGGGCGATCGTCTCCTAAGATTGCCACGCTGACTATCGGCTTGTTGTATTTGTCAAAGGCGCGATAGTTATAGCGATAGATGCGTTCGGTAAACTCAACATCGTACTGGCTTTGCACTTCTACATGAATTAGAATCCATTGGGTTTTCCCATTCAGTAATTTCACTTCAAACAGCTTGTCCGGAAATCGCGTCCCAATCTCCGAGTCGCGCACCAGTTCTTCCAGTTCTTTGTCTAAGCAACGATAAGGCTGGCTCCAGTCAATGCTGGCATAAATTCCAGGGAAAAACAAGCTGAGGAAACTTTCAAAGTAGAGGGTAATTGCTTCCTTCCAGGGTTGGTCATAGTCCGCTGGTATGGGTTCGTAAATTGCCATATTTCATTAAATTAATGTTAGTTTTATTCTACTTTATTTTACTTTGTATGTATAAAATTATTTAAGTATTGAATGGGATTGTATAAAATTTATAGGCAGGATACAGAACCTAAATTAGGGATAAATCGGGACGTTTGAGGACTGAAGAAGCAATCGCCATTTTCAAACTATCGAAAATGGCGATCGCCTCTAGGGCGCTTACCATTCATTCACCGAATTAAGCGTCTTGATTCTGCTGGAGCAGTTCCCCAGGTCAATTGTAGTCCTTTATCGGTTAATTTCTGGATAAATTTATGGAGTTGATTGTCTTCTTGTTGATACTTCCAAGGAGTGCGATCGCCATGAAAAACGGTGACAATTTCTAAATACTGATTTCCGGCGATCGGCAACATCCGATGCCAAACGGAACTGACAGAAGTGGGTTTTTTGTCATTTGGGTTACGTCCCCCGATCGCTGGGGTAGTTTTAAAAACGTCATCGTGAAACAATATCACTGCCGCTGATTCTGTGACGACATTGCTATATACTGCCACACGTTCTGGATTCCATGCTTCTTTCCAATTTAGAGGTTTTGGCGGTTTAGAACCTAGGCGATCGCAACTTAAATCAAACAAACTTTCCAAAAACTTGTTTAAATCCTGACGAGTTTGAATCTCATCAATATCCGGGGATTCCCAATGACAACCAATCTCTAGTTTTTGATAGGAGGGATAAAATTGTTTGTGCCAGACTCTGCGCCAAGACTTACCAAATCCCCCCATCACAAAAGCGAATCTTAGGACATTTTCAATAAAGTCAACATCCCCTCGGGGTGTGTTGACATATAAAACCCCTTGCGTGGTGTAGGTGGTATTTTTGCCCCCGGTATCAAAATCTTCCGGTTTTGACTGCCACAAAAACTGCACCTGACTCGGTTCAGCCGTATGTCCAAACAAGCGATTAGTTTCTTTGTTAACCGCCTCTTGATCCGGACAGACGCCTGCCAGTAAGCGGCTAACATGACCCCGCAAAGTGGCTTTGAACAAATTGGGTCGAAATTCGGGTTCCCCGGTTCTCAATAACGAACTCACTCCCGTATTTTTCAACTCGAAACTAATCGGATAAGCGGGGGTGATCCTCGGTTTTCCGGGAAAATTTCCCCCCATGCCATAACCGCTACTGGTTTTCCCTCCGACACCTTGCTGCAATGCACTTAGCAAGATTCGTTCGACATCCTGCCAATCTACTTCCGGACTAGAACTGCTAAACTCAAAAATTAATTCGGGTTGGGACAAACTAATTAAGGCAAAAGCTTTTGGGGACCCTTTACCTTGCACTTGTCGTTCTTGTTGGGGATGGACGATATCATTGATTTGCTTGGCCCAATTGCCCAGGGGATAGGCCCCCATAAAGCGCAAAATTCCCGGGTTTAAGTTATCCTTATCCCCACAATATTTGAGGGCTTTTTCATCACTGCAAGCCCGTCGAAATAACCCTTTGATACTACTACCAGGTAGAAAAGGAATGCCATTTTTTCCCATGATCGGACGGGCGATGTTGTCTTGTCCGCAGTTACTAAACAATCGAAAAGGAAACTTGACTTTGATGCGATAAATTTCCCCATGAAGCCCAAGAGGGGGTTCGGGATACTGATAGGTAGGGCTTTTATCATCTTTTGGATAAACCCATTCCTCTGTCCAACGGTTTAAATCCTTATTATCTCCGGCAAACTGGAGGTTGCAACGCCCTTGTACTTGGGCGCGATACATCATGGGGATTTGTTCGGGTTCTATATTCACGGGTGCTGCGGTTTTAGGAATCTCAATTTCAATTTTTTTCCCTTGCTTAACTGCTGTTGTCTTGGCGTCTTCAAATGCTTTTGCAAATACCATTGTCTAATCGTCTCCTTTTTTCTTATAGCGTTGGGTCCACCAAACTAGGGAGTCACAAAGCTGAGTGAGTACCATCAAGGCAATTCGCTGGTGTTCTAGGGGCAACTCCCAAATCGCTTTTGCCATTTCTTGGATCTTTTGGCTTTCTTCTTTATTGGCTTTTTGAGATTTAATATTCTGATTTGGCAAGTTAATTTCGGTGGGCTGAAGAATTTCCTCTAAAGCATCCCAGACGGCTTTCCAATATTTCCCTTTATTTTTGTTCTCTTCGGTGTTTTCTCCTTGTAAGCGCAAATGTTCGCCCCAAAACCGTTCTAAGCCATAAGCAACCGCCATCCTCATTTTATGGGATTCGTTGAGGACGTTCTTTTTATTACGATTCTGGATCACCAAATCCTGGGCATGATGGTCAATGTCGTATAGATATAATCCCGGTTGGTCGTGAGTTTGAGTCATATTAGTTTGCCTTTGGATAGGGATTTAAGGTGACGTGAGTGCGACCAAATCCGATAGATTCTAAGCCGCCAAAGTACATTTCTTTGCTACTACTAAACCCTGCTGCTTCGGTAAATTTCTCCCAAGGCTGGTGGTTTTCTGCGGTGGGTTTCAAGGCGAGGGGAAAGGTCAATACGGTTCCTTGGGGTAAAGCTTCTACATCAAAAAATGCCCCCTTTTTTGCTGTTTTCTTTGTAGGTTCAAGGGCAACGCGGCTTTGTCGAAATAAGGCCATTTCATGAATAATTGCCATATCGGTATCGTTGACCACTAGGACAATATTTTTCTCACAATTGAGGTCTTCCAGAGAGGCGGGGATGTAGTTCTTTAGATTGGGGTCTTTTTCCTGAAGGTTCAAGAATCCCAAGCTAAAAAATAGAGTTTTCATCGATAAGCTACCCTTTATATAATAGCTGTACGGCTTAAATTCGGCTTTGGGTAAACCGGAGAGTTTTTGATAGCGATTCAGCAAGCGAGGACAGGATACCCAGACGATGGGTTGGTTGGGACAGTACACGGGAAGCCAAACCAAGGAGGCATACTCGAATTTAACGATCGCCTCGGTGGTTCGATCTTGATTAGATTCATTTTCCTTCGTTTGTGCTTGTTGTTCCTCGTCTGCGTCCGCTTCATGTCCATACCAGAGATTCGCACCTTTCCAGTTGCGATTGCGCATATCTGCCCGAAATCGTCCCCGAATCGAACTGCCGGGGATAATCCCAGTGAGGGTAAATTGGTCGCGAAAAATTAGGTTGAGGTTGCCGGTTTCCTCTCCGGCAGATGCGCCCACATGGAGGGGGGCTAAGGTTTCGATGATGCCATAAGCTTTATGATACATTCTTCAGATTCTCCGATAGTTAGGTGAGAGGTTCAGATACTGCCCAATCCAGAGACAAGGATAGTCCGCATCCCCAGCGTTTGAAGGAATATCCTTCTGTGGGAAACCAGTCTTTGGGCCATTCTTGCCAGGTTTTGTTTAGGGGTTGGTCTACAATGTAGACGGTTCCAGGGGGAACGGCATATCGCCCTCGGGAGAGGAGTTTCGCTTGATTGGGTGGTCCATCTTTGCAGTTGCCTAAGCGAAATCTCATCGGTTGCGATCGCTGGGTTAACATGGATTTGGGGTTGGAGTCTGTGCCGTACCACACGCTTTGCCACTCGTTCCTTCTGTTGACTTTGGGTTCCCGATAGGACAGGCGATTTGAACCCCAGATTGCCGGTGTAATTAGGGCAAAACTGCGTTGCAAGGGTTGTGCGAGTAAGGTTTTCGCCGGTTCTGCGATCGCCTCACAACGGATTTCTACCAAGTGACCTTCTCCCCCAAACCGATACCACCCCTCGGGGATTTCTTCGTTAGATAAATAGACTAAACAAGTCTCTGGATCAAGTTGAACGGCGTTTTCTAAAAATAAACTGCCTTGATGATCCGCAGCGTCGGTGTTGACGTGGCGTTCATTCTCTCGCAGGCGAGGATGGAGATGGGGTAAAAATTTCCAAGGATTTTTTGTTTTGACTTTTGGTTTTATTTCTCCCTTGCCTTGCAGGTGTTCCCAATCTTTTATCCCCACCCAACTGCCAGTTGAAAATTTATCATTAGGCGGTTTCTCTCCCGAGGGGAGTAACCATTTTTCGCCCTGCCAAGTGAGGATATGTTGGATAATCTGGTCTTTGACTAAACAATTAAAGGGGGTGGCAACATAGAAGTTTTGAACATCACTCTCTTCGGCCCAGAATGGCCCCGCTAGTTGCAAGTTTTCCAGTTTTTCTTTATGCGCTGCGGTTTGCCATTGTGCGGCAAAAATGCCAGATAATGTGGCCGCAGAAGGGGGGAAACTGGTGCCTGATCGCCCGACTAAATTTTCAGGAGAGAGGAATCTTCCTGCGCTACCGTAGAGGAATCCGAGAGGTTGGATGAGGATGAGGTATTGGAACATAAATGAAAGCCTACTTTCGCCAGATTGATAATCCATTCATTCACGGCTGCATTAAACTTGTATTGGCTGATTTCTCCCTGTTCATAGTGGTTTTCTGGTTCGCCCAAAATTCCGGCACTTCCCGCTGTATTAAACCAGTTTTTTCGGTATAAAATGTCTTTGTAGCCTGGGAAATAAATATCGACTAATGCTTCTGCAATGTTAATTTGCTGCTTGGTGAAAGCATGACGGGCTTCTAACATGGCAACATCTTGGTAAATATGCGCCCAATTTTGGGTTTTTTGGCTACGATCGCGATAGGCGGATAAGATATCTAAAAACCGCCAGGGACAAACCCATTCTAGGTGATTGCCACTGTTGAATAACACTCGCAAAGCAAGGCGATCGCGTCCGCAACTTTTGGCTGCTTTTTCGGCTTCTCGCCCATGTTGTAACACATCCCGCTGAGGGACATTCGGGGCCGCCCAAACAAATCCGACACTGACGGTAATTTTATCAGCATAGCCATGTTCTTTCCACAGTTTTGGGAATCCTGCAAACCACTCTAAACAGTCGGTAGCACTAAGTTTGCCCGGGGTAGCGCTTTGAAATAACACCCCCATGAAATCATCGCCCCCGGCGTAGACAATCCGACCGAGTTTGCTATCTTTCATGTAGGGTTTTAGGTCCTTTTCACCCCAGTCCATTAAGGCTTTACTAAATTTTGTTAGTTCTTCGCGTTCGGTTTCTTCTCCTTCTGCTGCTAACTCTTGGAGGTATTTTCCCATGCGATCGCCATCCCCCTGAAACCATCCCGTCCAAGATTCTTCCTCATGGCGATTCACTTCTTTAAACGGTTTTTCGGGAATTTCAATCGTTGTGGATTGTAGGGCTTTTTGGATGAACTCTTCCGAGAGTTCGATGCTGGGATGCTTGATTTCCAGTTGAATTTTCTCCGCAACGGCATCGACCGTAATCAAGCGTTTAATCAGTTCAGGAATGCTTAAGTGTTCCCGAGGGGTAATAATTGCCTCGCCAATTTTTTGGGCTACTATCTCTCGTCCCGTTCCTTTTAATAGCTTGAATTTAGGACTGCGATCGAGATAACTTTCCCCGAGTTTTTGACTCAAGGCAGCATAAAATTCTTCAATTTCCTGTTTTTCGGGTTTTGCCGGTCTGATTTTAGGATTAACTAATCCCAATTTCGGCCAAGCGATCGCATCAGTTCCCGATAGAGTAGAACTTTCCCCTTTCCAATTAATTCCCACCCAATCCCGGGGACGTTTGATATCATTGAGGGCTTCTTTCGCAGCAGTAATAGTATCGCCAGTGGCCCAGAAAAATTCCCAGGCATAGTGACTCCAATCTTTCCACTCTCGCTTCCAGCAATAGTCAAAAACCGACACCTGTTCTTCAATCCATTGGCGGCAGGTTTCTACAATATTTTGCCACCCTTGTTTAAAGGTCGCCTCAGCATCAGCTTTGCTAAATAAACCGTGGATAATAATCTGATTGGGCGTTCCCTGAGTCACATCAATAATCGCTGGGGAAATCACCTTTAAATCTTGCTGAATTGCCGCTTGGCAGAGGATGCGGGAGAGATATGATAGCAGAAAGGAACTGCCATACAAGTCGCGCAATTTGCGAGACTTTTCGATAAATCCTTGAACAGGGGCAAAAGTAATAGCGGTATAACAAGATTCATTCATGGCATTAGCTATTTTCCGGTCTGTGTTGCCATTGTACTCGGCCCTGGAAGGCTAACCTTCCAATTCCGACTACAATTCTATAGTATCCAGCCACCCACTCCTCGAAATCGTTATGAAACCTCACAATTCGCAACCTAAGTTATCATCTAGGTTAAAAAAAGTTACAAAAACGGGTCTGCACGTTATGAAAAAAGGTGCAACGGGAACAATGAGTGTTGCAAAGCAGGGAAAAGATGCGATCGCCCAAATAGTAACCTCCACAAACAAAGGAACCCAGGCGATCGCCCGTCGCTGCGGGAGTGCGATCGCCGGATTTTCGTCCAGCCTGCAACTGGGGCGAATTTTCCGGTGGGTGGGGTTGCCGATTCGAGTCTTAGTGGGATTGACGATCGCCGGTTTAATCGTCGATAATCTCCTCAAACTGCTGGAATTCGGTATTAAGGATTTCTTAAAAACCACTCCGATTCCCATCCCAGAAAACTATCTCGTCCATAGTCTTATGATCGTTGTGGGGTTAGGATTAATCATGGCGATGAGTGTCGGATTTAAACTCCGTCGTCCTCTCACCCAAGGAAGGTTTAGCAAGAATGGATTGACCCAACCCGATGGCAAAAAAGGGTTAATTTTGCTGGTTAGTAATCCAGCAAGTGCTATCTTTGCTATTAAATATCACTACGAAACTCACCGGACTTTAGAAACCGTCTGGTTAATTCCTTCTGATGATAGTCACGGCGACCAATTCGGCAGCAGTTCTAAAGATAAAATTCCCGACATTCAAAAACAGTGTGAAGAACTATACTTGAATGTACAAAAAGATGCAGCAAGCAAAAATCGCCCGACTTTACCGCCCTTGAAGGTAATTGTTGAAAAAGGTGTTTCTCCTGCGGATGCTCAAGAAACCTTTAGTACCGTTAACAAAATCTACCGCCAAAGTCACTATTCTGCCGATGAAATTGCGGCAGATTTCACCGGGGGGACTAAACCCATGTCCGTGGGAATGATTATGGCCTGCCTCAACCGCGATCGCGTGTTAGAATATGTTTCGTTTAATCCTGCCACAAAACAATCTTTCGGTCCTTATATTATTGATTATCAACATAGTGCCTTCGATTTGATTAGTTAGGGCCAATTTAAAC
>NZ_JAMXFA010000022.1:48782-52999 GCF_025370785.1 Laspinema olomoucense D3b
CCATTAATAAGAGTTAATCCACTTCCGGTCCCCTCCCCTTGCCAAGGGGAGGGTTAGGGTGGGGTCCCCACGTTTAAATAGTGCCTTCGATTTGATTAGTTAGGGCCAATTTAAACCCATTAATAAGAGTTAATCCACTTCCGGTCCCCTCCCCTTGCCAAGGGGAGGGTTAGGGTGGGGTCCCCACGTTTAAGAGAGAACAAAAGATTTAATTCTTCACTATAAAATAACCTCTCCGGTCCTTGCAAAGGAGACGAATTCTAGAGAAGAACCCCACCCAACCCTCCCCTTGCCAAGGGGAGGGCTTTTGAAATAGAACGCCACCTATTCTAACCCCCATAAAACCCCCATTCCCGACCCACATCTCGCGCCATTCTTTCCTTTAACTTCCAGGGTAAAAATACCTCAACATAAGGACGCCACGCATTTAATCTCATCAGCACATTAGGGTCACCTTCTCGATAAAATGCCTGATAATAAGCATCCGTTTCCGACCGTTGGTTAAGAATATTTAATAACTCTTGACCTTCCTCTGGGGATGCCTCTTGTTTAATTAACTGTTCCGCCTGTTTATAACTGACAAATTCAAAAGTTTCATGGCGTTCCGTATCTTCAATGTAGCGGCGATGATGGCGGGGGTCAAAACGTAATAACATCAGGAGTTTGGGTTGATAGAAATCAAATCCCCACCCTTGGGACATTTGGTCTTGAATGTAGTCTGGAGTGGGTAAGGTTTGGTTTTGATAATCTAGGATTAACTGTTGGGGAATGCGGGGGTCATTCCAAAGAAGGGGTTCTAAATTATCGATCCGATCGCAGCGATAATTGTACCAGTTCACTTCCCCCGGGGGATTGCGACCAAATCCCACTAAATACACCGCCCTTTGCACATAGTAAATGCAAACCGGATAGACCGCACATTCCACCATTCTTTCCAGTTTGGCACTGTTATAAGTCAGCAAAACTGGGGGAATGGGATGCTGTTGCCACAGTTGTTTGAGTTCTTCTTGCAAATCATCGATCGCATCTAGGGTCGTCTTGGGAACCACATACTCCACTTGCAAGAAAAATCGCGGATATCCCCCTAATTCTTGAGACAAGTTGTCCGCTATTGCTGCTAAATCTGGTTGTAAAAAATTGTAGGTAATCGCCCGTTCAGATGGGGTGAAAGTAGGAGAACAGGCTATCATTCCCCGGGGCCAGTTTTGCACCTTCTCATATTGGCTGCGGTGACCTTTTTTTAAACAGCCCAGTTCCGCTAAAGTTGTCAAATCTGCCGCCAGCGATCGCCGGGTTAATCCAAACAAGCGCGACTCTAATAATTCCTCTAAATTATCTGGAATACAAGCAGTTTGAGCCAGGGATTCTCGCCACTCCCACTCAGAACAACCCCTCACCTCATCAAATAGCCACCATGCCGCACTTCGCCCACAAGGACAATCGCAATCATGCAGGAGGGGAATGGATTCACCCCGGGGATGAGACTCCGAAAAAAAACTATTGCGCCAATCGGCATAAGTAAAAGGGTGAACTATCCCCAGGCGAGAGTCAGATTCGCCATAGAGTAACTGCAAATGCACCCATAAACGCACCGCTTTCAGAAAGTTCTTTTTCAAAGAACCCCGCGCCAACCATTGCAGCAGTTCTACCGTCGGAGGGGCGCAAAAAGTAGGGTAAATCATGATTTTTTATCCTTTAATCCTGACTTTAGATTACTCCACAATTGGTAACCTAGACTTCCAAACCCCATTGGAAATAAATGCTTCCAACCCATGATTACCTTGGAAGAATCTTCCGTAGTAGGTGGGTGATGAATCAAACCCTCTGGACTCAGTTTCTGGACCCGTTGAACTTCCAATCCGCTTGGCAAAAAGTTGCCGAAAATCAAGGTTGTGCCGGGGTCGATCGCGAGACAATTACCAGTTTTGCCAGTCATTGTCAGCGCAATTTGGCCCAGTTACGGCAGAATTTGGCCCAGGGCACCTATCGTCCCTTGCCTCTGCTGCAATTTTTTATCCCCAAACCCGATCGCAGTTGGCGCAGTTTGGCAGTTCCCACCCTGCGCGATCGCATCGTTCAGCAAGCCTTGTTGCAGGTATTGTACCCGCAAATCGAACCCCACTTTGAACCCTGTAGTTTTGCTTATCGTCCGGGACGTAGCCACCTTCAGGCAGTCCGCCAAGTCGCTTACTGGCGCGATCGCGATTATGACTGGGTGTTGGATGCAGATATTATCCAATATTTTGAGAATGTCCAACATCCCCGACTGCTGGCAGAAGTGGCAGAACGCTTAAATTTGCCCTGGGTCCTGTCTTTAATTGACAGTTGGTTAAATGCCGGAATTCTCACCAATGCCGGATTAATCTTACCCGAAAAAGGTCTCCCCCAAGGAGCAACAATTTCCCCCATTCTCGCGAATATTTATCTCGATGATTTTGATGAAATTATCTCCCATTCTGGCTTAAAACTCGTGCGCTATGCCGATGATTTTGTCGTCATGGCCCGCAGTCAAAAGCAGATTATCGCCGCACAACAGGAAATTAGCCAAATTCTGGACGGAATCGGCTTGCAGTTACATCCCCAGAAAACTCAAATCACCAACTTTCACCACGGATTTCGCTTTCTGGGACAGGCATTTGCCGGGGATTTAATTGTCCCCATTAACCCCCCCGTAGAACCGCAAGTCACCCCCCGTCCCGCCAGTAACTTGCGCCTCGTTCATGCCGAAACCCTTCCCCAACCAACGTTCACCCCCCTCCCCTTGCCAAGGGGAGAGGGGCAGGGGAGTGGGGTCAGGTTTTCCGGCATGAACGAGGCGCTCCCCATGAAACAGGCTTTATTAGCAGCATTGAAAGCCGAAAAACGCCCCATTCCCCCACCCTTATTTGTGGTATTGGGCTATGCCGTCCGGGAAGAGAAATCTATCCCCATTACCTCTGATGAACTAATTTGGAAGCCAGATATGTCTACATTGTATTTAGTCGAACAAGGGGCTGTTTTAACCAAAGAACAAAGCCAATTTCGAGTTAAACCACCCCAGGGACAAACCGTAGAAATTCCCATTCGGGAAGTAGACCGAATCTTGATTTTTGGCAACATCCAAATTTCTACGGCTGCCATTGGGGTTTGTTTAAATTCCCAAATTCCCCTCATTTTCCTCTCTCAGTTGGGTCAGTACAAAGGGCATTTATGGCCTGCTGAATTGTGTGATATCAAAGCCTTATCCGCCCAGTTTCACTGGGAAGAAGATGCGGGATTTCAGATGGAAACCGCCCGGGCGATCGTCCAAGGGAAACTGAGAAACTCTAAAAATTACTTGCTCAAACTAAATCGCAAACGGAGTTCTCCCCAAGTCCTCGAAGCCATTACCGGCATCACTCGCGACTTGATAGCGATCGAGAATACCCACCTAACCTTAGATGAATTGCGCGGGTATGAAGGAGTCGCCGCTACCCGCTATTTTCAAGCCCTCGGACAACTCATTACCAATCCGGGCTTTACCTTTACCGAACGCAATCGTCGCCCGCCCAAAGACCCCGTAAATTCCCTCTTGAGCTTCGGTTATACCCTGCTATTTAACAATGTTCTCAGCTTAATTTTAGCCGAAGGACTCAACCTTTATATCGGCAACTTGCACCGTTCCGAGAAAAAAGAACCCCGCCTCGCCTTTGACCTCATGGAAGAATTTCGCTCCCCCATAGTCGATACCCTCATGATTAAACTCGTCAACCAAAAAATTCTACGCCCCACCGATTTTACCTGGCCCAATCCAGAAGGCGGAATTTATTTAACCGACTCCGGACGGCGCGTCTTCCTCAAACACTTTGAAGACCGAATTTCCCTCAAAATTTCCCATCCCGACATCAAAGACAAAGTATCCTACCGGCGCGTCATTCAACTCCAAGTACAGCGCTACAAAAAAGCCCTACTCCAGGGAATTCCCTACGAGTCCTTTATTCGAGTGGACTGACATCAGAAACTAGGGCTGTTTCATTCTCCTGGCTCAATTCATTTTGGCATTGTTCAGTCCTTTTATCTCCCAAGGGATACAGCCTGATTCCCCTGGAAATAGACATCGGGGTTTTGGGCGGTTCCTCGTCCTTTTATCTCCCAGGGGATCCATGCTGATTCCCCTCCTCATGAGGGGCGTCCCGTCAAGACGGAGTGGAATTCCCCTCCACCGGAGGGGTGTCCCTTCAAGACGGAGTGGAATTCCC
>NZ_JAMXFA010000022.1:53099-53535 GCF_025370785.1 Laspinema olomoucense D3b
CTCCCTTGGAGGGGTGCCCCTTCGCGGCGGGGTGGAATTCCCCTCCCTTGGAGGGGTGCCCCTTCGCGGCGGGGTGGAATTCCCCTCCCTTGGAGGGGTGCCCCTTCGCGGCGGGGTGGTCCTTCGTTTCAACTCAGAAAATCAGGCCGAAAACCCTTGCTCTGTAACGCTTACCGCGTAAGGAAAATTTTAGAATGAAACAGCCCTCCACCAGAAACACTCAATAGACTTCTAGCAACAATCCGGATTGATCCCCCCAACC
Organism: Laspinema olomoucense D3b; assembly: GCF_025370785.1. GTDB lineage: Bacteria > Cyanobacteriota > Cyanobacteriia > Cyanobacteriales > Laspinemataceae > Laspinema > Laspinema olomoucense. Next base: position 53,362 of record NZ_JAMXFA010000022.1, read on the forward strand.
CCCCTTAAGAAGGGGGGCTTAGAGGTCGAATAATTTTAAGAATTTTATCGGGAAGCTCCATTTATACACAATCCCCCATAAAACTCATAAAAATTATTTTTACAAAATGCTCTCAAACCCCCCTTATTCTCCAAAGCCCCCCTTCTTAAGGGGGGTTGGGGGGATCAACCCAGA
>NZ_JAMXFA010000022.1:53635-118809 GCF_025370785.1 Laspinema olomoucense D3b
TAACCAATACCCAAATCAATCATTGAGAGATTTTACAAAATGCTCTCAAACCCCCCTTATTCTCCAAAGCCCCCCTTCTTAAGGGGGGTTGGGGGGATCAACCCAGATTGTTGCAACCGCTCTAATAACCAATACCCAAATCAATCATTGAGAGATTTTACAAAATGCTCTCAAACCCCCCTTATTCTCCAAAGCCCCCCTTAATAAGGCGGGTTGGGGGGATCAATCCGGATCCCGGCAACACATCAAATAACCAATGACCAATAACGAATAACCAATGCTAGTCTTAGTAGTTTACGATATCCCCGATGATCGTCGGCGTCTCAAACTCTCCACCTGTTTAGAAGGCTACGGACGACGGGTCCAAAAATCTGTATTTGAATGCTTTCTCAGCTTAGAAGAAATGCAAAAACTACACCAAAAATTGCAGCGATTGGTTAAACCCACAGAGGATAATATCCGCCTGTATTGGATCAGCGAAAACGCCTTTTCCAAAACCCTAACCATCGGCAGTGAATTCCCCCAACCGCCCCCGAGTTTCTACATTATCTAGGCCCTTCCCCCTTCCCTGTCGAGTGACTCGGCCCCCATTACCCCCAGGTTAACCTCCTGGGGGTTTTTTGTTGCACCCTTCCACTGGCAATGCTATGCTTCCAGTAGGGAAGAACACCTTTCCAAAATAAACAGCGGATTTGTAAAGTTTTATAAATCCGCAGAGGTCAGCCAAACCTCGAAACCCGCATTTTGTCGTTGACCTCTGCGGATCGAGGGCAGAATCAGGGGTCCGGGTCATGAATCTGGGGCTTATTCGCAATAAGTTCCAACTTGTTGACAGGTTAAGACCCCCTCTGCGGATTTGGTCCTTGAAACCCTCTCTCCGTCAGGCTTCCTGGCAGAGGACTTACCGATTAGTTAAAATCGGACTTGTTGGAAACTTTAATGGCAAAGTTTTCGAGCGAAATTTGAGTGCCTAAAACTTACCGATTAGTTAAAATCGGACTTGTTGGAAACTTTTGAGTTATGGACATTGGATTTGTTTCCTCGCTACTTACCGATTAGTTAAAATCGGACTTGTTGGAAACAATTATAACCATTAAAACTAAAGTCAAGCATCCAAGACTTACCGATTAGTTAAAATCGGACTTGTTGGAAACTATCATGCCCGTTCCCCATCTCGAAAGATAGGTTTGAGACCTTACCGATTAGTTAAAATCGGACTTGTTGGAAACTCAACGCCTCGGGCTTTCAATAAAAGTTCTTCACAGTCCTTACCGATTAGTTAAAATCGGACTTGTTGGAAACTGGGCGGTAACAGCGGCGGCGGTTGCCAGAACGAATCCACCTTACCGATTAGTTAAAATCGGACTTGTTGGAAACCAATTAGAACTTCCATCTCTTTCTCCAATAACTACAAATGTCAGCTTACCGATTAGTTAAAATCGGACTTGTTGGAAACAACTACTTAACAGCAGACATACACCATGCAGTTGAGTACTCCTTACCGATTAGTTAAAATCGGACTTGTTGGAAACTTGATAGGATTGGTAGTAACTGTTGTATTCCTGATGCTTACCGATTAGTTAAAATCGGACTTGTTGGAAACAATTATCAACGACATATCGGAAACACCATCCGCATTGTAATCCTTACCGATTAGTTAAAATCGGACTTGTTGGAAACCTTTGTAGTTAGACATTGATTTTCCTCAGAGATAATGAGTCTTACCGATTAGTTAAAATCGGACTTGTTGGAAACATTCATGGAAGGCTCGAACTCGGTTGACAAGTTAAGCGTGTACTTACCGATTAGTTAAAATCGGACTTGTTGGAAACCAACTTAGGATTTTTGGCGGCGGCTGCGGCGGGAACCAGGGCTTACCGATTAGTTAAAATCGGACTTGTTGGAAACTTTACACGGACGGCTCCGTCGATGACTTCTCCGTCTTTTTTTCTTACCGATTAGTTAAAATCGGACTTGTTGGAAACCTGGGTGGACCGATCCTAAGAATTCATCATTCAGATAAATCTTACCGATTAGTTAAAATCGGACTTGTTGGAAACTCCTGGTAACCAAATTGCCACCAATCTCCGCCGCATTGTGCGGCAACACTTACCGATTAGTTAAAATCGGACTTGTTGGAAACATTTCTTGCGAAAAACTGGGAGAAGCGAAACCGAAAAGAGCGGAACTTACCGATTAGTTAAAATCGGACTTGTTGGAAACCCTTTCGTTCTCCATAAGGAGCTTTCAGGGAGAATTGTGCATCCTCTTACCGATTAGTTAAAATCGGACTTGTTGGAAACACGATATATGGACCTAACGATATGTAGACTTAAGACCAGATAGCCTTACCGATTAGTTAAAATCGGACTTGTTGGAAACCTTCTAAGGCGTACTGAAAGTCTTTTCCATTTAGTTCAATATGCTCCTTACCGATTAGTTAAAATCGGACTTGTTGGAAACTCCCTGAGTCATAGGTTCCACTTTCAAGGTATAGAAACTCTTACCGATTAGTTAAAATCGGACTTGTTGGAAACTGGATTTCATTTGATTTCCTCAGAGAAGGTTAACAATCAGTCATCCTTACCGATTAGTTAAAATCGGACTTGTTGGAAACAAGGACTTGCCTTTCTTCACGTTGTTGGCTGCACCTGAGATGCTTACCGATTAGTTAAAATCGGACTTGTTGGAAACCTTAACAAATAGTCTGAAAGATTGTCCGTCTGCCGTGTGAACTTACCGATTAGTTAAAATCGGACTTGTTGGAAACTCATTAGTCGTCACTTTCTTGCCAGTAATGACATCGTTAGTGACTTACCGATTAGTTAAAATCGGACTTGTTGGAAACCTGTGAAGAGAGAAGGGCTATTTTATATTCTTAAACCCGCTTACCGATTAGTTAAAATCGGACTTGTTGGAAACTTCGTATTCTTTCACCCAACCTAGGATTTTTTCATCGGCTTACCGATTAGTTAAAATCGGACTTGTTGGAAACCCTCATGTGTTAAGTGCTCGCCGACCATCGTAATAATGGAGGGAACTTACCGATTAGTTAAAATCGGACTTGTTGGAAACTTTTGAGCAGCGGCGAAAGGTACCAAGGTTGCGAAGTCTTACCGATTAGTTAAAATCGGACTTGTTGGAAACAGTTGAGGTCTGATAGGTAGGTCAGAGTTAGTACTTACTGCTTCTTACCGATTAGTTAAAATCGGACTTGTTGGAAACTTGAGTGACACTTTCAACGAAAGTGTATTCTTCGCCGGTCTTACCGATTAGTTAAAATCGGACTTGTTGGAAACGCCATTGTTGACATCATCAACTTATGGCATAGAGCTCGGTCCTTACCAATTAGTTAAAATCGGAATCGTTGGAAACTTTCTAAAAACTTACGATGCCCAGGGCAAAAGACCAAGAAACCCGGTTTCTGCGATAACTTTTGCCCCGTCACCTCAATTCATGAAAAAAACCCGGTTTCTAACTCCTGGCAAGGACATCAGAAACCGGGTTTCTACGAGAACTGTTGCCCGATCGCCTCAGTGGATGAAAGAAACCCCCTTGTCTTCCCTAACCCCAAAAATCACCCATTCCTCACATCGCAAGCAACCTCATCACCGCAGATAACAACGCATCCGGTATCCGGGCAGATTCCCCTCGCATCCAAGGCCCTGCAATGATTTCTAAAAACGGTTCCGTTTGCAGGACCTCCACCCGGTCCTCCAACACACTATGAATCACCGCCACCGGAGTCAACTTCCCCTGCACTTGACAGAAATCGTGCCATTGGGCCAGGGCCTCCGGGTCGCTGGTAATAATCAAATAGTGAGTACAGCGATGGAGCACCATCACATCCCGAGGTTTGGGTTTCCCGCCAAAATCCACCAGCACCAAATCCATCGCCTCGCGAATATGACCCACTGCCTCCGCATGATGCTGGAAAAAGCGCTCAGACCAGCCTGCTTTATGCTGTTGGCGCAAACTATCCACCAAAGCGCGATCCTTCGCTTCAATGGCCCAATTCCCCTCCCCATCCCACTGCGCCCGATGCAGGTGGATGCGCCGGTTTGGGTTGGCCCCTCGCAACCCCCGAACCAAAGCGTAAGACAGCACACTCTTCCCACTATTGGGCGGCCCCCCGATAAACAAAGCCGGTCCAGGAGGGCGACTCGGGACCAAGCGAAACGACTCCGCTGCCGCCAACTCCGGAATCCGACTCGCCACCACCACTACCGAACCCAACTGCAAATCGTAGCATCCCACCCAAGGCGCTGAGTCACACCGTTGCACCAGATGACTCGTCAACCAAATCGGGGCCGCCCCCCACAAAATGATACCTTTGGAAAAATCCAGTTCCCGGGGCAAAGTGAGAGAACCCAGCAATTCCGGTTCAATCTTCCCCGAAGTGGCAATTTCCAAACATTGATACAACTCCCCATCACGCGCCTGCAACGGGTTCACGGTCAACTGTACTATCCCACTCATGCCGGTAACTCCAACGGCAGCACCGAACCTACCCCCACCCCGCGAGTGTGAGTTGCCACCACCACCGCCCCGTTCAAACGCGGGTCATAACAACCCACCCAGGCAGTCGCATGGGCCTCATGGGTCAGATAGGCATAGACCCAAATTGGAGATTTCCCCTCAAACACCACCCCTTGAGACCCATCCAGAGGCGGCAGTTCCAGGGATTTCAGGTCATCGGGCTCCACAATCCCATCCTCGCTGATAATCTCAATGCGGATATGTTGATACCCCATCCCATCCCGGGTGTGATGGGGAATAACAGTCAAGGCAATGGGTTTCATGGTATTGCACCTCTATAGAATCACTGGAGATATGATATAGCACCTCTAGTGTACCCGGTGTTATCGACACATCCAGCCAAATACCAACCCTGCGCCATAGCCAAAGATGTGCGACACTCCCTGACGCCACTGGAGGAGGAGTCCCAGGAGGCAGAGCCTCCAATTTGGCATTCCCAGGCAGAGCCAGGGAACGAGGAAAATTGTCTTAAGCCCCCCTTTCTAAGGGGGGTTGGGGGGATCAATCCGGAATGAAAGCAAGCGGTATATTTTTTATAAAAATCCTTAATTAACCCCCTAATAAAACCCCGATTTGTTGTATAATAAAACTCGTAAAAATTAATCATCTCTCATGGAATATGAATCGGTAAAAGCCGACTATGATGCCCCCTGGAAAGAAGCCCTCACCCTTTATTTTGAGCAATTCCTCAGCTTCTTCTTCCCCGAAATTCATAGCAAAATCGACTGGAGTCAACCCTATCAATCCCTAGACAAAGAACTCCTAGAACTAGGCCGCGACTCCGACACCGGCACCCAATTTCCCGACAAACTCTTTGAAGTTCAACTTATCACCGGCAATCCCCTATGGATACTAATTCACGTCGAAGTCCAAAGTCAATCCGTTAGCGACTTTCCCAAACGCATCTATCGCTATAACTACCGCGCCTTTGACCAGTATGACAAACCCGTCGTCAGTCTCGCCATCTTAGGGGATGATACAGCCACTTGGCGACCCACCGAATATGCTTATACCCTGGATGGATATGAGCTAAAACTGAAATTTCCCACAGCCAAACTCCTAGACTACCAAACTCAGTGGGAAGAGTTAGAATCAGAACAGAATCCCTTTGCGCTGATGGTCATGGCCCATTTAAAAACCCAGGCCACCAACCGCAAAATGGAAGAACGAAAACAGTGGAAATGGACCCTAATCCGTTCCTTGTTTGACCGAGGATATAGTCGAGAAGAAGTCGAGAATCTCTTCCGGTTCATCGATCGCATGATGAGCTTACCCAAACAACTCGAACAACAATTAAGAACCCAACTCATTGAATATCGGGAGGAAAGACAAATGCCATTCATCAGTCCCATGGAAGAACTCATCCGAGAAGAAGCAATGGAACAGGGACTCGAACAGGGAACCTTGCGAAATCAGCGGGAAAATATCCTAGAGCTTTTGCAAGTCCGGTTTGGGGAAGTCCCTCAGTCCGTAGTAGAAGCGATAAATCGTTTGGAGGAGATTCCAACTCTAAAACAGCTACATCGTCAAACCATTTCCGTGGGTTCCATAGCTGAATTTGAGCAACTTCTGAATCCCCAAACAGATAGCTAAAGTTAACTAACCTAGCCCTGTCAAGGTGGTAAATTGAATGAGCACTCCTGAAGGAGTCACTACAAACATTTTACGAAAGTTTGTAGTAACCCCTTCAGGGTTTATCTTTTCAGGTCTCCTGAAGGAGTCACTACGAACTTTCTATTTCCCCAGCACAAAATTCACCAACTTACCCGGAACCACGATCGCCTTTTTAACCTCCTGTCCTGCAATATACTTCTGCGCAACTTCCGACTCCCGCGCATACTGTTCCAACTCCTCCCGAGTTGCTTGGGAGGGAACCTGAAGCGTCCCCCGGGTCTTGCCACTAATTTGAATTACTAAGGTGATTTCATCCACCACCAAAGCATCCAAATCCACCGTCGGCCAAGATTGCTCATGAACCAAGGTTTTATTGCCAATTTCCTGCCACAATTCCTCGGCAATATGCGGTGCAAAAGGGGCCAACAAAATTAACAGCGTTTTGATGCCTTCAGTATAAATTGCCGAATTTTTGCAGTCTGCATCATTCAAAGCATTACTGAGTTTCATCAACTCCGAAACTGCCGTATTAAACTGATACTCCCCTTCTAAATCCTCGGTAATTTCTTTAATCGCCGTATGAATCGCCCGTCGCAATTCTTTTTCAGCTTTACTTAAATCCCCTTTCACCTCTTTGGCCGGAGTCGTTCCCGCATATTCCGTTACCAACCGCCAGACGCGATTTAAAAAGCGGAATTGTCCCTCAACGTCGGCGTCTTCCCATTCTAAATCTTTCTCCGGTGGCGCTTTAAATAAAATAAACATCCGCGCCGTATCGGCCCCATATTTTGCCAACACTTCTAACGGGTCAACGCCGTTATATTTGGATTTAGACATCTTCTCATAGAAGACTTGTAAGGTTTCTCCGGTTTCCGGGTCTTTCGGGTCACTGGCATTAACTTGGGCCGAGGGAATGTATTTCCCGGTTTGCGGATTTTTGTAGGTTAAACCCTGGACCATCCCCTGAGTCAGCAGGCGTTGGAATGGTTCATCAAAGTTCAATAAACCTCGGTCTCTCAATACCTTGGTAAAGAAGCGAGAATAGAGTAAATGCAAAATCGCGTGTTCAATTCCCCCAACATATTGATCCACCGGCAACCAATCATTGACCTGCTGGGTATCAAAGGCTTTGTCCGCATTTTGAGCATCGGGATAGCGCAAGAAATACCACGATGAATCGATAAAGGTATCCATCGTATCGGTTTCCCGTTTCGCCGGTTCTCCACAACTGGGACAAGGCACATTCACCCAACTTTCTAACTGGGATAAGGGAGATAATCCCCGTCCGGAAAAGGCCACATCTTCTGGTAATTGCACGGGCAAATCTTCATCTGGAACTGGGACGGCCCCGCAACTCGGACAGTGAATCACGGGAATGGGTGCACCCCAATATCGTTGCCGGGAAATTAACCAATCTCTGAGGCGATATTGGACTCGCGCTTTGCCCCAGTTTTGCTTCTCGGCATGGGCAATAATTTCACCTTTAGCCGTAGTCGATTCCATGCCATTGAAAATGTCGGAATTAATGACAATTCCGGGTTCTGTATATGCCTCTGTTAACTCGGCTTTTTCATCTGCAGTAGCGGCGGGAACAATTACCTGTTTAATGGGTAAATTCTGTTCCCGGGCAAATTTGAAATCGCGAACATCATGGGCGGGAACTCCCATAACTGCGCCAGTGCCATATTCATAGAGGACATAATCGGCAATCCATATCGGAATTTGTTCCCCAGTAAAAGGATTAATTGCCATTCCTCCGGTCGGAATTCCCCGTTTCGGTTTATCGTCGGCAGTGCGTTCTAATTCGCTTTGATTGCTAACTTCTTGGATGAAGGCTTCAACGGCTGCTAATCGGTCGGGGGTTGTGACTTTTCGGGTTAAGGGATGTTCCGGGGCTAAGACTACATAAGTTACCCCATAGACTGTATCGGGACGAGTGGTAAAGACGGCAACTTTTTCGGAACTGTCTACAATGGGGAATTCTAAATAAGCGCCAACGGATTTACCAATCCAGTTAGCTTGCATTAGTTTAACCCGTTCCGGCCAGCCGCTTAATTGGTCTAAATCATTAAGTAATTGTTCAGCATAATCGGTAATTTTGAAGAACCATTGTTTGAGCAATTTCCGCTCAACTTTTGCCCCCGATCGCCAGGACCGACCCTCATTATCCACTTGTTCATTAGCGAGTACGGTTTGGTCGATGGGGTCCCAGTTAACTGCTGCTTCTTTTTGATAGGCAAGTCCAGCATTAAAAAACTGCAAAAATATCCACTGAGTCCATTTGTAATAGTCTGGGGAACAGGTGGCGACTTCTCTAGTCCAATCGAAGGCAATTCCCAGACGTTCGAGTTGTTGTTTCATCTGGGCGATATTTTGATAAGTCCATTTCGCCGGATGAATCCCGCGTTCAATGGCGGCATTTTCTGCCGGGAGTCCAAAGGCATCCCATCCCATCGGATTCAGGACACGATACCCTTGCATCCGCTTGAGACGGCCTATCACGTCCGTGATGGTGTAGACTCGGACATGACCCATGTGCAGGTTTCCCGAAGGATAGGGAAACATGGACAGGGCATAAAATTTAGGCCGATCGCGGGTTTTTGGGGTTTGATATAACTGGCGTTCTGTCCAAGTTTGTTGCCACTTTTCCTCAAGGGATGCGGGATTATAACGGGATTCCACGACAAATCTCCTACTCAATTGCTCGATCGCGTTTGCATCGATATTTTGACATACTCTTGAGGAAATTTGGAGACCCCCTGTAGCTGCCTGTGGCGTCCCCAGGGCGTCCGAGGCGGAATGAGAACCCAGGCACAAGCAACCGGGTTTCTGGCCCTAATCTGTTGCCAACTGGCTCAAATTTTTTCAAAAAACCAGGTTGCTAACCTGACGCGCTACCCCCATTTGAGGTAACGCTTATCATGCCGGACCCCCCGGCAATATGCTACTATTTTTACCAGGAATTTTACCGTCAGGGAGCATCTGGAAGCTGAAATTACGTCAGATGCTATATCGAAAACGCTTACAGTTGGGTCTCGATGTGGCATCGGCAGGCAACTGGATCCACAGCAAATTGCTGACCTGAACTGCCGAATGATTTAAAGGGGTCTTCAAATGGGGGAAAACCCGATGGGTGTGGCGATAAACTCTTCACCCATTTGAGCAAATCAAAAATTCATTTTTTCGGCTGTCCCGTGGGGAGGGTCCGAAAAAATTTAGGAGGATGGGAATTAGTCACTTTGCAGGGCAATTTCTATTGATTTTAAATGCCAGATCGTGCCAAGGCCCCGCTTCGCGATCAGATGCATTGGGGTGCATTGGGGTAAAGCACAACGGGTTAACAGGAGGATTAACGGATGACGTTCATTTTTGGGGATAATCAAGGGAATAGTTTAATTGCTCCCGACAGCGACGATACCATTATTGGCGCCGATGGCAATGATTCTATCTTGGGCAATGGCGGAGAGGATATCCTCTTTGGAGGTCTAGGAGAGGATACTTTAATTGGCGGTCCCGGGGCGGATATTTTTGTTCTAGGATCCGGCAGAGATACGATTGTGGATTTTCAAAAAGGGGTGGATAGACTGGCGGTTTCCCGGACCTTAAGATTTGCTCAAATTCGCCTGGAACCGATTTTTGATCCAGCGGACAATCGGAATCCGAATTCGGTGGCGATCGGGACTCAATTGGTGATCCAGAATGGCGATCGCCAGGTAATTGGGGAAGTATTCGGGTCAATTAATTTGGATGCCACGGATTTTTTAAATGAAACCCTAGACCCCCGGGCGAGTATTGTCGAGTTGAGTGCCACTAATTTTACAGTGGCGGAGGGGGTTCCCAGTGTAGAAGTGAGGTTAGTTCGCACCGGCAACCTAAGTGAGGCGGCCAGTGTGACGATTTTGCCGACGGATGGGACGGCGATCGCCTCCGCCGATTACCTCGGAGGTCCAAGGGTGGTCACCTTTACCCCCGGACAATCTCAAGCAGTGGTGACCCTTCCTCTGATTGATGATCAGATTGTAGAACCGGCGGAAACCCTCACCCTTAGCTTAGTCACTCCCACGGAGAATTTGGGAGTGGGAGGGCGATCGCAATCCACCCTCACCATTCTGGATGACGATATAGCACTTTCTTTGGGTGAGCAAACCTTTACCCTCAATGACCAAGGTGAGGCGATCGCCACCATCACCGTCCTCCGCAGTGGCATAGTAGAGGGTACAGTCGGTGCAACCATCACCCTCGCCCCCAACATCCCTAACCCTCCTGAAAATCTCAATACCCTGCAACTTCCGGTAAACTTTGCCCCAGGAGTCACCGCACAAACCGTCACAATTCCCCTCGTCAATGAACTGATTGCCACAGGCGTTGAAACCCTCAGTTTGACCCTCACTACCCCCACCGGAGGCGCAACCCTAGGCCCAAGCAATACCGCCACATTTACTATCGTCGATAATACCATCAATCCGGTTAGCTTACAGTTCAGTCAAACCGACTTTCAGGGGTTGGAAGATAGTACCCCCATTGTTCCAGTCACCGTGACCCGCACAGGTTCCCTCAATCGTCCAGTGAGCGTCACCCTGGCCCTCACACAGGGGACGACAACTGCACCGGAGGATTTCAATAGTACCCCGCTCCTTCTCACATTTGCCCCGGGAGAAACCACTCAAACCGTTTCAATTCCTATCACTAATGATAGAACCATAGAACCCGATGAAACCGTAGCCCTCACTTTAGTTAATCCCACCGGAGGCGCAACCCTAGGCACAACCAATACCGCCACATTTACCATCGTCGATAATGATGCTGCCTTGCAGTTTACTCGTCCAGATTTTAACGCAGTTGAGGACCGTACCCCCATCCAACCCATCCAAGTGCAGCGCATTGGGTTTACAGGCATCCCCACAGGTGTCACCATTGGATTAAGTGATGGCACCGCTACGACACCCTTGGATTACGACCCCACCCCCATTGCGGTAGACTTTGCACCGGGAGAAACCCTCCAAACCCTGGCCATTCCCCTGGTGGATGATGACACCATAGAACCGAATGAAACTATCAATTTGGCCTTACTTAATCCCACCAGTGAGGCAACCCTAGGGCAACCCAGTACGGCAGTATTCACCACTATCGATAATGATGTGCTGTTGCAGTTTAGTGCAGGGAACTTTGTTACCACTGAAGATGGCACAGCGATCGCCCCGGTAACCGTCACCCGAGAAGGCCGCCTGGAGACCGCTTTTTCCGCAGCGATCGCCCTCACCGATGGCACGGCCACCGCTCCCTTGGATCACAATAATACCCCAATTCTCGTCAATTTCGCCCCGGGAGAAAGCGTTCAAACCGTTGCCGTTCCCATTGTCAATGACACGGACAGCGAGCCCAACGAAACCCTGCAATTAACCCTCACCAACCCCAGTCTAGGGGCACGAATTGGTGCGCAAAATACTGCCACTTTAGCAATATTAGACAATGATATCCGCCTAGAATTTAGTGCACCGACCTTCATCCTCGAAGAAGATGGGACCGGAATTGTCGCCGTCACCGTCACCCGCGCTGGCGGACTCCATCTCCCTGCTGGTGCAACCTTAGTTTTAGGGAATGGGACGGCCACTGCACCCTTTGATTACAATAATACGCCGATTCCGGTCAACTTTGCTCCCGGAGAAACCGCCCAAACCATCACCCTTCCCATCGCCAACGATGCGATCGTCGAAGTGAGTGAGACCCTCAATCTGGCCTTAATCAATCCTACCCCCGGGGTAGAAATTGGTATCCAAAGTAATGCCACCCTCATCATTCCCCGCAGCGATCTGCCTGCCTTACTCAACTTTGAAGGCGTGGGAAATTTAGACCCCGTGAGCGGATTTTATGGCGATCGCGGGATATCTTTTTCCCCCAACGCCTTGGGAATCATGAGTACCGATGCCTTAGATGCCTTGGGATTACCCGGTGAATTCGGCGGAAATTTTGCCCCTCCCCCCAGCGGCACAACTGCCCTCACTTACGGAGAAAACTCGGCGATCGTCATGAATGTAGAAGGTGGATTTGACAATCAACTCTCCTTCTTCTATGCCTCCCCTTTCGCCCGTCACAGCGTCACCCTCTATGACGGATTAGGCGCATCCGGCAACATTTTGGCATCCATCCCCTTATCCACCACCGCAGCAGGTTCCTTACCCCATGTTTATGAAGAATTTGAGCAAGTAACCCTCCCCTTCGCGGGAGTCGCCCGTTCCGTCAGTTTCGGCAGCGTTCCCAACAAACTCATCCTCGATGATATCCTTCTAGGATAATGTTTCTTATGTTTGTAGTAACGACAGAAGTCGTTACTACGAATAGAAAGAGAACGAATTGAATCGTGTCCTGTAGATGGAATGGAGTGGAAAAATTGAGGGTAAACTTGCGATCGGGATTAATCACCGGCGCTGCAATTTTACCGCCAACCTGGGACTTTAAACGGGTAGAGCGCAATATTCCCCCAGTGACGGAAGCAGAGTGGGACCGATTGGGACTCCTCTAATCGCCTATTGCTAACACGCAACTTTTTGAGGGAGGAGATCGGGCATCCCGAGGCAGAAATAGGCAGGGGTTATGAGTTTTAGGCAGGATAATCCGTAATTTTGAAACGTTTCTTAACAATTCAGCTCAAAACGGGTTAAAATAAATTCCGTTTATCGGCTGCGTTTTTCATCTTCCGTCTCCCGGAAGTTTTTTATAAAGCGTCAGGGAGTTCTCAGCGTTTTCAGACCCGTGGGGTTCAATTCGTTCAATCATGAGGAGGACCGCATCGGGGGAATGAAGAGACTGAATAACGCGGGTCTCTTTGGGGAGAAGACTTTAAAGCCTTTTTAGGCGGAAAGGGACGGGTGAAAGGTGAAAGGCAGGTTTGAAAATCAGGTAAAAGCGGAAATTTCGTGCAAGCAAACACAGTTCTTGATCAGACGACTGGTACAGTTTCACAGACACAAACCCAAGAGTTACCCTTTACTCTTCAGGATGTGAAGGCGGCAATTCCTGCCGAGTGTTTTGAACCCTCGATACCCAAGTCTTTGAGTTACTTTTTTCTGGATATTGGGATTATTGCGGGACTGTATGCGATCGCATACAATCTGGACTCCTGGTTCTTTTTTCCCATTTTCTGGGTGATGCAAGGGACAATGTTTTGGGCATTATTTGTCGTGGGTCATGACTGTGGTCATGGCTCTTTTTCTAAGCTCAAATGGTTGAATAACCTCATCGGACATTTGTCTCATATTCCCATTTTAGTTCCTTACCACGGTTGGCGGATCAGTCATCGGACCCATCATGGAAACACGGGAAATTTAGACACAGACGAAAGCTGGTATCCGGTATCTGAGGAAAAATACAATCGGATGCCTTGGTATGAAAAGCTATTCCGCTTTTATTTACCCTTATTAGCCTATCCGCTTTATCTGTTCAAGCGATCGCCCGATCGCGCCGGTTCCCATTTTCTCCCCAGCAGTCCCCTGTTCCGTCCCTCGGAAAAATGGGATATTGTGACCAGTTCGGTCCTGTGGGTGATGATGGTGGCATTCCTCGGGGTGCTCACCTATCAATTTGGGTGGGTCTTTTTGGTTAAATATTACCTCGTACCTTATATCATTTTTGTGATGTGGTTGGACTTAGTGACCTTCTTGCATCATACGGAAGATGATATTCCGTGGTATCGAGGAGAGGATTGGTATTTTCTCAAAGGTGCGCTTTCGACCATCGATCGCGACTATGGATTTATAAATCCCATCCATCATAATATTGGCACTCATGTGGCGCATCATATTTTCTTAAATATGCCCCACTATCACTTAAAGACAGCAACCGAGGCGATTAAACCCTTGTTAGGTGATTATTATCGCTCCTCCAACGAACCCATTTTAAAGAGCTTTATTCGCTCTTATTTGTCCTGTCATTTTGTGCCAAATAGCGGGTCCAAGGTGTACTATGAATCCCCTTGGAAGCCGAAATCGAAATAACTAGAAATAGTCCCGATCCCTTCCGGGTTGGGACCGTTGGCAAATGGCCCGCCTGTGCGGGCTATTTTTTTGCCTGGGATTGTAAAAACCCGCAATTGTAAAAACCCGCAATTGTAAAAACCCGCAATTGTAAAAACCCGCAATTGTAAAAACCCGCAATTGTAAAAACCCGCAGGCTGAAGCCCGGAGGCTATACGGACAAAGCCCGCCTGCGCGGGCTATAAGAGTATTGTTATACCCAATCCGGTTGTGAAAGTCCTATCTTATTCTTTAGCCTGCGTTTGGCGCAGCCTGCGCGATAGCGCTTAGGCAGGCTACCCTTCACCGAAGCCGCTAGCGCGTCTACGTTCGTGTAGCCTCCGGGCTTCAGCCTGTGGGTTTTTATTGGGTTTAGTCTAAAATTGGGAGGAGGACCGGATGCATCTATTATTTCACCCCAGAAAAATGTAGGCGCTGTTTACTCCCTATCAATTTAGAAAACCCAATTTATTTCAGGAGGCATAGATCAATGGTTAGATTAAAAACTTGGCAATGGGTAGTTTTAGCCCTGCCGATCGCCGCGATTGTTACCTTTTTGCTAGTGGCAGCCGGAACCCAAATACATGAATGGAATCTAAACTGGATTTGGGCCATATTTACCCTAGTTTTAGTCGGGTGGCGGTGGATATTAGTGCGGTGGACTCAACCGATGATGGCGGAAATGGAAGCGGCGATCGCCCAGGTGAATCAGGACATCGAAGAGTCTAAACAACAAAACACCGGACCCACCGCTGATGAAGCCACTCAAAAAGCCGAAATTGCCTTACAGAAGATATTAGAAACCTCTCGGACTGATGCGCCGATTTGGGAGGATTTACAAACCTTTGGAAACCGATGTCAGGAAGTCGTAACCGCCATTGCCTTAATTTATAATCCAGAAGTCAAATATCCCCTACTTAATATTTACATTCCCCAAGCTTATGGACTGATTCGCGGGACCGTCGATGATATGGACCGCTGGATGCAACAACTTTCACCCGCCTTGAATCAAGTCACCGTAGGACAAGCCTTTCAAGCTTATGAAATGTATCGAAAATTGGAACCGTCGGCGCGGAAACTGTTCCAAGTTTGGAACTGGGTACAATGGTTTGTGAATCCGGCTGTAGCGGCTGCCCGAGTCGCCTCCCAGGGTTCTAGCAATCGGGCAACTCAAGAATTGTTAGTAAATTTGGGACAACTGTTGCGCGAAGCAGCATTACGGAATTTGAGTCGGCAAGCGGCTACTTTGTATGGAAATCGGACTTTACCCGAGAGTGCTTCACCCATAGCTACTCCCGCTTTACCGAAGGCCAAAACCCAAACTCTGCGAGAGATTATCTCCCAAGCAGAACCTGTGGAAAAAATCGCACAAAAGCCCATTAATATTTTGTTAGTGGGGCGCACAGGGGCGGGAAAAAGTAGTCTGATTAATACCTTGTTTGACAGCGATCGCGCCGAAGTTGATTTGTTGCCGAGTACGGACCTAATTTCCAACTATCACTGGCAGAGTGAGGGCGGGGAAACCTTGATTTTATGGGATACCCCGGGATATGAACAAGCAAAACGCGCCGATTTGCGAGAGATGGTGCTCGACTATGGCAAAACCGCCGATTTGTTATTGTTAGTGACCCCCGCTATGGATCCGGCCCTGCAAATGGATGTGGATTTTCTCAAAGAAATCAAGGCAGAAGTGTCAGATTTACCGGCGATCGCCGTGGTGACGCAAGTCGATCGCTTGCGTCCGATTCGGGAGTGGAATCCTCCTTATGATTGGGTTTGGGGGGATAAACCCAAAGAAAAATCCATTCGAGAAGCAACGCAGTATCGCACTGAACAATTGGGGGAATATTGCGATCGCATTTTACCCATTGTGACCCAAGACTCACAACAAGGGCGAACTGCTTGGAATGCCGATACCCTGGCGGTAGCGCTGATTGAGGCGATCGACCCGGCGAAACAACAGCGCCTCGCCCGATTTTTGCGCGATCGCGAATCCCGGATCGTGACTTCGGCTAGAATTATCGATCGCTATACCTTCCAGATGACAACCACCCAAGGCGTGACCTCTTTACTCAAGACTCCCGTGCTCCAGTTCATTTCCACCCTCTCCACCGGGTCCCCGACCCTCGCCTACGCCTTAGCGGAACAAATCCCGGTAGAACAGTTACCCGTGGTGATTGGTAAACTGCAAATGGCCTATGACTTATTTAATTTGTTGAATACCGACGCCAAACCCTTTCAGTTTGATTTGCTCTCCCTGTGGCCCTTGCTGCGGGATAATCGGGGAACGAGCGATCGCAATGCCTGGGCCTTCGGTCATGCCTTAGTTGAATATTGGACCCAGAAATTAACCTTACAACAACTGCGATCGCGCTTTGAGTCCTATTTGGAGCCACAACCAACATCCTGAAGAAGGGTGGGGGTTTTGGCCCTTGCGCCTTTTAGCCGACTAATACTCAGTCATTTGGCGGATGTCCGGGAGGACTACTCTGGGTGATAATAGAGAACAAGAGAGTCAATTATAGAGAAAGGAACTGCCCCAGTGAAATTAAATAACTGGGGTTTTTGCTTTTTACACACTGAAGCCTCACCCCAGGGGGGCAGAAATTGGTGATTCCGAATCCAGAGAATAGCTGACACCTCCATATTTGCCCCAGATCGCGATCGGCGATACAAAACCAACCCTTACCCCTGATGGTGGAGCGAATAATTAGGCGAATTGACCTCAATAAAAAACCCCCAAATCGTTGGGGGTTCGCCATGCACATTTCTCAATCTCTTTAGATCCTACTGTTAAGCCCTGAGAAAAAAATCAGCCAAAGTGCGGATTTATAGGGGTTAAATGTACCTATTTTTGTAAAAATTCATCCTAAATTTCTTCTTCATGAGGGTTGGCAAAACCCCTCAATTGTCTCCGATTTTTCAGAGTCATCCCGTTGAAACCCCATGATCAGACCGAGGTTCGCTACAATCACAGGAGCAGCTTCCCCAGTGCCCTGGGGGACTGGAGTCCAATACAATCCTCCTCGAATCATCAAAAACTCATGAATCCTCAAGAACGGCAAAAATTAGAGCGCAAACTACAAGATTTAGAGGCGCAAATCCATCAACCGCAACCCTTACCCACCTCGACCCCGGACACCCCCTCCTTGAAATCGGTCTACCAACAGTTAACCCTGTGGTATCAAGGACTGCCTGATAGAGGGAAAGTAGTGGCGATCGCGGTGGGAGCAGTCTTTGCCTTATCCGCCGTGAGTACAGTCTTAAATTTGGTTCGGTTAGCCTTTACCTTGGCCGCAGTTGGGGTGTTAGGATTTGTCGGATATAAATTATTTTTAGCGTCTAAATCCTCCAATCCAAATCCATAAGAGATAAGAGTGACTGGGAAATCTAAAGGTCTGAAGCGAACTGCACCCAAGGTCAAATCCACAACCGGAAGCAAACCCCCGAGTCCGGGGAAAGTCAACCCCGTGACCCTATTTCCACGGCGGTTGGCAGCAAGTACAGTAGAACTGGCGCTGATTGCCGTTAGCGCCCTAGTTCCCCTGTCTGTGGGATGGCACGCCACGCGGTATCTGAATGTGCAACCTGTCCCTCTGAATCCGGTTCTGGTGACCCTGGAACGTGCGATCGCCCGGACTCTGGCACTGCCCCCAACTTGTCCCCCTCTCCAAAGACGTCGCTGCACCCGTCTGGTCCCTCCCCTTGTCAATTTCCTCTGGACAATTGGCCCGATCGCCGCCTTGAGCGTCAGTATTTGGCAATTATATCTACTCGGACTCACGGGTCAGACTTTACCCAAGCGCTGGTTGCGCCTCCAGGTGGTGACGGATTCGGGAAAAGCGCCCGGTTTTGGGCGTGCCCTGTTGCGAGAGGCTGTAGGCCGTTGGGGAGTCACCCTCACCAGCGCCTATGTAATCTGGCTCATCACAGGCGCTGTACCGGACTTAGTAATTTTGGGACTGACGACGGCCTTAATGGTAGTCTTTGATGGACTCTGGAGTTACTTTGATCCCAAGTCCCGCACCCTCCACGATCGCCTCGCCGGAACGTGGGTCCGCAGTAGCCGACACAGCGTTTCGGGACTTAGTAGAAACATGAACAGCAGCAACTCAAAACAGGTGGGAATTCAATTAGAGACAGGCGGGCCCATTGAACGGATGCCCGAATCAAAACCCGGGGTAGATCAGTGGTGGAATGGGATTCACCTTCACAAGAGCGCGAAAAAAGCCTTGGCATTGGCCGTGGGTCTAGCTGCAATTTTGGGAACCTTCCTCACGACTCAACTTTATATCCAATCTCAAGAAAATGCCCGGACTCAGGCAGCGCGAGATCAGGAAAAGTTTCTCACTTGGGTCCGCCAATTTGCACCGGATGAGCGTCAAGGTGCGATTCTCGGATTGGCCAGTTTCGAGAATCCCGAGGCCCAGTACCAAATTTTAGCGGATATGCTGGCCCTGGAAACGGAGGCGGCTCAACTGGATGTGTTGCAACAAGCTTTAGTCAGCAGTGGAGGGCGATCGCTCCCCTATTTGCAAAGATTAAATCAAGCCACCCGCACAGACCTGGATTCCCTGCGTTATAGCACCAATGAGGAGCAGATTGAAGTGGTGCAACTGCGACTCCAAGCCACCCAACGGGCGATCGCCAAACTCCTCCAACTTTATAGCACCGAGTTCGACTCTCTCGATCTCAGCCGCACTCATTTGGGGCAGATTACCACAGAAGCAGCGCCCTTCACCTTGGTGTTAGAAAAAACTGACTTATCCGGAATTCGATTTCGGGGCGCTATTTTAAGCCATGCCAGTTTTAAAAGCAGTCAATTTTCCAGTCCTGGACCCGATCGCCGTTTCGGAACTGTGGATGACCAAAAAGCCGACTTGACTGCCAGCATCCTCACGGATGCGGACTTTACCGGGGCATTTCTGAGTCATGTTATCCTAGCCTATAGCAATCTCAGTCGTGCCAAACTGGATCGGGCCAACCTCTCCAAGGCTCAACTCACCGGGGCCAACCTCAGCAGCACCCAGGCGATCGGGGCAGATTTGCTGCAAGCGGACCTCACGAATGCTACCCTGGTGGGTGCTCATTTAGCCTCCGCGAACTTAACCGGCATTCTCGCCATCGGTGCGCGGTTCCCCCGGGTGGTGGCAACCGGCGCGACCCTAGCAAAGGCGGACTTAACGCGATCGGACTGGCAGGGGGCAGATTTGAGTCGGGCGAATTTCACCGAGTCTAATCTCCAAAATGCCAACTTGAGTGGGACGAAACTAGCAGGTGGGAATTTGAGTTTTGCTCAATTACAAAATGCCAACTTCCACCAAACCGATCTCACCTCGGTGAATTTTCAAGGGGCGAATGTGGAAGGGGCGGATTTCCAAGGGGCCGTGTTTTTCAAACCCAAAACCCAAACGGGCGATCGCCTGATGCAATCCTCCGACCCCACCCCATCCGGATTTTTGCGGGGGGTTGATTTTAGCAAAGCCCGAAATTTAGATGATAAACAAATTGTTTATATCTGCGCCCAAGGGGGGATTTATCCCCTTTGTTCCCAACCTTAAGGGGTTGTTTCTCCCCAGGGCCTTGGTCCCGCAGGCAATCCACCAGAAACCGGGTTTGGGGTTTTCAACCCCAATTTTTGAACCCAGTTAACCGGAGTTAACCTTTGAGTCACACCCTTGACTCCTCTGGGTTTTGCCATTCCCGAAGGGATAGGGAAACAGACTTCTAATGGTTCATCGATTCAACTTAAGCTAGAATCGACGGAACATTGGAAGTATTTGTTTTTAGTGGGATAGAGGAGTAGGGAAATGGAACGTCTGAAAAAAATTGCCTCAACTTTGGGTGCTCTGTTGTTAGGGACAGGGGCGATCGCCAGCAGTTTAGCCTTGTCGAGTCAACCGGCATCGGCTCAAGCAGCTTATGGGAGTTATATTGGGATTGGTGGCTCGGCTGGAATCAGCGAACTCGACGGCGATCGGCAAAACTCTTTTTTACTAGCAGCACGCTATAAACTACTCCCCGTGCCAATTTCCTTACGGGCTCAGGCCTTTTTTAGCGGAGATGGAACCGCCGTGGTCCCGACCATTTCCTACGACTATCCCCTCACCTGGCAAACTGATATTTACTTGGGTGCAGGTGCGGCCCTCACCACTGGGGATACCCCCGTGGGCCAAAAAGTTAGCTTTGCGATTCAACCCGGGGTAGATTTCGCCGTTCCCAATACCCGATTCATCGTCTTTGGGAATGCGGTGATTGCCCTAGATGCTTATGAGGATGAAAGCAAACCTGCCGTCTCTGTCCAAGGCGGCGTCGGTTTACGATTTTAAGACGGGCAGATAGGTGCAGTGTTTAGAGAAGTGTCCAGCAAGTCTCTAAACACTCCCCTGGGCGGATTTACCTCAAGGGTCCGATCCGGTCTGGGGGCCAGTAGATTTTATACGCCTTGCCGATAATATGATTTCTGGGGACATATCCCCAAACGTGAGAATCAAAGCTATTGTTGCGATTATCGCCTAACACAAAATAACTATCTGCGGGGACTATCTGCGGGTCTAAATTGTACTGGGCAGGGCCAACAACATAGTCCTCGGAAAGGGGTTCATTGTTGATATAGATAATCCCATCTTTGAGTCGGATTACATCTAAAGGCATCCCAATGGTGCGTTTGATAAATAAATCTCCAGCATTCGGGTCAAGGGTTTTGGCGAATTCGGGAGCACGAAATACCACCAAATCCCCCTTTTGTGGAGGACGCCCCCGAGATTTGAAAGCAAGGATTTGGTCCCCGGAACGGAGAGTCGGAACCATGGAATCACTGGGAATTGTAAACCGTTGGACAAAATCATGTTCGACCCAAGCGGGAATCAAAATACTGGTGAGCTTGAAGGCTACAATTAAAATCACAATCATCACAATCGGGTCATGGGAATGGAGGGCCGATCGCGGACAGGAAAAATAAGCATGGTAACAGGCGATCGCATACAGTAAAGGCGGAACCAGCAACCATCCCGGATGAAATCGGGCAATATTAGAGGCGACAATTAGACTAATCATCAAGACTGCGCCTAGCCCGACGTTTTTTAAATACAGATGGCCCAGTCCGGGTAACAGTTGGGATAAAAATACTGCAACCCAAGGATTATTTTTATTTCTTTTATTCTTAAGAACCCTTTCTAGTCGCAAAAAAGATAGGTTTTTAAAACATCGATGAGCATCTATAATATTGACCAAATAAATGCCAAGAATTGGGAAAACTAATCCCAAACTGGTGAGGGTGTTTCCCTGGGGACTATAGAAGGCCGAAACTGCCACGGCAATTAAGACGGCTTCAATTAAAATAATTCCCAACCCTCGGAAAATTTTTCCCGCATAAATCTGCCCCAGACCCGGAAACAGGGCGGATAAGTTAACCGCTAACCACGGGTCTTTTTGCAGCTTGGCCCTGCGCGATCGCCTGGGTTGTATGCCAGTTGAGGAGGGACGAGGGGTGACTCGGGACAATGCCAGTGCCAGGGTATCGGTGTTGTCCTCATTTTGCTGTTTGCGCCGTCGGGGGGCGACGGTTCGCACATCAGTTCCATTCCCTAGGGCAAATTCCTCACTCCAAATCACTGAGCGATCGCGATTTTTGCCCAAAATCCGGACCCGGGCGACTGCGGGAATTCTCAGTTTCATCAGCAGTTCCCGAATTGCAGCAACGCAGCGTTGCCGATGTTTGGGAGTCGGCGCTTGCACACTCACGGACAGTAAACCCTGATGCAAGCGCACCTGAGCTCTCATGCCGTGGGGGGTTAAACACTCATCAATCAAGGCGGCGATCGCCCGTAGATCGCCTTGTTTCGCTTGTGCTTGTAGCTTTGCCGGTGTCATGACCCTATTCCCCAAAATCCGGTACAGCACAAATCACCGCAACACTCAACCCTCGCCCCGTTGAGAGTTGGTTTGTCTGGAATATCGCCCAGTGTTGGGTGATAAGACTTCTTGCCAAAGTCCGGATTGATCCCCCCAATCCCCTTGTTAAGGGGGGCTTGAGAGAATTCTGCCAGAAGTTTATAGTTAACCCGTCACCATGAGTCGTAGATTGCATCTGTAGTCTATCCTTCACGCGCATCTTTAATTTAGTTTAACGTCGCCGATGAACGAGGGTAGCATTGGCCTGATCCACTGGCACTACCAACATTTCGCTAATATTTACATGGGGGGGTCGAGTGACCGAAAAAAGCACTAAATCGGCAATATCTTCCCCGGTGAGGGGGGTTAAATCTTGATATACCTTTTCAGCGCGATCGCAGTCGCCATGAAAGCGCACGAGACTAAATTCCGTTTCCACTAAACCCGGTTCGATTTCCGTCACCCGCACTGGAGTCCCGATTAAATCTTGCTTCAACCCGTCGGAAATCGCCCTTACTGCCGCTTTTGAGGCACAGTACACATTCCCCCCCGGATAGGCGACTCGACCGGCGATCGAGCCAATATTCACCACATGACCGGATTGCCGTTCCACCATCTGGGGCACCACCGCCCGAGTCACATATAGCAATCCCTTGACATTGGTATCTAGCATTTCTTCCCAGTCATCGATATTGCCTTCATGGAGTTTGGATAATCCCCGACTCAAACCCGCATTATTGACTAAAATATCAATCCGATTCCAAGGGTCCGGAAGATGATTCAGAGTAGCGTCAACCGCTTGGCGATCGCAGACATCTAACCCCAAAACATGAGTCTGAATGTGATACTGTTGCGCCAGTTGAGTGCCTAACTCCTGCACCCGTTCCAAACGCCGCGCCGCCAAAATCAAATCTGCACCCGCCTGGGCCAACAATTGGGCGCAAGCGGCCCCAATTCCACTACTTGCACCCGTAATCAAAACAATTTTACCCTTGAGAGACACCATAATCCTTGCTATAAACTCTTATCAATGGCCTGTTTAAAGGTATCAGAGAAATGGCGAGGCGGTACACCCACCATCAAAGCGGAATCATTTCTCAGGTGAATTTCCACATCGCGCCGACGAGAGGAAAAAGCACTCGCTTCCGCTAACAACCTAGGGGTGAGAAAATGCACCTGTTGATTGCCCGAACCGCGCCACCCTTGGTTATCGTTAAGTTCTGGAATATACAGTCCATCAATTAACACATCAATTTGGGACAGGACTCGGGCGATCGCCGGGTCGGATTTCGCCTGTAACTGTTCTAAGGTAAACCCGGTATAGCAGATAATCGAACAATCCATCTCTGCCAAAAGTTCAAATAATTCACTGAGTGCCTGTGCCTGTAACATCGGTTCTCCCCCGGAAACCGTTAACCCTTCTGTTCCCGGGACGGATAAAATTGTTTCCGCCAAGCGTCGCGGTTCCACCCAAGTCCCGGATACCTGGGGAATCCAATCCGGAGAGATACAACCGGAACAGTTAAAACAACAGCCTTGCACCCAAATGGCAAACCGTTGACCCGGACCGAGAGTGCGGGTGATGGGACAAAGTTCTGCTAAGTTCAGTAAGGTCATTGGGTTAGGGTTGGGGGTATGGTCCATTGTCAAGAGTAACCAATTTCCCGTATTTTTGGGATGGAACTCAAAGGGAGTAGAATCATGGCAATTTATTTAGATTCAGCGATCGCCGCCGAGGCAGAACTGGCCCAAAAGATGGGCTGGGTCAAGGGAATCACCACCAATCCGACGTTATTGGCAACGAGTGAGTTATCTGCGGAAGATACGTTAAAAAAATTGGTTACCCTCACATCGGGGCCATTATTTTACCAACTTACGGCGTCGGATTTTCAGGGAATGGTCAGGGAAGGTCAAAAAGCGCGGGAACTTATTGGCGATCGCACTATTTTAAAGGTTCCCGCCACCCCGGTTGGATTTGAAGTGGTCGCGCATCTATCTCCAGACATACCTTGTTCCGTTACGGCGATTTATAGTGCTGCCCAAGCTGCCGTCGCAAAGGAAGCGGGGGCAAAAATGGCGATCGCCTACGTCAACCGCGCCACCCGATTATTAGGGGATGGCATTGCTTTAGTGCGATCGATGGCAGATATTCTAAAAGGCAGTGACGTAGAAATTCTCGCCGCCAGCATTAAATCCCCAGAAGAAGCCGCCGCCGCCTTACAAGCCGGGGCCCATCACTTAACCTTACCCCTCGCCATGTTGAGAGCAATTTCCTCCCATGAACTCTCGCAACAAACTGTAGAAGAATTCAATCACAAAGGGAGAGGTTTAAGTTTGTCCTAATAGGCGACAAAATTGGTTTATAATAATAGGAGTGCACAGGCTTGGCTAACGCACTCCTATTTTCCATATCAGGGATATCCGCAATTAAACCGAATCATGACCCGAACTGCTCATGACCAATTTGCTAAACAATATTTAGAGGAATTATTAGCATATCTGGGACAAGTCCAAACCAGTCGTGATGTTCCCAGCGAAGTGCGACAAATCGACGTCTATTTCGTCCCCGCCGCCACCCCCTCCACTGCGCCAGAAACCCTGGGAGTTCTAGGACAAATGGCAGCGACAACGGGCTTATTTGAAGTGTTTAGAAACGCTCCCACCCCTGTGGAGATTAGAACCTGCAAACTCAAACTCTACTCCCTACAAGGGGACTTGCTGCGACAAGCGCGACGGGAAAAGAACTCCCTGGGGGAATCGGACTTACCGCGACTCTGGGTGTTGTCCCCCTCTTGTTCCGAAAGACTGGTGAACGGATTTGGCGCACAACTCGATGAGTCCGGGAACTGGCTACCCGGGATTTATTTTATGCCAGAATTTGAGAAGACAGCATTAGTGGCGATCGACCAACTCCCCGCCAACCTCAATACCCTATGGTTGCGAGTCTTAGGAAGAGGGGCCACCCAACAACAAGCCGTGAATGAGTTACTCTCTCTACCCCAGGGACATCCATTCCGGCGCAACCTGTTAGAAATTCTGTCAAACTGGCGCATCAACGTACAACTCAGGCAAAATCAAGAGGAAGAAAATCCGGAGTTAATTATGAACTTATCACCAGCTTATTACCAGTGGCGAGAAGCCACCTTACAGGAGGGTCTCCAACGAGGAGTCCAACAAGAACGGAAGCAAAGGGTTCAAGAGCTTCTCAAGTTTCGATTTGGTTCGATTGATGAAGAACTCGCTTCCATTATCGAGGCATTATTACAGGTATCGGGTGAAGAATTAATTCCGTTGTTATTAACCCTTTCTCGGGAAGAGTTACTGCAACGCTTTGGCCGGTCCTAGTTTCTTGATATGGAGTGGCATAATGATGCCACTCCATATCGCCTTTGAAAAAGAAATTTCCCCCAATGAATCTCGCCGCTGTTTTAAGCAGGATGATTAATCCATAACTGTCCGTCTCATCGCTTTAATCTGTCCGCGCTTCGTTTTACTGTCGAGGCGTTTGCGCTGAGAACTGCGAGTCGGTTTGCTTTTAAAGCGCTTTTTAGGCACAGCAACGGCACTTTTAATCAATTCTTGCAAGCGCAGCAAGGCTTCATTGCGGTTTTCTAACTGACTGCGAGATTCTTGAGCTTTGATAATAATTACACCCTCTTGGGTAATCCGATGATCGCTGAGAGTCAATAGGCGATTTTTGTAGCGTTCCGGTAGGGAAGATGCTTTGATATCAAAACGCAAATGAATCGCCGTTGCTACCTTATTTACATTTTGACCCCCGGCTCCTTGAGAACGAACTGCACTAATTTGAATTTCGTTTTCTAGGATACTGACGCTGTTAGAAATTTGTAGCATAATTTAGTAATAAAATGAGAATTTCACGGGGTTGGTTCAGCAACTTGTTAGAGAATTAGCATTTGACCGCGATTCTATTATAAACCATCCGGGAATGGGTGAGTGGGGGAAGATGCCTTATAAAAATAGCTCAGGGATAAGGGCTAATTTCCACCGAAACCCACTGCTTGTAGTAAAATGAGTCATTAATTGCGAAATTCATAACCCAAATAATCATCAATTTATCATGACTAAACCACTTGAGGGCAAAGTTACTGTTGTAACCGGGGCAACCCGGGGCCTGGGTAAAGGCATCGCCATTGGACTGGGGGAAGCGGGGGCGACGGTGTATATCACCGGGCGCAGTCTGGACCCGACGAGTGGAGAGGGGGAACTGTCGGGGAGTTTGAAAGAGACCGAAGCGGCAGTGGAAGCGGCAGGAGGGCTATGTATCCCTGTGCAGGTGGACCATAGTGATGATGACCAAGTGCGATCGCTGTTTGAGCGGATTCAATCGGATTTCGGCCAGCTTGACCTCTTGGTGAACAATGTATATGCCGGGGTGCAAACTTTAATGAATAGTCAGGGTCGGCCATTCTGGGAGAGTGAACCGAGTTTTTGGGATGCTTGTAACAATGTGGGTTTGCGGAGTCACTATGTGACGAGTGTTTTGGGGGCGCGAATGATGGCCCCGCGTCAGCAGGGGCTGATTTGTACGATTTCCTCTTGGGGAGGGCTATCTTATATTTTTGGAGTGCCTTATGGGGTGGGGAAATCCGGTTGCGATCGCCTCGCGGCAGATATGGCGGTGGAACTCAAACCCTATAATGTCGCCTCCCTCTCGATTTGGCCGGGAATTGTAGGGACGGAACTAATGTCCAGTATGGCGGATCAAATGGCGGCAAGTGAGATAAACGATCGCCAATTTTCTGGATTCCGAGAACGGTACAACTGGGAAACACCCCTCCTCACCGGACGGGCGATCGCCGCTTTAGCTGCCGACCCCACCGTGATGCAGCATACCGGACGGGTCCAGATTGTGGCAGAAGTGGCGCAACGGTATGGACTGGTCGATGAAGATGGCACATCCCCCGTATCGTTGCGGTCCCTGCGCTTCGTCCTCCCCTTTGCCGTCCCCCAATTGAGACCTTATGCCGGACTGGTTCCCAATCTTAACCTGCCTTGGTCTCTCATGCTGCTGAGTCGATTGGGTGCACCCCGTCTGGGTTGAAACCGGATTTTCACTCAAAAGGTGATAATGGTTTTTTCCTGCGATCGCTCATGTTGCTGGTGAGCAATCCTTAATTCCTGATCCAATTGGTCTAAATTGTTCTGAATCCTCTGAATTATAGTCTCGATTTGGGGTTTATTCACGGGCAGTTTCTGACCTAATTCTACATCCGTTTGATAATGAATTTTTAAATAAGTCATCAATTCATGGGTTTGTTGTTGATAGCGATTAAAATCAGCAATGGCTTGAGATAATTCCCCTTGAGCATTTTGATAAGCTGACTGTTGTTCCGCTAATTCCGCTAACAAAGGGACTAAAGCGGTTCCTAGGCGTTGTTGTTCAGCCTCGGTTAAGGTAATCAGTTGCACTGCTTGTTGTTGGGTCTGGTTTTCTAAGCGAGAACGGCGCAGTTGTAGTCCTTCTAATTCTCGGGAAATTTGATGATTGAGTCCTTGAAGTGCAGCAATTTCAGTTTCAATTTCAGCTTTTTGGCGTTTGATAATTTCTAGCTGATTACGGTCCTGTTCTAAGGCATTTTGCCGGTTAGAAATGTCCCGGCGTAAGTCTTCTAAATCCGTGATTGCTAATTCCTGTTCAATGGCCGTGAGTTCCGCCTGAGTTTGTTTTAACTCTCGTAATGTTTCCCCAGCTTTACGGAGTTCTAATTCGCGATGGAACAGGGTCTCGGATGCCGCTAACAGTTCGGCTTTTTCCGTGGTAATTTGCTCAATTTGAGCGGTGCGATCGCGGATTTTATCGGCTAATGCCGGAGGGGTGGTGAGTAGGGGGAACCAAGGGTTTAAAATGGCCAGTTGAGTTTGCAGGGTTTGCAATAAGGCGATCGCCAAGGATTCTAAGGTATCCGGATCCTCCGTCGCCAGCGATCGCAGCAACTCGGGGGGAAAAATTGCCTCCCAGAGTCCCATTCCCTGTTGCACGAATTCAAATGGAAGGGCGACGGTTTCAAATTGATGGAGAGACGATAAAAAATTCGTCTCTCCATCTTCAGAATCTAAACCTAAATTCTGAATTTGCTCTAATAAATTGGCGATTTTATTGAACTGCTGTTGTAGATTTGGCGAGGTTGTCATGTCCTGGATTTGGATAATTTTCTTTTTCCAGAATACAGAACAACCGAAACAATGGATTGAACAGAGGGTTTAAAAGACGTTTCTAGCGGCGATTCACTTCAGCTTTGGGATGGTCTGGGGTGGTAAGACTGGCTGCTGTTGTGCGATCGAGGTTTTCCTGTTCCCACTGGAGTACATCTTGCAAGGCTTTCCAAGAGGGAGTAAATGCTGGACTAGCCAGAGAACAAGATTTCCAGGTTGCTTGAACCGGGACATTGAGTTGCTGGCAAGCCCCACCCCGTCTTCCTTCCGGTTCATAGTACCGACAATTGCGACAGCAAGAAGTTAAAGAATTTAAGGGGTTCATAGCAATGTTTGGTTTAAAGGTCTGCTCAATATTTAACCGGTCTTTCTATTCAGTTACTGCGTGAATTTATACCGTTTTGACCCAAATTTTATTAATAAATGTAACAAACTTCTTGGAGTAAGTACATCATTACAATGCTTAACCCCCATTAAATTGTAATCCAAGATACGAATTAAGAAATTCTGTCTGAGTGGAATCTCCCCCAGGGTTTTCCGTGATTTCCATTTGGGGACCGGCAATCCCGGGTTACTGAACCTGGATTCCCAACCTAGGCGATCGCCCCGCCACAGGGATTATGGTACTCTATAAACTACCCCTAATATCAGGGGCCTCTATTGCATCTCTCCTCGGTTGCCTCGCCGTAGGACATCCCCCAACCTCTTAACCTTGCGATTTGTGTATGAAAATCCTTCATGGCACTTGGATCCCCAACAATACCAGCGAATTCATTCGTCAGGGCCGATTTTACCTCTGGGTGGAAACGATTCCCAAACCTAGCCGGAAACAGCCCAGTTTACGCCATCCCGCCCATTTAGAAAAAGCGGAATTGGCGGAATTTTTGCGGGCAAACTTGGGAATTCCTGAACTCGTCCAAAATGGGCTTAAAAATCGCATTTCATCTCAGTATTTTATTCTTCCCACCACCGAAGATAAACCCCTGCCTTCTGTGGAACTGTTTCGCTACCTAGAAGATGAACCCCCGGACACCTGCGAGTTTCATCCTTGGGAAATTGATTGCTATCACCTCGAAGATATTGTCAAATCTGACCCCGTAAAATCGGTAACGAAAACATTAAATGATTTACACTTTATCGCCATCAATAATCTGGCGGAGGTTCAGCTTGGCGCTGATTTAATGTTTTGGTATCAATATAGCCAAGTTCTCAAACAAATTATTCTCAAAGACCAATACATTCCAGCCTTAAAGTATTCTAGCCTAACCTCTACCACCGGAAAAGGCAAAAAAGCTAAAACCGTTCAAACTGACGAGTATTATTCCTATTGGGAAATTTTATCGGACCAGTATGAAACAGATATTCAGCAGTATAGTGAGGCGATGCCTTTAGCCTGTGTTTCCGGTTTTGCTGCCATCCCCAACCCGTTAGAATTTTACGAACCGTCCAGTCTGCTGCGCCATTTTTCTGAATGTTTATTGAATAATTTGGTCGGCCAGACTCCCATTCCCCAAACCGTTTCCAAACAGTTGGAGGATTCTTTTATCTACACCAGTAAAAGTAGTATAAAGAGGTCCGATGTTTCCCGAGAAGTTTACCAGCAGTGGGCCACTTGGAAAGAACGGTTATCCGGTGCACAATTAACCGCCCCATTTTATCTCTGTTTTCAACTTAAAGAAGGAACCGCCAAACAGCCCGACCATTGGCGAATTGAATTTCTAGCAGCCTCTAAAAAAGACCTTTCTTTGAAACTTCCCTTAGAGGAGTATTGGAGGTTGAATAAAACCGAGAAAAAAACTTTTTACAAAAACTTTGGGGCGGATTTTGAAAAAAATCTGCTGTTAAATTTGGGCTATGCCGCCCGGATGTATCCGTTACTCTCAAAAGGGCTAGAAACGGACCGTCCCACGGGGTTAGCGTTAACCTTATCAGAAGCCTTTGAGTTCCTCAAAGAAAGTGCCTGGATTTTAGAAGATTCCGGCTATAAAGTGATCGTTCCTGCTTGGTGGACACCGGAAGGACGCAGACGGGCGACCCTCCGTCTGAAAGCCTCCTCGAAAAAGAAATCAGCGGGACAAGGAAACAAAGGTTTGTTTAGTTTACAGCACATTATTCAATATAAATATGAGCTTTCCATTGCCGGACAGCCGGTTAGTGAACAGGAATGGCAGCAACTGGTTGAAGCAAAAACTCCCTTAGTCCAATTTCGCGGGGAATGGATTGAGTTAGACCCGAAGAAAATGGAACAAATGCTGGAATTTTGGCAGTCGCATAAAGATGAACAGCCAGAAATGTCCTTGCAAGAGTTTATGCAGAAAATCAGCGATGCCTCGGGTGAAATTGAGGTGGAACAGGATGAAGTTTTAGCGGAGATGATGGCTAAACTTCGCGATAGTAGCCGTCTGGAACCGATTGAAAATCCGGCGCAGTTGCAAGGGATGTTGCGAGAGTATCAAAAACGCGGGGTTGCCTGGGTGCAATATTTGGAACAGTTGGGACTCAATGGCTGTCTCGCGGACGATATGGGGTTGGGAAAATCGTTACAAGTGATTGCTTGTTTGGTATTAGAACGAGAGGGAGGAGAGAACCCTTTACCAACGTTATTAATTGCGCCAACTTCGGTGATTGGTAACTGGCAACGGGAGATTGAACGGTTTGCACCACATATTACTTCAATGGTGCATCACGGTAGCGATCGCCTCAACGATGAGAAGGAATTCAAAGCCGAAAGTTTAAAGTATGATGTGGTGATTACTTCGTTTACTTTGGCCCGCAAAGATGAAAAACTGTTTAAGGGAGTAAAGTGGCATCGGGTTGTGGTGGATGAAGCGCAAAATATCAAGAATCCGCAAGCGGCACAAACCAAGGCGATCGCCAAACTTCCCTCCACCCATCGCCTCGCTTTAACGGGAACCCCCATTGAAAACCGGCTGTTAGATTTATGGTCTATTTTTAACTTCCTGAATCCGGGATATTTGGGGAAAGAAACCCAGTTTCGCAAAGGGTTTGAAATGCCCATTCAAAAAGACAATGACCCGATTAAATCAACCACGTTGAAACGATTGGTAGAACCCTTTATCCTGCGTCGGGTTAAAACGGACCGTTCGATTATTAAGGATTTGCCCGATAAAGTCGAACATAAACAATATTGCAACCTCACCAAAGAACAGGCTTCCTTATATGAGGCGGTGGTCAAAGATGTGGCAGAACAGTTAGAACAAGCTGAAGGCATTCAGCGCAAAGGCTTGATTTTATCTACTCTGATGAAACTCAAGCAAGTTTGTAACCATCCGGCGCAATTTCTACAAGATAACAGCGAGTTTCTCCCCTCGCGATCGCATAAATTAGAACGGCTAGTGGAGATGGTAGAAGAAGTCATCGCCGAAGGAGAAAGCCTGCTGATTTTCAGCCAATTCACCGAAATTTGTGGGGCCTTAGAAAAATATCTCAAACAGACTTTTCATTACAAAACCCACTACCTACATGGGGGAACTCCGCGTGAAAAACGGGAAAAAATGATTGCAGAGTTTCAAGACCCCGACACCGAACCCTCAGTCTTTATTCTGTCTTTAAAAGCTGGAGGGGTGGGGATTACCCTGACGAAAGCCAATCACGTTTTCCACTTTGATCGCTGGTGGAACCCGGCAGTGGAAGATCAAGCCACCGATCGCGCCTTCCGAATTGGACAAGAAAAAAATGTGTTTGTCCATAAATTTATTGCGATCGGGACCCTGGAAGAACGGATTGATCGCACCCTGGAAGATAAAAAGCGCCTCTCCTCGGCGATCGTCGGCAATGATGAATCCTGGCTAACCGAACTGGATAACGACAGTTTCAAAAAACTGATTGCCTTAAATAAACAAGCAATTTTGGAGTAAACCGCATGGCAACATTTAGCAAAACCTGGTGGGGAAAACGTTTTATTGATGCCTTAGAAGACTTTACCGATTCCAGCCGACTGGGACGGGGCCGGTCCTACGCCAATAATGGAAAAATCAAAGAATATCGGATTATCAACAACCAAATTACCGCTAAAGTGCGGGGTTCGGTGAATCCCTATTTTGGCGTTTACAAAGAACCTCTCTATACTGTCAAAATTGAAATCAATCCGATTTCACCAGCGCAATGGTCCAAGGCGATTAAAGTCATTGCCTCAAATGCCAGTTTTGTCTCGAAACTGTTAATGAATGAAGTGCCGGATAATATTGATTCCGCCTTTGCTGATTTGAAACTGCATTTACTTCCCGACAGTCGCAAAGACTTCAAAACAAGCTGTTCTTGTCCCGACTATGCCAACCCTTGTAAACATATTGCTGGAGTTTATTATTTAGTTGCCCAGCAATTAGATTCCGACCCCTTCTTACTCTTTGAACTGCGGGGACTGTCTCGGGAAGATTTGCAACATGAACTCGCAAAAACCCCATTAGGAGAAGCGCTTTCTGCCTCCTTGCATGAAACAGCGATCGCCCCGGAACCCTCGGAATCTTATTACACCGAACCGGAACGAGTCCCCGTCAATGCCACCGCCGATTTAAAAGAATTTTGGATGGGTTCCAAGCGACTGCCACCCCCACCCCCGCCGTCTCAACCGGCGATCGTTCCTGCAATTTTGATTAAAAAAGCCGGTGATTTTCCTCACTTTTGGCATAAAGATATTTCCTTCCTGGAGGTGATGTCCGACTTTTACACTCGCGTCAAAACGAAAAATAAGGAAGTCTTGTAAGTCCAGTCCCTTCCCCTTTGGATTGGGGAGGGGACTAGATTACAGATTTTTTCCCAGCCTAAATTAGGATAATCTAAAATGTAGGCTAATTAAAAAAAACCACTTTCTCACAACAAGCCACGATACCGAATAAATAGCAAAATTACCGCCCATGAACCCAATGCTACTTTGATAGCAACGAGAATGTTTAAAATGGGCAATATTCCCCCACTCAGCAAGGTACCAAACTCACCGTAAGGTAACTCAATTCCCCCCAGGGTCAGTATGGATAATCCGATGAAAATGAGGACAGAAATCTTCTCCCAAGTCGCCGTATGCCAACGCTTATAAATAGACTGCATCACTTCCATTGATGAAGTAATAGCAATTAACCCGATCGCCGTCCCTCCTGCTACCCCGGCAGCAAACCCTCCCCCAGGACTTAAATGGCCGCGAATTGCCAGTTCGACGCCGACTAATGCGGCGATCGTTGCCCCTAAGCGGGCTAAAACAATGGAGGGCGGATCGTTGAATTGACGCACCTGCGGTGATGGCTTTTCATTGGCAAGTAAATAATTGACTCCAAAAATTGCAATAGAAAATACCACCACTTCAAAGATAGTATCGTACAAGCGATTCCTCAAAATAATCCCGGATACGGCATTAGGAACACCACTTTCCTGAATCACCGCTTGGACAATTTCTAGGGTACTTTCATCCGCCACAATAAAATTAGAGGTTAATAAAATTTTTAGGGAAAGTGCTATCCCGGCCAGAACATAAATCCATTTCATTAATGCTGCTCCGATGAACTCACAGGGCTGATTAAAGGGTTGAAATAAGTCACATCTGTTTCTGAGGGGAGTTCATCTTTCATGATTTCATAAAGACGCTTAATCCGGGTGGTTGTCTGATATTCTGTGACTTTTTCTAAGGTATTCGAGAAGGTGCGATCGCTAGGTTGTACCGGCTTTGGTTTAACATAAATGGCATGAATGTCTTTATCCGCGAATGCTTGATTCAGGGCTGAGTCATCGGGATAAGGGACTAATTCAAGGCGCATATACCGTTTAGCAAAAACCGCTCGTAAATCCTCAATGGGTTTTCCTGCGGGGCGATCGCCTTCGAGCCAGTCCCCTTGGTTAAACCCCATCCGCATCACCATAGAGGAACGCACCGCCACCGCATAGAGGGTAATCGCCAGTAATGTCCCCATTAACGCTTCGGTTAACGCCACATCTGGGGCCCCCAAGAGGCCATAAATCAAGGCCGCCACTGCCCCTAATATCCCCCGATTAATTAGGGCATGAAAGGGATTCGATTGCATCACTAACATACCAGCGGTTAAGGGCAAAAGCGCCATGAGCGGATAGATATAATACTCAGTCATGAGTTTCTTCTCCAATGGAACAATAGGCTAATACATATCCCAAAATTGTATTCCAAATTGCTAAACAAATCAGGGCCAGCAGAATCAAAGGCCATTCCGAGGGAATTTGGAACAGCAATCCAACGGTAATAGACATGGAACCTAGGGTATCCGACACCGAAAGAGTATGGAGCTTAAATAACACTGATCGCTGCCCGAGTAACGGATAAGTACCCCAAAACCAGAAGAAAATTCCTAACCCGATACAACCATAACTCAGGAAGTCCATCATAATTAATTCAATCGTTTGATGATATGAGCTAGTAACATTAAACCGGCATTCCCCACGCTGAGGATAATCACTCCTGCGACCCCGATATTCCAATCATCGCGAAACACAGAAATGACCAAAATTATGATAGAAGTTTTCGATGCAATACTGGCAAAAGCTAACATTTTTTGCCAAATATCATCATCTTTCCAGGCTTCATAAATTGGAATTAGCAGTGCCAAAATCATGGCAAACAGTATGCCATTCATTGTTAAATTCATTGGGGGCTTCTCCGGCGTAAACGATGGACTTCATACCACCCTTCTTCGTGATATCTGGAAACAATCGTCTTGGGGGTAAAGGTAATCAAAAAAATGTCTAAAAAAATCAATCCTGCGGAACGACGAGGGGGGGCTTGTTCCAGGGTAATTTCTTCAAACCGATGAGGGAACAAGATGATTTCAAAGGCTTCCTTATAGGCGGTGGGAACTGCCACGAGCATCTCCCACAATGCCCGCATCCAATCTTGAAGCTGCCCTCTAGTTTTATCGTTGTGAGGCAACAGGAGGGAAATTGTGACTCCAATTATGATATTGGCTAAACTCAGATCCGAAGTCAGCAGAAACCAGATGGCCAATCGTAAGATTAAATTGAGGTATCCTATCATATTAATGCCAACTCCAGGCAAACCAGAACAGCAGAACTGAAATCAGACTCATCACCCCAACTAAATGCTCAAATTCCTCGAACATTCGCGGTAAATTCACAACCCACCGTTGAATGAGGGCTAGATAAATCACTGCACCACCTGCCACAATCCCAATCGCTTTGAGAATATTGGCTACGGTATAAACGTCATAATGAACCGCATTGGCGACAATTAATCCCCCCAGCAAGAGAGCGATCGCCAACCAAAACCCAACCCGCATGGGTTGTTTAGGTTCAGCCTGGAAATCATGAGGGAGAAAAATTAACTTGGAAAAGCAGATTACCGTTCCTACTGCCGCCAGATTCATGGGGATACTTTGCCAAGAGAGCAAATTTTGTAGGGTTAACATCTTAGCTTCAAACCCCGCAAATAAGGGAAATCCGGAGATAGATAAACCCGCTAAACACAGGGGAATCCAGAGGGCGGTATTCATCGGCTTAGTTTGCAGTACCTGAAACTCTCGACTCGGCAAATTTCCCGCAATTAGAAATAGACTCGATTTCACTAATCCGTGGGTTAAAGCATAAAAACCTGCGACTTCCGGGGCAGAAATAATCCACCCTAACTGGGAAACGGTGCTAAACGCTAACAGGCGTTTGGTATCTTTTTCAAAGACGGCATAACTCACCCCAAAAATCGCTGCTCCCACTCCAAAAATCTGCACAATTGGGCTCACTTCTTCTAAAATTAGAGCGCAACGCACTAAGGGATATGCACCGGCTTTGACGACAATTCCCGACAACAGGGCCGAAACCGGCGTTTCTGATTCTGAATGAGTTAATGGTAACCACAATCCCGAGACAAAAATCCCCGCCTTGGTTAACAAAGCCATGAAAATTAAAGCTAAAGCTTCCGGGGGTGCACCGCGCAATCCTTCAAAACTAAAGGAATGATGCGCTTTATAAACTAGAACTGCCCCCACCAAATAAAACAACATGGCGATATTGCTAACAAATAGATAGCGCAATGCCACCCAAATTGAGCGATCAGTTCTCGGATAGCTCACCAGCAATGCAGCCGCAATTCCGCTCACCTCTAGCGCCACATATAAGCTCATAAAATCGGTGCAAATAAAGGCGGCATTGAGGCTACCATGCAGAATAATCATCTGGGCATAAAAGAATGCACTTTTCTCCGTTTGCCAGCAGTACAAAATCACCGCAGCGCTTACCAAAGCATTGGTTAAAATAAAGTAAGCGCTAACGGGATCAATGAATAAAGTCACCCCCGCCGAATCTAGTAATTGCAAAGCCAGCGGCGATTCGAGTAAAAAGATTTTTGCGGCAAATGCGGCGGAAGCCACCAGCGTCAGGGTGGCAAGGTAGCGATCAAGTTGAGGAATGATAAAAATGGTAAATCCTGCCAAAAAGGGCAGGGCCATCCAGCCGATTGTCAGGGTATTCATGGGGTGTTATTTTTTTCGATTTCTGTGAGTTCTAAAGTGGGATTATCCCGGGCTAATTTCATCACCCCAACTAACATTAAAGCCTGAATTGAAAACCCAATCACAATCGCCGTTAAAATTACGGCTTGGGGAACTGGATCAGCGTAGGTTACTTTGTCAGCCCCATCGACGCCCGTAATAGGGGTAATGAAACCGCCTCGGGATGCCACGAATACATAATAGGCAATCACCCCTGTACTCATGATATCCATTGAGACAATTTTCATTACTAGGTTCTTTTTAAAGAGAATTCCGAAAAATCCACACAAAATGGTGGTAATGACAAAAGCTTCTAACACAGCAAGGGTAGGCGAGGTAAGGAGGACGGGTTACGTTCAGTGAACTATTTAATATAATGATTGTACCGTAATCGCCTACACTTTGAAATATCCTCCCGGGAAAACATCATAAGAATTTTTCGGGTGGGTTAGGGAGTTTGGCTTATAGATCCTGCTGTAAAAAGACTTATGGGATTGAATCTTTAAAAGCCCTCCTGAGAAAATCCGGTCGATTCCGGAATTTCCCCTATCTGAATCATTGAGTCTCTCTATCGGAACCCTTCAGGGCGAACAAAAAAGCCCCCGTGAATCCAACATTTCTTTTTGTGGCTTCCCCGGGAAATTAAACATTTATTCCTGTGGCTTCCCCCGAGGATCGGGGGAAGGGAGGGGCATTTAAGGGGGACCAGAGGGGGTTCAAGGGGGGAACGAGGAATCCAGCCAGAATTATCGCCTCAACCTCTTGAGTTGAAATTGCGTTCTGCCCAGGGAGAGATTAGGCGCTAAAGTATTTCGCAACTGGGTGATAGGTAACGATCGCCGTGGTGGATTGTTCCGGATAAAGCTGTTCACTTTCATCCATATACAAGTGAATGCGATCGCTGCCTAACAAATCCAATTGTTTATACTGGTCCTGCATATTCGGACAAGCGGGATAGCCAAAACTATACCGAGAACCGCGATAACGCTGCTGCAAAATCTCCCGAATATTATCCGGTTCTTCACTGGCAAATCCCAACTCCCGGCGAATTCGGGCGTGTAACCATTCGGCGATCGCCTCCGCTGTTTGCACCGCAAT
The DNA here is from genome assembly GCF_025370785.1 of Laspinema olomoucense D3b. Taxonomy (GTDB): domain Bacteria; phylum Cyanobacteriota; class Cyanobacteriia; order Cyanobacteriales; family Laspinemataceae; genus Laspinema; species Laspinema olomoucense. The sequence continues at coordinate 91,440 of NZ_JAMXFA010000022.1, forward strand.
CCCATGAAAATACAAATAATCCGTATAGCGATCGCCATCAAACAACTGTTTGGCATACTCTGTCGCCACTTCCCCCACCGTCACCGCGTGCATCGGAAACACATCAATATGACCCGTTTCTTTCGGTGCAAAAAAGTCCGCAATACATAACCGCCGCATCGACTTTTGCCGTGGAAACTCAAAGGTAGCAACGGGTTCAGTTACCGCACCTTTTTCCCCTTCCTCCGGCTGATAAACCAGCAAACTATTCCCCTCAGCCTGACAGGGAAAATAACCATAAACCGCCTGGGGATGTAACAACTTCTCCGAGAATATCCGTTCCTTCCAAGTCGCTAAAATGGGATGTACCGTTTCCGCCAGAAACGCATCATACTCTTCCCGAGATTGACCTTGGGGCTTGCGGAATTGCCATTGTCCCACAAACAGCGCTTGTAAATCCATATACTCGAACACTTCCGCCAAAGGAATATCCTCCGGTTGCAGCACTTTCGTTCCCCAAAATGGCGGCGTAGGACGCTCAATTTCAATCGCCACCGCCTCAGAACGGCGCGTATCCACTTCCTGCGGTTCTGGAGATTTGGGAGTAGCCTTTTCTAGCTTTTTCCCATTCTCCGAGGTGGCTAATCCCCCATTTCCTTTCGCTTCAGCCTCATCCAAAAATCCCGTAAAATCATTCCAATTTTGCGCCGCCTTAGCAGGCATCAATTTATCCATAAAATGCAAGTCAGAAAAGGCATCTTTACCGTAAATCACTTGACCTTTGTAAGTATTCTGACAATCCTCATGGACAAACTTCGGAGTTAGCGCCGCACCCCCCAAAATCACAGGAACGCTGATTCCCCGTTCGTTAAACACCTCCAGATTTTCTTTCATAAATGCAGTAGACTTCACCAACAGTCCACTCATGGCAATGCAATCCGCCCGATGTTCCTCGTAGGCTTGGATAATATTCTCCACCGGCTGCTTAATCCCTAAATTAATCACCCGATAGCCATTATTCGTCAGAATAATATCCACCAAATTTTTACCAATATCGTGAACATCGCCTTTCACTGTGGCAATAATCACTGTGCCTTTGGCATTATTATCTTCAGACCCTTCTTTTTCCATAAAAGGTTCAAGATAAGCAACCGCTGCCTTCATTGTTTCCGCCGATTGCAACACAAAGGGTAATTGCATTTGTCCAGAACCGAACAATTCCCCAACCACCTTCATTCCATCCAGAAGATACTGATTGATAATCTCCAGAGGCGGATAAGTTTCTAACGCCACGGTGAGGGCTTCCGTCAACCCAATCCGTTCGCCATCAATAATATGATTTTTGAGCCGCTGTTCAATGGGCAAACTGGCATCAATCGAGCGGTCCCGTTTCGTGGTTTTTCCTTGGAAAAATTCCGTCACTTTCGCCAGGGGGTCATAGATACAAACATCCCCCTCAAACCGACGGCGATCGTAAATCAAATCCAGGCAGACTTCTTGCTGTTCCGGGTCAATTTTTGCCAAGGGTAAAATCTTACTGGCGCTAACAATGGCGCTATCCAACCCCGCCTGCATTGCTTCATGTAAAAACACCGAATTCAGCACTTGTCGCGCCGCCGGATTTAAGCCGAAGGAAATATTAGAAACCCCTAACAAAATGTGACAACCGGGCAGTTCTTCCCGAATGCGGCGAATTGATTCAATTGTAGCTTTGCCATTCGCGCGATCTTCTTCAATCCCCGTAGAAATTGGTAACGCCAGGGTATCAAAAAACAATTCATGGGCGGGGACACCATAGGCGATCGCTGCATCATAAGCCCGCTTGGCAATTTCAAACTTGCGATCGGCAGTCCGCGCCATCCCCTCCTCATCAATCGTCCCAACAACCACCCCCGCACCATACTGCTTCGCCAAATCCAGCACTTTGTAGAACCGGGGTTCCCCATCTTCATAGTTAGTCGAGTTCATCAAACACTTACCCCCGGCAACTTTCAACCCCGCCTCCATCTTCTCCCATTCCGTGGAATCCAGCATCAGAGGCAGGGTCACATTCGTCACCAATCGGGACACCAACTCGTGCATATCGCGCACCCCATCCCGTCCCACATAGTCCACGTTCACATCCAAAATGTGAGCGCCTTCTCGCACTTGCTCCCGTCCCAGGGCCACTAATCCATCCCAATCTTCCGCATTCAGCATCTCCCGGCACTTCTTAGAACCGCTGGCATTCAGCCGTTCCCCGACAATCAGGAACGAGTTATCCTGTTCATAAGGTTGAGCACTATAAATCGAAGCCGCCGCCGGTGTATATTGAAACAAATTGCGAGGCGGGGGACTGCCATTTTCACCCCAAACCCGCACCGATCGCTCCTTCGGCTTCAAAGTCTTAGACAATTCGGCTAACTGAGCAATGTGAGGGGCTTGCGTCCCACAACATCCCCCAATCACCTGCACTCCCAAATCTTCCACAAAGTGCATCAACGCCATCCGCAACTCCATCGGCGTCAACTTGTAATGCGCTTGTCCCCCAATATTTTCCGGTAACCCCGCATTAGGAATACAAGACACCACAAAGGGAGAATTTTCAGCCAAATACCGGATATGTTCCTTCATTTTATCCGGACCCGTCGCACAATTGAGACCCAAAATATCAATGGGATAGGGTTCTAAAATGGCCAAAGCTGCACTAATATCCGAACCCACCAACATTGTCCCCATGACTTCCATCGTGATGGAAACCATCAAGGGTAACCGCTGACCTCTTTTTTCAAAAACCGCTTCAATGCCATTCAATGCTGCTTTAATTTGCAACACATCCTGACAAGTTTCCACAATTAATAAATCAACGCCGCCATCAATCAAACCCTCAGCTTGTTCACTAAAAGCATTTTTCAGGGTATCAAACTCAATATGTCCCAAAGTTGGCAATTTCGTCCCCGGACCCATTGAACCGGCTACAAACCGAGGTTTTTCCGGCGTAGAATATTCGGCAGCCACACTTTTAGCCAATTCCGCCGCCATTTTATTCAGTTCATAAGCGCGATCGCCGAGATCATATTCCGCCAACACAATGGAAGTCCCGCCAAAGGTGTCGGTTTCGATGACATCGGCACCGGCTTCCAGGAACCCGCGATGGACAGTTTTCACCGCTTCTGGCTTCGTATAGACGAGATATTCGTTGCAGCCTTCCAATTCCTTGCCGCCAAAGTCATCAGCAGTCAGGTTTTGAAATTGCAGACTGGTACCCATTGCACCATCAAAGACTATCACTGGGCGATCGGGACTATGGAGACGTTGAAGAAAAGCAGGGGTCATAGCAACATCAAGATAAGATTTAGTATGTGATTACTTTATCTTATTCTGGGGTTTGAGGTTCAGCAGTCCAGACTACCAGTTTTTGGATCCACTCTCCCCCCTGGGTGCGATCGCGAGTGAAAGTATAATCAGCACAGGGTAGGCCCCTTTCGGCTGGGCACCTCTGGTTTATGGCGGATTGGGGGCGATCGGTTCTGGGATAAATCAACCGGCTATTACAGATTGTCAATGGGATGGGTGGGGAGAGGGCGATCGCACGGGTTGTAAAGTAGAATCGGAAAGTTATTCTGCTAGATTAGTGACACTATATGTTATAAAAAGACTATGATTGAGCCAGAGTTATTTGATGTCATTGAACTGTTAGTTGATTTGCCAAATTATCATCTGAAAGCCGGAAGTCAGGGCGCGATTGTGGAGTGTTTTGCCGAAGGAGAGTATGAGGTTGAATTTGCCAATGAAGAGGGAGAAACTCTAGCGTTATGTACCCTCTCCTCGGAAGAGTTTCTCGTGGTTTGGAAAGCCAGTACAAAGAGTTGGCTTTCCGTATCTGATCGGCTGGGGGCGGTGCTTTCCCGGTTGTCGGAGGAACGTCAACAGGAAGTTTTAGAGTTTGCTCGGTCTGTTTATTCTCCTGGGAAAAGTGGATAAATTTAGCAATTGCTCAAACCCTCCCCATCCTGTCAATTCCTCACAAAAAAGCAGCTTTCACAAAGGCTGCTTTTCTATTCTTCCCCTCAATCATCCTCATACTCAGCCCAGGAATTTGGGGTTTCTGAGACGGCTACCTTTAAGCGCACCCCTTCTGGTAACCGGCGTTTGGTTTCGTCGTAAATGTATTTGGCGATCATCTCTGCGGTGGTTTCGTATTCCGGTGGCATGACGTCATTGAGGACACAGTGATCTAATCCGCCTTTGGTGACGTCGCGTTTTGCCCAACGGAGGGTTTTGAAATCGGCAACCATGACCTCATGGGGGCAGTATTCAGAGGAGTGCAGCTTGTGGGTTGTGGCTTCTATGCGCACTCGATAGGTATGTCCATGCATCCGTCCACAGGGTCCATCGTAGTCTTTGATGAAGTGGGCGCTATCAAAGGTGAATTCTGTTGTGACTTTCCATTTTGGCATTGTTTTTCCCTCATGCGATCGCAACCCTCCTCGATTCGGACAATAATTAAGGATCCGATCCACTGCGGTTGAAATAATCTTTTAGTATAGTCGAAACTCTCTTAAAACATACCACGGCGGTTCTAAAACTCCTGGCAGAAGTGACTCCTGTAGAGTCGATCGCCTTCCGCATCCTGGCGTTTACCCTATCTTGCCAGTCCACATCCCCGGAGTAGTATGGGGCTTTCGGGAGTCTAATCTCCCAAAAGCCTTTTGAATCCAACGGTTTATCCACCGACCCTTAGCAGATCCATAGAGTATCTACGGGTTGGGGTAACAGGAAATGGTGACGAGAAAGCGGTGCCATCTCCAGAATGTTTACTTTAAAAAGTCGATCGCAATCCGATCTCCCACTTGTATCCCCAGTTCCGCAGCGCGTCCTCCTGCGAGTTCCAGCACATGATCAACGGGGTTATTTTCGGGCCCGTAGAAGGGACAAGGATCGCTGGTACAGGGGGGAACATCAGCAGCGATCGCCAGGACTTCTCCATCCCGCAAAAATATCATATCCAGGTTAATCTCCACGTTTTTCATCCAAAAGGTGACGGTTCTGGGGGGATTAAAGGGAAACAACATCCCCCGATTAGGCGCAATCTCACTTCGGTACATCAGTCCGATCGCCTGCTGTTGTGGTGTGGTTGCCACTTCTAAATCAATGGTTTGGTCGCCGATGGTTGCTTGTGCTGTAATGGGCAAATCTTGTCCCCTCTCTATTTGAACCCTTGGTGAGGAGGATACAGTCTCCCCATTGGTTTGTGCATCGGCAGCAGGGGGTAATCCCGAAGGTGTACAACCCAATAAAAACAGGCTGAGACTTGTGACGATAAACCGAGCTAAACTATTCATATCCTACTGCTTAAAGGTTACTGGTTTGATTCAATTTGAGAGCGAATAGTTGCGATCGCCGATCCACAAATTAACCGGGACCGCATTTCCTCGCTCATTCACTTTGAGCTGGATCACTAAGGTTTCTAGTTTTTCCTCCTTGTCGGTCAAATCCAAGGTTTCCAAAATTTCCTCCCGTTGCGATCGCATCAGGTAAAATTTTTCTCCCTCATACTCCACCAAATCTTCTAAAGATTTCCCCTTAATCATGACTTGATTTTCTCCTAACTCCCGAGGGCGATCGCGACTTACCCTTACCGCGTTCCAAGGAGTTGGCACTTCCCCGGTTTCTTCCGGTGTTGGCGGTTCCAAAATTACATAGAGGGTCAAATCGGGGTCTAACAATTTAGCCTCTGGATTACACTCATTCTGCCAATTTCCCGAGCGGTTATTCCGGGGACAAGGCACTGGAGTTCCCGGCAGTTCTTCCCATCCAGGAATTTCTTCTAAATTTTTGAAGTTAGAAATGCTATAACTGACCCGATTTGAAGAATTTCTAATAAATTTACTCAAGTTAACAGGTTCAGTTTCTAAAGTCACTAATTCCCCCTTCCATTCGGTCTGAACCGCAGAGAAGGCCACGGTCAGCATCGCAGCCGTTTGAATGAACAGCGGAATTAAAAATCGACCCACCACTAAGCTGGGTTTGATTTTTTTGGAAGAAGAAGGCTGCTCGTTTTCCATAATTTAGAAGAAACCCCGGCCTAATCGTTTTGGGGTCAGGGGGGAAATTATAATTGACCAAAAAATGCGGCTTTTTAATCCAATCAATAGCATTTTAAAAAGTAGCGAAGCCCGGACTCAAGCCTTGCATCTTGCTCGCTATTTTAGAAAGGGAGCAAGATGCTCGCACTCCTCATAAATTATAGATATTGAGAACAGCATGAGTGTGGACCATTCATTACAAAGTCAAGTCTTCATTTTCCAGGGGTTTAATCCGGCTGCCTACGGTGAGGCCAATGGCAATTGTAGCCATTCCACAGAGAACAAAAACAATGGATTTCAAGACTAATCCGGTTTCATATTCCAGGACTCGGGTGAGAATTTGCAAGGTTAATAATAGCGTACCCGCCCAAAAAATCCGCCGATCGCTTTGGGTGAGACCCCGCCGCATCAATCCGTATGCTAACAAAAATAGCAGGATGTTAAAAATTAGGGGACCCAGCAGGGGTAAAGGTTGGATGCCAAAATGCCAAAACAGCATTCCCGTGGCGATCGCAATCACGAGGGCGATCGCATGATTCAAGTAGGCATCCGGGGATAAAAACCGCCGGAAATTATCCCCAGAACTGCTGAAATGCCACACCAAAGCCAGCCAACTCCCCAGAACGATGAGGACATCAAGGAGGTAAGCAAACCCTTGTTCCAGGGGAATTTCGGCCAGGGTGGGGTCCCAAGGGGCGAGGGGGGAAGTGGAGGACCAAAACCAATGGAAGGAGATTACATAAAAGGAGAGGGCCAGAAAGATGAGGGCCAAGGTGCGGGAGATGGGTCGAAAATGGGGGAGATCTTCGCCGCCCTGAAATAGGGAGGGGACTTGCCAGGGTTGATCATCGTAACTCCACAGGAGGGCAGGCGGTAGGGCATAGGCGATCGCCAGCATCCAATGATTGGGCACATTCAGCAGACTGAACCCCACGATCAGATTGACTTGCACCGACTGAATTAGGACCAGGGTTGCCAATCCAAAAATCCAGGGCGATCGGCACCAGTAGGCGAGGGGCACTAACAGGAAGGCGGAAATTAAGGGCAGATGGAGGACCACAGTCCGGATCCAAAAAAATCCGTCACCCTGATACACCTGGGCTAAACCGGGCCAGTATCCTCCCCCAATTAACAGCGTCGCTAAAATCCCACAGCCAGTCAAACGTAAGCTATAGGCCATGACCAGCACTGCCAATCCCCAAATTAACCAAAATTCTCCCAGAGACGGCTTCATGAGGAAAATTTCCCCGATTAAGCTCATGTTTAAACCCAATAGGAGGGAACTCAGGAAGAATAATCCATGTCCCGTGCGGGTTTGCCATCTGGGGAAGCGATGCGATCGCCCCAAAGGATCCCCCCACAAATAGAAGGCGCACAGATTCACAGCGATGAAGATTCCCACCAGTACAGCGGTTTTGCTTTCCCGGGACCAGACTTCCCAATTCGCCTGAACCAGGGCGATCGCACCGCCACTGATCAGCAGTGCTCCCAACCCCAGCAGCAGGGCAATAAACTGATTCTGATTTGGGCGATCGAGGGTTTCAAAGAGATAGCGATTGGACAACTCTTGATACTGCTCCTGGGAAATCAAGCCCTCCATCGTCCATGAACGAGCCTCTGTGCGTAATTGGCGGCGAAACTTTTCCGAAACCATGAAGGGAAATGATAAAAGATGACAGCGTTGTAGGGTAAAAACCCGCTGGTTCGGTTGGGGACCTCATGAGTGAGAGTCCCCCTTGAGGGGGGCTGGGACCCCGGTCCTAATTCCCCAGGGCTAAGGGCATCAGCGTCAGGTTGGAGGAGGATTCGGATCAGGGGAAGGGCCTTGCGACAACGGGTTATACCAAATCCGCTTTTCAAAAGTCCATTTTCTGTATGACGCTGCGTAGGCAGGCTTTGTCCGTCTAGCCCCACCCGATCGGGTGCAGGTTTTTACTTGGATTCGGGTCCAAGTTGGGATCTGCCGTTACGAACGACGCGCAACATTTCTGAGAGTTGACTTTCCAGGTTGTAGAGGACGCGATCGGCATAATCATCCGCCCCTTTTTCGATCGCCTCCGCCTCCGCGATCGCCCGGGACCTCATATCCTCCAGATCCTCCATCGCTTGCCGTCGCAACCGTTCGATTTCCGAAATCGTCTGTTCCTGGGCGGATTCGCAATCAAGCTGAACCTGTTGGCGCAGATGGTCTGATTCTAGCTTTGCCTGTCGGACAATCCCCATTTCATCGAGAATTTGGGCCGCCCTTTGCTCGGCAGCTTCCAAAATTTCCTGGGCATATTGTTCGGCTTGGACAATGATTTCGTCCTTGTGGCGGATGATTTCCTCTACTTCCTCAAAGGCAGCAGGTAAATTCAGCCGCAGGAGATCGAGCTGCTCTAGCAACTGCTCCTCATCCACCAGGGTCCTTCCCGTAAACGGGATGCGCGGACTTTCGAGAATCATCTCCTCCAGTCGGTTTAGTTCCCTCTGGATATCTAGGAGTCCCTGCTCGTGCTCGGGAGATTCTTCTGGGAGACTCGATCTGTCGTCTGGGTCAATCCGGGCTGTGTCTTGGCGTAACATCGGTAGATATCAAGCGCAACGTGCTGGGGAACAAGGTGATCGATGGAGCCGCCAAATCGGGCAACTTCCTTTACTACACTACTGCTTAAAAAGCTGTATTCGTTAGAAGTTGCTAAAAAAACGGTCTCAATTTCAGTAGCTAGGGTTTTGTTGGTATGAGCCATTTGGAGTTCTAGCTCAAAGTCCGAGAGCACTCGTAGTCCCCGTAACAGGACACTCGCCCCTCGAATTCTGGCATAGTTCACCGTCAAGCCCTCAAAACAGTCTATTTCTAAATTAGACAAATGGGGGGTCGCAAGGCGAATTTGTTCTAAACGCTCTTGCACAGTAAACAGTGGGATTTTATTGGGATTGATGACCACTGCTACAATCACTTGGTCAAACAGCTTACACCCTCGCTCTATGATGTCAAGGTGACCTAGGGTAATGGGATCAAAGCTGCCCGGATAAATTGCAATCACAAGGATTTAGTTATCAGATTCGCAGGGAGGGACTTTAGAGGTCAAGTCCGATGCCATTTCGGTTAGGGCAAATGTGCCGTTTGGACATTTGCTTTTGTTGAAATGGCAACGGCTAACAAACCCCATGATACCACCTTTAGGATGACTCGCCACTCAAGTTCCTGCTTTGTTCATAGTTAGGGCTTATTTCTTACCAGGGGACTGGCTATTGTTAGGGAAATTTTTGAGAAGCTATCTGCTCACCGTGAACAGTTTACCTTCCCGGGATCAGATCCAGAAATTAAAGGTCAAATCAAACCCAATATTTACTGGAGCATTTGCGCCAAATATCTGGGATTTAGAAGAATATTTAGACTTTTTCCCCTGAGAATTGACACCGTAGTTTTTTACGCTCATGGTGATTTGCCTTCCTATTAATTGCACCTGATGATCCCCTCCCCTTGGCAAGGGGAGGGTTAGGGTGGGGTGTCGGCGGTGAGGTGGGAAAACTACGTCAGGCACTCAAAGGAGGCTTAAGCGTTTGTATGGAGGCTGATCCAAGCTCTTTTTTCGTGAGGCGCGGTAAGCGGAAGCTCTCCCGTAGGGAATCGCGTCACAAGAACCCCACCCTAACCCTGCTCTTTACTTGGTGAGGCGCGGTAAGCGGAAGCTCTCCCGTAGGGAATCGCGTCACAAGAACCCCACCCTAACCCTCCCCTTGCCAAGGGGAGGGGACCGGAGGTGGTTCCCTCCCCTTGGCAAGGGGAGGGGACCGGAGGTGCTTCCTTGTTTGAGCCTTGTCCGGTAGGCTAGATCTCGGGAACCATGACCTTTAGACCCAAGGGAATGCATTCAATTTCTACGGGGGTGGTCCCTGTGATTTCCCCATCAACGGTCACTTTTTGGGGGGGATTTGTGGTCACTTTGATGCGATTGGTCCGCAGGTATAAGACATCATTGTGTTGAGAAGCGACTCCCCGTAATGCGCCTGTCATTAAGCTAGAAACCGCTCCCAAGGTACTCATTTCGGTCTGGGTGGATAGAATCGTGACATCGAGCAATCCATCATCGGGGATGACGCCGCCAGGTCCTTGAGCTAGGACTGAGGTAGCGGGTGCAGCATTGGCAACGGTGACAGCGATCGCCCGCAGTCTGCTGATTTCTCCGTCCATTTCAAGCTCGACTTCAAAGGACTGGATCTCCCAGAGTTTTTCGATTCCGGCGACCAAATATGCCATGACTCCAAACCAGTTTTTCGCCTCGCGATCGGCTTGTTCGACGGTTTCAGCTTCCCATCCAATTCCAGCGAGCAAAATGCAGGGTTTACCGTTGCAAGTTGCCGCATCGATCGCCCGGATTAGTCCATTTAAAATCGTTTCACAAGCACCGGCTATATTTGTAGGAATGGACAAGGCGCTGGCAAAGGCATTGGCGGTCCCTCTGGGGATCACCCCTAAAGGAATTTCCGTATTAACTAAGGCTTCGGCTACCGCAGAAACGGTACCATCGCCACCGGAAGCAATCACTAAATCAACCCCCCGGGCGATCGCCTCTTGCGCCAGTTGGCTGGGTTCTAAATCGGCTTTCGTATAGCGGATATCCAGTGTAATTTCGGGTTCTAAAAGTGAAAAAATCTGTTTGAGTTCGGCTTCGGGATTGCCGTTGCCAGAAGAGGGATTAAAAATTAAGCAAGCTGAACGGGTGCTCATTCGTTTTCTGCTGTTCCTTCGTGAGATGTTTCCACGGTATCCTGTATGGGTTCAATATAGTGGCTTTCGATGAGAAACGCCCCTTTTTTAAAGCGGACGCTCCAATATCCTCCCGGTTTGCGATCAAAAATCGTCCCTTCTTCCCCCAGGCTGACGGCATTGGGTGGACGAAGCATGGGGATGGGTTCAGCGGTTTTGAGGTAGGCGGGTAAGGCGACAACCCGAACGCGATCGCCGAGGGTGAATTCTTTTGACATTGCTTTGGGAATTTGAGGATTTATCTCTTAAATTTTAAAGGATAAAATCCATCTCGTCTAAAGCGATTAAAGGGGAGTATGATTAAAGGACAGAGGTAATCAGGACTTACCCCAAACATTTTCCCTAAAAATTTATTCACTCCACTACCTAATTAGGAGTATTAATCACTCCAATAAGGCCCAAATATCGGTGGGAGAGAGGCAATGCGATCGCCCCTTGTTAATCCGTCGGCTTTTGATATTGTAGCTCTCCCTATTTCCAGAGGCGGGCCCCTTCTCTCCAACGGAATACCCGGGGACCTACCTGCGGACTGTCCTACCCCCGGTGTTCATCGGACCCCATCTCAATCAACAATACCCCTCCACTTCCGGATTGACTCTCGGAGATTTTGAGCCACAGCAGTGCCACAGCAGGCGAACAGGGGCAACCTTAAAATCTACAAAAATCAGTAAGATCCGGTATTGCGCCAGTAACTTTTATGATAAAACATAAAATCTGGACTGCGATAGTAGGTTACTTTTGCTAATTTTCTCCTATCCTTTCTTAACTGTGTCCTCATGCTCCCATCAACAGTGGCGGCTAATGATCAGACTACGATCTTTGAAGCACTTCTAGAGTATCTGCGCCGATCGCGTGGCTTTGATTTTGTGGGATATAAGCGTTCCTCCCTCCAGCGTCGAGTCACCAAGCGAATGCAGGTGCATCATATTGAAAACTTTGGGGATTATCTGGACTACCTGAAAGTGCACCCCGAAGAATTCCTAGCCTTATTCAACACGATCTTAATAAACGTTACTAGCTTTTTTCGAGATCTCACAGCATGGGAATACTTAGCCACCCATATCCTGCCGCTGATTATTAAACACAAATCCCCGGATGAACCCCTGCGCTTCTGGACTGCTGGTTGTGCCTCGGGAGAAGAAGCCTACAGCTTGGCTATTTTACTGGCAGAAACCCTCGGCATTGAAGAGTGTCTGCGGCGGGTGAAAATTTACGCCACCGATGTAAATGAGGAAGCGTTGACACAGGCACGGAATGCCACCTATAAAGCAAAAGATATCGAGTCCATCTCGGAGGTGTTGCAGCAGCGATACTTTAAGCCGGTGGGCGATCGCCTTGCATTAGATGGGGATCTGCGTCGGCTGGTAATTTTTGGTCGTCATGACTTGATTCACGATGCTCCTATTTCTCGCATGGATTTGCTCATCTGCCGCAACACCTTGATGTATTTTAATGCGGACACCCAAAAGCAAATTTTGGCTCGCTTTCATTTTGCACTCAACGACACAGGCTTTTTGTTTTTGGGTAAAGCCGAAATGCTACTCACTAACACCGATCTGTTTAGTCCCCTAAACTTACAACACCGCATTTTTAAGAAAGCCCGAAAAATGGACCGGCGCGATCGCCTCTTAGTGTTAACACAAAATAGAAAAGAAGAAGCCGGGATGCGATCGACTTTAAATGTTCGTGTCTTGGAAGCAGCTTTTAATGCCATGCCCGTGGCGCAAATTGTAGTAGACGCTGATAGCAATCTCATCCTAGCCAATCAGTTAGCTCGGTCCCGTTTTGGCATTGATGGTCAGGACCTGGGACGACCGTTCCAGGATTTAGAAATTTCTTACCGTCCCGTAGAGTTGCGATCGCAGATTGAACGGGTTTACAAAGAAGGTAACTCGATTCTCGTGAGCGATGTCATTCGCACCTGGAGTGATGGCAGCATTCAGTATTTGGATATTGAAATCTCCCTTTTACAGCAAACTACCAGCGATCCCCTCGGGGTGAGTATCAGTTTTAACGAAGTCACTCGCTATCACCAGTTACAAGAGGAACTCGAACGGTCTAACCAAGAACTTGAAACGGTGAATGAGGAACTTCAGTCCAGCAATGAGGAACTGGAGACGACTAACGAGGAACTCCAGTCTAGCCATGAAGAACTGGAGACGACAAACGAAGAACTCCAGTCTACCAATGAAGAATTAGAGACGATGAATGAGGAACTTCAATCTAGCAATGAGGAACTTCAAACCATCAATGATGAACTCGGGAGAAAAACTCTAGAACTGAAGCAATGTAACGCTTTTTTAGAGTCTATTTTTGCCAGTCTGCCATCAGCGGTGATTGTGGTAGACCGTCAATTTCTAATTCAAACTTGGAACGAAGCGGCCCAAAATCTCTGGGGACCGAAGGCTGAGGAAGTGAATCAGCAATCTATCTTTAGTTTGGATATTGGCTTACCCATAGAACGCCTGCGCGACCCCCTTTATCAATGCTTGAGTGGAACACAACCGGATGAAGAAATGCTCATTGATGCGTTAAATAATCAAGGTGAATCCATTCAGTGCAGCCTAAGTTTTAATCCCCTCCAAGATGGGAGTAAAGAACCTCTGGGGGTGATTCTTTTAATCAAGGAAGTTTAACCGGGGTTGTCTTCTTGAGCCTTGTCCCTTCTCCCGCCAGGGATTTCGGGCTCGATTTCACGAAAATAATCACCCCTGAACTGGGAGTCCCCATTGGCTCCCCCCATGAGTTTTTTAGGCTTTTTTCCGTTGGGTGGCTGTCTGGGCAATTAGCTACTATCCTAAAGTTAGGGCTAAAACGGGAGCAAGGAAATAAGATGGAAAATTTTACGGGGCAGATTGAACAGGCTAGAGTGCGTTTAGAGCTGATGCAACAACTGGCTCAGGAGTTTTCTTCCCCTCCACCGGACTTATTAGAACAGGTATTTGGCGAACTCTCAACGGCATTGGAAGAACTGCACGTTGCCACGGAGGAGATTCAGGAGCAAAATCAACAACTGCTCTCGACTCGGGAAGAAGTAGAAATAGAACGGGACCGCTATCAAAAGTTATTTGAAGAAGCACCGGACCCTTATTTAGTAACGAATGCTGTGGGCGTGATTGAAGCAGCGAATGCGGCAGCGGAAGAGTTATTTAACTTACGTCGCCCCTTCCTGATCGACAAACCTTTAGCAGTTTTTGTAGACCTGGAAGAACGGAGTGCCTTTCGCAGCCAACTAGAGCAAGTCCGAACCGTAGGAACGGTAAGGGAATGGGAAGTAAGAATGCTCCCGCGCGATCGCGAGTCCTTTCCTGCTGCAATTTCTGTTTCTCCAGTTCACGATCTCCAGGGAAATCTCACGGGGTTGCGCTGGTTGATTCGCAATATCAGCGATTTAAAAGAGGCTGAAAAAAATCGCCAAGAGCTGGCGGTACAACGAGAATTACATCTTATTAAATCTCGCTTTATCCAAATCCTTTCCCAAGAATTTCGCACCCCCCTCAATACGATTCATCTTTGTACACAACTTTTGGAACGATATAGTGATGGAGTAAAACAATCCAAAAGAACTCCACTTTTTTCAAAAATCAGGGCATCAATTAAACAAATTACCCTCCTTTTAGATGATATTTTAATTTTTAATGGAGAGCAAAATTGTGGTTCGCTTCAATCCTCTCCAATTGATATACAGAAATTTTGTTGGAAACTGATAGAAGAATATAAACATCTTTATAGCCCCGGGGAACGTTTTATTAATTTTCAAGTAACAGGGAACTGTCACTCGGTCTTTACAAATACTAAATTGCTCAGACATATTTTCCGCAATCTCCTCTCAAACTGTTTCAAATTTACGCCTGAGTTCAGCCAAATCAACATTTCTATACAATGTGAAGAGACTCAGCTCATCTTAACTTTTCGCGATCACGGCTTGGGGATTCCCGCTGAAGATATCCCTAGCTTGTTTGAAATCTTTTATCGAGGCAGTAACGTCGGCGAGCTTTCAGGGGCGGGTTTAGGATTGGCGATCGTCAAAAAATCCGTAGACTTGCTCCGTGGGGCGATCGCCGTGGAAAGCACCGTTGGCGGTGGCACAACTTTAACCATTACCCTCCCCACCACTTCCACCCCCAAATCCTTATCCTTACCGTTAAAAAACAGCCTACTCTCACCCGTAGAAGAGACTTCTGGCAGACAAAAGTAGGTTTTTTACGCTCATGGTGATGTGCCTTTATATATAACGGCTCACTTCCGGTCCCCTCCCCTGATTCTTGGGGAGGGCTGTTTCATTCTCCCAGCCCAATTAATTTTTGCATTGTTCAATCGCTTTATCTGGCCGGGGATACAGGCTATTCCCCTCCAAGGGAGGGAAATTTTGGGGCATATTCCCCTCCTGTGGAGGGGTGTCCCGTAGGGACGGGGTGGTGTCTTGATTGGGAAGAGACATATACTTTTGAGTAAAGAAGCATAGCTCAATACTTGATTACTAGCTAGAATTGACCACCCCGCCCCTGCGGGGCACCCCTCCAAGGGAGGGGAATTTTGGGGCATATTTCCCTCCACAGGAGGGGTGTCCCGAAGGGACGGGGTGGAATTCCCCTCCTGTGGAGGGGTGCCCCGTAGGGGCGGGGTGGTCCTTAGTTTCAACTTAGGAAATAAGGCCGAAAACCCTCGGGCTGTAAAGCTTACGGGGTAAGGAAAATTTGACAATGAAACAGCCCTAGATTCTTGGGGAGGGGAGGGCAAGTGAGATTAAAGAGGACCCCACCCTAACCCTCCCCTTGCCAAGGGGAGGGGACCGGAAGTGAGCTAAAATGTGAGATAAACTCCCTGAAGGTCAAAACCCTACTTTTCTAAGGGGGGAAAGGGGGAGCAAATCGCTATTTTGCAAGAGGTCTATTAATTTCAAGCAAAAGTAGAAGAACCGAAATCCGGTGGCACATCCTGAATTCTTGCAGGACCGATCGCCTGGATTGCTTCTTTCAGGGAAACATCCCCCGTATAAAGCGCACGCCCTACAATCACACTATTCACCCCTAACGGTTCCAGGGCCAGCAAACTGAGCAAATCCGTCAGAGAACTCACACCCCCAGAGGCCACAATCGGAATATCTATCGCCCTCGCCAGTTCACGCAATGCCGGAATATTCGGTCCTGCCAAGGTTCCATCGCGATGAATATCCGTATAGATAATCGCTGCAACACCTAACGCCACCATTTGTTGCGCCAGGACCGTCGCTAATACTTCCGAGGTTTCCAACCATCCCCGGGTGGCAACTTTGCCATCTCGCGCATCAATTCCGACCACAATGTGACCCGGAAATTCTTGGGCGAGTTGCTGGACGAGTTCCGGTTTTTCAACTGCCACAGTCCCGAGGATGGCGCGATCAATCCCGAGGGATAATAAATTGGCAACGGAGGCATAGTCGCGCAACCCGCCACCGACTTGAATCGGGACGGATACGGCGCGGGCGATCGCCTCGATGCTTTTCAGATTACGCGGTTCCCCCGCTTTTGCCCCATCTAGGTCCACTAAATGCAAGCGTGTCGCACCTTCGTCTACCCATTGTTTTGCAACTGCCACCGGGTCCTCGTTAAACACATCCGAGCGATCGTAATCCCCCTGATACAGACGGACACAACGACCTTCTAATAAATCAATCGCTGGAATCACTTCCATAAACAATCTGACCTCAAATTTTACTCAATTACTATGGCACGGGATGGGATGAAAGTCATCGATTGCAGATCAAGTTAAATCCTGACCCTTTCCCGATCCAAGTCATCACCATCCGTATAGTTTACTTATCACTCCAAGGGGGTATTTTCGGGGAGTGGCAGGAGAAGCACAGGCTTTTTCCTTCTCTTCTTTCCCTCCTGCACCACAAGCTGCGATCGGCCTTTGTGCAGGGGCTAACACCCGAGGAATTGCCTCCTAATTGTATCAAACATCGGGCCACTTCCTTGAGAAGTTTAGCCAAAACAAAGCCACTCAGTTCCTCACTCTTTCAACAAGATCTACCATTATGTGTGCAAAAGGTATCGACGTTTCCGATTGGCAAGACCCTGTAAACTGGAATTCCGTGGTTGGGGATGGCATGGGGTTTGCCTTTACCAAAGCAACCGAAGGCGCTACGTTTGTGGCCGATTCCTATCGCAGTAATTGGGCGGCAATGAAATCGGTGGGGTTACCTCGGGGTGCTTATCACTTCTACCGTGCCAAACAAGACCCCAGAGCACAAGCGGATATTTTCCTCAAAACGGTGAAACTGGAAGCCAATGATTTGCCGCCAGTTCTGGATATTGAGTCCACTGATGGAGTCGGTGCAAGTTCGATTATTCGGGATATTACAACTTGGATCGAAATTGTCGAGAAAGAGACAAAACGTCGCCCAATTATTTACACTTTTCCCAGTTTTTGGGAACGGATTGGTGATCCTAAAATTTTTACCGATTATCCCTTGTGGATTGCTCACTATCAGACCAATAATCCCTGGGTTCCCGGGGGTTGGGATGGTTGGACCTTTTGGCAATACACCGAAAGCGGTAAAGTCAGCGGAATTAATGGCGGTGTAGATATCAACTGGTTTAACGTCTGCCGCCAAGGGGGGAAAGGCTCCCATGTTAAGTATATCCAAATGTGCTTACGGGATAAAGGATTTAATCCCGGTGCCATTGATGGGGTATTTGGCGCTACAATGCACTCCACAGTGATGGCGTTTCAACGGGCGATGAATGTTACCGTAGATGGCATTGTCGGAATTCAGACTTGGGCGGCTTTAGTGAGCGCTATTCAACCCTCGACACAAGTTCAACCGACGCCTACCCCGATTTATATTCCCACTCCAACACCGACTCCAATTCCACCGCCAACTCCTGCACCTCCTTCGCCTCCGATTCAGTCGAGTCCGAACCCTGTGATTCGGTTAATTGATGTCTGTCGATTTTATCAGGGATTTTCCCATCAAAATCAAGCTTTAAATTGGTTACAGGGTCAATTATCTCAGGCAAATTTACTAGAATTTGCTCGTCGCTGGCGGGGTCATGCCTCGGCGTCATCCCCGATTAATTTTGTGGATGTGGCCAAATTTTATCAAGGATTGCCCATGCAAGACCAGGCGATCTTTTGGTTACAAGGTCAGCTTTCCAGTGGGATTTTAAACGAATTTGCCCGGTGGTGGCGATCGGGAAATCAGCAGATGGCCGCTCAATCTACAAATATCGATTTAGTCGATGTTTGCACTTATTATCAAAGCTTGAATAACCAAAAGCAGGCCCTCCAGTGGTTGCAAACTCAGATTCCCACTACTACCTTGTCTGAGTTTTCTCGTCAATGGCGCAATCGCTCATCAGTTGCGGTTGCTGGGAATATTTCTTTGGTAGATGTCTGCCAACATTATCAAGGGTTAAACCATCAACAACAGGCAATCCACTGGTTGCAACGGCAGATTCATAGTTCAGTGTTGGATGAGTTTACCCGCAAGTGGCGCAGTTAAGGGGCTCAGGGGGGGGCGGATGTGAGACTTTTGGGTCACCGCTGAACTCAAGTTAACCTAGGGCGAAGTCGGGGCAATTGTTTAGAATTTGCCCCGATTTTTTTTTATGGAGGAGCATGATTTCTGGTAAATTTTTTGGGTGATAGTTTTCTAGGCAACTGTGGAATACTTAGAGACATAATGTTTTTTTGTGGCATTTTTCACCACTGCTATGACTCAATTACTCCCTCAGTGTCAGCATCTACAGGATCAGGTCGATCGCATTCTCGAATTGTTGCATCAAGAACCCGCTTTGCGACAACAGGATATCACCGCTGTTCAGTCCTCTCTGAAAAAGGCCGTCGCCCCTAAGTTTGAAATTGTCTTTGCTGGGGCTTTTAGTGCGGGTAAATCCATGCTGATTAATGCCCTGTTAGAACGAGAATTGCTCTACAGTGCAGAAGGTCACGCCACCGGAACAGAGTGCTATATTGAATATGCTGAACCGGACCAAGGGCGAGTCGTCCTCACGTTTTTGAGTGAAAGTGAGATTAAAGACCAGATTACTGCTTTATGTGAACGTTTGGGCATCAAAGCAGCAACCAATATTAATGAACCCGAAGTTCTGAAACTGGTGCGTGAGATTGGGCAAACAATTCTGACTAAAGAAGGGGGGGAAAGTAAATCCCAGTTAGCGAAGCAAGCGAAGGCATTAATCTTATTGCTGGATGGATTTGCAGAAAATAGCAGCCGCATCCATCCAGTGAATAATAACACGTTTTCGATGGAACAGTTTAACTTTTCCAACCTCAAAGAGGCGGCAAGTTATGCGCGGCGGGGTAGCAATAGTTCGGTATTGAAACGGATTGAATATTACTGTTATCATCCCTTGCTCAAAGATGGGAATGTGCTGATTGATTTGCCGGGAATTGATGCGCCGGTGAAACGGGATGCAGAACTCACCTACCGCAAGATTGAAGACCCGGAAACCTCAGCGGTGGTATGCGTCCTCAAACCCGCTTCTGAAGGGGATATGACCACGGAAGAGACGGAATTGCTGGAAAAAATGCGGTCTAATCCCGGAATTCGCGATCGCGTCTTTTATGTCTTTAACCGCATTGACGAAACCTGGTATAATAGCCAACTGCGGCAACGGTTAGATGATTTAATTGTTACTCAGTTCCGAGATACCAAACGCCTCTATAAAACCAGTGGGTTGCTGGGTTTTTGGGGAAGTCAAATCAAACAAACCAGCGAACGCGATCGCTATGGATTAGATTCCCTGTTTGCCGAAAGCGTCAAAAACACCAGCATCCAGGAAGACACCCCGCAATTTGTCAACGAATTTAACCGCTACTGCGCCAACTCCGGGAAACTCTCCCCCAGTCAATTTAAAATTGCGGTTTACAGCTACGAAACCCCGAATGAAAACTACGTCCGCATCCTCAACGAATGCGGAACCTCTCTGCTAAATCAGCTCATTTCTGATAGTGGCATTGAGGAGTTTCGCACCAGCATTACCAACTACTTAACCAACGAAAAACGCCCTCTTCTTTTTAAAACCCTCGCCAATGACCTCCAACCCATCTGCCTGCTGTTAAGTCGCCATTACGTCCAACAATATCGGGACTTAGAGAGTCAACCCGTCAATATTGAGGGGTTAAAATTGCGGCGGATGGAACAACTGAATTATGACTTACGCCGCCTGGGAATGGCCTTAAATGAACATATTACCCAAGAGGTAAATGAAGTTGTAACCAATCAGTGCCTTACCTTTGAGGAAGACTTCCGCAAACTAAAAGTTAAAATGGTTTGCCGCATGGATGAACTGTTGAATACCTTCTCCGTGGAAGAAGCCTACCGGCAAGCGACCCTAACTCATCCTCGCAACTCAACTGCACCGTTATTGGCGATTTTAGTCGAGGCTTTTTATTACTTGTCCAATGAATTAGAGGAGGTATTGGCAGAAGAAGCAGAACGAACAATTGCTAATTATTTCGCCTATTTAATCGAGCGAATTCGCCGTCAAGAGTATTACCGAGACTTATGCCGCTTAGTAGGCGGGGATGCTGGATTAGAACAGACGGTTAAGAATTTGGAGGTGCAAGTGCAGCAAGCGATTCGCGCTGCGGCGAGTACGGAATGCGATCGCTTCGTGCGGGAGAGTCCTCGCTTTTACGATGAAGGCACATTTTCCATTTATCAGTTCCGTAAAGTGCTGCAACAAACTTCTCAAAGTTATGATTGTATCACCATGAAAGATGCGGAACCGGCTATTCGCCAGTTGTTAAAGTTGGACTTTGAACCGAAAGTCAAACACACGATTCAAAGTACCTTCCGACAAACGGTGAATCAAACCCTGAAAACTCATCTGTTGCCGTTAGTCAAGCAGCAAGAGGAGATGATTTTACAACAGTACAACCGGGCGCGATCGCACCTAGAGAAAACCCTAGAACGGGAAGCACAAGAGCAACTCGATAGTAATCAGATCCAGTTGCAAGAAGTTCAGGATAAAATTGCCGATTACAACGAGGTAGTTTCCGGTATTAATAGCTGTTTACAGGCAATGCTTTTAGACCGCTATCAGTTACCCTTGGCTAATTTGCAAGAGGCGATCGAGGTGGATATTATTGAGGAGGAAGATGGGGAATTAGCAGAGGTGGTGGAGATGATCTAACGCGATGAATGTCAATAGGGTGGGATGTGTCTCGTTACATTTTACCCTATTGACAGGGTGGTTTTGATGACCTAATATAGGAGAGTAATTTTTCCAGATAGTTGGTATGAATTCTAAATTTAGACCACTCCAGGACGATGAAGTGTTATCTATGTCTAACACGGCTCAAAACATCCCATTGCTGACCCATCCCATCATGAAATTTGGGGAATTGAGAGAATCTTTAATAAAGGTCATGAAAAACAGTGTTATTGGATCTAATTTAAATGGACACACTGTCAAATGGTTTGGAGAGGGTGCCGACGTTGAAGTCTTAAAATATGGGTCTCAAGGCTGGAAAAAAGGTAAAATGAGAATAACAATCAGCTTAGAATTTTGCTCAAATGAGCCAGAAGCTGAAGAAATAGCAGCCAGCAATAAAGGGGAATCCAGTGAACCTGCATCACCCCTTGATGATATTCGACGGATGCAGGGATGAGCCAAACATTGCCTCCTAATAGTAGCAGAACCAATTAGGCGGCAGAGCCGCAAAATGCCCGTGTCACGGCAGAGCCATGACACGAGAATCTATTATAGAATACTCTAATTCTCGTGACTTGGCTCTGCCGAGTCACGCAGTATTGGAGGCTCTGCCTCCATCAGTATATAGGCGGTATGATAACAATAACAATTTATAGGGATTACCTGAAATGAGCACTCAATTTGAACCCTTGGATCCGGAGGAAGTTGTTGTTTTAAAGAACGACTACTGTAAAATATTAATTGGGCAGCAAACATTTAGAACAAGGGAGTTGACAGAACGAGCAATTTTAATCTTGAGAAGCAATGATTCTATTCTCAATAAGAATGGCTGGGATAACAATCAAATAAATTGGGTTCATGAGGGTGTTAAAGCTAAATCCTTAAGATATGGAGCCCAAAACTGGCAAGAGGGGAAAGTTAGAATGAGGATTATTGTAGAATTCTGTCCAGATGACCCACAAGTTGAAGAAATAGCTGTATCCAATGAACCCGAATCACCCAGTGAACCGAAATCACCCCTGGATGATATCCGGCGGATGATGGATGAACCCAACTCTTAAATTTACCCCTTAATCTACTAAAAATCTATGAGTAAAACACCTCGAATCCGGATTCCTGCATCAGTTAGAGCTTATGTGTGGGAACGCGATCGCCATCAGTGTCAAAGTTGTGGCAAAACGGAACAAGAAACCGAACTGAATATTGATCATATTATTCCCCTGGCGATGGGGGGGTCTAACGATATCAGTAATCTGCAAACCCTTTGCCGCCAGTGCAATCAACGTAAAAGTGCCGACTTAGACTCTCGATTTCAGCGTCGGTTTGATTTATAATTGTTATAATTGGGAATTAATGGAAGAATGGGGGGACGGGATGAGGGATGAAAGACAACCAGGGACCGTCTTTTGTTCTAATAAAATGCCTTATGCCTGGATGCTTCCGCCTTCATGCTTCCGCTTTGATCCTTCATCTTTCCATGTCCAATGACCGATGACAAACAAAAAGCAAAAGAGCAAATTCTCTACCTGTTAAAAATGCAAGGGGCCACGAATGCGACGGACCTGGCAGAACAGCTAGAGGTGTCTCCAATGGCGATTCGGCAGCATTTACAGGCACTGCGGGGAGAGGGTTTAGTGGATTATTCGGAACAACGGCGTCCGATCGGGCGACCTGTGAAGTTGTGGCAATTGACCGATCGCACCCTGAATTTATTTCCCAATACTCATGCCGACTTGATGGTGGAATTTCTGAATAGTTTTGAAGCGGTTTTAGGGGAAGCGGAATTAGAGAAAGTCTTAGCAGAACGATCGCGCCGACAAATTCAAGGGTATCGCGTTCAGTTTGCTACTTTAGAAGGGGAGAACTGCGCAAATTTACGGCAATCCCGACTCGATCGCCAAGTGAAACGCCTTGCAGAAATTCGGACCAAGGAAGGATATATGGCAGAGGCGATCGCCCAAACGGATGGGTCCTGGTTATTCATAGAAAACCACTGTCCCATTAATGAAGCTGCACGCACTTGTCGATTATTATGTCGGTCCGAACTGGAAGTTTTTAAAACCCTATTCGGACCAACTGTCACTATCGAACGAGTGGAACATATCATGGAAGGCGATCGGCGTTGCGCCTATCAAATCACCCCTCATATCAAGTCCGGTGGATCAACCTAAAAAACCATTTCTTCCTCTTCCTCTTCTCTGCTGATTCGCCTCACATTTAACTGCACCTCCGGTCCCCTCCCCTTGGCAAGGGGAGGGGACCGGAAGTAAAAAAACTACTCTTGTAAGGGGTGGGGGTTAGGTCTCTCTGGGTAATTCAACTAACATAATATAAGTTTCAACCCCCTTCCCACCCAACCGCATCTTAACGAATCTGGAACGTAAAAGGCAGGCGAGTATAAGCATGGAACGGGTCATTCAAATTTTTGACCATAGAAACTTCCTCATAGAGTTCCTGTAATTGTGCCGTTAGCGGGTCCGGTTCTGGAGTCGGGACCAGTGCTTTCAGGCGACTCCCTAGCAAGCGCTCAATCAAGATTTGTTCAAATGTGCGAGTTTGGGGATATTCCTCCACCTTCCAATCTTCACCCAGTTCTGCTAATTCCGCTGCGGCCAAAATTGCCTCATTTAGACCGCCCAGTTCATCGACTAAACCCAGTTGTTTTGCTTCTTGACCGGACCAGACTCGACCTTGAGCAATCTCACTTACCTTTTGGGCCGGTAGATTCCGAGATTCCACAATCAAGTTCAAGAATCGCTCATAAATGCCATCGACCATTTGCTGAATAATTGCCATTTCTTGAGCGGTTCTCGGGCGGGTAATCGTATCAATATCCGCATAAGGTCCAGTTTTCACCACATCCCAGTTAATCCCTTGTTTATTGCCCAAACTTTGGATATTCAGCAGCATTCCGAACACGCCAATGGAACCTGTTATCGTATTCGGTTGAGCAAAAATTTTCGACCCATAGCTAGAAATCCAGTACCCACCGGAAGCGGCAACATTCCCCATTGACACCACAATGGGTTTGCTTTCAGCAATCAACTGGACCTCACGCTGAATCACTTCCGATGCTGTGGCAGAACCTCCGGGACTGTTCACCCGTAAGACAATCGCTTTGACATCCTCATCCCGGCGCAAGTCGCGCAATTGTTTGGCGAGGCGATCGCCTCCCACCTGGGTAGAACCACCTTCCCCGCTCACAATCTCACCCTCAGCATATACTAGGGCAATTTGAGGAGCCGATCGCGCCTTAGTCGCTCTTTGATCCTCACTGACTGCGGCATAACCGGATAAACCAATTTGCCGGAACGTCCGGTCCTCCTCTTTTTGGCCCGTGAGTTCCTTGAGTTGTGCCACCACTTCATCAAAATAAGCGAGGCGATCGACAAATCCCTGTTGTTCTGCCTCCGTTGCCATCAGCATACCCCGGGTATTCACCACCTGCTGCACCTGTTGAGCGCTAATTTTCTCACGGCGATCGACCGTTGTCAGAAAATCACCCCAAATATCGCTCAAGAGTTTTTCCGTCTGTTGCCGACTTTCTGGGGAACTTTGGGTTAATACAAAGGGTTCCACGGCGGATTTATACTTTCCGACCCGGGTCACTTGAACTCCGACGCCGTATTTCTGCAAACCCCCTGTCAAAAAAGTCGTCTCCGAACTCAACCCATTCATTTCGATCATCCCGAGAGGATTGAGGAGAATTTCGTCAGAAACCGAGGCGAGGTAATATTCCCCTTCACTCCAATCTTGGTCATAGGCAATGATAGTTTTACCGGCGTCCTGGAACCGTTCGAGGGCCGAGCGAACTTCCCGGAGGGTGGCAAAGCCGTTACTGGTGCTGGAGGAGGTAGAGTGGAGGTAGATCCCGAGAATGCGATCGTCCTCTCGGGCAGCATCAATGGTTTCCACCACCTGGCGCAACGTCATCGTGTTCGGTTCCGAGTCCTCCGAGAGGGTTCGGGATAATGCTTCTGCCGTAGTGGAGGTGGGTTGAGAATCGGTGATATTCATCGAAAGGTCAAACACCAGCATCGAGTTATTTTCGACGTTTGGTCCGGCATCTTTCGAGGAAGTGGCGATTGTCCCAACAACAATCAGGAGTCCACCTAAACTCAGAACACCTAAAACGCCTAATCCGACAATCGTCCCGAGGATACTAGCAAAGGTGTATTTGAAAAAATCTCGCATTTTGCAACGGTCCTTAATGTTATCTGCGCTGCTTCCGGCGTCGGTGTTTTGAAAACTGACCCGAAGTTGCGATCGCTTATCTCTTCTATGTTAATCGTTCTGGGACGTTCAGAAACTCGCTTGTCTTGCCTCTGGGTTACGGACGCCCTAGGGAACCCTGGGGTTGAAGGGCGTCCGAGTCTCTGAGTTCGGTGAGAGTGGCATTGCCGGTACAAAACAGAACTGTAGAGAGTTCTGCCAGTAAATGTTCCACCAGGGTGTGAATCGCCGCCTCGGATTCTGCTGCTGCTTGCAGGAAGGGCCATGCTAAACCGGCGAGGTCCGCCCCCAAGGCGATCGCCTTCGCCACATCCAGTCCATTGCGTAATCCCCCCGATGCAATTAAGGGAATTTCTGGGGCGATCGCCCGAATCGAGGTGATACAATCTACTGTGGGTAAACCCCACTCCGCAAAAGTTGCTCCTAAGCGGCGCTGTCGGGAATCCTTCGCCCGTTCCCCTTCCACCTTCGCCCAAGAAGTCCCCCCTGTACCCGCCACATCGACTGCCCCAACCCCTGCCTCAATCAATTTCTGGGCTATCTTTGCCGAAATCCCATTACCCACCTCTTTGGCAATCACCGGCACGGGTAATACATTACATAACTCATGGATTTTGTCAAGCAATCCTTTGAAATTTTTATCCCCCCGGGATTGAACCGCTTCTTGCAAGGGATTGAGGTGAAGAATCAACGCATCTGCTTCCAGCAAATCGACTGCTTTGCGACATTCATCCACCCCATAACCATAGTTCAACTGTACCGCCCCTAAATTGGCAAATAACAGAATATTTGGTGCCAGCGATCGCACCGCAAAGGTATCTCCCACCTCCGGTTTTTCCACCGCCACCCGCTGGGAACCCACCCCCATTGCAATCTGAAACTCTTCCGCCACCACCGCCAACCGAGAATTAATCCGCTTCGCCTCCTGAGTCCCCCCCGTCATCGAAGAAATCAACAAGGGAGCACCAAGGGATTTCCCTAAAAACCGCGTCGTCAGATCAATATCCTGCCAATCCAGTTCCGGCAAACAGCAGTGGGTGAAGCGATAACGGTCCAAACCCGTCCCATTCAAGCGAAATTGCACATCATCTTCCAGGCAGACTCGAATATGTTCTGCCTTCCGAGATTGGGTTTCTTCCCCAGAGTTTAAATTTGTCATTTGTCATTTGTCATTTGTCATTTGTCCTAGGGAAGATGGGGAGGATGGGGAGTTAGGGGAGATGGGGAGGATGGGGAAGATGGTCCAAGTTTGTAGTAAAGACTTCAGTCATTATTCTACCCGTTTGGAGTAACGACTGAACTCATTATCCCCAATCTCCCCAATCTCCCCAACCTCCCCATCTCCCCAATCTCCCCAATCCCCCCAATCCCCCTTCATCCTTCAAATCACCTTAATCAGTTCTACCCCATCGCGATTGTCTACCTCATTGAAAAAGACCTTAACCTGTTCCTCCTTTGCCGTGGGGAGGGTTTTGCCGATGAAATCTGGATGAATGGGAACCTCACGGTGACCCCGATCAACTAGGACCGCCAACCGAATCAGAGAGGGTCTACCATAATCGGCGATCGCATCCAAGGCAGCGCGAATCGTGCGACCCTTGAAAATTACATCATCCACCAACATCACCTCCTTACCCGTCAAATCAAACGGCATCTCTGTTTTTGCCGGAGTTCGCATCCCAATATTATCCAAATCATCTCGATAAAATGTAATATCTAAAGCACCCACCGGCACCTGAATCTGTTCTAAAAGTTCAATCTGACTCGCCAACAGATGCGCGAAGGGAACCCCTCGGGTGTAAATGCCGATGAGCACCAATTCTGACAAATCATTTGATCGTTCCACAATCTGGGACGCCAGTCGGGTCACAGTCCGGCGCAGTTCTTCTGCGGACAGGATTTCAATCACGTTAGCATTCATGTCAAGTCTGGATGGAACAATTTATTATTGATAGCGCAGTTTGACAGATTTGGTTAGGGGTTGCCAGAGATGGGGTAGATTGGGAATGTGGCAGTGGTTGCACAAGGTATATCAGTCCGATGGAGAACGACTTCAGTCGTTACTACAAACATAGATAATTCCCCCAATTCTCTCCCATCTCCCCCATCCTCCCCATCCTCCCCATCCTCCCCATCTCCCCCATCCTCCCCATCTCCCCCATCCTCCCCAT
>NZ_JAMXFA010000023.1:0-9808 GCF_025370785.1 Laspinema olomoucense D3b
GGGGAAATAGCGGCAACCGAGCTGGGCGATCGCCCCAACTTGGCGGCGGTCGAGGGCAACAGCCAAGCGTAACAACGCACTCAATTGACTCACCATTTTGCGATGTTGCTTGCTGGTCAAATTCCGATAATTATCATGCTTTTTCTTCGGCGCACTTTGGCGGTGATAGCGGGCGAGATTAGCGATGATTTCCACCTCTGTATCTGTATATCCCAGCAACTCTCCATTGCGAATCAGATAGTAGGAGTGTTTGTGATGAGCCGAATGACTGATATGAATGCCGCAGTTATGCAAAATTGCGGCTGACCAGAGTAATTCTCGTTCATTTAAACCCCAGTCATGGAGTAAGCCTTGGGTGCGATCAAATAGGGTCAGAACAAATCCAGCAATTCGTTCGGCCGAGTCCAGATTAACGTGGTATTTTTGGGCAATTTTCAGGGTACTGCGTTGCCGGATGGAACTCTGATAGCGCAGACGGTCTTCAATTAACCCGTGGGTGAGCATCCAATCAACGATGACGCCTTCCCTGAGCGATCGCTCGCAGACGGTGAGGGAATCCATCTTCAACAAAGTCATCGCTTCGAGCAAAATTAAAGCCCCAGGGAGGATAATTTCAGCGCGCTTGTCCGACATCCCCGGAATGGCTAACCGTTGATTGTAGGAAAGTTTGCGCAAGCGTTGGACAAAATCAGATAAGTCCTTTAATTTGAATTGATATCCAGTTAGGGGAGAGGGTTCAAGTCCCTGTTTTTCCCGGGCGATCGCCACAGCGAGGGTTTCAATGGTTCCCGAGGTCCCCACCACCCGAGGCTGTTCATCCAAGTACAACCGCGCTTGTAACTCCTCCACGGGACGTTCTAACATCCCCCGAATGTAAGCTTGCAAAAAGTCAAACTCGCTGTTACTAATTGGGTCCGTGGTAATAAATTCACTCGTCAGACGCACTGCCCCAATTTTCGTGCTACTCAGAAAACGGGGTTCATGACCATCCCCTAAAATGAGTTCCGTAGAACCGCCCCCAATATCAATAATAATGTGGGGTTCTTCATTAAAGTCCATCCCGGAGAGAACGCCGAGGTAGATCCGGCGCGCCTCTTCCTGTCCGGAAATTAAACTGACCTGTAGTCCCAGTTCAGTTTCGATTTCCTTGAGAAAATCCCGTCCATTGGGGGCTTCGCGCATGGCAGAGGTGGCAACCGCCACCACTTGTTCGGCATTGAGACTCTTAGCGCGTTGCTGGAAGCGTCGCAGCGCGGATAAGGTACGTGCCATGACTTCCGGTTTGAGGTGGCCGGTTTTGATATCGCGATCGCCCAGACGCACGGTTTCTTTTTCCCGGGTCATAATCGTAAAGGCCGGTAGGGTAGGGTCAATTTTGACAACCACCATGTGCAGGGAGTTCGTCCCCATATCGATCGCAGCGAGAATATGTTGTTTCCCCACCTCGGGATCCGGAATCCTCACGATGGGAACGGATTTGCTCAAGGTCATTGTTTTTCCCTCCAGGAAATTAAGGCGGTGATGCATGACTAAGGCTGGGGTGCAAGCCGGAATCGAACCGGAATTGAGGAATATCCCCGGTCAAAGAGGCAAATATTGCATCCTTTGTGTCGGATTGGTCAAGATCCCCGGAGGTTGCTGATTAAGGCATTGACAAATTTTCGCTCTGGATGACGAGAATGCATCCAACCGATATCCCGGGGTTAGGGATCGATTCCACTGTTGAACCCAAGATAACGATATCGTATTAGTGAAACCTATCGCGAATTAATTTAAGTAAATGTAATGGTGACGTCACAACCCAACCCAAGCGAACCAACCTGGCAAGCGGTTATTCGGCTGTTACGGTGGAATAAACCTGCCGGACGCCTGATTTTAATGATTCCGGCGCTGTGGGCCGTATTTTTGGCGGCGGAAGGAACGCCCCCGGTACTTCTGGTTGGGGTGATTATTTTAGGGTCTTTGGCAACCAGTGCCGCCGGTTGCGTGGTGAATGATCTGTGGGATCGGGATATTGATCCGCAAGTGGAACGCACGCGCGATCGCCCTTTGGCATCCCGCGAACTGTCTATCAAAATTGGGATTGGGGTCGCAATAGTGGCTTTTGTTTGTGCAGGGATTCTAGCACTGTATCTCAATCCCCTCAGTTTTGGCTTATCTGTAGCGGCAGTCCCGGTAATTATTGGCTATCCCCTAGCGAAACGAGTGTTTCCAGTACCTCAGTTGGTTTTGTCCATTGCTTGGGGATTTGCGGTGCTAATTAGCTGGAGTGCAGCAGCATCTCACTTAGAGACCTCCACCTGGATTTTATGGGGGGCCACGGTGTTATGGACCTTGGGATTTGATACGGTGTATGCTATGAGCGATCGCGAGGATGATCGCCGGTTGGGGGTGAACTCCAGCGCCTTATTTTTTGGCGATCGGGCCGCTGAAGCTGTCGGCGTCTTCTTTTTGGCAACTGCTGGATTATTGATTTGGGAAGGGATGCGGTTAAATCTGAGCTTTCCCTTTTGGGTTGCCGTGGCGATCGCGGTCCTGTTTTGGAGTTGGGAATATCTCCAACTGCGCCAGGAAGACCTCCCTAGAACCACTTACGGCCAGATTTTTGGTCAAAATGTTTGGATCGGATTTGTCTTACTCGCGGGCATGATTGCCGGGATTTTAGCTTGAATCCAGCCCTTGACTGGCAACAATCCTGGGGCCTCCTCCAACCAGTCTCTCTCTGCTGGTTCATTCAGTTCTATCCAAAGGGGGATAATCTTCACCCCAAGATTTAGATAGAGTAGAACCATAACAAACCGCACCGTTTCAGGTGTTCATAAGACAGGCCCTTGGCCTTTTTAATAATCTACATAATAAACAATCCCGTTCGAGTCATTCGGACGGGATTGTTAGTATTTGGACCGCTTAAACTACCCCAATTTCTAACATTTTCTAAGGATCGGAAAATAACAGCGTTGATGGGTTATCAAGAACGGGAGTAGGGGAATGGGAACCGACTGAGGGAGTGCCGTGGCTAAAAAATCATGTTAAAATCGAGCCAAAAACCTTGATTTTCCGAAATTAGCCTGAACTTTGAGATAGGGTTCACTCTCTATATTTACCCTGGAATTGCTATGATGTTATCCCGCTGGCTGATTTTCTTGCCTACCCTTCTCTCCCTAACCTTGACTCCCGGGAGTGCCACGGCCAATACTGAACCGCAGACGAATAATTGTCCGGCAATGTTGGGACTTCCGGCACTCGATCGCATTCAACGTCATCAGATTGCCAACGGTGAAACCGTGGAAAGTATCGCCGCCCGATATGAACTGAAACCCGAAACCCTCATGGGGATGAATCCGCCTCTACAAAGCGGTTTAGCGCCGGTGGGAACAACCATTCGGATTGCTCCTTTTGATGGGATAGAGGTGCGGGTACAACCGGGACAAAGTTGGACCGACTTAGAAGCAATTTATAAGATACCTGCAGCAGCAATTTTTGATAATAATGGCTGTTTAGTTTCCCCTCCGCTGGTGGTTTTTGTTCCCGGAGTCATCTGGTCGAGTACAAATCCCGAAGGGTCTGGAACTGTCACATCCTTTGTAGACCCGACTGTGAATCCAGTTCCTGGGTATCCCCTTCCGGTAGAGGCAGAACCGATTTTAAGATTTGGCTATACGCGGTTAAATTCCGGCAGTGGAGCACCGACGTTTCATAGTGGGATTGATTACAAGGCGGCGATCGGAACCCCAGTCTTAGCGGGGGATAATGGGGTGGTTGTTTTTGCAGGCGATCGCGGTGCTTATGGTAATCTCATCGTGATTAATCATGCCGGGGGTAAACAAACTCGCTACGCCCATTTAAGTGAAATTTCTGTTACTCTCGGTGAACAGATACGGCAGTCTCAACAAATTGGCCGGGTGGGTTACTCCGGCAATCCTGACAGCACTGAACCCCATCTCCATTTTGAAGTTCGCGCCACTTCTGCGGAGGGATGGGTAGCAGAAAATCCCGAAGATTTCATCCGCGCTCAAATTTTAGGGCGGTAATCTCTCAAATTCTCTAGGGTTTCGTCGTTAATCTAACGGTTATAAACCGGGTTTCTTGTCAACTTTGTGGCAAAGAAAGCCATCAATCAGCAACAGAAACCCGGCTTATTTCAGTTTTTATAGTCAGGGCTATTTCATCATCTAATCATCGCCTAGGCTTGAGCGGTTTCTGCCGCTTCTAGGGCGTCGTCGGGGTCTTCGGTAATGCCATAGATGGAATGATACATCTTGACATACTCTTTGGCGGATTTATTCCAGCTAAAGTCCTGCTGCATCCCTCGGATTTGGAGTTGTTGCCAATAATCCTGATACCGATAGCCTTCCCAGGCGCGAATCATGCAGGTAAATAGGTCTAAGGTTTCATAGCGATCGAAACAGTAACCTGTCCCTTGCTTGGTGACGGGATCATGGTGACTGACGGTATCCACTAAACCCCCAGTGCGACGAACAATGGGAACACAACCATAGCGCATGGCTAATAATTGACTGATTCCACAGGGTTCAAAGCGACTCGGCATTAGGAAGGCATCGCTTCCGCCATAGATGCGACGAGAGAGGGAATCATTGTAGAGTAAATAGGTTGCCATGCGTCCGGGATAGCGGGTCGCAAGTTGCCACATTTGGGTTTCATAGTTGCGATCGCCAGTCCCAAGCAAAATAAACTGGGAGTCGGTATAAGCCATAAATCGGTCCAGGATCTGAATGGTCAAATCCAAACCTTTTTGCTCTACCAATCGGGTTACCATCCCAATCAAGAAGGCTTTTTTATTCACCTCCAGACCGACTTCTTCTTGCAGAGCAATCTTATTTGCCTTCCGTTTTTCGATGGTTTCAGCGGTGAAATTTTGCTGCAGATATTTATCGGTTTCGGGATTGTAAGAATCCGTATCAATCCCGTTGACAATTCCAACTAATTTACTGCTGATAAAAGACATTAACCCTTCTAGGGTTTCGCCATAAGCCGGGGTTTTAATTTGCTCAGCATAAGTGGGAGAAACGGTATTCACCAAATTAGCATATTGCACCGCTGCGGCCATTGTATTATGACCCTGCATATACCAGGGACACCAGGTCATCTGTTCTAACTTCCAGCGCCAAGGTCCTTGGTAGGCTAAATTATGAATCGTGAAAGCCGTGGCAATATCTGGGGATTGATGCATCCAGACTGGAATCATCCCGGTATGCCAATCGTGGCAATGGATTAAATCGGGTTTCCAGTAGTTCCAGGCAAATTCTGCTGCACCATTGGAAAACAGGGTGAACCGCCATTCTTCATCTTCCCCGGCATAAATCCGCCGAGGCATAAACGAGGGATGTCCAAATAAATACAAGGGAACATCGGTTCCGGGTAGGACGCTTTCATAGACGGAGAAATCCTGGAACATGGCATAGCCGGACCATACGGGGTCCTCGGGAATGTCCATTTTATCCGGGAGAAAGCCGTAGTAGGGAAGAAAGATGCGGACGTCATGTCCCATCTTTCTGAGAATTTTAGGCAAGGACCCGACGACATCTGCCATGCCACCCACTTTAGCAATGGGAGCCGCTTCTGCGGCAACAAATAATATTTTTAACTTCACTCGCGTAGTTCCCTTAAATTATCCGTACCGCCATCATACCTGTGGAGGGGTATCCTAAATCTGGGACAGGGAAGAGATGTTTGGATCAAAAATGGGACCGCGAGGAGGTCCATGCTTTAGGGGTGGCGCTGGGGAGATGACGGCTATCGGGTGGTTTTGAGGGTATCGACGACATCTTGCAGCAAGGCGATCGCCTGCTGGAGTTTCTTAAAGACTTCTTCTGATTTTTGCTCGGATTTGTCCAGGGTTGGGGGTTCCTGCACTGGCGTTTTATCCGGCAATGGCGGGACGGAGGAGAAGCTAGGAGATTTCTGTGGTGGCGTTCCGGTGGCAGATTGAACCCATTGCTCAATATAGGCGAGTAAATCGCGATCGCGGCGTAACCATCCCTCTAAAAATATCTCCTGACTAGGATTGGCTTTAACCTGCTGATGACGATAGGCAATCCGGCAATGACAATACCGTTTAGCCGTTTCCAAATTGTTGTATTTCTCTAAAGCGCGTTGGGTATTCGGGCCAAATTTGCCATCAATGCTTAAGCCGCCGATCGCTTCTTGTAAAAATTCAATGCTGCCCGGAACATGAAAATTGACCGCAGTATCGAAATGCACGATACTCAAGGGCAAACACATCAAATCCGCTTTGGAGAGTTTCCAGTAACTGTGAAAATAAATCTCTTCCAGTTCTGAGTCACTCAGCAAGCGGACCGCTTGAAGCGATAAGCCTTTGTTGCGACGATAGGTATCATA
The DNA here is from genome assembly GCF_025370785.1 of Laspinema olomoucense D3b. Taxonomy (GTDB): domain Bacteria; phylum Cyanobacteriota; class Cyanobacteriia; order Cyanobacteriales; family Laspinemataceae; genus Laspinema; species Laspinema olomoucense. The sequence continues at coordinate 6,361 of NZ_JAMXFA010000023.1, forward strand.
AGTACCTTGGCTAATCCCGCGATTGACGGCACCAGCGAGGTCCTGCGGGTGTCCGGCCCCGCCTTCCCATTTGAGGGTAAACTGTAGCGCAGTGGCAAAGGGGTTATTGGAATGAGTCATTGGAAGTCTTGGATACTCCGATCTCAAGGGTGAAGTAGAGACGCATTCAATAGCAGCGTCTCTACTAAAATTCACTGGATCAAGGTACTTACCCGCACTCTCCCAGTAAAATTTCTCCCTTCCCTGGATTAACTGCGCTGAATTTGAGCAAAGATTTCATCGAGGATTTCCTGAGCACCCATTTGACGCAAGGTTTCGGCGAGTTGGATGCCGAGTTGTTCTGCTTCGGTGGCAGGACCCGTTATTTTCTCTTTGAGGAGTCGCTTGCCATCGAGACTGGCAACCATGCCAGTTAAGGTGAGGTTGTTGTCTTGAATCAGGGTATTGACCCCGATCGGGACTTGACAACCCCCTTCCAGTCTGCGTAAAAAGGCCCGTTCTGCATAACAGCGTTGAGCAGTTTCCCAATGTTCCAGGACTTTAATCAGTTCCAGGATGTCCGGGTCGTTGGCGCGGCATTCGATGCCGAGTGCGCCTTGTCCGACGGCATGGAGGGAGATTTCCGGGGAAATGACTTGATGAATGCGATCGCTCATTCCCAGTCTTTGTAATCCGGCGACGGCGAGGATAATGGCGTCATACTGTCCTTCATCCAGTTTGGCTAATCTCGTGTTCAGGTTTCCCCGAATGTCTTTAAACTCCAAATGGGGATAGTGATGGCGCAACTGGGCTAGACGTCTCAGGGAAGAGGTGCCAATCACGGCCCCTGGCGGGAGGGTCTCTAGTTGCTTATCTTTGTGTTTCTCATGGACTACTAGAGCATCAGCGGGGTTTTCCCGTTCGGTGACGCATCCGAGGATTAGTCCTTCCGGTAGATTGGTGGGGAGGTCCTTGAGGGAATGGACGGCGAGATCGGTTTCTCGCTGCAGCATTCCGACTTCTAATTCTTTGGTGAACAGTCCTTTATCCCCAATTTTGGCAAGGGCGACATCGAGGATGATGTCTCCTTGAGTGCTCATGGTATGAACTTCAAACCGGCGATCGGGAAAATGTTTTTGGAGTTGTTCTTGCACCCAATGGGTTTGCACTAAAGCCAATTGGCTTTTTCTCGATCCAATATGAACCGTGAGGGGAGGACCGGAAACAGTAGAGGTCATAATCTTGAGGTTGCGTGGCTTATGCCGAATACGGTACTTCAATATAGACTACCGCACTACTTGCCTGGAATTGGCGGTGGGGATCGGTGCAATTGCGGGGCTCAGGGGGGGCAGAGCCTGCGGTTGTCTGGGGTAATTCTGGGGGCAATGCTACGGGCGATCGCCTGCGATCGCGGTTCCCCTTTGGTGTTTCTCGATCCTGCGGGGCGATCGCCATCCATACCCGCTCCCTTTCCAAAATTCTCCCCACTCCTCATCCGCTGATTGTTAAATTTTATGAACTCCCGCCCCGAGACCCTCTCTCCAGTCTCCCCGATCTTACCCGTCTAAGACTTGGTACAGTTTTAGATCCCCAGGACAAAAAACCCGGTTTCGGGCCCAAAGCAAGTTACGAAGTCAGCCCAAATTTTGTACAGAAACCCGGTTTGTCTTCCCACTACTGTAATGATGCCCTAGGTTTTTTATGAACACTGCTCTCAATCAGAGAGAGTAAACTGGATGTTTTGGGGTCCTATCGCCCTCACTAAGACACAGAAGAGGGGACCCGAGGCTGTCTCAATCCGCCTGTGGGGCCAAAAAATCCTGACTTGTCAGCAGATCCCCCATGCCTTCCCTCTTTCCCCCTGGGGCTAGACTCCGTAAAAATACAGATATCTTAACAAATCTATAATTAGATAGATTCACAATAGTGGCCTCTTCAGTTAAACTAACTCCACAGATAGATGCCATCATAAAGCCGTCAATGGCATCGGGGTCTAAGTACCTGAAACCTAGATAGGACGAGGGAAGCCTGTCCCATCCACTCTCCAAAGACTTTTGAACTTCTGGGGTATTCCGGCTTGTAGCTACGACCTGCGGAATATACGGAGATATGTATTTGGGTAGATTACCAAATACCCAAATAGGCTTTACCATAGCTAACAACTGGGGTTTGAAGATGCCAGTGGGAGCCTATTCTTCCCCGGATCCCCAAATTTTTGAAGTTTTGTCTCTAAATTTATAGATCTATACGCCAGTTTTAGGATTAGGGAAAACTTTAATTCTTCCTAATTAGAGAGGTGAGGATTCCTGAATAATTCATGTAATTAGTAAACTCTAACTCAGTCATTAAGAAAGTTAATTAATTCTCAAGGAGTACGGGGATTCCTAACTTAATTATAAATTGATTTTCGGAGTTATCTCCCCTCTCACCGATTCCTACCGACAGATCCCAAAAATCTATGCTATTAGGTAGATCATCCTTCCCTAAATCTTAAACTAAACTTAAACTTACTAACTGAGGCCACCACCAAATTCATGAATAATAGAAACATGAAAAAAATAGCAATTATCGGTCCTAAAGGATCGGGAAAAACCACCCTCGCTCATCACCTCTGCTCAATTGTGAATGTAGAGGTCATTCATGCCGATGCTATCCTGGCCCAAGCGGCAGAGAGTGTGACAATGGAATCTCCGAGCAAAAGCCGCTTAGAAAGCTATCTTCAACAACCGGCTTGGATTATCGAAGGAAATGGAGATCCTACGAATCCAGATTTTATTTACGAGCGACGTTTTGCTGCTGCTGATACAATTATCTGGTTAGACTTATCCCAGAATGTTTGTCTGTGGAGACGGTTAAAAAGAGTATTTCAACCCGAGGGTAAATTGCGGAGATTTTTCTTAAGTAATTACCCGGGAAATATACAAGAATATGGGTTTTTAGAAGGGTTAAGGCAGACTTGGAACTATATGAAACAAGAGCGTTCCTTGGTCCGGGAAAAAATAGATCAATGTTGTGGAGATAAACGAGTTTTTATTCTGCGCAGTCCCTCCGAGGTAAAAGACTTTTTGGATGTGATTCAGCGAGTCAATGAACTCTCGGTCTCTCCGAGTCAATCCCACTGTTACAATCTGAATAGAGGGGTAACCCAGTTGGTGGCTGCTCCGGCAGTGAGCTAGTCTAGCCTCATGAAAAATACGGCCTCAGTTAAGTAAACCCCAGTTAGGAATTAGCTTCACTTTTTAAACTCTGCGAGGAGCAGGGTATTGCTACCCTGAAAAAGGCCACTCAGATGGATATGAAAGGGTTGTACCCAGATGTCCGGATGAAAATGGCTTTCATTTAAAGGCGATCGCACCGCCTAAAGTTCAGCGTGATTCGGACCCTCTAAGAATCCTTAATTTCCCGGATAATATTCAATTAATTTTAGGTCGGTTTCTGCGATCGCCCCGTGATGTTGATATTGATATCG